>JAIQGL010000050.1 GCA_020072585.1 Terriglobia bacterium | reverse complement strand
CGGCACCTCCCAGAGCGGAGCACGTTGTCATCGCGCCGCGTAATCTAATCGAAGCCAAGATTGCGGAAATCTGGGAACAGGTGCTGGCCATAAGCTCTGTGGGTGTCAATGAAGACTTCTTTCAGATCGGCGGCCACTCACTGATCGCAGTGCGGATGATGGCCATGATACGAAATCATTTCCAGAAATCGCTTCCGCTTGCAAGCTTGTTCCAGAACCCAACCATCGCGGGGCTCGCAAAGATTCTCGCGGGCACAGAGGAGGGCAAGGGCTCTCGCATTCTGGTGGAAATCCAGCCGCACGGCGCTGGAACGCCTTTTTTCTGCGTTCATCCTGTTGGTGGTGGAGTGCTTTGCTATGCCGACCTGGCGCACGCTCTTGGTCAGAACCGGCCATTTTACGGATTGCAATCGCCACCGCCGGGAAGCGTCAGCGAGCCATTGCAGAGTATCGAAGACATGGCTGCTCTTTATATTCAAGAGATTAGGCAGGTACAGCCCAAAGGACCTTACTCTCTGGGTGGCTGGTCGATTGGAGGATTAATAGCCCTGGAGATGGCGCGGCAACTCGCGCGCGATGGTGAAAGTGTGCGGCCACTGGTATTGTTTGACACCCATCCTCCCGAGAACCGCTCATTCCATGATGACGGTGACAGCCTGCCGGTGCTGGCACTATTTGCGGCGGACATGAGTCGCCTTATCGGTCGTGACCCTGGAAACTTGCGTGAGCGCTTCCTGCAGCTCACACCCAAGGAACAGGAGTCGTGGATATTGCGGACATTGAAAGAGGAAGGCATTCTCCCGCAGGAGGGCCCAGAACAAGAGCTGCATACAATGCTGAGCGTGTTTGCGCGCAACAATGTTGCGGTTGAAAACTATTCTTTACGGCAGCACCCGGACCGTATTGTGTTCTTCCGGGCTACGGATTCCGCCGCTCCGGAAAACCTTGCAGAAGAATGGCAAGCAGCGACAGGTGCAATAATCGATCTTCATTTAATTCCGGGCGACCACTATACCATGCTGAGAAAACCACATGTCTCGGCGATCGCAGAACAGATGAAACGCTACTTTGAAGAGAAGGACAATACAGAAAGAGCGCTAACCATGGATGCATGAGCTAGTTAGCGCTCTGAGGCTCTTGTTGCCTATTCACTGCGTATCGTTGCGAGTGGATCCACGTTCATCGCTCGACGAGCAGGGATGTAGCTGGCGATCAGCGCCACCAGTGCCAGGAACAGTGCGACAACCGACAAGGTGCTGAAATCGATTGCGCTAACCTCGAAGAGAAGGCTTTGCATGAAATGACTCAACGCTAAAGCGCCAAGCAGCCCTGCAAGTATCCCGATGGAGGCCAATCCCATGCCATGCTTGAGGACTAACTGCAGGATACTGTTTGGCTGTGCGCCCAGCATCATGCGGATTCCGATATCGCGAGTTCCTTCCGTTACCAGATTGGATAGCACTCCATAGACGCCTATGGAAGACAGCACCAGCGCCACCAGTGCAAATGCGCCCAACATCATGACTGAAAATCGCTGGCGGGCAAGGGAACGGTCAAGCCGGTTTTCCATGGTGTCAATGTCATACACCGCTATGTCAGGATCAACAGCTCGAATCGTCCGGGCAATCTCTTCGGTCATGCTGGCGGGATCGGCCGCCGTTCGGGCGACAATGTAGGCACTGTCAGCGAATTGCTGTTGATATGGATAGTACACAACAATGCGGCTTTCCAGGTCCAGACCGTATTGCTTTACGCTGCCAACTATGCCAACCACAATGGCCCATGGAACGTCATCACTGGAAAAGCGGACGTGTCTGCCGATTGGGTCCTGGTTCGGCCAGAAGTGAGCGGCCATTTTCTCGTCGATGATTGCCACAGGCTGGCCGCTCGTAATGTCAGCGGACGTGAAAAATCTGCCCTTCTTAAGAGGAATACTCATCGTCTGAAAATAAGTAGGTGAAGCCATGCGCTGGTCAGCCTGTATTTCCGGTTCATTCGCAGGTGGAGCATAGCCCTGTATGTCAATCGTTCCCCAGCCGCCTGCGGCAGCCATCGGCAGAGAAGAAACAAACCCCACGGAAATGAGGCCCGGAAGGGCTCGGACCCGATCATCAAGGTTTTGATAGAACTGTATGGAGGATTTCTGATTCTTATACTTCGGGTCGGTCAAAGAAAATCTCATCGTGATGAGGTGATCAGGCTTGAATCCCGGCGAGATTTTGAGAAGATGTACAAAACTTCGAATCAGCACTCCTGCCCCGGCCAGCAGCATGAGAGAAAGCGCAATTTCAAGAACAGCCAGCGAACTGCGCAGTTTATGGCGCCTTGGATCAAAACCACCGCCGCCATGGGAGCTTCGCCCGCCGGCTTTCAGAATGGAGTTGAGGTCGATCTTTAAGACCCGCAACGCCGGGGCCATGCCAAAAACCACTCCCGTCAGTATTGAAGTAGCAAGTGTAAAAAGTAATACCGTGCGGTCTATCTCAACCTCAGCCAGGCGAGGAATGGTTCCTGGATTTGCCGCGCGAACAGCCATTAAGCCCAACGCCGCCAGTCCCAGGCCCGCAGCTCCCCCTGCCAGCCCAAAAAGAGTGCTCTCCGTGAGAAGTTGGCGTAACAGGTTCCAGCGCCGCGCGCCAAGAGCCGTGCGGACACCCATCTCTTTCTGCCGTCCAACAGCCCGCGCAAGCAGCAGATTAGCGATGTTGGCGCATGCGATCAGCAGAACAAAAGCCACTGCCCCAAAAAGCACTAGCAAGGTATGACGAACGTTACCCACGACTTGATCAAGCAAGGGAACAACCCTGATCGTGAAAGAGCGGTCACGCTGGTCACGTTCTCTTATGTGTTTGGCGATAATATCAATGTCTGACTGGGCTGTCTTCAGGCTTACACCAGGTTTTAAGCGGGCCAGAATATTGTAAGTTTCCTGACCGTAGTCATTCAAAAGTCCCGCAGTGAAAGGCAAAGGTAAAAAAACCTCAGCTTCGTCCAGTCCGCCATTGGTTGGCATGACTTCATGGTTCACGGCAAAGCCTGGTTTCAAAACACCTACCACAGTGTAGGAATTGCCATCGATCGTAATATTTTTCTGCAAAATAGCGGGATCAGACCCAAAAAGCCGCCTCCACATTCCATATGTGATTACAGCAGTCGGCGGCTTACCAGGTATATCTTCTTCAGGCAATAAGATACGACCGAGCAGGGGCTGCGCTCCCAGCAAATGAAGAAGGTATGAAGAGGAACGGACGGTTTCAATTCGTTCCGGCCGCTTGGATCCTGTGAGCGTGGCGTTCTGGCCGATGGCTAATGCCAGTTCTTCAAATACTTGGCTTTGCTTTTGAATATCATTGAATTGGCCGGGGGATGGCCAGTCTTGCGCAATTCCCAATCCGGGCGAACTAAGCCATAAAATGGCAAGTTGGTCCGGATTCGGGAAACGCAATGGATGAAAAAACAAAGCATTCATGATGCTGAACATTACCGTATTCGCACCAATGCCTATAGCCAATGACAGAATGATAACGATTGTCAAGGCAGGCACTTTTAATATCATGCGAAATGCATAGCGAAGATCGTGAATTAAAAAATGCATAGGCTAGTCCTAACCGCAGATTAATTGCTCCATCCACTGGTCCCTGTGCGGGTGAATACGAATAAGTCCCTTGTATGGGTTCTATCAAGCCACTGAGGAGAAAAATTATAACAAGCTATTTCTGAGACAGGCAATAAACGCGACAGTAAGTGAATTGTGAATGCAATATGAGTTGTTCCAAAATGGTCCTTGTCATATCCAAAATGGTTCTGCTGTCTTAGCTTTCTACATTTGTAGTCCGCATATATTGTATTCCGCAAAAGCACAGAGCTATAATTCACTTCTGCACCAGCTGGAGGTAGCAAGTGATCGATTGCCTTCTAATCGGCTTCAATGACCCAAACTTTAATGAGTATGTGTCAATGGTTCGATCCATGGGAACTGATTCCGGTGGCTACCGTGATCTAGCTCTGGCATTCAGAGAATATGAAGGCAATCCGTGCCGCAGCATGGATTTTCTTAATTTGTTCAAGTCCGGCAATGCCAATGCACTGGGCCATACTTTTAATAATGCAGATTTCCTATGGCCCGTGCTGACTTATCTTGGAACCTATCTAAAGCGCCGCGGCCATACATTTGACTACATCCGCTTATACCAGGAAGACAAAGGAAAGCTGCGGCAACTGTTGGGTGACAAGCAGGTTGGATCTATTGCAATTACGACAACACTATATGTCACCCCCCATCCTATTCTGGAGATTGTTGATTTTATCCGGCGAATCGACAAAAACGTGCCTATCATTCTGGGCGGTCCTTATATCATTAATCAGTCGCGCACGGCCGAGAAAGAGGATGTTGAAAGGCTGTTTCGGTATTTGGATGCCGATTATTTTGTCATTAGCTCTGAGGGAGAGGAGACCCTAGCCAATCTTCTTTCCGCACTTAAGAGCGACGGTAATCTTGATGAGGTGCCGAACCTTGCATTTAAAAGAGGAGATCATCTCGTCTTCACCCCTGCTAAAAATGAAGCCAACGCACTGGCAGAAAACATGGTCGACTATTCATTGTTTCCCACCAATGACATGGGGCAATTCGTTACCTTGCGTACTGCAAAATCCTGTCCCTTTGCGTGCGCATTCTGCGGTTTTCCACAGCGTGCAGGTGCATATACATATATGAGAGTAGAGGACGTTGAGCGGGAGCTCAACCAGATCCACACGGTTGGTGGTGTCACAACGCTTACCTTTCTGGACGATACGTTCAATGTCCCCAAGGCCAGGTTCAGGGACATCTTGCGCATGATGATTCGCAATAACTATCAATTCAAATGGAACAGCTTCTACCGCTCTGACCACGGCGATACAGAAACGATTGAATTGATGGCGGAAGCCGGGTGCGAAGGCGTTTTTCTCGGTATCGAATCCGGAAGTGACGAAATGCTACTCCGGATGAACAAGACAGCACGGCGAAAGAATTACTTGCAGGCGATCCCAGACTTTCGTCGCAATGGGGTGTCCACATATGCATCTGTGATTGTGGGGTTTCCAGGTGAAAACAAAGATACGCTTGCCGACACGATTTCTCTGATTGAGCAGGCCCAGCCTGAGTATTACCGGGCACAGCTGTGGTATTGTGATCCAGTCACACCAATCTGGAGAGAAAAAGAAAAATACAATATTCAGGGATCGGGTTTCAGCTGGTCACACAATACGATGACTGCGGCGGAGGCATGCTCCTGGATTGAACACATGTTCTTGACAGTGGAAGGATCCACCTGGCTGCCGCAGATGGGTTTTGAACAGTGGAGCACCTTTTACCTACAGCGGATGGGTCTCAGCAAACCTCATATGCTGACCTTTCTGCACAGCTTCAATGCAGTTATTAAAGAGAGTCTCTTGCATCCACAGAAGGACCAGATCGACGTGAAGCTACTTGAGGGCATGCGTGAGAGCTGCCGTTTTGGCTCGCATGAGGCTCCGATGCGTGAGCATCTCGCAGGCTGGTCAGGAAACGAGATCGGAAAAGGATTGGACTTCTGGTACGACGAGTTCAGAGGGATTCTCGGGGCATCGACGGAGAAGGGACGAGGGCATGCAGCCGAAGGCATCTATAAGGTAAGAATTTCCACGGAAGTTCTGAACGCTGCAACCAGAGGCACGGGCACATCTTCTGATACGGACACACTCGCCGTTGCTGTGGCTTCTGCTCTATCCAGTCTCTATCGCCGCCCCACTTCGATGATGGTGTCTGCTCAGGATGGGACAGGCGCCAGGTTCCCCCTATTGGTGCGGGACATGGAACTGTACGGTGAAGGCGGAGTGCGCAGCGCGGTAAATAAAGTCCAATTAAGCCGGAACCATCTGCGATTTCTCGATTATGCGCAACGGGAATTTGAGATACTCTCCGGTGAGCATGTGCCCATGTCGTTCGAGAGTTATCTGGAAATCTCAGATTGTCGCTCCGGCCGGCCGCAGAATGTGGAGAATGCCATCCATCAAATGCTGCCGCGGCTGGTAATTAGTGGATCGATATTCCAGCACGAGACGACTATCCACATTAGCCGTTGTGATCCGCAGATGCCGCCGGTGGTATCGGAGAGCCTGGGGGCAGCGATTATGCTTGTTCTGGAGCAACTTGGAGATTGGTCATTGCAAAGCAACCAGAGGCATGAAAGGGCGCAACAAACTGCCTCTGCTCAAACCGCGACCCCCGTTTAGGGCCATCGCGCGATCATCGGTTCTATTTGCTGAACTCTATAAATGTCGATTCTGAGTCATAGGCTACGGAAAAATCTCCTGCTCGGATGATCCGTAGCCGCTCTTTTTGGGATAGGCTAATCAGGGGGCTATCCGAAGAGAAAACAAAATGGCAGAGAAACGAGAGTGGCCAAAGGTTGCTGTCGTGGGTGCAGGGGCCGTCGGCTCTTTTTTGGGTGGGATGCTCGCCCGTGCCGGAGCGCCGGTCACTCTCATTGGGCGGGCTCCTCATATAGAAGCGATTACCAGGTCCGGATTGTTCCTCGATAGCATTTACTTCCAGGAAACCATTTCCGTAAAGGCCGCAACAAGTTGTCAGGCGTTGAGCGACGCGGCAATAGTCCTTATTTGTGTTAAGACCGGCGATACTGCGGAAGCTGCCCGGCAAATTATCGGTCACCTTGCACCAGGAACCATTGTTGTTAGCCTGCAAAATGGTGTCGATAACGTTGAATGTATTCGGGCAGTAAGCGGCATTGAAGCTTTGCCGGCCGCCGTTTATGTAGCGGTGGAAGTTTCCGCTCCGGGCCGGATCAAGCATACCGGTGCTGGCCATCTTGCCATTGGAGATTTTTGGAATCGCTTCCCAGTAGATAATTCATGGCGTCATGACATTGAGAATGTCGCCGATCTTTTTTCGCGAGCTGGAGTACCGTGCAGAGTATCAGAGGACATTCATGCCGATCTCTGGATCAAGCTCACCATGAATTGTGCCTACAATGCAATTTCAGCGTTGGGGCGGGCAAGGTATGGCCAGTTGGCGGAAAATCGATGGGTCAGAGAAATTATGCTGCAGGTCATTTTGGAGATCGTTGCTGTTGCGACGGCAGCCGGAGTAAAAATTCCGCCTTCTGATATTTTGATGGAATCTGCGCTTAAACTGGGTAAAACAATGGAGAATGCCATCTCTTCAACAGCCCAGGATATCCAGAGGGGAAAACATACTGAGATCGATTCACTGAATGGATATGTTGTTCGGCGAGCAATGCAGCTTGGTGTTGGCGCGCCCGTCAATCAGACGCTTCATGGCCTGGTGAAACTTCTTGAGGAAGTCGCGTTAACACCCTCGGCGCGTAAAGAGCAATGATTCAGCTTAGCTGTGAGAGTTGATGCTAATCTGGTCCTGCGCAGGGAGAATCACTTCTGTTCCCCATTCAATCTTTGTGAAATAAAACGACGCAAGACTCTCGCTCCGTGCAATGGGAAGGATACGTGCGCGGCGTACTCCGCGGCTCAATGCATAATGACATGCGCCCAACTTTGATAAAAGACTTCGAGGAATCGCGGTGTCCTGAGATAAGCCGGAAAGCTGTTCAGAGTTGACCCATCGGATAATCGATCCATCGGTGCTTCGGATTCCGTCTTCCCTGGTCAGGAAAATCAAAGCATCCGCGTTCCAGGCAATTGCGCAGGCTGCAGCGAGCTGATCAGCATCAATGCAATAGTATTCGTCGTCCGGACCCAGCGCGAAATTGGCAATGACCGGTACGCCGCCATTTCTGGCTATCACCTCCAGCCAAAAGGGCTCTACCGCCGCTACTTCAACACCAGTGTCGCCAGCACTGTCGCCGGATCCTTCACCATTGATCCGAAGCCGGTTGCCATTCTGACTAAGCTTCTGCCTGGTTCGTATGATATTTCCGTCAGAGCCAAAAAGCCCGACGGCCTGGGTACGAGCTTTGCCCAGCATCGCAACCAGCGTTTTATTTAGTTTGGCCCCAGCCATCAAATCCAGGTCCCTAATGTGGGATGCTATCAGAGATTGTGTAGCGGGAGTGCTTGGAGTTGAATCAACCGGGGGAATGGCTCCCAGCAAAACACGATTGCGCCCATGAACGACGGTAACAGAGTGTTTTTCCCTCATCAGTTCCGCAATGGCATGAACAAAATCATGCGATGGTGATGCCGCTGCCAGATCGGTATTGCTTATTCTCACTACGAGTTTCACTGCAACTCCAAGAAAGCGGGGAACTAGGACATCTCATCTTATCAGCGCTGTAGGTCATAAAAAAAATCATTGACTGGCAGATACTGTTCAGCGGCAACGGCCCGTTCATAAACCCATTTGCCGACGGCAAGGTCGAGCACGCCAAGGCCAAACGGAGAAAAGATCACGGTGCGGGAATGGTCCGGTTGTTTTCTTCCAGTCATAATGTCTGCAAGCGTACCAGTCACAAACGATCTGCCGCCGGTAAGCTGTTCCGCCAGGTGAGGTGAAGTATCAGCATGCATTACGTGATCCACATCGTCTACAACGTTGCATGCGTCCAACAGCAGCTCAGGTGCCAAATCGCGTAAAGATACGTGCAGAACAAGGGGCTTATGGGCAAACATATCTGGATTATGGACGTGAGGTTTGCCAGCGATGGTGGTAAACAAAATAAGGTCGCTTGTTGTAAGCAGTGTGGCTAGGTCGGACGCCACTTGAACCTCGCTGTGCCGTGCAGAATCACAAATGTGCACACGGAACCGTTCTGCCTCGGACTGGCGAGTATCATAGAGACTCACCTTGTCGATCTCCCATCCTGTGCCAGTCAGAAATTGGTATACATAGCGTGCAATCAATCCGCACCCAACGATTCCCAAAGAAGCTGCGCGTTGGCCCTTGCTACTGAGGTGACAAGCCGCCAACACGGCTGAAGCCGCAGTGCGCGATGCAGAAATGATGGAAGCTTCCATACAGGCGAATGGATATCCGTGTTCGTGGCTGTTTAGGATCAAAACTGCTGAAGCGCGCGGAAACCCATGTGTGACGTTATCGGGGTAGCTGGCAATCCACTTAATGCCGGAGATCCCCCAAGGTGCAGCCAGATGCGTCGGCAGACCAATAATCCTGGCGTTCGGCCGATCCGGAAACTTGAGAAAGACGCTTGCCGGATTTACGGAACGCCCGTCTCCGTGTGCAAGATAACCCTCCCGGACCGCCTCCATGCAGCCTGCAAGATCATTGTGGATAATATTCTGAACTGTACGTCCTGTAATAATCGTGAATGGGAATTGGTTCATCGAACTGGTGCTTGCCATGTTAGCTCGCCACAGGCGTGGGAGCAGCTATCATGAGGTGCGATGCCACCCACTCCGGGTTATACACGTTGTGAAGATAGGCTGCCCCACGATCAGAGCAGAGGAACAAAACAGTTGGAGGCCGTTTAAAACGTTTCCCGCGAAAGTAACTCTGGATCGCGCTATACACTGTGCCTGTTGAGCCACCCACGAATAAGTTATGGCGAGTCAATAGCTCATAGCACGCAGTCAGCGTATCACTCTCTGGGACAATTACTACATCATCTATCATCGCGTGTTTAAGCAGAGGTGGCGTAATGCTGGAACCAATTCCTGAGATGTAGCGCTTCTTGGGTTTCTGCCCAAAAATCACTGATCCTTCAGCATCCACAGCAATGATCTGCACATCAGGGTTATGCTCTTTCAATACTCGGGAGACTCCCGAAACTGTTCCTGCAGAACTCACGCCCAGAAACACATACTCTACATGAGGCAGGGCGCGCAGTATCTCTGCTCCAGTCAAATTGTAATGCGCATCCATGCCGTCAGGGTTCTCATACTGGTTGGTCCAATAAGACCCGGGAATGTCAGACATGAGCGACCGTACCATCCGAAGACGTGTTTTCAGGTACCCGCCTGTTTCATCGCATTCGTCAACCTTGACAACATGCTTGCAGTTGGCACGTAGATAAGCTTCATAGGTGGGTGGTACGACAGGGTCAAGTACAGGAATGAAGTTCAACTTTAGCAGACGGCAAAATGCCGCCAGAGCGCAAGCAAAATTGCCAGATGAAGATTCAATGATGGTTGTGTCAGGAACGATATCACCGCGCTCGATGCCGCGCTTAAGAATCCAAAATGCTGGGCGGTCCTTAATGCTTCCAATGCCGTTCAAAAATTCAAGCTTGGCATGAAGGCAGATGTGGTCATCTTGTAATTGTATTACCGGGGTCTCTCGGATAATCCGGTCGCCTATCGCCAGCCGCTCGAGCAACTCTTTACGAGAAGTCATAAGTGCCACGCGCCTCGTACCGTAGTATATTTGCCAATGAATAGTAACTATATAGGAATAAAAGAGTCAATCAATCAAAACTATTTTTATAAATGATTATTAGTATTAGTTCAATATCGGGAACAAGTGACACCAAAATGGAACGTTAATAACCCAAAAAGTACCAGATTGGTACTATGTAAACCAAATTGAAATACTCACAAAATTTCATCTATTTTGATAGACATATCACCTATGCAGAGTCTATCGTACCAAATGCACAATGCTTGCTATGGAGCATTGCGCATGACATGGCTTTGTTGCACGTTAAGCTACCACTCTCAAACACAGCTGGCATCAAATAAGACAAGCAAGAGCAAGATTAAAACTAAAGCAGTGCGAGTGCGAAGAACCCAATGACCTTTGAGCTATTCCCAACGACCGAGGCAGGGAGGCAGTTTGTAGCACTTGCGGAACAGCATGCTACGGACTTTGCAACACGCGCGGAAAAGCACGACCGCGAAGGCAGTTTTCCATTCGAAAACTTTGAAGCACTGGACAAGAGTGGCTTTATGGCGGCGGCACTGCCGGCAGAATTCGGTGGCATGGGTGTGGAGTCAATCTACGACATCATGGTCGGCATAAGTCGTTTGGCGCGCGGTGATGCATCTACGGCAATAGCTGCAAACATGCATATCACCGGTGGCTCTGCAATTGTTCGCCATATGCGCCGATGCGAGACCAATGGTGACGACAAGACGGCTGCGCTTATTCGTGCGCTGCTGCAACAGGTCGCTAAGAACAAGCTGGTGATGTGTTTCCCTACAACGGAAGCCGGCACGGATCTTAATAGTCCAATGATGGAAGCGGTCCCCACGGATGGCGGATATATTCTGAACGGACGTAAGATCTTCGGAACGATTTCACCGGCTGCTCATTTGTTTTTTCCCATTGTGCGCGTTCCCAGCGGCCCGGAGCAGTTTTTAACGGCAACGGCGCTAGTGGCAAGAGACGTGCCAGGAGTTGAGGTCAAGGACAACTGGGATTCATTGGGCATGCGTGCTTCAGGAAGTAACGATGTCATCTTCACGAATTGTTTTATTCCTGAAGAAAGACTATTTGCCAAGCGCGAGAGCTACGGAAAGATAGGCAAGGGCAATACCGACTTCGCGTTGATTGGCTACCTGCCGTTGATTGCAGCTTTTGTAGGTATTGCAGAGACGGCGCGGGACTTCGCCGTTAACGTTGTGCAGACGCAGCGCAAGGGCCGCAATCTTAAGCGGCTTTGTGACCGCGTTCCCATCCAGCACTTTATTGCCGAGATTGAAATTGAACTTGCGGCGTCCCGGGCTATTACGGAGCGGGTGGGATGTGCAGCCGCCGCATTTCTGCGGAAGTATGCAACGGAAGACGCTCCCACGGACGAGGCGAATTTACTAAACAAAGAAGTTCAATGCATGAAGTATGTTGTCAACCGCAAAGCTATCGACATTGTAGACAAAGCGATGATCGTATGCGGCGGTGCAGCTTATATGAGCAAACACCCCCTCGCACGCCTGTACCGGGACGTTCGCGCGGGTCCGTTCATGCAGCCGTTCGCACCATATGAGGCGTTTGAATATATCGGCAAAATAGCGCTAGGCCTGGATCCGCAAATCGATCGCTAGACGCTATAGCGCCCACACCTGAAAGGTGGAGTTAGGATGTTGACGCTAGGACTTGCAGGTGGTTTAGATCCCGTCCATGAAGAATTTCTGGATACGCCTGAGAATTATACATATGACGGAGCTGCCGTTCTTGTTGAGGATGGCAAGGTCGTTGTTGCGGTTGAGGAGGAACGGCTTAACCGCATCAAACGGTCCAATAAGTTTCCCCTTCAAGCGATTCGCTGCTGCCTGGAGCAGCGTGGCGCCAGCATTCAGGACGTTAACCGGATTGCCTACTATGTCAACGAAGAGGCTGCCAATATTTTGCTTTCGCGGCTTTACCTTGCCAAGCCTGAGATCGGTCGCGTAAATGCGCGGACGATGCTGGGAATTACGCTCGGGCGCCATCTTGGCGCCAAGATTGATCCTGGCAAGCTGCATTTCTTTCAACATAAGCTCATGCACGCTGTTGGGGTCATGGACCAGTCCGGGTTCGATGAAAGCCTGGTGCTGGTGATTGACAATGCCGGCGGTGTTTATCGCAGTCGTCGTGAGCAAGACAATTCAGTCTCATTTGATTCATTAGTTGCACTGTCTCCGGCCAAGTCACTTGGGCGTTTTTGGGAAGCTGTGTTGCCGTTTCTTGGTCTTGGAATGTTCGATGAGTTCAAAGCGATGATGATGTCGCCTTTCGGCGATCCTGAGATATATGCGTCTGTACTTGGGAATTTGTATAGTTTACTGCCTGACGGCGATTACGTGCTGCATTTGGAACGTATTGGATTGCTTCTTGATTCCATCGAGCCGCGGCGCAAAGGCCAGGAACCAACTCAGGCGCACAAAGATCTGGCAGCATCATTGCAGCAGTCTATGGAAAAAATTGTGCTCCATGTGCTTCGTCACTTTCGCCAGCTAACCGGACTGAAGAACTTATGCATTGCGGGAGGAATGGCGGAAAACAGCACCACCAATGGAAAGGTGCTTCAGTCAGGTCTATTTGATCAAGTCTTTGTGCATCCCGCTGCCTATGACTCAGGGTGTGCTCTTGGAGCCGCGCTTTTGGCTTCATATGAGCAGCCTGTCACTCGAAAAAATGGACAGGTACACAACGTGTACTGGGGGCCGGATATTGGTTCGGAGGCACAGATCGCCGCCGAATTGGAAAAGTGGCATGGCTTTCTTAGCTTTGAGAAAGCGACGGACGTTGAACAGATTGCAGCGGAAGCGCTCTCCAATGGTGCTGTTGTCGCATGGGCGCAAGGGCGTTCGGAATTCGGATCGCATGCTCTGGGCAACCGCAACGTGTTTGCCGACCCGAGGGACTCAGCCAGCATAGAACGCGTCAAGAAGGCCTTGGGACATCAGGAGTATTGCTGGCCTTTTGCTCCAGCTGTTCTTGAGGAAGATGCGGCGGATTATTTTGAACTTCCGGCTGGAGTTGAAAGTTTTCGCTTCAAGACTTTTGTCACGAAGGTACGCGAAAACCATCGGAGTCTGCTGCCGGCTACCACCCACGTGGATGGTACTGCCCGTCTGCAGACTGTTTCGCGGGAAACGAATCCGCGTCTGTGGCAGTTGATAAGCGCATTTAAAGATCGCACGGGTGTGCCGGTGCTGCTGAACACATCACTTAACAACAGTGCCGAACCTATGGTGGCGTCAACAGCGGATGCGATTGTTGCTTTTATTACTACGGGTGTTGATTTGCTGGTCATTGGAGATTTCATTGTCAGGAAGCTTACTCCCACAGCGGATGACTTTCTGAGTCTCCATATCTCGCTGCCGCCCTATGTAAGAGTTTTTCGCAGTAAGGGCCTAGCGGAACGACAGAAGCAACGCTTTTGCGACGAGATTCGCACTTCCTATGCGCCACAGGTCTCACGCCCGATTTCCCCACAGATTGCAGAGTTATTGTTAAGTCTTAATGGTGGAAAGCCG
This sequence comes from Terriglobia bacterium, assembly GCA_020072585.1. Lineage (GTDB taxonomy): Bacteria > Acidobacteriota > Terriglobia > Terriglobales > Acidobacteriaceae > Angelobacter. Next base: position 8,776 of record JAIQGL010000050.1, on the reverse strand, counting down.
CTAGGCGATTTGTTGCGCGATAGCCAGAGCATGAATGGCGATGCGCAGGCGCTGTTAGCAGAATTCCGAGAGCTCTGGTCAGATCGTTTAGTGATGATGCGTGCTTCCGCAAGAGAGATGAGCCGATGACAGCTACTGCTCGGATTAACGGGATTGGGGCCGACTCCACGTTCAGTGTAGAGAGTTATCGGGAGCAGATGGTTGCTGTTTGCGCGGCCCTGGAAACAGCGTTGATCAGCAATGACTTCACGGGGTTTTACCGCTTGTTTCGCTCTAGCAATTTGCCGTTCATGCCGGCTGCTTACCAGACTGATGCTACCGGCCTATTCCGTCTCTGCTTTGAACTGTTGCACCGCCTGGGCGGGATTTCCCCAGCTATCGCGCTCGCGATTGAAAACCACTTCTATGTAACTTCGGCCATTGCTACTTTTCCCACGGCCAACGATCCCGCCATGGACCGGAGACGCGACGCGCTGGTTGACTCTATTTGCGACCAGCGCATGCTTGTGGCAAATACGAATTCCAAGGTGCATGGTGGAAAGCTGGGCGACATTGGCACCCATGCCCGCAGGGAAGAGCACGGTTTCCGCATTAACGGCAAAGCTGCTTACACTTCGCTGGCCACCCAAGGCGATCTTCTGGTCTTTCTCACGGAAATCCGAGATGAAGGATACGCCTTCTTCGCTATTGCAAATATGCAGGGCAATCCCGCAGTCGAGATAGGTCCTTATCTATTTCCATCCGCCATGCGTGATTCCGATACCAGGCAGATCGTCTTCCATGATCTTGTTGTGCCCCATGAAAGTCTGCTTGCAGGCGGCAAAAACCAGGATGTTTCTCAGCTGGTCAGCTTTGAGATGGCATGGCACCAGCTTCTGATCCCCGCACTCTATCTTGGAGCCGCGGCCCGCGCCATTGAAGAGGTGCGGAAGTTTCTCTGCGCCACACAGGGAAGAGACAATCGGCCATTAGCTGAGTTAGACGGGATGATCATTGATGTAGGGAGACTGGCGATTGATTACCGTGGCGCGTGCTCCATTGTGTGGCAGGCAGGCAATGCTCTGGGCGAGGTTAAGAGTCTTCCCCGGGACGCTCACCTGCTGGAGAAAGCTGTGGATCTCGCCGGCACCGCGAAATATATAGGTACTAAATGCTCAGAGGCTGTAGTCACAGCTGCGCGGCGCATCGTCGGCGCGCGCTCGTTCGCGGGCGGCCATCCGATTGAAAGGCTTTCTCAGGAGGTCATGTTTGCAACTCTGGGTCCTGAGGTAAGTGCTGTGATTGAGCGCCGGGCCGGGCGTCAAGTGCTGCAACAACGACCCTTTCTGGGGGCCTGCTGGTAAACACCATTCAGACGGCAGAAATCAACTGCCGCAAACAGTGAGAGGGAAACGAATGCTTTGCATTGGCTTTAGTGGTGGTTTGAATCAGGTACACGAAAACCCATTCGAAATTCCACGGGCTTTCACGCATGACGGTGCGGCTGTTCTTGTAGAGGATGGCGTGGTGGTGGCAGCGATTGAAGAAGAACGCCTGAACCGTATCAAACATTCCAATAAATTTCCTGTAAATTCGTTACGCTTCTGTCTTGAGCATCGAGGAGTGCGCCCGCAGGACATTGACTACTTCGCATTCTATGCTACTGAGGAATACTGCAATACATTGCTGGCCCGCATTTTCCTCAGCCGGTCTGAAATGAAGCAACAACTCGATGCCAGAACTATCATGCATCAGTTGCTGCAACGCGAACTGGGCTGTGCCATTGACCCAAGCCGGCTCACCTTCGTGCGACACCATATGGCCCATGCAGTGAGCGCTTATGCTATGTCTGGTTTTGAGCGGAGCCTGGTGGTTGCCATTGATGGCTATGGAGATTTCCTTTCTGGTCTGGTGGCTGTTGGTGAAGGAGAAAAGCTGATGGAGATAGAGACTTTCCCGCAGAACAAATCGCTAGGTGTTCTGTATCTCGACGTTATTCAGTTTCTGGGATATGGATCCTTTGATGAATACAAGGTGATGGGGCTTGCTCCATACGGCAATCCAGCTACCTACCGCTCTATTCTTCGCGGATTTTATGAGTTGAAGCCTGATGGCGGTTATGAACTTAGTTTAGACCGCATAGCCTCCGGATTAATGGGCAAAATCCAGGTGCGGAAAAAGGGGCAGCCGTTTACACAGCAACACATGGACCTTGCAGCCTCTTTGCAGGAGTCTTTGGAAGATATTGTGCTCCATATGCTGAGCTACCGGCAGCAAGCGCTTGGCCAGAGGAACCTCTGCCTGGCAGGCGGTGTCGCTCACAATTGCACGATGAACGGAAAAATTCTGAATTCAGGCCTGTTCGATCAAATGTTTGTGCAGCCCGCAGCCCACGATGCAGGCTGTGCGCTTGGCGCGGCGTTGCTGGTCTGCCAGCAGCAAGGCAAGCCCGCCAAACGCACCCAGCTTAAGCACGTATTTTGGGGCACTGACATTGCCCATGATGACATCGCCCCAATTCTGGAAGGGTGGAGCAGCTTCCTGGATTTCGAGAAGTGCGACGATGTAGCGCAAAGGGCCGCGCACTTGATCGCTCAGGGATACGTTATTGGCTGGGTTCAGGGCCAGTCAGAGTTCGGCCCCCGCGCATTAGGTAATAGAAGCATTCTTGCCGACCCCAGGCCTGCTGAAAATAAAGGCCGCATCAATCAAATGGTCAAAAAACGGGAGGCGTACCGGCCTTTTGCCCCTTCAGTTCTGGAAGAAGATCTCCGTGAATTCTTTGAAGTGCCGGCGGGCACAGACTCTCTGCCTTTCATGATTTTTGTGGTGAACGTTAAAGATGACAAGCGCAGCCTGCTTGGCGCAATAACGCATGTTGATGGCACGGCCCGCGTGCAGACAGTCTCCCAGGAGGCAAATCCAAAATACTGGCAGATCATCAAGGCGTTCAAAGACCTTACCGGAGTTCCGGTGCTCTTGAACACATCATTTAACAATAATGCCGAGCCTATTGTTGACTCGGTGGAAGACGCAATCGTGTCCTATCTCACAACCGGCCTTGACTATCTGGTTGTGGGTGATTACCTGGTCAGCAAGCGCCGCCAGACATGGGAAGACCGTGCCGCGAGGTTGATCTCGCTGCCACGCTATACCCGGTTGCACCAGACCAAGCATTTTGTGGATGCCGATCGAATGGCTGTCAGCTGTGAAGTACGGTCGACATCCGATTCGCAGTTCAGGTTCGGAATTTCCAACAAGCTTTGTGAGCTTCTCATGAAGCTTGATGGTGAGAAGTCTATTTCTGACTTATTTCACGAAACAGACGTCCAGAGCAGCAGTGAGAAGAAGGACCTCATGGCCGAGCTGGATGAACTCTGGAGCCAGCGTCTTGTGCAGCTGCGTCCTGTAACTGCGCGGATTTCAACTCCATTCAAGGCCGGCGCGCAGGCGCATACGGTTGGCTCCCAGGCATAGGTTCATGAGGATAGTGCGATGCAAGACGCCCGGTTACCCGAGAATTACACAACTTTTGTCGACTTATTGCAGCGTCAATTTCATGAACGGGCGGGGGACCTGGCTTTTCGTTTTCTGCTTACCGGCGATGTCGACGGTCCGATAGAGGAGTGGACTTACCGTGATCTTGGCCGTCGTGTGTTTGCGATTGCCACACGATTGCAGCAGGAGAATGCTGAGGGCAATCGCGCCCTACTTCTGTATCCGCCAGGTCTTGAGTTCATTGCTGCATTTCTCGGATGTATGTACGCGGGTGTTGTAGCGGTCCCTACCTATCCGCACCGCAAACTTTCACGTCTTGAGGCAATCGCACAGGACTGCCGCGCGAGCTTGGTGCTAACGACATCGCAATTTCTCAAGATCAGCCGTGGACTGAGTCGCAAAGCCCCGGAATTGGCTGATGCCCGCTGGATTGCCACTGATGATGGCGCTGCTATAGATAGCGCGTTATGGCGGCGCCCCACAGTCACGTCGGAAACACTGGCATTTCTTCAATACACGTCGGGTTCGACTGGCACTCCCAAAGGCGTGATGGTCACGCATGGAAATATTCTGGCGAATGAGCAGCTCATTGCTCAATCGTTTGGCAATGATTCCTCAGCCCACGTAGTCGGCTGGCTACCGCTGTATCACGACATGGGATTGATAGGGAATGTGCTTCAGCCCCTATACCTTGGGACCTCTTGTACGCTGATGTCCCCGCTCGCAATGCTGCAACGGCCCATGCGCTGGCTTGAAGCTATCAGCCGGTTTCACGGTACAGTCAGCGGAGGCCCAAATTTCTCGTTTGATCTATGCACAAGCCGGAAGACGCCGGATCTCAAATTGGATTTGAGTGCCTGGAAAGTCGCTTTCAATGGATCTGAGCCGGTCAGGCAGGAAACAATGGAGCGCTTCTCCGCGGCCTTTGCCAGTTGTGGATTTCGTGCTGAAGCATTCTACCCCTGTTATGGCCTTGCAGAAGGCACGCTGTTCGTAACCGGAATTGATCGCGATCTGCTTCCTTCTTATCGAACCATTTCATCTGAAGGGTTAGAACGCAACCTGGCTATTGAATTGACAGCCGGTACGCCAGGAACCCGTACTCTGGTTTCTTCAGGTCGAAGTGGACCGCAACAGCGGGTTCTTATCGTAGACCCTTCTACGCACGAGGTCTGCTCAGAAAAGACGGTAGGCGAGATATGGGTTGCCGGACCAAGTGTAGCCAAAGGGTACTGGGGACGCGGCGACGAGAACACTTACGTATTTTGTGCACAATTGCTGCGCGGAGATAGCACGCCTTTTCTGCGCACGGGAGATCTCGGATTTGAAACTGCAGGTGAAATATTTGTAACAGGCCGGATGAAAGACCTCATTATCATCCGTGGCCGAAACATTTATCCGCAAGATATTGAACTTACCGTAGAGAAAGCCCATTCGGCGGTGCGTGCCGGAGGCTGCGCGGCCTTTGCTCTTGAGTCTGGAGTTGAAGAGCAGTTGGCGATAGCAGCAGAAGTAGACTTGCCGGGCGATTCGGTGGATCCAGAAACCATTGTTGAAAGCATCAGGCGGGCGGTAGCTGAAGAGCACGGAACTTATGTAAATACGGTGGCGCTACTGAGAGCCAAGTCTATTCCCAAAACCTCCAGCGGCAAGATTCGACGCAACGCGTGCCGTAAAGGCCTGCAGGATGGAGATCTCCTTACGTTATTTGTCTCCCGCACCGGCAATTCTGATGGAATGGAGTTCGCGCACGAAACTCTGGCGGCCATTGAACTGGATGAGGACTCCGGGGCGGTCATTGCTGCGCTTGTGTCCGCCGATGACCACGCAAAAAAACTAAAACTTGTTGAAGACCTGGTAAGAGTGTTGTGTGCCAGGCGTCTACGGGTAGATGCTTCGCGCGTGGATCTGGCGTTGTCGCCTGCAGGTATTGGCCTGGACTCGTTGATGGGAATCGTGCTCCAGACAGAGCTGGAATCATCACTTGGACTGTTATTACCGGATTCTTTTATATGGCAGCACACAGCTCTGACGGACGTCGCCAAAAACCTGCTTGAGCTCTGGTGCCAGGGCCAGAGCAGCAGCGCAACGGAAGCAATCACTCCTGGCCCGCTTGAAGGTGAGTTGCCTGTTTCTTCCGGCCAACAGCGACTATGGTTTCTTGACCGGCTCTCGCCGGGCAATCCTGTCTACAACGTTCATTTTGGTTTGCGGATTGCAGGACAGCTGGATCACGGGTTGCTCCGGCGAAGCCTGGTTGAATTGAGCTGCCGCCACTCGATCCTGCGCACGGTGTTTCGCGACGTAAACGGACAGCCATTCCAGATTGTGCAGCCGGGAGACAATATAGGGCTCACTCTGGTTGATTTGCGAGCGATTGAGCCTGCTCAACGCGAGCGAGAGCTTTACTCTATTGCAACCAACGTTGCATCGCAGCCTTTCGATCTCGCTGTTGGTCCACTGGTGCGCTTCCATCTGGTTGCTATCTCTGAGAACGAGCACGCGTTGCTGATTACGCAGCACCATACCGTTACGGATGGCTGGTCCATCATGCTCCTTGCGAAAGAGCTGGCCACAATCTACCGGAATCTAGCGCGCGATATTCCGGTGCCGCCACCAATGCCATTGCAGTTTGCTGACTACGCGCGATGGGAGCAATCCCGTAATGCGGAATGGGACAACGATCGTTCTTTTTGGACAGGAAAATTGAAGGATTTGCCGCGGCTGGAATTGCCCGGCGACCGGTCGCATTCAACGGAAAAATCCTATCGCGGTGGGCGGTTGCCACTGAATTGGACGCGCGAACTCAGCGAAAAACTTGTTGCCCTAGGTAGGGAAGAGAATTGCACACCCTTCGTAGTATTGCTGGCGGGATATGCAGTATTTCTCGGCCGCTACTCCAGTCAAAAGGATTTTGCCATCGGTTCGTTCGTAGCCAACCGGGGACGCAATGAGTTCCAGGGGCTCATTGGATTTCTGGCCAACACGATTGTTTTGCGTTGCGACCTTTCTGGTGGACCAACGTTTCGCGAGTTGCTACAGCGAATACGACAGACGGTTTCCGATGCGCTGCTTCACGGCAAATTGCCGTTTGGAGAAATTGTCCGCGCAGCCGAAAGCGCCCGCGAAGGGGACGAGAATCCTCTGTTCCAGGCCAGCTTTGTGCTTGAAAGCAGCGTCATGCCGGAGATGGATGTGCCTAGTTTGACCTGGCAGCCGCTCTCCTGGGCGCCTGATGGAGCAGTTGAGGGAACAGCGAAATTCGATTTGTCTTTGGCGTTGCTGGAAACCCCACAGGGCTTCACAGGCACTCTTGAATACAGCAGCGACCGTTTTGAAGTAGCAACTGTGCAACGCTTCATTCGTCACATGACAGCACTGTTCAGCAGTATCGGTGCGAATTCGGACCGTGACATCGGAATGCTGCCAATGCTGCTTACCGAAGAACAGCAGCAATTGCTTGTGCAATGGAACAGCACGGCATCTGACGTGCCGTTGGACGAATGCTTCCATCAAAGATTCGAAAGCCAAGTGGATCGGACGCCGGACGCGGTGGCCGTCAGCGACCATCACAGGCAAACCACGTACAAGGAGCTGAACAGACAGGCGAACCGCCTGGCTCATCAGCTTCGGAAATCTGGCGTGGGCCCCGAATCAATTGTAGGGTTGCTGATGGACCGCAGCATTGAGTTTCTCGCCGCGATGCTTGCAGTTTTTAAGGCAGGAGGAGCCTATCTGCCCCTTGACCCCGCTCATCCGGTGCTGCGCCACATACAGGTGCTGGAGCGCAGCGGCGTTGTGCATTTGGTCGGCAATCAGGAATTGGTGCGCGAACTTGAGCAGCAGCTAGAAACGAGCTTGCCGGGAACCCGGTTATGGGCATTCCATATCGAGAAGCTTGGCTTGCTGACTGATTCCGATGAAAATCTGCGGGCGCTGCATACACCTGAGCATCTTGCATATGTGATCTATACCTCAGGGTCGACGGGAACGCCAAAAGGCGCCATGGTGGAGCACGCGGGAATGCTCAATCACTTATGGGCCAAGGTTCATGATCTTCAACTTGGTCCCGCTGACGTAATCGCGCAAACTGCTTCGCAGTGCTTCGATATTTCAGTATGGCAGTTTCTGGCCGCTCTGCTTGTGGGTGGTCGAGTGAATATAGTCGCGCAGGAAATCGCTATCGACCCATATCCTTTGTTTCAGAACGCTCTTGCAACAGGAACAACGGTGCTTGAGGTAGTGCCTTCGCTGTTGCGGGCTTTTCTTGAGGGAATTGAAAGCAAACACACAACGCCTGTGCCGCTTTCTGCGCTGCGCTGGCTTGTGCTGACGGGTGAGGCTTTGCCGCCTGAACTCGTGCGGCGCTGGTTTGATTTTTACAAGGCCACACCGATCGTGAATGCCTATGGTCCCACTGAATGCTCTGACGATGTGGCCCACTATTTGATGAAATCCGCAGAGCCTCCTGATACGACGCATACGCCTATTGGCAATCCTATCCTTAATACAAGACTGTATGTCCTGGATGAATATTTTCAGCCTGTTCCAGTGGGAGTTGCAGGAGAGCTCTATGTGGGCGGCATATGTGTTGGACGAGGCTACCTCAATGATCCGGTACTGACGGCCCAAGCGTTCATACCTGATTCTTATTCCACTACTGCAGACAGCCGGCTTTATCGGACCGGGGATTTAGCCCGGCGTTTGCCCGAGGGAGAAATTGTATTCCTTGGCCGTACCGATCATCAGGTGAAAGTACGGGGTTTCCGCATCGAACTAGGGGAAATTGAGAATGTCCTGGAAGCACATCCCGCCGTGGCCCAGGCGGTTGTAACAGTGTATGAAGATTCGTCAGCGAGCAAGCGTCTGGTGGCCTACCTGGTTCCGCGTCACCAGATATCTGGGAGCCAGTTGCGCGATGCAATGAAACAACGCTTGCCCGAGTATATGGTGCCAGCAGTGTTTGTGATGATGGAGGAAATGCCGCTGACGGCGAATGGGAAGATTAACCGGCAGGCCTTGCCGGAAGTGGATGAGAACAGCTGGGGGAAAGAGGGTTACCGAGCGCCGCGGACGCCGGTGGAGGAGCTGATCGGACAGATATGGGAAGAAGTATTGGGAATCGAGCGGGTGGGAGCGGAGGATGATTTTTTTGCGCGCGGAGGGCATTCCCTGCTGGCCACGCAGGTGATCGCGCGAGTACGGGCGAGTCTGGGAGTAGAGCTGCCGTTGCGTGCGGTGTTTGAAGCGCCGAAGGTATGGGAGCTGGCGCAGCGAGTGGAAGAGGCACGAGGAGGAG
>JAIQGL010000014.1 GCA_020072585.1 Terriglobia bacterium | reverse complement strand
ATTGCGATCTGTTGGAAGCTCGGATGAAAGTCACAACCGATATACTTCATATGCGGCCTCCTTCGTCTCGAGCTCTTGGTCTTAAGCAAATCAAGTTTACTCAAGACGCTGCGGAGGCCGTTGTCGTCATGCAATCAAAACCGAAGCACGGCTAATATCGCCGATGGACGCCATGGCTTTGTGCGCGGAGGTAAGGGGGTCGGCTCTGCTGCTGCAAACCGGGAGCAGAAGATCGCCAACCGAAAGACCAGCGGAGCAGATTCCTCGGCCTCACAACATCCACCAGGGGAGCATCAGTAACGGCGGTTCGCCCTCGGAATGGCACGTTCTCGATTTGAGTGAGTACTCTCCCGCAGAGCATCGTGAGGGATAAATATAAGCGCTGGGGCCTCGCATCCAGCGGCTGCGGAAGCGCGCCGGGTACAGCCAGGAAGACATGATTTCTTTTGGCTACGATGTTCGGTATTGGCAGCGGATTGAGTCAGGCAGACCCATCACACTTCGCACGCTGCTGCGCATCTGCCGAATTTTAGGTGTGCCTATGGAATCTGTGGTGAGAGGATTGGGGCCGAGGATTGGCAGAAAATCATGACAAGTTAACCAGGTCCTTTCACACCTTCCAGAAAAACGGGTAGTGGTGCAGTTTGAATTTTTTGGGTAACACAAGGTCCCTCCGTCCTACTCGCACGCTGAAGAAAACGCGTGCTCGCTTAACGGACATCGGGATGACGAGCCTTTTGCTCCAAACCGCACCACTACCGGAAAACGCCTTGCATCAGCTCGTCCTTGATCTGTCCATTCGTCCATCCACAGAAAATGGCCCCGAGCCTCCGCATACCAGCGCTGCCAGACACGCGAGATACAAAAGGGCGACTTCGTAGCCAGGTGGTCCAAATTGAGCGCCGGCGGCCGTTACCGCTTGAAGTTTGATTGAACTGAAACCGTAAGGGAGATGGACAGCAAACATCGCCACGAGCAGGACCGCAGCCATGGGCACGCTCGCTAACCAGACATAGGCTCCAGCCAGTACGGCCAATCCGCCTACAAGTTCAACCATGATCGTCAGCCACCTCATCAGCCCCGGCCAGGGAACACCAAGAGCATGTAACACGCCGATAAAACGGTCCGGTCCGTGCGCAATTTTGGCGTAGCCATGCGCCATAAAGCCATAGCCCACGATTAAACGCAAGGGGATGGGAGCATAGCGAATGAGCCTGGCGGGAATCCATGCGGTCATCGCGCGGTCAGATTGGTTGTCCATCAATTTTTCAATTTTCATAGAGAGGCCCTGGGGCGTGCTGAGCAATGCGGTTGTGTGTGTCTGGAATCTTTACGAGTTCTGAAATAGTGCATGGGCCGACCGTCCGCGCCACCGCAGCGGCCGGCCCTTGCATCACCCATAAATGCCCAGCAGCGGGTTGTGGTCGGCCTGCTTCTGGTCATGGTCTTTCTTCATCTTCTTTTCCATTTTCTTTTTTTCGCGCATGGATTTTCTGTCTGCTTTTTGCATGCCGGCGGAGGAGTCCGGCGTGGCGGTTGTCATCGTCTTCTCATCTTTGGAGGAAGCCTCCTGGGCTGGACCAGAGGCTGCGAAAGCCGAGATGGAACTTGCCAGCACGGCAAGCGAGAGTGAGCGTATAAGAATTTGCTTCATGATATTTCTCCCTGAATGAATTTGATAAAAATGAATTAGTAGATATCGTTGGGGCCGAGTTGCGGCCCTGGTGAGGCAACAGCTACTTCTGTTCCCACCCTTACACAATTGCTGCCAGGGCATTTCTATTCCACCCATCCGCGCAAATTTATTTTTCGCCCGTGAGGGATGAAAACCACCACGCCGCGTCTTTCAGTAAATAGCCGGCAACAGGGTGTCCAGGGCTGATCGCCGCCAGGGAGGGAAGGTATTCTAATGGGGCTGGGTAAAGTCAGTTTCTTTCCAGCGCATGAATCAGCCATGGCAGAGGACTGTGCTTCAGAGTTCGAGAGCGTTGCGTTTCCGCATGCGGCGGGCCTGCTGCGCTACGCCTTGCGCCTTGCAGGAGAAAAGACGCGCGCTGAAGACCTGGTCCAGGAGACGCTGCTCCTGGCGTGGCGCAACTTTCACCAGTTTGAACGTGGCACAAATTGCAGGGCGTGGCTTTTTCGCATCCTGACCAACGTGCATTACAAGCGCCTGCGGCAAAGCGGCCAACACCCTGAGCTCCATGTGGAAGAGCAGGAACACGCGCTCGCCGCGCCCGAAAAAGTTTCAGCCAGCCAGGAGATGCGTGAGGCCTTTGCCCGGCTTACCTCTGAGCACCGGCAGGTCCTGCATCTGGCGGTGATTGAAGGCTTTGAAATCCGTGAAATCGCGGAGCTGCTACAGGTGCCTCAGGGGACAGTGATGTCCCGCTTGAGCCGCGCCCGCGCCAGCCTGCGCACCGCGCTTCAGGCGCGCACCATGGCCGCCGAAGGGAACTTATGAATTGCGATACGGTATATAACCTTCTGCCGCTCCATCTCTCCGGCGAGCTGCCGGGTGAGGAGAGGGCCGCGCTTGAACTCCATTTGCGGGAATGCGCGCCATGCGCCGCAATGGTCCGCGCGGAAAGCGATCTGGATAACGCGTTGCGAACCGCCATGCTGGAAGAAACACCGGATGTATCGGCGGTGCTGGGCTGCGTCCATGCGCGCATCGCAGCGCCATGGTGGAAACGCCTGCCACGACTCACCGTGGTGCGGGCGGCTTCTGTAGCAGCAGTGCTGGCGCTTGCAATGTTCGCGTCCATCGCTCTCCCCAGGCTTTACGTGCATCAGTCTGAGAGAAACATGGCCCTGGCGGCAGCCAGCGACCATTATCAGGACCTGGTTCTACAGCGCCATCCGGACTGGGAGCGCAAGCCCGAGGATGTAGCGCGTTTCTTGCAGACACAATTCCCGCAGCGGAAAAACCTGCTCTCTTCCATCACGCCGGAAGGAGCTGCCCTGGAGAAAGTGCGCCTGTGCAATCTGCGGGGCACAGAATATGCGCATTTTGTTTTTAAGACCGGCGACGTGGAGACCTCGATTTTTCTGCTGCCGACTTCTGCAAGCCCTGAGGCGCATACGCCCTACCAGGCGGCCCATCTGCGTAACGCCGAATATGGATTGGACGTGGCGGGGTTTTCATCGGCCGGACTGACTGGAATCGTCGTCGGGGGGCATGACTCTGTTCCAGCCGGGCAAATCGCTGACCGGCTGTCAACGACGTTGTGAGGTTGGGGCAATCAATCCGGTTATGCCGGCTCTCTTAGCCCCAGCCGCTGTCCACCCGGCAATTGCAGATCGTTCTCCACCTGAAGCTCTTCTACTTTCAGCCGCCGGACAGTCAGCTCGCCGATCTCAAGCGATCCGAGCGAACCACTTTGCACCGCGAATTTGCGAACGAACAGCCGTCCGATGGCCAGAGCTCCAATGGCGAATGCGCCGATGGCAAATGATCCGATGGCAACAGCGCCTACTGCTCCTGCCGCGAATTTGAATTTCTTTTTGGCTGACATGATTACTCCAGAAAAATATTCAGCCTTACTTGTTTTTAAGGCCTAAGAAAATGGTAGCGAATTCCGGGGGAGAATCCAAAGCTGTATGCCGGCGGAACTCGCGCGAAAAAATCAATGATTCCGCGGAGTGGCTTTGTCAAGATGTCCTCTTTCGCGATTGATTTAAAGGCGGAAATACCCTATCTTCTAGCACCGCCTCAGGGCCGGGAAGCGTTTTAAGATCTTTGAAAACACAAGCACTCAGCAATCGGCACTCAGCATTCAGCCAAATCGAATCCCAACTTCACACAGCCGAGGGCGGCTGTGCTACACGACCCTTCTGAACCCCACGCCAATCTGGGATGACTATGGGAGGGGAGAGGGTAAGAAAAGATTGCCAAAATCGCCGGCATTGCCAAAATTGGTAATTGAAAACCGGAAATCTCACCACTGATTAACATGGATGACACGGATTGGAAATGGGATCCCCGGGATTACATCGTGTAACCCATTTAGAATCCTAGTTGAAGGATGGGGGGTAGGGTACCCTCTATGACTGATGACTAGTTTCTGGAGGATGGCTATTCCCATTTTGTCCCGGCTCTATCCCATCATCGACTTCTCCTGCTTCGCGGCGCAGGCAGACCCGGTCTGGGCCGTAGTCCGTTACGCGGAAGAGCTGATCGCAGCCGGAGCGACGCTGATCCAGCTACGCGACAAGTCCCAGCCGGAGCAGCCGCGGCGCTTCCTGAGTTGTGCCCGCGAGCTGCGCAGGGTAACTCTGGGCAAGGCCATGCTGATCATCAATGATCGCGTTGACATCTGCCTTGCCGCTGACGCAGACGGAGTCCACCTGGGACAGGATGACCTTTCTCCCACGGCGGCGCGCCGGATCTTCGATTCGGTGAGTTCCCACCCTATCGCTCAGTCGCTGGGAAGGCCCCAGCTTCTTCGCGAAAGGATGGGGCACCCAGGCGAAAGGATAGGGCACCCGGAGGGTATAGCGGTCGAGGAAAGAGACAAGACGAGGAAACGCCTCATCGGCTTTTCCACCCATAACCTAGCCCAGGTCCGCGAAGCCGACACGCTCCCGGTAGACTACATTGCGATTGGGCCGGTGTTTGCCACGGGTTCCAAAATGAACCCTGATCCTGTGGTGGGGCTGGAGGGAGTCCGGCAGGCGCGGCTGGCTACAGGAAAGCCCTTAGTCGCCATTGGGGGAATTACCCGCCAGAACTGCCGCCAGGTGCGGGATGCAGGGGCCGACTCGGTGGCCGTAATCTCTGACCTTCTTGAGTCCCCGGCAAAAGCAGTTGCGGCTTTTCTGGGCGTTTTGGGGTAAAACATACAGAACAATTATGTCTTCATCAGCGGAAGTCCAAACCACGCCGCCTCAGTCCATGGCCGCGCCTGAGTTAGTGAAAGGGCTGGGCCTGACCAGCGCAACCACACTGGTCATGGGGTCAATGATTGGCTCCGGCATCTTTATTGTGTCGGCGGAGATTGCCCGCGAGGTCAACTCGCCCGCGCTGCTGATTGGCGCGTGGCTGGTGACCGGTTTTATGACGATTGTGGGCGCTCTCTCTTACGGCGAACTGGCCGCCATGATGCCCAAAGCCGGCGGACAGTACGTCTACCTGCGCGAATCGCTGGGTTCGCTTTGGGGCTTTCTTTATGGATGGACTCTGTTTCTGGTGATCCAAACCGGGACGGTGGCCGCCGTGGGCGTGGCCTTCGGCAAATTTCTGGGATATTTTTTCCCCTCGATTGCCGCCGACAACTGGATCCTGCATATTGCTCACGTCCCGCCGATCCCCATTGGCCCCATGGTGCTGGGCAATATGGATGTAGGCCTGAACACGCAGAACCTTTGCGGCATTGTGATAGTCATCTTCCTGAGCGTCTTGAATATTTTTGGCCTCAAGCTGGGCGCAGCGGTGCAGAACTTGTTTACCATCGCCAAGGTTTCGGCGCTGGCCGGGCTGGTGGTTGCTGGAATTTTTGTGGCGCGCAACGCGCAGGCCATCGCCGCGAACTTTGGCAACTTCTGGCGGCTGGATTTTCCTCATTCCGCTACTGGTACCGCAGCAGGGCCGTTTGTGGGTGTATTGACGATTCTGGCTGTGGCGCAGGTCGGATCTCTATTTTCCGCTGACGCCTGGAACAACGTGACGTTTACCGCAGGCGAGGTAAAAGATCCCAAGCGCAACCTGCCGCTCTCGCTGGCGATGGGGACGGGCGTGGTGATTTTGCTCTATGTCGCGGCCAACTTTATTTACCTGGCGCATCTGCCGTTTGATGGCAATGCGAATGGCGCAGACGTTGTGGCGCGCGGCATCAAGTACGCAAGTTCTGATCGCGTGGGTACCGCCGTGTTGCAGCAGATGTTTGGTTCCAGCGGTGGCGGCTTGATGGCCATCGCCATTTTGATTTCGACTTTCGGCTGCTGCAATGGACTGATTCTCTCCGGCGCCCGCGTCTATTACGCCATGGCCAAGGATGGGCTGTTTTTCAAGTCCACCGGCAAGGTCCATCCCAAATATCACACGCCGAAGAATGCGCTGATCGTGCAGGGCATATGGACCTGCGTGCTCTGCCTCTCCGGCACGTACGGGCAGCTTCTGGACTACATCATCTTTGCCGTGCTGGTCTTCTATATATTGACGATCGCGGGCCTGTTTGTTTTGCGGCGCACACAGCCCCAGGCCGAACGGCCCTACCGTGCCATCGGCTATCCGGTACTGCCCGCCGTTTATATTGTGATGGCTTTATTCATCGATGTCGTATTATTGCGCTACAAACCGCAATACACATGGCCGGGCTTGATCATCGTCCTGCTGGGGATTCCGGTATATTTTGTGTGGTCGCGGCGTAGCGCCGCAGTCTCACAAGCCTGAGCCGTACACAAAAAGGAGAAACTCTGCATGGCCAATTTGCTGGCGACGAAGCCAATGGACGTGTTGCTTGCCGAATCGAAAGAAGAAAACGAACACAGTCTTAAGCGCGCCCTGGGGCCGGTCAATCTGATCACTCTCGGCATCGGCGCGATTATCGGCGCTGGAATTTTCGTCTTGACCGGAGCAGCAGCGGCCCAGTTTGGCGGGCCTGGAATCGTACTCTCTTATATCTTCGCCGGAACGGGCTGCGTCTTTGCCGGCCTGTGTTATGCAGAATTTGCCGCGCTCATTCCCATCGCCGGATCTGCCTATACCTATGGCTATGCCACCCTGGGCGAAATTTTTGCCTGGATTATCGGCTGGGACCTGATCCTGGAATATGCTTTCGGCGCCGCTACCGTCGCTTCCGGATGGGCCGGAACGATCGTCGCATTCCTACAGGGCTTCGGCATCAATTTGCCTCCGACCCTGATCAATGTGCCGGGCACGCAAATGGTCCTCTATAAGAACAACTGGATGCCGCTGGCCACCGTGCAGAAAACACTGACAGACTCGGGCATTGATTGGCACACGCTGCCACATGTGACAGCTGTCTTTAACCTTGTGGCATTTCTGGGAATTGTGCTGGTGACCTCAGTTTTGGTAATCGGCATCAAGGAATCTGCGAACTTCAATTCTGCAATCGTCTTTGTGAAGCTGGCGGCTGTCCTGATTTTTATTGCTGTTGCCGGGAACTATGTCATGCATCATATGGCGGAAGCCAAAGCCAACTGGACGCCCTTCATTCCGCCGAATACCGGCACCTACGGAATTTACGGATGGTCCGGAATCGCTCGAGGCGCCGCGGTCGTATTCTTCGCTTACATCGGGTTTGATGCAGTGTCCACCGCCGCGCAGGAGGCCAGGAATCCGCAAAAGGACATGCCGATCGGCATTCTGGGCTCATTGGGTGTTTGTACCGTCCTTTATATTGTCGTTTCGCTGCTGTTGACGGGAGTGGTGCACTATTCGCAGCTCAACGTTGCCGCTCCGGTTTCGCTGGCCATGTCTCTTACGGGAGTCTGGTGGGGAAGCCTGCTGGTGAACGTTGGCGCCATTGCCGGCCTGAGCACCGTGATGCTGGTGATGTTGCTGGGGCAGTCGCGCGTGTTTTATTCCATGTCACGCGATGGCTTGCTGTGGAAGTGGGCTGGTGAAATTCATCCCAGATTCCGGACCCCCTGGAAGTCCACGATTATCGTCGGTATTTTTGTTGCGTTCTTTGCTGCCCTGATTCCCATCGGCATTCTTGGCGAGTTGGTAAGCATCGGCACGCTGCTGGCATTTGTCATTGTCTGCGCCGGTGTCTGGGTGCTGCGCCGCAAGCGTCCGGATATGCCGCGTCCTTTCAAGACCCCATGGGTGCCATTCACGCCGATTGCAGGAATGCTGGCTGCGTTCTGGTTAATGCGGTCTTTGCCGGGCGATACATGGCTGCGGCTCATTATCTGGCTGGCCATCGGCATGGTGATCTACTTCACCTACGGTACAAAGCACAGCAAAGTACAGGCAGGACCAGCAACCTCTCTGCAATCGAAATAGCCGCGATTCGTGCTATTTGTCCCAACCCTCCGCTGCGGCGGAGGGTTTTTGTTTTAGAATGGCCAGTCTTTTTGCGTCCTGTCACGTCTATGGGAAGAGGGAACTGAATGGCCAATCTGCTTGCCACCAAACCGCTGAAAATCATCCTGGCCGAATCACAGGAGACAGGTGAACATAGTCTGCGGCGCGCCCTCGGGCCTACCAATCTGATCACCCTGGGCATCGGCGCCATTATCGGCACGGGAATTTTTGTGATTACCGGCACTGCCACCGCGCAACATGCCGGACCATCCATTGTTTTGTCGTTTATTTTTGCGGCGGTGGGTTGCGTGTTTGCCGGGCTTTGCTACGCTGAATTTGCATCGATGATTCCGGTAGCCGGTTCAGCTTATACCTATGGCTACGCAACTTTAGGCGAGATTTTTGCCTGGATCATCGGCTGGGACCTGGTGCTGGAGTACGCCTTTGGTGCGGCCACCGTGGCTTCCGGCTGGAGCGGCTATTTCATTAGCCTTTTGGGCGATTTTGGAATCAAGCTTCCAGCGTCGCTCGCCGGTACCCGCTGGGACGAATTTATCTTTTACAACAACCACTGGGAAAATGCGACCAAGATCGTGCCGAAACTCAAAGTGCTGGGCATTGATCCGGCGACCCTTCCGCACGCGCACGGAGTTTTCAACCTGTTTGGTTTTCTGGCCATCGTTTTTTGCACTCTGGTCCTGGTGATCGGCATCAAGGAATCCGCTAATTTCAATTCGGCCATCGTCATCGTTAAGGTATGCGTGCTGTTGGTTTTCATTGGGATCGGCGCCAGCTTCCTGCTCGGCCATCGCGAACTGATGGCAAACTGGCATCCGTTCATTCCTGAAAACCAGGGGTTCGGCCAGTTTGGATGGTCCGGGATCCTCCGCGCTGCGGGTATTATTTTCTTTGCATACATTGGTTTTGACGCGGTCTCCACCGCTGCGCAGGAGGCCAAGAATCCGGAAAAGGACATGCCTATTGGAATCCTTGGCTCTTTGGTCATTTGCACCATCTTGTACATCCTGGTGGCCGGAGTCCTGACTGGCTTAGTCAGCTACAAGAGCCTCAATGTGCCGGACCCATTGGCCATCGGCATAGATTCAACCGGGGTTCGCTGGGGCAGTATGCTGGTGAAAATCGGCGCTCTGATGGGCCTGACCAGCACGATTGTCGTCATGCTGCTCGGTCAGTCGCGCGTTTTCTTTTCTATGTCCAAGGATGGGCTGCTCCCCAGCATGTTTAACGTGGTCCACCCGCGCTTCCGTACGCCGTGGATTTCCACCCTCACGGTGGGGACCTTCGTGGCCGTTCTGGCAGCCTCACTTCCCATCAACGTACTGGACGAAATGGTTAGTATCGGGACCCTTCTGGCCTTTGTGATTGTCTGTGCCGGCATCTGGATACTGCGTCGCCGCAGCCCGGACATGCCGCGGCCTTTCAAAACGCCATGGGTGCCCGTGACGCCCATTCTGGGGATTCTCATTTCCCTCGCCATGATGGTGAGTCTCGCCGGGCTTACCTGGATTCGTTTGGCGGTGTGGCTGGTCCTGGGAATGATCATCTATTTCGGCTACGGGCGCACGCATAGCCGCGTGCAGCGTGGAGGATAGCCGGCGACAGCTGAACACCCACCACGGAGACACAGAGACACGGAGAAAAATGTGTTTCTGAATTACTTGAGATAGCGGCATTCTCTGGTTCAAGTTGAACAGATCTCTGTATTGTGCTGCCCGCGAATTGTCTGGATACAAGTTCCGATGATCTTTTTCCCCTGGTTTTCTTCGTGCCTACGTGTCTCCGTGGTGGATTTGGCTTTCTATTCTAGAATGGTTCCGAAAAGGGGAACCGCCTCTGAACCTGCATCGCTTTCGCCTGCTGAAGATATTTACAACGGCCCTGCTGGTGCTCAGCGTGGCTGGTACGGTGGGCTTTCATCACATCGAGCATTGGGGCTGGTTTGACAGTTTTTACATGGTGGTGATCACGCTGAGCACCATCGGATCGGAAGTGCATCCGCTTTCCCAGGCTGGCCGGGAATTTAATGTTGTCCTGATCGTCGCTGGCGTGGCCCTGGTCTTTCTCATCATCGGGGCGCTCACCCAGGCTTTGCTAGAATTCGAATTGGTCAGAGTTTTCGGTAAACGCCGTATGGAACGCGATATCGCCAGTCTCCGGGACCATTACATTATTTGCGGCGCCGGACGTGTAGGCCACAGCGTCGCCAACGAACTGGCGCGCAAGCCGTGCCCTTTTGTCATCGTGGAAAGCGAAGAGAAGAGCGTGGCCGAGCTCGACCCCAAGTGGCTGGTCCTGATGGGCGATGCCGCCAGCGAAAAGACGCTGCGTGAGGCCGGCATTGACCGTGCCATCGGCCTGGTGGCCGCCACCACCACTGATGCCACCAACATTTATATAGTGCTGACCGCGCGCGGCCTGAACCCGCGGCTCAAGATCATCGCCCGCGCCAGTGAAGAGCGTGCTGAGAAACACCTGAAAACCGCCGGCGCTGATACCGTAATCTCTCCTTACGCCGCTGCCGGCCATCGCATTGCGCAGAGCTTCCTTCGTCCCCACCTGCTCGATTTTCTCGATATCGCCAGCGACCGCTCCGGTACTTTCCAGATGCTGATTGAAGAAATCAGGATCGCTGCGCAGTCTGCGCTCGCCGGGACCACCGTGGGCAGTTCCGGAATCCACCACAAATTCGGCATCATGATACTTGCCATACGCCGGGCGGATGGCAGCACCCGGTTCAACCCTGAGGCCCAGGAGCCGATCCAGGCCGGCGATTGCCTGATCGCCATGGGCGAAACCCCGCAACTCGCCAAATTGGAAAGCCTGGCAGCCAGTGTCGTAGCGCGATCATGAAAATCGTTACCGCGGAAGAGATGCGCGCCATTGACAGGGCGACCACGGAGAAGCATGGGGTACCGTCGCTCACCTTGATGGAGAATGCTGGCACGGCCGTGGCTGAATTTGCGCAGAAGCATTTCGACTTCAATTCTGTCTGCGCCATCTGCGGCAAGGGCAACAACGGCGGCGATGGCTTTGTTGCTGCGCGCAAGCTGCATGAAGCAGGCAAAAAAGTTTCAGTGATCGTGTTGGCCAACGGACCAGAAGAACTGCGCGGCGACGCAGCGGAGATGTTCAAGAAGCTGCCAGTACAAGTGTTGTTTATTCCCCATGAAAAATTTCTCGGCGTGCCCAAGGTCGAGGAGATGCTTAAGTCTGATCTGATTCTCGACGCGATTCTGGGCACCGGCTTCACGCCTCCGCTCAAGGGCGTAGCGGAAAAAGCAGTGATTCGCATCAACAAGGCATCGGGATGGGTGCTTGCCGTGGATGTTCCGTCCGGTATCGATGCGGACATGGCTGAGCCGATGGAGCCCGGCACAACTTACGTTCATGCGGACGGCATTGTCTCTTTCACCGCCGCCAAACCGGCTCTGGTGTTCGGCAATCTTACTGATGGCCCAATTGCTGTGGCACTCATCGGTTCACCGGAGAGTCTGGTTTCTGCTCAAAGTCACTTGCGTGAAGACATTCTTACCAGCCGTGATGTGCATTCCTTTTCCATGCCACGCTCGCCGGATGCCCACAAAGGCGACTTTGGCCACGTTCTTGTAATCGGCGGATCGGTAGGAAGATCCGGTGCGGCTGCCATGGCCGGGCTTGCGGCGCTTCGCGCTGGAGCAGGACTGGTGACGGTGGCTACGCCCAAATCCGTCCAGCCATTGGTAGCTGCGTATGCCCCGGAGCTGATGACCGAACCGTTGCCGGAAACCGCTGAAGGCACCATCTCGCTCCTGGCCCTTGCTGAAAGAGAACGCCTGCTGAAAGGGAAGTCCGTTGTGGTGATTGGCCCCGGCATCTCGCGCAATGAAGAGACCGCGGAGTTCGTTCGTGATCTGGTGAGCGTGTGTTCCGCCGCCATGGTGATTGACGCAGACGGCCTGAATGCATTTGAAGGCGCGGCTGAAGAACTCCAGCCGGACAATGATGTGGGTCCTTTTGCCGTGCGGGTCCTCACGCCGCATCCAGGTGAGATGTCCAGACTTACCGGGCTTCCTACGGGGGACATTCAGTCAAACCGCATCGGGCTTGCTGGAAAGACGGCCGGCGAAATACGTGCCTTGATGGTCTTGAAGGGGCACCGCACCGTGATTGCTAATCCGCTCGGTCAGGTGTGGATCAACACCACCGGCAACCCAGGCATGGCCAAAGGGGGATCAGGTGACGTTCTCTCAGGGATCGTGGCCGCCATGCTTGCCCAATTTACTCAAATGGAGGGTGCGGAGCTCATACCTCCGGAACTGGGGGCCCCTCCCGCATCTGGAGATCTTTTGCCGACTTCGCTCTTCCGCTGGGTTTCCGCGCACGATGCCGATGCCGAAAAAATCAGGGCCCTGCGCGATGAGTACCTGAAGAAGAAAGATCCCAGCCTGCTAAAAGAAATTCAGGCGCTCATGGATGAAAAAGTCCGGCAAGCAATCATGCTGGTCGCGTCACTGCACGTCGCCAAGGCCGTCTACCTCCATGGGCTGGCCGGCGACATTGCTGCTTCACTCTACGGCGAGCAATCCATGATTGCCACGGACATTATTCACTGCCTGGGAGAGGCCTTTGCTGTTTGTGAAGAGGAATCTCTTGGCGAGTTTGCCTACCTTCAGCGATGAAGACATTTGCCACCCATTCCGCCGAGGAGACCACGGCACTCGGACGCCGGCTTGCCGCGGAACTAAAGCCCGGAACCGTTGTCCTTCTACGCGGCGATCTGGGGGCAGGGAAGACCACGCTGGTGAAAGGCATTGCCGAGGGTTTTCATGCGGCCCAGGCGGATGACGTTACCAGCCCGACGTTTACTCTCATCCACGAATACCGCGGCCCCGCGGTAACGCTCTACCATATCGACCTCTACCGCATTGATACCCAGCGCGAACTCGATACGCTGGCCCTGGACGATCTGATGACACCGCACAGCATCCTGCTCATCGAATGGGGAGAAAAGTTCGAGAGGTTTGTACGGGAACGGGATGTGGAGATTGTGATCGAGCACAAGGGTGGGGATGAGAGGCTGGTTAAGATCGGGTGATCTTTTTCCGAAGTCCCGAGCGGCAGCGAGGGATCCCTATTCCGGCGATGGAACGGGCAGGCAAAAAGAGTTAGCCGCGAATACACGCGAAACACGCGCATAGGAATTGATTCGTGTTCATTCGCGTCAATTCGCGGGCCCTGATCGGTTTGTTGTGATAAGGATCCCTCACATTCGTTCGGGATTTCAGGAAGAGCGTGGCGGCGTCTTTCTCACCGTCATCGTCACCAGCCAGATGCCATTGAAGACAAATAGCAGAATGGCCGGCACAAGATATTTGTTCACGGGCACGTGCTGAAAGGCCGACCAGAGAACTCCGCCAACTATTGCCAGGTCGACAATAATGAAGATGGTAAAGACTGCGGCACGTGACATGCCGCTCAAAAACCCATGATGTTGTAGCCGCAATCCACGTAGATGGTCTCGCCTGTGATTCCGGTGGCAAGTTCTGAAGCCAGGAACAGCGCTGTATCGCCAACTTCTCGTGGTTCCACGTTGCGTTTTAAAGGCGCGTGCTCGGCGTGGTTCTTCATCATCAGCCCAAGATCGCCCACGCCGCGGGCCGCCAGGGTCTTGATAGGGCCGGCGGAAATGGCATTCACGCGGATAGCTTTAGGCCCCACGCTGTTGGCCAGATAGCGCACCGTGGCTTCCAGTGAGGCTTTGGCAACGCCCATTACGTTGTAACCCGGCACCACTTTTTCAGCGCCAAAGTAGCTCAGCGTGATTACGCTGCCGCCATTGGGCATCAGCGGAGCGGCTGCGCGGGTGACGGCAATCAGCGAGTAAACGCTGATGTCATGGGCCATGCGGAAGCCCTCGCGTGAGGTATTCAGAAAATCGCCCTTCATGTCCTCGGCCGGTGCATAGGCCACCGAATGTACTACCGCATCTAGTTGGTTGAAATGCTGCTTGAGCTGCGCATAGAAGGAGTCAATCTCGGCGTCGCTGGAGACATCGCACTGAAAAGCCTGTGCACTGGGCAGTGAAGTGATCAGGTCGTGCGCCTCTGCTTTCATCCGTTCATTTTGATAGGTTAGGGCGAGTTTGGCCCCGGCATCGCTCAAACGCTGGGCGATGGCCCAGGCGATGCTTCGCTTGTTGGCCACCCCGAATATCACTGCGTTCTTTCCCTGCATGCTCAGCATAACGTCATCCTCAACCTGGGCGTGAAACCGCTCAGGATAACAGGAACGGACACAGAAAGGGAGTCACAGGGCGTATAACCTTACCTGACAGTTACTGCGGCCGAGCTGCTGGCTTCCTCTGAACAGGCGTTTCGGTCTACTCAGGCCAGAATCTTGGGAGTAGGTATATTTTTTGAGCGCGACCGAGCACTGGAAGCAGCCGCCAAGGGGGTATCATCTTCATTAGACCGCATTTACAAAAAATGAATGGACATTTACTCTTGGCGGTTCTAGCATGTTTGCAAATTAATGGTAGGGAGCTGACCGGCATCCGAACCGGTCCTCAAAAAAATTACAACTCGCACGTGATTTGCCTGACAGGAGGCCACCTCAATGGGCTTATCGAGACGTGAATTCTTTAAAGTTGGGACCGGAAGTGCTGCGGCACTTCTCTTAGGGTTTGACGCCCGCCCGGTTCTGGCACAAGCGAAAGAACTTAAGATTGCCCGCACCACTGAGACGCGTTCCACGTGTCCTTATTGTTCAGTGAGCTGCGGCGTAATCATTCACACGCTTGGCGATAAGGCCAAGAACGTGACCGCGCAAGTGGTCCACGTTGAAGGCGACCCCGATCACCCGATTAATCGCGGCACATTGTGCCCCAAGGGCGCTTCTCTGCAGCAGGAAATCCTGAATGATCGCCGCCTAAAAAAGCCGCAAGTACGCCGTCCCGGCAAGACCGGCTGGGAAGATATCTCCTGGGAGAAGGCCATCGAAGAGGTTGCGCGCCACATCAAGAAGACGCGCGACGAAACCTTCGTGGAGAAGAACGCGGACGGCAAGACCCTGAACCGCTGCGAAGGATTCGCGTTCAACGGCGGATGCACGGACACCAACGAATTCAATTACCTGGTGGTCAAGGCGATGCGAAGTATGGGCGTCGTCTACATGGAAAATCAGGCCAGAGTTTGACACGGCCCCACGGTCTCAAGTTTGGGACCAACGTTTGGGCGCGGCGCAATGACCAATGGCTGGGTGGACATCAAGAATACCGACATGATGCTCATCATGGGCGGTAACCCGGCGGAAAACCACCCTTGCGGGTTCAAATGGGTTGTGGAAGCAAGAAAGGTCCGCAACGCCAAGCTGGTTGTAGTGGATCCACGCTTCCAGCGGACGGCCTCGCAGGCCGACCTGTTCTGCCAGATCCGCGCGGGCACCGATGTCGCGTTCCTCGGCGGGCTGATCAACTACGCGATTCAGAATAACCGGTACGCCAAGGAATACGTCACCAATTACACCAACGCCGCCTTCATCATCAAGAAGGGCTTCAAGCTGCCGGAAGACGGGCTGTTTTCCGGTTACGATACCGCCGCTGGGAAATATAACCCCGCTTCCTGGAACTATGAAGAAGGCGGAAACGTGACCGGCACCGCGGCCGCGGCGATTGCCGCCGGCGATGGTCCGGCCACGGCTGAATCGATTGCTGCTGCAAATGCGGCGGCGCCACCACCACCTAAGGTTGTGGCTGTGCCCGGCAAACCCGCTCCGCCGCCACCGCCTCCCGTAGGATTGCCGCCCAATACCGCGTACGATCTCTCTCTGGAACACCCGCGTTGCGTCTTCCAGTTAATGAAGAAGCAGTTTGCCCGCTACACCCCTGACATGGTGTCCAAGATCACCGGCATTCCGGCCGACCGGTTCGTGAAAGCCGCTGACCTGCTGACCTCCATCCGTAAGGATGGGGACACCAAGAAGGTGGGTACCATCATCTACTCGGTGGGCTGGACGCAGCACAGCAATGGCTCGCAGATGATTCGCACTGCGGCCATGTATCAAATGCTGATGGGCAACATAGGACGCGCCGGCGGCGGCATTAATGCTTTGCGTGGCCACTCCAACATTCAGGGCGCAACCGATATGGCGGGCGTTTTTGATATCCTGCCCGGCTATCTCAAGGTGCCCATCCCCGCTGACGCTGACTTGGCGGCTTACCTGAAACGCACAACTCCAACCTCGGCCAAACCCAAAGAGTGGGACTCGTTCAATTACTGGTCCAACACTCCCAAGTTTTTCGCCTCCTTCATGAAGGCCATGTACGGAGACGCCGCCAAGAAGGAAAACGACTGGGCTTTCAACTATCTGCCCAGAATCGGCGACAAACGCTTCTCCTGGGTTGACCAGTGGGACGCCATGTACCAGGGCAAGCTCAAGGGCCTGATCGCTTTTGGCATGAATGGCGTGTCCATCGGCCCGAACTCGCAGAAAAACATTGACGCCTTGAAGAAGGCGGAATGGCTCGTGGTCTGCGAGATCTATCCCGAGGAGACTGCTGAATTCTGGGCTTCGCCCGGCATCACCAAAGAGGACCAGGCGAAAATCCAGACTGAGGTCTACCGCCTGCCTGGCGCAGGTTTCGCCGAGAAAGACGGAACCTTCGTCAACTCCGCCCGCTGGTTGCAATGGAAGTGGGCGGCGGTGCCAACCCCGGGAAATGCCCGCCTGGATCATGCGATTCTGGCCAGCATCTTCCTGAAAGTCCGCGAACTGTATCAGAAGGAAAAGGACGATCCCAAGACCAAGTTCCCTGACCCGATCCTGAACCTGACTTGGGCTTACTCCAACCCGGCCAGCCCGTCTCTCACCGAGGTAGCCAAGGAGATCAACGGCAAAGCCCTGGCGGACCTCAAAGACGAAAAGCAGACACCTCCGGAATGGAAGGCCGGCCAGCAGCTGCCCGGCTTCGCCTGGCTGCGCGACGATGGCACCACGTCTTGCGGCAACTGGCTCTATTGCGGCTCCTGGCCCGACGCCGGTTCCAACACGCAGCGCCGCAACCCCGATGATCCCTCCGGGCTGGGCATCCATCCCACCTGGGGCTGGTCATGGCCGATGAATCGCCGCGTCATGTACAACCGCGCCTCCTGCAACATGGAAGGCAAGCCATGGGATCCCAGCCGCAAGCAGGTCTGGTTCAATGAGGCAACCGGGAAGTGGGCAGGCAATGATGTGCCCGACTTCAAGCCTGACTCAAATCCCAAAGACCACATGGGCCCGTTCATCATGAATCCTGAGGGCGTTGGCCGCTTTTTTGTTCCGCTGGCCCCGATGGCGGATGGACCCTTCCCCGAGCATTACGAACCCATTGAAAGCCCGATCAAGAACCCGCTTCATCCCAATCAGTCCAACAGTCCGGTGGTAAAGAAAATGAAGACGGACATGGACAAGTACGGGACTTCAGACAAGTTCCCGTATCCTTGCACCACCTACCGCCTCACCGAGCACTACCACTACTGGACCAAGAACAACCCCATGAACGTGCAGTTGGTTCCCGAGCCTTTCGTGGAAATGCCTGAAGAATTAGCTGCCAAGCTGCAAATCAAGGGAGGAGATAAGGTCAAGGTCAGCAGTGCGCGAAGCACCTATTACTGCAAGGCCATGGTGACCAAGCGAATCAAACCGCTCAAACTCGAGGGCAAGGATGAGCTTGTCTACCCTGTGGGCATTCCCATTCACTGGGGCTATCGCGGACTTGGAGACGGACGCCCGGACAACGAGCGTACGCCGGTCAATCTGCTTTCGCCGACGGTGGTTGACCCTAACGCGTTCACACCAGAGTTTAAAGGCTTCCTGGTGAACATCGAGAAGGCCTAAGGAGATACGCCATGAGCAATGGAACTTTAGAAATCAAAGCGATCTCCGGTCATAGCGGAAAAGCGCCGGGCAGCGGGGTCTCCCGCGACTACGACGTCTGCAAACTGGTGGACACCACCACTTGCATCGGCTGTAAGGCCTGCGAGGTCGCCTGCGTGGAGTGGAACGGTTATGAGTTCCGCGAAACCACGTTTGCCAACACCTACCAGACCATGCCGGAAACGGCCTGGAACTTCTGGAACCTGATCAAGTTCAACGAAATGGAAACCGACAGCGGCATGCAATGGTTGATGCGCAAAGACCAGTGCATGCACTGCGAAGAGCCGGGTTGCCTGATCGCCTGTCCCGCGGACGGCGCGATTGTGCAGTACTCCAACGGCATCGTCGACTTCAATCAGGCCAACTGCATTGGCTGCCAGTACTGCGTGAGCGGCTGCCCCTTCAACATCCCCAAATTCAACGCGGCCACCAAGAAAGTTTACAAGTGCACTCTGTGCTCTGACCGCGTCGGCGCCGGACTCGAACCGGCCTGCATCAAATCCTGTCCCACCGGCTGCCTGCATTTTGGCAGCAAGGAAGACATGAAGTTTGAGGCCAAAAAACGCGTTGATCAGTTGATAGCCAACGGCCACAATGATGCCGGTATCTACAATCCCGGCGATCCCGATCCGACGCCCGGGGTCAGCAGCCCTGGCAGCATCGGCGGCACGCACGTCATCTACGTGCTCAACGATGCCAAGCATCCGGAGAATTACGCTCTGCCGGCTGATCCCAGCGTTCCGCTCTTCGTGAAGCTGTGGAAGGGTCCGCTGAAATGGATTGGCGGTTTAGGCATGCTAGCCGGATTGGCGGCACTGTTCGGCCACTATGTCCGCTACGGCCCAAAGCCCTTGGATGAAGGCGACGAAGGGAGGAGAGCACAATGAGCGACAATATTGAGGTTCGCCACGGGACAGATATACGCAAGGGCGAGATGGTTCGCTACACGCTCAGAGAGCGCATGTGTCACTGGCTCTCGGCTGTCAGCTACGTCTATCTCCTGCTTTCTGGTCTGGCGCTTTTCTCGCCTTATCTTTACTGGATTGCCTACATCCTGGGTGGCGGACCTACGATTCGTTTCTGGCACCCCTGGGTTGGCCTGGTCTTCTTCTTTGTCCAGATGTGGATGCACACATTGTGGCAGCGTGAAATGAAGATTACCGATCAGGATCGCCAGTGGGGCAAGACCGTTAAAGAATATGTCACCAACCGCGATGAAAAAGTCGCGCCGACCGGCAATTTCAACTACGGGCAAAAGCAGTTTTACTGGGCCATGTTTTACAGCACACTGGTGCTGATTATCACCGGCCTGCTGATGTGGTTCCCGGAAGTGGTTTCGCTCAGGGCCTGGGGGCATAGCCTCATGCCTGTAGTGATTTTCCTGCACTGCATCGCTGCGCTGGTGACCATTGCCGCTTTCATGATCCACGTTTACATGGGCATTGTTTTCGTCTCTGGCGGCTTGCAGGGCATTCTCTGGGGACACGTGCCGGTGAGCTGGGCCAAGACGCACCACCGGCTCTGGTTCGAAAAAGTGCAGCGGGAAGACCGTTCCCGTATTTCCAGTAGCGAGTTCTAACCAGGGAGTAACCTTAATTTAATGTCTTCCTGGGACCGTCGTATTGCGCGGGCGAGTGAGCTGTTACAAAGCCAGTCTTCAGCTGCTGAGCTGCTTAAGTTCTATCAGCGCCTCGTCCGCTTTCAGAAAACCGTCTATGAATCCGTGGCTTCCCTGACCGAGCATGACGTTTCTTCGCTCGTCCCCCACTTTACCGGACTGCTCACGCTGGTAAAGGAAGCAGGCTCTCCGGCCCTGAAAGCCGCGGCTACTGAACTGGAACAATCTTCTTCGCAAGACCGTCTGGAACTGTTGACGGCTGTCTGGCAGCATCAGGCAGAAAGCCATGAGCTCTCAGCTGAGTCCCTGTTCTTTGCCAATGCTTTGCTTCAGCCGTTTGCCGAATACCTTGCGGAAAAGAACGTTTCATCCACGGAGGCCTCACCTCCGCTCTGCCCGTTTTGTGGATCCAAGCCGCAATTAGCGGTTTTGCGGCCTGAAGGCGACGGCGCCAAGCGCTTCCTCCTCTGTTCCATGTGCGGCACAGAGTGGTTTTTTCGCCGGGTCTTGTGCCCTAACTGTGCTGAAGAGAATAAAGATCACTTACCGGTCTTTGTCGCCCAGGAATTTGATTATGTGCGGGTGGACGCCTGCGATACCTGCCACACCTATATCAAGTCCATCGATCTTTCCAAGAATGGTAATGCCGTTCCGGTAGTCGACGAACTGGCCACCGTCTCACTCAATCTATGGGCACAGGAAAACAATTACCAGAAGTTGCAACCGAATCTTTTCGGCGTCTAGGTTAGGCCGCTCCCGATTGCTTTACAGTTTTGCCAGCCGGCCTCGGCGCAGCCAGTGCATGGATCGATTCTCTCAGCCGGCGCAGCCGCCACGCCAGCCCTACCATTGCCAGCCCATTGGTTCCCGCGTAGAGAGAGAGCCAGATCAGCACAGCCTGAACATCAAGGCTACGGGGTATAAACAGGCAAAACGCGAAGATGATGGAAACTACGCCTCCCGCCAGCAATAGCCGTTCGTCTGTGAGATGGCGGCGCAGGTGAATGCCGGCAATAACCTCCAGGACTCCCACCAGCAGTGAAGTGAATCCAATGAGTTGAATAACGTGGATCAGAGTCAGTCCCGGCAAGAGAAGAATTATCAGTCCGCCTGCGGTCACCGCAATGCCATCGGCCAGCAGAAGCCATGACGAACCACCCTTGCCCGCGCCGCGCACTGCGGACGCGACCGTGATGATTCCTGTAGCTGATGCGAACAGGGCAAAGATGACCGTCAGGCCGGCAAACGCCAGCTCCCGCACCAGTGGGGCCGGCACAAATGGCAGAAACGCATAAATGAAGATTGCAAATGCCAGCGCAAAAACGCCACGCAGCAATAGCAACCACCAATTCTTGATCAGCATGCGGATCATATTGAGTTCCTCCTGTTTTCAGCCATCGGTGGCGGGACTCATAATCCTTACAGCCTATTGTGGAGCTCTTGCGGGCGGGGCGATGTGACGCCGCTCACGCCCTTTAGGGCCTTGGTTTGAGTGGTTATTCCAGGTGCAGTTCCGCTGTCGCCACTCCCTCCTCGGGTGGCGCAAAGCGGAATCCGGTTTTGATGAACATGTCTTTCATGTTGAAGTTGTCAGAGAGCGTTGCGCCTTCCAGCGTGGCGATCCCTTCTTTGCGCGCGATCTCAATGATCCGCTCCAGCAGATGCGTGCCCAGGCCGCGGTTCTGGAATTTGTCCGCCACCAGAAAGGCTACTTCGGCGCTATTGTCAGAATGTTTGCGGATCAGCCGCGCAATGCCGGCGATGCGGCGTGCGCCCTCCTCGTCCGTGTATTCAGCCACCAACCCGATCTCGCGGTCATAGTCGATGAAGCACTTGGTGAAGAGGCGTTCATGGGAAACACGGAAGTCCAGCTTCAACGGCAGAAAGAAACGCATATAGACGCTTGTTTCGGAGAGTTGATGATGGAATTCCACCATCAGCGGCTCATCGTCCGGGCGGATCGGGCGCAATGTGAAGTTCGTGCCATCCTGCGTCTGCCAGCAGGAAATATATTGGCTTGGATAAGGACGGATGGCTGGCCTCGGCAACTCGGCATCGCGCACGCTGGCCGGATGCAGAATGACTCTCGCATCCAGCGCTACAATTCCTTCAGCGCTTGCCAACAGGGGATTGATTTCTATATCGGCGATGCGAGGGTTCTCTATCACCAGCTCGCTGAAACGCACCAGCAGTTCTTCCAATTTCTCCAGGTCCACCGGCTTGCGCCCGCGTACACCCTTCAGTGCCTGCAAAATACGCGTATTCTCCATCGTGAGGCGTGCCAGCGTGGTGGTGAGAGGCGGCAGGGCATGGGCATTGTCGCGCAGCACCTCAACCAGTTGGCCGCCCAGTCCGAACACCAGCACCGGCCCGAACTGTGGGTCAGTGGAGCTGCCCAGAATCAGCTCGTAACCGGAAGTGCTGATCATCGGCTGCACCGTTACACCCTGGAAGCTGCCGTCACTTGAGAAGGCGGCTTGAATCAGCGTAAAAGCCGAGCGGACCGCTGCGGCGTCTTTCAAGCCCAGGTGCACGCCGCCACGATCGGATTTATGCGTGACCGTCTCAGAATTCAACTTGAGCACCACCGGATAGCCAATGCCTTCCGCGGCTGCAACCGCTTCGTCCGCCGAGACGGCGATCTTTGAGGGCGTAACCGGCAATTCGTATGCCGCCAGCACCTGTTTCGATTCATGCTCGGTCAGCACGGTGCGGCCCTTCGCCACCGCGCCGGCAATAATTTCCGTCACGCGCCGCGGGCCATCTTCCGGCAGGTCTCCAGCAAACATGGGGGTCTCATAGAGCGATTGCAGGTTGGAGCTGTAGCGCCACATGTAGGCAAAGCTGCGCGCGGCTGCATCAGGATATTCAAAGGTGGGAATGCGGGCTTCATTCAATACGTTGGCTGCAAGTTGCATGCGGCTCCCGCCCATCCAGCTGGCCAGTAGCGGTTTCTTGATGGTCTCCGCGGCCTTGCGCACCAGGCCCGCTGCCTGTTCCGGTTCGGTCATTCCCTGGGGCGCAAGAATGGAGAGTACGGCATCGCAGCCTGGATCTTCGGCCACAGCCTGCAGGGCTTTGGCATACATCTCAGGAATGCAGTCACCCAGCGTATCCACTGGATTGGCATGGCTCCACGCGGCGGGCAGAAGTTTGTTGAGTGCTTCATGTGTTTGAGCGGAGAGCTGTGCCAGTTGTCCGCCGTTGGCCAGCAGAGCATCTGTCGCCAGCACGCCTGCGCCGCCCGCATTGGTCACCACGGCCAGCCGTGGTCCACGCGGTCTGGGTTGTTTGCTCAGCACCTCAGCCATGTCAAACAACTCGCTGATGCTTGCCACGCGCAGGATGCCGCAGCGGCGGAATGCCGCTTCAAAAACCTCATCGGAGCCCGTAATCGATCCTGTGTGCGAAGCCGCGGCCTTTCTCGCCGCTTCCGTCCGTCCCGGCTTGATCACGATGATCGGTTTGCGCAGCGCTACTTCCCGTGCCGCGGAGAGGAAGCTGCGCGCATCACCGATCGACTCCATGTAAATCAGAATGCTGGAGGTATAGGCGTCATCGCCATAGTGGTAAATGAGGTCGCCCCAGCTCACGTCCAGCATTGATCCCACGGAAACCACGCCGCTGAAGCCGACATTTTCACGCCGGCTCCAGTCCAGGACGGCAGTGCAGAGAGCGCCGCTCTGGCTGAGGAAGGCAATGTTGCCCGGCAACGCATTGGATTGGGCGAAAGTTGCGTTTAATCCGGTGCGTGGGTTCATTACCCCCACGCAGTTTGGGCCGATCAGCCGCAAATGTCCCGCCGCCAGTACCTGGTGAATTTTTTTCTCCAGCGCTTTCCCTTCAGCGCCCATTTCGGCAAATCCGGCAGAAATTACAATAGCGCCGCGAACACCCGCATCCACGCATTCCTGCAACACGTCAGGGACCGTGGCGGCCGGCGTGATAACAATCGCCAGATCAACCACTTCTCCAATCGCCGCGATATTGGGGTAGCACCTGATCCCCAGCACATTCGTCCGGTGGGGGTTGATGGGAAAAATCGTGGCCCCGGAAGGTTGCTCCATCAGGTTGCGCAACACTGTCCGGCCCACGCTGGCGGGTTTTTCGGTTGCGCCAATAACGGCCACCGTTCGGGGATGAAAGATTGGCGCCAGCGGACTTGGCGGCCACGCAGGTGCTGTGGATTCAAGTCCCCTCGGTTCCGGCAGAGATGGCATAGTGTGTACTAGATTACTACTCATGGTTCCCGAAGGCCCTCTTTACAAAAGAAGAGATTAGCACCCCAAAAATCCAAGGGATGTGAGATAACTCACATTCTTTTAAAAAACCTTATCTGCTTTTCTGTTTGGCTGAAGGGGGTTACGGTTGCACCGTAACTACACGAATAAATTTCACGCCCAGGAATTGACCGGCAGGATCGAAATCAAAGCCAAAAGTGGCCTGGGCGACAGGAGCGCAGTCGCCACAAGCTCCTTGAAGAGAATAAGGGATGACGAACCTCTCTCCGCCGTTGGCGAGTTGTTCGATCTTAGGCGACGAGTCAGAGCTACGCTGGCTGTCAAGAACAGCCAGTTCAAGGCCCGGATGAATTTTCCGCAAAGCAGCGAACTGAGGATCTTTCTCCATCTCCGCGCGGGGCAGCAGGGCAATGTCATCCACGTTGACGAGGGCGGGAACGCCGTTCAGCAGGACCCATCCCTGGTTTGATTTTGCACTTCCCGGATACGCGACATGCCCCAGGTCTACCAGGCCTGCCTCCCGCATCCCGTCGAGATACCCGATGCGTGACGGCTTTTGCGCAGACAGCAATTGGCTGAAGGCCACAGCGTCTGATGAAGCGTACCCACCCATCTGTTCAATGAAACAGTGACTGTATTCCGCAGGCTGGACATTCACGCATGTTTTTCCGATCTCGTTCAGATCATCCGTGCCTGCATTCCATACGGCCTCCGCGCCGATCTGGTCGTCAGTCTCATGGCTGGCCTCAACTTGCAGGAATGTCACCAGGGAAGCCACGCCAACCACTGCTATCGCTGTCGCAACTTTCCGTTTCAGGCTCATGAATCTAACTCCGCTAAGCGCGCCATTGCGCCAGTGAATGCGTCTAGTCCTGAAAAACAGGAACCCCGAGTGCCGCCAAATGTTCCGCCGGACAAGTGCGTTCAATCGTCCACTTGTCAACACCGCATTGCGTTGGCCGAAAATGAACCGGCCCTCGCCCATCATCTTACGACTGAATTGTCCCAGGCGCGTAACCTTTACACTTCTTAGCAACGAGAAGTTTCTTAGCCTGATTCGCCCGGGAATATTGTAGTCAGGAATGCCATTTATGCACTCCTGGTATTTACAGTTTTTTTACAAATCCAGTGTTCAAAATGCCGCCGTGATCGTTTACAAATCCTAATCAGTCGGTCATGGGCCGATATCACGCGCTACACAGCACCAAAGTGATGCCAAAATTCTCTTAACCGTGAGCACAAATAGCGGCGGCCACGCGAGTTTAGTGTGTTGCACGGGTATGATGAAAGAGTGGGCAATATTTCTCCGGTAAACGAACTCGCGGAACAGCTGGAACCGGCCAAGATCGATGGTTCCGTCACCGCTTCCATGCGGCGTCCGCGTGCGCATTACGAGATAGCGCTGGTGATTGTTGCTGTCATCGTTTTCTTTGGCTGTATCGTCTCGCCTCCTGGACTCATGGATGACGTGGATGCAGTGCATGGCCAGATGGCGCGCAACATGATGGAGTCGGGCGACTGGGTTATCCCTCATCTAAATGGCGTGCCCTACATTGAAAAGGCGCCGCTACCGTATTGGCTCATTGCCATCTGCTACCTGATTTTGGGAGTGCATGACTGGGTGGCGCGTATCCCAACGGCACTGGCCGCGGTCCTGTTGTGTTTAGCTACCGCCCGGTATGGCGCCTGGGCATTCGGACGCCGTGCCGGCTTTTATGCCGGGCTGGCGCTGGCCACTTCAGTAGGGCTCTTTCTCTTTACACGCATTCTTATTCCTGACGTAATTCTTACCCTGACGGTTTGTCTCTGTTTCATGGCGTTCCAGCGCGCGTTGAATGAAGACGGAGAAGAGCAGAAGCCGCGCTTGTGGGCCGCTGTCCTCGGCGTTTCACTGGGCGTGGGTGTTCTACTAAAAGGCCTGATCGCGCTGGTGGTCCCCGTGGGCGGAGCGCTGCTTTATCTGGTCTTGACGCGGCAACTTTTTCCGCGTGAGACATGGCGGCGACTGCGTCCTGTCAGCGTAAGCCTGATCTTTCTGTTGATCGCTGCTCCGTGGCATGTGCTGGCAACGTTACGCATGCCTCCGTATGTTAATTTCAGCATGCACAGCGGGCCGGGTGAGTATCACGGATTCTTCTGGTTTTATTTCATCAATGAGCACTTACTTAGGTTTTTGGGCCTGCGCTATCCGCACGACTACAACACGGTACCGCGGCTGGCGTTTTGGCTGTTGAACCTGTTATGGCTCTTCCCCTGGAGCGCTTATCTGCCGGCTACAGTCAAGCTTGGCTACAAGCCGGTGGACCGGGCCGGACGCACGCGGCTGCTCGCGCTCTGCTGGGCGGGATTTCTGCTGCTCTTCTTCACCTTCTCCACTACGCAGGAATACTACTCAATGCCGATGTATCCAGCGCTCGCGCTCCTGCTGGGTTGTGCCATGGGTCAAGGAAAGGGTCAAGAAGGAACGGATCGTGAAGGAAAGTTGATAACCGCCGGTACCAGGGTTCTTGCTATAGTCTCAGCGGCAGCCGCCATGGTGATTGCGGCAGTCCTGTTCGCGGTGCGAAATACGCCGGCCACCGGCGATATCTCCAGCGCTTTGCAGCAGCACCCAGAGTCTTACACGCTTTCACTTGGACACTTGGGCGATTTGACCCTGCATTCCTTCGCTTATCTGCGGGCGCCGCTCATTCTGGCCGGCGTGGGATTCCTTGCGGGCGTCGCTGGGGTATGGCTCAAGGGCCGCCGGGCCTTTATTGCTTTTGCCGTAATGATGGTCTTGTTCCTGCACGCGAGCCGTATGGCGCTGGTCGTCTTCGATCCATACCTTTCTTCGCGACCCTTGGCAGAGGCGCTGAACCACGAGCCTGATGGCCGGCTGATCGTGGATGGCGCGTACTATCCATTCTCCTCCGTATTCTTTTATTCCAATCAAAGTGCGCTGTTGCTGAATGGCCGCGTGAACAATCTGGAGTACGGCTCTTATGCCCCGGGATCGCCCCATGTTTTTATTGATGATGCCGAATTTGTGCGGGTCTGGGGTACAATTCGCTGTTATCTGGTGGCCGACCGCAGTGGACTTGCACGTCTAAGCGCCCTGGTCGGTCCCGCCCGGCTCCACCAGGTGGCTGAAAGCGGCGGCAAGTTTCTTTTTACCAACGGCCTTTCCGGCGCGACTGCGGACGGCTCCAAAATGGAGAACAAACCCGCGTTATGGTGATCCTTGTAACAGCACTGGCAGTCCTGCTCACCGGTTCGCTCGTCTATTGTGTGCTCATCCTTGTTGCCACACGGCAATTCCTGTCTACCTGCCTGCCTGCACCCGGAGACAAGCCACCTGTCAGCATCCTGAAGCCGCTCTGCGGCCATGACGATGGCCTGGAGGAAAACCTGCGTAGCTTTTTTGTGCAGGACTATCCCGAATATGAAGTGATTCTGGGAGTTCATCGCATAGACGATCCTGCGGTACCCGTGGCCGAGAAAATCATGCGTGAATTCAGCGGTAAAATCAGCGCGCGCCTGATCGTTACCGGAGAATCTCCCATTCCCAATGCCAAGGCTTTCAGTTTGAACCGCATGGTGCGTGAGGCCCGCCATGATTTGCTGGTAATGAGTGACAGCGATGTGCGCGTCAAGCCCAGTCTCCTGGCGAATCTGGCGCGGGAGTTTCAGGAACGGCGCATTGGATTGATTTCCTGCCCCTATCTGGCCGTGCCGGGTGAGAGTCTCTGGTCGCGCCTGGAAGCGATTGGGATGAACACCGAACTGCTGGGCGGCGTGATGGTGGCCCGCATGCTGGAAGGAATGCGCTTCGCACTGGGCTGCACAGTGGCGGTCCGCCGCAGCGTGCTTGAAGACATGGGCGGCTTTGGTTACCTGCAGGAGTTCCTGGCGGAAGATTTTGTCATTGGCCACCGTGCCGCGGAGATGGGGCATGGAGTGCTGCTCTCCACGCAGGTGATTGAGCATCGCATTGGCAGCCAGGCCATGATGAGCAATCTAGGGCATCGTCTGCGCTGGGCCCGCAGCACGCGCCGTTCGCGTCCCGCCGGTTATTGGGGACAGGTTTTCACCTATCCTCTGCCATGGGCCCTGCTGCTCTGCATCGTGTATCACGCCGCATGGCCCGCGGTCCTGCTTACTCTGGCTCTGCGCGGCCTTGCCGCAGCGGCCACGGCGCGCTATGTTTTGCACGATCCGGTCACGCAAAAGCAGTGGTGGTTGCTGCCCCTTCAGGATGTGATTGGTTTCCTGGTATGGATCAGTGGCTTCGGCGGTGACACCATTGTCTGGCGCGACCGGAAATGCACCGTGCTCCGCGATGGCCGTCTGCACGTCAATCCCTAGAGCGTTAAGAATATAAAGAGCGCAAAGAAGAACGCGAAATCCGGAATGCAAAAACAACCCCCATAGCATGACGCCATGGGGGTTATAAAGAACGTACGTGAGCTGCTTATTTGCTGGTGGGGCAGCTAGTCGAGATCATTTTTACTTTCTTCACGGTAAACGTTGATCCTGAAGCCGCTCCCGCTCCGCTCGAAGCCGGTGCGCCGCTGCTCGGACTGGCGCCGGCGGCTGAACTGCTGGCGTCATTTCCCATGATGCGGACCTGATGGCCCACGTGGTCACTCAGCTTTGAAGTATCACCGGCAAGCTGCCATGCTTTCCCCGATTGGTCGGTCAGCGTAAAGTTACCTGCGGAGCCGCTCAGGCAGCCTTCAATCGCGGTGGAGCTGTCAGTTGAAGTCTGCGTAGTCTGCGTCGTTGTGGTTTGTGTTGTGGTTGAGCTGCTATCGGGAACGGTGGGCTGCTGGCTGGGTGAAGTTTGCGATGGAGCGCTGGTGCTCGGATTGGCTGGTTGCTGTGCGCTGGGTGAGGTTTGCGCCACCACCCAAACCGACGACAACAATAGAATCGCGGTAATCAAATAGATCTTTCTCATTACGTCCTCCTGGTACTTTCGGCCTTTTTGCTCCGGCCCCTGAGAGTGAATGGGAAGCAGCGCTAAGGACATTAGATAGGGTGGCTTCGCTACGGTTTGCCTTGGTTTGACATGAATGGCGCAGAAAGGCAGAGCAGCTGGAATTGCTCAGGAGCAATCCAGCGTCTCTGCCGTGAAGGTCGCCACGAATGCGTGCGTGGACTCTAGTTCGATGGGATTAAGAGGTCCCCACTCTCTGAAAAATTATTGTCTGCTTCAAGTTGCTGGGGCTCACGTACCAGCTTTTTGGGAATGTAATTGCAGCAGGGATCTTCCGCGAACATATTTCCGCTCACGGCATAGGCGCGTGCGCGCGAGCCGCCGCAGATTTCCTTGAACTCGCATGCGCCACATTTCCCTTGCAGGTTGGAAGTATTGCGCAGCCCCATCAGCAAAGGTGAATTGCGATAGATTTCTGTCAGACTCTCTGTCCGCACATTGCCCGCGGAGACCGGTAAAAATCCGCTCGGACAAACTTCGCCCGTGTGAGAGACAAAAACAAAACCTTTGCCATCATTGATTGGGAGAAGTCCGGGAACGGCCTTTTCCCATCCATGACCGCTGATTGCAATTGTGCCCTTCGCTTTGCCCTGCATCCGCTGCTGGATAATGTAGCGGCGATAATGCTGCGCCTCAGTGGTCTTCACTTTAAAAGGCAGCGTTTTGGAAAAACGGTACAGGGTGGCAAATGCCTGTTCCACTTCGTCGGCGGAAAGCAGGTCTGCCATCTGTGCGCGGCCTGTAGGCACCAGAAAGAACGCGCTCCACAATACAAGTTTGAACTGTTTCAGAAGGTTCGCCATGTTCTCCAGATCATGAATGTTGCGTTTGGAGATGCTAGTGTTTACCTGGATGGGAAGGCCGAACTCGTTGGCCCAGTGGATTGCTTCAAGGGTGCGGGCATACGAGCCGTCAACGCCGCGAAATGCGTCATGCAGTGCCGGGGCCGAGCCATCCAGGCTCACGGCCATCCTTGAGAGATGCGCCTTCTTCAATTCGGCGATGGCCTCGCGCGTGAGCAGAGGAGTGGCACTGGGCGTCATCGCCGGATGCAGGCCGTGGGCCACGGCGCGGCGCACAAGATAGAAGATGTCGGAACGCTTTAACGGATCACCGCCAGTCAGAATGAAGATCGGCGGATTCAGGTCGGCGACATCATGAATCAGTTTTTCGGCCTCCAGCGTACTGAGTTCCAGCGGGCTCCGCTTGGCTTGCGCGCAGGCGCGGCAATGGCAGCAGGCCAGATCACAGGCTTGCGTTGTCTCCCAGATCACGATCAGTGGACACCGGTTAAGATCAAAACTTGTATTCATCGCACCCACCCTTTATAGGAATTTCCGCTAAAAAATTACTTTAGCGTCAAAAAACTGAAATCTATCCTAAGTTGTTGATCGCACCAGGGATGTGACATTGATCACACAAGCAATGCCATCGGTTTGATGAGGGGCAGGCTGCCGCGAAAAGAATTAGGACATTCGTTCCAATGTGACCCTTATCACAGCGCCCGCCATGATTGATTCGGCACCATGTTCTGTTTGAATTTGTATGTTTGAACTTAAACTATCTTGCGGAGAGTTAACCTCCGCGTTACCCGCTTGTACCGCCATTTTTTTGCGGCATTTTTAAATCGGGTATCTCCCAGGGAAAGGGGAAATATGAAGAAACAAATTCGACGGACAGCTCTGGTATTGAGCGCAATTTTCACTCTTGCCATCGCATTCACCTCTACAGCCGTAGCGCAAGATGACGCAGCAGCCCTTTATAAAGCGAAATGCGCCAGCTGCCACGCGGCAGATGGTAGTGGTGATACGCCTGTGGGCAAGAAAATGGGCGTGAAGGCCTTGAATTCTCCGGAGGTGGCAAAGAATTCTGACGCCGCCTGGACGGAAGCTACCAAGAAGGGCAAAGGCAAGATGCCGGCATATGAAAGCAAACTCACGGACGACCAGATCAAGGAACTAGTGAAATATATGCGCGGGCTGGCCAAAGGGAAGTAGAACGGGAGCAGTGTGCCGTGGGAAGGAGTTGTGCGGTAGAGCGCGTACCGTCTTTTGCGGACGCTCTGCCTGTGGTAGTCGTCAAAAAAAATGAAAGGTTTTCTTTTGAGGGACGATGAGCCTGTTGCGGATTTTTCTGATATTACTCATAACCGTCGTTTTCGCGCATGCGGGTGACACTGCCCAAAGCAGCCAGGCGCCTGCCGCAAACAAGGCGACGGTGGACAATCAGGCTTGCGTATCCTGCCATTCTGATGTTGCTGACAAGATAAAAACCCACGGTCACGGTTCCGTCGCCTGCCAGACTTGTCATTCGCGGCATGAAGAATTTCCTCATCCCGAGGGGGTTCCCAAGCCATCCTGTGCCACCTGTCACTCTAATATGGCTAGAGACTACGCGCGCAGTGTGCATGGCCAGGCTGCCAGCCATGGCAACGGGTCTGCTCCAGGCTGCGACACTTGTCATGGAACGGCGCATGAACTTGATAGCGCCAAGACGGCAAAATTTCGGGCAGAGGTACCCGGACTCTGCGGCGCCTGCCACGCCGACGTTTCTGAGCAGTATGAAGGCAGCATTCATGGGCAGGCGGTGAAGCGGGGCATCATGCAGGCTCCCGTCTGCACCGATTGCCACGGCGAGCACTCGATCCTGCGGCCTAGCGACGTTGCTTCATCGGTCCATCGCAGCAAGATCCGAGACACATGTGGATCGTGCCACAATGATGTGCGCCTTACCCGGCGTTTTGGACTGCCCGCAGACCGCATTGTCAGCTTTGACGCATCATTCCATGGCCTGGCAGCGAAGTCAGGCACTGAAACTGTGGCCAATTGCGCAAGCTGTCATGGTGTCCACAACATCCGTGCGTCATCGGACCCCAAATCCACCATCCATCCCGGCAACCTTGCCAAGACTTGCGGCCAGTGCCATACAGGAGCAGGCGCGCGTTTTTCTCTTGGACGCATTCATATGGCCCAGGGACAGGGAGAGCCGCCTGTATTGCGCTGGGTGCGCTACATCTACCTGTTCATCATTCCCTTAACGCTGGGGTTTATGTTTTTGCATAACCTGGGAGACTGGTTGCGCAAACTCCGGCGTCTCCGCTTTTCCCAGCAAAAGCAGACCCCAGCCACTGCGAACATGGAAGCGCCACTACGGACTTTGCCGTTTGAGCGAATTGAGCATGTTCTGCTCGCGCTCTCTTTTATTGCCCTGGCATGGACCGGTTTTGCCTTGAAGTATCCTGAGCACTGGTGGGCCCGGCCCCTTCTGCTATGGGAATCCGCGCGGTCCATGCGTGGGATATTTCATCGCGTTGCTTCCGTAGTGTTCATGTCGGCGGCACTCGCGCACATCCTTTCTCTGGTGTTCAGCCGCAGGTTGAGAGCCCATTGGCGCGCGCTCCTGCCCGCAGGACGAGATATTCGGGAAGCCGTATCGAACTTTCTTTACAACGTCGGCTTGCGCAAGCAATTTCCCGGACGCTCTCCGCACAGCTACATAGAAAAGGCCGAGTATTGGGCGCTGGTGTGGGGATCGGTTGTTATGCTGATGACCGGAGTCTTGCTGTGGGGTGATACTCTTGTTTTGAAATGGCTGCCCAAGATTGTTCTGGATGTTGCCACTTCGATACACTTCTACGAAGCAGTGCTGGCAACTCTGGCGATTATCATCTGGCATTTTTATTTTGTCATTTTTGATCCAGATGTATATCCGATGGATTCAGCGTGGTTGACCGGGCGGTCACCCCGCAAGGAACCGGATACACAGCAACCAGAGTAGCGTGTGGTAACCCAATAAAAATAAAGAGGAGCGCAACATTGAAAACCTTGCGAGGATGGCTTTCACCCCTGGTGTACCTCTCCAACAACTGGATCAGCCTGGTTGGCGTGATTGTGGTTACCGCAGCCACTGTCTCGTGGATGGTATTTCTGCCCATCACGCTTCGCGGCAGCGCCTTGCATCCGTACTTTGGGATAGTTTTGTATCTCCTGCTGCCTGGAATTTTCATTGGCGGTCTTCTGTTGATCCCGATCGGCATTTATCTGAACCGCCGGCGCAAACGCGCCAAAGGGGAAATGCCCACTGACTTTCCCCCTCTCGATCCGCATAATCCTGAGCTGCGGAAACTTGCGGCATTTGTTGCCGGAACCACGTTTATCAATATCATCATTGCCTCCCAGTTTTCCTACAGCGCCGTGCGTTACATGGACACGGTCGGATTTTGCGGCCAGACCTGCCACACCGTGATGCAGCCTGAATTTACGGCACACCAGCGGTCGCCACATTCGCGTGTGGAGTGCGTGACCTGCCACATTGGTCCAGGCGCTTCCTGGTTTGTG
The DNA here is from genome assembly GCA_020072585.1 of Terriglobia bacterium. GTDB lineage: Bacteria > Acidobacteriota > Terriglobia > Terriglobales > Acidobacteriaceae > Angelobacter. The sequence goes on along the minus strand of JAIQGL010000014.1, from coordinate 185,569 downwards.
CGCAGCAAGTTTTCCGGCGCCGGCCAGGTAGTTGCTGTGGCTCTGAACAACTATCCCCGGCCTATTCCCGTTCCCGTGCGCAATCTGCGTCCCGCACGTGAAACCTGTGAAACGTGCCACTGGCCGCAGAAGTTTGGTGAAGATCGCCTGCGTGACATCGTCTCCTACGGTGAAGACGAGTCCAACACCGTCAGCCACACCGTTCTCATGTTGCATCTTGGTGGTGGAATGAGCCGTGTAGGTATTCACGGCCGTCATCTTGGCGAGGGCATTTCTGTACGCTATTACGCCTCTGACGAGAAGCGCCAGACAATACCCTGGGTGGAATATACAGCGGCTGGAAAAACAACCGTTTATGCCTCGGGGAATGCCAACCCTGATCCGTCACAGCTGCGCCAGATGGATTGTGTTGACTGTCACAACCGGCCCACGCACATCTATCAGCTTCCAGTGCGGGCCATGGATCAAGCCCTGGGCACCGGTGAGATTTCTGCTGCACTTCCGTTTGTTAAGAAACAGGGTGTAGCCATCTTGAAACAGCCGTATGCCACTGAGCAAGAGGCAGAAGCCCGGATTCCGGCTGCTTTGGAAGATTTTTATCGCAATAATTATCCCCAGGTCTATGCCCAGAGGCGTGATGAAATCTCGCGCTCTGCCAAGGCCCTGCTGGCAATCTTTCAGCACAATGTTTTCCCGGCGATGAAAGTCACGTGGGGCACGTACCCGAACAATTTAGGGCACACAGACTTTGACGGCTGCTTCCGGTGCCATGACGAGCAGCACACCGCCAAGGAAGGCACGACCATAACGCAGGATTGCAGCGCTTGTCACAACATCCTGGCCTCAGATGAGAAAAACCCGAAAATCCTTGTAGATTTGGGATTGGTCCAGGCAGCAAAGTGAGGGATTCAGTCTTTGACGGGAGCCTTGGCTGCGCCTGACTGGTTGTCCGCGGAGACAGGATGTTCGTCCTTCTCAAGCATTTGGTAGGCCTCCGCAATCGTCAGGTCATCTTTTACCCGGCGAAAATCAGTCATTCGCTGTAGTTGCTTTACATTGATGCTTTTAAAGATGACGGCATGACCTGTCATTTTCACGTTGAGCGCGGTGATTTCCCAATGGGAGTCGCCTACGTGACTTTGCAACACTGAAAACGTGCCACCCTTATTCAGCCGTCCCAAAAGGCCCCATCCGAAGGTGACATCTTCAAATAATGAACCGTCCATCCGGCTGAGACGGCCAGCAGCGCGATCAATCCACATTTTGCCGCTCAGTGAGCGGAACACCTGCAACTCCCGGTTGGGTGCGCTGTAGTGCGGATTGGGAAAAAAGGAAAGACGAACCTGGCCATCCTCCGCGCCATCATATTTAAAGATAAAAGCTTCAGGAATTGCCTTGAACATCTGTATCAGCTTGGCTTCATCGTCTTTAGCGCGCTTTTCACGCTTTGCGCGCTCACCCGCATCTTCCACCAGCTTTTTCATGCGCGCTTCATCCGCTGCGCGCACCTCGGCAGGCAACGGCTGGCCGTTGATCAACAGAGTGCGGGCAATCTGTCCTTCTTTGGTATCGATAACGTCGCGGTCCTGGCTGCCCTTATCGTCTTCACGGTGAATGCGAAAACGCCAATGCGAATGGTCGTGAGCATCGGAATCCAGTTCCCGCTGGATAGTTTCCCTCACGTATTGGGTTGCGTCTGGTGGAAGCGGAGACGGGTTTTCCGTGGCAGTTAGGGGATGGCCCTGCGCTCCAGCCAGAGCCAGACTTGCTAGGAACAAAAATGTCGGGCCCCAGAAGAGCCTAAGATTACGCATAAATTATGTCAAAGCTTGATAAATGTTAGACGCCGGAAAGGCAGCAGCTAGTTGCATTTTAATCTGGAAGAAGGAGGGAGAATGCAGACCGGGCGTTTCCCGCAGCGTAGGCCAATGAAAAAGGCGGCTTTTTCAGCCGCCTCTTCATTCAGAATCGACCTCCCGGAAAGGGCAGTCCCATTGGCTCGATAGCCGCGACCTCCGCTCAGAACCGCTGTTCCCCTGGTTATCGGTTCCGCCCGGCCCGCCGCGACAATTCCGTCCGGTCGACGCTTTACTTAAAAGCAAATAGACAGCCAAACTATTTGGAGGGGGCGATTTCAATGTCATGTAAGTTTATGAAAATAAATATTTTACGCTGCTATGAATACAGGTAGTAAAATGATTACTGTTTACTATTTTATAACTACGGAAATTTAGGCAGCAGGATACCGCGTATGAGCATGGGATTGCCTTCCGGCGCACACCTAGAGTAACTATTTGATTTGCCAATACGGCAGTAAACTAGCGGTCAAACTCCTGATTGGATCTGCACAGGCGTTCCGAAAAATCCGAGTTTTTCTAGTTTTCTCTGAAGAGAGCGATAACCAAAAAGGAAAAAAAGGTGGCCGAAATGTGGAAAGCACGTCCGGAAGACAATAAACCCATGAATATGAATCCGAGCCAGCCTGCGCAGCATGTACCCCCGCCAGCTGCCGTTGCTGCACCCAGTATCCCAGCACCAGCACCGCATAAAGAGACGCCGAAAGCCAGCGATCCGTACCGCGCAGATGTAGGGCACATCGGCAAATCAGTACAGATCAAAGGCGAGCTCACCGGCAGTGAAGACCTTTATCTGGATGGTGAGATTGAAGGTACGGTTGATCTGCGGGACCATAGCCTGATCATCGGCCCCAATGGCAGGATCAAAGCCGGCATCACCGCACGTGATCTGGTCGTACATGGCAAGGTGGAAGGCAATGTCATCGCCACCGGCCGCGTCGAACTGCGCAAATCCTGTACGCTGATTGGCGACGTAAGCACGCAGCGCATTGTGATTGAAGACGGCGCATTTTTCAAAGGCGCCATCGATATCAAAGAGAAAGATGCCAGAGCAGAGCCCCGCAAGCCAATGGCGGCTGCCGCAAGTATGAGCAATGGCAGTGACTCCAGCTCAAGCTCCGGCGTTGCCAGTTATAGTGCGAGCTCAGCCGCGCAGGGTTCCTTTTTGGATAGTAAATAAGGTAGAGTTAGAGGAGCGTGAGCTCCTCTAACCACAAGTTGATGCGATGGTTCCGTGGAGCAGATAGTTCGCCATCCAAGCCTCAGGAGGGCGCCAAGGCTGAGCCACGGACCAGACGCCACTGCATAGGCCTGGGCGACTTCATGCGCAGCCTGAGCAGTAGCGGCGAAGAGAAGATCTGCGTCCTTGACCTTGGACCCACCTCGCCTACCAACATTACTCTGCTTACCGAGCTCGGTGCGCGCGTTTTTAACGAAGATATTTTGCGCGAATCGCAGGATGCAAGCTATTTGGTGAAGCAGGAAGATGGATCCATGCAGATTGATCCGGCAAAGTTCTTCGCGGAAAATCTTGACTATCCGGCCGGCCAATTCGATGCCATCTTATTCTGGGACGTCGCGGACTATCTGCCTGAGGCACTGGTCAAACCTCTGGTAGAGCGCCTGCAAGTGATGCTGAAGACGAAGGGGCACCTGCTCGCCTTCTTTCACACCAAAGACGCTGGCGTGGAATCACTCTACTCACGCCACCATATTGTGCAAAAAGACACGCTGGAACTGGAGCCAATCCAGGGCTTCCGGCTGCAGCGGATTTTTAACAACCGTCATATTGAGAACCTGTTCAAAGATTTTGCTTCGCGCAAGTTTTTCCTGGGACGTGACAATATCCGGGAAGTGCTGATGGTTCGATAAAAAATGGTTCGATAAATTCTGTTCCCTCTCCGGTTTCGATCACTTCTGTAAAATTTACCCGCCTTAGACTTCTACAAGAGCACTTATATAGAAATAAGTGGTATTCAAGTACCCATAAACTATATCGAGATCAGGATCGCACCTTAACCCGGTAGCTTGTAGATTTTCTCTCTTCTCTCACAGGTTGCGCCTAGAGGGTTAAGAATCAAGGACTTAATTTCCATTGCAAAACTTGATGGTCATCTGCGTTCTTTGGGCAACTGGATTGCTCTATCCCAGTGTGAGATTGATGGATCGTATTTAAAAAGGGACCCTCACCGGGCCGAAAAGAGGTAGGTTCAATGTCTAGCAACGTGGGTATTTTCAGCAATCTGGGACTTCTGGTTCCCACAGTAGAAAGCCGCACGGCCAAATATGATGAGATCTACGGCGAACATTGCCACAGAATCTACTCCCTGGCTTTTTGGATGACGGACAATGAACTGACAGCCGAAGAACTCTCAGGGAACACGTTTCTGCGCGCATTTGCCTCATCGGCGAGCCCCAGGACGGAACACATTGATCAGGCATTCCTGGCCGAAATCCGCGAGATTACACGGATTGGCACGCTTACCTTAAACACTGCTATTTCCGCTGAAACCAAGAGCGTTCGCGGAAACGTGAAACGCGTACATCTGGAGCGTGCAGTGGTACAGTTGCCGGCCACTGAAAAACTCATTTTTCTCATGCACGATGTGGAAGGCTATACGCACGAAAAGATCGCCCATCTTCTTGGAATGAATGTGCAGGAAACGCAGTTTGGATTGCACCAGGCCCGTTTGCAAATGCGGGAATTGATTTCACGCATGTCGTAAGTCGTCGATTGTATCTCCTCTCTCCTTTACTCTCCACCCCTCGTTTTCAAACGAGGGGTTTTTTACTAACTTGTATTTTCTTATAAACTTTTAATGTTGGGCTGGGCATTATTAACTTTGGTAGTGTTTATTTATATTAATTTCCCGGGAATCGCGAAACTTTTTGTTGATCATTACGTCTATTCTAATAACAAAATAACGCAGTACCCCCACGTGGGCGTCGCCCCTATACCGGCGCCCACTTTATTTTTTCCCCAAAATGGTTTTTCGCAAAGAATTTCTTTGAGTCTATTTCCATTCGCGTCTTTTTGGGGATTCCCATTTCGGCACGGCACGGCACGGCTCGGATGGGATGAATGTGATTGTAAGCTGCTAATCTAACTTCTCTGGACAGAGTAAAATCTCGGGGGGGCAACAGAAAGCCGTATCAATGGTTCTAATCAATCCGGGTTCAGGGAAGTCTGGATGACTTCTAGGGGCGAAGAAGATAAATTGATAAATTATTAAGGTTGAGCTTACAGCACACAATTCTGGGGGTGGAGGAAATGGATTGGAAGAAGACGCTGATGTACGGTTCTTTTGCGGCAGGAGCAATATTGTTCCTGACCGGTCGAAGGCCCGCGGGCCTGGCTGTTGCCGGAATCGGCGTGGCCACGTTTGCCGCTGAACACCCTGAAAAATTTAAAGAACTGTGGCATCACATGCCGGAGTACATTGAGAAAGGCAGCAAGTTCGTGGATATGGCGTCCACTTTCCTGGAGCGGCTGGGAGAAGAAAAAAGCGGCTATCGCAATATGCCAATCGCCGGCGGGACACGTTACTAAATAACGGTGACCTTGCCGTAAGGCGAATAAGATTCTGGCGGGACGAAAAAACTGAAATGTGGGCCGGGTTACTTCCGGCCCTTATTGTTTTAAGCGGACCGGAGGCAGACTGCTCTTGGCTTGTCCGCTGGCTGCGTCTTTTGCCACTTCCAAGGAGATCCGCTGTCGTTCGGTCTCGTCAATCTGCAGAGCAAAACGGACGAAGGCCGGATATCTCTCCGGCGCAATCACCTGTACCGGAATGTGAAAGTCGCGATGAATATCCAGTTGACGCGACGACCGCACAAACCGCACGGTGTATTCGCCAAATTCAGTCTTTTCGGCAAGGTCAGCGGGTAAAGACCTGACGTCCATCCCAGCCGGAAGATGTAAATGGAAAACAGTGCTTTCAAAGAACAGTGACTCAATATAGAGAGGGAACTTGCGCGTGGGTATCCTGGCGTAGATCCCAGCCAGACCAAGAGCAGGCGCCAGTTGATCGATTTCTACCGCGCCGCTCTGCTGGCTGATGAACTGCGGAGCCACACAGTGCAACGAAAGCTTGAGCGGCTGCTCCAGATCATTCTCATGCGTCACTGAGCCGGTTACGGTGGTGACGCCAGGGAAGATGCGCATGGCAAGCTGCTCAAAAAAAGCCTGGCGCTCGCGCTCGCCCGCGTTGCGCAGCATGCTTCTGACTTCCTGCGCCCGCACCGGCCCCAACTGCACCCGGATATCCGCTACCAAATCCGACTGGTGGAGGTAGAGATCGCCTTCGGCCACACTTTTCTCGATTGCCGGCTTGATCATCAACGGCGCGATTTCTGGTTTTCTCTCTTCTTCCGCAAGCAGTGGCACGAAGAGAGCGTCGCGGGGATCGAGAGAAGGAGGGATGGCGCCAAAGGGAAGGTCGTCTGACTCGGCATCCACATCCACAGGTTCGCTATTGAGAGGCCAGAACCGCACCAGCGGTTCGGAATAACAGGAGAAGTCGTGGTCTTTGCCGCAACTCTGGTCTACCCTGCGGGCCAGAAGCAACCCAGCCCTGAGTCCGGTGGAACGGGCCAGCGCCAATAACGCCATGGTGCGGCTGCCTTGTCCGTTGGCCAGAGTTTCTTCAGCCGGGCTGCCGGCCCAATCCGGTCCGGTGGAATCAAATTTGCCCGTCACAAAGCGGTAAAGCCGCATTGCCTGCTCAGTTTCACCAGGGTTTTGTGCTGCCGGGATTTGCGCAAGATGAAGTTCCATTGCGGCTTCATCCGTACGCAGACCAGTGCGCGTTGCTTCAATCAACTCATCCCGCAGCCGGTCCCGCGTCTTATCCGCCTCGGCCACGGTAACCGTGGGCAGCAGGTTAATGGCCGGGAGAAACTGTTCCGCGGTTGTCTGGGGAATGTTGTCGCGCTCCCATATGCGGATCACCAAGCCATTGTTCGCTCCTACCAGCGCCTGGGGCGGACCGGCTTGTTCGCGAACATGAATTCTGGCATCAGGCGGACTGAGCAGGACGAATCGCGAATAGAGTATTGGGGCGGCAAAAGAACCAAAAGTATGAGCGCCGGCGCTTCCCGCGACCTGCCCCAACTCCGCATAGTGCGTGACGTACTCTTCTTCGATCGCGTCGCCAGGCTCCAGCGCAGGCATGGAAATCGTGGGTTTCTGCTGGGCCAGTTCCGGCTCAATGATCTCGCCAGAGGACTTGATCGTCCGCAACTCCAGAAGGTCAGCGCCGTGAGGCAGCGTGATTTCTCCATAGCGGCTGATGCCTTCTTTGTTCAGAGGACGGGTGATGCGGTGCACGTAGATGGAAACCGTACCCGCAGGACTAACCAGCATTGCCTTGTCCGACAATAAAATTACAGCTGCTCCTCCAGAGAAGCTTCGTTGCGCCGATTTTCGAACCAGTTCAACGCCATTGCGGCGGAAGGGGACGTAGAATTCACCGCCGTGCGCAAAACCGTTGGCGCGCTGGCTCTTGCTGTCCTGGGCCGCTTCCGGGTCTTCCGCCAGACGGGAATAATCTTTTGTGTTGACGGCGATGGCACTCAATTGCCTGGCCTGGAGCTTTGCCGCACTGAACTGATTGTCCAGCGCCAATTGTTCTATAAGGAACCGTCGTGCCGCCCGATGAAGAGGATTTCTGGTGACCAATAGCTGTAAGTATGCGGCGGCAGCGCTGTGACGGCCGGATTCTGCCAGGACTCGGGCGTAATGCAGTGACTCCGGCGCACAAGATCCCAGTTTCTGCTCAATCCGGCTGGCTTTGTCCTGCTCCGCGGTTGAGTTATGGAATTTCACGGCTTCAGCCAGCCTCGAGCAGGAAGGATGCAATTCCAGCAAACGGCCAAGCAGCGCCGGCGCATCAGCCTGATTACGGCGGGAAACGCTGAAGGCCAGCTGTAGCGCCGTCTCCGATTGCGGCCGCTCGGCAAGAATACTCATGATCTCCGTGCGTACCGCATCGGTCTGGCCGCGTTCGACCGCGCTTTCCGCCGATCTCAAGCGGGCCAGCAACGCTGCTGGCTGTGCGGTTGCCAGGGCCTTCCATGCTGCGTCCGCGCGGGGCGAATGGTCCTCTGCCGCGGAATAGAGCAAAGCGCGCAAATATTGAATATACCCGGCGTCATGGTCCTTCTGCGCGCGCAATAAACGCCCCATGCCAACAAAGTCGCCGTGGAAATAGGCTGTCATCTCGCGCGCATATCCCAATACGGATTCAGGCAGCAAAGATTTCTGCTCCAATTGAAGCTGAAATCGCGGATGAAGGGACAGGCTCAACGGCGCAGCGTCCGCGCTGAACTTGACCAGGATACGGTGGTGGCCAGGTGCCAGACGCAGCACGTTGGAATCGCGAGAGGCGCCAGCCGCATAACGTGCGTCGTGCAACAGGGCGGATTTCCCGTCGACGAAAACTTCATACGTGCCCGAGCTCAACACGTCAATCTGAGAATGTGTTCCCGCCGTGGTTTCGACATCGCCCGCAGCATAAAAAATGCCGGACGAAGAAAAGTACTCCGGCAAAGTGATCATGCCGTCACGGAACCAGAAGCGCTCCGGTGCGATTACATGCGAAAGATCTGACCGCGCAGCGACGTTCGCATGGCTATCAGTCCTTATTGCATCCCGGTTTTGCTCGATTGCATACTGCGTCCGGAAAAATGGATCTGCTTCCGGCTGCCAGCGGCGTTCAAAGTCAACGTTGTTGTACCTTCCAAACGGACCAACGATTCGCCAGCGTGTGATGAGCCCGGAAGAGTGTGCGGCCTGATCAAGGTCGATGTTTGCTCCATCTGCCGCTGCGGCCACCAGGGCCAGCCTCAGGTTCAATGTGCAACCATTGCTGAGAGCGGCCGCCAACTTTACCCGGCGCAGCACTGAATTGAATGCCCACGTATTGCCTGCATGTTGCAGTACACGGTTGGAGGCCAGTTCCTGAAGCTCCGGCGCAACGCTCAGACGGCAGAGCCGCAGAGCGGAATCCAGGACTGCCGACGGATGCTCCCGCAGTTCAGCAGTTTCCATTCTGGTGAAAAGCGCCAGGGCGTCATTGGGCGTTTTATGCAGCCGCTGCTCGGCCTCATCGGCGGCGGCCGGCAGATCGAAACGAGAAAAAAACTTCTGAAGCAGGGAAGCGCTGGTTCCATCCATCTGCGCCTGCCCAGCTGCTTGTGAGAATCCCGCGCCCACGTTCAGGCAGAAGGAACTTATACAGGCGAGCAGGAGAGGAAGAGCGCGGACCGGCAATCTCATTGGGGCAGGCTCAGCGTGATTTCACCGCGAAAGCTGCGCTCCGCCTGGGCGCAGAACTGGCGGAACGCCGGATAATCCTGGGCGCTGACCCGCGCCTTTTCAAATTGAACATGGCTCTGCACCACGATCTCACCGGCAGATTTCTTATAGTGCAGCCGTACCAAGCCGAAACTGCTGCTGATGTTCTGGTCACGCGGCAGTGAGGTAATCTCCGTTCCCTCCGGCAACGCGATGTGAATTTCTTCTTCAGTCGTCCATGGCGATGGCAGAACCAGGTCTTGTGTGCGGGTGCTGGACCCTGCCAGGGCCGCAACATAAGCGCGCGGCATCCAGGAAGAGCTGAGCGAAACAACGCGCTTGTGCTGCAGGGAGTTCAGCGCGCCCTGAAAATCCACGCTGACATCGCCGGAAAGCACTTCAGCGCCATGAACAGCCACGCTGTTGACCTGCACGGTAGGAAAGACTTCGGCCAGTTCGCGGCGGAACATATCCAGCTGTTGCTCACGCACAGCAAGGTCATGGCGCAATCCGGGAGCGTCTTCGCCGCGCGTGGTCGTTGAGCCGCTGAACTGAATCACGCCTTGCGAGGAAAGCTCGCCCCGGATGATGTGCCGGGTATAGTTGTCCGCGGCCCGGCTCATGGGCACGTGCCGGACCTGCGCGGCGCCGTTCAGGTTTACGGTCAGCGTGAGCGCGCCCTGGTCTTCTAAAGGAAGCTCGCGTCCGGCGTACTCTGCCGTGCCATCGAGCCAGAGCTCATACTTTGGCACATAGACGATAGCATGGTTAAAGAGCGCGATGGAGGCGGGCTCAGCCACCACATCCCCCAGAGAGCGCGTGCGCACCAGCGCGATTTCGGCTTCAATGCCCGCAGAGCGGAGCAGAGCAATCATGAGGCTGGCTTTGTCCTTGCAGTCACCAAAACGTCGCGCATAAATCTGTGTAACTGGATACGGCTTGTAGCTATAGACGCCAAACTCCAGCGCCACATAATGTGTGCTGCGCAGGACAAATTCCTGTATGGCGGAGATCTTTTCGCGATCGCCACGCAGCCCTTTGATCACGCGCGCCAGTTCGCTTTCGAGTGACTGGTCAAGAACAAATTGCGGGCGGACAAGCTCGGCATACCAGGAGCCAAGCTGTTTCCAGTCGCCCAGGGTGGAGACATGGACGTAGGGAGAAATCTCAGTAATGCCGGGGCTGTGCTGCTCGCGGGGCAATGCGGGGACCGAACGTGCTTCCCAGACAAACACTTGTGAACCGTCCCTGGCGGCGACGCTGGCAGGAGCAATTTTTTCCGCATGGACAAAGACTTTCTGTGCCGCGGGTGCGATCAGGACATAGCGCTTCAACTGGGCCGGGCTGCGTCCGGCAAACAGAACGAGCTCTCCAAAGTATCCGCTGTACGCAGCCGAGCGGCGCTTGGGCGTGAGTGAATATTCCAGCTCAACTACGTCACCTTTTTCCAGTCCCGCAAAGCGCAGCTGGTGCAAACGCATGTCGTAATACATAGAGACCAGATTGTCGGCCAGCTCCCTGTCGCCGAGCTCTTGCGCATCCAGCACCGCGCCGCTTGGCTTCCAGGCGCGCGCATGAATGATGCGCAGGTCCTGAGTAGAGGGCGAATAGCGAATAGAGCTGACACGATGCGCATCCATGGCGGCTTCAGAACCAACGAAGTGAAGCTGCTGGATGTGGACCCGGTCCAGCCCGCTGGCCAGAAGTTCCTGTACACGGATGTCAGCCAGGGCGGTATCAGACATTGCGGGCGAGTTGGTGAATGCAGTTTGCACCAGACTTGCCGGGTCTGCCAGATATTGGGCATCCACAATCAAGATGTCAGGCCGCGCAACGGTTGAAGCCTTTACAAGCTCCTGCTGGGCTTCGCGGTCAAGGTGCAGGCTTTCATAGACCTGGGCCAGACGGCGATGCGCGTCAGTATTTTCCTGGTCCAGCGCGATCATGCGCAGCAGTGATTTCTTTGCGCCTTCCGCATCGCCACAATCGATTTGCACTTGCGCCAGGCGTGACCAGATATCGGGCTGAGCGGGTTGCAGGCGTGAGAGGGCAATGTAGTCAGTCTGCAAGTCATATTTCATGTGCCGGCGTTCGTGGAAGCGGGCCAGCAGCTCAAGCTGTTCGCGATCATCACTCTTTTCCGTGACCACGGCCGCCGCCAGCCGGGCTGAATTGTCCAGCAGCCCCATTTGCTCATAGTCCAGGGCCAGTCTTGCCTGTAGCCATAACGGAGCCGGCCACTGTTTCTCCAGGCGTCGCAACTCCTGCAATGCAATGGACCGAAGGCCCAGATTCAGAAAGAGACTTGCCAGGCGTTCACGGATGACAAAATCGTCCGGCGCGGACTCTATTGCCGCTGTAAGCACGTCGCGTGCTTTCTCCAACTGCTGGCGGCCGACGTAATAGGTGGCCAATTCCACGTTCAGGCGAGAATTGGCTGGCTCCAGGTCCAGTCCTCTGCGCAGAGCAGCAAATTTGCGGAGAGGTTCCTCACAAAACTGGGCGGCCCGCAGCCAGTGCGCAGCTGTGGGTTCCAGATGAACTGCCTGCAACATGTGGTCAGCCGCCGCGGGAATGCTGGCAAGATGCTCCAGTTCAGCCAGAGTCGCGAAATCATCGCCCCTGGCCGCGTTGGTGCGCGCTTCTGACAAGATGCGCTGGCGCGGTTCGTCAACGGCATACCAGTGCTGCGCCCGCGGCTGGGATGGCACCTTGAAGGCCCGAAGATCGTCAAGATACGCCGCAGCCTCATTTCTTATGACGTCGTTTTCGGCGGCTGTCTGCCGGATGCTTTCCAGGGCTAGGTTTATCTGGCTGCGGTCATCTGTGTAATCACGCAAGCTCTGGATATGGTCCAACAGCGCGAGCTTTTCCAATTTGCCGGCGGCAGTCCACTGGGAGCGTAGGTTTTCCAGTTCCAGATCGTAAGGATTGCGAGGTTGCGCACAAAACGCCAGAGAAGGCGCTAGAAGACAAACCAGCGGCATGTAACGCAGCAGGTTGCGCATGACAATGTCCGGAGCACCTGAACCTCGGGGGAGGAATACGAATGCCCCAGGCGGCTGTTTTACCGCCTGGGGAAAATCGCAAATCAGTCTGAGTCGCCTTCCCTTCGGCTCCGTTTCCCCCAGGTTTTTAATCTGCCGGGGCCGGAGAGTCTGGCTTATCTCTTCATGATTGGGTTAAGGTGAGATAAGTATCGAGCTGCATGCGATTTACGCCCATTCATCGAAAGACCTAGAGCCTAGGTAAATTGACCTTAGTCACAGCTTAAACGCGAGTGACATCTCGGGGTTACGAAGGGTCATCTGACTCAACGAAGATGGAGGTTGAACCCCGTTATGGCGCGTCTTGTGCTCACGCTTTGCCTTGGGGCCGTGTTCGCCCTCTCAGCGGGTGCGCAGGACCTTCATTTGAGTGAGCCTGGTTCCGCAGCAGTGCTTGCGCGCTCCGCCTTTGCCCACGGATATAGACATGGCTACGAAGCGGGCTACCACATGGGCAATACAGACATTTGCGTTGGCACCCTGCCCCGGACCAAACTCAGAGAAGTGCGAGGATTGAAGCTTGGATATTCTCCGCAGTTTGGGCCGCGCCGCGTCTTCGAACGGGGATTCCAGGCAGGGTTGAAGGCCGGATATAGCGATGGCTATTCCGGGCGCCAGTTCCGCGCCGTGGATTCACTCCGCGCGGTGTCGGTTGCGCTGGAGGATTCGCGTTCGCCTGCTGACCCAGCGTACGCGTATTTTGATCAGGGGTTCTTTTCCGGCTATAACGAAGGGTTTGCGCACGGCGGCTCCGCGAGTTCTTCTACCGCGCAACTCGATTTTCATTTTGTAGGCTGTTCCAATTTCCATCCGGCGAAACAACGCGACCTTGCTGCCGAGCAGAGTTATTGTGAAGGCTACCGGCGCGGTTTTGCGCTGGGCCATACAGATGGCTTTGTGCTCCATCCAGGCACTACGTCTCTGGAAGCCAGCAAGTAACCCCTAAGATGCTGGAACCTTGCGCTGCAACATTAGTACATGTACCCTGCTAAGGAATGGGCTTGGGCCGAGGTTCATGATACTTTCAGATCGCGCGCACCATTTTTTGCTTACAATGCACAACATCACGCCACGGTCTTGGAAGGAGTATTGATGAAAGCAGGCGCATCGAAGAGAACGATTCGCATCGCTGTAGTAGAGAGCGATCCGCTGCGGTTTATTGGATTGAAATCGCTGTTCGATACAGAAACAGACCTTGAACTGGTCTCCTGCAGTCTGGCGGAGTTGGGTCCACGGAAGGATGTTGACCTTGTTCTGCTGGGCACGCGGGCGGGACAGAACCTATTTGACGTAATGGCTGGTCTCAAAGCCGCACGTCCGGATCTGCGCATCATCGTCACCGGTAGCGGCGCCGATGATGAAACCATTTTGAAGGCCCTGGCCGCGGGAGCAAAAGGTTATGTGGATGAAGCCGCGTCACCAGCGGAGTTCATTCAGGCCATGCGGATCGTACACGCGGGTTCGGTATGGGCCCCCCGGCGCGTGCTCTCCATCTTTATCGAACGCGTGACCTCGTCTCCGGGACGCATCTTCCCCGCAGGCAGGGTCACATTCACGGATCGCGAAAAAGAAGTGCTTGAGCTTCTGGTGGTGGGCCGCTCCAACAAGGAGATCGGTTCGGTGCTAGGCATTGAAGAACGCACCGTGAAAGCCCACGTGGCCAAGCTCATGCGCAAAGTGGGTGTGCAAAACCGCATTGCGCTCTCAGTGCATGCGATCACGCATTCGCTGGTCACTTCGTCGAAATAAGCGCTGGCAAGTATTTTTGAGGCCTGGCGGGATTCTGCCGGGCCTTTTGCTTTGAGTTAGTAATGAAGCCTATTGACGAATTTGATGTCTCCCTAAGTACATGTCCGAATTGACATTGCAAAAGGAACCCCGGTTACTTGCCGGGAAAACGGTGTGGATGGATACTCTACTCACCTACCACAGAACCTGGGAGACGGGGTTGGACACGGTCACGAGGGTCACCGTATCCAACCCTTTATTATTTTCCCGCATCTTCTCCTAAGCTGCTCCCAGCGACTAAAATCATTTTTTGAGGAGAATATGAAAACACTGCTTCGTGTTGTGCTGTTTGCTGTCACGCTATCCAGCGTAGCTTTCGCTTCGGAAGCAGCATCAAGCCGGCTTCAATCGGCTGCCACGGTTCTGGATGAAATCATGGCTGCGCCTGACAAAGGCATTCCTTCAGACATCCTTGGTTCGGCGAAGTGTGTGGCGGTTGTACCCTCATTGCTTAAGGGTGGGTTTGTGATTGGCGGCGCGCACGGCCGCGGCATGGCTACCTGCCGCACAGCCACCGGTTGGAGCGCTCCTGCACCCCTCACCACCACGGGCGGAAGCATTGGTTTGCAGATTGGGGGCCAAGCTGTGGATCTGGTGATGGTGGTAATGAATGATCGCGGCATGCAGGCCTTGCTGACCAGCAAATTCAAGCTTGGCGCGGATGCCTCCGTTGCCGCTGGCCCGGTAGGACGCCATACCGAAGGCTCCACCGATTGGAAGCTCCGCGCTGAAGTCCTGACCTATTCCCGCGCACGCGGCCTGTTTGCCGGCATTTCTTTCAACGGAGCAGTGATCAAGCAGGATGAAGATGCCACCAAGGAACTCTACGGCCGCATGGTTGATTTCAAGAGCATTCTGACGGGTTCGGTACAGTCTCCACAATCGTCAGAGACATTTATTGCAGCGGTGCGCAAAGCCGCCGGGACGGACACAGCGCCAGCCAACTCTCCACAACCTCCGGCGCCTCCGGTAAGTTCAGTTCCTACGGCTCCGGTGAACCCGCCTGCCGCTACTCCAGCGCCCACACCAGCTTCTGAGCCTGCGCCGGCAACCGATACAACACCTGCTCCCACGCCGACGCCTCCGCCAGCAGTCGCGCATCGCGTAGAGGCAAAGTTCGATCCGGCCATGTTGAGTTGAGATTTGCAGCGCCCATCTGTTAAGAGGCGCCGCTGACCGAGTTTTCGGCCATAAAAAAATAAGCGGAGCCATGGGGCCCCCGTTTTCTTTTGCGTCACCAATGCGTTCAGTGTTTGTGCGGTTTTACGTCTTTATGCTCGTGGCCGGCTGCGTCGTGCGTGTGCTCGTGCTCTTCTGCTTCTTCTTTGAAAATCTCAGGCGCTCCCAGGCTGCCCTTCGGCGGGAGATGGCGAATGTAGTGGACAATGTTCCACATTTCCTCTTCGTCCAGAATCCCTTTCCATCCCGGCATGCCTGAAGGCTTGATGCCGTTTTCGATGATCCACTTCAATTGGCCATCCGTGTAGTCCTGGACATCTTTAACGGAGAGGTCAGCCACGGGAGGATCCATCTTGGCAGCGAAAGGCACGCCGGTATTTTGGCCATCCAGGCCATGACAGATCTGGCAGTGATGCTGGAAGTGTTCGCCGCCTTCTTTTGCGGCGTCAGCCGTATAGGCGATTGGGTTTTTCACGTCCTTGCCGCCGATGGTCACCTCATGTTTCACTTCGTTGACCACGGCATTCTCTGCCTTGCTGGGAGCACTTGCTTTACAGCCACAAATCGCAATCGCGATGACGGCAAGAGCGGGTAGTGTCTGCGGAAATTTCATTCATCTCTCCTTCGCTGTTTCAGACAATTCTAGACATTCTAATAGTCACGCCGCTCCAGGAAGAAGGCCCGCAAGCGGGGGATTGCACACATCAACCTAATTGGAGGCCGGGACCACGCCATTGGTTACGCCGGTTTGAAATATTTCCTCCGCGATGATACCGTCCCAAGTTGTCCACACTCCGGCACAAGCTTGAATATTTCCCGGTCTGGCTGTTGGCCACCGGCATTGGCGCGTTGCCGCGTCCGCTGGCCAGGTCTTTCTGCCAGGGCATTGGCATGCTCATGTATACAGTGCACCGGCGCTTGCGCAGCGTTGGCCTGCGCAACCTTGACCTGGCGTTTCCTGAAAAAAGCCGCAAAGACAAACTACAGATTCTGCGGGGGCTGTTTAAGGGGCTGGGCCGCCAGCTGGCTGAGTTTGCGCTGTTCCCGCGATACAGTAAGGAAAATGCCTCCCAGATTGCGATTTATGACGGCTTTCAGCATTTTGCCGAGGCGCGCAGCCGGGGCAAGGGTGTGTTGTTTCTGACCGCGCACTTCGGGGGATGGGAGATCGGCTCGTTTGTACATTCGCTGAACGGCAACCCGATGAACATTGTGGTGAGGCCGCTCGACAATCCTTATGTGGATGCTTTTGTCGACCGCTACCGCACGCTCCATGGCAACCGCACCTTCGGCAAACAGGATTTTGCCCGCGGACTACTTACTTCCATGAAGCGCGGTGAAGTTGTGGGTATTCTGATGGACACGAACATGACACCACCACAAGGCGCTTTTGTGGATTTCTTCGGCGTGCCCGCGTGCACGGCCACCGGCGTAGCGCGGGTAGCGCTCCATACCGGCGCCGCGGTGCTGCCGGCATTTACCGTATGGGACAATGAACTGGGCAAGTACAAGATCCGGTTTGACCCGCCATTGCAAATGATCAAGACAGGCGATGATGAAGCCGACGCAATCGCCAACACAGCGCTCTTTACCAAGGTGATTGAAACTTATGCCCGGCGCTATCCGGAGCAGTGGTTGTGGGTCCACCGGCGATGGAAGACGCGCCCGCCGGGCGAGCCCTCATTGTATTAACTTGAGTGACAGAAATAAAAAGCGCACAGCGGGAGCCATGCGCTCTAGCAAGACGGGATGACGTACCCGGCGCGTCCGTCAGTCGCCTATTGCCTGGCTTGCTGCTCCCTCAGGTTTATCGTTTTCGAAGAATTCATGAATGTCGCCCACGAAGGCCAGAATCGCAACAATCAATGATCCGCCGAGTCCGACGAAGAATAATGCCTCAAGAAAAAGTACAAGATAGTGCAGCATAATTTGGATTTCTCCCACTACTATCCAAACTACGGCGGAATCGCGTTAAGAATTTATAAAGAGTTCGGAAAGAAATTGTTTTTGGGACTACCGGAGTACGGCAATACCGAATGCTTTGTCTCTCATCGCTTATGGGGAGTATTGCTATTGGGACCGTGGAGCCGTGAGCCCATGCACATCATGCGAAAGTTTCTGCAAAAGCTCTTCTCTTGCATTGGTGTTTAACTCATGTTGCAGTTCACGCAAGGCAAGCGCCACCACGTGATAATGATGAAGGCCGCTCAACTCGAGATCTTTCGTCAAATCAAGCCAGATGGAGTGCATCAATTGGACGTCTTCCGGGCGCAGGCGCGGCGTATGCGGCCCAAGGCGGTATTCCACTGCGGCCCCATTCCGGTCGACAAGCTCAAGCGACAGACGCGGTTTGGGCTCCGGCAGACGCTCCCAGGCATCGCCGGTGAGTTTGCCCTGCTGGTCCGGTGAAAGTTTTTCTGAGTAGCCGGTGACAACCTTGGCGGACTGAAGCTGTTGCGCCGCCATCAAAATGGTGTCAAAGACATTGCTGCCGGGTACAACCAGCAATGAGACAGGCTTGCCTTGCTTTTCCGCCACCGTGACAACCGCACTGAATAATTCCTGCTCATAGT
The DNA here is from genome assembly GCA_020072585.1 of Terriglobia bacterium. Lineage (GTDB taxonomy): Bacteria > Acidobacteriota > Terriglobia > Terriglobales > Acidobacteriaceae > Angelobacter. The sequence continues at coordinate 167,829 of JAIQGL010000014.1, read as the reverse complement.
GGTCAAAGATGTCTTTGGCCTCATACGTGGCGTTGCCGCTGAATGAGTGTTCACGGTGATAGAGCCGCGCAGTCATCACCACCACGTCCTGCCGGGAGGTATCTGTCCGTTGCAGGACCTCGCGCAGGTAGGAGAGGTTTTCCGGATCGCGCACAGCCACCAGAAGATTGCCCGGCCTCACGCTCAACACCTTATCTGACAGCGCAGGATTGCTATAAACGCGAAACTGCTCAACGTGGTCTTTGCCTGTCCGCGCACGGGCCGTGAGGCGTTCACTAATGGTGAACAGCAGAAAAAATGCAGTGCTGAAAGCAACGCCGGCAATGGTGGCCGCAGGCTTGGTGAAAAGATTGACGATGGCAACAAGAAACAGCAAAAGCGCAATCAAACCCAGCCCGATCGGGATTTCTATGCCTGCCACTCGCAGATTTCCCGGGACCCTCCACTCGCGCTCTTCTTTGTGGGTGAAACGCAGCACCAGGACGGCCAGAGCTTTGAACGCAAAGCTCCAGATCACGCCGAACGCGTATAGAGCCGCCAGAAGATAAACATTGCCTCCGCTGACGACGATCGTCAGTACCTGAAGACCGACGATCAGGTTGATAAGGCGAAACGTGGTTCCGTACTTTTTGTGCGGCCGGCGAAACCATGATGTTAAGACGCCATCCTCACTCACGCGGTTCAAGACTCCATTCGCGCCGACAATGGCGGTATTCACCGCGCCCGAGAGAATCAGTACGCCAACGATGACGACAAAGCCCTGAAACAGCAGCTTGAGCGTATAAGGACCGCTCATGTGCATGGCCAGTCCGCTGATCAGGTTGCCGAAATATTCAGGCCGTATCTTGTCCGGGATAATCATGACCGCAAAGAATGAAACAAGCGAGGTGAACAGCAGGCTATAGAGAAAGATCACCAGGCCGGCTCGCTCCAGATTTTTGAGTTTGGGCGCCTGTATCTCACGGTTTACCTGCGCCAGAGATTCCTCTCCGCTCATGGCAAGCACGGAATGTCCAAAGCCAACCACCAGAACAATGAATGTCAGATGGCCAAACCATCCGGGGAGCCAGCCAAAGAAGCCATTGCTAAACGTGATGTTTGCCGGGACAGGAGACGGCGGTAGATGGAACCCGGTCCGCGAAAGCGTGAACAAACACCACCCAATCAATAGCACCACCATGACCGTGGTGATCTGCATGATCCACAGCGCTTTTTCGCTGGATTCGTGGATACCCTGAATGTTCTTCCACCAAAAATACAAAGTAACCACTATGCCAAACGCCGCGGCAAACGCGTTCATTGGCACATGAACAGGATGGCCGAGCCGGGTGCTCAGGTCCTGTATAAAGCCGGCCATATATTGACCGGCGGAAACCGCACTGATGGGGCCGGTAAGCACGTAGTCAAAAAGTAAAGCGGAGACAGAAAGCTTGGCCAGCATGCCTCCCATGGCTTCCTTCACCACGCGATACACGCCCCCGCGCACGAACATGCTGCTGGACTCAATGTAAACCGCCCGCACGGCATAGCTGAACAGCATCACGCCAAGAACAAACCATGGAGCGCTCTTGCCAATTACGTTTTCCGTGTCGCCACCAACGTAATAAGCTGAAGAAGCCAGATCAGAGAGCACAATTGCGGCTGCCCGCCAAAAGGAGATAAAGGAGAGCATGACGGTGGTCGCCACAAAAACAGGAATGGCTGGCCGCCGAAGTTTTTCAAGAGTCGCGTTCATAATGCTTCGCCCATGCTGAGCATAAGACGGCAAGACATAAAGAAGACGTTAAGATTTCAGCAAAAGAGATAAAAGAAGTTATTCCGGATCAAACCGGTAGCCAATCCAGGGCTCGGTCTTGATGTATTTGGGCGTACGCGGATTGGGCTCGAATTTTTTACGCAAGTTGGCGATGAAGACGCGCAGATATTCCGGCTGCTCTGTGTTATTGCTGCCCCAGATGGCCGTAAGGATGGCGCGATGGGTAAGAACTTTGCCGCGATTGGCGAGGAAATACTGGATCAGATCGTATTCTTTGGGCGTGAGGTGCACAGATTTGCCGCTGACTTCCACCAGACGCTGTTGCGGATCAATCTTAAAATCGCCGGCTTCATAGGCGGCGTCGGATTGCGAAGGTGTTGCGGAACGGCGCAACAGGGCACGAACACGTGCGGTGAGTTCAGCCATGCCGAACGGCTTGGAAACGTAGTCGTCCGCGCCCAGATCGAACGCCTTGACCTTGGTGGGCTCGTCTTCTTTGACTGAAAGAACGAGCACCGGCACCTCCGACAGCTGGCGGATGCGCTCACACAACTCCAGGCCGGTGTAGCCGGGCATGGAGAGATCGGTGATGACCAGGTCAGGGAGCCATGTGCGGAAAGTTTCCAGCCCGGCGCGTCCGTCATTGGCGACACGTACCTGATATCCGGCAGATTCCAGACCGCGCAGGAGCACACGGGTGATCTGGGCCTCATCGTCCACCACGAGAATTTTCTTAGGATCGTCAATCATTGTTGTTTACTCGGCGTACCGGCCACGATTGGGATCTCGAATAGCACGCTTGTTCCTTTTCCGTTCGGGCCATCTTCAATCCAGATTCTTCCGCCATGGGCCTGCACAATTCCGCGAGCGATGGCCAGCCCCATGCCAAGACCAGGTTGCTGTCCGGCGCGGAAAAATTTCTCAAACACCTGGGCGCGCAATTCCGTGGGGATACCAGGGCCTTCATCGCTTACGGCGAAGCAAATGTTGTTTCCGTTCTGCCGCACAGAGACGGTGATTGTGCCGGCGCCAGAGTACTTGGTGGCGTTTTCCAGCAACGTGAAGAGTACCTGTGAGAGTAGCCGTGGATCAACCTGCAGCGCAGGCAGGCCGCTTGCAATAGCCACCTCCACGGGGTGCCCGGCCAGCAATGGACCCGCGCGAAGAAGGGCATCCTCAACCATTTCATCAGCTGCCACATTTTTACTGGCCAGGGTGATCTCACCGGCTTCAAGTTTGGCCAGGTCCATCATGCTCTGGATGAAGTGATTGAGCCGGTCAGACTCCTGCTCTATCACTTCAAAAAGCTCGCGCTGAACTTCCGGGGTGACCGGTTCCATGCGAATCGTGCTGATGGCGGCCTTGATGGCCGTAAGAGGCGTGCGCAAATCGTGTGTAACCGCATCCAGTAGCGCGGTCTTGATCTGTTCGCTCTTGCGCAGGGCGTCAGCTTCAGCGGCCTGGGCTGCGGCGCGTTCAAATTCACCGCGCACATGGACCAACTCTTTCTGTTGTTTTTCTGTCAACAAAACGCGCTTTTCCAGCCGGGACGAAAGCTGGCCCACCAGCACCGCCGCGGCCACAAAGACAAGAAACGCCACCAGGTCTTCCGGGCGGTTGATCAGGAAGGAATAGAACGGTCCGATAAAGAAAAAATTAAAAGAGAGTCCGGCGAGGAACGCGGCATAGAGAGCAGGTCCGCGGCCTTGTGTTACGGCCACCAGAACCACGGGCAGAACAAGAATGAGAGCGATGCTGGTCTGGCTCAGCTCAAGGCGCAGTTGTTCAAGCAACGCGATTGGAAGCGCCACGGTGATGGTCGCAATGAGATAACGAACGGGCCAGCTCCCGCTCCAGGAAGTCACATCTCATTGTAGGACATTCGCCGGCATAGCCATCGCTTCCGCACCGCCGGCATGTGATTCCTCAAATCATATTTTTTTTAGAACTGCGATTCACTCTTCCCATTCTTCGGGCAGAAAATCAGGGCGCGCAATCTCCCGTTTTCAAACTCCGTCCCACCCTGCACTTTGCGTTCGCGATAGAAACGCCTCACGGAAACAAATCCCCGTCTGGCCGCCCCATTCTCGTAACATCTTTGAAAAACCGCTTGAACGCCTTTCCCTGTGGCGGTGTCTGGATATAGTGAAAGCGCAATCAGCAATGTGGGCACAGTAAAGTGGCACCAGCAAAATGTGAACCTGGCAAAATGGCATAAGGCGGCAGACAGTGGAAGCACTCATGACCATGACCGGCAGCGTAACCCGGGAGCAGAGTTTTAGTGACAGAGTCACGGAAAACCAGCGCCGGGTATTTCAGATCGCTTACAGCGTGCTGGGCAACGCCGCCGATGCCGAAGAGATTGCGCAGGAGGCATTCTTGAGCGCCTATCAGAATTTTGCCCAGCTGCGTGACGCGGAGAAGTTTCGTGCCTGGGTCAACCGGATCTCGTTCCGCATGGCGCTTAACCGCCAGCGCGGTACGCGGCGGCGGATGTCACGCGATACGGCGTGGCAAACGCTGCAACCGGAGGTCACCGGCGGAGCCGGCTCTGCCAATGCCCGGCTGCTTGTTGAGCAGATGCGGCAACAGATGGCCGCGCTGCCGGAGAAACTTCGCCAGGTGTTGCAGCTCTCTATCGTGGAAGAAATGGAAGCCGCGGATGTGGGCGCGATTCTAGGAATTCCCACAGGCACGGTGCGCTCTCGGCTGCATGCTGCCAGAAAACTTTTGTTGGAAGCAATGCAATGACAAATGACTGCAAAGATCGCAAAGATTCGCTGCTGGAAGCTGCGCTGACCGGTGAGACTGAGAGCTCTTTACAGCAACATCTTGCTAGCTGTGAAGAGTGCCGGCAAGAGCTGGAAACGTTGCGTGTGCGCCGCGCCCGCATGGACGCCGCGCTGCTTATGGTTGCACAGGGCGGCCCGCAACCGGACTTTCATGCGCGCGTGGTGCAGGCAGCCGAAGCCGCCGGACAAAAGAAATTCGCGGTCACAGGCTGGTTTCGCATGCCTCGGCTGATCACCAACCAGCGTTGGATGTTCGCGGCGTCTGCGCTGGCCCTTGCTCTTGCGATTGTTGCCGGTGTAGTGAATCTGCGGCCCAGTCACAAGCTTTTGCCCGCCGATATTGCCGGCGCCACGCAACTGGCAAATTGGCAGTCACCAACGGCAGCGCTGATGGAAACCCCGGGTAAAGAACTTCTTAGCGGCTCCCCGCAGATGGGCGAGAGTTTTATGCGCATGGATTTAAACATCGTTGATTTGAAAATCATGGATTTGAAAATAGAGGAGGGACACAAATGAAACCCAGACTGTTCTACATTCTTGCCGTTCTGATCATGGCAGGCACACTGGCACAGGCGCAGCAACCGGCGCCGGAAGCGCGCACGGTGCAAATTGGCCAGGGCCAGGGCTCGGGCACAGGTTCGGGCTCAGGATCAGGGCCGCGGGTTTGGACCGCGCAGGAAGGCCAGGGCGGCCAGGACCCATTTGCGCGCAACTTTTATCCCCCCGAACTGATCATGCAGAAGCAGGAAGCGCTGCAGCTGACGGACGAACAGCTGGCCTACTTCAAAGCCGAGCTGCGCAAGGCACAGCTGAACTTTACCGAGCTACAGTGGAAGTTACAGGATGAAAGCGAAAAATTGTTCACCCTGGCCAAGGCGCAGCACCTGAATGAAGAGGCAATCCTCGCTCAGCTGGAAAAAGTCCTGACCGCGGAGCGCGATGTGAAACGCGCCCAGTTGACCTTGCTGGTCCGCATCAAGAACAAGCTCACGCCGGTACAGCAGGAGATACTGAACCATACACGCCGGCCAGACGCTACGCCCAGGCCGGAAGGCGAATAAATCGACGGAGTGCACGTCAGCGCGGAGGCCATGAGGCTTCCGCGTTTTTTTGTGCTGTCCGAAGGATGGTCCAGCCCTGGTGACGGAACCCCACGCGGCCTGCATCATGATCGCTAGGCCCTTCGCCCATGTTCCTTTGAGCGATTTTCTTGAAAAGCCACTCTCGCATGCAAAGTTTGGAGTTTTTAAAGCCGGCGAAACCTGCGAAAATAGCCTTATGGCACTTGTTGTAGTAGGTGGACATTCCCGGAACGTGGGCAAGACCAGCGTGGTTGCAGGGCTGATTGCAGCGCTGCGGGAGTTCAACTGGACTGCGTTGAAGATCACGCAGTTCGGCCACGGTATCTGCTCCGCCGATGGGAAGCCCTGCGACTGTGACACCGGAGACGACCATTTCCGCGCACTGAGTGAGGAGAAAGACCTGAGCGGTGAAAGCGATACCTCGCGTTTTCTTGTGGCCGGAGCAAAACGCTCGCTCTGGGTGCGCACCAAGCAGGGGCGGCTCGGGGATGCCATGCCCGACATCGAACGCAAGATTGCGGGAGCGGAGAACGTAATCATGGAGTCAAACAGCGTGATCCGTTTTCTGCGTCCTGACCTTTATCTCACGGTCCTCGATGCCGATACCGAGGATTTCAAGGATTCCGCGCGCGAATTTCTGCCTCTTGCAGATGCCGTGATCCTGCACCAGTCAAACGACCGGGCAAAGTGGAAGACCGTGTCAATGGACGCGCTGGCAGGGAAGCCGGTTTTCAAAATCCAGCCTCCGCCATACGTCACGGAAGAGATCGCGGCATTTGTGCGGGAAAAGCTGGTGGAATTGCCAAAATCGCCGCAATTGTCAAAGAATCCAAATTGAAGCCCTACAACTTGATCAGCGTTTCACAGCTGCGCTTTTCACTTTCGGCGATCTTTGGCACTCTTGGCAGTTGTGGCAATCCTGATCACCTGGCTACCTTGGTCCGGTAACGGGTGGCATGGGCTGTTCGCGACGAGGGCTTTCCGTGCGTTTTTGCGTGTCCTCGGTGTCCGGTTCGCGGACAAAGCTTGCGGCCTTGGAATTTAGCGCGCGTCCACCTTTTTTCAGGTTCTTGAGTACATCGTCCTTATCCAGGTTATAGTCGCGGGAGAGCCGGGTTAGCGCCAGACTGACAATGTCAGAGTGGTGTATGTCCTCTGTGCCCTGGATTTTCTTGATATCAAGCCAGATCTTGTGGACAAGATGCACGTCCTCAGTTTTCATGGTGGGCGTGTGCGGGCCAATGCGGTAGGTTTCTACAGTGGAGTCAGTTCGCACCACCTGAAAAACGAACTGCCGTTTCGGCTCCGGCATTGCTTCCCAAGCCTGACCCAGGCGGAAAGCCTGCTCCTCACCGGTCATCTTGCTGGAAATTCCTGACACCACTGCCGATGACTCCATTGCATTGGCGGTCTGTACAATCGCTGACCAGACATCGCGCGCCGGCACAACCAGCAGGGAGATGGTCTTACCGTAGCTCTCAGCAATGGAGACGGCTTTGGTAAAGAGTGTCTGCTCGTAGTCGCTGAAGATCTGCTCCATCGCCAGGTCGGTATAGGCGCTGCCGTAGCCGGTGAGGCGGGCCTCCATCACAACAATGTCAGTCTCGCCGGTATCCGTTGTTTCCAGCGTCCAGCGCAGATGGTTCAGGGTATTGAAATCACGCACCGTCACCAGCACGCTTCCCGGACGCACCTGCACGGCCTCACGCCCGATGGTTTCCTGGTGCAGCAGATGGAAGTGTTCCTTCATCTGCTGCTCCACATGGGCGAACTTTCGCTTGTTGACCTTCTCAGAAACCGTGAAGATCGCAAAAAAGACAATCGAAAAGCCCAGGCCCCATTTGGTGGCGTTTTCCTTGGTAAACAAATTCACCACGGCCACGGAAAACAGGACCAGAAAGACTGAAACCAACCCGATGGGAACTTCAATTTTCCCACCGCGCCACGGTATCTTGATATTCGGGGGTACGCGCCAGCCCCGCTCGCCTTTGTACTTGAAACGCAGCACAAGCATAGCGACGCTGTTGAGCGTGAAGCTCCAGATCACGCCGAAGGCGTAAGCATCGCCCAGCAGAATGACGTCGCCACCGCTGGCAATGATGGTGAATAACTGCAATCCGACAATCAAGTTGACGATCCGGTAGCTGGTGCCGAATTTTTTATGTGGACGGCGGAACCAGTCCGTGAGCACGCCATCTTCAGAGACGCGGTTGAGTACACCGTTGGAGCCGATGATGGAAGTATTGATGGCGCCGGAAAGAATGAGAAAGCCCACCACGACAACAAAGACCCTGAAGACCAGCTTTAAAACATGCGGTCCCACCATGTACATGGCCATGCCGCTGATGAGGTTGTCACGATAAACCGAAACGCGAACTTCATCCGGGATGATCATGACGGCCAGCATGGAGCCGATGCCGGTGAACACGAAGCTGAAGATCGCAATGATCAGCGCGGCGCGCTTCAGGTTGCGCAGCTTGGGACTGGCAATTTCACGGTTCACCTGGGCCAGAGATTCTTCACCGCTCATGGCCAGAACGGAGTGGCCAAAGGCTATCAGGATTCCGAATAGCCCAAACGTCTTGGCAATGTCAGTGTTCTTTAAGAACCCCAAAGCTTCAGGAGTGAACTTAAGGTTTGAAGGAATCGGCAGCGGCGGCAAAGAAGCGTTGGTATGCAGGACTGTATAAATGGCCCAGACAAGCAGAATGACCACCATGACCGTGGTGATCTGCATCACGCGCAGAGCTTTGTCACTGGATTCTTCAATGCCCTTAAGGTTCTGCCACCAGTAGTACAGGGTGACGAGCACAGCGAATGCGGCCGCGGCGTGATTGACGTCAATGTGCGGCGTGCCATGGAACATATTGTGCATGGCCTGCGGAACCCAGCCATGGGCGGCAGCCGCAGCAAATAATTCATTGATCAGGCCGGCGATATATTGTCCGGCGGACACGCCTGAAATCGGGCCGGTGAGAATGTAGTCAAACATCAGCGCGGAGACGCTGAACTTGGCAAAGGCCCCGCCGAGGGCCTCTTTCACCACGCGATAGACGCCGCCGCGGGTGAACATGGAGCAGCTTTCCACGTAGACGGAGCGCACGGCGAAAGCAAAGAGCATGACCCCAAGGATGAACCACGGGGCTGACTTGCCGACCGCTTGTTCGGCGATGCCGCCAGCATAAAACGCGGACGAGCCCAGGTCATTCAGCACAATGGCGGCTGCCCGCCAGTAAGAGATGAACGTGAGCATGACCGAGGTCGCAACAACGATGCGGACCCGGTTCGAAAGTGGTAGGACAGCTCCTGAGCCTGCTGACATTTTTTAAATAATAACGGCCTCTACCAACAAGGACGCACAAGAGCGCCTGTTGGCAGGGGCCGTGCTAATTCCTCAATATCCTAATTCCTGCCCTTTGTTTTTAGTCCTCTTCCAGCATGCTCTGGGCCGTTTTTATGGCCGTGACAACAATCACCGGCACGGCGCCGATCAGCCCGGCAAGAAAAAGGTACTGAAAAACCGGTAAAACATGGTGGACCAGGAAGTTCACGATTGCCATTGTAGTCCTGTGCCAGAAAGGAATCAAAGGAAAGGGTAGTGGCTACCTGCGGGTTCAAGTAGCCCCACTACCAAGGAAAGCTGGGTTTGTTAAAAAGCTCGGTTTGCTAAAATCTGTGCTCAGTGCGCAACATTCCCTCCAGGGCCTGGGTTCTCGCGCTGCTCTCCAGTGGGCTGCAGATACTCGTCTTTCCCAAGGTCAACTTCTACTTTCTTTCCTGGATAGCCATGGCCCCCTTGCTCTACGCGCTTCTGCGCGGACGCGGCGGGGAAGGCGAGATGTTCGATTCTGAAGGCCGTTCCCTGCGTCCGTTTACCCTGTGGCAGGGATTTGCGATTGCATGGCTTAGTGGGATCGTCTGGTATCTGGGTACGGACTACTGGGTCTTTCCCGTGATGACCGGCTATGGCGGGCTGCACTGGCTTCTGGCCGCACCAGTAACTCTGGCCGCCGCGTTTGGCATGGGGCTGCACCATGCTTTGTTTGGACTGCTGGTAGTGCTCATGGCCCGCCGCTCCAACATGGGCAATCGCAGGCCCCTGCTGATGGCGCCGTTTTTCTGGGTAGCCATAGAACTTGCTCGTGACCGGATTACCGGCTTCCCCTGGAACCTGCTGGGAAACACGCAGGTGGATAATATCCCCTTTGCACGCATTGCCCAGACCACGGGCGTTTACGGGCTCTCATTTGCCATCATGCTGGTGAATTGCGCGTTCGTGGCGGCGCTGCTGCTGTATGGCCAGCGGCGCAAGAACCTGCTAATCTCCGCGGCGGCAGCGGCTATTGCCCTGCAAATTGGCGTACTGGCCCAACCGGCCCCATTTGTTGCTACGCAACAGGCAGTTCTGGTGCAGCAAAATGTCCCCTTGCTGAATCAGTCGGACTGGACGCCCCGATATTTTGACCAGACCATCAGTGCTCTGGCGCGCCTAAGCGTGGATGCGGCCAAGCCCATACGTTCCTCTGAAAATGCCGGATTGATTATCTGGCCGGAGTCGCCGGCGCCATTCTTTATTGCTGATCCCAGATTGCAGCAGTGGCTGGTGGCCATCGCGCAGGATACGAATTCATATCTGGTCGTCGGCAGCCTGGGAGAGACGCAGGATGCCAGCGGCAAACGGCAGCTCCTTAACTCCGCCCTGGTCATGGACCCGCATGGAAACATGGTGGGCCACTACGACAAAATCCATCTGGTGCCTTTCGGTGAATATGTTCCGTTTCAAGACCTGCTCTTCTTTGCCAGCAAGTTGACGCGCGAGGTGGGTGACTTTGGCCGCGGCACGCAGCGTAAGGTTTTTGAGCTGGATGGGGGACACGGGGGAATCTTTATTTGCTATGAGTCGGTTTTCCCGGAAGAGGTGCGCGAGTTCACCTCGAACGGCGCGCAGGTGCTTATCAATATTTCTGACGATCTCTGGTATGGCGAAACCGGTGCTCCGGCGCAGCATTTGCAGATGGCGAGGATGCGGGCGGTGGAAAACCATCGCTGGATCCTGCTGACCACCAACAACGGCACCACGGCTTCCATTGATCCGTTTGGGCGGGTGGTGAAGCAGGCGCCGCGGAACATGCGTACCGCGCTGGTGGCGCCATATTCGCCCCAGAATGAAAGCACGTTTTACACCCGCAATGGCGACGTGTTTGCCTGGATATGTGTGGTAATCTCTTTAATAGCGGTGTTTGTGCGCTGGCGCTACCGCGCCCGCACCATGATTGAAGCCCGCCCTGCATAGCAACTATGGTTGAAGAGTTAGAACGCGAATACACCGCCGTGCGCGACAAAGTACGCGATCTGCGGAGCTATCTTTGACGCCCCTTCACTTCGCCAGCAACTAGCTGAAGTCGAGAAGAAGGTCGGCGATCCCAATGTGTGGTCTGACCAGGAGAAGTCGCAGGTATTAATGCGGCAGCGCCGTCGTCTGGAAGAATCCCTGGCGATGGATGCTGATCTGGCCCGCCGCACAGAGGACATCCAGGCTTACTTTGATCTGGCACGCGAAGGCGAAGGCGTGGTGGAAGATTTGCGCAAGGAAATTGATGCCCTGCGCGAAGTTGCCGATAAGCTGGAGACACAGACCCTGCTCTCCGGCGAGCATGATATGCGCAACGCCATTGTCACCATCCACCCGGGCGCGGGAGGAACGGAATCGCAGGACTGGGCGGAAATGCTGTTACGTCTTTATCTGCGCTGGGCGGAGCGGCAGGGCTTCAGCACAGATATCAACGAGTATCAGCCGGCGGAAGAGGCAGGAATAAAATCGGCGACGTTTACCGTTACGGGGGACTACGCCTATGGGCTGCTGCTGAGCGAGATTGGCGTCCATCGGCTGGTACGCATATCGCCCTTTGACCAGGCCAAGCGCCGGCATACTTCCTTTGCCAGCGTATTCGTTTCGCCGGAAATCGATGACTCCATCCAGGTGGACATCAAGCCGGAAGATCTCCGTATTGATACCTACCGCTCCGGAGGCAAAGGCGGCCAGCACGTGAATACCACGGATTCCGCCGTGCGCATCACGCATATTCCCACGAACATCGTAGTGGCGTGCCAGAATGAGCGCTCACAGCACAAGAACCGCGAGCGCGCCATGAAGATGCTGCGGTCCAAGCTCTACGAATTTGAAATGGAAAAGAAGCGGGCCATCAGTAAAAAGCTGGAAGATTCCAAACTGGACATTGATTTTGGCTCTCAGATACGCTCTTATGTGCTGCATCCCTACCGGCTGATAAAAGACCATCGCACCAAGCTGGAAGTGGGGGATGTGGACCGCGTGCTGGATGGCGACTTGAAGCCGTTTATACGGGCATATCTTGTCGCCCGGCGTGACCAGAATTAGACTCTGGAAATTATGGCGTCTCTTCTTGAACAGATAAAGCAAAATACCCTGCCTGTGAACGCCATGCGCTCGGCCGCCAAGGGAGCGCTGCCTGTCCCTGCGGAAGAGATGCTGGAGGTGCTGGTTTATCTTTCCCAGAACGCGCTCTTTGGGCAGGATGCGCGGATGACCCTGGCCAAATGGGACGCGCAGTCCGCGATGGAAGTGCTCGGCAAAGATACAGCCACGCCGGAAGTATTGCTCTATTACTGGCAGCCGGAAAACCGGCGTCCCGTGCTGATGCCCACACTGATCGAAAATCCCGCAATCCCGGATAGCCTGCTGATGGAGCTTGCCGATACCGGTTCCCGCGAAACCGTGAATATGCTGCTGGCCAGTAAGCGCGCGCGGAGTAGTCCCGGCGTGGTGGAAGCGCTCCTGGGCAATGAATATCTCACGCCGATTGAAGCGCAGGCGCTCCGTAGCGGCGATGATAGCGCAACATCCGCCCCGCCGCCCGCGGAGCAGACATTGCAGGAATTTGAGGTCCACCCGGACACGGAAGCTGCGCTGCAGGCGTTTCAGAAGGAGCATGCGTCAGAAATCGCGGCAGCGGAAGAGAAGCCCTTTGAGCTAACGAAGGATGAAGAAGCAGCGCCAGAAGCCGGTGCAGAGCCATCCAACACTGGGCCCGTTACCGGCGCAGAAGCTGTTGAGCCGCAGGCAGCAGAAGCACCGCCGCAAAATGCGAATGAGACGGCTGTTCCAGCGGCGCCGGCTCCCGCGGCTGAAGTTCCCGTGGCGATTCCAGACGAATTTGAGAGTGCTGAACAGAAGAGAATTACCGTGCTGCAAAGGGTATCCCGGCTGAACGTGGGCCAGCGGATCAAGCTGGGCTTCATCGGAGGCAGAGAAGAGCGTGCGCTCCTGATCCGGGACACGGCTCGCCTGGTGCAGAACGCAGTGCTTTCTTCACCCAAGGTGACGGACGCTGAAATCGAGTCCTTCGCGGGATCAAAAAATCTTCAGGAGAACGTCTTTCGTGAGATTGCACGCCAGCGCCGCTTCTTGAAGCTTTATCCGGTAGTGCGCAACCTGTGCAACAACCCCAAGTGTCCTCTCGACATTTCACTCACCCTTATCAAGGGCCTGCAGGTGTATGACCTGAAGAGCCTGCGTCACAACAAGAATGTTCCCGATACCATTCGCAAGGTGGCGGCCAAGCTGTACACGGAGAAGGCTTCACGCGGCGGGGCCAAGAAAGAATAACCACATTGCGGCGGTGCACGGATGTGATCGCCATCAATGACGAATCCTTTTTCTTGTTGCAGGCTTCCAATAGAATGCTATTTTCTTGGAGACCGTTACCAGGAGATCAGGGTGAAAACTGCTGCGACCGATGAGATCGGTGAACTACTGAAGCGGACTAAGACCATTGCCGTGGTGGGCCTGTCAGACAGCCCGCTGCGTCCCAGCCACGGCGTGAGCGCATATATGCAGAGCCAGGGATACCGCATCATTCCCGTCAACCCGGCGATCAAAGGCGCGCTGGGCGAAAAAGCGGTGCCGTCTCTTTCCGATGTCGGCGAGACGATCGACATCGTGGATGTCTTCCGCCGCTCAGAGTTTGTGCCCGATATTGTGGACGAAGCCATCCGGTTGAAACTGCCTGCGATCTGGCTACAGGAAGGCGTGATTCACGAAGAAGCAGCAGCGAAGGCGCGCAAAGCCGGAATTTTTGTGGTGATGGATTTGTGTATTTTGAAGGAGCACCGGAGAAGATTCAGTTGATCGACAAAGAAAACGCTGTCATCAAAAGGGCACCGGTTTTCGCCGATGCCCTTGTTTATCTGCTGAAGTAGTTTCGGTTTACACCGTCATAGCGCCTGGAAGTCAGGCAGCATTTTTTGAAATTTGCGCCCTGAGCCGCACGGGCAAAGGTCGTTTCTTCCGAGTTTTTCACGCAGCTCTTTTGTGCCGCCACGCAACGCCCTGAAAGCCGCGCTTTACATTGGTTTCAGAAGCGAAAGCTGCGCCGGCGCTTGCTGCTGGGGACGAACGTTGGCTGGTCTTCAAATTCGAGTTTCAAGGTAGTTTCTCCTTTGCGATGAATTGGCGCCCGCCACATCAAGCGAAGGAGCACAGTAAGTATAACCCAGGAATTTTCACAGTCGAGGGCGGCTGTGCCACACAATTGTTTCTGGAAAGCTATTTCTATTACTCTGCTGTTTCCTCTTTTTCTCTGCGTTTCAAAGATTTTGGTTTTTTAACTTCAGCATTCCGCAGCTCTTCCTTGCGCTGCTTGATTTCTTGCATCCGCTGCGCCAGCAGCTTTTCTCTGCCTTCATGCGTGGGATGGTAGTATTCGCGCCCGCGCAGGTTATCGGGCATGCATTCCATGTTGGCGACTTTTTCTTCGAGATCGTGCGCGTACTGGTAGCCCTTGCCATATCCGACCTGCTTCATCAAATTGGTGACTGCATTGCGGATGTGCAGCGGGACCGGCTCGGCGGCGGTCTTTTCCACGTCTTCAAGCACAGCGCTGTAGGCGGTGTAGAGCGCATTCGATTTCGGCGCCAGCGCCAGATAGACCACAGCCTGCGCCAAAGCAAGATTGCCCTCCGGCATGCCGAGGAAGTCGATGGCATCTTTTGCCGACAGGCAGAGATTCAACGCTTCCGGGGCGGCCAGACCAATGTCTTCCGATGCCATACGCACCACGCGCCGGGCGATGTAGAGCGGATCTTCGCCGGATTCAAGCATCCGTCCCAGCCAGTAGAGTGACGCATCCGCGTCACTGTTGCGGACGGATTTATGCAACGCAGAAATCAGGTTGTAGTGCTCTTCTCCTGACTTGTCATAGAGCAGCACGCGTTTCTGTAGCGTGTCTTTTATGATCTGTTCCGTGATCTCGCCGTTTTCTCCGGCAGTCGCCGCGGCGACCTCAAGGACGTTATATGCAGAGCGGGCATCGCCACTGGAGTAGGCGGCAATCTGCTGTAGAACCTGGTCAGCCGCGCGAAGGCCCATTTTGCCCAGACCGCGTTCCGTGTCTTCCAGCGCACGGCGCAGCAGCACGACGATCTGGTCTTCCGTGAGCTGGTTCAAGATATAAACGCGGCAGCGCGAGAGCAGCGCGCCATTGATCTCAAACGATGGGTTCTCAGTGGTTGCGCCGATCAGCCGAATGTTGCCGCGCTCAACGTGGGGAAGAAAGGCGTCCTGCTGGGCGCGGTTGAAGCGGTGAATCTCGTCGATAAAAAGAATAGTGCGCGTGCCGTAAACGCGGGCCTTTTCCGCGTCGGCCATGACCTGCTTGATCTCTTTGATCCCAGAGAGCACTGCGGAAAATTCGATGAACTCGGCCTTGGTGACATGGGCGATGATCTGCGCCAGAGTGGTTTTGCCCGTGCCCGACGGTCCCCAGAAGATGATGGAGCCAGGATCGTCGCGCTCGATCTGGAGACGCAGGGGCTTGCCCGGCCCGACGATGTGTTCCTGTCCGACAAATTCATCGAGCGTGCGCGGACGCATGCGGTCGGCGAGCGGGCGCGCGCCTTTGCCTTGCTGCTCCGGAAGTGCTTGAAACAAGCCCACAAAAACCTTTCAAAACCTTACCACTGATGACACGGATAACACTGATTTACACAGATCAATCTTAAATAAATGTGTACCGCGTAAATTTTTTATCCATATAAATCCGTGTTATCCGTGTTTATCTGGGGTGAGATTTTTTCTCTGCCTTGCCGCTTCATACAATAGAATCGATGCTGCTATCCCCGCATTGAGTGACTCCACGCGCGGCGAGTGCGGGATCGTCACGAGTTCATCAGCCAGAGAAAGAATTTCCGGCGGCACGCCTGCGCCTTCATTGCCCACAATGATCATCGCCGCGCCGGTGAAGTTGGCTTCATGAAGCAGTTTGCCTTTGTGAGACGATGTAGCCAGCACGCGCACGCCGTGTTGTTTCAGCAGCGCGATACTTTCACCAAGTTTCACTCTGATAAGCGGTTCACGAAATAATGATCCGGCAGAGGCGCGCACGGCTTTTGCATTGAAGTGGCTTACCGTCTTTTCTCCCAGCAGCACGGCGCGGACGCCGAAAGCTTCAGCGGAGCGGATGACGGTCCCAAGGTTTCCGGGATCCTGGATGCCGGCCACACCGAGCAGCAGTTGCGTATCTTTATTTTGTGAACCCTGATTTTGTGAACCCTGGCCGCTCTGCTCCAGCAGGTCTTCAAACTTGTGCGAACGCAGCTTGACCAGTGCGGCCACTCCCTGTGGTGATTCCGTGTTCACGGCGCTTGTAAAGACATCGTCGGGCAGCAGCATGACCTCTACATTGCTGGCGATCTGCGGCAGCAGGCGGCCGGCGTGCGCGCTGCCGGAGTCGCTGAAGAATACCGCCTGAAAACGCAGACCGCTGCGGATGGCCTCTTCAATGATCCGCACGCCTTCCACGGCAATGTAACCCTGGCTGGTGGGTTCTCCCTGGGTGAAGGCCTTGCGCAGGTCCTTGACCAGCGTATTCTGGCGGCTGGTTACGCGGCGAAGGCGGGAATCGGCTGGGCTCTGAAGAGTCATTGACAGCCATCATACTGCCACATCAAGGCCATTCAAGTATTCCCGGGGTCTAGGTTTTCTGCGCAAGCTGGTTTATTCTTAGTCGTTTCACCGGGCCTGGCAGCTGTTTTTTTTCAAGCGCTGGTGGGGCGGGCCGTTCAGCTATATGCTCAAGAATTACTTATGGGTTGGGGGAGTCGGTTTTGGCTGCGGAAATCCTGAAGATCAATCCTGAAACACCGGACATGCGTCTGGTCTCTTATGTTGCCGACCGCATCAAGCAGGGGCAGGTTGTCGGCATGCCCACGGACACCTTTTATGGGCTGGCGGCCGATCCGCTGAACCTTCGCGCCGTTGACCTGATCTATGACATTAAAACGCGCAGCCGGCACAAACCGCTTTCGCTCCTGATTGAAAGCGTGGAACAGGCGGAGTACCTGGCGCGTCCGCTGCCGGACGTGTTTTACGAGATCACCCGGAAGTACTGGCCCGGGCCGCTGACCATCATCGTGAAAGCGTCCTCAAGGCTGCCTTTAAAGGTCACGGCGAATACCGGGAACGTGGCGCTGCGTCTTCCTGCTTCGCGCGTGGCGGTGGAGGTGATCCGGGCCGCGGGGGTGCCGATCACTGCTACTTCGGCCAACATCAGCGGGGCCAGCGAATGCACTACGGCGGAAGGAGTACGCCAGCAACTGGGAGACCGCATCAGCCTGATCGTGGACGGCGGAGACAGCCCGCGCGACGTGGCCTCCACCATCATCAACATGAGCGAGCCCGGGCACATCAGCATTCTGCGCCAGGGCGCAATTCCAGAGAGCGACCTGGCCGAGTTCCTGCGCTTTGGCTGAGTGCCTGGATTCCATGGCCACCAAGCGTTGGAAGAAATGGCTGCTCGCGACACTGGCCCTGACGCCGGTCTGCTATGCCGGGGCGGTGTACTGGCGCATTGTGGACCAGGCGGCGCGGGATGAAGCGCGCGCGGCGGACGCAATCGTAGTCTTCGGCGCGGCTGAGTATGACGGACGCCCCTCTCCGGTCTATAAAGCCCGGCTCGACCACGCCGCGCAGCTCTACCATCGCGGCCTGGCGCCGATGGTCATCATTACCGGCGGCTCCGGCGGCGATCCGCGATTCAGTGAAGGCGTGGTGGGGCGCGAATACCTTAAGACCCTCGGCATCCCGGACAACCAGCTCATTGCAGAAACGCAAAGCGCGGACACGGCTGAATCCGCCCGCCGGGTCAGCACCATTATGTATGCTAACGGCATGCGTTCCTGCCTTGCCGTGAGTGACGGCTACCACATCTTCCGCATCAAGAAGATGCTGGGCCGGGAAGGCGTGACAGTTTATGGCGCGCCCCGGCCTAATTCCCGTCCGCAGACTTTCTGGAGACGGCAGGAATCAGCCTGGCATGAGATCGGCAGCTACACGCTGTGGCTCTTCCACGTGACATAAAGGTCCGAGTGGAAGGGGCGCGTGGTTGCGCGCCCCATGGTGATGACGTTTATTGGCTGATGGCTTCGGGGCCAGGGCAAAGCTGCTGGAAGTGGCGTGCATTGGCGGTTTCGCGCGCGGCGAGAATGACCATGAGTTCACGGTTGACCTGCGCCCGAGTCCGGGAGAGCAGGTAGTGGATGCCCGCGATGCTATCTGAAGAGAAGTAGCTGATCTTCCTGAGCGTTTCGAGGCTCTGGATGGCCTGTTCAAGGCCGGTGTTCATCTCGGCGAGGGTGCGGTAAGCGTGGGCCCTGACCGGCATTAGGTCTGCAGGTTGAGGATGAGGTTGCGTCAGGTGGATGGAGCGTTTAGTTTTGTTCGTAGCCATGATTGCCTCCCTTAAGGCGATTCTGGTTAGGGCGCGTTCGGTGCGGAAACACCGGGCGCTGCCCGTTGGTTAAAGCAATTAGCATTTGGCAAATAGCCAAATGGTTGTGGGTTATTTCTTCTTTTTCGTTTTGCGAGGCACGGGCGATTTTGTCCGTGCTTTTTGTTTTTCACGAAGTTTGGAGTAACGGGTTTTCCTGCCGTTGGCGATCTTGGGCAGGAGTTGGCGGACGTGTTCGATTTCGGCGAGGGTCCAGACGTGCACTTGAAAATTACCGAGACGGACTACCTTGGGAGTTGGGACTTTGCCCAGCTCGATGTAGTGAGCAAGAGTTGTAGACCCCAAACCCAATTTTTTGGCAGCCTGCCGAGTGGAGAAACCATCCATATAGGTCATTGTCCTAGATAGTATTATTCGTGTCAAGAAAAACGTCATAGTGCCCCCACTTGCCAAAATGGGCGTAGACTGATGCAAATGATCGGAGATTTGGATTGGTACATAAGCGAGAGTTCCCAAAAAGGGACCCCGACACCGCGTTGTCCGTTTGCTAACGCAGATCATTGCCCTCGTTATTTTCAGAGCCTGTCGCTTCTGGGTGGTGCGGGGTTCACAGGACTGTCGCCAAATGAGGAGAATCGCCTATTAAAAAAGTGGACTCGTTCGGCACTATGGCCCAAAACGGATGAACAGGCAACGTCAGTTTCCGGCTCCGAACGAAAAGCAAGTATGTTCAGCAACTTTTGTCCTGAGGTAGCATTTGACGGATTTGGATTGTTTGCCACATTCCTTTCCCGCTATGCTGACGAATTGGATTTGGAAACAGCGCATACACGCCTAGCGGCGCGGCATGCTGATCGAAGTGACTGGCGTTGGCAATGGTCGGACATGATTCCGATGCATTATTCCGCTTGCCCGCTCTATTCCCTTCTCGCCAATCAAAAAGCTAATCATCAACGATCAATGTCGCGAAATACCGAAAAAACCAGCATTCAGATGGAAAAAGATCTTTTTGTAAGCTATTCCAGCAAAGACAAACCTTTCGTGGAACGTCTTGCCGCGGACTTGATTCGCCATGGGGTGAATATATGGGTTGATGCATTTGAAATGCGAATCGGTGATTCGCTCAATAAGAAGATCCAACAGGGAATTTCGACTAGTGGATGGTTAGGAATAGTTCTTTCACCTGATTCAGTTGCATCTCCATGGGTTGAAAAGGAATTGAATGCAGCATTGGAGCTTGAACTGGAAAGACAGAGTGTTTTTGTCCTTCCTCTTTTCTATCGTGAATGTAAGATCCCACTGTTCTTGCGCGATAAAGTCTATGCAGATTTTAGAAACTCCTACGAAGTAGGACTTGAAGCACTGCTTAGAAAAATTAGACCGACGTTCGAACCTTCGATCTTGAATATTTTGATGTCCGGCTCAATTCCTGCTATTAAAGCGGCATTTTCGGGAGTTAATCCAGAAGCGCGCAATTTATACGACGCTCACCTTCGAGAGTTCCTGAATAGTTCCTCTGTTTCAGAACGAATTGCAGCTACTACCGCCCTATTTGCCATTCATAGCAAAGATGCCTTCGTCTATCTCGTGCAAATGGCCTCCGATCGATCTGCCTCTGTTCGTCGCTTTGCTATTTATTATTTAGGCGAATTGCGCTCTAGAAAGGCACTAGGGATTCTGAGTGAGCGGATGTCCGATCCAAGCCCCAATGTCCGCACTGCCGCGAGAGATGCATTCAAAAAAACACCCGGCGCTCGCGAATAGATCAAGCTTACCCGGCACTGGCCGGACTGGGGTGTCGCGGGTTGAGTTTGCTTATGTTGCTAAGGGAATCACAGGATTTGAGTCCATCGAAAGAACTCCCTGAATCATTATGGCAAGGATGCATCTTGCGATCCTTCGACTCGCGCGCGCATGCACGCGCGCATCGCTCAGGATGACAATAGGGGAAAGTGATGGTTAAACAATGCACTTCGTCGCATTTTACGGCGAACGAAAATCAGGCGTTGCGGGCCTTTGATAAACGCAAGTTTTCAACGTTGAAATTTAAGGCTTTGTCATCCTGAGCGAACTCCGAAGGAGCATAGCGACAGAGGAGGAGCCGAAGGATCGCGAGAATGCCCATTGTGACCATGCTGCATCAGGGAGTTCTCTTATTTACCGCTTGTGCTAACATTCTCCGCCGTGCGCGACGGGTACGATTACAAATTCTGGGTTTACATTCTGGTAAGCCGCAGCGGCACGCTCTACGTCGGCATTACCGGGTATATTGACCGCCGCATATCCCAGCACAAAATGGATTCCATTGAGGGATTCACCAACAAATATAAAATCCACCGTCTCGTTCATTACGAGACCTACCGGTACGTGCAAAGTGCGATCAGGCGTGAAAAACAGCTCAAGGGATGGCGGCGCGAGAAGAAGATTGCGCTGATTGAAAAGTCCAATCCCCGCTGGCAGGACCTGGCCGAGCACTGGGGACGGGAAATGCGTTTCCGGGGACAGCCCCTGGAGAGAACGCCTTGATGCAGTAATCGCGGAGGACAATGCACCGGGGTCCTTCGACTCGCGCGCGCCTTCGCGCGCATCGCTCAGGATGACAATAGTGAAAAGGGATCGTTAGACAAGAGCCTCGTCGCGCACCATACTCATTGGTTCATTTCAGACTGCACGTGCCGCATCTCTCAGGATAACAGCGGGGGTAGGCGTATCGCGAAAACGAACCGTGCTAGAGGATGGAAGCGTCGTTCTTTCACCAAGCCGAGGCGTTTTTGTTTGACAGTAAGGCGAATAAATGGTAAAGTTCTACATTGCCATTCAGGCGGAAGTGTGTCTGGCGGATGATCTTTGAAAACAGAATAAGCGTAAGCCGAAAAGGTACGCAATTCGGCAGGGAAAATAGGCGAAAAAAGGACGTCGACAGCCTTTTGACAGTCCTTTCGAATGGCGCTTTGACTTTTGTTTTCAACAAAGGTGCTATGGGGGGTGGGGGTCTGGCTGAAGGACGCAGGCAGAAGGCCACAAGAGAATTGCCAAAATTGCCAAAATCGGGTAATTGCCAAAATTGAAAAGCAAAAGCCCACTGATGAACATGGATCACACGAACCAGAGCAGCGACTTGGGAGCTGAGTTTCTAGATCATCACCCACGCCGCGCCCACGGCCGATGCGGTGCTCAGCAGATTGACCAGATCGTTACCGAGCCAGCCGCGACGCTCGAAGACCGCTCCGAGCAGACTATCGACTACCGTCCCGAAAAAGCCGGCGCCTAGGATGACCACGGCCTGTCCAGCGGGGACGAGTTCTGAGAGCACCGCTGCTGCTGCGACCGTGGCCGCCCCAGCCCAGGCAGCGAGTGTTCCAAGAAGACTCATACCTCCGTCGATGCCGGGCGGCACCGGCTTGAAAGTTGTGATCAGAAACGTTTTGCCGGGGAAGGCCATGCCGATTTCGCTGGATGAAGTATCGGCGGCGGCTTCCGCCAGAGCAGCCAGAGCCAGGACAGGCCATCCTGCGGGGGCTATGGCAACCACTAGCGCGGCAATGCCGAGATTGGCCATGGCTTGCGCGGCGGTGCGTCCGCCGGCCTGCGCCGTGCGGAGCTGCTGCTTTCGCGCATAGCCCACGCGGGTCGCGGCAAGTGTGACGGCGAAAACGATCAGCAGCGCCAGAAACATGCGCAGGTCGCGGACCGCCATGATGAAGGCCACAGCCGAGCCGGCAAGAGCACCGCTGAAATTCACTCCACCAGCGAACCAGGCCAGCACGGCAAACCCGGCGGTGATGGCGAGTGCGGTGAGGAAGCGTCTGCCCATGGGAGGGAATTCAGCATGATGCAAAAGTTCAAAGACCACCAGAATGCCGGCGGCAAAGGCGAGCGCCAGAATGTCAGCGGTCTTGAATGAGCGCGGCTCTGGCAGTCTTTCCTCCGTGGCTAAGCCTGTGGTCTCCGGAACATACATAGTGCTGGCGGCTGCAAAGCTCCTATGCGCATCGTACACAAGAAAGGGCTGCCGCAAAAATGGCGGACCTGGCTAACCCCCTCCAGGGCGGTTTGGAACGAAGTGACAGGTACAATCGGTTACAATAAAATTCTTCGCAATATTTTAGAGTTTCTGCGTTCAGACCGGTAAGACCGGCGGAGTCTTGATGAAGTCACGTTTTAAGTCCTTGTGGCTGCTTTTGGGAACGGCAATCTTTGTGATGGTGGCGGTGGGTTGCAATGACACATTGCGGCAATTCATCGTGCCTGTTCCATCGCCCACGGGCGATCCGGGAACGCTCGCGCATGCCATCACCTTATCCACCAATCCAATCGTGCCCACTCCGGCCATATCTGCGGATGGCAGTGATCTGCATATTGATGTCTCAGGGGACACGAATGCAGGAATCGTTCCGGTGGGAATCAATCCCGTTTTCCTGGGAAAGACCTCCAATCGCGTCTTTATCATCAATAGCGGCGATGCCAGCACGCCTCCCACGGTTTCGATTTATATCGCGTTGCTGCCGCAGTCGGCCACGGTATCAACCGTGACTCTGCCCGCCACCAGCCTGGGACCAATCGCCGGCGCCACCAGCAGCTCCAATAACATTTACATCGCCAACAGGATCAGCAACAACGTGGATGTAATTTCAGCAAGCGTTCTGGCCGTGACCACCACGCTTTCCGTCGGCACTGAGCCGGTGATGATTGCCGGCAATACGGCCAACAACAAGGTTTTTGTCGTCAACCACGGCAGCAACAACGTTACGGAGATTTCCACTATTGATGACTCGGTGGTGAAGACGATTCCGGTGGGCTCGCAGCCAATCTGGGGCGTGATGAGCACGGATGGACTGTTTGTTTTCGTGGTCAATCAGGGCGACGGGACCGTAAGCGTAATTGATACTTCGCTGGAGATTGTGATTGCCACCATTGCGGTGGGGCCGTCACCGAATTTTGCTTTCTATGAATCGAAGCTGAAGCGCGTCTATGTTTCCAACACCGGCAACAACACCATCAGCGTGATCAAGGCCAACGGAATTGATCTGGGATCCATACCGCAGGTTCTGCCGGTCAAGCTGGCTGACATAACTCTCTCCGGTTCGCCCACCTCGGTTACGGCGCTTTCTGACGGCACCAGGGCCTATGCGGCGCTGGGAAACTGCCCGGCTGGAGTCAACCACACCACTATTTTAACGGCGGCGCCGAGCTGCGCCGGCAATCTGGTCAGCGTGATTGACGTGGTTGGGCTGCGCGAGTCTGGCACCATCACTGTTGGCGCTGGCGCAATTTCTCTGGATGCCTCCGGCGATGCGTCGCGGGTTTTTGTGATCAGCGCGAATGACGTTACCACGGTTCGCGACGACGTGCATCGCCCGAACTGTCCCGCAAGCGAAACAGACTGCCTGCCCGGGTCGCCGCTGCCGGACAGGACATTTACCACGCCATCCATCTCGATTATCAGGACAACGACCAACACCGTGGTGGCAACTCCGGTGAATGCCGGCATCGTCAGCCGTCCTCTGCCGACGTTCCATGTTCCGCAGCAGGACCCCAAGTGCGTTCCCGCCATCGATCCCAACTTTAATGATGACGTGGCATTGCCGTGCGCGGCGCAGAAGCCATTTGTCGTCCGCACCTTCCCGTAGCCAGGGATAACAATTGGAAAAATAAAAAAGGGCGGCCTGAGGCCGCCCTGCGCTGGAGTTGAGCCGAACAAAATTTAACTTGGCCGCGTATCGACCCTTCGCCTGCGGTTATAGCGCATGGCGATATTCATGAAGATGTTTCCGCTGTCGGTATCAAAGCACATCACCAGGGCCTCCTGATCTTCGCTGCTCTTCTCGCCCAGCTCTTCGGCGTGGACTACCGGCGGATAAATCTTGAATTTAAAACCCTGGTCATTGAGCGCTGAGATGGCGCTGCCAATCACCATGTTGGCCAGTTCGCAGACGGTCTCGCGGGCCACTTCATCGCTTTCCGGCACCGGCGATCCCGTGAGATAGCTTGCCACCTTGGCCGCTGTCGGCGTATCGATATCGAAGATGATGCGGCCTTCGATGTCGCCTTTGATCGTGACCATGGAAGCCACGCCTTTGCGGCGGTAAGCTTCTTCGTCCATGGTGACGTCGCCCATGCGCGTGGGACATTGCAGCGTCTCCGCAAGCACGGCGTCAGCGGCGTTGATAAAAGGCTGAATGAGTTCAATCTTCATCGTCTCAGCTCTCCTGGGCTGCCGGCGTAGCCACCACCGCGTCATCGCCCATCACATATTTGATGACTTCGTAAAGGATCTCCGACTTCACCGGCTTCTGGACAAAGTGCCGGGCGCCTTTCTGTAGCGCGGCCACAATGTTTTCCTGGTATCCGACGGAGGAAACCATGACGATGCGGGCGTCAGGATGTGCCCGGACGATGCGCTCCGCCGCCTCTATGCCCTCCATTTGCGGCATAGTGATGTCCATCAGGACCATGTCAGGCGTGGTGCGGTCAAATTCAGTGATGGCGGTGCAGCCGTCGCCGGCTTCGCCGACGATTTCGCCGCCGAAAGACTCCACCATCTTGGCCACGTTCTTGCGCGCGAAGACAGAGTCGTCCACTACCAGGTACCGGATCGGTTTGCCGTCCTTGCGAATCAGGATTGGAAATGTGTCCATATGTTTATTCTCCTAGCAACTCCAGCTAAACTTTTACAGCTCTCGCAATCTTTTCCGGATTGCATTGCATGGCCAGCGTGTTGGCCAGCATGTCCAGCGGGACCACGCGCATCGCGTGACCACGCTCAATAGCGGCTTTGGGCATGCCGAAGACCGTGCAGGAATCCTCGCTCTGCGCGATCGTCAGTGCCCCTGCATCTTTCATCAACCCCAGGCCTTCAGCTCCGTCGTCGCCCATGCCCGTCATCAGGACGCCCACAGCGCGACTGCCAAACTCCGCGGCCACCGAACGGAACAGAACGTCGACCGACGGCCTGTGTCCGTTCATACGTGCTTCATCGGAAAGAACCACGGTGTTCCCCAGCGGCATGCGCCGCAGCTTGATATGACGGTCTCCGGGACAGATCAGCGCGCGTCCGGCAATCAGCAGGTCCCCGGATTGCGCTTCCTTAACGTCAATGGCGCATGATTCATCCAGCCGGCGGGAAAACATCTCAGTAAATCCCTCGGGCATATGCTGCACTACAACGATGCTCCCCGGGAAGTCACCAGGCAGTTGCGTCAGCAGGTATTGCAGTGCGTTCGGCCCGCCGGTGGAGATCCCAATGGCGATGATCTTGGTCGGCTCACGCCGTGGACGCAGCGCCGGTTTATTCGGCCTGGGCCGGTCCAGGACCGCGGGCGCCGTCGTGTTGCGCATCTTGCTTTTTGCCGCGACCTTGATTTTGTTGATAAGGTCCAGGGCAATCTCATCCATGTGCGCGGACGCGGCATCACGCGGCTTGGCCACGAAATCAAACGCGCCCAGCGCCAGCGCCTTGAAGGTTGCGCTTGCACCGTCAGTGGTCAGAGCGCTTACCACAATCACGGGCACGCGGAACCTTCGCGTGATCTCGCGCAGTGTCTCCAGTCCGTCCATGCGCGGCATTTCCAGGTCCAGCGTCACAACGTCCGGACGGAGGTCTTCAATTTTCTTCAGTCCAAACGCGCCATCCATGGCCGTTCCAACGACTTCAATCTCACTGTCCTGGGCGAGGATCTGTGGAATCAATTTCCGCATTAACGCGGAATCATCCACCACCAGGACTCGCAATTTACTGCTCATGCTGTCGCTCCCACCATCTGTAACCTACCCAGCTTTGTCACCACACTTGAAAGATTCAGGATCAGCACCACCGTGCCGTCGCCCAGGATTGAAGCGCCGCTGACCAGGTCCGTAGCGACCAAATGGTCGTCCATGGCCTTGATGACCAATTCTTCTTCCCCTACCAGATGGTCCACCACCAGGCCGAACTTGCGCTCGCCGGTGGAAATTACCACTACAAACATCTTGTCCTTTTCCGCGGGTTCTTTTTGCAGGCGGTGGAGATGCAGCAGCATCAGGACTTCATTCCGTAACTGCATCACATCCTGATTGTCCACGCGATGCAGCGCGCCATGCGTCGTCCGGGTAATTTCCATCACGGAAGCCAGCGGGACCGCATATAAACGGTCGCCCACGCGGAACAGCAGCGCCTTGATGATGGCAAGCGTGAGCGGGACTTTCAAAAAGAACGTGGTTCCTTTGCCGGGCGTGGTCCTGATGCTGACAGACCCCTTCAGCTTTTCGAGCACTGTCTTCACTACATCCATGCCGACGCCGCGTCCGGAGATTGCAGTCACCTGATCGGCGGTGCTTAGTCCGGGATGGAAAACGAGATTGTTGATGTCGGCTTCCCCCAGGACCGCCGCATCTCCCGCCTTGAGCAGTCCTCGCTCCACCGCTTTGGCGATCAGCCTGTCGCGGTCAATGCCATGCCCGTCGTCGGTTACTTCAATAATGATCTGATTGCCCTGGTGGTACGCGTCAAGCGTTACTGTGCCCTGGGCAGGTTTGCCTTGATTGATGCGTTCCGCCGGAGATTCAATGCCATGGTCTACCGCGTTGCGCACAAGATGGGCGAGCGGCTCGGCCAGCATGTCAAGAATGCTCTTGTCCAGATCAGTGTCCTGTCCGGTCACCGCGAGATTTACTTCTTTGCCGCAGGACTTGGCCACATCGCGGACCACGCGTGGGAAGCGGCGGAAAAGATGCTCCACCGGCACCATGCGGATCTTCATGACCGATTTTTGCAGATCGTTCATGATGCGGGCCTGGAACGCCATGGCATCGGAGAAGCGCATCTTCAAAGGATCTTTAGGATATTTCCTGTCGAATTCGTTGATCGCCTGGTGCAGCATGCTCTTGGCGATAATCAGTTCACCCACAAGGTTCAGGACTGAGTCGATCTTTTCCGCATCCACGCGCAACAGCGTTTCTGACATGCTGGCGAAACTTGTGGACTGGGAATCCGCTGCGGCTGTGGCCGCATTGGCCACGGGCGGAGCTGCGGGTTCAGGCGCGACCTCAACCGCCGGCGCATGTGTCTCTTCCGCGTGGATCGCTACTTCAGTTTCGTCTTCCACCGGAGTGGTTACGTGCTTCACGATATCGAGCAGATCTTCCGGCTGTTCCTGGCGGTGCGTGGCCCTTTGCACCAGGACCTCCGCGATCACGGATGGGATGCGGCACTTTCTTGTGATCCACTCTTCGGAATTTTCGCTCGAAATGGCGGCTTCCACCACGTCAAGGTCGTTGCTCAGTGTGCTCTGGTCCGGCGCCATCGCCAGCAGGCGGCCGCAATCCTGCAGCACATTGCGAATGAGTTGCATGGCCGCGCCGCGCATGGGGCATTGCGGCTCAATGGAAAACGCCACGTTGTAAACGTTTTCGCCCCGGCCCAGCGCGTCCGCCACCACAATCTGCTCGTACTCGCTCCACACAAAGCGCGCCTGCAGCTTGTAGCGGACATTGCTGGCGGGCTTGCGCGTGAGTGACAGGATCTGCTGTTTCAGCTCCTCTCCTGCGGGCGGTTGCAGGCTGCCTCGATACGCGGAAAGCATGGAGCTGAATGTGTCGGCGGCAATCAGCACTACTTCTGCCAGCGCCTGCTTGCTCAGCGCGGCCACTTCGGGCTTGAGTACGTCTTCCAGGGCATGGGCCAGCTCGCTTAATTCGGTATAACCGCAAGCGGCTGAGTCTCCCTTGAGCGTGTGCACGGTGCGGCGCACGCGGCGCAGCACTTCTCCGTCTTCCGGACGCTTCTCCAGCTCCAGCCCCTCTTCATTGAGTGTCTGCAACAGTTCCGTTGCCGTCTCAAAGAAGAGTTCGCGGAGCTCGGAGGCCCGATCGTCAGGGAAAAACGTCACCCTGCCACCTCAATGCGCTGGTATGCCGTGCCGTTGTTCTGATGGACCATCCTGTACTTGTCAGAAAGCCCAAAAAGGCTTTCAGCGTGGCCGATGAACAAATACCCTTCCGCGTTCAGACAGCGGTAGAGTTTTTCCACCAGGCGTTTCTGCTCGGCCTCGTCAAAATAGATCATTACGTTGCGGCAGAAAATAATGTCATTGCGCTGGGGCAGAAATTCGGTCTTCAGGTTATGGAAATCGAAATGGACCAGGTCTTTCAGGCTGCGCTTGATGGCATAGCGGTCGCCGACCTTATCGAAGTAGCGTAGGCGATATGCGTAATCGACGGAGTCCATCTGGGTTTCCGGGTAGACGCCTTCCTGGGCCGCGCGCAACACGGAGTAGTTAATGTCAGAAGCCAGGATCTCCACTTTCCACGGTGGTGGAATCAGAGGCTTGGGAACGGGCATTTCAAAGGGCAATGGGTTGCGCAGGTAGTAGTAAGCCAGCGCGTCGCATACCTGCATGGCCATTGTGTATGGTTCCTGCCCGGTCGAGCATCCCGCGCACCACAGGCGCAGGCTCCAGTCACGGCGTTCCTGTTTGCGCCTTAGCAGTTCTTCCAGAACGATCTTCTGGAACAGCTCAAGCTGCGGCTTGTTGCGGAAGAAGCTGGTCTCATTGACAGTGAGATTTTCCACCAGCGCGCTCAACTCCGCCTTGCCCTGGTAGCTGGTGAGCAGGCGATAGTAGGCGTAAAAGGTGTCCAGCCCGCAGATTTTCAGCCGGCGCTGGAGGCGGTCCTGTAGAAAGTGCGCCCGCCGTTCGTCAAAGTACATGCCGCATTCCTGGTACACCAGGGTCTGCAGCAGCTTGTATTCCGGTTCACTGATTTGGATTTGAACACTCGGTGTGGCCATTGGTTTCCCGTTTTATTCCCTGGTCCTCTTAAAAAATGCAGCCGCTCTACAATCCCGCAGCAGCGGCGGCGGTGGACAATTGGGGTTCAACAACTTCACCCAGCCGCTTGAGCTCGCCCTTCTGGAGGATTCTGTTCAGGTCAATCAGTATGATCAGCCGGCCATTCAGCTTACCCACGCCGGTTACGTAATTAAGTTCGCCCTGGTCAAACACTGGCGGCAGCTCTACATCACTCTCCGGGATCTTCAGGACTTCAGATGCGCTGTCCACGATCAGCCCCACCAGCTTGCCGTGCACCTCAGATACCAGGATGCGGTTCTTTTTTGTAGGCTTGATGTCTTTCTCCCCAAAACGCCGCCGCAGGTCCACCACGGAGACAATCTTACCCCGCAGGTTGATGACTCCCTGTACGCAGCCGGGCGAATCCGGAACAGAAGTAATCTCCGGTACGCGCACAATCTCATGTACCAGCGAGATCGGTACGCCAAACACCTCGCGTCCCACGCGGAAGCCGACAATGTGCAGTTCCTTGGCCAATGGGTCTCCTTCCGTGCTTAGTTGTAGTGCGCGCCCGCGGTCGCGTATTGTGCCGTCGGCGTGCTGCGGCCCGGTTGTTCTTCGCCCCGGCGTGGCGCGCCGCGCCCATCGCGTGCTGCCATCGTGTTTTCCAGGACAAAGCGGTCCATTGCTTCCAGCATGGAGCGTGACATCTTGGACATCTGCTCCGCTGATGCCGCCAGCTCGGTTGATCCGGATGAGGAACGCTGCACCAGTTCGCGCATCTTTTCCATCGCGCGAACCACTGCTTGCGCGCCTGAAGCCTGCTCTTCCACGGAAGAGTTGATCTCATGCGTGATCTCGTTCAGACGCGTGGTAGCTTTGGCGATCTGTGAAGAACCATGCGACTGCTCGTTGGTGGCTGCGCCAATTTCCTGAGCAAATTTGTAGACCTCTGAAACCACGCTGGAAATCTTCTTCAGCGCGCCGCTCAGGTCGCCGCCCAGCGTGATGCCTTCATTCACGATGCTGGTCGACTTTTCCATGTTGTCCACGGCCTTGCGGGCTTCCTTCTGGATGCTCTGGATCAGTTCGGAAATTTCCCGCGTGGACTGCGCTGACTTTTCCGCCAGCTTGCGGACTTCGTCGGCCACCACGGCAAATCCCAGCCCGTGCTCGCCGGCGCGGGCGGCTTCAATCGCGGCGTTCAAAGCCAGCAGGTTGGTCTGCTCCGCCAGATCGTCGATTACCTCAATGATCTTGCCAATGTCGTCCGCGCGCTGTCCCAGGGCGGAGATGATTTCCGCGGAGGAACCGATGGCGGCATTGATGCGGCTCAATCCGTTGGTCGCCTTTTCCATGGTGTTGATGCCGTTATGCACCTCGTCACGCGAGCGCTGTGAGATATCCAGCAGCACTTTGGCCGTATCGGCCACGCGCTGGATTGAGGCCACCATTTCGTCGATGGAGGCTGAGGTTTCGCTTACGTTAGAGGCCTGCATCTGCGTGCTCTTCACCATGTTTTGCACGTTGATGCTCATCTCATGCATGGTGCTGGTGACCTCGTCAATGGCAGAGGCCGCCTGTACGCTGATCTTGGCCGATTCGTCAGAAGCGGATGCGACCTGGTTGGAGCCGCTGGCCACCTGGGCCGCGCTGTCACGCACATTCTTTACCATGTTGCGGAGGCCCAGGGTCATTTCACGGAAAGCCTTACCCAGGGTGTCGCGCGAGGAGCGCGGGTTGATTTCCACGGAGAGATCACCGCCGGCAATCGCCTCTGAAATGCCCGCCATCTCGCGCAGATACTGCACCATGTTGTTAAAGGTCCGCGCTAGCTGCGCGACTTCATCTTCGCCCACAATGTTGACTTGCTGCTCCAGGTCTCCGTTGTCGCCGATCTGTCCGGCCACACTGATCAGCTGGGAAAGTGGAACGGTGATCGATTTCGCGACACGCCAGGAGATTGAGCCCGCCAGGATGATCACCAGCACCAGGCCGCCAAGTGTAATCAGCGTAATCAGCATTGCGGCGGTGCTATCAGAGGCTTCTGCCTCGGAGTTGGCTTCCTTGGTCATGGCTGCCAGTTGCAGCATCGGCTGCTCTTCTTTTTGTTTCTGTTCCGGCGTAGGTGTGGCCTGAAGATAGGCGATTTGCAATTCCGCCACGGTCGCGCTGCCGGTATCCACCTGGCGGCGTTTTTCCATCAAGGGGGAGGCAAAGGTCCTGGCCCAGTCCCGTTCAGAATCAGATAGCTGGTCCAGCAGCTGGCGTACGCGGGCGGTGTCCCCAAGGGTCATACCGTTTTCCTTGATGTCAGCGATCAGGGTATCCACATCGCTCTCACCCCGGGCCAGGGCGTCGGATTCGCGCCGGTCGCCGTTGAGGAGGAAGTTGCGCAGAAAGAGACGGTTCTGGTTCCTCGCCCGATCCAGCTTGGACAGGTTTTCCACCATCGTAATGGACTTCTTATAGAGTGCCCGGGTGGTCTGCTCATGCCGGACCGCCAGCCAGTTCACAAAAAAGGCCACCACCACGATTGCCATGATCAGGCCAAAGCCCGTATAGAGCTTGCCCCCAATGCTTTTGCTGATACGCATGTTTCGAACCTCTACGGGCCACCTTCGCCATCACGCGGCTCGTGTTCTCTTTTATGTCGAAGCTACTTGTCCCTGAAACCCTTGAGCCTGCCAACTGAAGCCGTCCTTGTTTCCCAAAATCCGACAAAAGACAAGAGCTCCCCCTGACAGGGAATGAAAGCTCGTAAATAAAAGCAAGGCCATGGCCACCAACGCATGGGATTAGCACTTTCGGCATGTAAGCTCCAGCAAAACCAAAAAAATCAATAGGTTAAGTATGACCATGAGAAGCCGAGCCTCGCCAAGCGGAACAATCTTGCTTGAGTTGCGTCTCATTCACCAGGTTGTTTGTTGCTTTTCATCTCACAGTGAGACCGTATCTAAGGTCGATGGATGGTGTTGTCCCTGTGATTCTGGCAGGTCAATTCCTTATTGACTCAAAATGAGATTCCAGAGTACCTTCAGTCTTCCCACAGTAGGAAAACGACTGAGACTGATGAGACCGACGCGAAAAGCCGGACAAGTTCGCACTAAGCTGCCGAATCGGCCGTCGGTCAGCATGGAAGAGGTGCTTGAGGCGTGCGTTAAGCTGCCGGCTCTTAGCGGAGACGCCACGGTTCTGCGGCAACACATTGCGGAATCCGCAAGAGGAATCTTTCAAGCCGTGGTGGCTGGCATGATGGTCCGCCATGGTGAAAGCTATCTGCCCGGGGCCGTCTGTACAGACGTGGACGAGCCGGCAGGCAAGAAAGCGCTGCTGGAGCATGCGCGCTCCTTCGCTACGCAGGCGATCGAGCAAAAGCGCCTGCTCGACTTCCGTTTCTCATTCCGGTCTCATGGAGGCGAAGCCATCTATCACGGCCTTGCGCAGCCTATGATGACCACGGAGACCGCGGCCGTACTTCTGGTGGTTCGAGACAGCGTCTTCTCTCCCGCTGAACTCTCCGCTTTTAGCGTGCTGGGCAATATGGCCCGCCTGGCGCTGGATAATGCCGAGCTCGCCGGTCTTTATTCAACACAAAAGCATGACCTTGACCTGCTGCTGGATATCTCCGCCGAGCTTGGGGCCACGTCGCAACTGGAGAGCTTTCTTCCCCGATTCGTGGTGCGTGCGGCTGATTTTCTCGGCTTCTCCCGGGCTTTTGTGGCACTTGTGGATTCCGGCGAGTGCCGCCTGCGTTGGGGCGCTAACAAGGGGACATCGAGCCGGCTGGATTTTGACGTCTCCGCTATCGTCCGGCGTGTGCTTGAAACCAGGACGCCTCATATCTGTGAGGATGTAAGCCAGCTCGCTGCGAATGAGAAGTCCCAGTTGCTGCGCTGGGAATCTGACGTAAAACAGTACCTGGGTATGCCGTTGACGACCGCCGATGGCCGCCCGCTCGGCGTACTGGGCCTGGCAGACAAAAAGAACAAAGGCCGCATCACGCCGGACGATGTTCGTCGTGCCCGCGTGCTGGGTGCCGAGATTACGGTGGCGCTGGAATCGGCCCACAATCTCCAACTTTCTGACCAGCATCGCAAGCGTACGGAAGATCTGATGGAGATGGCCCTGGACCTGGGCTCGGCCTTGCGTCTGCCGGATTTTGTAAAGAATTTTACTGAGCGCGTGGCCAGCATGATTGGCGCAAGGTCTGCCATTCTGGCGCTGGCGCAGGGCAACAAGGTGGAGAGTGTCGGGTTCTGTGGCGCCAGACCGGAGCGCGAGCTGCAGCGCAAGCTTAACGCGGCATTTTCTGAATTCGCTGAGCGGCATCCTGATCTCAAGATCACCGGCAGCGGCGTGCAGATGCTGGGGCCGGAGCTGGCAGCGGCTTGCGGCTGGCAGAACCTCACCCTAGTGCGGCTTGAAGGAACTGAAGCTGATCTTCTCGGCATCCTTGCGCTGGCTGACATCAGCCGCGAACTCATGCCCAACGATCTCAATCTGCTCCAGGCGTTGATCGTGCATGCCTCCGTGGCGCTGGAGAACTCCCGGCTGTTCACCAGAATCACGCAGTCCAGCCGGCAATGGGCGGAGATATTTGATTCCATCTCGGATTTCATCGTGGTGCACGATGAGCAGTATGAGGTGCTCCGCGTCAATCGGTCTCTGGCAGAGTTCATTGGAGTGCGGCCGGCCGAGTTGATCGGCCTGAGCATGCGCGCGCTGGTATCGATTGCGTCTGATTCTCCGCAGCCGTGCCCCTTCTGCCGGGGCGAAAACGAGTCTGACGAATACCTGCATCCGGTGCTGGAGCGCACCTATCTGGTTTCCAGTTCGCGCATCCATGGCGCTCTGGATGAAGGGCTGCAAACGGTGCACGTGCTCAAGGACATTACTGACCGCCGTGAAGCCGAACAGCGCTATCGCGAGCTGTTCGATAACGTCCAGGAAGGCGTGTTCTTTGCTTCGCCCGAAGGCCATTTCATTGAAGTGAATGATGCGTTGGTGCGGATGCTGGGTTATCAGACACGCGAAGAGGTCCTGAAGCTTGACTTGCAGACGCAGGTCTATGTCTCCGCTGAGCAGCGCGACGAAATCACCCGCCAGTTGACCGAGAGAGGTGCGATTCGCAACTTTGAAGTCACGCTCAGCCGCCGTGACAGCACCATGATTCACGCTTTGGAGAATGCATTCGTCGTGAAAGACGGACAGGGCAAGATCATGCAATATCGCGGCGTCTTTCTTGACATTACCGAGGTCAAGAACTTCCAGGCGCAGCTGCAGCGCGAACGCGACTTCACCAGCAAGATTCTGAACAACACGCAGACCATGATCATGGTTGCCGATACCGCGGGGTTAATCAGCTATGCCAACCAGCGTGTTTACGAGGGTGGCGGCTTTGAACAGAACGAACTGGTCGGCCACCGCCTGGACCGGATCATCTCCCTCTCGCATAAAAAATCGTTTGCTGAGGCATTTGACGCCAGCCTGCACGGCCTGCAATCAGACAATCTTGAGCTGATGATCACGCGCGGCAACGGCACACAGGGCAAATTTTCCGTGAACCTGAGCCCCATGCGCGACGACCGCAGCGAAGTGAGCAGCGTGGTGGTGCTGATGACCGACATTACTGACACCTCAATGATTCAGGCCAAGCTGATGCACACGGAAAAAATGGCCGCCGTAGGCCAACTTGTTTCCGGCGTGGCGCATGAGGTGAATAATCCACTCACGGCGATCATGGGATTCTCTGACCTTCTCATGGAGAACCCGGAAGTGCCGGGCAGCGCGCGCAAAGACTTGCAGGTAATTCTGGAAGAGGCGCAGCGCACCAAGGAGATCGTGCAGAACCTGTTGAGCTTCGCCCGCCAGCGCCCGCCGCAGCGCCAGCCATTGCAGATCAACAACATCCTGCGCAAGACCATTGCGTTGCGTTCCTATGACTTTGCCAATCACGGTGTGCAGATCGTGGAGAAATTTGATGAGCGCCTGCCGGAATTGATCGGCGATTCTCACCAGTTACAACAGGTGTTCCTCAATATTCTGAACAACGCGTATGATGCCGTGCAGTCCGCAGGCCGTCCCGGGCTGATCGAGATTGAAACCATTCAGGACGGAGGCTGGGTCGAGGTGCTGTTCCGCGACAACGGTGAAGGCATTCAGCATCCGGAACGCATCTTTGATCCCTTCTTTACCACGAAAGAAGTAGGGCAGGGGACCGGACTTGGCCTGAGCATCTGTTACGGCATTGTGCGCGAACATGAAGGCGAGATCCTGTGCGCCAATAATCAGGAAACGCAGGGAGCGACTTTCAGCGTGCGCTTGCCCATCCGCACCAGGACTGATCTAAAGCTGGTGGTGGCCGCCGCAGGAGCGAAACCATGAACGTCGGCCTGGCGGTTGCGAGCCTGCCGCTTCTGTTGATCGAAGATGAGCGCTCGGTGATGGAGTTCATCCGCACGGCATTGGAACGGAGCGGCTATGCCTGCCGGACCGCGAACTCCGCGGCTGAGGGGATACGCGTGCTGGAGACAGGCCGTTTTGGCGGCGTTATCTCTGATATGCGCACGCCTGGCGGCGCCAGCGGCGCTGACGTACACGCATGGATCGTCGCGCACCGCCCTGAGTTGAAAGAGCGCATGCTTTTTATCACCGGTGACACCGTGAATGAGCACACCATGAAAGCGCTGCAAAGCACCGGCGTGCCGTATATCGAAAAACCCTTCCGCGTGCAGGAACTGATCAACACTGTGGAAAGGATCTTTGGTAAAGCACAATGACAGACGACGCAAGAGTCCGGTTCATGATCGTGGACGACCACCAGAGCATACGCAAGCTCTGCATGACCGTCGGTGCATCCGTTGGTTTTGTCTGTGTGGAGGCTGAAAGCGCGGAAGCCGCACTGGCGCAAATGGAGAACGATTCGCCCGACATCATCCTGGCCGATCTGATGATGCCCAATATGTCCGGCCTGGAATTTCTGCCGCGCGTGAAGCAGTTGCTGCCCAGAACGGAGATCGCCATCATGACGGGCCACGGGTCCATTGAGACCGCGGTGCAGGCCATGAAGCTGGGAGCGTATGACTACATCACCAAGCCTTTCCGCATAGAAGAGCTCAAGCTGCTGCTCCAGCGCATGGCGGAAAAGGTGAACCTGGTGGCGGAGAACCAGTTCTTGCGCGAACGCGTGAGCACGGAGATGGATCTGAGCGGCATTGTGGGCTCCTCGCACAAGATCCAGGATGTGCTGCGCATGGTCGCCCGCTTGAAAGATACGCGCACGCCGGTGCTGGTCACCGGTGAGAGTGGGACAGGCAAAGAGCTTGTGGCGCGGGCCATCCATTACCGCGGCCTGCTGTCCAAGCGGCCTTTCGTCGCGGTGGATTGCGGCTCTCTTGTTCCCACGCTGATTGAAAGCGAGTTGTTCGGCTATGAAAAGGGCGCGTTCACCGGCGCTATCCGCTCCAAGGACGGACTGTTTCAAACCGCGCACGGCGGAACAATCTTTCTTGATGAGATTGGCGAGCTCTCGCAGGAGTTGCAGGCCAAGCTGCTCCGCGTGTTGCAGGAAAAAGAAGTGCGGCCGGTGGGAAGCAACCAGAAAATAAAAGTGGATGTGCGGGTGATTGCCGCTACCAATAGAGATTTGGAAGCGGCGCAAAAAGAAGGCAAGTTCCGCAAGGACCTGTATTTCCGCTTGAACGTGGTCACATTGCATCTGCCGCCATTGCGGGAGAGAAGGTCTGACGTTCCTCCGCTGGTGCATTATTTTCTGGACCGGTTTGCCCCGGACAAGACGATCACGATTTCTCCCGCCGCCATGAAGTGCATGCTGCAATATGACTGGCCGGGCAATGTGCGTGAGCTGGAAAACTGTATTGAGAGAGCGGTGGCCCTTGGCAGCCATGAGACGATCGACATTCCCGATCTGCCGCCCGCGCTGCGGCAACAGCAAGAGGGCCCAGTGGCTGTTGAATTTCCGCAGGAAAGACCGGCAGGCTCAAACACCGATCTGGAAGAGCTTGAGCGGGACACGATTCAACGCGTCTTTGAGCAGGTGCAGGGCGATAAAGCGCGCGCCAGAAAGATGCTGGGAATCAGCCGCGCCACGCTCTATCGGAAGCTCAAGCGATACAACATTGGCCTGGACAAAAGCGCGTCAGCGGCCTCATGAGACAAATCGACTGAGACATTGTTTCATCCTGAGACAGCTTCAGCAGGAACGGGTTCACAGTGAAGTAATTTGCATCTTCCGAATCAATAGCTTAGTGGTTCCGCAGTTTGGCCGGGGTCTTGCTCTAAGTGTTTCAGCTAAGTTTTCTCGATATAGGAGTAATCCCAAGTCATGGGGAGAGCAGTCTCTAAAGGGCCAAAGCTGGTGGAGAGAACAGATTGCGTCAGCGAACTAGCAAAGTTTTTTTCGGGAGCAGTGCCAGTGAAGATCCCTGTGCGTGTCATTAAGGGAGATGCCGTTAACGGCGCTCCCGCGGAGCAGACGGCGATCGAATTTGGCACGTCCAGGGAAGTTTTGTTTGTTTCCCGCCTGCCTCTGGATTTTGACGATACCGTGCGGGTGCGGAACTCGGATGGGTCGCTTGATATTGCGGCCAGGATCGTGGCCATGCGTTTTCACCATGGCAAGATGGCCGTTGCCGCCAGGTTTCTGGAAGACGTTGCCAACTGGGTCATCAAAGCATGAGGGGCACGGGCGATTGATTGTGCAAGCGACTTTAGATTTTTGAAGCAAGGCCGCGAAGCTCGGGCCCCCCAACACGCGGTTTTCGCGTGGTGGGGCGGGAAGCCCGGATATGCGAGCGGCCAGATGCAGGAGCTGAAAACTGTTGGTTGATTCCGGGATCTCTAGCGGTTTCGTCGCGTAAGCGATACACAAATAATGACGACAACAATGGCTACGCTCAACCTAGGTGAAACTGCGGAATTCTGGCGCGTCGCGCGGCGGCTGTATACCGTCTATGCGGAGCTGGATCGTACCTTCGAGCTCGGCATGACACCGTGCGCTGAACTGGAAGACACGGTAGACCCGCCGGAGACGGAAGCCAGAGAACGCGTGCTCCAATGGTTTGAGCAGATTGATGCGCATGTGCAGGTGTGGCAGTTGCGCCAGTTGCTGCAAAGCACCAGCCTGCAGAATGAAGAGAACCTGCGCTACCTTATCGTCCGCCATCTGGAAAAGCCGCAGAAGAGCGAGGCGGACAAGGACAAGATTGATTTTCTTCTGGTGCAATACTTTGCCCATAGCGCACCCCATGGCATGGCGGAGACCGCGTTGAGCGAAGTGGCCCGCGTGCTGCAGCCCGCAATGGGGAAAGTGGTTGATGGCTTTCCCGATTGGGCCCCAAGTCTCGACGACAAGCTGCGCAAGCTGAATGAATCCAATAGCCTGGAAGAGCTGCAAAATACCGGCGCGCTGCAGGAAGTGCGCGAGTTGAAGCTGGCCGTGGGAGACGACTATTTCCAGCCTGGCTTTCTTGTGGCATTTACGCGTTTTAATTTTCTGGCTCGGCGTGCGTTCTTTCATGCCATGCATCTTGATCTGCATGCCATCCGTGAGGCAGTGAACGAACTGGAACGGCTGGGCTTTGCCACGGTCGATTGCCGCGACGCAGGTTTGACCGAAAGCGAATCGCTGGAGCAGGTACGGCATGTGGTCCACCAGTGGAAAACGCCATTCCGTGCGCCCTATTCCGGCGGCTCATCATTCCTGCAACTGATCCTTCTGCGCCATGCTTTGCAACGCACACTGGAGAGCGCCAGGGAAAGCGTTCCCGCTCAGGTCGCTGCGCCCGTATCGTTGCCAGAACCAGTTCAAGCCACAGCGGTTCCCGCAGTCCCGGCAAAGAAGCAAGAGACAGCAGCTCAACCGGAAGAGGAAGACATTCTTGAGGCAGCTGCGGTCAGCGCGCCGAAGCCAGAACCTCAATCCATTCCTGTTGCTGCTGCGCCGGTGGAATCGATCAAGATAGCGGAACCTGATCCCACGGACCTGATCTCGCGGCCTGCCCATAGTGCCGGTTCTGAATCGGTGGCTGAAGCGCAGGCGGAAGAAGAAAGCTATCTGGCGCGCTGCGTGGCAGATATTGCCGAACAGTTGCAAGGCGTGCCGGCCAAGAACTCTCCCGCCGTCTCAGCAATTGTTCTGGGTGGATGCAAATTGTTGATCGCTACCTGGGAAGCGCAGGCGTTTGTGCAGGACGACGAAATGTCCAAAGCGTTACAGCGTACGGTGGCGGCGCGCACGATCCTGCATGTCTGCATGGAGCGCCACAAAAAGAACGAATCCACCGACCTTGCGGCGGCCATGGATATTGCTCGCGCCCAGGTGGAAGAGATGAAGTCCCATGTTGAAGCCGCGAAAGAAGCTAAAAACATTGACGCGGCGGTAAATCTGGCCGCAACCACCAAGCGCCTCTTGTCGCTGATCGCCGAAGGCGAGAAGGCGGCTGGATGACGGGAGTTCAGGTGCGCGATTCTCAGGTTGTTCTCATTGCTGACGATCCCGCTTTTGCCCACGACCTGATGGCCCGCTGGCAGGCGGAGCCTGGTCTTCCTGGAATCACGGTGATGAGCACCGATCTGCTGAGCAAAATCGGGGAAGGTGAATTTGACCTGGCCATTGTCGGCGCTGTGCGCGGCAAACGCCTGGCATCAGTTCTGAAGATGGTGGATGGCGGCGATTATCCGGTGATCTGCCTTCTTGAAAGCTCTGAAGACGTAAAGACGGCAAGGTCCGGGTATCCACGCCTGCACGTCATGCAATCGCATGAGGTATGGCTCGATTCGCTCTTGCCACTGGCCACGGAATGCCTGAAGCGCATGGACCTTTCCGAGCGGGTTCGCCGTGCGGAACAGGCGGCGCTGGCGAGTTCACGCGGGGCCACACTGGGGCGCTACATGCTGGAGAGCCGCCACGACCTTAACAATTCGCTGACCTCTGTCCTGGGCAATGCCGAACTGCTCTTGCTGGATGCCGACGCATTTCCCGAGCCTGCACGTGATCAGCTGCAAACCATCCACGAGATGGCTTTGCATATGCATGAGATCATGCAGCGCTTCTCATCGGTGGCGGCGGAAGCCCGCTCGGCTGAGAATTCGTCTCAGGATGAGACAGATAAGCCGTCTCACACGCTCTCCAGTATCCAGTGAAGCCCTGTCCTAAATCTACTTAATCAACTCA
Organism: Terriglobia bacterium; assembly: GCA_020072585.1. Classification (GTDB taxonomy): domain Bacteria; phylum Acidobacteriota; class Terriglobia; order Terriglobales; family Acidobacteriaceae; genus Angelobacter. The sequence goes on along the minus strand of JAIQGL010000014.1, from coordinate 127,469 downwards.
TTCTAAAATACTTATTAGTTAGTTGAGATTCTGTGGCTGAACCTGAAGCTTGGCTGCGGAATTGCACTACTTATATGGATACAAGTACTAGAGGTCTGTCTGTTTGACGAAGATTCTGATTGTCGATGATTCACCTGCCGAGGTCAAGCTGATGCAGTCTGTGCTGGATCGGGCCGGTTATATGTCAGTCCCGGTGCACGATCCTACCCGCCTGGAGCAGATGATCGACATGGAGCGGCCGAACCTGATCTTGCTGGATGTGGTGATGCCCCAGCGCAATGGCTTCCAGGCCTGCCGCGAACTCAAGGGCAACGCTGACTACGCCCGCATTCCGGTGGTGATGGTGAGTTCCAAGAGTACTGAGAGTGACAAGTTCTGGGCCAAACAGCAGGGTGCTGACGGGTACGTGGTAAAGCCATTTACCAACGAGGAGCTTTTGGGAATGGTACGCAGCCTGGTTGGGAAAAGCGTTTTGTGAAATCCCGAGCGAAGCGAGGGAACCCTATAGCCGAGAGGGAACACAGGATCGAAACAGTGAATTGGTGAACGTAAGCAGATTGTAAGGCAATAGAGATCCCTCACCCGCAAACAGCGCGGGTTCGGGATTTCAGAAAAAAAGCAAATGGCCGAAGAGCAGCAACAACTCGAACCTCTCTCACCGGAAGCCGAGCAGCTTGAACTGCTGCCGAAGGCGGAACCGGAGCGGCAGTACTGCCTGTTTCGGGCAGGTCGCGAGCGTTTTTGTTTCTCCGTGCTCGATGTGGAGGAAGTTGTGGAGTGGCCGCACCTGACCAGGGTGCCGCTGGCGCCGGCTTTTTTGATGGGTATTTTTAACCTGCGCGGTTCGATCGTGCCGGTTGTGGACATCGCCCTCACGGAAGGGCGCCGCCCGGATTTGCACCCGAAACACGTGGTGGTGGCTAGTCTCAAGGGTGAAGGCGACAACGATGATCTGCGGATCGGGATTGCGGCGGACGAAGTAATCGGTACCTGCAGCACTTCAGAGCCGCTGCTGGTGGAAGAGGCGCCGCAGGAGATGCCACACTGCTGCGGCATGTTACGGCATGAAGACCGGATGGCGCTGGCATTGAATTTGAAGAAATTGACTGAGACGTTTCCCGTTCCGGTGATTTGAGATCAGTTTTTTGAAGCTCTGTGCGGTTTGGAGCGGAGCGACAGAGGTTCAACAAGGCCGCGAAGCCGACCAGGCGCTGAGCGGCCAGCAGAAAGTGCTGAAGAAGTAGATCAGTTTTTTGAAGCTCTGCGGCGGTTTGGAGCGGAGCGACAGGAGCAATAGTTATGAAAGGTCGTTTGAACTCGACCCTGTGGACCATGGTTGGCGTGAATGCCGTTGCATTCCTGGCCGTGCTATGGATGGCTTATCACGCAGGCTCAATGTCCCACGGCGTTGGAATTGCCGACGCGCCAAGTGTCAGCGGATCAGCGGGAGTATTCCTGGTGATCGCTTTGGCCGTGTGCGTGGGCGCAGTAGCGTTTACGGTTTTCCGCATCGCCAACCGGGTGCTTGATCCCATTAAGCGTTTGTCGGAATTTGCCGAACGCTTTGCCCAGGGTGACTACCGCACGCGCGCAGTGGTGGATTCGGCGGACGATTTCGGCTTTATTGCCGAACAGCTGAACCGCGCTGCCGAGAGCTCGTCCCGCGCCATCTTCAACCAGGAAGCGCAGGAGAGCTTGCAGAAGAGCGTGACCGAGTTCCTGACGATTGTGAGCCAGATTGCCCGCGGCGACCTGACGCTGCGCGGGCGCGTGAGTAATGACGCGCTGGGCAATGTGGTGGACTCCGTCAACTACATGCTTGATAACTTTGCCAAGGTGCTGGAGCGCGTGCGCAAGGCAGCCATTGACGTGCAGTCGAGCGCCAACGAAATCCTGATCGCGTCGGAAGAGATGTCTACCGGCGCCATCCAGCAGGACCAGGAAATTACCAACACGTCGTCCGCCGTGGAACAGCTTACGGTCTCGATGAAACAGGTTTCCAACAACGCTGAGGCCAGCGCGGAAGCCGCGCGACGCGCGCTGGACGCAGCCGAGCAGGGCAACCGCTCCGTGCGGGACACGCTGGAAGGCATGCAGCGCATTCGTTCCTCAGTGCAGGCAACCGCCAAGCGCATTAAGGCCCTGGGTGACCGGTCGCTGGAAATTTCTGAAATCGTCAACGTCATCAATGACATTACCGAACAGACCAACCTGCTGGCGTTGAACGCTGCTATTGAAGCCGCGCGAGCTGGTGAAGCCGGACGCGGATTTGCCGTGGTTGCCGATGAAGTCCGCAAGCTGGCCGAACACTCACGCGCTGCAACGAAAGATATCGCCGCTCTGATCAAGGCCATTCAGGCGGAGACGAATGACGCCGTGATCGTGATGGAAGAAGGCACCAAGGAAGTGGAAATCGGCGCCAAGCTGGCTGACCAGGCCGGCCGCGCCCTGGACGCAATTTCCAGCGTGGTGCGGCAGTCGGCAGAGCTGGTGCAGGAAATCTCTCTGGCTTCCAAACAGCAGGTGCGCGGCACGGAAGGCGTGGCCAACGCGATGCAGATCATCTCCAATATTACCCGCCAGACTTCCCAGGGCGCGCGGCAGACTTCGCGCACGGTGGAGCAGCTGGTGCACATGTCAGAACAGCTGAACGAAGCACTTTCACAATTCCGTGTTTCCGCGGGCGGCAATGCCAATACCAATGCGCTTCCCGGCGAATCCCGGCCGGAGCTGGTAAGCGCTGCTGCGGCCATGGCAAGGCGCTAGTGCCGTATTCAGGAGCAACGAGCAACTAGAGGAGAGACATGGCAGGGGGAGTAGTGACAGTCAGCGAACACGAACTCAGCGAGATTCGCGGCCTGATAGAGACGCGCTCGGGAATCCTTTTTGATGATTCGCGCGAGCGTTTTTTCTCCACCCGTGTGCTCGAGCATATTGAAGCCAGAAAGCTGATGCACGGCACCGATCTGTTGCGCCTGATCAAGAATTCCAACGTGGAATATGACTCTTTGTTGCAGCGCCTGCTGACGCAGGAGACTTCATTCTTTCGCTATCCCGCGATCTTTGAAGCGCTGGAGAAAAAGGTCCTGCCGGACCTGCACATGAAAAAATTCTGGGAAAGCCCGCGTTCGCTGCGCGTATGGAGCGCCGGCTGTTCCACCGGTGAAGAAGCTTACAGTATCGCCATGACAGTGGCGGACACTATTGAGTTTGCCGATGCGTGGAACATCCACATTCTGGCCACGGACGTGAGCCGCCAGGCCCTGGACCATGCCGAGCATGGCGTGTTTGAGCCGCGTGACCTGGAAACGGTTTCACCGCGGCAGCGCGAACAATATTTTTCCCGCATGGGCGACCATTATCTGGTCCGGCCGCGCATCCGCAACCTGGTTACGTTTGCTCCAATGAACCTTGCCCAAGTTGTCTACATGGGAAAGTTCGACTGCATCTTCTGCATGAATGTGCTGATTTATTTTTCTGAGGAACGGCAGGCGCAGCTGATCCAGCGTTTTTATGAATACCTGGAGCCGGGCGGATATCTGTTCCTGGGGCATGCGGAATCCATTAACCGGGCGGACGTAAAGTTTGACACGCATATCCATCGTGATGCGCGGATTTACCAGAAGCCGGCCAACCTGGCACGGGCGGCGGTGGCGCAGGAGAAAGTGTGAACGGGCAAGGGGCAGAATTCGTAGAGGTCTTCCTCCAGGAAGCGTCAGAGCGCCTGCAGTTTTTGCGGGAATACGCGGGCATTCTGCAGGATGCATACCCGCGCATGGAAGACGTGGAGCGGCTCCACATTGCCGCGCACACGCTTGCCGGCACTTCGGCCTCGTATGGTTTTCCGTTGTTCTCTGAGATTTCCGGCAAGCTGGCGCATATTTTCCAGTATGCAATGAACGCCAGCATCGCCGCTGACGCCGCTGGTCCTCTGGTGGAATTTATCTCTGAAGCAGTTGCCCTGCTTGAATCTGACCTGATCATGATCAGCACCAATGCGATCGAGGCGGACGAAGACATTGGCATCTTTAAGCAGCGCTATCCGTTTGCATTCCAGACGGCAGTTGCCGCAGCGGCGCCTCCGCAACAAGAAGCGCGGCCACAGACTGTCCTGGAGGAAGCGCCTTCCGTATCAAGCGCGGAACAGACCAAAGTAGCGGCTCCTGCGCCCGTCGCGGAGGCAGCACCTGTACCGCCGCCCCCTGAGCCTCTGCCGGAGGACACTGAAGTTCCCGCGGAGGTGCTGGAATTTTTTATACCGGAAGCGGAAGAACATTTGCAGGTGGTTACGCACTGCCTGCTCTCACTGGAGACAAACCCCAGTTCTGAGCAGATTCACCGCCTATTGCGCGCGATGCACACGGTGAAGGGATCGGCGGCACAAGTTGGCTTGCATCGGATATCGCACGTGGCGCACCGCGCGGAAGACCTGATTGGGCGGCTACGAGAAGGCGAGCTTCGTCCCAGCGCTGAGATCATTGACATCTGTCTTGACGCGGTGGATACGCTCAAGAAATTCCTCTATCACCAATGGACTGACGATGCTGCCATGCAGTCGTCAGTACAGGGATTGTTTGCACGCATCTCGCGCCTGGCGCCTGCTGAAAAAGAGCCGGAGAAGGAAGCCGTGGCTCCGGCGGCCGCACAGGCCAAGGAGATTGTTGCTCCCATCGCGGTGCAATCGCCTGTCACGCAGCCGCCTGCGGCGAAACCCATCGCTATCGCACCCGCCAGCTACCTGCAAGAGATTCATTTGTCGGACGAGGCGGCGACGATAGCCGAACCGGTTGTTGCCGGCACGCAGGAGCCCGCTGCACCGGTCTCCGCGCCTCCCTTGGTAGCGGCGGCGGAGATCAAGAAGCCGGAAGGAATCGAGAAATTCGCGGACGAAGACTTCCTGCGCAAGGAACCTGCGTCCATGCCGCAATCCAAGACGGTCCGCATTGCGCTGGAACGGCTGGACCGCATGATGAACGCGGTGGGCGAGCTGGTGATCAACCGCACGCGCATGCTCGGACGAGTGGCTGAGCTGGAGCGCCTTGCCGATGTGCTGAATTTTTCCAAGGGGCGCATGCAGGACAAGGTCTCCGAGTTCCAGGAGAAACATGAGTTCAGCCGCATACACTCTGTGCCCGCGCCCAGGCCTTCTGACAATTTCCCGCTACGCAGCGGCTACTCCAGTTATTCGCATACTTTCGATCATTCGCTCGCTGAGTTCAGCGAACTGGAGATGGACCGCTACGACGATTTCAATATCCTCTCGCGTTCGCTGACGGAGATTTCCGCCGACATCACCGAAGTCCTGACGCAGTTGGATGGCTTTGTGCGCCGCGTGGATGGCGACATTGACGAGTTCACCAAGCTCGCGCATCGCTTGCAGGATGAGATCACGCAGGCGCGCATGGTGCCCATCGGCAACCTGTATACGCGCCTCTCGCGCACGGTGCGCGATGCCGCCAAGGCAGTGAACAAGAAAGTGGAGCTTACGCTGGCCGGCGCGGAGACAGAGCTTGATAACAACATTATCCAGCAGATCTCTGATCCACTGATTCACCTGGTGCGCAACGCGGTGGCCCACGGTCTGGAGCGCGACGAAGAAAGATACGCACTGGGCAAGAGCGACTCCGGCAACGTAGCGGTACGCGCTTACCATCGCGGCAACCATATATATATTGAAGTGGAAGACGACGGACGCGGTATCGACTACGAGAAAGTACGCAAGACCGCCGTCGACCACGGAATGCTCTCGGCTGAGAGTGCGGCTGAACTCGGGGAGCGGGAGTTGCTTGATCTTCTCTTCCAGCCTGGGTTCTCCACCGCTCCACGCAAGACCGAACTGGCCGGCCGCGGCGTTGGCCTTGACGTGGTGAAATCGAACCTTGCGCTGCTGAATGGCGAGATTGAAGTAGAGACGCAAAAGGCGTTTGGCACGCGCTTCACGCTCAAGGTCCCGCTCACACTCATTATTTCCCAGGCGCTGTTTGTCCGGTGCGGCAGCACGATGTTTGCCTTGCCGCTGGCATTTGTGGAAGAGATCAGACGGCTCCGCACCACGGAAGTGGAGGAAGTCGGCGGCAAGCTGCTCACGAAGGTCCGGGATGTGGTAACGGAGATCGTGCGCCTGGATAGCGCGCTGGGGCTCGAGCCCATTCAGCCGATCAACGGTTATTACCGCATGGTGATTGTGAATGTTGCGGGCCGCCAGGTTGGCGTGGTGGTGGAAGATGTGGTCCGCAAAGATGAAATCGTCATCAAGAGCCTGGGCGAATTCCTGCGCAACCTGAAAATGTTTCCCGGCGCCACCATTGCGCCGGATGGCAGCCTGATTCTGCTGATTGACGTGAACCGCCTGGTGGCCGGCGAGGCCATTGAGCATCGTCCTTTGATGACCAGCGCGAACGCTGCACGCATCTTTGCTCCGGGCGCGGCGGCTGTGGCCCATGGGGCGATTCCGCAGGCGGCCATTGATTTTGTGCCGGAAGAAAAACTCGTGGTGCTGGTGGACGACTCCATCAGCGTGCGCAAGTTCGTTGGCCGCATGCTCGAAAAAGCCGGATACCGCGTAAAGCTGGCGGCAGACGGACTGGAAGCGCTGGAGATCGTTACCCAGACACATTGTGATCTGGTGGTGACCGATCTTGAGATGCCGCGGACCAATGGTTACGAACTGTTGTCACATCTGCGGCAAGACCCGCAGACGCGCGGCATTCCGGTGATGGTAGTTACTTCACGGGCGGGCGCCAAGCACCGTGACCGCGCTATCAAGGAAGGTGCGGCGGCATTCCTGACCAAGCCGGTGCAGGAAGACCAGTTTATTGCCGCAGTCGGAAAATTGATTGGATCGCCCGCGGGCATGCAGTTGGAGCACGCGGCGGTTGCCGGAGAGTAAGGAACTTTAAGAATTTTCAAAAGGCCGCGAAGCCGACCACGCGCTGAGCGGCCTGACGCAAGTGCTGAAAGAAGACCAGGCGATTGAGGCTCTGCGGCGGGTTCGGAGCGGAGCGACAGAGTTCAAGATGACGTTTGCAGGAAAGAAAATTCGAGTGCTGGTAGTGGACGACTCGGCGTTCATGCGCAAGGTGCTGCAAAGCATCATCGCCGATGATCCGCAGCTTGAAGTCTGCGGTGAGGCGCGCGACGGACGCGACGCGGTCACGCAAACTGAAGTGCTCAAGCCGGACGTTATCAGCATGGACATCAACATGCCGCACATGGATGGTCTTCAGGCCACCGAGATCATCATGTCCAGCAATCCCCGGCCGATCCTGATTGTAAGCTCTGAATCAAAGGAAGGCGCGGAAGTTACTTTGAAGGCCCTGGAGCTCGGAGCCATCGATTTTGTGGCCAAGCCAAGCGGCGGCATTGACCTTGATATGAGCTCGGTGAAAGAAGAGTTGTGCCGCAAGCTCAAGATGGCTGCTAAGGTCCGCGTAGTGCGTACGGCCACGCGCTCAAAGTTGCAGCATGAGGTGGCATCATCGTCGCCTCGAGTGGAGCCGGCGTCAAAAAACGGCGACAGCGGATTGCAGGAAGTGCGAGCGGCGGTGAATGCCGCGGCCAAGGGTGCAGGGAAGTTTCCCATCGTGGTGCTGGCTTCGTCCACGGGCGGTCCCGCTACACTGATGAAATTTATCCCTTATTTCCCCAAAGATTTTCCCGGCGCAGTGATTCTGGTCCAGCATATGCCTGGAAATTTCACCTCACAATTCAGCACGCAACTGGCAGAAGCCTCGCAAATCAAAGTGAAGGAAGCGGAAGCCGGAGAGATCATTGTGCCAGGGCAGCTGTATGTTTGTCCGGGCTCACATCATCTGCGCGTTTCGCCCACAGGCAGAGTTTCTCTTGACGATGGGCCGCGCGTCAGCGGGTATCGTCCGTGCGCTGATCTCACATTGGAAAGCGCGGCGGAATACGCCGGGCCGATGACCATTGGAGTGATCCTGACCGGCATGGGCAATGACGGATCCAAAGGAGTGCAGACAATCCGGTCCGTCGGCGGGCACGTGATCGCCCAGGATGAATCAACGGCCGTGATCTTCGGCATGCCGCAGGAGGCCATCAAGACAGGCGCGGTGGACCAGGTGTTGCCGATAGAAAACATCTACCACGGCATTGAGAAGCGCGTTCTCTATATTTTTGGCGCCGCGAAAGTGGGGGCCATGTGAAACCCCTGAAACAGACGCGTTCCCAGCCGCCGCAAGCGGCACGGGAAGATGTGATTGTGTTTGCCGTGGGCGGATTCAAGCTGGCGATTGCGGCCAGCGTAGTGAAAGAAATCCGCGGCATGGAAGACCTGCATGCGTTTGCGCTGGGTGGAATCTCGGCACAGATCTCCAAGCTGAAATACACGCTGGAGAGGAACGGCACGACTTATTTTGTGGTGGATGCGGCGCAGCACTTTCTACTGCCGGAGTCGCACGGAGCGCGCGTGATGGTGCTGAGAAACGTGCCAACGGGCGTGCTGGTGGATTCGACGGACCGCATCATGGAGATTTCGTCACTGCATGCGCTGCCACGGGCTTTTACCCATGAGGAACGCGGCTGGTATCGCGGGCTGGCTGTAGTGAACGGGGCTGTGGTTCCCGTGGTGAACCATAACGCTTTCCTCAACAAGACCGAGCTGGAAATTCTGCGTGCCGGGTTGGAACGCGTGCGGGGTGTGGTAACCGTATGATGGCGGAGCCAGACAAATCGTACGTGCTCTTTCCTCTGGGTGAGAAGCGCTTTGCTCTGCCCGCGGAGACCGTAACGGAGTTGGCCCGTCCGGACAGCGTACAGACCTTTCCGCATCGGACGCCGTTGCTGACGGGCGTGCTGGTGCGGCGGGGAAAAATTGTTCCTGTATGCGACGTGGCCCAGGTGTTGGTTGGAGCGGCTGCGCCGCCAAGAAAGTTTTATTTGATCGCGAACTGCAATCTCGGACCACGCCAGGAATTGACGGCTGTGCCGGTTACCGGCGAATGTGAGCTGGCCAGCGCGGCGCGCGTTCCACTCACAGGGATGGAAGCGCCTTACGTGAGCGGCCTGCTGGCCATGGGCGATGAGACCGTTGCGATTGTTGCGCTGGAGAAGTTGATTTGTGTGGAGGCGCCGCAATGAACCCAACCGTCTCCACGCCCGCCAAGATTCTGCTGATTGATGCCAACGTGTTTCTGGCCCGGCGGATCACCGAGGCGCTGAAGCTTGAAGGGTTTGAAGTGGTGCACACCACGCAATCTGGTTACGCATTGACCATGCTGGAATATGACACGCCTTCAGCGATTCTTTGTTCCACCAGCCTGCGCGAAATCAGCGCACATGATCTGCCGCCGATTATCCATGCCGATCCCAAGACCGCGCACATTCCGGTGATCGCGCTGGGCGATGGCGGCGACCAGGCGCTGATGGAGGCTTTTCGTTCCGGCTGCGCTGATTATGTGGACAAGCGGCTGGGGCCGGAGCTGATCGCGGCGCAGATCAAAACGTTCCTGCGCAGTAACTCTGAAGGATTTCGTCCGGTGCAGATGCTGGGTTCGTCCGATGAAGGTTTGAGCGGCAGTCTTTCGCATCTGGATTTGCCGGGAGTGGTGCAGATGCTGGTGCACTCGCGGCAGACTGGTTCGCTTTCAGTCAATTCAGGGGAGATTGACGGAATCATTTTTTTTGAGAATGGCAATATTACTCACGCGGAAAGCGGTGACCGAATTGGAGACGACGCGGTGGTCCACATTGTGAAGTACTGCAATGGCGTGGAAACAGGATCGTACAAATTTTTGCCGGGAGAAAGCGCAGCCACGCGGACCGTGCTCCGTTCCGCCACGGAGCTAATGCTGGAAGCACTACGCGAGCTGGACGAAGCCGCGCAGGACAACGGCGATGGAGGTTTTCGATGAGCACTACGCCCACTGTCTACTTTATTGATGACAGTGCGACCATGCGCGAGGTGATCAAGATCGCCTTCCGGCGGGAGAACATCAATGTAGTGGCGTGCCACGATGCCGCGACCGCATTGAAGGAGATTGAACAAGCCAGGCCGGACATTGTTATCACGGACGTGATCATGCCGGACAAGGACGGCTACGACGTTTGCCAGCATATTAAGTCGCATCCGGAGCTGGCGAAGACGCCGGTGATCCTGATGTCCGGCGTGGTGAACCGCGCCGTGGCGGAGAAGGCATTTGCGGTGAAAGCCGACGAACTGCTCCGCAAGCCATTTCAGCCGCAAGATCTGATTGCCCGGGTGAAGCATCTGCTTAAGCCGAACGGCGCACCAGCGCCTACGCCCGCCGCGGCAGCAAATGCAGCGGTGGCGTTAAGCAGTATTTTCTCGGCAGCGGCCGCTCCCATACCTCCGCGGTCTGTTGTGCCCGCGCCTGCTCCGGTTCAGCAACGCGCTGCTGTGGCCGTCGCCGCAGCACCAGCGCCTGTTGCAGCCATGCCATTGCCGGTCACCACGACTCCAGCAGTTCCCGCTGCCCAGCCGGTTCCTGTAGCAGCAGCGCCTGGGCCTGTAACGCCAGCAGCTGCCACGCCGATTACGGCTCCAGCAGCCGCAGCAGTGCCCGCGGCTCAGGCAAATGGAAAATCGGCCAATCTTACTGACGCGGGCAAGCTCAAGATCGAAATTATGCGGCTAGAAGGTCTGGTCAAGAAGCTCCAGTCAGAATTGCAGGCAGAGCGCGAATACGCAAGAGCCCTTGAGGCCCACGTAAAGACCTTGCAGGAATCGGACTAGCTTGCGCTTCGACCTGCGCGTTGCTACTTTTTGAGAGCAAGCGCCGGCTGGTCCATGCCGGTTCCGCGCTTGGCCACGCCGGGGATCGTTACCGGCAAGCGCCCGCGAAATGGTATCTCACCGAACAGCGCCTTCACGGCAGCCACCTCAGAAGTAAAGGCGTTGGAATACGCGCAGACGTAATTTTCAATCTGAGGAAAGTCCGCCAGGAAGTATGGTGATCCAAAGCTTATCACCACTGTCCTATCGCGCTTTGCTTGCAGGATGGATTGGAGCAAGGTGGCGGTGGCGTCCGGCATGGAGATGGTATTCACGCCTGTAGCACCTTCGGTTCGGACAGCCCGGCCCGGAACAGGAACGAGGTAGATTGCTGCGATAACGTTTTCCGCCGCATTCATGGCACTTTGGATTTCCGGCATGCTGCCTGCGGCGATGCGCGGGTCTACAAAAATCACGCGGGTGTCGGGCACGCGCGCGCGCAGTTCACGCTGCAATTGGCGTCCGTTATCACTCCGTACGTCATCGGTAAAGATGATGCACAGCAGTTTGCTTCCTTCCTTCTGGATGGCTCCGTAAGCCGGGCCGGAGCCGGAAGCGCCCTGGCGATTGAGCGGTATCATGTGGCCGTTTTCCCGGACAAGGGTGATCGAGGAATCGGCCACCTGCTGCGCGAACGCCAGATTTTCCGGGCTGATGATGATGGAAGAGAGCGCATTGATATCGACCTGCGTGGCATGGTTCAGCCCAACACTTGCCTTGGCGCGCAAAATTTTCAGCACAGATTCATCAATGCGTTTCTCTGAAACCTCTCCTTTGCGGACAGCGTCAACCAGGCCTTTGTACGCGCCATCCAGGTCAGAGAAGAGGAGGAACATGTCATTGCCGGCATTCAAGGTGTCCAGTGCGGCGTGCCGCGCCGCCGCGGCTCCGCCTTCAGGATAGACACTGGTGAGTCCGCCCATGTCCATTGCGTCCGTGATAACCAATCCCTTGAAGCCAAGTTTTTGCTTGAGGAGTCCTGTGACAATAGCGCTGGAGTTTGTAGCCACGCGGGAAGTATCGGGATCAAGCGATGGCGCAGTGATATGGGCCACCATTACGGCGTCTGTGCCTGCCTGAATGGCGGCGCGGAAAGGCGGAAGATCAATCTGCTCGATCTGCTCGCGGCTCCGATTCACGGCAGCCACTCCCAGGTGCGAGTCCGTCGCGGTGTCTCCGTGACCGGGAAAATGCTTGGCAGCGGTCAAAAGCCCTGAGCCATGAGCGCCGCGGATATAGGCGCTTACCAGCGCACTCACCTGCGCGGGATCTTCACCAAAAGAGCGCGTGTTGATGACAGGATTGACCGGGTTGGAGTTTACGTCGGCGTCCGGCATGAGGTTCCATTGCACGCCGATGGCGCGCGATTCCTGCGCCACCAGCCTGCCGAAGCCTTCCGCCAGCTCCGGTTTGCCGGCTGCGCCGAAGGCCATGCTGTGCGGAAATACCGTTGTTCCGTTCAGGCGCATGGAGAGGCCGCGTTCATAGTCGGCGGCAACCAGCAGGGGGACCTTGGAGACATGTTGAAGCTGGTTGATCAGCATGGCCGCCTCATACGGCTCACTTTTGGAAAGCGATGGGCCATCGGCAGGCACGGTGAGCAGAACAGAGCCCAGGTGGTAGCGTTTAATCTGATCGAGCCATTTGAGATACTCGGGATTCCTGATATTTACAAACTGAGGCATGATCAGACGGACCATGAACATCTGTCCGACTTTTTCCTCAAGAGAAAGCTTCTTGAGGGTCTTTTCCGCCCACTTTGCACCATCGCGATCGACATGGACCAGGGCGGCACGCTGAAACTCACCGGCTGCGACAGGAGAGGACAGGGCCAGCAAACAGATGCCGGCGAACACCAGCTTTTCCACCATGGCGCAACAATACCAGAATTAGCGCGGACGGTTGGCGAGATTCTGTTGTGACTGCGGGACAGCGCCAGTCGTGCCTTTGCGGGCATTGACGTTGCAGGCGCCTCCCCGGCTGTTAAGCGGTTTCCCCGGGTCCCGCAGGCGCTTTGATCTGCTAGTCTGGCCCTGAGCCGCGAGCCTAAACTCAGAATCGGAGAGCTTAATGCCACTGACCTCGATTGACTGGATCGTGATTGCCGGCTACCTGCTGATCAATCTGGCGATCGGCATTTACTACCGCCGGCGCGCGGGCGGCAATACAGAAGAGTTTTTTGTCTCCGGACGAAATGTCTCCTGGTGGCTGGCAGGCACTTCCATGGTGGCGACTACGTTTGCCGCGGACACGCCGTTGTTCGTGAGCGGCGTGATCGCGACACAGGGCATCGCCGGCAACTGGATCTGGTGGACCTCATGCCTCGGCGGCATGATGACGGTCTTCTTTTTTGCCCGATACTGGCGCCGGGCGGAAGTCCTGACCGATGTTGAGTTGACGGAAATCCGTTATGGCGGAAAGCCTGCCGCATTTCTGCGCGGCTTCAAGGCCGTTTATCTCGGCCTGGTGATGAATTGCCTGATCCTGGGCTGGGTCACAAACGCCATGGTCAGCATTATTGCCGTGCTGCTGGGGCCGCTGATCGCACCGGGAAAAGTAGTCGAACTCGCCCTCGGTGGACATACCCTACTGCATTACACGCTGGGTGATCCCAGCCATACTGCGTTGTTCATCTGCATTTTTCTGCTGATCCCGTTTACCGGAATTTATACATCTATTGGCGGTTTGTGGGGCGTGCTGGTTACGGATTTGTTTCAATTCATCCTGAAGATGACCATGGTTGTAGTGCTGGCCTGGGTGGCCGTGGTGAAGATCGGCGGCATGCAGGCGCTGAAGCTTCAGTTGCAGGTGGTTGGCGAAGCGGCCCACAAGACCGGAGCGCAGACTTCCAACCCGCTGGCCTTCTTTCCCGATTTTCACCTTGGCTGGGCGTCGAGCGCCATCTGGACCCTGCCGGTGCTTACGTTCCTGATGTACCTGGGAGTGCAGTGGTGGTCGGCGTGGTATCCGGGAGCGGAGCCCGGAGGCGGAGGTTATGTGGCGCAGCGCATGTTCTGCGCTCGCGACGAAAAGAATTCCCTGGGCGCCACGCTGTGGTTCAACATTGCGCACTATGCCGTTCGTCCATGGCCCTGGATCATCACCGGCCTGGTGGCGCTAGCGGTGTATTCACCGCACGGAGGCCTGCGTCCTGACGCTGCCTTCGGTGCGAATCCGCAGCAAGGATACGTGATGGTGCTGCGCGACTTTCTTCCTCCAGCGCTGCGCGGCGTGATGGTGGCCGCATTTCTGGCGGCATTCATGTCAACTCTGGGGACGCAGCTGAACTGGGGCGTTTCGTACCTGGTGAATGATCTGTACCGGCGTTTTCTGGCACGCGAGAAAACAGAAAAGCATTATGTTGCCGTCGGGAGGCTGTTCACGATTTTGATGGTGCTGGTCAGCGGCTATGTCGCAGGACAATTGCATTCGGTAGGCCAGGGATGGCAGATAGTCCTCGGACTGGGCGTCGGCACGGGAGCGGTGTACATCCTGCGCTGGTACTGGTGGCGCATCAACGCCTGGAGTGAGATCGTGGCCATGATGGTGGCCGCGATGGTGGCTATCTACCTGCACAAATATCTTCCCGGCGACGATCCCATTACGTTTGCCAAAACCTCATTGATCACGGCTGGCATCACTACCGTGGCATGGATCGCGGCGACCTTTCTTACACCCGCGGAATCAGAAGAAAAGCTGCTGGCGTTTTACCGCCGCGTACGTCCGACGGTGCACGGCTGGAAGAAGATCGCTGCGCTTGCGCCTGAAATCGACCAGGTGCGCGATGTGGGCAGCAATGCCTTTGACTGGCTCATGGGGTGCGTGCTGGTTTATGCAACGCTGTTTGGGATCGGCAAACTTGTCTTCGGCGATTACTTCTGGGGCGTGCTGCTGCTGGCGCTTGCCGCGGGCGCCGGTTACCTGATCTTCTGGGACCTCTCGCGGCGCGGATGGCAGGCGCTCTCCGGAACTGACCAGGCTGTTACACTCAAGATGGATTCGGCGCAGGCGCAGAAAAATATCTCCTGACAAGCCGGAGCCAAATTCGCCGTCAAATTTTCTTAAGGAGCCGCCGCTCAAATGGCCTTCAAGATCGAGTCTGTTCACCTGAATGATATTAAGGTTGTGCTGCCGGAGGTGCGTGGAGACTCGCGCGGCTTTTTCATGGAGACGTATCGCGCGGACCAGTTTCGCGAACTCGGCCTACCCACAGACTTTGTTCAGGACAACCACTCAAAATCCAAGAAGGGCGTTTTGCGCGGCCTGCACTTCCAATGGGACCCGCCTATGGGCAAGCTGATGCGCGTGACCCGGGGCACGGCATTCCTGGTTGCGGTGGACGTGCGCAAGGGCTCGCCGACGCTGGGACAATGGTTTGGACTGGAAGTCTCCGAGGAGAACAAGAAACAGGTTTGGGCGCCTTACGGGTTTGCCCGCGGGTTTTGCTCGCTCACCGACGATTGCGAAGTCCAGTACAAAACGACGGGGGTCTATAACCAGAAGGGCGAGAGCGGGATCTATTTTGCCGATCCTGAGATCGGCGTGAAGTGGCCGATCGATATTTCCACCGCGGAAACATCTGAGAAAGACCGCAATGCGCAGGGCCTTGCCGCATGGTTGAAATCGCCGCTCTCAGACAACATCGTATACAAATCAAAATAGCCCCGCAGGAGCTTCTGCTTGGTTTTTATTTCAGCAAAGCCTGCCGTGCCACTTCCAGTTGCTTGCGGCGTTCTTTATCGACCTTGGGGAATTGCAGGTTAAGCTCCTTGAGCGTCTGGATAATGGCCGCGCTGACGGTCAGGTGCGTGATCCATTTGCTGTCAGCAGGCACAACATACCAGGGCGCTTCCGGCGTGGCCGTGTGCCGGATCATGTCTTCATAGGCATTCATATATTCGTCCCAGTGCCGGCGTTCGTGCACGTCAGCCTCTGAGAACTTCCAGTTCTTTTCCGCTTCGTCCAGGCGGGCCAGAAAACGCCTTTTCTGTTCTTCCTTGGATACATGCAGGAAAAATTTGCGAATGACCGTGCCATTGCGGCTGAGGTAACTCTCGAAATTGCGGATGTCTTCGTAGCGTTCTTTCCAGATTTTCTTCGTGATCAGCTGCGCGGGAAGATGTTGCTTGGCCAGAAATTCCGGATGAACACGGACGACCAGGACTTCTTCATAGTAAGAACGGTTGAAAATGCCGATTTTTCCGCGCTCCGGCAGGCGGCGCGTGGTCCGCCACAGAAAATCATGGTCCAGTTCTTCTGCGGAGGGCTGCTTGAAGCTGGCAACATCGCATCCCTCAGGATTCACGCCCGACATGACGTGCTTGATCAGGCTGTCTTTTCCAGCGGCATCCATGGCCTGAAATATCAGCAGGACGGCCCACTGGTCCTGGGCGTAAAGCTTTTCCTGTAATTCCTGCAGCACGGCAACGCTTTGCTGCAAGAGCTCAATGGCCTTGTCTTTGTCCTTGGATTGAATGCTCCCGGCATCGGCGGGATCGTAGTCTTTCAGGCGGAAAGAATCTCCGTGCCTGATCTCAAACGCATCCGCCAGCTTATGGGCTTTTTTGGCAATCTTCATCGCATCAGTTGTACCCCAAAGCAGATACCAACCGCAAAGCCATATCCTGACGCTACGCCTCCATGGAAAGAAATGGGTCTTCAGTACGGGGGCGCGTAGGTTCCGGCATCTCCCGTCCAGTGACGTAGTCTTCATACTCGCGCAGAGAAGGGAAGAGGTGCTCGCGCTCTTCCAGCGGCGCGGTTGAGCCCTGGGGAGCAGTGACGAACGCGCAGAACTTTTCCAGCAGCCTGGCGTCAGGACTGAACTGGTCCAGCCAGAGAAACTGTCCTTCTTCATTGATTTCCAGGAACCACCAATCTCCTTTCGCATCCACGCCGAAGTCGAGCGAGCCAAAGCAAAGTCCGGACTGCCGGGCGAACTCAAGTACACCCTTTTCGACCTCAGGCGGGGTGGGAATGCGTTCCGCCGCGACGTGACCTAAGCCTGCATCCTGCCGCCAATCCAGCGCCTGCTTCTTGTTGATGAGAGCGTAGGAATAAATCTGGTTTCCCATGAGCACCATGCGCACGTCAAACTCTTTGGGAACACGTTCCTGGTAGATTGCGGGCGCATAGGTCAGGACTTCATCGCTGGGCAGCTGGCTGCGCGTCAGCTCAAAAGTCTCTGTAATGGCCACGGTCATTTTTCCTTCCTTCTGCCATACATGTGGAGTGAAGCCTTTGCAGATATTTCTGCTATTCTCCCGCTCAAAAAATTCTTTGACGGTTGCAGGAGCATTGGACATGAGGGTGGCGGGTACTTTGAGACCGCACTTGCGGGCCAGGCGTATCTGCACGGCCTTCTGGACCATTACCCGGGCAGCGGAATACCTGTTGATGCACCACACCGGCAGGGTTTCCAGAAAATAGGCGATAGAATGATAGAAGGACCGGTATTCGAGAGCGGCAAATTTCTTGTCGGGCTCTGATGTCTTAGGATTGGGAAGAGGCGGCTCCGGGCGGCGGACCCAGATCACATCACCAGGATCAACAGAGTGCGCGCCGAGAACAAGCGTGTCATTGTCACCGATCAACAGTGAGGCCTGGCCGTCTTCCATCCAGGTGAGTCCGGCCCAGCAAACCACGCGATGGCCTGCTTTTTCCAGCGCCCACTTGATGGGGGCTGTGTGGTTATCATCTTCCGGCGCTAAAACTATGAGTTTCATGGCTTCACCTCCGACGCTGGCAATTCAGGTTTATAGCAGATGGGCGGCCCTGGCCGCCCACTTATTCCAGGCACATCAGCACTCGCCGATTGCCTGGTCTCCGTTGAGCAACTGCTGTTTGCTATCGATGAAACACGGCGTCAACGTGTGACGTATGATCTTGAGAGCGCCGGTGACGGCTTCTATTTCCTGTTCCGATAGTTCACGAGCGCCTCTGCGACTCAGTACGCGATTTTCTTCTTTCATTATTTCCTCCCAGGCTGTATAGAAAAACAGCCATACGATTTTCCGTTTGTATCTTCGTGTTGTATGTCTTCGTGTTATATATCCAGGAAGCGGAGGCTCCCGAAGGCGCCTCCGCTTTCCGATCAGCATTCGCCGAGGAAGGTATCTCCATCGCGGACGCCACCTTCGTTAGTACACAAGGTCAGCGTTCTGATTCCCCCGCTCACTTTCTGGACTTCCTGCTCATTCAACTCACGGGCGCCTCTGCGGGTAAGTACACGATTGTCCTGGTCCATTACGTTTCTCCTTTTTTGATTGTTTGTAAAATGCCAACCTCAAAATGCGCCGGGAAAGCAAGCCCGGTCATTTAAAAAACGGCGACGCCGCATGGCGCCACCGGATAAAATTCAACACTCATGCAGGAAAGTGTCGCCGTCATTGCCATTGGGACCGAAGGTGCAAACGGTATCAGTGCGTAGACCTCCGCTCACTTGCTCGATCTCTTTTTCGTTCAGATTGCGAGCGCCTCTGCGGACCAACACTCTGTTCTGGTCATTCATGCTTTTCTCCTTTTCGTCAATTTTGGTTCCGTTGAAGCGGCCCCAAGCTCTCAGAAGAGTTTTTAGCGCTTAGCAGCCGAGTTCACCGACATGTTGATCCCCATCCGGAGAAGGAGCGGCGGTGCAGAGTGAAAGAGTAAGAATTCCCCCATTCACAAGTTCAGTTTCTGTCGGTGTCAACTCACGAGCGCCTCTGCGAATCAACACTCTGTTCTGGTTATTCATATTTTTTTCTCCTTTCATGGGTCCGTTGAACGGCCCAAGCTCTTCAAAAAATAGTTTTGTCCAGCCACTTGGCGTTACATCTGTTCGCCTGCCCGCATCCCCGGTTTATGGACATACGGTATCTTCGTCAGAGCTTCCGCCGGGCAGGTGCGTGAACGTCAGCCGGCACGGTGGCCCGGCGGCGCTTACGCTTTCGATTTCTTCCTGTGTTAACTCGCGAGCACCCATGCGGTTGAGCACCCGATTGGCGTCATTTTGGTTGGGCATAGCTTTCTCCTCGGTAAAGTCTTGTGCCGGCTGCGGGAACGGCGCGCAGTGAAGCCGGCTGCTCTGAAATTTTTCCTGAACGCGACAGAGTGATGACGCGGTCAGCAATCCTGATTGTGTCGGGCCGATGGGCTGCGAAGACGCGCGTCATGCACAGTTCAGCCAGCATGGCGGCGATACGCTGCTCCGTGGGAACGTCGAGATGGCTGGTGGCCTCATCCAGGATCAGGATGGACGGCCGCTGATAAAGAGCGCGGGCCAGCAGAAGACGCTGCTGCTGGCCTCCAGAAAGGGCTGAGCCCATATCACCGATCAGGGTGTTGTAGCCCATGTGCATCGCATGGATCTCATCGTCCAGGCAGGCGAGCCGGGCGCACTCCGCAACGCGGGACATGTCCGCAATGTCAGCGGAGAAGGCGATGTTGTCAGCGATGGTCCCGGCAAAGAGACAATCGTCCTGCAAAACAAACCCTACGTTTCCCAGAACGGCGGCGCGGCTGGCGCACACGGAATGCCCGTTCACGATCACATCGCCCGATTGTGGCTTCAGCAGCCCCGCCATTAATTTGAGAAGCGTCGATTTTCCCGTGCCTGAAGGGCCAACAACGGCCACACACTCGCCCGGCGCGATGCTCAAGGTGACATCTTCCAGCAGCCACGGTTCTGTATCTGAGTAACGGAAGAAGAGGTGCTGCACCTGGATGGAGGCGTCTTCCAGGGAGCCGGCAGATTCATCGACGGAGGATTCGGGCTTCTCAAGAACCACGTCCGCAAGGCGATGGACCTGCAGCGAGAGCATGCGGAAATCAAAGAGGCGGTCTACCAGATTCGTGATGCGGGCCTTGAACTGCTCCTGATAAGCAACGAAAGCAAACAGCATACCGACGCTGAATTTCCCCCCCAGGACCAATGTCGCGCCCATCCAGACGACAGCTACCGATTGCAGACCAAAAATTAGTCCGTTCGCGGCCTTGAAGAGCAGCGAGAGTTTTTCCGCGGCAACCTGGGCGTTGGTCGAGTCCGCAAGAAGATTCATCCATCGGGTTTTACGGCTGTCTTCACGGCCAAGGACCTTGATGGTGCGAATGCCACGGAGCGTCTCAATCAGATAACCCTGCTGTTTGGAAAGACGCAAGATCTGCTCTTCCGTGGATCTCCGCAAAGGAGCATAGGCGAGGTTGCGCAGAGCAACATAGAGCAAGACGCTGACAATGACGATCAAGGCCAGCTTCGGACTATAGATGAACATGACCGCGAGGACGAAGATAGAGATCAGGCCGTCAAGAATCGCTTCAATAAAGTTGTTGGTCAGAGTGCGCTGGATGGCCTCCGCGCCGTCAAAGCGCGAGAGGATGTCACCGAAATATCGTTTTTCAAAAAACGAGACCGGAAGACGGACCAGGTGCGAAAAGAGATTGGCATACCACTGCAGCTTGAGTGATATGCCAAAGTACAGAGTTGTCCAGCTTCGCAATGCTCCCAGGAGGGATTGCAGGGCGATCAGCAGCATGAAGCCTAGGCCCAGCGTGAGGAGCAGATTGTGATCGAAGGAGGCCAGGACCTTGTCCACCGTGAGCTGCAGGAACAAGGGGCTAATGATGGAGAACAACTCCAGAGCAGCGGCAAGGGCAAAGATCTGTCCGAGCGCGCGTTTAAGGCCGACGACACGGCCAATCAGATCACGCAGACGGAGCGGGCGGCGCTCATCGCGGGGCGCAAAACTGGGCGTGGGCGTGAGCTCCAGCGCAACGCCGGTGAAATGGCGGCTCGCTTCGGCGAAGCTCATCCGGCGCGGGCCCATGGAAGGATCATGCAGATAGATGTGTTTCCGGGTGACCTTCCTCAGCACCACGAAGTGGTCCATTTTCCAGTGCAGGATGCAAGGGGTCTTCAGCCAGGCCAGGTCTTCAAGCTCTACACGGAGCGGACGTCCGGTGAGATCAAGAGCAGCGGCGAACTTGATGATGTGGTTCAGCGTTGCGCCGCGAAGCGACACGGAGAAGCGCTGCCGGAGGGCCGCCAGGTCAATTTGCGCGCCGTGATAGCCTGCGATCATCGCCAGGCACGCCAGACCACACTCCGCCGCTTCAGTCTGAAAGACCAACGGTAGTTTCTGTCCCCAGGAGAATTTCATTTTGTCCGAAGTACTTCGTCCCGCGGTCCGTTCAGCTTCCAGACCGATCGAAGAACCACTTGATTAGAGGTTTACGCCCCAGCGGGATGTCGGCTTCCATTCTGGTTCCCATTTGCGGCGAAGAGTTGAGTTGCGAGATCCGTGCCGTCTGTGGCGGGAGCGACACCTTGATTTTGTAAACCGGGATTTTGTCAACCGGAATGTCTACTGGCTCGGCCAGGGCCAAATTCATCTGAGAAAGTTCAGCAGGGCCCAGCGGCGCAGCTGGAACTTCCAGAACAGTTCCCACTTGTTGTGCGAAAGGCGTGGAGCACTTTTCGCAACGCAGGGTGAGCTGGTTGCCGGGGCGTAGCCGGCCGATCAAAGAGCCAGGCACATAGAAATCCGCCTCAAGCCGAGGAGCAGACGCGCCTGAGATACGGCCGGAAGTGATCATGCCGGGCACGTGTGCTTTCTCGGTGTACTGGCCAAGCAGAAAAAATCCCAGGACCGCAGTTGTAATGCCGATGGCGAACCAACCCAGCAACATGAGAGAAAAAGGGCGGATAAGAATGATCTCGCCGTGAAACTTTTGCTGCTGTGCGGCGAGCGCTTCCGGACGGAACAGCGGCAAGGGTTCAGCGCTGTTGTGGCGGTCCGCGGAAGAGACGCTTTCGCCCGGCATAGGCATCTTGTGATTCGCTCCATGCGAATAAGAAGAGGTCAATATTACGGCGGCGGGTAGTAGTGAGAGTTGAAAAATCGTAAATAAAAATCCAGAGCTGTTTCAAAACGGGAAGGAGAGATTTTGAAAATTTCGTTGACTTTATCGAAATACGAAAGTGGATGGTACGGCTGAAGCCGAGCCCTGATACCTTTCAGAGGCTGAAGCCAGCGGCCACAACGCTTGCGTCTTAGGCTACAACACTTGGAGCCGCGGTGCGCTTGGGAAGGATTTCACCGATGCGGCGGATTTGCGCGCCAACGCCTTTCAGCTTTTCTTCAATGCGCTCATAACCGCGGTCGACGTGATAGACGCGGTCAATGATGGTCTCACCGTCAGCAACCAGGGCGGCGATGACCAGAGACGCTGAAGCGCGAAGATCGGAGCATTGAACAGCGGCTGAACTGAGGGGCGTTTTCCCACGAACCACGGCGCGGCTACCCTCCACTTTGATATTGGCTCCCATGCGCACAAGTTCATGGGCGTGCATGAAGCGGTTCTCAAAAATATTCTCTGTGATGATGGAGGTCCCCTGCGCCTGCGTGGCCAGAGTCATGTACTGGGCCTGCATGTCCGTGGGGAAGCCGGGATATTCTTCCGTGGTGATGTCGGCGGCGATGAGTTGATGGCCGTTGGTGACACGCATGGAATCAGGGGCTGTCCGGATACGCACGCCGCATTCTTCCAGCTTTTGAATTAGCGCGCCGAGATGTGTGGGGTCACAGTTCGTCAACGTGAGGTCGCCCCCGGTCAGCACGGCAGCAATCACGAATGTGCCTGCCTCAATGCGATCAGGAATGATGCGGTGGCGGGCTCCGTGCAGCTTTTCCACCCCCTGAATACGGATAGTGCCTGTACCCGCGCCTTCAATCCGGGCGCCCATCTTGGTCAATAGCGCGGCAAGATCGGTCACCTCAGGCTCGCGCGCGCAGTTTTCCATGATGGTTTCGCCCTGGGCGAGAGTTGCGGCCATCATCAGATCTTCCGTGCCTGTAACGGTGATCTTGTCAAAAATAATATGTCCGCCGTGGAGCCGTTCCGCGCTGGCTTCTATATAGCCATGCTCTTGTTTGATGATTGCGCCGAGGCGTTCCAGGCCTTTGATGTGGAGATCGATGGGGCGGGCGCCAATGGCGCAGCCTCCGGGCTGGGAAACACGGGCGCGTCCCATGCGCGCCACCAGCGGCCCCAGCACCAGGGTGGAAGCCCGCATGGTCTTAACCAACTCGTACGCGGCTTCAGGATTAGCGAGGTTGCTGCATGAGATGGTGGTACGGTGCGAGGCGCGCCCGTAACCTAATTCAACCTCGGCGCCCATGGAGACGAGCAGGTTGCGCTCTGTCTGAATATCGCGGACATCGGGAATATTTTCCAGAATAACTGGCTCGTCGGTCAGGATGGCGGCGGCCATCGCAGGCAGAGCGGCATTCTTGGCGCCGCTGATGCGGACGCTTCCTACCAGCGGATTACCGCCACGAATTACAAATTTATCCATAAGACTCTCTGGCGCAATCGCCACTTCCCTGAAGTCAATCCGAATGGTCCGGCTGCGCGAAACCGGTTTTTTGAAGTCCCCAACGGCTCCGGGCAGCAGCGATGCCGGATGGGTGGAGCGGACATTCGGTGACTTGGGAACAAGCTTCATTTTAAATTACCCTGCGCAATCGCCTGCCGGACATTGCCCTTAACGCTCTTGAGTCTTTTCGCAGCCTGGGCGCGCCCCAAACTGGTCTTCAACATGATGAGCGCCAGAGCAACTTGGTTATCCGCAGCCTTGAGAGTTTTTACAGCGGTGAGCCGGTCCACCCCGGCAGTTTTTTCCAGCACGGAGAGGCCACGCTCCATCAATTTCTCATTTGTGGTGTGAACATTGACCATGAGGTTGCCGTAGATATAACCGAGCCGGGCCATTGCTCCTGTAGTAAGCAGGTTGAGAGCCATCTTCTGTGCAGATCCGGCCTTCATGCGCGTGGAGCCGGATACCGCCTCCGGACCGACCTCAATCACGATCTCAATGTCGGCCAGCGCACCCAGCTCTGAGCCAGGATTGCAGACCACAGCCACGGTTTTGGCCCCTTTCTTGCTGCCGTGCTCCAAAGCGCCGATCGTGTATGGTGTGCGCCCGCTCGCCGCAACTCCCACCACAACATCTTTCTTGCCCGGCTTGCGTTTGGCCATATCGCGCCTGCCAGTGGAGCGGGAGTCTTCACTGTATTCGGCAGCGCGGCCCAAAGCTTTATTGCCTCCGGCGATCACGTACTGGACGGTCTTAGGATCGGTATTGAACGTGGGGGGACATTCAGCGGCGTCAAGCGCGGCCAGCCGTCCGCTGGTGCCCGCGCCCGCGTAGATAAGCCTTCCCCCGTTGCCGATGGCCGCGGCAATGGCATCAATCGCACGCGCGATCTGGGGCAGGGCTCGCTCGATGGCAGCGGCAACTTTTTTGTCTTCCTGGTTGATGACCCGGGCAATTTCAAGGGCGGAAAGGGTGTCCAGGGCAGACGAAGCGCGGTTTTGCTGCTCGGTTCCCAGATCACCGATAGTGAGTTTGCGGGGACTCACGCCGCTAATACCTCAGTCAAATAGCCTCGACAATTGCGTCGTGGAATGCGGGCCGGATTTGCTTGATCAACTGCGAACCACGGTCCGGCCAGGTACGATTGGTTAGCAGCGTAACAGAGAGCTGGCGATCAGGATCAATCCATAGTGATGTACCTGTATAGCCCAAGTGGCCATAGGAACGCGAGGAAAAATATTTTCCTGACTGAGACGGTTGCGAAGGTGTGTCCCAGCCTAAAGTGCGGGAGGTACCGAGTGGAAAGTTCTCGCGTCGAGTAAAAATTTCTAGCGTCTCCTGGCGAACCAGAGGTGTGCCGCCGTGCAACATGCAGTGGGCAAAAATTGACACGTCCATGGCTCGGGCAAAACAGCCGGCATGCCCAGCAACGCCGCCCATGACGGAGGCGTTTTCATCATTGACCTCCCCCTGGATCAGCCGGTGGCGGAATATCTGGTCGTCTTCCGTGGGAGGAATCGAGGTTTTCCAATCTCCGGGCGGGTTGAAGCAGGTTTGCTCCAGATTCAGTCTGGCAAAGACCTCACGATGGCAGAACTGATCAAGAGGCTCCCGTACCAGATGTTCCAGGGCCTGGCCCAGGAGAATGAACCCTATATCGCTGTACTCAGCGCGGGAGCCTGGGGCGGCGGTGAGCGGAACTTTGAGTGCCTGACGCAATAACTCCTCTTTAGTTTGGGCGGTCTGGAAGAGTTTTACATAAGCAGGCAGTCCGGAGGAATGCGCCAAGAGCATGCGGAGAGTGACCGCCCGGCGTCGAGGGTCGTCATTTTCTAGGCCGCTGGCGGCAAATTCGGGTATTAGTTCAACCAGCGGCTGGTCGAGCTTAAACTGGCCACGCTCATACAGAATCATGCAGACGGTAGTGGTTGCCACGGCCTTGGTGACCGATGCCAGATCATAGACAGTATCAGCCTTGACGGCGGGAGAATCAGGCGCGTAGGTGAAACGCCCCAGACCTTCCAAGGCAATGAGCTTGCCCCGGTGAGTTACGGCAACGGCTGCACCGGGGAAGGCGCGCTGCTCGATGCCGGAACGCAGGACATCAAAGGCGCGCTGGAACTGGTTCTGCTGGCCGCTGTAAGCGTGGGCCAAAGGTTGCGTACCCGGAAGGTGATTGGTACTTTGGTGCAGAAAATGTCCTCGCGTTGCTTTTGTTTTCGGTTTATAACACACTCAGTTCACAGATGATATTCCCGCGCAAAGCCCTGAGCTTATTCCTTATACCTATTTTGCTGTTGCAGAGTCTTTCTGCTGTGCCGGCTGCGCCCGCGCAGAAGAAAAAGAAGGCTGCATCTCCTGTTAGGGAGACGGCGAATTTTTCTCCGGCCGATGCGCTGGTGCAGGAGCAGGTCAACGACCAGGCGATTACGGGCGCGGTGCTGCTGGTGGGACATGACGGACGCATTGTGCACCAGAAGGCTTTTGGGTTGCGCGCGACCGCGCCGCGTCCCGAGCCCATGACCCTGGACACGATTTTTGATCTGGCGTCGCTCACCAAGGTGGTGGCGACCACGCCGAGCGTGATGCGGATGATTCAGTATGGGCAGGTGAGGCTGGACGAGCCGGTGGCCCACTACATTCCTGACTTCGGCATGAATGGGAAAGACACCGTGACAGTACGCCAGCTCCTTACACATTATTCCGGGCTGCGGCCAGACATAGACCTGAATCCACCGTGGGAGGGACGCGACACTGCGTTTCGGCTGGCCCATGAAGAGAAGTTGCAGTCCCCGCAGGGCTCACTCTTTGTTTATAGCGACACCAATTTTATGGTACTGGGTGAAATGGTGCAGCGGCTCTCTGGCCTGACGCTGGACAAGTACGCCGAGGTACATATTTTCCAGCCGCTGGGGATGAAGCACACTCGTTTCCTGCCGCCTCCTCAGTGGAGAAGCAAGATCGCGGCAACGTATGCCCCGGACAGAAAGCAGATCCTGCGCGGGACAGTGCATGATCCCAGGGCGGAGCGCATGGGCGGTGTGGCGGGACATGCCGGCTTGTTCTCGACAGCGGGCGATCTGGCGTTGTATGCGCAAGCGCTGATCAGCCGGAAGACGATCCTGGATGGCGACATTATTGAAAAGATGACTACGCCGCAGCAACCACCGAACGCCACAGAGGTACGCGGGCTGGGCTGGGACATTGATTCGTCTTTCTCTTCGAACCGGGGAGGGCTGCTGCCGGTGGGGTCGTTTGGGCACACCGGGTTTACCGGCACATCCATGTGGATTGATCCCTATACAAATACGTATGTGATCCTGCTGACCAACTCTGTGCTGCCGCGGCAGGGGCCAGCAATCATTTCTTTGCGATCGCGCGTGGCCACGGCGGTGGCAGCGCTGCTGCATCTGGACGTAACTGCGGCTGACCGTGAGAAGCATCTGGCGATTACAGGCTATAACGAGGCAGCGACCGCCTCGCGCCGGCTGGGCGCCCGCAACGGACATGTGCTTACCGGGATTGATGTGCTGGAGCAGGACAATTTTGCGTCCTTGAAGCAGGACAAGACGGAGATGACGATTGGCCTGCTCACGAACAATACCGGCGTGGACGGGCAGGGCAAACGAACGATTGACGTGCTGGCGGCAGCGCCGGGAGTGAAATTGGCGGCAATCTTTGCTCCGGAACATGGCATCTTTGGCGCGGTGGATGATCTGAAGGTCGACAATACGACCGACACGGTGACCGGCGTGCCTGTGTATTCTTTATATGGCGGCACGGACGCGAAGAAGCGTCCGCCGGTGGAGATACTTAAGACGCTGGATGCCGTGGTCTTTGATATTCAGGATGCAGGAGCGCGTTTCTATACGTATACGACGACGCTGGGCTACCTGCTGGAAGCGGCGGCGCAGGCGAACACGGAAGTGATCGTGCTGGACCGGCCGAATCCGGTCAATGGATCGTTTGTCCAGGGAAACATGTCGCAGGCGGAGTTCGCAAGCTTTACCAACTATCATCCCACGCCGATACGCCATGGCATGACGCTGGGGGAACTGGCGCAGCTTTACAACGTGGAGAGGAAAATCGGCGCGCGTTTGCGGGTGATTCCCATGCAGGGCTGGCTGCGGGGCGACTGGTTCGATTCCACCGGAATCGTATGGATTAACACCTCACCAAACCTGCGGTCAGTGAACGAGGCTGAGCTTTATCCGGGTGTGGCGCTGGTGGAGGGAACGAATGTTTCCGTAGGCCGCGGTACGGACACGCCATTTGAAGTGATGGGCGCGCCGTGGATTGATCCGCGCGCATACTCTGACTATCTGAATGCGCGGCTGATTCCGGGAGTACGCTTTGTTCCGGTCACGTTTACGCCGGTCAGCGGACCGTACCAGAACCAGCAGTGCAAGGGCGTCAATATTATTGTTACGGACCGCACGGTGCTCGATGCCCCGGAGATGGGCATTGAACTGGCGGCGGCGCTCAAGAAGCTCTATCCCGATAACTGGAAGATGGACCACATGATTACCGCGCTTTCCAATCAACAAGTCTTTGACTCATTGGCCGCTGGCGACGATCCCCGCGCCATTGCGCAGGCATGGCAAGATGATCTCCAGAAGTTCAGGGCGCTGCGGACGAAATATCTTCTTTATAAGTAAGAGCTTGTTCACTGCGGAGGGCGGAGACGCGGAGAAACCCGGGGTGGAGCCGTAACCCTTACCACGGATCATGGCAACCCACGGCAAGCCGGGACAGGTAAACACGGATGATGATTACCGACCAACTGCTGAATGGGAAGAAGCCATTTGTGATTCCTCAAGAGTAATGAGCACCGCCAACTAACTACCCTGACTACACCTTCCTTTTCTTTCAATAAATCAGAGAAAAATCCTTCTTCAGCTATGGAATCTCATAATGGGAAAGTTGGGATGGCGTTTTTCTTTAACGATGAAATATTTTGTACATGGGTGCTTAACATTATTGTTGACATAACTTTACATTCGTTTTATAAGGATGCCCGCCCAAAGTTCGGGTCGCGATTTGAGGTCCAAAATTCTTGGTCTCCATCGTGCAATGACATTGGTCTCCGGGGGAACTGAATCAAGCTGGCGGCGATAGCTAGTTCGTATTTGTTGCAGTGATTTTATTTCAGCTAATCCTGCCGATCCTTAACGCGGTCCGAATCCTCCCAGTCTTTTTTTTTGCAAGAACTCCCGGAGGAAGATGATGAAGAAGTTTCAGCTGCGCTCTGCCCTTGGCGTGCTGTTGCTCGCGTTTATGTGCGCAATAGCAATTGCTCAAACGAGTCGTGGGACCCTCACTGGCACGGTAACTGACAGTTCGAATGCGGTTGTTTCCAACGCCACAGTCAAAATCACGGAAGGCGCTACCGGCATCACCCGTCAAACAACCACGAATGCGGCCGGCATCTACAGGTTTGATGCGGTCGATCTTGGAACCTACACGGTATCGGTACAGGCCCCCGGTTTTGCGGGCGCGGGCAAGAGTGGAGTAGCAATCCAGTCGGCCCACGTAAGTAACATTGATTTTTCGCTCAGGATCGGGGCCGCCCAAGAGACGGTGACGGTTGAAGCTTCAGGGATTGACGTTAAGCTGGACACTTCAGAGCAGACCCGAGGAGAGCATTTCGATGCCATATCGATTACGAACCTGCCGCTGGTAGGATCGGACTCCCTGACGCTCGCTCAGATCACGCCCGGCGTGGCGCTTGCGGCAGGTGGATCGATCAATCAGAATGGCACATTCTCCTACTCAGTGAACGGGCAGCGTCCGCGCGGCAACAATTTCATGATTGATGGCGTTGAGAATAACGACATTTCCGTGACCGGACCGGCTTTCACCATCACCAATCCGGATGCGGTGCAGGAAGTCCATATTCAAACGGCGGATTTTACGGCCGAATTTGGCCGTGCCGGTGGAGCGGTCTTCAACCAGATTACCAAGTCGGGCACAAATGCAATTCACGGAACGGCGAACTGGGCCTACACGGGGAGCGTGTTTAAGGCCTTGAACCATTCTGATGTCATTAACCACAGAGTAGATCCGGCCCGGGCGGTCGAAAACATTCCTTCATTTTCGATTGGCGGCCCGGTAGTGATCCCTGGGCTCTATAACGGCCACAACAAGACCTTTTTCTTTGGCGCTGCTCAATGGGACCGCTTCTTTGGCGCCAACAGGTCAACCGTAACTGTACCGGACGCAGCGGGCGTTGCAGTCCTGAACTCGCTGGCTCCTTCATGCCCCAATGCCGCGTTGTATCTAAAGGCCCTGGGCAGTCTTCGCGGGGATGGTTCGCAGGCCCCTATTAGTCTTGCAGTGCCGGCATCAGTGGGTGGCCCCACTTGCGATGGCACGCTCAGGACGGGCATGCTGCTGACAAACGGCCTTGCAACACGCAGTGAGACCGGCTCAAACCTGGACAACAACCATCAAATCCGGATCGACCACAATGCTTCCAACAAGCAGACATTGAGTTTCCGGTGGCTTTATGACCGGGATATCTCCGGTCCCAGTCTGAATAACCTGCCAGGCTTCGACAGCAATTTTGAGGGGACCACCCTGAGCGGGACATTTGCCGACACCTACCTCATTACCTCACGCTGGACAAATGAATTCCGCTTCAACTACGGACGCATTGGATTTAATTTTCCGCCAGTTTCTTCGGACTCCGCGGTCCTCGCGCTGGCCAACTATTCCGGTCTCGGCGTGACTGGATTTGGCGTCGCCACCAACATACCGCAATTCAGGTATGCCAATAACTGGCAGTACCAGGACACGCAGACCTATGTTCATGGAAAACACACGTTCCGCTATGGCGTAGATTTTCTGCGCCAGCTGGCGCGGCAGCATCCGCCGTTCAACGAGCGGGGTTCGTTTGCCTATACCAGTTCAGGCAGCGTTCCCCTGGGCATAGCCACGGTAACGTCATTCGCCAATTTCCTGGATGACTTTGGCGGGAACACTGGCTCTCTACAGCGCAGTTTCGGTTCGTCGATCTACCATCCTGATCTCTTCAGGCAGTCGTACTTCTTTCAGGATTCCTGGAAGATGACCCAGAACCTGACCTGGAATCTAGGGCTGCGCTACGAATACTTTGGGGCTCCGGAGAATACTTTTGCTATCCCCGCCTTCACCAATTACGATCCGGTGAATTTTGCCAAGCCCAACAAGATAGAGCCGGACCGGAACAACTTTGCTCCGAGCGTCGGCTTTGCCTGGAACCCCGCAGGATCAAACTGGTTCAACCGCATGATGGGCGGAAGCAAGATGGTATGGCGCGGCGGCTTCCAGACAACTTACGACAACAGCTTCAACAACCTGTTGTCCAACATTGCCGGTTCATCCCCGAATACACTGGGCGGACTGGTGCAATCACAGCTGTCTGTTGCCAACAAGCGCGGCCTGGCCACCTTCAGCCCGCTGTTCGCCGGCATTACGGCAACGCCGGCAACGGCGCAATCACCCCAGAACAGTTTGTTTTTGGGCGACTTCCCCAATCCATATACAGACCGTTGGTCGTTCGGTTTTCAGCGCGAGCTGCCGTATGACCTGGTGGCGGACGGCTCCTACGTAGGATCTGTCTCGCACAAGCTCTACCGCACGATTGATATGAATCCGCTGCTGGCGTCCACGGGCAAGCGCTTCCACCCCGAGGTGGGCCAGCGCACGGTGCGTGCTCCTTCGGCAAATTCCAACTTTGAGTCGGCCCAGTTTAATCTGCGGCGCGGTTTTAAGAACACGCCCCTTGGTGGTCTGCAGTTCCAGGGTTCTTATACGTATGCCAAGTACATGGATGACGTGAGTGACGTGTTCGGATTTAACTCCACTCCCGGCTCGTTGCAATCCGTCTCACAGGTGCTTGGAGTAAGCCCCCACATTGACTACGGTCCATCGGATTTTGACCGGCGGCACGTTGCGGCGCTGGCGGTTTTCTGGGATATCCGCGGCCCCAAGCATGGTTTTATGGGCCAGGCATTTGGGGGATGGAGCATTGCCGCGATTCCTCATTGGGAGAGCGGACAGCCCTTTACGGCAAGCAACGGCAAGGACCGGGATGGCGACGGGAACATTACCTCAGACCGTCCCGACATCAGCAACCAGTCGGCCCCATTGAATACCCGCGCCCAGCGTGACGCGGGGTGTCCTCTTGGGTTCGCCAACCCGGATGTCTTCGACCCATCACGGGGAACTACAGGCGGAGCTGCCTGCTGGGACCCCCGCACGGTCCATTGGATTGAAGGTATAGGAGCGCCCAATGCGAATACGGTTGGGCGGAACACGCTGCGCGCGCCGGCAACGGACACGCTCAATCTCTCCATTGCTAAAAAATTCAAAATCACCGAAGGCACCAATTTTGAATACCGCGTTGATATGTTCAACGCGCTGAACAACATTAACCTGGGTGACGTGCCCGCGCGCACAATCTTCTCCAACGCGACCTTGAAACCAGGACAGACACAAACCTTCATGAACCCATTCTTCAGCAACTCAACCGGCCGTTCAATGCAGATGCGGTTGAGGCTGACGTGGTAATTCTCTAACTAGCGCTCATTGGCCCCGGCTTCGGCCGGGGCTTTTTTATGACTGGAATGCGGCCTTTCCACGGCTTCTGGCTTCCTTCTATACTTCCGTGCATGAACGTGTACATAGGAACATCAGGGTGGTCCTACGCGAGCTGGAAGCCGGCGTTCTTTCCGGAAAAGCTGCCATCAAAGCGATTTCTTGAATTCTATGGAACGCGGCTGAACGCAGTAGAGTTGAACGGCACATTTCGCCGCATGCCCACGGCCAGCGCGATTGCCGGCTGGGTGGGAGCCACGCCGGCGGACTTTCGCTTTGCCGCCAAGGTGCACCAGTCAATCACGCACTTCAAGAGGCTCAAAGATGCGGATGATTCCATGCGTTTCTTTCTACAGAGCATGGAGCCGATGCGGCAGTCAGGGAAGCTGGGGCCGATCCTGGTGCAGATTCCGCCGAACCTCAAGGCAGACGCCGGGCTGCTCAGGACTTTTTCGCAACTATTGCCAGTGGCGTACCGGTTTGCCTTTGAGTTCCGCCATGAGAGCTGGTTCAACGACGAGATTTACGAAATCCTGAAAACCAGAAATGCCGCGCTGTGCTGGGCGGAGAGCGAAAAAATTGTTGTACCGAAAGTCATCACCGCGGATTTTGTTTACTACAGGTTTCGCGAGCCCGAGTACAGCAAGCCGAACCTGGAGCAGATGGCGGAAGAGCTGAGGACACAGAGCGCGCAGCGCGATGTGTTTGCATTTTTCAAACATGAGGAGCAGCCGGAGAGCGCGCTGAACGCGGTGACCGTGGCGAGGCTGAACGGGATTGAAGAGAAGCCGTTTGTGATGCCGGAGAAGAAAAGCAGAGCGAAGAAGGACGCGGCGTCATGAAGCAGATATTTGACAGGAGAAATGCAGGCAGATGGCGGTTTATGCGATTGCACAATTGACGATCACGGACCGGGCCACGTATGACCGGTACCAGGCGAAGTTCATGGGCGTGATGAAGCGTTTTCAAGGACGGGTGCTGGCCGCGGACGAGAGTCCCCAGGTAGTGGAAGGCACCTGGGACCGGCAGAAGGTTGTGTTGCTATCGTTTCCTGATGAACCCGCGTTCCGCGAGTGGGCGGAGTCGCCGGAATATCTGGAAATAGCGAAAGACAGGAAAGCGGGCTCGGATGCGGTGGTTCTTCTGGCGAAGGGAGTTGGGTGAATTGCCCAGAATTGCCCAAATCGCCGGAATTGCCAAGATTTAACCGAAGAAACCGCAGGTTCCTCACACCCTACTCGCGCGCTGGCAAAGGCGCGCGCGGGGCTTGGATGACGTTTCTGAAACAGCGATGCGGTCAACTAGCAAAACTGTGTCGCCACTCCATTTTCCATGCCTTGACTATTCGCTAAAAATTCTCTATCATTCAATCAGCAAGCCCATAAAGCCGCTACGCAACGGAGAACCTGCCGTTGCGTTTTGTGCTTTATGGGCTGCGACCCTCTGCCGGTTCTCTCAGCCGAGTGGGAGATTCTGGGCTGTCTCAACCCAAGGGGTCGCCTCACACGCCGGGGTGAGCTGGGTTGTGAGTGGGGTGGAATGGGCTGGAATACTAGGAGGGGAGGGTGGCTGGCTGAGAGGACAGGCAGAGGGTCGCAAAGTGGGCTTCGCCGGTTTGGGTCCTTCACTCCCGGCTTTGGCCGCTCATTCAGGATGACGGTTTGAGGCGCGGCGAATTTGCGCCGCGCGGCTTTGTGTGATCGGAAAACCAAAACCCTACCGCTGATTAACGCAGATGACGCTGATCAGGGAAGACAGAACTGATCAGGTTAAAGCGAATTCGGAACCAGCGGAGGTATTTGCCGCAATCCGGGCATGCAGGATACTGGAGCGTATGGCGTCTGATAACAAGCACGGAAGCACCGGTCGTCCTGATCCAATGGTGAAAGGCTTTCTCGACTATCTGAAAGTAGAGAAAGGGCTGGCGCCGCTGACGGTGAGTTCCTACCACTCTGACCTGGTGCAATTCACGGAGTTCTTGCAAGCGCGCCGGCGGACATTAGCGCAAGCCCGGCGGGAAGATGTGCGCGGCTTTTTGAGCCAGTTGTTTGCGAACGACGTTAAAGACCGTTCAGTGGCACGCAAGTTGTCAACACTGCGGCACTTTTACAAATACCTGCTGCTGGACAGGATGATCCAGCATGACCCGACGCTGGAAATTGATTCGCCGAAGCAGTGGAAGGTGCTACCGAAGTCGCTGGCGGCGGCGGAGATAGATTCCATGCTGGAGTCGGCGGGAAGGGCGGGAGATTCCAAATTTTCCGCGGCGCTGGCCCAGCGCGACCGGGCGATGCTGGAGATGCTCTATGCAGGCGGGTTGCGGGTCTCAGAGATTGTGCACGTAAAGCTGGAAGACCTGAAACTGGAGATGGGATACGTGCTGGTTCGGGGCAAAGGCGACAAGGAACGAATTGTGCCGATAGGAAAAGCCGCACAAGAGGGAATCCGCACGTATATCGTTGACGGACGTCAGGCGCTGCTGAATGGCAGGGTTTCAGCGATGCTTTTTGTGCGTCGCGGAGGGAGCCTGTTGACCCGGCAGCGCGTGTGGAAGATGGTGAAAGACGCTTCCGCTTCCGGCCGACACGCGAGCCCGCACATGCTGCGGCATAGCTGCGCCACGCACATGGTGGAAAACGGAGCGGACCTGCGCACCGTCCAGACGATCCTGGGCCATGCCGATATCTCTACCAGCCAGATCTATACACATGTGGCGCTGGACCGGCTGAAAACCGTGTATCGCAAGTTTCATCCGCGAGGCAAGAGAAGCGGGACAGCGGGGCAGCCATGAAGTCAGCAGAGAACCGGGTGGGCGCGGAAATCCAGAGAGGCATCAAGAAATTTCTTGATTCGCTGCGGGGCGAACGGAATGCCTCAGCACACACGCTGCGCGCGTATGGCAATGAACTGAAGCGCTTTGCCGAATACATGGGCCCGGAGGCGCATTGGAAAGAGATTGATCACGTTTCCATTCGAGGATTTCTCTCGCATCTGCATGGCTGTGGTTTGAGCAAGGTATCGGTGGCGCGGGCTCTGGCAGCGTTGCGGTCCATGTACAAGTGGCTGGCGCGGGAGGGAGTTGTCCAGCAGAACCCGGCAAAGCTGGTTTCCACGCCAAAGCTGCCAAAGAAACTGCCGCGCGTTCCGACGATGGAAGAGATCAACGGGCTGCTGAACAGCGAGATGCCGGAGAGCGCGGCTTTTCCGGAGCGCGACCGCGCGATCTTTGAACTGCTCTATGGCTGCGGGCTGCGCAACTCAGAGCTGGTGGGGACCGAGTTGGGCGATATTGAAGAGGCCAACGGGGTGATCCTGATCCGGGGAAAAGGGAAGAAGCAGCGTTATGTGCCACTGGAAGGCGCGGCGGCGGATGCACTGACGGTTTATCGCGAGGCGCGGCAGCGGTTGCTCAACGCAACGGGCAAGAGTACGCGGCGGCTTTTCATTAACCAGCGCGGCGGTCCGTTGACCACGCGCAGTGTGGGGCGGATCGTAAAGCAGGTTGCGGTGGCCAGAGGGTTGCCGCCGGACATCCATCCGCACACTTTGCGCCATGCCTTTGGCACGCACATGTTGACGGAAGGGGCAGACCTGAGGGCGATCCAGGAGCTATTGGGACATGAGCGGCTTTCCACTACGCAGAAATATACCCAGCTATCGATTACCCATGTGATGGATGTATATGACAGGACGCATCCCCGGGCAAAGTAGGAGACGCGAGCTTATAAGGTCACCAAGGGGTATGGCCTTGTCATTCGCCTAAGCTTATTTTGCTGTGGCATTGACATAGAAGATGTGCGATTCTTTTGGTTCCCCGAAAACTTGCAGGAGACGAAAGCCATGCGTAAAGTTCTGTTACTTCTTGTATTGGTGGTAGCCGGTGCGCCGGTATTCGCGCAGGTTGTTGGAGCCAAGGTTGCAAGTCAGGCAAAAACCACAGAGGAAACCTTTGCGCCCGATGCGGCCACCCATGATCAAGTCATGACGCTTCTGGACCTGCTCCAGATACGCAAAACAATGACGACGATGATGGACGGGATGAAGCAGGCGATGAAACAGGGCGCCGAAACAAGCTTTCGCGAGCGAGTGCCGGATCCAACGCCCAAGCAGCTTGAGGCGTTGCACGGCATGATCGACGATGCGATTGGAGAGATGCCCCTGAATGAGCTGGTGGAGGCCATGGTGCCAATCTACCGGCGGCACCTCACCAAATCCGATGTTGAAGAGATGATCCGCTTTTTTGCCGGGCCGGTGGGACAGAAGCTTTTGCGCGAGCAGCCGCAGATGATGCAGGAAGGTATGCAGGCGGGAATGGCCATCCAGGAAAAAAGGATGGACCAGATCATGATCAAGGTGCGTGAGCGCGCAGAGCAGCTGGCTGAAGCGAGCGAGGAAAAGAGCGGCACCGGAAAGAAATAATTGCCGGGCTAATTTGCATGGTGCTGTTTGCGCCATGCCCCTTGGGTTAAAAGCGTTTTTCGTACGCCGGTAGTTGCGTTTTTGATAAGTGGCTGAATCGCCATTCCCGTGGAATTTTCTTGATGGGACAGGGAATTCCAGGTGATCACAAAAGGAGCCCAAGAACATGTTGAGAGCTGCAAGTTTGCTGTTGGTGGTAATGACAGTGTCTTCTGCCTTTGCCCAGCAGACCGTGGCGGAAGCGGCCGCGCAGAGCCGGGCTGCCGCGGAAGCCAGAAGAGCAGCTGCCGCGCCACCCACGCGCGAGGAAGTGCTGAAGCTGTTTGACCTGTTGCAGATCACCAAGACGATGGATGCCGTTGTGACCGCAACCAAACAGCAGAGCATGGAAATTGCCGAGCAGATGATTCACGAGAAGATGCCTGAAGCCACTCCTGAACAGAAGAAAAAGTTCCAAGAGATGCTGGATCAAGTGATGCATGAAGCGCTGGGGCCGGATGCGATCAAGGAAATGCTGGAAGCCACGGTCCCGGTATATCAGCGGCACCTGACCAAGGCAGACCTGGATGCGATGGTGGCGTTTTATTCTTCGCCCATAGGGCAGAAGATACTTCACGAACAGCCGGCGATGGTGGAGGAGAGCATGGAGGCTTCCGCGGGCATACAGCAGAGAATTGCGCGCTCAATGTTCCAGAAGATAGATGAGCGTGTAGCAAAGATGGCAGAGGCAGAAAAAGAGAGCACCAAGAAGCCTTAGCCCCGTTGTCCGGATACCGGCAGGAAATCTATCAGTTGGCTAAGCCAGATTGCGCCCATGAACCTATTCGGAAATTACAGTTTTGGTTTCATCTTTGTAGCGATTGCTGTAGTGCACTTTATCCGGCGGCGTCCGGACAACTACTGGCTGTGGATCATTATTATGGGCGGGGGAGTAGGTGCGTTGATTTACATTGCCGCCGAGGTGCTGCCTGACCTGGGGCTGCTGCGGCAATCTTTCCAGATTTTTTCGCATCGTAAGAGGATCCGGCAGCTGGAGATGATTGTGCTGGACAATCCTTCCGCCGGAAACTATGAAGAGCTGGCCGACCTTTATCTGGAGCAGAAGAAGTTTGGCAAGGCAAAAGAGTGCTACGACCGGGCCATTTCGTCGCGAACGGATTCTCCCGATCCTTTCTACCGGCGCGGGCTCTGTGAGATGGAGTTGAATGATTTCCCTTCCGCGGTTGCGGACCTGGAACGAGTCGTCAGAATGGATGGGAACTATGATTACCAGCGTGCCG
This sequence comes from Terriglobia bacterium, assembly GCA_020072585.1. Classification (GTDB taxonomy): domain Bacteria; phylum Acidobacteriota; class Terriglobia; order Terriglobales; family Acidobacteriaceae; genus Angelobacter. Next base: position 90,082 of record JAIQGL010000014.1, on the reverse strand, counting down.
CGGGACTGCTGGCGTATGCGTGGGCGCGGAACAACCAGGACGAACAGGCGGCAAGCTTGTTTGAGCATATTACTTTGACCTCCACGCTTTCTGAGACACAGTTCAACTATGCGCAATTTCTGGCGGCGAAGGGAAAGATGCCGGAGGCGCGGCAGTGGGCGCAACGCGTTTTAAGCAAAAAAGCCACAATGCCACGCTATTTGAAACGCCGTGAGCGGCCGTGGTTTCGGCGGGCATCAGCATTGCTGAAGCGGTTGCCGGCGTAGAGGCAACCAAAACATGCATGACTAAGGTCGCGGGCCACTGTGCGGTTTACGGTAAAATGGTTCGAGTGGCCCTGTAGCTCAGATGGATAGAGCGACGGTTTCCTAAACCGCAGGTCGCAGGTTCGACTCCTGCCAGGGTCACCACACTCCGGAAGGCGCTATCGTTGGACGGCACATGGAAATTCGCGATGGCCCTTGTGACGCCGGCACTGCTGCTGGGCATAACCGCACATACTTCTAATCTGCCTACTGGTGGTGCGCAGAAGGCATTTACCGCTGATCACGCGCCGGCGCAGATACCTGACATAAAAGTAGTGGACCAGAATGGCACGCCACGCCATTTTTACAGTGACTTGGTCCGAGGCAAGGTTGTGGTGATTAATTTTATTTACACTACCTGCACCACGATTTGTCCGCCGCTGGGAGCAACATTCGGCAAGCTGCAAAAAAACCTGGGAGAGCGGCTAGGGAAAGACGTGTTTCTTATTTCCGTTTCGGTTGACCCTGCTACTGACACTCCTGAGCGCTTGCGCGCCTGGGGAGCGCAATTCAAAGCAAAGCCCGGCTGGACGCTGGTTACAGGCGATAAAGCAGAGTTGAATCGGCTCTTGCGTGTGCTGGGGGCCGATACGGCATCGCCGGAAAATCATTCGCCCATGGTGTTGATCGTGAATGACAAAGCGGCGCTGTGGAAGCGCGTTTACGGTCTGGGTGCCACTGCGGCGCTCATGCACAACGTTGAGCAGATGATGGCGACTGCTTCCGGCAGCGCCCAGAATAGGCGGCAGTGATTTTGATCCTGAGATTGAGTGAAATGATTTTGCAGCATGCCGGCTTTTTGGCTCGAAGCTACTGGCAGACGGGACTCTGCGCAGGTTTGCTGTTTGCCTTTAGCACGCCTGCAATGTGCGCAGCCCCACTCACGCAACAGGAAGCATGCGGCAGAAAGATTTACTTCCAGGGAGCGGACTGCGCAGGAAAAGAAATCAAGGGCGTGATGGGCGACCTTCTAGTATCCGCCCGGCTCCAGCCTTGTGCGAGTTGCCATGGCGCTGACGGCAAAGGGCGTCCGGAGAACGGACAAGACCCTGGCGAGATCACATGGCAATTCCTGACTGTTCCTTACGGCCATACTCATGCCGATGGACGGAAGCACGGCGCATTTACTGCTACGTCATTCACGCGCGCGGTCATGGCAGGGCTTGATCCTGCGGGGGCCAAGCTTTCCGCATTGATGCCACGATTCCGGTTGTCGCCAGCAAGTGCGGCAGCGCTGGTGGCATATCTCAAAAAGATTTCAACTGACAGTGATCCGGGAATAGAACCGGCGCGCATCACAATAGGCAGCCTGGCGCCTTTACAGGGCGCAAATGCTGACGTTGGCATTGCAGTGCGGGCGGTACTAACGGCATATTTTGACGATGTGAATCAGCGCGGCGGCATCTACGGACGCAAAATCCTGTTGCGCTTTGCCGATTCCGGAGCTGATAGCGCCATGGCATTGAAGACCGCCAGGCGGCTTGCTGCTGCGCCAACGTTTGCAATGGTAGCGCCTTTTGTGCCGGGAGCAGAGCACGGTCTTGCGGCGCTGGCCCATGCGGACCACCTGCCGCTCGTCGGACTGCTGGCGCTTTCCGTGCCTGACGATCCTGCGAATCGTGAAGTTTTCTACCTTCTGCCGGGCTTCCAGCAACTGGAGCAGGAGCTGATTCGCTTTGCCGCTGTACAGGGCAACCTGACGCCGGCAAAGTCGGCCATCATTGTTGCGGATAGCGAGCTGCAATCGGAACTGTCCGGCGCAATACAAATCACCTGGAGCGAACTGGGAGCAGGCCAGCCGCGTGCCGTCGCGTTTTCTCCGGCGAACGCCGCACAGCTTGTTCACGATCTGCAAGGCCAGGAAACCAGCGCGATCTTTTTCATCGGCAACGGAGAACAGCTTTCGCTGTGGATGCAGGCTGCCGACCGCGCAGGATGGGCACCTGACGTGTTCGTTCTGGGACCGCTCATGGACGAAAGCATCTTCACCGCGCCCGTTCGTTTGCAGGGGAGGATCTTTGCGGCCTATCCACAGCTTCAGCCTGAACTGGGCGCGGTGGACTCATTTGACGATTTTCTGCAACGCCACAAGCTGACGCGCGACCACCGGTTAGTGCAGATTTCAGTGTATTGCGCGGCAAAAATCCTGGAAGATGCTCTGACCCGCGCGGGCCGCAACGTTACCCGCGAAAAATTGATTTTGGGGATGGAACAGCTGCGCGATTTTAAGACCGGCCTGCTTCCCGGCATTACGTTTGGCGCCAATCGACGCATTGGCTCCACCAGGGCTGAGATTGTCTGTGCGGACCTGGACACGAAATCATTCCAGCCCGAATGCGGCAAGTCCCGGAAGACGGATGAATGACAGATGGCAAGTCTAGTGAGGCGCGGGGTTTGCCGCAGGTGCGGGATCTCCAGAGCCGATAGGAAGCGTGAAGCATTCAACGATGCGCGGCGCGTCAAGCAGAACGGGAACAATATATATTCCAGGTTTTTCCAGGCGGCCAGCGGCTTCATAGATGCCCGGAGATTTTTCTTTCAGGCTGTGATCAACCACCAGCACGGATCTTGGTGGTTTGCCAAAGTTGCTGAAAGTTCCCATGGGTGCTGCCATTCCTTCTTCATAGTAGAAGACGGCTTTATCGGCTGCGTTCGCAATTACTACCGCATTTTCGCCGGGCGCCTGGACCATGGTCGTGGTCAGCTCATCGGCGGTGGCGTGCGCGAAGGCGTTATGCGCGGCAGGAAGGTCCACCGTGGAGACAGCAGTGCCAGGCGCGCCCACTCGGTCGAGAGGAACCATCTCGATGAGATCGCTGTCACGGCGGACGACGTAGGCGAGCTGGTCTGAGAAAGCGATTTGTTCTGGCTTAGCGTCAATCGGAGTGGTTTGCACCACGGTATTGCGCGCGGCGTCAATCACATGGAGCAATCCTTTCTCAGGGTTCAGCGCAAAGCCAAAACGTCCGTCACGGAAGAAGGCGATGTGCGCAAGGCCGGGCTCGGTTTCCATGCGGCTGATAATCTCACCGCGTTCGTTGATGACAACGATGCTTCCGCTGGTGGTCGTTACGTAAGCAGATTGGGAGGCAGCCGAGTAAGCAATCGACGAAGCAGGCCCGGGTGTCTTCAACTCCCGGGTGCGAGTGAGCCGCGCAACGTCAAGAATGGAAACGGATGTGGCGCCGGGGTCAGTTACAAATGCCAGACGGCTGTCACTGCTGATGGCGATATCATGACGGCCGGCATGCAGTGGTATTCGCGTGATCAGATGCAGGTCTGCCGCTGAAAGCACGGCAACGCCTGACTCACTACCGGAGTAGCTGGCCCAAAGGTAGTGTTCGTCAGGTTGCAATACAAGTTTTTGAGCGCCGGAAATTTTTACGCGATGAACGATCGTCCACGTTGCGGTGTCAACCATCACGATCTCGCCAGGCTGGCTGATGGAAACCAAAAGCCTGGATTGGTCGGCAGAAAGCAGCCAATCGTCGGCGTGTCCAGGCAAGGCAATGGAGGTCACCAGTTGCGGGCGTCCGGAGGAAAATTGCGGATCAACCACATGAATGGTCGCATCCTGATTCAGCACCAGAACGTAATAGTCGTTCAGGTCCAGCTCCGGTTGCTTTTCCAGCAGGCCTCTGCGCAAAAATGCGCGCGCCCGCGCGCTGCAGGGAACGTTTTCACCCGCGCTCAGACTCATCCAGACAGAGGGATGCAGCCCGGTCAACGGTGCATGCGTGACAGAATCATTGACGGCCAGACGGACCCGTAGCGCCGTTCCCGCGTGTGCCGCGGAAGAAGAGACCTGTGGTTCAATCGGCTCCACTTCAAGTTGCAGCGCGATTCCATCGCGGAGAAGAGTGCGCTGGACTTTTTTCCAGCGTGCTGTCGCGTCCGAAGGCGTTTGCATGGGGCTGTTGCTAGTGACGGTGGTTGTTGGCCTGCCGGGTTGTTGCGCAGACGATTTTTCGTGCCGCGAGACTTCATTGGAGATGCATTGTGCCGCCAGCGCGCACGAGAGCACCAAAATGGAACCTAGGGAAAGGTGATGTTTACACATTTGGTTAACAGGTCCAAAATTTTTCTTATTAAGTTGCGAAGCAATAAATCGCCGACTACACTACCACCAGTTTTGACTCAATCCAAAAAGTGATTTGCGCGCTGCTTCAAGTTCGGAAACCAGACAAATGTTTGCTGAACCATTGTAAGCAAACAGCCCGGGCGCTCGATGAGCGTCTGAAAAATCCCCCACACAAACGGCATTTTGGGAACTCGATCGCAGCAAGAAGGAGACTCTATGCCCCGCAAGCTGTCCTTCCTCCGACTCATTTCGTTTGCAGCAATACTGTTAACCAGCTTCTGGAGTATTCAATCTTCCGGAGCAGCACCAGCGCCAGTTCAAGCCCCACCGGTTGCTTGTTCTGTTAAGAATACTGTTACAGCCAATGTTGCTTCGCTCGATCAGCCGTTCATGCTGAACCGGCTGGGCGCCGCAATGCCACAAGGCATGGTTTTTGCGCTCACGTCTGACCTGGTGCGGTCCAGCGACGGCCAGAGCTGTTCTAAAGTCGCATGCCAGAAGGGACAGGTGCGCCTGCGCACGGACAAACGTCCTCGTCCTATCGTATTGCGAGTCAACCAGGGGCAATGCCTCAAGATCAATTTCACGAATTGGCTGGCGGACACTCCGCCAAGCCCGCTTCAGCCGGTAACGCGTTCCACGTCTTTGCACGTCAGCGGACTGGAATTGGCGACCAGCATTGCAGATGATGCTTCCAACGTCGGCAAGAATGTCAGCAGCCTGGTGGCCCCAGGGGGTAATAAAACCTACAATCTCTATGCAGCGGAAGAAGGAACGTTCCTGCTCTATACCACGGCCTCAACGTTTGGCGCAGGCAGTGAAGGCGGGCAGATTACTGCCGGATTGTTTGGCGCGGTTACCGTTGAGCCGCCCAACGCGGAATACTATCGCAGCCAGGTCACGCGCGCTGATCTGTTGCTGGCGATCAACCGTTCCAAAGGAAATAACGGTTTTACCCCAGATGGACACCCCATTCTGAATTACAACGCTGTTTACCCGCAGGGACATCCCCGCGCAGGCGTGCCGATTTTGAGAATGGTGGATACATCCGGCAATACCATCCATACCGACCTTAACGCAATCATTACAGGCCCGAACGCCGGCGCTTTTCCTGCAACACAGCCGGGACCGGAATTCAATCCCATTCCCGCATCGCCCAACCGCCGGGAACCATACCGCGAGTTTACGATTCACTACCATGAAGTCACCAGCGCGGTGCAGGCGTTTGCTGATTTTTATCCGCCGCCTTCAGGCAGCACCGCACCGGATATGCACACCGTGCTCGGGCCAGGCAAAGACAACTTTGCCATTAATTACGGCACTGGAGCCATAGGCGCTGAGGTATTGGCCAACAGGGTCCATGTTGGTCCCATGTGGAATTGCCCAGACTGCAAGTTTGAAGAATTCTTTCTGGCATCGTGGGCGGTAGGCGACCCGGCCATGGTCGTGGATGTGCCGGCGAACATACCGTCCGTGACCCAGTATCCGCCGATCAAGAATCCAAATATTGTTACCCCGTGGGTCAACGCGTTGCAGGACCTGCAAGTCAATGGCACAGCGTTGCCCAGTCCTTCCACGCCCCAGCCGGGCCAGAAGGCCAGGGTGGCTTTTTTCCCGGATGATCCCTCCAACGTTTATCACGCCTATCTGCGGGACCATGTGAAGTTTCGCGTTCTGCATGGCGGCTCCAACCTTACGCATGTGCATCACCAGCACGCGCATCAGTGGATACACACACCCAACGATCCCAACAGCAGTTACTTAGACAGCCAGCTGCTCAGCCCGGGCGCTTCCTATACGATCGAGATTGATTACAACGGAGGCGGCAACCGCAACCAGACCCTGGGGTCGATGTTCCGCGTTCATGATGTCTTTGAATCAGGGACGGAGTTACAAAACGGTGTTCCTGTAAAAGGCGCACGCGCCCTGCCTGATGGTGAGATTGCCGCGGGCACTCCCATTCCGGCCGTTGTGCCATTGCCCACCAAAGCCATGGCTCCCATTCCGGCCAAGGTGGAAATTGTTCCTGTCCAGGACCCCAAGACCCCCGGAAAGCTTGACGGCTATGAAGCCAAAACTATTCCAAAGTGTGATCGCCTGGACGGATCAACGGCGGGAACGTGCTCCAATCCCGGATTCCCGTTCTTTGTTCCCGGAATCGCCGGGCATCGTGCTCCGCCGCCTCCACTTGATTTTGCACCCGCGTTGACCGCGACCGGACAACCGATTCTTGGGACTGACGGCAAGCCGATGTATCTGGATGGCGGGCTGGCGCGGCATGTGGTGCTGGACGCGAGCGTTGACGGCGAGCGCCACAACAAGTGGGACTTCAGCAAAGACAATCACACCATGCTTGCCCGAGAGTTGCCGGAAGAGGGAACTCCGGTGGAAAAAGTCGCCATGGCTTTCAATCAGGTGCGTAACCATCCCAGTTACCTGCCTGACGGCGCCCCCGGAGTTTTCATAACCAATGGACTGCCGCGCGGGCCACAACCTGGCGCGCCTTTTGCTGATCCTGCCGTGACTGACGATGGAAAAGCCATTGGAGAAGTCCGGCGTTACAAGGCTGCCGATATCCAGACTGACGTTGTCTTCAACAAGAAGGGATGGCACTACCCGCAGGAGCGCTTTATAACTCTGTGGAGTGATGTCTCTAAAACCTTCTCCGGACAACGCGCGCCGGAGCCGTTCTTTTTCCGCGCCAACAGCAAGACTGACGTTGTCGAATTCTGGCAGACCAACCTGGTCCCCAGCTATTACGAACTGGATAATTTCCAGGTACGCACGCCCACTGACATTCTGGGCCAGCACATCCACCTGGTGAAGTTTGATGTTCTTGCCTCTGACGGCGCCTCCAATGGCTACAACTATGAGGATGGCACCCTGAGTCCAAACGAGGTGACGGACCGCATTGACGCGATCCGAAAAGAGAACAACTGCCAGCCTACATCTCCGGTGAACTTTACCTGCCCGGTGGCCAAAGACCCAACCCCGGCGAACGGATATCCCATCTCCTTTGGCACGGCGCCGGCAGGGCAAAGCTGGAAGGGGGCCACCACGACCATCCAGCGCTGGTATGCAGATTCGCTGGATGGCTGCTTCTGGCCGCCATGTCCTAACAACGGCAAGGGTAGTGACCGGACCCTGCGGACCGTTTTTACCCACGATCACTTTGGTCCATCCACTCATCAACAAGCCGGCTTGTACGCCGGGCTGGTGGTGGAGCCGGAGCAATCAAAGTGGCTCAACTCTGAAAATGGCACGCCGCTCGGCGGCGGTACGGATGGCGGCCCCACAAGCTGGCAGGCCAACATCGTTACCAGCAATACCGCGGACAGCTATCGCGAATTTCTGATCGAGTTCCAGGACCTTGCGCTGGCCTATAACAACACCAGCAGAGGGCAGCCGATCAAGTATCCGCAACCTCCGCCGGTAAATCCCACTACGCCGTGGGGATGGTGTGAAAGCAAAAACGCCATCAACCAGCCGGGCAGTGGATGCGCGCCCACGCTGATCAGCGGATCGCCGATCGTGGGTACCATGAACGTGAATTACAGGAATGAGCCTCTGGCATTCCGCGTCTCAGACCCGAAATGCCCGAATGCAAACAACTGCAAACACGATCCAACCAACCAGGCCACCGATCTTTCCTACGTATTCAACTCCAACATCACACGGAACGATTCGATCCTGAATACGCAGCCGGTATTTCCGCAACGGATCACTTCCGGACCAACGAACAACTTCCAGTATCCGCCGCCGCTGCTTTCCTGCGGAAACTGCGTGCAGAAGGGCGATCCTTACACGCCGCTGCTGCGGGCATTTCAAGGCGATCGTGTGCAGGTACGCGTGCTGGTGGGAGCGTATCTCTTTAATCACAACTTCGGTATTGAAGGACTCAAGTGGCTGTTTGAGCCTTCCTCCAGTACCTCTGGATACCGCGACAATCAGGCCATGGGCATCTCAGAGCACTATGAGTTCCAGTTCAAGCTGCCTTCAACCAAAGGGTCGAGTGCCGACTATCTCTATATGCCCGGTTCAGGAGTTCTGGACGTAGGCCAGGGCATGTGGGGAATTTTGCGTTCGTATAACGCGGGCGGGAATCCAAAGAATGTTCCTGGCTTGCAACCTCTACCTAACAATCCTGGAGGCGGTGTTACGCTCAAAGCCAGCGGAAGCTGTCCAGCCAACGCCACCGGGAACCGTACTTACAACGTTGCCGCGGTTTACAACGCGGATGGAATTACCTACAACTCCCATGATGCGCCCACCAGCACAATTACCAGCCAGAGCGGCGCGCTGCTCTATATGACAGCTGATAACAATGGAAATCCTGTGGGCCCGAACCCTCCCAAGGATCCACTGGTCCTGCGGGCCAACGCCGGTGAGTGCATCACCGTAAATCTTTTCAACCGGATCACCGCCAGCCAGATCAGCGCATCCGGCAGCGTCTTCACCACACCGGATGGCAACATTAGCGGCGCGGGCGGAGCCACACCCTGGCAAATCCCTGTGATTCCTTCAGTGAACGTGGGCATGCATGCGCAAATGGTTGGCTATGACGTTACAGAAGGCAACGGCGTGAATGTGGGCATGAACCCGAGTCAGGTCACGCCCCCGTGTCCCGCCACTGGCGCCTGTACACCGAGACAATACAAATGGTATGCCGGGGAAGTGATTACCAATCCTGACGGCATCACAACAGGAGTACCGATTGAATTAGGATCGGCCAACCTGATTGCCTCTGATCCCATCGAGCAGCAGCCGCTGGCGATGATCGGGGCGCTCATCGTGGAACCCAAGGGGTCGAAATGGCCCGCCAACGGAACCAGCGCCGACGTGACGGATTCATACGGCAAGTTGATGTTCCGCGAATTCGTGACCATGATGCAGAACAACATCTATTTGACGGCGAATCAAGCGGACTCAGGCAATAACTACCCCGTCTTCAACTTCACGAATTTTGGCGCAGAGCCAATGCCTTACCGCTACCAGGATTCGTCGGGAACACCGCCGAGTAATTCTAATTTTGATGAAGTGGATGTATCGCAGGCATTTTCCAACAACATGCCAAACCCATTCTTCAGTCCGACGAAACCACAGGGTAACCCGCAAACGCCGATCTTCTGCGCCGTGGCGGGAACCCCGGTTCGTTTCCGCATGCTGCATCCAGACGGTCTGGGAGGCTTCCCTGACGATGTCTGGACCATCAATGGCCACGTATGGCAGGAAGAGCCATATGTCACGGTGGGCAATGTCTCCAGTGCGGCGATTGGTAATAACGCTAACTCGCAGTGGTTTGGCGCCCGTGACGGCTTTGGGCCAGGAAACCATTTCGACATCGTGCTTGCAAGCGCAGGCGGCAGGAACAAAGTCTCGGGAGACTACCTCTACAAGAGCTTTCCTGTCGGCGAGTTTGCTTCCGGCGGCAACTGGGGCTTGTTCCGGGTGAATGCTACTCCAAAGGACCAACTTACGTGCTTGACCGGTGGGACGCCAAAGCTATTGGCGCTGCCCAGTGTTCATCCACACGCGGTTCCAGAGGCCATTGAGAAGGTGCATCCGGCAAAGAAAGACCCGCAGGAGCGGTTCCTGAACAGAAAGGCGCCAGCGAAGGCGGCGGAAGACAAAGAGGAGGAACCAGAAACTCCTAAGCCGTAAGGAGAACTATTTGGGCAGGAGGCGGAATAAACTCCCTCCTGCCCATTTTTTTATGTGTAGACAAAGCGATTTGTAGTGCCATGGTGACGAAGAATGGCTATGATGTCGCTCGGAGTGACGATAGGGTTTTGGGCGCAAATCCAAGTTTGATCGCGAATGCGAGTGAATCCGGCAGCGCGCCGGAATATCATCTGCTGCGCGACCTGGTGGAAATTGAAGCCATTGCCTCATGCTGGGAAAGACTGCTGGAGCAATCTCCCTGCAATCGTGCCTTTAGCTCATCGAAATGGTTTCTCGCGTGGTGTCGCAGCTATCCTAAGCTTGCGCCATTTGTCGTGATTGCCAGGCGTGGTCCTGAACTGGCGGCGGTGTTGCCACTCGCTGTGCAGGAAGAGCAGGGGACCATCGATTTCCCCTCGCCTATGTGCGACTACAACGATCTGGTGGCTGGCGCCAGCGATCTGGCCGCGCAGACCGGCGTGCTGGCGTTTGCGCTTGCTCATGCTGCGTCTTATCGCATTGTGCTTTCTAACGTGCGTCCTGACTCGAACTGCAGGCAGGCAGCGGCCTGTTTGGCTGAGAGCAAAGGGCTGCAAACTGGCTACCAGCCTGACAAAAACTGTTTCTATATCCAGCTTTCGGGCACTTTTGCCGGATATCTTGCCACACGAAGCCATGTTTTTCGCAAAGGGCTTGGCCGGATACAAAGGAATGCCCAAAGCAGCGGACTGGAAGTCCGCCAGTTGACGCCGGACCGGATTCCTCCAGATGAAATGGTGGAGCTGTTTTTGTCACTCAACCTGAGCCGGTTCGAAAGCAGGAGTGGCTTCGCACCAAGGCCTGTGCAAGAGTTTGTAAGAGAAGTCTTGCCTTCATTGTTTGTTGAGGGCAAAATGGCAGCGTTTGTTTTGCTCCACGGCGCCCGGGTTCTGGCCATTGACGTTTGTATGCGCGGGCGGAACAGCCTTTGCAGCTGGAATGGTGGTTTTCTGCCGGAGGCGGCGCAGTGGTCGCCGGGACGGCTTCTTTTTGCCGCCGGCATTGAGCATGCCGTGTCGTCCGGTTTGGAGGAATACGATTTGCTCCGCGGCTCGCATGCTTACAAAGCAAGCTGGGCAACACATTCGCGGACAATAGGGCCCCTTAAGTTCAATAGCCAAAGCTGTACGGATGCTTTAGCACAACATGAAACCAAAAGCGCTTATTGTCTGTAGTGACAGTCCTTATCCGGTTGTTGTTGGCGGATACGAGCGACTCATCAGCGATTACCAGAACCACGTTTTTTGTGACTATGACGTCTATCTGCTGATATGCCATTGTGAGGGCGAGTGCGAACTTCTGCACTACGGCACGCTGATTCCGCCGCACCGCAAGTTTGAAATTCTTTTTGAAGACAAGTTCGAGTTTAGCCTGTTTATCCACCCGGATATAGACTTCAACGACCGGACCCTGATCGGCCCGCTCGCCCACCGGATTCCTTCTTTCTGTTTCGTGCAGCGTCATCCGGAAAAGCAGATCAATGAAGCGTTGTTCCGCGGAATCCTTACCCACTTGAGTGACCGTCCGCATAGCGATCTTCTTCGCATCGGCGGCTCGTACAACCCTGAAGTTTTCTACAAAAAACGCAGTAGTGAAGATTACGTCCTTTGTGTCGCCCGGATTTATCCGGAAAAAAACCAGCTTGAACTGGTGCGTGACTATAAAAAGAAAGTCTATGATCGCTTCGGTCTCCCCTTACACGTGGTGGGTGGGACGGAAAACCTGGAATACTTCAGAAGAGTCGAGCCATACTTTGATGGCATTTCTGTGATCGCCACGGCCGACAGGAAAGCGCCGATGCAGCCCCAATCGTGGCGGACCGCGTCGGAGATCGCCGACCTGTGCAGCCGCGCCCGGCTTTTTGTGATGGCCTCTCCGCGGGAAAGTTTCTGCATCGCCATGATTGAAGCCATGGCCTGCGGGACCACCTGCGTGGTGAACGGCAATTACTTTGGATTTGAGCGGGATGAACTTCGGCCCCATGTGTATGGCCCCATTACCAGAAAGCGCGGCCCCATTGCGGACACAATCGCTTCCGCGCTGGAGAACGACGTGCGCATCGATGCTTCTGAGTGGGTCAAAAAATTCTCCGTTGAGCATACTCGGGAAAAATTACTCGGTTTCATTAAGGCCCGCCTTTAACGACTGAAAAACAGACTCAACCATTCACCATCCGGATGCCCACACCACGCTCCAACCTGATTGTCGTTGCCTATCCCTCGGATGAAACGCTGGGCTTCAGCACCGTGTGCAGGAATGCCTCGATCCTCGCCACCGGCGACCCCAAATGGCCCGACAGCCAAAGCGATCTGCGGGCAGAATTGCAGCGGGCAGCGGTCGAACTCAAGGCCACGAAGGCGAACTATCTTGGACACGTAGTAGAAAAAGTTGACAGCCCCGCGTTCCAAAGCCTGGTGAAAAAGCTGCGTCGGCAGAAAGTAGATGGCCGCATTTACACGCACAGCCCATTTGATGAAGACACGTTGCGTGGAACAGTGGCCCTCGCCGCAGCCCAGGCATTCGGAGAAGTATGGGTGCAGGCGCCCTCTGGTTTTGCGCTGCAAGTGAATGTTCTGAAGCGTTCAGCCTTTGCAACGAAAGCCAGGATTATCAATACCGTCTATGCGTCAAGGATTCGAACAGAGGATGACGCATTCAGGATGCCTCATACGGCTCTGCTCGGCGTGGAGGCTTTCACCCCCGCCACGTTTGAAGAGGTGATGCACGGCATTGCTCTGACTCGCTCTGAGATACTGCCGTTTCCTGATGCCTGGGGACTTTTCTCATCGCCATATGAAACGCAACGCTATGAGCGTTCCTGCAAACTTCTGCTGGAACACGCCGCGCCTGGCAGCATAAAGACGATTCTGGAAGTGGGAGCCTGCGAGGGCTCCATGACTTTGCATCTGCGACGGGCGTTTCCACAGGCCCGCATACGGGCATTGGAAGTCCATCCTGAATTCGCGCGCCGTCTGCATATGCGCTTCCGCAATGACAAACAAACGGACGTGGTCCAGCAGGGCATTGAAGAGGGGCCGCTTCAGGCCGACATCGTTCTTCTGGCTGAAGTCCTGTATTACGTGGAGCACGACCTGGCGGCAATATTGCGCAAGGTGCAGGCAAAGTATTTGATGACTTCCTCTGAGGGCGATTTCGATCTGGAACTGGCGCGTAAACTTTCTGCTCTCAAATGGCGGTTGCTGGCCCAGGAAACGGTAGGGAGCTGTTTTGAAGCGGTGAGCGGCGGTCCAGGTAATCTATTTTGCCGGCGGGAGGGCACCACTCTTCGTCTCTGGCAGCCGACATGAGATAGTTCAATCTGCTACGCTGTTTGAACTGCAAGCCTCAGCATGTGTGCCTTCGATTTCCTGCCGGTATTGTTCTACATAATCGTTTGCCATGCGCAGATAATGATATTCACGCATTACCTTTTCCCGGCAGGCAAATGGTTTGATCTCATGCACGCGGTCAATGGCAGAAAGATAGTCCTGCTCCGTTGTGCAAACGAACCCAACGTCGGGCGAGATAAGCTCCTGGCATGCTCCCCGATTGCTGCAAATGACCGGCGTCCCGGAGACAAGGGCTTCCGCCATCACAGTGCCAAAGGCCTCATTGTGCTGCGTAGGAAAGAGAAAAGCCCTGGCGCCGGCAAACAGTTCCGCCTTCCGCGTGCCCTGTATCTCTCCCAGCAGTTCGATGTTGGCATGTTTGCATTGCGCTCGGATCGTTGCATTTGCTTCATCGCTCACGGCAGAGCCCCCCACCAGCAGCCTGAGGCCGGTTTTTACGGCTAGAGAAACTGCAACGTCAAGTCCTTTTTGCGCCGCGCGGTCAAGGCACCCAACAAAGAGGAGATAGTCGTCTTTGCTTTCCGAGTAAATGAATTCAGAGGGATCAATACCGTTGACCACATATCTTGAGCTTCCATAGGTTTCTGCCAGCGTGCGCGAGACAAAAATCCAGTTGTCCTGCGCCAAGCCACGGTCAACGTCCCGCTCTCCCAGGTCAGTGTGGCAAGTTCTGACCCACGGCTGCGGAAAGTCTGACTTCCTCACCTTCAGGTCGACTTTCTGGCGATGGGTGATGTCCACGGGAGGGACTGAGCCATTTGGGACCCAGCGAACACCTTCCGGCAAGGGGACCTTGTCCAGCTGGACCTGGTAGTGGACTTCATGGCCAAGCTCTGCCAGGCCTTTTACAATCAGGTCAGTGATGCGAAGACTGGCCAGTCCCTCAGTAGAGACAGGATAAGCTCGAGCAGGATAAGTATTTTGCCGCGTCACCAGTACGCGTAAGGGAGCAGACAAACTAATTCTCGCTTTTCTCAAATTTGGGGGCCAGCACGAATGGATCAAACATCCACGAGCCCATCCACGCATGCCAGCCACGATCCATTCGTGCGATGTGCGTCAACGTGGTGCATGCCGGAGACGTTCCAAGCTCCGCCATCCGGCGTCAGCACAGGTGACTCCGCGACTTCATGCTCTTTATAGGTATGTGCAGTCAACTCGGTAACTTCAAAAGCCCTCACCTGCCTGCCGTAGGTCGGGACACAATCCTGGGTAAAGCGGATCAGCCTGCCGTCATATTGCAGTACTCTGCCTCCGGGACGGGCCACGCTTTTGTTCCCCGAGATGATGGGGCTCAAAGGGTGTTCGATCCAGTTGGAAAATAGATCGCGGGAGGAATACAGGTTGAGCGTGTCATGTTGGTGTGGCGTCGGACAGGTGTAAAGCCACCATTTGTTGTCGCGCAAAAAAATGGAAGGATCAGCGTGTTTTCCGGGGACCAGGTCCTTCACCTTCGTCCAATGGTCGGGAAAAGATGTGGCGCGATAGAGCCGGACCGCCTCTGCGCCCAGCGTTTCCGGGATCATGTAAAAATCATTGTTCCATTCGAAGACGCAGGGATACGAGAGATGAAATGGTTCCTGCAGCACGATCCGTTCATAGTGCCACGTCAGGCCGTCAATGCTGGTTGCGCGGCCAATCTCACCCCTGTTGGGTTCATTGTTCAGTACCTCAAAGAACATGTGCCACAGGCCATCCACGTTCACCATGAACGGGTCAGCAACAAAACGTGCCGGAACATCAGTTACGTCGGCAGCCGAGAGCACTGGATTCGACACGCCGGGAGTAGGTTTAAGCCGCAGCGGGGATCCCCCGGCGTACATTGCGATGGACCATTTCCACGGCCGTGTGGCATCTTTCGAGCGTTGTCCTACAGCATTTGGATTGATCGTGTTCATCGTGTAAGAAGGTAATTTTATCCGCTCACTAGTTTACGTGCTTTTTGGATGTTGTGGTGATGCTTGGCGTGGATGAGTAGCGCCCGCGAGATCGGTGCAGACTTTTTGTGCCGGGAGCAGAAGAAAAATCCTATGGAACAAATACGTATCAGGAGCGTCCACCGGCTTGGCGCTTCTGCAGTACCTCACGGACAGCCTGAAAATTCACGGTGATAACACTTGCCGTTTGTCCCTGGCTTGCCGGCGGCGGTTCGCCGGGTGCGGTCTTCACAAAGTCGACGAGCACAAGCCGGTGCTCACCCATTGCCTGGCGCAGTTGCGTAATGTACATCGGCAGATGATGCAGCGGGGAAAGCACAAAGAGAGCCGCCATGATCAGGCAGGCGCTGCTCAACTGGATTCCGCTGGGGTAAGGAGCATGCAGCCACCAGGTAAGAATGTAACTGGCTGCGATTCCCGATAGCAGGCTGGAGCAGGCGAACAGGGAATTACAAAAAGTATTTTCCCTGCGGTCCAGGTAGATGAATGCTAAAAAGAGTCCCAATCCTGCATAGAAGAACCCGATTGCCAAGCCGGGGACGGTAAATGGCGCGTTCAGAATATTCATGAAGCCGAAACGGATTTCATTGGCAATGCTGCTATGTCCCACCAGAGCAAACAGGCCTGGCGCGAGCACAAGAACGGGCATGGCGACTAGCTGTTCTTCCACGAAATAGCCAAGCGTGGCTTCCCTCTGTCCTGTTTTTGACATCTGGGTCATGCAGGGCAGGCGGACGGCGTAGCCGGTGAGATAAGCGGCAAGGTTTAAAAGAGCAGCAAGACTGAGTTGATAATCGCGAACCCCGGCAAATGCAATGGCAACCGCTGCAAGGCTGAAAAGCAGACCAGCCCAGGAAAACCAGCGAACGCGGCGTTGAAACAAGCGGTCGATGATAGGGGCCATGATGAGCACACCGCTGCGCATCAGAATCAATGCAAAAAGAATGGAGACGCCGCTGAAGCTGTAGGCGAGCGTTGTAGCGATGATGATAGTGGAGAAGGCTAGCCCTGAAAGCAATGTATGCCTTCCGGGGGCAGCCACGTTGTATCCAAAGATCTGTTTTCTTCCCGCGTGCTTCCACCAGCCCATTACTGTTATGAACAACAGCATTGAGATGGCCGTGGCAATTACGGTGGAAGGCAGCAGCGCAAAACCAGAAACCGGACGGCCACCGGAGAGCAGTCCGGAGGTGACTGCCTTGGTCAGCCCGCTATAAGGAACGTAAAAAGCAAAATAACCCAGGGCGAGTACCCAGATTCCCAGCGTGTGTTGCCGCTTCGTGCTTGTCATGGCTTTCACCGGCTTTCCCAGATTACCGCGGCCTTTTGTTGCGCAAGTGTAGAGCTGCGTTGTTATGGTTTGTAGAACGACGGATCGTGCCGCTCTCCCAGCAGAGATTTTCCGATCGTCGCCAGAATCTGGTCGTCATTGTCATGCCGGACATAAAACGAGAGGTCACGATAGATCCGTTCCAGCGCGCTGGGCCGGTTCAGGCTGCGTGCCCCGCAGGCCCGTATGCAAAGCTTCACCGTCTCTTCCGCCAGATGTTCCATGGTGTGGCGGGCGCGGCTGCCTGCAAGCTGTGCTTCATCGTGCCGGCCGGTTTCCCACATGCGCGCCACATGTTGCAGCCAGAGGTGGCCAGTCTCAACATTGATGGCGCTCTGTGCGATGTGGTGTTGAATATAGGGATCAGCGGTCTTGTTTTGCGAAGAGATGTATTCAACGGCGAATTCATAGGCCGCTTCCGCTGCTCCAAGGAAGGTTGCCGCGTAATGCGGAATGAAGCAGGTCTGCCAGCCATCCACCAGATACTGCCCGGGACGTCCAATAAGATTTGTTTCCGGGATAAAAGTGTGGTTGAAGCGAACAACATGGCTGGCCGTGGCGCGCATGCCGATCGGGTCCCACCAGGAAGAATCCACGCTCACGGAGGGATCAGAGAGATCGCAGGCCAGAAGCAGCTGAGAGTCCACCGATCCGGTATTGTGCCGCGCTCCACCAGGCCCGGCAGTGCTGACCAGCAGGATGGCCCACTGTGCTCCGCCTGCGCTGGTGGCGAATGCCTTGCTGCCTTCCACGGTCCAACCGCCTTTGACTCTGGTGGTATAGGTGCCGAATTTCATGGTTTCCAGTGACGCGCGCGCCTGCGGTTCACCGCTCCAGGCCACCCACGTCTCGCCTTTCTGGACTACGCCGTTGAACCAGCGTTCTTTCTGTTCGGGCGTTCCCATGCCGTCCAGCAGCACCAGGGAATTGCAATGGCCCTCCCAGCAGCGCGCAAGAGACAAGTCAGCTTTGGCAAGCTCCTTGGTGATCAGCCAGAGAGTAAAGACATCACCGCGATAGGGGCCCAGGCCCATGCCACCGTGCTCGCGGGGAACCACAGCAGACAGCAGACCGACGCGGAACAGATCTGTGAAGTCTTCCACGGGAAATGCCGCGGTGCGATCGTATGCAGGTGCGCGCGGAGCAAAGTTCTTCCGCGCCAGGTCACGTGCGCGCGCGATCACTTCTTTCTGCGATGGATCCAGTTCTATATTCATGGGCAACAACTCCGGTATTCACAATTCATTTGGACGCGAAGATTTCACGCTCAACACAGCCTGAACCTCAGGGGCTGCATTCAAAAGCCTCCTGCTCAACTTCCACTGGGTGAAGGGCGCCGATTGGAGGACTGGTTGACATTACCGCGTCACGCCCGACGCTGCGGGGCATCTCCAATCCCACCATCATTTCAAATTGTTTGCGTACCTGGGTCAGGACTACGTCATAACCATCAATCACGGTGCCGCCTCGCGTATGTATTCCGGAGACAAGCGGAGTGGGGCGTGCTCCGTAGGCCAGATCAACCACCACTGTGTCATGGCTGAGCGAGTCAATGGCAAAGGGAAGAGAATCGTCTTCACGGCCAATAGGCGTGGCATTCACCAGCAGAGTAAAGCCGTGGGCCTCAAATTCTGACAACAAGATGAACGGCAATCCCAGGAGTTGAGTGGCGCGGTCTCCGCGCTCCTTGCCGCGATTGACCAATGTGACGTCTACGCCTGATTGTTGCAGCGCGGCAGCCACGGCCCGGCCAGCGCCCCCGCAGCCGATCACTGCGGCCTTCCGCAGTGTCGTTTTGCCATTCTGTCCGTCTGGGTGACTGTTATGAAGCGATGCCACGCTCTCAGGATCAGTGGTATGGGCCTCCCACACGCCATTTTTGCGGACGAAGATGTTGGAGGCTCCGGCCCGGCTGACCATGGGGCTGCGCAGCCCGGCTGCGTGCAGTGCGACTTCCTTGTGCGGAGAAACAATCGTTAACCCTTGAATTGGAACTCCCAGCGACTCAAGCTGCGGGGAGGCAATCATTTCTTTCCAGAATTCTTCAAAGCTCTCCACATGGAAAGGGAGAAACAGCGCGGGATAGTCGAGAGCGCGGTATCCTGCATTGTGCAGCCGTGGCGATGGCGACTGGAAGATCCTGTTTCCTACCATGCCATAAAGCTCGCTCACGGGGTACAGAGAAGGGAAGCCATAGTCAGAAATCAGCTTGTTGACTGCCGGATCGCCAGAAGTGGAGGTCTGGGGTCCAGCATGGCCAAAAAGAAAAGGCGCGCCAAAAAAAGGCGCCAGCAAACGGCTCCAGAGGCCGAATGGTCCTTTGCAGTAGGCTGTAACGTCATTGCGGTCCAGGGCTTTCAGGAAAAGGAGGGTCTGCAATCCGTCACTGGTTTTGTCGCTGGTCACGGTCAGGCAATAGGAATGCGCCGGTATTGCGCTGATTTCATTGAACTGGCGATGGAGTTGAGCGGCATCGCACGCCGTGCCACTCCAGGAAATCATGCGCTGGTATGGAGGAATCGCGCTCAGCAGTTCATGTGTGAGATCGGTTTCTGCTTCCAGTTCCACCAAATCATAGTGCGGCGCAGCCGCAAGAATGTGACTGTGCCTTTCTGTGGCTGGTCCCGCAAACACGCCGCCGTGGCGTGTGCTTTGGAGGGTGTATAGGAGCTTTCCGGGGAAATAAGTACGCAACCGCAAAGCCGAAACATGACCGGCCATGTCCGCCCGCCATTGCAGCCATGCAACTGAAGCGGGGAGCGCTGTAATTTCACGTACACCGGAAGACAAGGGCGCTGTGAGGGTTGCAACGAGCGCAACATTAGCCATCCTGCTCTTTCACCTCACGGGAACCTAGAAAAAAGATTGTAGCAGCCAAATCTCACGCGCCAACAAGGTCAAATGCCTTAACGCGCGCATGATCTTTTGAGGGAGGCTAGTCGCTCTGTCATGGACTGTCAACAAATTTCAAATCTTAGAAAGAAAAATTTCGCTAATGAAAGGATTTGAACAACAAGAATTCCCGTAGTGGGGCAAGAATCTCATTTTGGGATTTTTCGAATCGCCCCGGTTTTGGTGCGAAATTTCTACAAGAACAAAAAGGTGTGAATGGAATTGCATCCTGATTGCAGGAATCATTTTCCAGCGAGCGACCTACGTTGCCGTGGTTTTTGCGCTTCGTCTGGCGGACAGAGCTTCAGTAAACCACATAAGCTCATCAAAAAACTTCCTGGCATTGAGTGTAAATTTCGGATCAGTGGGATTGCCTTCTGTGTCAAATGACTCCTGCACGCGCGCCACCATAAGGCTGGCTGGAATTGGAACGCCGCCCAGATGTAAAACGACCTGACGCAATCCGTTCAGGCAGAGAATGCCGCCGGTTTCAACTGCGGATACAGTAATGATGCCGAAGGGTTTACGCTGGTACTCAGATTTTAAGTAGTCCAATGCATTCTTCAGAACACCCGGATAGCCGCCACTGTATTCCGGAGAAACAATGACGATTGAATCCGCTTGATTGATCTTGGCGCTGAACTCCACGACACTGGCAGGCCCATCCTTGCGGAACCTGAGTCGCTCTTCCATCATGGGCAGGTCCAGCTCCTTTAAATCCAACAACTCGGTCCGGACCCGATCCAGCTGCCTTAGCCAGTCAAAAGCAAATTGAGCCACTTTAGCGCTCTCTCGGTTGCGCCTGATACTGCCAAGGATTACGGGGATGAAGTACATCGTGCACAACCTTCCAAGGGACAAGCTGGGTGAATCGAGCACCATACAATAAATGATCAGGCAATGCGGCATCTTCTTTTTTATTGGTGCATTCTAATTTTGCGTTTTGCTAAAGCAGGAGCAGGGGATTTTCTCAACCGGGCTGCTGGCAGGGAAAATCAGAAGATGGTCTAAGCCTCTGATTCCACAGAGGTTTAATTGGGTTTATCCAGCCAGCCAACGATTCTTAATGCAACAAATCCAGAATTCCTGCGTTCAACGTATTGCAAGAGAGAGCGTTAAATAAAAGCCCTGACATTTTGTGTCATATGTTTGTGGAAATAGAGGTGAAACGAAGTCAGGTCAATTACCACTATTTACATAACGATGGTACAGGCCCTGCGGCCCGTTACCTGGGGTACGAGCCCAAGATGTGCCGAAGGTTGCTTGTGAGGGGATTAGAGCCCTCCTCAAAAATCGAAAGCAACAGCGGGAGGAGATCGTGAAGATTTTAGACGCTTTGTTCGGATGCTGGCATAAACGAATCAGTTTCCCCCAGACCAGCAAATCAGGACAGCGACGCTGTGAGGCTGCCATGCAGACGGGAACGTATGTAGTATGCCTCGATTGTGGCACCGAATTCGCTTACGACTGGAAGAAAATGCGTGTTCTCTCCCCCAATGAGCAGAAGCCATTTACCCATGCGCGTGTGGAAGTTGAGGCAAACGGCTAAATCAGGGAGAGGTTAGGGCCATGAAAAAGCAGTGGTTCCGGGTGGTAGAGTCGACGGCGTTGGTGTTCGGTTATTTTTGGTACAACACCAGCATTCATTCTGTTGTTGCAAGGATTCTCTCGTAGAAGGCAGCTTGTGCGCAGCCTGTCTTCCGGGAGGCTGCACATACCAAGCTTATTTTTGCGGCAAAATTGAGTGGGCGTCTTTTGGCGGTCTATGCATCTCTCCGGCAGAAGCCACGGAGGAGGGTTGATCCAGTTCCAGGATCGCCACCCATTCCGCCCGGCTTCTGGCCAGAAAAACGATCTTGCCGTGAAGGAACTCCGCCGCCAAATCAGGAGACACATCACGGTGAGAGCCAAAGAAGCGCTGATTGAGTTTTTCCCACCGCTCGGAGCGAATCCATGGAGACAATTCATTTTTGGTCGAGAACAGATAGGCCACCTGATATTTTGAGCGCATCTGTCGCGCCTTGACCATCTCTTCCACCGTGAAGTCCTGTACCTGAACCAGGGGAAATGATTGCGCCACGTACCCTAAATAGGGTCGGGAAAGTTCGTCCGTTGCCGGCCAGGCCGTGAGGATTGTGGAATTCTGTTCGTGCTGCTCCAGAAACTTCGCCGCCTGATAGTGCAACTCAATGAAATCCTTGTACGTCAGGTTGTCCTCAGGCGCGGTCCGGTATGGTGGATCAAAGAAGAGCGCCAGCACAAAGACGATAATCATCACCGCAGCCGGCCATTCCCAGCGCGCAATGCGCCGGTGCAAGGTTGACATGCCAATCAGAATCACCAGCGGATAAGCCGGCAGCAAGTAGCGTGTGAGCAGCGCGCCGCCCAGGAGTGAAAATGCCACCAGGTGCGCCAGCATGATGAGCCCAAACTGGAGTTGCACGGGAACAGCAATACGCGGGCGCTCTCCGGATGGATCTTTGACCGGCGGAAAGAACATGGCCATCACGGTGGCCGCGGTCAGCGCCAGCATGTTCATGGCACCGAAAAGATGCCAGATCCGCTGCGCCAGCGCCAGCACAAAGCGAAGCGGGCTGAGTGCATGGGTCACGTTGTACTGGTAGAAGTCGGCATTGCCAAAAAACCTTCCAGTGGCGTGATAGTGGTAGGCAAGCCAGCACAGCAACGGTACAACTGGAACCAGCGCGATCACGGCGCGCCGGAGCTGGCTGCGGCCAAGAGCGCGCATCTGTAAGAGCTCCCAAAGCGCAAATGCCAGCGGCGTGATGACAGCCGTTTCCTTGCTCAAAACAGCAAGGCAAAACGCAAGCTGGCTGGGCCAGGCATGATCTTCAATGTAGAGTCTGATTCCCCAGAACGTGAACGCCGCAGCCATAAGGTCCGCGTGCGTCAGGGAACTCTGCACAAAAAAGACCGGATAGAGCGCGGTGGCAATGGTTGTTGCCACGGCAACGCCGGTTCCAGCCAGCCGTCTGGCCAGCAGGAAGACGTTGGTCAGCGCCAGCGCCGCAAGTAAAAGCATAGCGATGCGTGCCACCGCAGGCTTCCATCCGCTGAGCGTGAACCACAGGGCCAGATACGCCGCGGAAAGGGGTGGATGACCGGTATCGATCGTCGTCTTTGCGATGAGCGTGTGAGAGTGCGCCAGATCGTAGGCGGCGGGAACGTAAAAGCCGGCTTCATCCCAGAAAAAGGGCAGGCGCAGCAGCGGCGCATGCAGCAGAAAGATCGCAACAAAGATCAGTGGAAAGACGTGCACGAACGATAGTTGCGGGAGCCGGTTAGTGTGCGAGGTGGTCAATTGTTCTGTTTCTCACAGAAAGGATGCCGGAGCCCACTTGTCAACAGCGTACTAGTTGATCTGCCCTTGTTGCGCGGTAATGGAGGGATCGAGCTTGATTTCCCCGAAGGTGCCTTCGTACTGGCGCACATTTTGCTCCAGAATCGTCAGCAGCGCTTTGGCTTGTTGTGGGCTGAGATAGATCCCCTGAAAATTCTGCACTTCCACATCCTGCGCGTTCAGCGGGTTCAGGCGTCCGAACACCAGCAGAAAGTCCCAAACACTCACGCGGATCTGGATGGAATTGGCGTAGCTATCACGGTAATCGGCCGCGTTGACCAGGCGGATATTGGGCTGCTGGGGTATGGACATTGTCGTTGCTCTCTCCTCGGAGTAAAGTTTCACCATAACAGAAGTGGGCAAGCGCTGGAAGCGCCGAGCCTGAGGGTTGCGCCTCACGGCATCCTTTGGGTCATTTATAATGCTCGCTCTGCCGAGTGGCCATTTTTTCACGGCCATCATCTTTTTTGAGGGCCATCTTATGGATACAAGCATCGTTGACGTTCACGCGCGTGAAATTCTTGATTCTCGCGGCAATCCCACTGTTGAAGCTGAAGTGACTTTGGGTGACGGATCGGTTGGGCGTGCTGCCGTTCCCAGCGGCGCCTCCACCGGCGAGCACGAAGCTGTGGAGCTTCGTGACGGCGACCAGAATCGCTATCTGGGCAAGGGTGTGCAGAACGCCGTGGGCAACGTCAACATTAAGATCGCCGACGCTCTCCAGGGGCTTGACGCTGCCGACCAGCGCCGCATCGATGACACCATGATCGAACTGGATGGCACGACGAATAAAGCCAAGCTCGGCGCAAATGCAATTCTCGCGGTTTCCATGGCCTGTGCCCGTGCCAGCGCCAATGCAATGAAAATGCCGTTGTACCGGTATCTGGGCGGAGTGAGCGCCAGCATTGTGCCTGTTCCCATGATGAACATTCTCAATGGCGGCGCGCACGCTGACAGCAATGTTGACTTCCAGGAATTCATGGCCATGCCTGTTGGCGCAGAAACTTTTTCGGAAGCGTTGCAATGGGGCGCGGAAATTTTCCATACCCTCAAAGGCGTTCTGAAAAAACGCGGATACAACACCGCTGTTGGCGATGAAGGCGGGTTTGCTCCCTCGCTCAAAGCCAATGTTGAAGCGATTGAAGTGATCCTTGAGGCCGTGCAGCAGGCTGGCTTCCGCGCCGGAGTGGATGTTGCCATCGCACTTGATCCCGCGGCCAGCGAATTTTTTGACAAAGCCTCCGGTCAATATGTCTTCAAAAAGTCGAACCAGTCAGCAAAATCATCGGAAGAGATGGTGCGCTTCTGGGCTGATTGGGCGCGGCAATATCCTATCGTTTCCATTGAGGATGGCCTTGCTGAAGATGACTGGAAAGGCTGGCGTCTGTTGACAGATGAACTGGGCGATAAGATCCAGCTTGTGGGTGATGACCTCTTTGTGACTAACACCGAACGCCTCGCGCGTGGAATCGACGAAGGGGTTGCCAATTCCATTCTGATCAAAGTCAACCAGATTGGCAGCGTGAGTGAAACCCTGGATGCCATTGACATGGCGCGGCGCAATGCTTACACCGCGGTGATTTCTCATCGCTCAGGCGAAACCGAAGACACCTTCATTGCCGATCTAGCCGTGGCCACCGGCACCGGCCAGATTAAGACCGGATCAGCTTCACGTACGGACCGAATCGCCAAATACAACCAGCTGCTGCGCATTGAAGAAGAACTGGATGAAGGCGCTCGCTTCCTGGGACTTGAAGCCCTGAACTATGAAGGCGACCCATCGAAAAAAGCGAGCGCGTAAACTGATAGAGAATTAATCACGCTCCCATCGGCTGATTGAACCGTGCTGTTCGCCGCCGCTGCCGCCTTCGTGCATCTTTTCCCATTGCTGCTGTGTGAGAGGCTGGATTGTTTCCAGTTTCTTTTTTTGCAGGCTGGAATTGATGCCTGGCAGCTGTTTTTCTTTGAGCTGGTCGAACTCCTTAATTACATCTTCCAGTTCCCGGCCCAGAGCGTCCGTGCGCTCTACCTGGGAGTTCGTGGGCTTGCCGTCATAGTTATTTACGTCGCCATAGACATTGGTCAGATACTCACGGATGCGTTCTTCACCTGTAATTGCGCCGCCTTCCTTGGTGGCCACAATCTTTGAGCGCAACGCGTCCACTTGTTGTGAGAACTGCTGCAGGTTGTTGCGCAGAGCATCATTGGCGGGCAATTTGGCTGTGCGTGCTGTTGCAGTGTCACGCAGGCTCACCATGGAGTCCACGGCAAAGCTCATGCGTTCCATCATTCCGTAAAGTTTCATGGCCAGGTCAAATTGCTGGCGGCGGTCCTGCTCGTTGTAAGAGGCGCGTGGATCAAGCACCAGTTTGAGCTTTGCCGTGTAAACGTTATCGCCCTTGGTCATCTTTACCGTATAAGTTCCTGGCAGGACGCGTGGCCCCGTGGCAGCGCCAAACGCCGCGCTGGCCGCGGGCGGCACTGTGGGCGGCTTCAGGCGCATGGACCACGTTGCCCGATTGACGCCGCGGTGCTTGCTGCCTGCGATCGTATCCACCACTTTGCCGGAAGGATCGAGAATCTCAATCTTCATATCACCAAAAATGTGACGGCCTTTCTGGTAGTACGTGATAAAGGCATCGGTCGTGCGGCTGGGGCCGGAGAACGTGGCATCACCTTCCGCCCATCCCCCGTTGGCGTTAAGGTACTGAATGCTGGTGGAATCCAGCAGAACCGCGTCCTTGGCCATCAGGTCAGGAGTAAGCGCGCGCAGGGAAGAGATGTCATCAATAATCCAGATGCCGCGCCCATGCGTTGCCAGCACCAGGTCAGACTCGCGTGCCTGCACCACAATGTCGCGTACTGCCACTGCGGGAAATCCGCTGCCTTTGTACTGCGCCCATTGCTTGCCACCGTCAATGGAGATCCACAGACCAAACTCTGTGCCCAGGAAGAGCAGGTTAGGATCAACCGTGTCTTCGGTGATGACATGTGCATAACCGGTGATGCCGCTTGCATCGCTGACCAGAGGAGTCCATGTGCTGCCGAAATCGGTTGTCTTGTATACGTATGGCTTCATATCGCCGAATGTATGGCGATCAAAGGTGACGTAGGCCGTGCCTTCATTGAACCGGCTCGCCGTTACCGTGGAAACCCATGAGTTCTTGCCCAGGTTCGGGACTTTATCTACTACGTTGGTCCAGTGTTTGCCGCCATCGCGCGTGATCTGCAGATTGCCGTCGTCTGTCCCGGCCCAGATCAGCTGGCCGTTTTTCGGCGATTCGCTGATGGAGTAGATCGAGGTGTGCATCTCCGCCGCGGAGTTGTCCACGGTGATGCCGCCTGACTCTTCCTGTTTTTGTTTTTCGGGATCATTGGTGGAAAGGTCCGGAGAGATACGTTCCCAGGATTGGCCATGATCTCTTGAGCGGAAGAGGAACTGCGCGCCCATATAGATGGTGCCTTTTTCATTCGGGCTCATATGGATCGGCGTGTTCCAGTTGAAGTGGAGCTTCTTCTCGTTGTATTGCGGCTGCGGCTTAATGCCTCTGCCGCTCAGCGTGTGGCGGTTGATTCTGCCAATCTCCCCACCTTGCGCTTCTGCGTAGATATAATCCGGGTCTGCCGGGTCTTCAAATGCCCAGAACCCGTCACCGCCGAATACATTTTCCCATCGCGAATTCGTGATGCCTCCGGGATACGATGAATCGCCCACCCAGGTGCTGTTGTCCTGCAGGCCGCCGTAAACGTGATACGGGGTCGCGTTGTCCACGCTTACGTGATAGAACTGCGCCGTGGGCAGGTTCCATGCGCGGGCCCAGCGGGTGCCTCCGTCCACGCTGGTCCAGAAGCCGCCGTCGTCTCCGGTATAAAGCTGGTTGGTATTGCTGGGATCAATCCATACCGTGTGATAGTCGCCGTGGGCGTTGGCTGTGGAGCTAAAGCTGCGTCCACCATCCAGGCTGACCAGCAGTGACAGATCGACCTTGAAGACCTTGTTTTCGTTCTTGGGGTCCACAATCAGGTTGGCAAAATAAAAAGGCCGCCACACCATGTACTGGCTGGCATCCAGCTTTTTCCAGTTCTTGCCCGCATCGTCAGAACGGTACAGCGCACTCTGCTTGGATTCAATCATGGCGTAAATCACGTTCGCCTTTGAAGGCGCCACCGCCAGCGCAATTCTTCCGTATGGCTTTTCCGGCAGGCCCTGGCTATTGCTGGAATTGATCTCCGTCCAGTGGTCGCCTCCGTCTGTCGATTTAAACAGTCCGCTGCCGGGCCCGCCTGAGCGGAACGTCCAGCCTTGGCGGCGGAAGTCCCACATGGAGGCGTAGATTGTTTTCGGCTCCTGCGGGTTTGTTGCCAGCATGGCGCATCCAGTCGCGCCGTTGGCGCCGGCCAGTACTTTCTTCCACGTTGTGCCGCCGTCGGTGGTTTTGTAGACACCACGTTCGTCATTGTCATTCCACAAGTGGCCGGTGGCGCATGCATAGACCGTGTTGCTATCTGCCGGATCCACCAGAATGCGGGCAATGCGCTCTGAATCCTTCAGACCCATGTTCTTCCAGTTCTCGCCGCCATCGGTCGATTTGTAAATTCCATTGCCGATGGAAACGCTGTTTCTGGTCCAGGATTCGCCCGTTCCCACCCAGACAATCTTGTGGTTCGCAGTATCGATCGTTACCGCGCCAATCGATTGCACCGCCTCGCGGTCAAACACCGGCTTGAACGTTGTGCCGCCATTAATCGACTTCCATACGCCTCCGCTGGCAGATCCGGCAAACACGGTAATCTTGCCGTTTTCATCCACTGCATCAATGGCCGCAATCCGTCCGCTCATGGTGGCGGACCCAATATTTCTTGCCGTCAGGCCAGAGATGGTGCCGGAATCGTATTTCACCGGGGATTGAGCAACTGCCGAGGGCAGTGCGCAAAAACTTAACAGCAGGGCAAAAACAGAGATCGAGTAGCGTAAGGGCAGGCGGGAAGTCGTCATCATGAAATTCCTCTCAAATATTCAGCTGATTGTGGGCCGTCTTGCGCTCTTTTTATTTGGGCGCCGGTTTGGTTGCGGCGGGCGCGGCCGGTGCAGCCGGCATCTTGAATGTTCCATCGTCTATCGCCACGTTCGCCTCAATTTTTGTGAATGTGATTTTGCCGCGCGCGTCAGGATTATTCTTCGGCCCGCTCTCAACAAAGAACGGATACATCACTCCGTTCACCGGCTTGTAGGAACCCATTACCGTCACGCTTTCCCGCACAGCCCCACGGATGAACTGCTGCTTTTCCACCTGAATCTCGACATATGTGTCCGGATCAAGGTAGTAGTAAAAAATATCGCCGTTTTTCAGCGTGACTTTCAGCTTGTAGGCGTCATCGCCGTCAACCTGGTCATGGCCCATGTACTCCACCTTGTTGCCCTTGGCCTGGGCATCCACAAGCGGTCCATCGAAATCAGCGTCTTCCGCCAGCCCGCGGACGTCGTCTTCGCCCAGCAATTCAGGGTCCTTGCGTCCGCCGAAAGGTGAAATCTGCCATCCGCTGGAGCCATCATAAGCCTGTACCTGTGTCATTCCCTGCACGGAGAAGCTCTCCTTCACCATGTCCGGGCGTTTGCTCAACTGGCCGATGGTCGCCTTAAAACCACCTGCGTCAAAATTGCCGGTCATACGGAGAGACTTGATTGCTTTGATCTTCTCCACGCCGCCCTTGGCCTGTAGGTTTTTTGCCACCAGTTCATCGGCGGTCTGTGCGACGGCACTCAACGTCATGAAACAAATTGTGCTTACCAGAATGGTGCGTATTGCTGTCACTTGGTTGCTCCTTAGCTTTCCTGACGAACCAACTGCTTTGCGATTAACGTCCCGTGGATATTTCCCGTTCTGATACTACTCTTTATAGGACAAACCTTTTTTAGACCTTCTTAAATCAGATTTGTTAGCCTTGATCCATTTTGCGTGAGCGAAAGCTCGTTTCCGAGGCAAGTCGAAGGATTTCTCCTATGTGGATTTACGATTAGCATTGTAAATGTAAGCAAACAAATATTTTATTCTGGTAAATAAAAAAGGGCGTGACCTGGTTGGTCACGCCCTTCGAATCTCCAAAGTCTTTGCAGTCTAATCCGGGTCTTCGTCTTCCTCTTCGTTGCCCGTACTCGCGCTTGAGGCTGCACCCGCACCGGGCTTGATCTGGATCGGACCACCGGCAAAGAGTGTGCTGGAACCGTGCTCCGCCGCCTTCTTATTGAAGTTGGCGACCTCTGTGTTCAGGAACGTGTTTACCTGTGCCAGTTGTGTTTCCAGTTCCTTGCGTACCTCGGATGCTTCCTCAATCAGCAGCGGGCTCGGCGCCTCGCCAAAGCCGCCGGTTACGCCGCGCATCACCCCCTGCAAACGGTTCTGGAAACGCTGCAGATAATGGATGTCATCCTGGCTGCCGGGCTGTATTTCATTGTTGTAGAGCGGCTCCTGGATTGACGTGATCTTCTTGTCGAGTGCTCGCGCTTCCTCCAGTACAGGCCTGTAGGCCACGTTGGTTGCGCCCTCCTGGCCTTCTTCTGAAGTCAGAATTTCCTGCAAGCTGGTGATCTGCTTGTGCAGGCTGTTAAGCCGGTTCAGAGCCTCGTGCAGGGCAGAGACTTCGTCGCGCAGCTCCAGTCCCAGCTTTAGTTGGGTGCGCATGCCGTTGGCGTCAAACTTGAAGCGCGGATCGGTCTGGACCTCAACCGTCTGCGTCTCCGTTTTGCCTTGCACCGTTACCGCCAGCTTGTACGTGCCCGGCAGCGCGTTAGGCCCGGTGCTGGGATCA
Source organism: Terriglobia bacterium (assembly GCA_020072585.1). Taxonomy (GTDB): domain Bacteria; phylum Acidobacteriota; class Terriglobia; order Terriglobales; family Acidobacteriaceae; genus Angelobacter. The sequence continues at coordinate 60,319 of JAIQGL010000014.1, read as the reverse complement.
AAGAAAAAGTCCTGATCATCCAGCCCTTCCGGTGGCGGCAGGAAGTTCAGTCGCTTGGGCCCGTCATGACGCAGGTTCCACGCGACCCGGTTGATTCCATATTTTGTTGGCCCATACATGGTACGGACCACCTGTCCGCTGCTGTCTGTGACCGTGATTTTTACTGCCGTCTCGCCGTTGGCCCTGCGCCGCGCGGGCCGGTCGGCATTTGCCTTGATCTCCTTCGGCAGCCAGTAGGTGATCACGGCGCCGCTCAGCGGGTTGGGAGCCACGTATCCGCCACTGGCAAAGCCATGTTTGTTCCAGTTATGCCAGTTGATCGCGGAAGCAACAGGGAAGAGGTGGAACTCGCTCCGTGCGAGCTCTGCGCCGCTCTCTTCCAGAGGAGTAATGTCGTCGAGCACAAACAGGCCGCGTCCGTGCGTCGCCACCACCAGGTCGTGCGTCTTTTTGATGAATTTAATGTCATAGATCGACGCCGTGGGGAAGTTGCTCTTGATCTGCGTCCAGTGTGCGCCTTCGTCGCTCGAGTAGAACAGACTGGTGTCGGTTCCCAGGACCAGGAACCCCTTGCGGTTCGGATCTTCACGCACCACGCGCGCCGGATCATCCTGCGGCAGCCCTGCTGTAATTGAAGTCCAGGTTTTGCCGCCATCGTGGGTCTTGAACACATATGGCTTGTTGTTTTCAACTTCGTGGAAATCCACGGCAATGTAGGCTGAGTTCACGTCGCTCGGTGACGCCTCAATCTGCTGCAAGCGTCCCCACTGCGGCAGGTTCGAGATGTTGGCAGTAACGTTGCTCCAGTTTTGTCCGCCGTCGCGTGTGACTTGTACAACACCATCGTCCGTGCCCACCCAGATCGTTTTTGGGTCCACCGGAGAAATTGAAATGGACAAGATTGCTCCCACCGTCTCCGCGCCACTCAGGTCAAACCAGATTGGCCCGCCGCTGCTTTGCTGCTTGGTCTTGTCATTGCGCGTCAGGTCAGGACTGATCGGCGTCCAGCCCCTGCCGCCGTCGGTGGAGCGGAACAAAACGTTGCCGCCGAGATATACTTCATTCGGATCGGTCATGGAAACCGCGATCGGAGAAGTCCAGTTGAAGCGGTATTTCAGGTCAGAGGGCTTCATCGACTGCACGCCGTGAAGGTACGGCCGGACGAAGTTTGACATGCCATTTTCATTGTTCACGCGCTGAATCGAACCGTTCTGTGAGTCGGTATAAATCAGATGCGTGCCCTTGCCGCGTGCCGGAACAACGTATTCGCCGTCGCCTCCGGTCACTGTGTACCACTCAAAGCCGCCGATGCCGCCACGGCTCAGGCTGTTGGAAGGTCCGCACCAGCCGTTATTGTCCTGCAATCCGCCGCAGAGGTTATACGGCGTCTCGTCGTCCTCAGCCACGGAGTAAAACTGCTCGATGGGCAGATTGTCCAGATAGCGCCACGTGCGGCCCGCGTCCGCGCTCACGTAAACCCCGCCGTCATTGCCATTGATGATCCGGCTTGGGTTCTCCGGGTCAATCCACATGGCATGATGGTCCACATGCACGCGCGGCGTTGTATTGCGCGCAGTTTTGCCGCCATCTTCAGAAAGCATCACGTTGAAAGAAAGAAAGTACACCCGGTTCTCGTCGTTCGGCGCCACTACCAGTTCGCTGAAGTAAAATCCGCGCGCCGCCAGATTATGGTTGTTGCTCACCATCCGCCAGTGGTCGCCCATGTCATTGGTGTCATAGAGCGTGCCCTTTTTGTTTTCCACCAGCGCATAAATATGGTGCGGATTGCTCGGCGCTGCACCCAGACCGATGCGCCCCGTGGGCTCTGTCGGCAGCCCTTCTGTCAGTTTCTTCCAGGTATTCCCGCCGTCGCTCGACCGGAAAATGCCACCGCTGGTCCCGCCGGAATCAAGCGCCCACGGATAACGCCGCACGCGCCACATCCCGGCAAACAGTACCATCGGATTGCCTGGATCCATGATCAGTGAGCTTGCGCCCGTGTCTGCATCCACGAAAAGCACTTTTGCCCAGGTCTTGCCGCCGTCCGTGGTGCGGAAAACGCCGCGGTCGGCATTCGGTCCCCACGCGTGACCCAGCACGCCGACAAAAACAATGTTCGGATCGCGCGGATCAATGACGATGTTCGAAATCTGTCCGGCATCGCGCAGCCCCATGAATTTCCACGTTGTGCCTGCGTCAGGAGAGAAGAAAACGCCTTTGCCCGTGATCACGTCATTGCGAATATTTTTCTCCCCCGTTCCCACCCAGACCAGGTTCGGATTGGAGGGCGCCAGCGCAATCGCGCCGATTGAGGCCGTCGATTCTTTCTCGAAGATCGCCTTCCAGGAGAGCCCGCCATCCTGCGTCAGGAACACTCCGCCTCCGGCTGCGCCCACGTAATAGACGTTCGGCTTGCCGGGAATGCCCACTACGGACGTGACTCGTCCGCCGCCCACCGCCGGGCCCAGGTTGCGGAACTTCATGTTCTCCAGCGGGTCTTTGGCTTGATTGTCTTCAAGCTTTGTTGCTTCCGTGGAGGGCGCCGTAACTTTGTCGCCATCGGCTGAGGTTTTCTTGTCTGCCTGTGGTGCCGCCGCATTTGCGCCCGTAGTTTTCTTGGTGCGGTCTCCGGTCTTGCCCTGTGCCATAAGCAGGCTCTGTGTGCCCAGCACCAGGGCCAAAACAAAAATCGATCTGACGAGTGTTTTCATAAGGGTTTACTCCCGAGAGTAGTAGGAAGGTTGACCGCGAATCATACCGCAAACCTGGGGCGGTTGTACAAGCCATGTTTTGTCGCGTCGGCGTTCGTGCGGCCCGTGACAGCAGATATGGCATCAAGAAAGGCTCTGTTTCGACCCTTTCATTGTGTGTCAAAAGAGGGAATTGTGTATGCTTTATGACAGTAATATTGTTGATTCAAAACCGGTATCAGCAAAAATAGAGGAAACAAGCACCGGTTTATGAAATCACGCTTTCCGCATCACTGCTCCGCAATTACCTTCCACTCCAGTTTGGCCCGTTCCAACATTGCCGGCAGATCTTCCTGCAGCAGAAACCGCTGATCGATCAGCTTTTTCGCCGCCTGCTCGAACCTGCTCATGTACGCTTCACGCGACGCATATCGCTCCGCAATGGACAATCGCGGATCGCCCGACTTCTTGCGCTCCTCCGCCGTCTTTGCCAGCGGAATCCACGATCCCAGAAAACTCACCCGCTGCTCCGGCGCGCCGATGCTTGGATCACGCAGGTTCCATCCCGTGTAGGTCGCCAAAGGAACCTGTAATTCGGGCAGACGCACTCCACCCAGATCGTTGCCGTCAGCATCGCTCTGCGGCACCAGCACGCCAAACGCATTGCCCACTCGCGGAGGCTCAACAATAATCATCTCTTCTTTGTGCGTTGCCTGGCTCATGAAACTGACTTCCCGATCGATGTGGTAGGCCAGACTCACCTCATGTGGCCTGTTGACCCAGGGAATCTTTGGGAATGACCATTTGACCAGCGGGACAAGGGTCTTCTCTGCGATTCTGGGATAAGTGCTTGGTGGGGGCTGTGTTCCATCTTTCACCCACTGGTTCATGTCCGTGATCAATGCCCGCCAGTACCACTGAATCGGATTCGGATTTTGCTTTTGCTGCGCGGTGTAATCCGCATTGCTTTGCACGCTCTTCTCCGGCGGGAACGCCCCGGTAAAGTGCTGCAGCCCGGCCAGAAAATAGACGCGGGTATTCGTGGCCAGAGGCGCTTCCTTCTTGCCATCAGCCGTGGTGTGAATCAGTGAAGCAGCGCGGCCCCAATACTCATAAGACGTGTTGGTGTAAAAGATTTTTGGGACCGTGTGTGATTTATTCGAGGCATCCAGCAGACCGGCTTTGGCGTCGGTGTCGGGATCTTCCTCGGGCAGATCGGTAAAAGGGAAAAGATCAGTGGGGAAGAACAGACTCGACATGGGCTGCGCGTCGCGCGACGGCTGCGCAAACCGATGGTTGAAGCTGCCTCGTCCCGCGCCAGCCACGTGCGAAATCACGCCATCCATTACCTGCCGGCCCTGTTCGTCAGCATTGAAATCCTGATAAAGAAAATGCCGCAGAAAGCGCCCGCTCTGCGAGATGCCAACGGCGTAAACGCGTTTCACCGGCGCTGTTGCCTGCGGATCGTATTTTAAGTAGGAAAGAAAATCGCGTACCGCAGCCAGTCCCACGCCGACAACCGCCGGGTCTTTGGCCGAATATACCACCTCATAGATCTTGCCCGGCAAAAACCCGCTGTTCAGATGCACATAGTGCGGATCAGCCGTAAGCTGCCCCTGCACCACATGCGCGAAACTCCACTCTGAGCGCGGAATGTTTTTTCTGTCTCCTGCCGGCGTATCGCGGACGGTCAACCGGTTCCTGTCGCTCGCCGGATCATCCACCGGATAGCTCTTTCCTCCATCGGGCCCCAGCAGGATGTGCCCCAGCGGCATGTCCTCGCGTTTTTCGGCAGGGGTAAAGTCCGAGCGCACCAGCCCGTGAATTTCTTTTCCGTCCGCTTCATGGGCCACCGGAGCGGAAAGCCGCAGACGTCCCGGTTGCTCTGCCATGTCGTACTGCCAGCCTACCCATGCGATCGTGTATCCCTGGCGCATGAGGAAGCCATCCCCAAATTCGCCGTCGCGACCGTTCACAATAGAAAGAATCCCGCGGCCGCCGCGGTTGGAAACTTCAAACAGCACCGCCTGGTTTCCTTTGGCCATGTCCTTGGGCTTGAGCAGGTAAAGGTCCGCGGAGAACTCAACTTCGCCCTGGACGTTTCGTGGCGCTTTGTCCACGTCCACAATCTGCCGGTTATGCAGGTTGGCGGGATCCACCGCGAAGAAGACGTGCCCGGTGATCTTTTCATAAGCACCGGCCACGCCAAAAGGCTTGCCATCGTTTATGTCGGTGCGCGAAGCTATCTCCACCCGCACCACTCGGGCTTGCATTGCCGGGATGAAAGCCGTGGCGAACAAAAGGGTCCATACAACTCGCGCTGGAAAACGCATATGCAGCCTCCGGAGGTGGTACAGTTTACATGATTGCCAGCAAAGTGCCTTGCTGGTGATGCTTAAGGCCCCAACACAAAATGAAGAGGGAAGACTGATGAAGAAGATTTGCAGTTTCGCGATTGTAGTGCTCCTGGTTTCAACCGCTGTGCAGGCTCAGCAGCATGAGGCTGACCGGCTCCGCCACTCCGGTGAAGTCCTGATGGAGATCCTGAACATTCCAGACAACATTCCCAAACCGGTATTGGACAAATCAGAATGCGTGATCGTGATCCCCTCAGTGAAAAAACTCGCCATCGGCATTGGAGCAAATTACGGACGCGGCGCCATGACCTGCCGTGGTGGCCAGAATTTCACCGGCTCCTGGGGGCCCCCGGCCATGGTTGCGCTGGAAGGCGGCAACATCGGCTTCCAGCTCGGCGGCCAGGCCACTGACTTTGTGCTTCTCGTGGTCAATCCAAAGGGAATCGATTCCATCCTGAGAAGCAAGGTCAAGCTCGGTGCAGACGCTGCAGCTGCTGCCGGCCCCAAGGGTCGCGACGCTCAGGCAGCCACGGACATCCTTATGCACGCTGAGATACTCACTTATTCGCGCTCGCGCGGCCTCTTTGCCGGCATCTCTCTGGACGGCTCGACCCTGCGGCCTGACAACAGCGCCACCGAAAAAGTCTATGGCCGCAAAGTTTCGGCCCGTGATGTTGTGATCGGGCACAAAGTGGGAACGCCAAAATCCGGCCAGCTCATGGTGAGTGCTTTGCAGAAAGCTTCACCGAAAAATATGTCCGATCCCAAGTCTCTCCAGGAAGCGGGAGCCGAGGGGAAGAAGTAGCGTTTTATGCGCTTCATCGTTCGGACCTCTGCGGCGGCTTCAGTGTTTGCGCTCTTGATTGGTCTTGGAATAGTTTGTCTTGGCGCGACAGATGCCCTTTCCTATCAGCAATCCGTGGAGAAATGGCGCCAGGCCTACGATGCGAAACTCCGGGGCGACGACGGCTGGCTCACAGTGGCAGGACTCTTCTGGCTGCATGAAGGAAAAAACAGCTTCGGTTCCGCTGCGGGGAATGACATTGTGCTGCCATCGTCCTCTATTCCCGCAAAGGCAGGTTATTTTGATCTGCACGCGGGCAAGACCGTGGTGCATGTAAATTCCGGCGCGCCAATCACCATGGGCGGCAAAGCTGTGGATACAGCAGAGCTGCGTCCTGACTCTCCAAAGGACCGCCTGGCCGTCGGCGACCTGACGTTCTATGTCCATGCCAGCGGCAACCGTTTTGCGATTCGTCTGAAAGACAAAAACAACAAGCTGCGCCGGGAGTTTAAAGGGCCCCATTGGTACCCGGTGAATGAAGCCTTTCGCGTCACAGCTCACTATGCGGCGTACCCTTCACCGCGGCCAATAGAGATTGAAACCGTCCTGGGCGATCGCGCGGAGCTTGTCATGGCAGGCTACGTAACTTTCTCGCTCGGCGGCAAAGAGTACCGGCTCGATGCGGAACAAGATGAGTCCAGAGGCCTGTTCATTGTTTTCCGTGATTTCACAAGCCTCACCACTACCTACCAGGCGTCACGTTTTCTTGATACTGATCCGCCGAAAGACGGCACCGTCGAGCTCGACTTCAACAAGGCTTACAATCCGCCCTGCGCTTACAATCCCTATACAACGTGTCCGCTGCCGTCGCCGGGAAACCGCTTGCAGGTAGAGATCCCGGCCGGAGAGAAACGCTACCACTAATCAGATAATCAATGCGTTTGTTAAACTCTCACGCATGGCCAAAATCGCATACCTCGAATGCTCCAAGTGTGGAGAACAAATCAGCGGCGCGCAGCCGCAAACCATCTGCCCCAAAGACGGCGGCTCTCTCTATGTTCGGTTTGACCTTGCAGCTCTGCAAGGCAAGTTCACGCCGGACTCATTGCGCGGCCGGCCCGCCACCATGTGGCGGTACCATGAGGTCCTTCCCGGCGATGTGCCTGTGACTCTGGGTGAGGGCTTCACTCCCATGCTGCCCAGCCGCGAGAATCCCAACGTTTATATAAAGGATGAAGGCCTGAATCCCACGGGATCCTTCAAGGCGCGCGGCCTTTGCGCCGCCGTGACCATGGCCAGGCAATATGGATTGAAAAAGCTGGCGGTCCCTTCTGCCGGAAATGCGGCCAGCGCTCTTGCCGCATATTGCGCCGCTGCCGGCATTGAAGCTCACATCTTTATGCCCAAAGATGTGCCGCTGGCCAACTTTGTTGAGTGCAAGGCGTACGGCGCACACGTCACTCTGGTGGACGGCTTGATCTCTGACTGCGCCAAAATGGTGAATGAGCGCAAACAGGCGGAAGGTTGGTTTGAGATCTCAACATTGAAAGAACCTTTCCGCGTGGAAGGCAAGAAGACCATGGGGTACGAAGTTGCCGAGCAGCTGAACTGGGAACTGCCGGACGCCATCTTCTATCCGACGGGCGGGGGGGTGGGCCTAATTGGCATGTGGAAAGCCTTCGATGAAATGGAACAGCTCGGCTGGCTCAAGCGAGGCGGCAAGCGTCCAAAGATGATTGCGGTCCAGGCGTCAGGGTGCGCCCCGGTGGTAAAGGCCTGGAATGAGCACAAGCCTGTGGCCGAGATGTGGCAAAACGCGCATACCTCAGCCGCCGGGTTGCGCGTGCCCAAGCCATACGCTGACTATATTATTCTCGACATTCTCAAGCAGAGCGGCGGTACAGCCATTGCCGTTTCTGACGTGCAGATTTTTCAGGCCGTCGAGGAATGGGCCAGCCATGAAGGCGTCTTCGCTTCACCGGAAGGCGCAGCATCATTGGCTGCTCATAAAGTTTTGCTGGAGCAGGGATTCCTGAAGTCTACGGACCGGGTAGTGCTTTTCAACACCGGCTCCGGACTGAAATACATTGATGTGATTGCGCAGGCGCTGAAGATTGAGAGTTAGCCGGCCTTAGTTTTTTGTCCCGAGCGAGCGAGGGCCCTCTATGGCAACAAGAAGGCGGTGCAATGATTTCCCGCTCCTTATTAGCGTTGCACCTGTTTATATGTGCTCGCAGTCTGGCAGATAAATTGAATCAAGGATTGACTGGAAGATCAGCTCGAACAATAAAATAATCCCATGTCTTCGACGGAACGGCTTTATTACCACGATTCTTTCCTCTATGACTTCGATGCGCGCGTGGTCGAAGCGCTGGAGCGCAACGGCAGAGCTGCCATCGTGCTTGACCGCACGGCTTTTTATCCCACCAGCGGCGGCCAGGTGCACGATCTGGGAACATTGCTTGCTGAGGGCAGGCAGATTGCCATTACCGAAGTTGCCGATGAGGAAGATGGTCGCATTCTTCATTTTTCTGCTGCGCCGCTCCCAGCGGGAACCCAGGTCCATGGCAGCGTGGATGCCACACGCCGCCGTGACCACGTACAGCAGCACTCCGGCCAGCATGTGCTCTCAGCGGCGTTCATCCGGCTCTTCAATATGCCCACGGTCAGTTTCCACATGGGAGTGGAAAGTTGCACTATTGATCTGGAGACCGCCGGCGTCTCGGTTGCACAGGCAGAAAAAGCGGAGTTCCTGGCGAATGAAGTGATCGCGGAGGACCGTCCGGTCAGTATTCGCTTTGTTCCTCTGGAAGAGGCGCGCCAACTCGGGCTGCGCAAGCTTCCGCCGAAACAGACCGGCGACCTGCGCCTGATTGACATTACGAACTTTGACATGACCGCCTGCGGCGGGACCCACGTCCGCGCCACCGGCCAGATCGGTTCGATCCTGCTGCGCAAGATTGAAAAAGTAAAACAGGGAATGCGTGTTGAGTTTGTCTGCGGGCAGCGTGCTGTGAGTACAGCGCGCCGTGACTACACAACACTTACTGAAGCTGCTGCACTCTACTCCAGCCATATCCATGACGTGCCTGAGCAGGTCCGCAAGTCGCTGGCGGAAAGCAAGTCCGCCGGCAAGGCCCAGCAAAAGCTGCTGGAAGAGCTGGCCGAACTTTCCGCAGAGCGCATGCTTGCTCAAACTTCAGGCTCGCAGCGCGTGATCACCCGATTGTTTCCGGACCGCAATGCGCTCTTCATCAAGCTGCTGGCTCAGAAGTTGACGGCAGGCAAGACTGATGTCATCGCGCTGCTGGCCTCCAACTCAGGCCAGCCCACGCTGGTCTTTGCACAGAGCCCCGGCCAGAAATCCAACATGGGCCAACTCATGAAAGACGCCATGGCCCAGCTTGGCGGGCGTGGCGGGGGCAGCGTGGAGATTGCCCAGGGCGGGCTTCCGGCTGGTGCGGTTGATCTCAGCCGGATTGAAGCACTCCTTCAGGAAGTCGGGGCCAAATTGCAGCAACCCTGAGCGAACAAAGGAAACTACTTGGCTGGCGCGGCGGACTCGCTCAAGACCCTGTCCAGCAGCGCACGCAATTGTTCCGCGGACAATACGCCTTCCGTCATCTGTCCATTGACGAAGATCGTGGGCGTGGCGGAGATGCCCAGCGCCTGGCCTTCGCGCATGGAAGCTTCTACCTGCGATTTATCCTGGGCCGTCAGACAGGCCTGTAGCGCAGCGGCATTCACTCCGTGCTTCTGTGCAACGTCTTTTGCAACCAAATCCAAAGGAGACGCTGTGCCTGCCGCGAGCGCATTGTTCTTTTGAGTAATCTCCTGCTGGTGGGTGTGGACGTAGTCAGAGAACTCCCAATAGGCTTCGCTATCCTGTTGCGCAAGGCATTGCGCATCCACAGCCGCGCGCATGGCCCAGGGGTGAGCGTCTAGGATGGGAAAGTCCTTGATCAGCACGCGGACCCTGTCGCGATAGCGGGTCATGACTTCATTGAACAGAGTCACATACGTGCGCCCACAAAAAGGGCACTGGAAGTCATCGTAGACCACAATGGTGACTTTGGCGTCCGCTGCGCCGCGGATGGGACGGCGCGCGATATCAATCTTCTTCATGATCCGGGCATAAGGATCTTCACCCAGGTCAAACTCTTTTACGTAGAGAAGCTTGCGCCCGTCTTTGGACAACAGAAAGTTAAAAACATCTTTCGTGCCTGCGCGTTCAATGGTGACGGGCACATTGTCGTAGCCGTTGAAACTGCCCGGCGTCCGGTCGCCGATGGTCACTTTTGCGTCCGGCGGAACACCAGAGTAAGTGCGCACCTGGCGCTCGATGCGCTGATCCAGGTCCGCACGGCTCAGGCCGGGCTGTTGGGCCGCCAGAGGTGCTGCGGCCAGAAACGCAATCAGGAGCTTTGAAACGAGACGCACTCGAGGTCACCGCCTTTGGGAATTGAGAAAAAATGCGGATGCTCAAAATTGTACTCGAGAATCCGGCTTAAGGTTTGCAGTTGTCTTTGGGCGGCGCAGGTTCTAAGCTTTCTCGCTATGTCGCTAAACATTCACTCTCCAAAACTTTTGCAGTATCGACTGGCGGCCTCCCAGCGTAAATCCTCAAGGTCCTTAGCTTTGCAATAACCCTGCCAAACTGGTTCCGCCTTATTGGAACTTAGTTTGAAAAGGCCGATCACATAGCTGTGCGCCAAGCCTCCTTGCTCATAGTGCACAATGCATTTGTCCTTGGAAACAGCTGCAAAAATCAGCCTTTTCCTGGGTACGCTGGAATCGGATATGTAGTCGGTTGCTTCAAATCGTTTGCCCGGATTGGCCATCACCAGTCGTGAACCGCCGCGTTCCGTATAAGCCTGTAGTACGGGGCCAGGCAACTGCCGCATGTCTTGAACAGTCGTAAAATCCCCGGCCAGGAAGGATTGCAAGTCAGCGCTTGATAAATGATGTGATGGAAAATTGATTTCTATCTCATTTAGGGGTTTCCCGTGCGACATGAATGCGTATGATCCCACGATCACCGCCATGAGAAGGCCCACCGCTGTGAAAAACAGAGCTTTCTTCGGCTTAGACATATTGACTGCATAATAAGCCAGCTTCGTTGTAAACCTTAAACAAATAACTTCTTCTTGCAGGAAACAGCCCGCAAGCTCTAAGCTTGCTCGCTATGTTTCCATTTCAATTCCGCATCTTTGCAGCCGTGCTGTTGCTGTCTTTATTCGGGCAGGCGCAACAGCCTGCTCCTGATTTCAGCACCGCCCAAACGGAAGCCGTAAAATTTCTGGGTGAACTGGTCAAGATTGACACCAGCAATCCGCCAGGCAATGAAACGCGCGCGGCCGAATATATCAAGAGCGTGCTGGCTGCCGAGGGCATTTCCGCGCAGATCTTTGAGTCTGCTCCCGGTCGAGGCAATATTGTTGCGCGGCTCAAAGGTACAGGCAAGAAAAAGCCGCTGTTGCTCATGGGGCACATTGACGTGGTGGGAGTGGAGCGAGACAAGTGGACCGTGGACCCCTTCGCCGCCACCATCAAAGACGGCTACCTGTATGGCCGGGGCTCGATCGACGACAAATCCATGGACGCCGCAAACCTTGAAGTCTTCCTGCTGCTCCACCGCATGAAGGTCCCACTTGATCGCGATGTGATTCTGCTGGCCGAAGCCGGCGAAGAGGGAACCACACAGTTCGGAATCGATTTCATGGTGGCAAAGCATTGGGATGAAATTGCTTGCGAGTATGCGCTCAATGAGGGCGGCGAGGTTCATGAAGAAAATGGCAAGGTGCAGTACGTTGCAGTATCCACCACGCAGAAGGTCCCGCGCGGATTCTCGCTGGTCGTGCATGGCACCAGCGGTCATGGCTCCGTACCGCGCGTTGACAACGCGATTGCTCACCTTGCCACCGCTGTCGACAAAGTTGCGCGATGGGAAGCGCCTATGCGGCTGAATGAAACAACGCGCCGCTTCTTTCAGCAGATGGCAAAAATCAGTCCGCCGGAAAAAGCCCGGCTCTTTGCTCAGGTGGAAGACCCTGCTGCCCAGCAGAAACTGCGTCAGAGCGAGCCTGCGTACTACTCCATGCTGCGCACGTCTCTCGTCCCGACGATCATCAAAGGCGGCTTCCGTTCCAACGTGATTCCCGCGGAAGCAGAGGCGCGCTTTGACGTGCGCGCGCTTCCAGATGAAAACATGGATGCGCTCAAGGCCGAGCTGGCCAGGCTGTTGAATGATCCTGCTATTACTTTCGTTGATGCGGAAAACGTAAACCAGCGTCCAGCCACACCGCCATCCGGGCTTGATACGGAGGCCTTTCATGCATTGGAGCATGCCCAGCAAAAAGTTTTTCCGGGCGTGCCCACTATTCCCATCATGCAAGTGGGCGCCACGGATTCGGCGCAACTCCGTGCCAAAGGCGTGCAGGCTTATGACATTGGGACTGTGATGAGCGCCAACGATCTCAAGCGCGTCCATGGCAATGATGAACGCATACAGATCGCGGGTTTTGGCAAGTTCGTGCAATTCCTGTATACGGCGACAACCGAAATTGCTGGAGCAAAATAAACGTATGGATTTTCAAGACCGGCGCATCTGGATCACCGGAGCATCGTCTGGTATCGGCGAAGCCCTGGCCCTCGCGTTCCATCGTGCTGGAGCAAAACTCATTTTGTCCGCACGGCGCGAAGATGAGTTAAAGCGCGTTCAATCCGCGTGCGGCGGCGAGCCCGGCACACTCATTCTGCCAATGGATGTGACCGATGCTGAAGAGCTGCCTAAGAAGACGCAACTGGCGCTCAACCTCTTCGGCGGCATCGACATCCTTGTTCTCAACGCCGGTATTACGCAGAGATCGCGCACTCGTGAAACGGATGAGAGTGTCTATCGCCGGCTCATGGAAGTAAATTTCTTCGGCCCGGAAGCCATGGCCCGCGCAGTTCTGCCTTCCATGCTCGCGCAAAAAAGCGGACATATGGTGGTGATTTCCAGCGTCGCCGGCAAATTCGGCGTGCCTATGCGCTCCGGATACTCCGCCACTAAGTTCGCTTTGCACGGCTTCTTTGAAGCCCTTCGTGCCGAGGAAGAGCGCAATGGCATCCATGTGACTATGGTGTGCCCGGGGTACATTCGTACGGATATCAGCTTGTCCGCGCTTCGTGGAGACGGACGCAAGCATGCCAAAATGGACTCGGAACTTGCCCATGGCATGCCCGCCGACGAATGTGCCCGGCAGATATTGAAAGGCATCGCGGGAAAGAAGAAGGAAATTGTGGCGGCTGCAGGCCGCGAAAAAGCGCTGGTGTATCTCAAACGTTTTTTCCCTACGGTGCTGGCAAGGATGCTCGGCAGACCGGTATGAGTCTTGGCTCGGCACCGATGCGGAACGTGATTTTGTGAGATTGCCTTACACTGGTAAAATCTATTTGTAACTTCTTCTTACGTGTTTGGGGCTATAGCTCAGCTGGGAGAGCGCATCGTTCGCAACGATGAGGTCGTCGGTTCGATCCCGACTAGCTCCACCAAAATCATCTCCAATCTTTTCAGCGATTTACCTGCTCCGGTTCTAAACCTCAAAGACCGCATTGGAACCGTTTTATTGGAACCCAAACGGAACCAAAGCGCAAAATCGCGGGAGCTGAAGTTTGCCTCTCAAGTTTCTCTCTCGCCCGGAGGAGTAGAGCGGATAAAACGATTCTTGGCAATGTGCGCAAATCCCCAAGCTGCAAGTTCGCATCCTTGGCCGGTGTGTCATCGTCCGCCGCGAATCAAGGCTAACGCTGGGTAGCATCTCTTGCGAGAGCCAATCTTCAAACATCGACAGCCCCGCTCAACGCGGTTTTTCTGCGAAAGTTGTTGGGGCCCAGCGGTGGCCGATCCCTTTTTCGGGAGGGCTAGTGGGTCGACAGAGGACCACAATCCCGCAAAGTGCTCGCCCGGGGGCCCGAGCCCCACCGGTAATCCCCGGCTGTCCCGGGCACCAGTCAACAAGGCTGGGGTGATCTTAGGGATCGGAGCAGGTTCGACGAGGGTTACTTGGCATTCAATCTCCCGTCAATCAGGGTTCTGATGTGAAGTTAGATTGACAGGAAAAGGGCTTAGTGGATCGGTTTAAATTTATTTGGCTGGTGCAGATTTTAACATTGACGCTGTCCACAAGTACGACAATCAAATCTCTGTTAGCATGGCTGCCACTTGTCTGTGGAATCAATAAGTTGAAGGACAACCCAACCGGTGATTGGATCGTCCAAGCCACCGCGGCAACTTGTCTAGCAACGAGCCCTTTTTCAGGGTCATTTTGATGTCGAGGAAGATCGCGGACAGTTCCGGAGCTAAAGACGGACGCTTCTCCGATAAAGACTCCCTCGCACCAGGTTGGCGTTAGACCCGTGCCGGGACAAACTTCCAGTCAGTTAATTCGCTCGCCATTAGCGATGTCCTGCAGAGTGAGATCTGCTTCGTAAGCTTCCAGAGTTACCAAAGCATCCTCCCCAGCCTCATCGATTAACAGATCGTGATCGGACAGAATATCTCCGACCAAGTGTGACAGCTCCCTGTCATTAGGATCCAAAGCAGCAATTCTATCCATCGCTTTCTGGCCTTCGCGAAGTTTGTGTATCTCTTTCATAAATGTGGGTCGTCTTGACATAGGCCCATACTACCGCAAAACCACTAATGAAATAAATCCGCAGCGCCAGATGCGGACGTGATGTCGGGTGTGTTCGGTGGCTCCCCGAGATATCTCTTGAGCTCTTTCAGCCATGCGCGGGGGTTTCGACCATGCAGAATCCTCCGAATAAAACCGAGTTGTTCTGCAACATTTTGCTTGTTATGCCGGATATCTTGTTTCGTAACCGTGATGTAGCGCGACAAGAACGCGTCAATCGAGGCCGGCTTTCGAAATAAATATGTTGCGTGCCCGACCTCCGGGGTCTCAATCACAATCGCCTTGTGCATCTCGAAGATGTACTCAGACCGAAAGAGGTACAGGCGCCGGCTCCAACGGGCGAGTTGCTTGTAGAACGCAGGATCATAGTCGGGCGCCCAGGTGATCTGGGTGACATCGAAATCGCCGGGAATACCATAGTGATGGCAGGTACGTTGGAGGTCCGCACGCTCCAACGGTTGCCGCTGCAAGAATGCCCTGATCTCTTCAATGGCTGGCGCGTACTTGCCGAATTGTTGATGTTTCTTGCGGGCCTGATCTATTTGTTCGACCAGATTCGCTGGAACTCGGACGCTGGTTCGGCTTGGCAAAGCTGTTTCCCACAGAGATTTGTTCCAGGAACCGGCCTTCTTGCGGTAGCGTGCGCGAGTCACGAAGCTGCCTTGATTTCGATCCTCGAGGCCAAATGGCGTTTCCATTGGTTCCACTCAGGGGCCCACGACATGTGAAGCATCGCCGGGTCTAACCAGACCTCCACTCGGCGGCCAGCATCGCGATAAAGAGCCCGGTGCTCGTAGAACTCGCAGCGACGAAGGGGCGCCCGGAACCGCCGTTGCTGAATATCAGGGAGAAACAAGAGAATCTCATTGGCAAAAAATGTCTGGCCGTTGAGCGGCCGGCTCCCCGCGACCAAAATACTGCCAAGGCTCCCATAGGGAAAGGCGAGAGGAGTCTCCGGATCACGCATCCACGAGTCATAGCCGGCGCGAAGATCTGGATGGGCCAAGATGTTAAACGCTCGTTCCACCGCTGCATGTGCCGTTCGTCCCGCGCCCTCCCGCTTGAGTTCTAATACCCGGATTTTGTAAGCCATCCGCAATTCACCGTCAGACACATGTGATTCAACGCCAAGAAGGCCATAAAAAGACTCGGACCCGTCAGTTGGATAGAAATATGACTGAACGGCATCACCGGCGAGAACGATTCGATTCACTCCGAGGGCATTTCCACAAACCTCAGCCAACAAGGACAAGTCGCCGCGCGCGTCTTTTTTTGGAGCGCCCACAAAGGCGAACGAAGCAAAGAAAAACTCGTCGCCACGTCTGTCCGCACGCCGCCGGAAGACCAAGAGTTCAGTTTCTATCGAGCCTCCCAGGAGGCCTGGGAATGCTATTTCATCGCCAACGCTGAGATAACGCAACAGCGTCAAGGGCAGGATGACCTCGGCGCCGTTGACCAAAACGCAGCGTGGGGGATTGGGCTGGAATCTGATTACGGCGACACGCTCGCGATAAACACTTGCGTTGGGTATGGATACAGTCGCCATGTCAAGACCGAGAGGTATTATATGAGCAGGACTTCATCTAGCCCGACACTAGATGGCACACTATCGTAAACAACAAAATTCGATCCATTCTTGTGGTCTTGCTAAAGACATTGTCGACTTGGTCGCTCCCTTCGAAGACACATCTCAGCGTAGCACAATCGGACTACATTTCCCGTTTCGGAAATAAATGTGCGTCTAATAGGTTATAGCTTTAGACCATCTCAGTTACCAGGCTCGGCTCATCCTTCAACTTCCCGGATTGCCGAACGAGTCGTGGGTTACAGAGGCGGCACTAGGTTGGCAAGAGATAGAGCAAACTGCGGACCAACAGTCTTGTGGACAAGAGTCTTTGGTTAAAAGAGGCCATGGAAACTTCGACCGTGAGATTTGGACACTATCGCGGAAGTGTTTTTCCAAGCGAAGAGTAAGACACCTCGTCCTTGGGAAGCATCACCACGAACGGTTTGCCAGGAGAGAGGTGTTATCGCGGTCCAGATCGTCGGAGCAAAAGGAATGCATTTTCATTCCTCTTCCACCATGTCTTCACCGTCAACATCGAGCATAAGGCGACCGCGGAACATGGCCGGGACCTCGCGCCGAGTTGCGCCCACTCGCGAGAGGCTCGCCTCGCTTCATCGTCCAATTCTCGATTGATTTTGGCTTGGGATTTTACCAGCGACCGCAATGTGACCGAGCATGACTGGCACCTGAATATCAGGAGAATCGGAGTGTGCAGAGTGACATGTGAGGTCGCTCAAGGGAGCGCAACAAACCGATTTTCTCAAACAGCTTCTTTCCATCGATTGCACGACCTGCCATCAACGATACAAACCGACGTGTAGCAACATCCATGTCAAGCCACTCGTGACTGTCGTCTGCCGGCTATTGAACTGGACACAGCGTCACTCGAAGCTGTGCAAGCAGTCCTTCTGCGTTAGGCTGGTTGAGGCGCGCCAACCGTTCGAAGTGCTGGCCGGCCCGGATGCGCATGCGCCAATCCCAATCCACTTGCTCGCGTTCGACAAGCACTTCCACTGGAACAGTACCAACGTTCTCCGGCGTTCCACTACCAAGCACAATTTGATCGAGCGTGACACTTTCGATCGTCGCCTCGACATGAATTTGCGTTGCTGCGTCCTCACCGGTGAGTTCAGACGCTTGCCATTGTCGTCCCAACATCCAGAGTGCGTCGGCAGTGGCTTTTTGCAACCCGATTGAGAAGTCGTCACGACGACTTCGGCCTTCTAGACGGTTCCAACCGCGGAAATACTTCGCGAAGTTGACGTTAGTCGGTGTTCGAAAAGGCATATGTAACTCCGCAACTTACCTTTCCTGATCATGAACAGTGTTGAACCCAGTAGGCATCACGAAGCCGGGATCAGTCGCCGGATCGGTCGTTGGTGTTGTCTGACTGATCGGAAACAAGAGAGCTGGAGCGATTCCAGCCGTAGCGGGGAGTGCATCGAGGTCCACAAGCCTGATCTTTGCCAGGTCCATCGTATCGCGGACAATCTCGGCAAGGTGTTCCTCCGTCCAGACCCCTGTGCGAAAGTTCCCCGGAACCGCCAGCAAAATGCAATTCGGCGCCTGACTACCCGGCTGGTTATGCTCGAAGCTGAGGCCAGTGGAGATGGTTGCTGCTGGAATCGTCTCGGTCCATTCGTCAATCACAAAACCCGATACGCAGCGGAGGGAAAAATCATTTGGCGCAAATGAGACGATTGACTGGCGCCCTTTGGCTCGCAGCTTCGTACCGAGTTCTGCATCCGACAATGCCTGCCACCCAAAGTCTACTTGAGCTGGCACCTGAATGACTTTTGGGTCAGATAGCAGCGGATTTCCTCGAACAGTCCCCCATGCCTCAGCCGCCATGAGCAACGTCTCAAGCCTACGAACCCGCGGGTGTGTTTCAGCTACTTGCTGGAGCCATAGCCAAACACGATCTTCAGTTGGCTTTTTGTTCATGGTGGCATCCTCAACCGACGTGGCTTTCCTTGTTGCCAGGGAAAGGTCAAAGGTGGGGAAAACTAGATAACTCTCACCAAAAACTTTTCTGAAGACGCTTAGCAATGTCGGCACGCTGGTGTCAGCATTCGATGTGGCAGAAGCGATAAGCGCATTCGCATCCACAATCCTCTTGCTGACAATATTCAGCGCTTTAACCCGCCGTTCCTCGATTGACGCAGGGTCCGTACTCTCAAGTAGTGCTTCCTCGACACCAAAGCCATTGCACGCATGGAGCGTGTGAACGATTGTGGCAGCATCGTTTACTTTAAGCGCATTTTCCTGTTCCACAAGGAGTCCGATGGACGCTAGTGCGCGGTTACGAAGTTCTTCGACTTCCGAATCCTCGTACATTTTTTCTGAGACGTCATCCGGATGTGTGAGCGCGGCCGGCGTCATCAAGTTCGCGCTACCCATCATATCTAGCAACGTTCGGCCAAGTTCCATGGCGTCGTTCACGCTTCGGGCACCTGGAATGGTGGTTGGCGGCTCGTCGAAGGCGAGTCGAATGGTCGCTCCTTGAGGCGTCCGCGGATCTGCGCGAACGTGCCGGCGGAGCCGCACTTCTATTTCCGTTGTACCGATACCGCTGGGCAGGGACGTGCATAAGTACAAGAAATCGAGTGCGGACAGCGGGGGGTCTAAGTTGCCCAGGTCGAAGTCGAGGGTGCTCGAATGGGCGGCGCCGGATGCACTGACATACGCACGATACCCGATCGTCGAGAACGAGCCAAGAATACTCCGCACCCACGCGTTGAAGCGAGGCTCAATCTGCGCACGCGCTCCCAGTTCTAATTTGTCGGCGGGAATGGTGCACGGGAACATTAGACATACCCGGTGGCGCAGGGTGCTCCCTACAATCGGCGTCGCCATAGCGTTCAAATCTGGCGGACACCCGATTCCAGAACAAGCATCCATTGCTGCGCCCGACCGGTCATAGTTTCCCTGGACTGCTTGGAAGACGCTTTCAAACAAAAGGCAGTCACCCACAGCATCTGTGCAGTCCGCTAAATCATAGAGGAGGTCACGAACCTTCTTTTGCTCGGCGGATTTCAGTTGTCCGATTAGAGACACGATGTCCGGGTGTCCAGAGAAGGATTGCGGCTGGGTGTATGCCTGGGAAAGCGCGCGCCCATCGACTACGTTGTGTGGAGGTATTGTTTCTTGGGGTTCGTCAGCATCCCGCTCGGGTTGTATTTCAACGGGAAAGCTGCGACGGAAGTCGTCAATCAACCGATCAAGACTCTCATCGTGAAGACCTCTTTCAAACTGGTAGCCAAGAAGTGCGGCTAGAGACTGCCCCTGCTGGATACCCTCAATCAGGGTTCGCGCTCTTCGGACTCGGCTTGACGAGAGATTTGCTGTATAGGCCTTGCGGCTATCATCTTCACGGTGTGAGTCGTAAGCACTGCGCAGCATCGCCGCTGCAGTGGCGTGAGCCACCGACGGCGCATGGATGAAGCCTCCACCCGTCGCTGGTTGACCACCGGCAGCCGTGTTCCGCGAAAAGGACAGATTCTCCAGGTATCCATACGCACCCCAGTAAACTCCTAGCGAATGTGGTTGAAACTCACGATTACGGGACTGCATAGCATCGAGTCTCCTTGCTGCCAAACTTGAGTACCATGCATCCAATCGGTAGGTTAGGGAGTCGATCACGTCGGTGAGTGAAGATTCCAGGCGTGACACGAAATCCTGTCGAAGTCTTGTGGCAAGGCTCGCAAAAAGATGCGACCAGCTGCCGAAGGCGTTCGCGATCTGTCTTACATCCTCGAAGTTCTGCGCGTTGAGACGGTCGACAAAGCTGGCAAGGGTCTCTGAATCTGGTAGGTCCATCACTGGGATACGGGCTGCAAGTGCTTCGAGTCGTGATGCTGTTACTGCGTTATTAAAGAACTCCAGGACAGGAAGATTGGTCAGCCGTTTCAGCACCTCGCTAGTAGGCTCCGTCATTGGAAGCTGCAAGTTAATAGCCAGAGATCGACGAATTAAGTCATAGAGGAGCGTATTAGACAGCGCAGGTGATGCATTCGCTCCATACTGTAACAATTGCGGCAAATAGGTCGCTGGATTGTCCGTCGGCACGCCGGGGTCTTGAACGAGAGGCATGTAGAGTCTTTCTCCACTCCCCCAATAAAACGCGCGCAGGAGCGGCGAATTACGCATACCTGTTGTCCCCATGCGTTGTAAGAGCGACTCTGCTGCGTCTGTAATCCGCTCTTTCTCAGCGACCCATTGCGCAATAGAGGTGTTCTCATCGGCCATTCCGCCAAAAGCTGAGTCAATGCCGAAAAGGCGTCCACCAAAGAGCATCAGGAGCACGCGGATCAACGCATGATCCACAATGGGGCGTACGCGATAATCTAGGGAGTAAGGCGACATGCCAAGGATTCTGAGAATCTCCTCGTCAGGGTCCAAGGTCGCGCCAACGCGGGGCACCATTGATGGGTCTTGCGCCTTCTCGGTCCAGAGTGGCAGAAGCGCAGTCAGAGCACGAAAAAGACCATCGTCGAAACGATCCCACTTGGAGCCTCCCGAACCAAAGTGGTCTCTCGCGCTAAGATTCTCCCAGCCAAACGGGTCATTCGCCGAACGAGGTCGGATCCTGCTTGCCGGCAATAGACCAAACGGGAAGTTGCCAATCCGAAGTGTAGAAAAGATGCCTCGAGGACGCAAGTAGGTCTTCACATGTTGCAGTAGCTGTGCTCGCCCATCCTTCTTTTCCGAATTGGTCAGCATGTGGCTGAATACGTAATCTCCCGTTGCCGGCCAGAGTGTCTCAAGCAGATCAGGAAATTCAGCTTGTTCGACCAGATCAGCCCCTTTGACGTGATCAAAGAGATCTGACGAGGCTCGGAGCCCAACCGCACGTGCTAGCTTTGCGGCAGCTGAATTCCCACGGCGCTCGTCGGAGAGACGCAACAGGGGAGAGAGAATCTCGTGATCAAATGCCTCCAGTAGCTTTTCATCCGAAACTGAATATGCTGATGCTGCATCGGCAGTATTGGTAGTAACTGCGCCGTAAGGTAGAAATTCGATTCCATCGGTATAGTGATGGCTCTCCACGAATGTTTCGAAACAGCCAATTCCATCTTTCGGGTCGAGAGCGTATAGGCCGACGGCGACAATGTGGGAGAAGTGCAGCTCAGGTGAAGCACTATCGAGCGCAGAGAGTGAAACCTGCACACCGAGTCCCACATTTACCGCTTCCGTGAAGCTCAATAACCACTTCGAGTTTTCATCGAACAAAGCATGCACCGGTGGCACGTCTTCCGTCGGTGCTGAGGCACTCGGAAAGATCGGGAGATTCTTTCGAACTTGATTGCCCTCTTTGGTATAGGCAGGCTGACCATTCTTGTAAAGGATGACCACGAAGCGACGAGGAAGGAGAAACAATGTGGGCGCTTTTGACGATGCGCTAGGTCCTGAAATACTCTTTGTCTCGTCCCTGAGGCTCCTAATAACCCAGGCGGCGCGGCGGGCCCCATAGCGTCGAGCAAGCTCCAACCACTCACCCCGTACCTCGTTTAGGACAGCGACATCTGTGGTTGCATTACGAAAGTCACCATCGCGCTCTCTCACTAAAAGGTGCAGCGGCATTCCGGCATCGCGTTCTTCCTGCGTCAATTCTCTTTCGTGTGTGTCAACAAAAGGCTGATCCGGAAAAATGCGGACACATATATCATTGCCGACACGTCTAGTCTCAAGGCGGACGGGCAACAACAACGCAGGCCAGTCAGTCGATCCGGGCGGTGGAACCTCCACCTCTACTGTATTTGACCGCTGCTGAGAGGGAATGGTCGTGCGCTTAGTCACCGTTTACTTACTCTTTCTCAGCTCAATGACTTGCCCCTCGAGAGTCTTTATACGTGCATTGAGCTTATCGATCGCCGTTTGTACGGAGGACAGCGACGAGGCATTTTGGCCGCCTTGAGCGATCTCGTCAATGACCTGATCTACCATCTGAATATCGCTCCGTGTTCCAGTGACAATGAGGAGCCGGCTTTTGGCGTCGAAATCGACACCTCGCCGATTCGCATCCCGTTTTTGCAGCAACCCGCCAAGTACTTCTTTGAGCGCCGCCCCAGTCGGCTGCGCCCATGTCCCATCTGAGTTTGCCTGGACATAAGTTTTGATCACGACATCGGTCTCGGCGGTTCGCGGATGCGCTGCTTGCGTAGTAAAGGTGTAAACGCTCCCGTTCGTTGTTTGCAGCAACACAGAACGGTTGCGGGCATCGATAGTACCGGAGATCCACTGGAGAGCCTGTGAGAGAGAAACTCGCAGGTGTACCGGCGGAAGAGTTGTATTGCCTACATCGCCATCTATGATGATGTTCGAATTCGGGAACTTAGTCCTTAGATGTTCCACATATTTCGCGAGCGTGCCACCTTCAAAGTCAATATTTGAGCCGCCAGTGCCCTGGGGAGAGTCGCCTTTGTTCTGCGAGGTTTCTGGCCTTTCTTTATCTATCATCAGCCCCGCAGATGGTTGGGCGATAACGGCTAGTGTTAGCGCGACCGTGCTTAATACCGGCATAGACAGCTTTAGAAGTGTTGCGATTGTAGGTCGCATATTAGACCTCGCTTTCCCGTCTCAATAGCTGTCATCTGCAGTGCACCACCAGAGCAGCAGAGTGTTAACGTTGCTTCGCTTTCTGAGTGTCAAGTAACGTTCTTTAGTTGGTGTGGAGGTATTTTTCGCTGTAAAGTCAATCAGCAAATAATGCTACTAATCGTTGTTCTGGCGCAAACAAAAAATGATTTTGTTCGATAGCTGGAACGCCTCGATTTCTGTCCAAAGTTCCAACAAATACTGTGTTACCCCTTTGTATTTGTGGGATTCGATTCCCGTTCCGTTTTGGCTCACTGGCGCAGTATGAATTTCCATGCGGCGATCCGATTGGGTGGGCGCTTGGAGTGTCACCGTGGTCGTCATGCCATTGTAGACATCGACACACGCACGGACGGACGGCGGCATCGACAAGTAGTCGACTCGCTTTCTAACCAATGCGATTATTAATGGATTCCTTGCGGGGAGGGGCGATTCAAATTGGCAGTTTTTGCCAAATCGAGCGCAGGCTAAGGAGCGCAAAAAATGTTGACTCTTGCCAAGAGCAACCTCGCAGCTGGATAGGGAAACTCAGATAAATCTTGGAAGTTTCTAATTTTCCATAGTGGAACGAGATTTACAAAGATTTTGAGAGCAGCAACCCTCGGAGCAACACTTTGGACTTATTGTTCTAGAATGAGGACTCCTTTCAGGTGTGACGCAGATCACAAGCCGATTGTAACGAGTGTTGGATTTTCGCGCCTAACAACCGCGGACCTGTGCGGACGCTTCGTTTGGCAACGATGCGGCTATCGTGAAAGGCCGCAAGATTAGGCTGCCGTTTGAAATTTCGACCAGCATTTGTTCACACCACTAACCTAGAACACTGGCGTTCAGATAACCTCGACGACAGTTGACGTGTTGACATCCATTTGACCTCAGGCCGTTAGTGCTGTTCGAACGTGCCAGATTCAGTAGTGCGAGTTGCAAGCATGCCCGCCCTTAGTATCAGGCTTTTCGGTCAATTCAGCGTTTGTTGGGGTGACGAAGCCCTCCAAGACTTAATCCCCGGCAAGGCGAAGGAATTGTTTTGCTATTTGCTCACTCATCGCCAACGCCCCCTTGGACGTGAATTCCTGGCCAGCGTTCTCTGGGAAGATTGCACCACAGAACACTCCAAGCAATACCTCCGCAAAGCTCTTTGGCAACTTCAGCGGGCTCTTTGCAAGTATGGAGCGGCCGCGGAACCCATCTTGCAAGCCAACTCGCAGTGGGTTTCCTTGAGTCAAGAAGCAGACATTTGGGTCGACGTCGCGGACTTCGAGCGCTTTTGTTCTGGTGCTCAGAATTCTTCAAGGTTCGCAGAAGGTTCACTATTAGAAGGCTTGGAAGCCGCCGCCGATCTTTACCGAGGAGATCTTCTTGAAGGGTGGTATCAGGACTGGTGCCTCTATGACCGCGAACGATTGCAAAATATGTATCTCGTCATGCTCGATAGAGTCGTTGCTCGCGCGGAGGCGAACCACGAATATGAAAAGGGGCTTGATTATGCCACCCGAATCCTGAGATGTGATCGGGCCCACGAAATCGCGCACCGGCATCTTATGCAGTTACGCTATTTGTCAGGTGACAGAGCTGGCGCTCTCCGTCAATATGAGAATTGCGCGTCAGCCCTGAAAGAAGAGCTGGGGGTGCAACCGTCGGAGCGCACTCGTCAGCTCTACCGGCAAATTTGTGAAGACGACACACTAGTAGTGGCTGCGGGAGCGAACGGCGATCGATGCGAACCGGAGGATGAGCCTTCCTTGCTCCAAGGGGCTCTACATCGGCTTGCGGAAGTGAAGACAGCACTAGCTGTCTTGCAGAATGCCATCGACGAAAGCTTGGATCGGGTTCGCCAGGCCCTGCAGGCATCAAATCACGGTTCCGGCCAGCCACACTAAACGAGATCCCTCTGCAACCCTTCTCTCAAGAAAGTCCTTTAAGCGTTTTTTCGCGAACCCTTCCGAGATGCCGCATTCTTAATTTTTTTAAGAAGATACGCTCTTTCACACGTGTAGAGATACGCTCCGAGAATTTTTCCCCATTTACCTTCGACTTCAACCCAGCGATAGCTTCGCCATCGTGGGTTCACAGTCGAGGGATGCTTTTGGCGGCAGATCAAGATGGCGGCGGATCGGGAGACGACCTGCTAGGACGGATGATCCATTCGTTCATCATCAAGATCTGGCGAGAAGAAGCTGAGAAAGGCACACGGCCGAAATGGCGAGGCCACATCACGCATGTGCCAGGCAATGAAAGATGCTATCTGAAGTCTCTTGGTGATATTGCGGGTTTTGTAAAGACCTACTTGCAGCGCATGGGCGTGCAGGTGGACTTCGGCTGGAGAGTGAAGCAGTGGCTGAAGAAGCGCAGATCGCCCTAAAGCGTGCAGCGCCCTGAAAAGTGGACCAATTTTACGTTGTCTGAGCGGATGTTGTCATCTTTACGTAAGGCGGAACGCGCCTGCGTGTCGGTATCTGAATTGGGTTGGGTCACAAGAGCCATGTAAGTGACGGGGCGAAGCTACATGCAGCCAGCCGGAATCCGAGAGTTGGGAGAGTTTGGCGGTCGGAACAGCGAGCACTCCTTGATTGATTGGCAACAGCCAAACTGGTATGTCCTTTTTGTCCGTTCCAACCAGGAGAAGAAGGTTGCGCAAGGCCTGCACGATCGTGGGATCGAACACTTTCTGCCATGCTATTCCTCTCTGCGCCAGTGGAAAGACCGGCGTGTAAAACTGGAGACCCCGTTGTTCCGCGGATATTTATTTGTCCGATTGCCGCTGCTGGAACGCATGAGAGTTCTAACCGTGCCCTATGCCGTTTCTCTCATTGGCAGAAAGGAGGCTCCAGCGGTGATATCGCCCGAAGAAATCGATTGGATCAGGAAAAGCACCAGCGACGGCAAAGTCGAGCCGCACGAATATCTGAAAGCGGGCCAGCAGGTCATGATCACTGCGGGTGTTTTAGCCGGGATGAAGGGAATTCTTCTTCGCAGACACAACCAGACCCGTGTTGTGGTTTTACTTGATTCGATCTGGCGGGCTTTTGCCGTGGAAGTGGACGCCGATTGCGTCGAACTAGTGAAAGAGTCCAGGCCATTGTGCGATTTCCCATACAAAACGAATGTAGCCTGACATCTGAGAATCAAGTCTTGTGACTTCCAATGACATTGTTGATGCATTCATGTGCGCTGGCGCGTTCTTCTCAAAGGGGGTCGGGCCCGGGGTTTTGCATCCACGGTGGATTGATATCAGCAAAAGTGAAATAAGGAGGCTCTAATGCCAGTAACACCGACTTATCCCGGCGTTTACGTTGAGGAAATCCGAAGCGGGGTTCGGCCAATTACGGGCGTGGCAACATCCATCACCGCATTCATCGGGCGGGCCGCGCGCGGACCTACAAATGAGGCAACCATCATCAATAGCTTCGCGGATTTTGAGAGGAAGTTCGGAGGGCTGTGGATTAACAGCAACCTGGGCTTCGCAGTTCGCGACTTTTTTCAGAATGGCGGCGGGCAGGCGATTATCGTCCGGCTGTACAACCCAGGTAAGCCGCCGGCAGGCGCACCGGCAGGCGCACCGGCAGGCACACCGGCAGGCACACCGGCGGTCGCGCCGGGTACGAAGCATACTTTGACCGCAGGCGAGCTCAAATTTGAGGCCTCCAGCGAAGGCCAATGGGGCGTCAACCTGCGCGTGACGGTCGACGTGGATAATATTTCCGCTGACGTAGCCAAAGACATGGGTGTTACCACCGGCGACCTGTTCAATCTGACGGTTCGTGACACCGGCACGAATTCTTCAGAAAGGTTCGTGAATCTGACCGTCATAGAAAGCCCGCGCCGCGTGGACAATGTGCTTGCCGGCAATTCAAACCTTCTGCGCTACCAAGGCAGCCCGAGCATTCCGGCTGCCCAAACGTCTCTCAATACTTTATGGACTGACAGCAAAGCCTTACAGGGTCTGCAAAAAACTCTCACCGATAAGCAAGACGCCAAGGCTGCGCAGAGCGAAATCGATAAGGCTCAGAAAGCTGTGGACGAAGCAAATAGCAATCTAGTAAAGGAATGTAATGACGATCTGGGCGCCAAGGAGCAATTGTGGGCCGATGCTCAAAGGAAATTGAGAAATAAACAAAACGCCGAACCCACAGCCGATCTGACAACAGAGAAACAGGCGGTGACAGATACGAAGAAGGATCTTGACGACGCGCTCCCGAAGGCTTTGGCCGCAGTATCAGACGGCTTGCCTCTCGCAGTCGCGGATTTTCTTCCGGCAAACGGCATGGATAACAAGCAAGGCCTCTATGCGCTCGAGCAGGCTGACCTTTTCAATCTGCTGTGCATTCCCCCATATCGCGCTTCCGCCGACGCCCTGGATTGGGACGTCAACCTGATCTCCGCCGCAGCTGCGTACTGTGAAACCCGCCGCGCGATGCTGCTGGTGGACGCGCCCAAGGACTGGAACGATAAGGACAACGCCCGCACAAAGTTCCTGGATCCCACAGATAGGATCGGGACGAAGAGCCGAAACGCCGCACTGTTCTTTCCCCGGCTCAAAAAGGCCAATACTCTGCACGACAACCAGATCGAGGTTTTCGCAGCATCAGGCGCGATTGCCGGAATCTTCGCCCGCACCGACTCGCAGAGAGGCGTGTGGAAAGCTCCGGCCGGCAATGATGCAGCAATCGTCGGCGCATCGGGTCTCAGCGTGCAACTCACCGACCCGGAAAACGGAGAACTCAATCCGCTGGGCATCAACTGCCTCAGGTCATTCCCCCTGACCGGCCCCATCGTCTGGGGATCGCGGACTCTGCGCGGCGCCGACGAGCTTGCCGATGAATACAAGTACATTCCGGTGCGGCGCACGGCGCTGTATATCGAAGAAAGTCTTTACCGGGGCCTGAAGTGGGTGATATTCGAGCCCAATGATGAACCCCTGTGGTCGCAGATTCGCCTGAACGCGGGGGCTTTCATGCACAATCTTTTCCGGCAGGGCGCATTTCAGGGTGCCTCATCGCGAGATGCCTACTTCGTGCGGTGCGATAAGACCACAAATCCACAGGACCTGATTGATCTCGGCGTGGTCACCCTGTTAGTGGGCTTTGCTCCGCTCAAGCCTGCGGAGTTCCTGGTCATTCAAATCCAGCAGATGGCTGGCCAGATCCAAGTCTGAGACGAAACTGGAGAACAGAGTCATGGCGCAATTCACCGTTAACGCTCAACGTTTCGATCCTTATAAAAATTTCAAATTCAAACTGAAGTGGGACAACCGCTACATTGCCGGCCTCAGCAAGATGAGCGCGTTGAAACGCACCACTGAAGTCGTCAAGCACCGTGAAGGCGGCGACCCCAGCAGCAGCCGTAAATCGCCAGGACGCACCGAATACGAGGCCATTACTCTCGATCGGGGCGTCACTCATGATACGGATTTCGAGCAGTGGGCGAACAAGGTCTGGAACTTCGGGGCCGGCCTGGGCGCCGAGGTATCGCTGAAAGACTTTCGCAAAGACATCACGCTGGAGGTCTATAACGAGGCAGGCCAGATCGCTATCGTCTACAACATCTTCCGCTGCTGGGTGAGCGAGTTTCAGGCGATGCCTGACCTTGACGCCAATGCCAATGCCATCGCAATCCAGCATATCAAGCTGGAAAACGAGGGCTGGGTACGCGACACTGAGCAGCAGGAACCGGGCGAGATTAGTTTCGCGGAGCCATCCAGTTGATGAGTCCCGGAGCGCGCCCTCGTGAAACGGGCGCTCCAGGCCAGTTGTCGCAGCAGATGCCTACGACAATCCTGAATGCGGATGCTTTGCTGGCAGCATGGGAGAGAGGCGCTTCGCAGCCGCCGGTCCGGCGTCCGTTGATACTCCTGTCGGTAGCCTGGCCGGATGTCTCCGCTGAAGAATGGGCGGGCGCCGGCATCGGTGAACGCGACGAAAGATTGTTCGCGCTCCGCGAGGTGCTCTTTGGCCCAGATTTTGAAACGATTGCTGCATGCCCCCGGTGCGGAGAGCGGCTGGAATTGAACTTCAGAACTGCTGACATTTGCCCCCACCGGTCGGGTAACGCCGTGGGAGAGACGTTGCAAGTGCAAATGTCTGACTACCACGTGGAGTTTCGCCTTCCCAACACCCATGATCTTCTGGCGGTTGAAAACATGGAGAGTGCGGTCGCATCTTCTGCCGTACTGGAGCGCTGCATCTCGGCTGCATCCTGTGGCGATGCGCCCCTCCTGCCGTCGGAGTTGCCCGCTGAGGTGATGGAGGCGGTGATAGAACAGATGGCCGGAGTCGATGCGCAGGCCGACCTACAAATAGCCATATCATGCCCGGGTTGCCGGCACGAATGGACCATGCTTTTCGACATTGCCTCGTATCTGTGGAGCGAGATTGAAGACTGGGCCCGCGGTTTTCTGCGCGATGTTCATGTTCTGGCTTCACTTTATGGGTGGACCGAATCTGAGGTTCTTTCTCTCAGCGCGGTCCGGCGTCAGATTTACATCGATATGGCGACCGGGTGATAAAGGTGACGACGAACTTCCATGAATAATTTTCTCTCCAGCCTGGTAGACCGCGCATTCGGCCATGGTTCGGTTCTGCAGAGACGCAGGCCGGCTCTGTTCGAGCCCAGACCTGGAGTGCGGGCCGCCGCGGGGCTTGAGACTGTGACGAATGGGATAGAGCAAGATATGGAAACCCTGCCGAGTCTAGATTTGCAGACTTTAGGAAGAACAGGACGCGAAGTCGCACAGTCCGGAAGCCGGGGCCTGTCGCCTCTTTTGCCGCTGGTGGAGGATCGGGGAGAAACGGGAACCGAAAACAAAGAAGCTCTGACGGCGCAACGGCCCAGACGGAATTCTTTGCTCCTGCAGGCGGCGCGGCAAGAGGGTCGGGATGAGCAAGCACCGTTAAGAGCGAGCAGGGCAGACGACGGAGAATCTTCTTTTCGCACAGTGCAGCCGACTATCCCTGCAAGTGAAGTGGATAGAAATTCTTTGTCGCGACCGCTGTCACAAAACGGCCGATGGGAACAGGCATCGGTGACGCTGCCCAGGGCAGACAGCGAAGAATCTCCTTTCCACATGTTGCATCCTGAAACTAAACTGCAGCTAACGGTGGGACCTTCACTGCAACCGGTAAAGGTGGAGGTGAAACATTCCGCCAATCCGCCTGTTGGCAATGAATCTCAGCCGGCGATCCCACGGGCTTCCGTTTTTCCGCCCGCGGGTGAACGAATGTCATCGCCGCAGTTTCAGCCGGCGCCGCAGCGCCACGGAGTTGAGCAGAAGAACCAGCGTCCGGTGGCGGTCGTCCGTAGCGACGCCCTGAGCGAGCCTGCGATTCAGGTAACCATCGGGCGCATTGAGATCCGCGCCACGCAGCAGGTCCCATCTGCTCCCAGGGCAAAATCGATGGCGCCCAGGTTGTCCCTCGAAGACTATCTGAAGGTCCGCCACGGAGGTACGCGATGAGCAGCCCGCTGGCGATTGCCGCAGTCACGGCAACTCTCAAGGATTTGCTGAATGACGGCCTGCTCAACCATGATCTCTCAGCAGTTGGCAGCGTTACCGTCAGCTCCACGGCGCCCGATCGGATTACGACCGGCGCGAATGAGGCCAACCAGCTCAATCTTTTTCTTTATCAGGTGACCCCCAACCTGGGCTGGCGAAATGTGGGTCTGCCTTCCCGCGATGGCAGCGGCCAGAGGCTGGCCAATCCGCCGCTGGCCCTGGACCTCCATTACCTGCTCACTGCCTATGGCGCTCAGGATTTTAATGCCGAGATACTGCTTGGTTACGCCATGCAACTCTTGCATGAAACTCCGGTGCTGACACGCGCGCAGCTGCGCACTGTGCTGGGCAAGCCCTCGCCGGTCGATGGCGCAATCCTGCCGCCGTTGTTCAAAAACCTGCCGGTCCTCGATCTGGCCGACCAGGTCGAGCTCATCAAGATCGCGCCGGTTTTCCTGAGTTCCGAAGAGCTGTCTAAGTTGTGGACGGCCATGCAGGCGCGCTACCGGACCACCATGGCCTACCTGGTTTCAGTCGTGCTCATCCAGAGCACGGCCCCGGTCAAGGCGGCGCCACCGGTGCTCAAGCAAGGCAAAGACGATAGCGGACCGTCTGCCCTCGCGGCCCCCTTTCCCACGCTCACTGCGGTACGTCCGGCATTGTCGGAGCTGCTGCCGGCGATGCGTCTGGGTGACGATCTAAAAGTAACCGGATCCTATTTCGACAATTCAGGAACCACCAAGCTGCAATTTGAGAACGCGAGAGAGAAAGTCACAACTTCGCTGCCGCCCAAAGCAGTCGTGTCACCAACCGAGATGTCAGTTCATGTGCCCAGCGTGGTTGAAGACCCCAATGCGATGAATGAATGGGCCATCGGTGTGTACTCGGTTTCAATGGCCGTCAGCAGGCCCGGTGCCATCGAGTGGTGCACGAACGCTGTGCCGGTGGCGCTGGCCCCTCTCATCGAGATCGACCCGCCGACAGCGCCGAAGGGTGACGTGAAACTGAATGTGACCTGCACCCCACGGCTGCTGCCCGACCAGGAGCCCTTCACGCAGCTCATTTTTGGATCTCAAACCGTCTCACCTGAAAAGATCGAGACGCCTAAGGACGACCTCAGCAAGCCTACGATCCTGAGCTTTACCGTGCCCGGGGTGGTTGCGGGCGAGTACCTGGTGCGGCTGCGCGTGCAGGGCGTTGACAGTTTGTCAATGACCGTTCAGGGAGATCCACCGAAATTTGATTTTGATCCGAAGCAAAAGGTGAAAGTTACATGAGCGTCGAAGGCTGGCAAGAGAGCAATAATCGCTATCTCGCTGCGTCGTTGCAATGGTTGCGATTGCGGCTTCTGGCACTGGTTCCGGAAAGCGCATCTGAGGCGGAGCCGGCCGCTTCGGTTTCCGGGCCGGGCAGCGGCGGCAATGAGCAGCCCGCTGGCGGAACTGCGCCGGGAGGATTCTTCCACCGCTGGTTCGGCGGAAAGCCCCCCGGGCGAACGATGATTGCCGGGCTGCTTCCGGAGGGCAGGGGAGCAAACGCCGAAGAACAGCTCAAGCAGGCGGCGCAGCAGCGGGACCAGGCGGCCAAAGCCGATCCGCCACCTGCGCTGGTCTTGCTGGCGCAGAGGTTTGGATTGAGCGCCTTCGAGCGCGATACGCTGTTGCTTTGCGCCGCCATGGAATTCGATCATGGTCTGGCCGCTCTGTGTGCCCAGGCGCAAGGCGGCGGGCGCAGCTATCCCACGTTCGCGCTGGCCCTGTCGGCGCTGGATGATCCGAGCTGGGATGCGCTGGCCGCGCACCGTCCGTTGCGTTATGCCCGTCTGCTCGAGATCAACCAGCCGGGCGCGACGCCGCTGACCGCCAGCCCGTTGCGGGCCGATGAGCGGGTTGTGAACTTCCTGAAGGGCCTCAATCTGATGGACGAGCGCCTCGTGACCCTGCTCAGCTCCGCGGCTACAAGCGAGACCGATGAGCTGGCCGCTTCACAATCAACTGTTGTGGAAACCATTTTGTCGCAGTTGCACGACGCGGCGGCAGAGCCGGTCTTGCCGGTCGTACAACTGATCGGCCGGGATTCCGGCAGCAAACTGGAAGTGGCCCGGCAGGTCTGCGCAGCGATGGAACGCCGGCTGTATCGAATCGGCGTGGAGACACTGCCGGCGCAGCCCGCTGAAATCGAAACTCTGGCGCGCCTGTGGCAGAGGGAAAGTGTTCTGCTGCCGCTGGCCCTCTACGTGGATGCTGAATCCCTGGATGGCTCTTCCGCGGACGCGCAGGCGGCCCTTCAACGTTTCCTGGCGCGAGGCGTGGAGTTGGTTTTTCTGGGTGTGCGCGAAGTGCCGTTGCGGCTCAGCGGAGACAGCATTCCAGTGGACGTGGGCAGGCCGGATGCCGCCGAGCAGTGCGCGGCGTGGACTTCGGCTCTGAGCGCTCATGAGCCTGAGCCGGAGATCGGACCGATGGCGGAGAAGCTGGCCGGGCAGTTCAGCTTGAATCTGGGCGAGATACGGAAGATCGCGGCACTGGCCCTCAAAACCCAGGACAAGGCCGAGCCGCTGAACGAACGGCTCTGGGAAGCGTGTCTCAACCTGACGCGGCCGCGGCTTGACTCTCTCGCCCAGCGCCTCGATGTGAAGGCCACATGGGATAACCTGGTTTTGCCCGACGAGCAAATGGCGCTGATGCGCCAGATCGCCGCCCAGGTGCGCGGGCGGCACAAGGTGTACGGCGAATGGGGCTTTTCCACCAGAATGAACCGGGGCTTCGGTATTGCCGCGCTGTTTACCGGGGAGAGCGGCACGGGCAAGACCATGGCGGCCGAGGTGATCGCCGGCGACCTGCGCCTGAATCTCTATCGCATCGATCTTTCCGCGGTGGTGAGCAAATACATCGGCGAAACAGAAAAGAACCTGCGACGGCTCTTTGACGCCGCGGAGCAGGGCGGGGCTATCCTGTTCTTCGACGAGGCTGACGCGCTCTTCGGCAAGCGCAGCGAGGTGAAAGACAGCCACGATCGCTACGCCAACATTGAGATCAACTACCTGCTGCAACGGATGGAAACTTTCAGCGGGCTGGCGATTCTGGCCACCAACATGAAGACCGCGCTCGATGCGGCCTTCATGCGCCGCCTGCGGTTTGTGGTGAACTTCCAGTTCCCGGGCGTGAAAGAGCGGCGGATGATCTGGGAAAAGGTGCTGCCGCCGGAAACCCCCAGGGAAACTCTGGACTACGACCGCCTGGCGCGGCTCAACATCACGGGCGGCAACATTCACAGTATCGCCCTGAACGCGGCCTTCCTGGCGTGTGAGAAGGGAAGACCCGTGACCATGCCCCTGCTGTTTTCCGCTGCGCGCACCGAACTGCGGAAGCTGGAGAAGCCGGTCAGCGAAGCCGAGTTCCGTTAATGAAAAAGAAGAGCAACAGCGTGTCTTTGCACATCGACCGCCTGGTGATTGACGGTTTGCCGTTGAAGGCCGGGCAGGCGGCGCAGCTTCAGGCGTCCGTGCAACGTGAACTGACTCGCATATTGCAACGCGATGGCATGGGCTGGGCGTCACAGAGCGGCGCTGTACCAACACTGAGCGCACCGAACATTCAGATGTCGGGCCCGCTCCTTCCAGTGGAAATGGGACGGCAGATTGCCCACAGCGTGTATCAATCGCTGGTTCGAAAAGTATGAGCCACCGTTCCTTAACCGCCGTCGCGACACCCGCCAAACCGGCGCTGCAGCCGGTATGCAGTGGAGTCTTGCAACGCAAGTGCGATTGCGGGCAGCATACGATTCATGGCGAAGAGTGTGATGAATGCAAGAATAAGGGAACGAGCCTGCAACGCCGCGGTACCAGCACTGGACCAAGCGAAGTTCCGACGATTGTGCATGAAGTGCTGCGCTCACCAGGGCAACCGCTCGATGGCGCGACACGGGCATTCATGGAGCCGAGTTTTGGGCACGACTTCAGCCATGTACGGGTGCATACGGATTTCCACGCAGGGCAGTCGGCGCGGGCAGTAAATGCGAGTGCTTACACGGTCGGTCGGGATATTGTGTTTGATCCTCGATTCTACGCGCCCAACACAAGGCAGGGCCGAGGGCTCCTGGCACATGAGTTGACACATGTGCTGCAGCAGGGTGACGGCGCACAATCCGCGTCACAACTGCTAAGAATGGACACTCATAATGTCCTCGAGAATGAGGCAGACAGATTCGCTGAAAGCATTCTGGCTGGTGAGGTTCAGAAATCAGACCGGGCAACGAATACTGGGTACGGTTTACAGAGAAAAAACGGAGGCGAGACAATTGAAGTAGATCTTGTTCCCACCAGTCCTGAAGAACAGGAACGCCTTAAAAAGCTGGGGATCCAGCTGCCCACAGTCAGTCCGGAGACCTGGAGGGATATTGGCGGTGTGTCGGACAACGCAGGAGCGAAGCTGAGCGACAAAGAGAAGAACAGAATTGCTCAAATCACAAAGACTGGCGTCCCTTCCGCAGCAATGGCTTTTCGTCAAGGGCTACAGTTTGTATTGCACGACACCGCCGCAAAAGTAGGTTCCGCCCGGCTACAAGAGCTAAAAAAACAAGGCCGAGGACCACTAGGAGAAGGTGCCGCCGCGTACATTCCGGCAGTTGGGGACGCAGTGACGGCTCGCTCTTTCTTTGAAGCGAAACGCCCCACAGGCACTGAATTCGAACGCGGGCAGGACATCATGAAGAAAGCGGATCGAGAGAAGGCGTACCGAAGCGTATGGGGCGCCAGTAAAGCAAGCGAACACCAACCCGCACTCGACCGTGCTCTGGATGGACTGGGCCTAACACCGAAAGAGGTAACCCAGGAACAATCCGCCGCCAAGAAACAATTGGAGGCCGGTTCCGGAGATGTAAGAACGACGGCTTCGTGGGCGGTAGCGGAGATTTG
The DNA here is from genome assembly GCA_020072585.1 of Terriglobia bacterium. GTDB lineage: Bacteria > Acidobacteriota > Terriglobia > Terriglobales > Acidobacteriaceae > Angelobacter. The sequence goes on along the minus strand of JAIQGL010000014.1, from coordinate 25,239 downwards.
CGCGAAGGTTGACAGTGCGGGCATTCAAGCTCTAGCCGCAAGCCCGACTAGTGAAGCGCAGCTTGAAGGCTCATGCAAGAAGCTGGCGCCTCTTCTCGCTCAACGGGCGGCTCGCATTGGTTCGATGGTGAACGTCGAGATTGTCCAGGAGAGAGGATCGGATTGTCGCACAACTGGAAAGCTTCAACCTCTACCCAAGCCGGCATACTCCGACGACCAATTTAACGCTTTGACCAAAACCTATCTTCGGGCGGCACTTCAGGCTGGCCAGTTTCCAGAGATTACAACTCATTTTTGGGTAGACAGGACAGCGGGAGACCATTGTGATCCGCGCTGCTTTGATTTGACGCATCTGTACGATTCGATTGCAGCTACTCTCGGACATGGCAAAGGAAGTACATACGGAATCAAGCCAAATTACGGAACCAAGCAAGGCACGAACAATCTTTGGTGGCTTGACCCAGTGTGTGGCGGCAGTCCTCCCAAGGGTTGAACCAGCAGCTCAAAGCTAAGTGCACGGAATGCAATTTTTCGTGCGCACGCTCGAAGGATTGGGTCATTAATGACCGGGCGAGAGCCAAACCAGGGGACTTGAAGGGCCAGCCAGGGCGCAGAGCTCCAGAAATATTCTGATTGACAAGGGCAGCTATGAAAAGGCGGATCTGATGCATGGCCCGTAGCGCCTGCCTGAACCGCAGCACCTCCAAGCCCGGCCCACACGCGAATGAGTGAACGACGTACATCACGACTGGGCACGGCCACAACGCCGGTGCGAGCGAATCTGTCCAGCGGCATTCTACAGCGCAAGTGTGCCTGCAACCAGCACAGAATTGGCGGTGAAGAGTGTGATGAATGCGCGAAGAAGAGAACGAGGCTGCAACGCCAACTCGGTGGCAGTTGGCCAAGCGCAGCATTTCCAAACGTAGATGAAGTATTGAACTCCACTGGCCAACCTCTCGATACCGAGACTCAAGCATATTTCGAATCACACTTACCCCAGGATTTCTCACATGTGCCTGCCCAATCTGAAGACATGCAGCGCAGGCTGACCATTTCCGAATCTTCAGATGCCTACGAGCTGGAAGCGAGCCGGGTTGCAAGAGAAGTAGTTCACGGCAAGCAGAACGGAAGAAATGCCGAAGATCCAGCAAAGTCATCCGTGAGCGCCGAGCCGCGCGCACGCGGTCCCCACTCACCAGCCCGGCGTGCGCTCAATCAAGTGAGGATACATAACGATGGGGAAGCCGGCAGGTCAGCGCAGACTTTAAATTCCCTTGCATACACAGTGCAAAACCACATTGTGTTTGCGCCGGGCGAGTTTTCTCCAAATACTGCAGCGGGCAAAGAATTGCTCGGGCATGAACTGGTGCATGTGTTTCAACAGAGCCGTGGCCCCACGGCGGAGCGCATCCTACAGCGAAAAGAGCGTGCGAAATGGGCACTAGAATATAAGACAAACAAAGAGGCAACGGATGCTCGGAAGCGGCTCGTCGAAAGCTTTGGCCTAGAGGCCGAAGATCCTGTCCAAGGGGGGAAGAAGAAGCTCTGGACATTTCACTACTTCAAGATGAACCAAGCGGAGGCCGAAGCCCTGGCAAAAGAAAAAGAAAAGTACAAAAGTAAAGGCCACAGCATCACCGTTGAGCACGACAGAAGGGCAGATTCTTATTATGTGAAAGTCATTGCCAATTGTCCCGATGCTATTCCTGAGAAGAAGGATTACAAGGTGTGGGAACGATGCTTTCCTACAGAATCCGGGGCCAAGAGACTTGCTCAGAGATTCGCGGCTGCGCACCTGGAGACTGAAGTTTATACCCTCGAGAAAGGCAAATACGGTCTTTATTATAAGCCGATGGCGAAAGCAACAGCTGAAAAGGCGGGTCAGGAGGCAGCTGAGGCCCGCGAGGGATTTATGGAAGGCCTGTACAAGATTGCCACGAAAGAGTCCAAGGAGCTGAAGTCATACGTCTACTCTATAAAAACGGAATGTCCTAAAGGCTATGTCGATCTGGGCGCATTTCTAATCACGGCTTATGCGTTAGCACAAGAGAATGAGTTTGCAGAAAAGCCAACGGTAAAAGATCCATGCGGGCTGAAGGGGACTTTTCGCCGTAACTTTCTGTTCGAGACAAAGACGGCCCCACGCGGTGTCAAGATGCAAGGCTCTGGCCTTTCGAGTTCAGGCAAGCTCATCCACTACAAAGGAAATAATTGTTTCGAAGAAGCCCCATGTGCTTTGACGCATTCGCGAACGTGCGCGACTGTAGGGAGAACTGTGGCCGTGGATGAAAAAGTGATTCCAATGGGCAAGGAACTCTTAATTGAAGATGTCGGTTCCAGAACAGCGGAAGATACCGGTCGCAGGATCAAAGATAAAAGGGTTGATGTTTATGTTGGGACAGACATGACCTTGGCCGAAGCGGAGAAACAGACTAAAGGCAGCAGAAAAGTATGCAGGAAGAAATGAAGCAGCAGCGCCAAAGAGTCCAAGGATCAGCTACTTCCTGAAGCCACGCATATTCAGCAGCAGCCTGACAGAAGGCACTCACTCGCACGACTCCTTAAGTAAGTCAGGAGAATCATATGCCTATCAAGATGAAAACAAGTGGCGGCTTACTGGCACCCAATCCAGTCACGGCGTCACTGTTGCAGCGAAAATGTGGCTGCGGCCAGCACACGGTTGTAGGTGGCGACTGTGAGGAGTGCAAGCAAAAGGAATCACTACTGCAGCGCCGTTCTGCGGGCATGATCCAGCTATCGCGCCGCCGATCGTGCATGAAGTCCTGCACTCTTCCGGGCAGCCACTGGACGGCGAAACCCGTTCTTTCTTTGAAACACGCGCCGGACACGACTTCGGAAACGTTCGCGTACACACGGATCAGAGAGCAGCAGAGTCCGCTCAGGCAGTCAATGCGTTGGCCTACACAGTGGGCAACAACCTGGTGTTCGGAGCTGGGCAGTTCGTGCCCTGGAGCATCTCCGGGGGCCCATGAACTTACCCATGTGGTGCAGCAGTCCGCAGGCGCCAGCCATCACCATCCACAATCCAAGCTGGAAATCGGCCCGCAGGATGACGCGACCGAAAGTCAGGCGGAGCTCTTTGCCGGACAGATCATCGGACTCAGCGGTGCATCGTGGAGTGCTGCGTCAAGATTGCCCAAGGCGGATGCAGGCGCAACGAAATTGCGGCGGCAGCCCGGCAGCGGGTCAGATGAACCAGAGAAAAAAACCCCACCACTTCTGCAATGGGGGGACTACGGGATCGATGTCCAGCCTATCGTTCCCAGTCCAATCGATTTGCCCTCTGTAGAGGATGTGCACAGTGCTTATTACAAGTTGACGCATCCAAAGAAGCCAAAAGACCGGAGGTGTCCCCCCGGATGGGTGATGATGAAGACCGGGGAGTGCTGCGAGGGGAAGTCAGATGCCAGCGGTTCTGTCGTCAACACGACCAAGTGCTGCTCACCTTCGCGACTGACGGCAACGGCGACGTGTTGTCCGCCTGAACAAACGGCGGGCGGCTTAGGTTGCGAGAAGGGTCCTGGACGGGCGCCAGAGAAGATTCCCGGCCAGGAGCCCAAAGGCAGAACACCCACGGAGCAAGAGGCGAAGTTCCAGTTGCGTCTGCCGCCCATGGTGCCGCCCTTGAAGCTGGATTTCCCAATTCACTTTAACCAGAACCAGCCTGGGACAGCGATGGCGTCTGCGAGCGAGCTGCGCCGCAGCCTCACGCAATCAGGCCAGGGAGAACTGGAAACGGTTATCTCCTGGCTCAAACGAGACTCACGTTTTTCGGTACAGCTCACAGGAATGGCATCGGTGGAAGGACCTACCGAGAACAACACCAGACTGGGGGAGCACCGCGTCATGTCCGTTGCGAACGCGCTGAAGACCAATGGCATCATTGCCGCTCGTGTTACGGATCCTCCGGGTTTGCCTTCGGGGTGCACAACCATCAGCGAGGGGATTCACAACTGCGGGGACGCCATGGCATCCAGCCCGATGAACCCGAATGACCGTCAAGTGCGGGCACGAGTATTTGTTCAGCCGCAAGAGACTGTGATTGGTAAGGGGAGCCAGTCAAGAATGAGGAATGAGCCATGAGCACCTTCCCCGGATCACCTCGACTTCTCAAAGGCGGCATCGTGTTGCTCGATCCGATCAGCGGCGCGGTGTTGCGCGTAATCGGTCTGCAATATAACCCTGACACCTTGACGCGGAGCTTTCAGATCAAGGGCGTCGGCCAGGAAAGCGGTGATCGCCTGGAAGCGCTGCGCCTGAAAGGCCCGCCGGCGGAAACCATCAAGGTGGAGGCGGAGATCGACGCCACCGACCAGCTTGAGGCAGCGGACAGTCAGGCAACGCAAGTGGGACTGCATCCGGTGTTGGCCGCCCTGGAGACGCTGGTTTATCCCACCAGCACGCAACTGCAGGCCAACAACAGCGCGGCGTCTTCCGGCTCACTGGAGATCGTGGCGGCCGAGGCTCCGCTGACCGTTTTTGTTTTCGGGCCCAAGCGCATTGCTCCGGTGCGCATCACCGAGTTCAGCATTACCGAGGAAGCATTCGATGTGGCGCTGAACCCCATCCGCGCCAAGGTGAGCCTGGGGATGAGAGTGCTGACCATTGATGATGTTGGATTCGATGAAAAAGGCGGCAGTCTGTTTATGGCCTACCTTCAGGCCAAAGAGCAACTGTCGGCGCAAAATAAGGCCGGGACCTTTGGAGCACTGGGCATCACCGGCATTCCCTGAGGAAGACCCATGAAGACATTTAATTTCCCTGCCACCAGCCGTTATTACGGCATCGAGACAGTCACGCTCAAAACCGGCAATGGCCCGGTTGTTTACCTGCAGCGGCGCTTTCTTCCGGCGCCGGAAAAATTCGCGCTGCTGCAACTGCACAACATCAGTCAGGGAGAGCGCATGGACCTGATTGCATCGAAATATATGAACGATGCTGAGGCCTTCTGGCGGATTGCCGATGCCAATGCGGCGATGAATCCCGAAGATCTGACCGGAACGCCCGGAAGAACATTGCGCATCACATTGCCGGAAGGCATTCCCGGAACGCCCAATGCTTAAAGGTGTCCATCTGACGCTGATGATCGGGCCGATGGCGCCGGTTCCGGCGCCCAAGTCAGTCATGGATGCGCTGACCAGCGCGCAGGTGACAAGCGGCAAGGACAAGTCCGGGTTTCAGTTGACCTTTGCCGTCAGCAAGGCATCGCCGCTGCTCACGGCCATGCTGCCCGCAGGCTATTTCGATCCGATGATCACGCGAGTCATTATCGTGGCCACGCTGGGGGGAATGCCGAATGTGCTGATGGATGGCATCGTGACGCGGCAGGAGCTTACGCCCAGCAACGACCCCGGGCAATCGACCTTGACGATCACGGGCGAAGACTTGAGCGTGCTGATGAATGTGGCACAGATGCCGTTCATGCGCTACTGGGCACTCCCGGAGGTCGGGCGGCTCTACGTGATCCTGGCCAAGTATCTGGTTTTCGGTATTGTGCCGGTCCTCATCCCACCTATCCCGCCGGATGTTACGCTACCCAGCGATCAGGTTCCAACGCACTGGGGGACCGACCTCGACTACATCAACCTGATGGCCAACGACGCAGGCTACGTCTTTTACGTGGAGCCGGGGCCGCTGCCGGGCCAGAGCATTGCTTATTTCGGTCCCGATATCCGCATTCCTGTGCCCCAACCGGCTTTGAACGTGAATATGGACGCCCACACCAACGTGGAATCGATGACCTTCAGCCTGGATGGGCTGGCGAAAAAAATTGTGGTTTATACGATCATGGATCCGATCACAAAGAACATTCCGATTCCTATCCCGGCGCCGAACATCAGCATCCTGCGCCCGCCGATGGGCCTTCGTCTCACCCCGCCCGCCAAGATCGAGTTTGCCGATGATGGAACGGCCCAGAGTTTTCCGAAGGCGATGCAGAAGATTCTGGGCATGACCTTCAACGCCTCGGATGCGATCAGCGTTTCCGGGTCGCTGGATGTGGTGCGTTATGGCCAAGTGCTCCGGTCGCGCATGCTGGTGGGCGTACGCGGTGCCGGTCTGGCCTATGACGGTTTTTACTACGTCAACAGCGTCACCCATAACATCAAGCGGGGTGAGTATAAGCAGAATTTTCAGCTCAGCCGTGACGGGCTGATCTCCAACACGCCGAGGGTACCAGTATGAGCGGGGGCAGCAGCCCGAAGAAATTCTATGGAAAATACAAGGGCACGGTGGTGCAGAACGTCGATCTGGAATTCCGCGGACGAATCATATGTCTCGTTCCCGATGTGCTCGGATTAGTGCCGTCAAGCTGGTGCGAGGCATGCACACCGCTGGCCGGACCAACCGGCTCGCCCATGGGCGTGTACATGGTGCCGCCGCTCGGCGCGGGAGTCTGGGTGGAGTTCGAGCAGGGTGACCCGGGCCGTCCGATCTGGACTGGTTGCCGATTAGCATCGACCAATGTGCCTCCGCTGGCTCTTGCGGCGCCGCCACCGCTTGCACCCAACATCGTGATCCAGTCACAACTGCAACACATGTTCATGATCAGCGACATGCCGCCTACGCCGCTTACCGGAGGCATCATTCTGAAGAGCACCACCGGCGCCATGATCGTGGTCAACGATTCCGGTATTTATATCTCCAACGGCAAAGGGGCCATGATCACCATGATCGGCACGGCCATCGACTTCAACCTCGGTGCTCTCACCATCGTGAAGTAAAGTTGCACAACAATGCCTGGATTCTTTTTACACGTCAACGCAGTCATGCAGTGCACGCACATGGCGAAGGCCACCATTGCGCCTTCGCAGCCGAGGGTTCTGGTGGGCGGCCAGCCGGTGGCCACCATGGCCAGCGTGATCGCGGTGGCTGGATGCCCTTTTCAGATTCCGGTCGGGGCGGGAACCAAGCCGCAACCGTGCGTGCAGGTCAAATGGGGCATGCCCGCCACACGGGTCCTGGTGTCGGGCCAGCCGGTGGCGCTGGCTCCCGGTCCGGGGCCTGGTCCGGGCGTTTGCCTGAGCATTGAGCAGATTCCCGCCGGACCGCCCATCGTCGGCTTTGTTCAGATCCGGGTGATGGGCACATGAGGACGCGATGAACATTGATTACCCATTTCATTTCGATGCCCGGGGCAAGACCGCTTCCACCGGTGACGAAGACCACATTCGCGACATGATCGAACAACTGATCTTCACCAATCCGGGTGAGCGGGTGAACCGTCCTGATTTTGGCAGCGGGCTGCTGCAACTGGTCTTTGGCGGCAACAGCCCGGAGGTGGCGGCCACCGTGCAATTCACCCTGCAAGCCGCGCTCCAGCACTGGCTCGGAGATTTGATTCTGGTGCAGGACACCGACGTGCAGTGCGTGGATTCAACGCTTTCCCTCACCGTCAAATACGTGATACGCACCACCAACCAGCAGCAGACGGCCACTTTGACCCGGGCTGTGTAGCCGAGGATCCTAATGAATCTTTGTTGCCAACGCGATGAGCGGCGCGAAGCAGTCCGACAGTTAATCGGCTGGAACGGCCTCGATTATGTCGAAGTCGTCGATGATGATCAACTCACGCTGAATCTCTACTTTCTGGGAAAGTTGCCACCTGAACTAAGCCGGCCCGGGCCAGGCCTGGAGAAATACCTCCGTCTGGAAGGAGGGCGGCGAGTCACAGGTATCCGGATCGTGCACGTTGATCCGGTCACCGATCCTGACACGACCAGGGACGAATATCTGACGCTGACGGTGGAGAAATACGGGGACTTTTCCACCTACACGCTGCGGCTGGTGGGTGTGGAGCGCGTCGATCCGCAATACGATCACGTCGATTTTTCTTTCAAAATCAACTGTCCGTCTGATCTTGACTGCGCGCCTTCGTGCCTCTGCGAGCCGCCGGCGATCGACGAGCCGGAGATCAACTACCTGGCGAAGGACTATGGCAGCTTTCGTCAGCTCATCCTTGACCACATTTCGCTGCTGGCGCCCGGCTGGAAAGAGACGCACGCCGCAGACATCGGGATGGCGCTGGTGGAACTGCTCGCCTATACCGGCGACTACCTCAGCTACTATCAGGATGCGGTCGCCACCGAGGCCTACCTTAATACGGCTCGCCGGAGGATCTCCGTGCGACGGCACGCGCGGCTGGTGGATTATCTGCTGCATGAAGGGTGCAACGCTCGGACCTGGGTCTGTATCGAAGCCACGCCTGACCTGAAGGACCTCGATCTCGCTTCCGTATCCTTTATTACGGGCCTCAACGATGCTCTCACGGCGCAGCAGACAGTCTTGTCATGGGATGATCTGAGGGAAGTCAAAGTCCAGGACTATGAAGTGTTCGAGCCGCTTTGGCCCGACCGGACGGCAAAGATCAATCTGCTGCAGGCGCACAACGAAATTCACTTCTATACCTTTGGCGAAAGGGACTGCTGCATCCCCCAGGGAAGCACATCGGCAACTCTGCTGGATGCCTGGGTGGCAGAAAGCCCGAAATCGGCGGGTACAGATCAAGCAGTGCGAACCACAGGTCGGCGACTGAACATGAAAGCCGGTGATGTACTGATCTTTGAAGAGGTGCTGGGACCAGTGACGGGTCTCACCGCCGATGCCGATCCGGCGCACCGCCATGCAGTGCGCCTGACCGCCGTTATCCCCGGAGAAGATCCAGTCCTGCTGACTGACGGCCTGCCCACCCCATATCTCACTATTGAATGGGCGCAGGACGACGCGTTGCCATTCCCGTTCTGTGTTTCTGCGATCACCCAGGCTCCCGACTGCTTTTATCTTGGCAACGTCAGCGTGGCCCGCGGCAACGTGATCCTGGTGGACCACGGAAAGACGCAGGATTCGGAAGATCTGGACAAGGTGCCCGCCGTGCCCATCGCGGGGCCGTGCGAGTGCGAGGAGGAACCGGGAGACGTGCAGATTGTTCCCGGACGATTTTCCGCGTACCTGAAGAAATCTCCCATTACCTTCCGGCAGCCTCCGCCGGAAGAAAGGATTTCAGCCATTGCCCTGCTGAAACAGGACGCGCGCTGCGCCATGCCTGATGTGCAAATCACTCCGAAGTCAGCACCGGACCAGCATTGGACAGCGCAGCATGATTTGCTTGAAAGCCGTCCAGGGGACCGACACTTCGTCGTGGAGATCGACAATGACGGCGTCGCTAATCTGAGGTTCGGCGACGGGGAGATGGGGGCGCAGCCTGCTCCCGGCGAGGTGTTCGAAAGCCTATACCGGACGGGAAACGGAGCCGCGGGTAATGTAGGCGCGGAATCCATCACCAGGTTGGTGTTGAAGGGCCTGAGTTTGAGCGGCTATGCGATTACGGTGCGTAATCCTCTTCCGGCAGTTGGCGGAACGGAGCCGGAACCGATGGCGGAAGCCAAACTGTTTGCGCCGCACCTCTTCCGCAAGCAACTCAAGCGCGCCATCACCGCCGGCGACTACGCTGAGCTCGCGCAGCACGACCTCAGATTGCAGCGCGCAGCGGCTTCGCTGGTCTGGACCGGAAGCTGGTACGAGGCCGATGTGGCGATTGATCCGCGGGGAAGCGAAGCCCCCGGGGAAGATCTGCTAAAAGACATTACGAAGCAGCTTGAGTGCTTTCGCCGCATGGGGCACGATCTTGCCGTGCTTCCGGCGGAGTACGTTCCCATTGATCTTAATTTGACGGTTTGCGCGCTGCCGGACTATGTGCGCGGGCAGGTCAAAGCTGCGCTGCTGGATGTCTTCAGTAACCGCGCTCTGCCGGGCGGGAATCGCGGTTTCTTCCATCCCGACAATCTCACTTTCGGGGAGGGCCTCTACCTGAGCCGGATTATTGCGGCCGCCCAGGCCGTGCCGGGCGTTCAATCTGTGAGCGTGGGACGCTTCCAACGGCTGTTCGACCAGCCCAATGGTGAAATTGAGAACGGCGTGCTGCCCCTGGGCGCCACGCAGGTGGCACAACTCGATAACGACCCCAATAATCCGGAACACGGCAAGCTGGAAATTGAGGTTTGCGGAGGCAGATGATGGCGAAACGTTGCGGCTGTACCACCAGCACCTGCGAATGCTGCGAAGGCGCCCGGATATTGACACCCATCGGGATCGAGAACCGTCCCGGGCTGCCGGCCATCCGTTATCGAGCGGGCACACATGGCACGTTTCTGGAGACGATGAAAGCCCGGCTGGCCTCGATGACCGTGGATGAGCGGTATGCCCAGGGCGGCGCGGCGCGTTCGGTGCAGCCGTTGCGCGGTCTTACCACCCGTGACGGCAGCGATCCGTCGATTGCGTTGCTGGATGGCTGGGCCACGGTTGGCGATGTGCTCACCTTTTACCAGGAACGCATCGCCAATGAAGGCTACCTGCGCACCGCCACCGAGCGGCGTTCGATCCTGGAACTGGCGCGGTTGGTCGGATATCAATTGCGTCCCGGTGTCGCGGCCGGCGTTTTTCTCGGCTATACGCTCGATGACAATCAGACGGTGCCGGTGATGATTCCGGCCGGCAGCCGTTCACAGAGCGTTCCCGTGCAGGGATCAGGCGAACTGCCGCAATCATTTGAAACCAGTGACGATCTGACGGCACGTGCAGAATGGAACAACCTGCAGGTCAGGTTAACGCAACCCCAGGATATTTCGTGGACAGAAGTTCTTTCCACCAACGAGATTTACCTCAAAGCTCCCGGTCCCAGCCTGAAGACCGGAGACCTGCTGCTGCTGGTCTTTGACGAGAATACCTCGCGCTTTGCAGTACGCACCGTGGAACGCACAGAGGGCCAGTTTACCGACCAGCGGATCGTGGTCCATCTTCAGCCGGTTACGAAGGCACTTCAAGATATTGTGGCGGCCATCGAGAAGTTTTTGAACGATGCTGCAGACACAATCGCTAAGAAGAAGATCAATATGTCTAGTTATTCCTCAGTCGGCGGCCTGCTGCAACGCGCAAAGCAGGTGGTAGACAGCGCCTACCTGGGATCGACGGCGGCATACAGCATGTACCTGCAGTTCGTACAGTTTCGACGGACACTTGATTCGGGCAATAATATGGCTGGTCATGTTACAGCTGCGAAATTTGAAGAAAATATCTCCGCTAAAAACGTTTTGGGCAATGACAATTTCAAGTGGTTACGCGAGCTCGGTTCCAACTGGACAAAGATAGCAACCGACATCAACGATTTGGGCCTGACCGACTCACTACAAGCATTCTTTGCTACCATCCGCCAACTCAGCATCGAGACTCCTGAACTTCGGGTTCACACCACTGATCCGTCAAATTTCGTGCGCGATCTTCTAAAGCAGCCGAGCGTACAGCCGCCCGGCAGCGTGAATCTGAGGCGGAGCCTGAAATCCAGCTTTACAAAAAAGTCTGATGCGGCAGCCCAGTTGCTCATGAGTTTTGCTCCACAGATCAAAGGCACTTTCTATAAGGCGTGGTCGAACGCCATCGTCAATGCAAGAACACCCTCGCTGAAGGCCGTTTACGTGCTTCGTACAGCGGCATCACTCTTCGGAGCCGGCGCTGCAAAGATCGTCACTTACGACAACAGCAAGCCTCCTGTTCCTCAAACGAGCGAATGGCCAATTGCCGATGATGAATCCAGGGAAACAATGTTTCTGGATCAGCCGAACGACTCGATCCTGCAGTCCAGCTATGTGCTGGCCCAGGCGCCCGTTTCAGAAAACCTCCGGCGTTCAGTGCATCGCGTTATATCAGCCCAGGTGACGCCGCGAACTGCGTATGGCATCAGTGGCAAAGCCACGAAGCTTACCCTGGCGGATGACTGGCGGCCTGAAAATGATGAGACGCCCATGGAGACCCTTCGAGGCACCTACATATATGGCCAAGGGGAACAACTTGAGCTGGCTGAAGAACCACTGTCCGACGCCGTGACTGGACCGAAACTGGAACTTGATGGGCTCTACCAGGGACTGGAGTCCGGGCGATGGATCATCCTTTCCGGCGAGCGCACCGACATACCGAGGGTAAGCGGGGTAAACTCCAGCGAACCGGCAATGATCTCCGCGGTGGTACAGAGCTTTAACGGCAAACTGCCGGGAGACAAAGCCCACACCACGCTGACCCTGCATACCGGAACCGCCTATGCATACAAGCGCAGTACGCTGAAGATCTACGGCAACGTGGTCAAAGCGACCCATGGCGAGTCGCGCATCGAGGCCCTTGGCAGTGGCGATGGCAGCCAGTCTCTGCAGTCGTTCGATCTCAAACAGCCGCCGGTAACCTACATTTCCGCGGAGAACCCGGAAGGTGTTACAAGCACGCTCAAAGTCTATGTCAACGATATCGAGTGGCACGAAGCCGATACGCTGGCGGGACTGGGACCGAAGGATCGAAACTTCATTTCCACGACCGACGACAAGGGTCTGACCACTGTCAGCTTTGGCAACGGCCAGTCAGGGGCACGCCTGCCCACCGGAGTGCAGAACGTTCGCGCCGTCTACAGAAATGGAATTGGAAAGGCCGGCAATGTGCTCGCAGGTCAGATCAGCCAGTTGCAAAGCAAGCCCTTGGGGGTGAAAGCCGTCGTAAATCCGCTCTCAGCCGGAGGCGGTGCTGATAAGGAGACGCGCGACCGGGCGCGCGACAACGCGCCGCTCGCGGTGATGGCCCTCAACCGTCTGGTCTCGATTCCGGACTATGCGGATTTTGCGAGAACCTTTGCGGGAATCGAGAAGGCAGTTGCTGTACGGGTAAGCGACGGCTTCCGGCCGCTGGTTTATCTCACCATTGCGGGGGTGGACGACATTCCGATCGACGCGCAGTCGGACCTCTGCCGCAATCTGCTGGGCGCGCTGCGGAAATACGGCGATCCGGGGCTGGGGATCAAGGTGGACCTGCGTGAGTTGAAGATACTGGTGCTAAGCGCCGGTGTGCGGCTGGAGCCCGACTACCTGTGGGGCCCGGTAGTCACCGAGATTCGAGCGGTCCTTCTCGACATGTTCGGCTTCCACCAGCGGGCTCTTGGCCAGCCGGTGGTTCTAAGTGAAATCATTCGTGCCATGCAGGGCGTGAAAGGCGTGGCTTACGTGACGGTGCCCGGGTTCTCCGCAGTGCCGGAAAAAATCACAGAAAGTTCGGGTGCGCGGCGGATGGTGGATTTCGGCCACATCACTCAATCCGTAATCCGCCCAGACCATCAACAAATAATCCCCGCGGAACCGGGAAGCCTCAAAGGCGGAACGTTTTTGCCTGCGGAGCTGGCAATTTTCGTTCCCGAGGTTCAGGACACCATCATTCTGGAACAGATCCCATGACATTCATCAACGATCCTCGCATTGACCGGCTCTTCCAACTGCTGCCTGCGATTTACCGCATACGGGACGCTGAGCAGGACCACGAGCTGCAGACTCTGCTCAGGGTCATTGCAGAACAAGTCAACGTGGTGGAAGACGACATCCGGCAGCTTTACGAGAACTGGTTCATTGAAACCGCCCAGGAGTGGGTCGTGCCTTACATAGCCGACCTCATCGGTTATCGCGCGGCGCCGGGAGCGGGCGCGCCGAGCGACGCCACGACCGCGGAAGGGCGCGAACTGAACCGCGTCCTGATTCCGCGGCGTGAAGTGGCCAATACCATCGGCTACCGCCGGGCCAAAGGCCGGCTTTCGCTCCTGCCTCAACTTGCCTGGGATGTGGCCGGCTGGCCGGCGCGAGCGGTGGAGTTTTTTAAGCTGCTGGGCTGGAACCAGAACCTCAATCACCTGCACCTGGATCGCGCCCGCAATGTGGACGTGCGGCAGATGCCGGCGCTCGACCTGGCCGGCGGCCCTTTCGATCCTCTTACCCATACTGTGGATGTCCGCAGGATCGATTCCAACCGAATACAGGGGCGATACAACATTCCCTCGGTGGGAGTGTTCGTCTGGCGGCTTCAACCTTATAAGGTGACCAATACAGATGCTGGTTGCGAGGTGGTTCGCCAGCCGCAGTATACCTTCAGCATTCTGGGACAGGATGCGCCGTTATTCACCAACCCCGAACCACGGACCAGCGATTGCGCACCAGACCAGCAGGCCAATTTTCCCAGTCCGATTACCAGGATTGCTTTCCATGACGATAAAGAACGCTTCTACGGAAAGGACAGGAGTTTCGCGATCTGGGCCGAAGGATGGGCCAATCTTGGCCCCGACGAGCCCGTGCCGGCGGATTGCATCATCCCCGCCGATCTGAGCGATTGGCATTATGTGCCGCTCAGGAACCAGGTTGCTGTGGATACGGTGCTGGGCCGCTTTGCTTTCCCTCCGCTTCAGGTTCCCGGCAAGGTCCGTGTCACGTATCACTACGGATTCAGCGCGAATATAGGGGGAGGAGAATATGACCGTCCAATCCTTGACCCAGCGACCCGGAAGGTTGCGGGTTTTGGAGCGGAAATCATGTTCTACAAGGTGGGCCGGGATGGACCTTTCCATCGTATCGGTGACGCCCTGGAGCATTGGCAGAAAGATAATCCCCACGACGCAGTGATTGAGCTGACCGATAACAGCATCCATGTTGAACCAATCAGTATCGAACTGCGGGCCCACCAGAGTTTGCAGTTGCGCGCGGCCAATGGCGCGCGGCCGGTCATCCGCCTGCTTTCACAATCCTATCCCCCTGATACCTTTTCCGTGCGCATGGGAAGCGGGAGCAGGCTGACTCTGGACGGGCTGCTGATTACGGGACAACCGGTGGAGGTCACCGGGCCGGGAAGCAGCGACGAGCAAGGCCCACCGGAGTCCTGCGGCGCCGAACTGGTCATCCGCCATTGCACACTGGTTCCTGGCTGGGAGATTGACTGCGACTGCGAGCCGGAGCATCCTGCTCACCCGAGCCTGGATTGCAGCCAGCTGCGCGCCCGGGTGCGCATCGAGCACAGCATCCTGGGGTTCATTCAGGTCGCTGAAGACGAGGTAAACTCCGATCCAATCGAGATACGCATCAGCGACAGCATCCTGGACTCAGGCGAACCGGAGAGCCAGGCAATTGGCGGGCCCGGTTCCACCGCCGCCTTTGCCGTGTTGACCATGCAGCGCTGCACAGTGTTCGGCATTGTGGATACGCATGCCATCGAACTGGCGGAGAACACTATTTTCAACAACTGCCTGAATGCCGTTCGTCGTCAGCTGGGTTGCATGCGCTTCTGTTATGTCCTGCCCAACTGTCGCACGCCTCGCCGTTATCATTGCCAGCCCGATCTGGTGATCGAGGCCGTCAGGGAAAGCATACAAGACACCATCCAGGAGAAAGTCGGCATTGAAGCTGAGACGTTGAGAGTACAACCGCAATTCACGAGCGTTCGCTACGGGAACCCGGGCTATGCGCAAATGGCCTCCGGCTGTGCCCAGGAAATCAGGCGCGGCGCTGACGACGAATCCGAGATGGGCGTCTTTCACGATCTTTTTCAGCCGCAGCGGGAGGCCAACCTGCGTGCGCGGCTCAGCGAATACACGCCTGGCGGCATGGACGCCGGGATTATTTTTGTCAGTTAGTGATCGCTTTCAAATGCAAATCCAAAGAGTGAAGAGGAACAGCCATGAAGGGTGATTTCACGCGAGATACCTTCCAGCGGATGAAACATTTCAGCCGCGTGCTGGAGCAACAGGGCCGCGTCACGATCGATGCCGATCGGAATGAGCAGACTGCCATACTGCTTCATTACCTGCGGATGCTGGCGCGCGACTTGATCGGGCCGTGCGGCGCACCCGAAGAGAAGCCGGGGTTTACGCTCAAGTTGGACAAAGATGGGAACTTGAAGATAGGTGCAGGCCGTTATTACGTGGATGGCATCCTGGTTGAAAATGAAGAGGAGTGCGCCTATATCGACCAGCCGGATTACACCGTTCCCGATGATGATGCGCTTCGCGCGCCGAATGCCCAGGGCGGAAAGCTCTGGGTCTATCTGGATGTATGGGAGCGTCATATAACCGCCCTTGAAGACGATAGCATCCGCGAGAAGGCGTTGGGAGGTCCCGACACCAGCACCCGGGCGCAGGTGGTTTGGCAGGTCAAGGCGCTTGAGGTTGGCAAGGACATCAGTCCCGCACCACAGCCGTGCGATCTCCCTTCCGGTCTGTTCACTCTCAGCACAGGGTCAATGGCAGCGCGTCTCGACCCCGGCAAGATGGCGACCAGCACCTGTGTTCTGGCTCCGAGTTCGAAGTACCGCGGCGCCGAAAACCATCTCTACCGGGTGGAGATTCACGATGGAAACCTGTTGAGCGACGCCGCTCCGACGTTTAAGTGGTCGCGCGATAACGGCAGCATCGTCACAGCCTGGCTGGGCACCGACGGCGATGATCTGCTCGTACCTGACACGCGCGGCTTCGAATCCGCGAAGTGGGTAGAGTTGTCGGACGACGACATGGAGTTGCAGGGGCGCCATGGATGGCTGGTCGGGGTGACAAAGACGGGCGATGGCAGACTCTCAATGGACAAAGACAGCAGGCCGAAGGACTTCAACCCGTCTATCGAGCAACTCAGTAACCCAAAAGTAAGGCGCTGGGACCAAAATGAGAAAGAGGGCGTCCCGCTGGTTAATGGCGCGGTCCAAATCAAGGCTGCAGCGCAGGTTCCCAACTGGATAGACCTGGAAGACGGCGTCCAGGTTCAGTTCTCCACGAATGGCAAGTATCGTACGGGTGACTATTGGTTGATTCTGGCCCGGGTGGGCGAGACTGAGGGCATTCTGGAATGGCCGGTAACCGATGACAAAGGCCCCGCAAAACCGGATACACTCACCGCCGCCGGTGTGGAGCACCATTACGCGCCATTAGGCATTGTTCAGTGGATAGCGGGCAAACTTAGTATTGAGCACTGCTCATGTGAGTTCAGACCAGCGAGCAGCTGCGCTCCTCAGGGCAGCGGAGCAACCGGAGATCAAAATCTTCGGTTGGCGCAGAAAGTGAAGGTTGTTCCAAAGCAAGATCCAGTGCGAGAAACTAAGAAACAGAGAGCGACAAAGAAAACTAAATGAGAGCCGTTTGGTCATTCTGGACGAAGCCGCACTTCTCGGACCGCCGGTCGGGCTGGCACCAGGATTGGCATCATTGGCTGGCATGGGGATTGTCATTCTATGCCGCCCGTCAACACTACTCTGAAACCTGCCTGGTGACAGACGATGTTGGCGCTCGCATTCTTGTCGAACAATTGCAACTGCCCTTTGAACGGGTTTCTACTGCTCTTAACACCCTCAAAGACCAGGACCCGCGGTGGTGGGCGCTCGGCAAGATTGAAGCCTACCGCCGCCAGCGCGCCCCTTTCGTACACATCGACACCGATGTTTTCTTGTGGAAGCCGCTGCCTGCAGATGTCGCGGCTGCCGATGTCTTTGCGCAAAACCCCGAGCCTATTGGAAGAGATGCTTTTTGCTATCGTCCGGAGGAGTTGGAGCAGGCCCTCGGTTTTCCGGCGCAGGGCTGGTTGCCGAAGGAGTGGAGTTGGTATCGGCGCAACGCCGAGTTCCCGAGAGCAGAATGCTGTGGAGTTTTTGGAGGCTGCAACATTGACTTCATCCATCACTATGCTTCGACGGCGATGCGGCTGTTATCCCATCCAAAAAATTCCAGGGGTTTAGCGGTTTTATCCAATAAGGTGATGCACATGATATTGCTTGAGCAGTACCTGCTGACTGCGTGTATCGAATACCATCGTAATCGGCGAGGTTCTCCTTATAATGGCGTTGACATCCGCTATCTCTTTGACACGATCGGCGATCTCAGCAGGCCGGAACGATCGACCGAACTTGGTTATACGCATCTGGCGTCAGGTTCCAAGGGCGAAGCTCGAATTTGCCGCCAACTGGAACTCCGCGTGAAGCGGGATCTCCCTGAACATTATGATCGCTGCGCACGTTATTTCCGCGCCCGAACCGGCAGTATCCAGCTTCAGAGATGATGACGTGACAGTCAACTTGATGCCGAGAAATCAGCAGTCTGCTTTCACTGACTGACATGACTGCGCTTGTGACGTCGATTGCGAGAGGCATAAGTAGGCCCGAACAGTGGAGGGTTGTGGTGTCCAGTGATGCGGGGAATAAAGCGACGTGGCTCAATTCGATGGGGTGCGGCGATGAATGTCTTTTTGCTCCTAGTTAGGCGGGGCGACTAAGCTCTCCGTGATCCGAAGAGCAAGGATATTTCACACCAACCGCCGCAGCGTTTTCAGCCCACGATTCCGGCCCGCGATTCGATTGTCTCAACGGCTTTTCAAGAACTTACGCAGCCACCTGAATCCTGTTAAGTCGTTTAAGATACTGCTTGTTCACAAACTGAAAAAGCTGGCGGCGGTTCGATTCCATCCCGGCCACCACATTCCAGAATCTTGAGAACTCGTTGAACTTCGTAGCGGGCAGGTTCGCCGAGCGGTCAGCCAGACACTCCGCAAGCAACAGGCAGCAGGTTAATCATGCTTCGGCATGCCTACGAATTGTGGCCTATACTTTTGTATTTGTAGATTCATGTTTGGCCGAGGCTCCGTTGGAAAGAAGCGCTGACAGCGTTCGCAGCAGACAGCATCACGCACTAGTCTTTCAATGTCCTTAATTGATCCTCCATCTCGTCTGCACTGTCATTTGCAACATTGATGAAGTCTAAAAGCATAGCATCCCAATTGTCCCAGAACTGCCCCTTGAATTCTTCGTGGACGCTGTCGCGCCAAACAAGGCATACTTCTGCCCAATCCGCCCGCAATGCCTGAATCAATGATTCCAATTCCCCCAACTCCGTTCTCCCCGGCATCAGGCGACCTCGACGGCATCCGCCGGTATGGCCTTCCAGCCGAGTTCCATGGCCACATGGATGCGATGATATCCATTGACGACGGAGTAAGAACCGTCGCTGCGGCGCTTTTCCAGTCTTATGACCTCCGGCGCCCGCCGGCCAAAGAACGCAGAAAAGACGTTCTGGCGAAACAGACCGTCCGCACGTGGTGCACTCACGTCTTGCTCACGGAAATATTCGTAGGCCTGGTCGGAAGACATCTTGCTCAAGGCCGGCAATATCTCCTGCTGGAGAATGGCGAAGCCTTTCTTCATATTCGCATAGGATTCCTTGCCGGATTCGGCGATGGTGCCTGCACGTTCCAATTCGGAGGGTGCGATCTCAGAGAGCCGAACCCATCGGAATCCCTGCGGCAGTGGATAAAACTCCATGATCGAGGAATACGGCCGTGGTTCGACGATCATCCTGGGAGCAGCCGCTGCGCCGGCCGGCGAAGATGGGGCAGCGGCCACACCGGCAGACACATCCCCGGTGGAAGCGCCTGGACTCGAGCTTTCGGGCATGGCAACGGCCAGAATCTCGTGGAGTACCTCGATCTTCCGTTGCAGAAAAGACCGACCCTGGGGAATGCCGGATTGTAAAAGGCCGTGAATGCGTGCTGCTTCGCGACGATAGCGTGCTCGGGCCTCGTTTGCCCGCAGCTCGCAGTCGATGGCCTCCTCCAACTGGGAACGAGCTTCCTCCAGTTCCTGTTCTATCTCATAAGTATCAGTCTCTTCATCGGCCGCATAGAGCAGTTCCTCCAGGTCGGCAACGCGGGACGACAGCGCAGTGTGCCTTCGCTCGATGTAATCGCATGCCCGGGAATGCTGGGCCTCCAGAGCGGAAACGTGCCGACCAAATCTCTTGATGAATTCGGCCAGCGCGGCATCAAACTGCTCGAGCCGCTCGAGGCTGCGGACATCGGCGGAAGGATTCACGGCTTGGCTCTCAGTTATCCAGGTAGCGGTCCACCTTGTGGGCTTTCTTACGCAAATATTCGACGTAGGCGTCCGCTTTGCGCAGAAATTCATCCAGCAACTTGGAGGTGTACTCGAAGTTATTTTCGAAGCGGCGGTGTTTTTCGTCCTTCCAATATTCGCCGAGCCGCTGAAAGGAAGATTCAATGGAATTCTTGCGCTTGCGCAATTCTCCTGACTGAGTCTGCAGGAAACTGACAAAGCGCCGGACCTCTTCAGGATCGATGACGACTTTCGGCATGATTAGATTCCTTCCGGGGGACGGACAGCGTGGATCTCGTCGAGCGCCTGCGCATCGCGCTTCAGCACTTCCACCGTTTTTCTGGTTTCCATGGTGAAGTTGACCAGCAAATTCCTGGTACGCTCCAGGATAGTCTCGAATTCATCGAATTGCGGGTCTTTCCACGATTGGCCCAGCCGTTTGGTTCCCTGGCGCACTGACGCCATCATGGTCTCGATGAAATCGTTGTAGCCCTTGAGCTGCATGGCAAATTCACGCAGCCGTTCCGGATCTGAATGAGCAATCATGGGTTCACTCCTCAAGCATGCGTGGCATCAGCCTGAACCGTCAAGACATCGCGAAGCTGCGCGGCGCTGGGCAATAAGAAAGGCCTGAATTTCTCCAACACGCCTGGACGCTCCTCATCGTAAAGCAGGGCACGATTGTGGTCGCGGAGCCTGGCAGCGTCCTCTTCGCCGATAAGCTGGTTGGAATCGCTGGAACTCATGGGTCCGGCGACGCGGAAGCCAAACTCGCGGATTGCGGACCGGTTCAAACGCCCGAAGTTGACCATGCTATCGCACCATGTAATCACGTGAATACCAATCTCCGGCCCTTCGCGGAGAATTTCATTGAACAATTGCATCGGCGCGTCCTGCTCGGCACCGCCATAGGATTCAAAGTCGTCGCGAAGATCGCGGGCGCGATGCAACCCGAAGATGATGAAATAGACTTCCGGCGAAGCAGGTAGAGGACTTCGCACTATGTTTGCGTAGTCCTGGAGCTTCTCCAGCAGATCGCGGCGGTGGTAGATGCGAACGATACGCGAGGAGGTTTCGGCCATTCCGGCCAGCAGGCCGGACCATTCCATCTCAGGCATCGCAAAGTCAGCTATAACGAAGCCGGCCAGTGGACCCTGGCTGTGGAGGCTGACAATGATGCTGCTGATCAGGCTCATCGCAGTAGCTTCGTCGCGGGTCACTAACAGCAGGTTGGATCCGGATTGTTTGCGGAAACGGACCTCGGTGAGGTCTTTGATTTCGATGGGTGATCCCAACAGCGCGCAACCGTACGGGAGAGAAGATTTCTGCGAGTACAGTGCACGGATCGCCTGCATATCCAACGGCGCGGGCATGTTGCCTTCAAATACCACCGGTTCCGGCAGCTCTTCGATCCGCGCCCTGGCGTATTTCACCACGGACTCGACGTACGATTCGCGGTCTTGTTCGGAAAACAGTGCGACCTGGAAGAGTTCGTTGCCCTCGATGAGGCCGTTCTGGGCGTTGTAAAGCGCCTCACCGGGGCGGGAGAGACGGCGCGCAGCCAGGTTCCCGTCCGCCATCAGCAACCTTGAGTCGGTTTCGGAGCACTGAAGTGCGATTCGGATCCCGATCTGTCCTAAAGTGCTGCCTTGCAGAGAGGCGCTCGACAGCGTTTGCGAACCTAGCAGAACATGAATTCCGGAGTACCGAGCCTGACGAACCAGTTGATCCAGAATCGCCTTGGCTTCCGTTCCGAGGGCATCCTCTTCACTGAAGAACTCCTGGAATTCGTCAACCAACAGCAGTATCCGCGGAAGCACCTGGCCAGTCTTCTCGCGGAACTCCGCAATGCCGGTGCAATTGGCGTTGCGGAACCTTTCTCCTCGAGCCTGCATTTCCGACTGCAAGCGGCGCAGCACGCTCAGCCCAAATTCGCGCTCACTCTCAATCGCGATCGTCAGGGCGTGCGGCAGTTTGTTTGCCGCGTAACACTTGAACTCAACTCCCTGCTTGAAGTCGATCAGATAGAGCTGCACCTCGGAAGGAGAATACTTCAGCGCAAGCGTAGTGATGATGACGTGCATGAGGTTGCTCTTGCCTGATCCGGTGCGTCCCACTATCAGCCCATGATGAGCCGTTCCTTCCCCCAGGACGAGGGACTGCACGGTGCGGGTTCCTTTCGGTCCGAGCGGTACTTCCAGCCTGGACGCACTTGACGCCTTCCACCATTCGTTTTCTTTGAGTCCCGCCATTTTTAGCAACTGCTTGAATGGGACTTCGACTTTGGATCCTTCTTTGGCGCCGACACCGACCGTGGAAATGACGAGCTTTTTCAGCGACTCAGGGGGCTCAGTATCAAGTTCGAGGTTGTAACTCTTGAAGGAGGAGCCAAGCCCCTGGCCGGAAGCATGTGCAGGATGCGTCTCGCCGCCGGCGCGCTTGCGGAAAAGGTTGATCAGATTGTTCCCTATTACATTGATATGGGGACCTGTCGCGGTGACATCGACACAAGTGCAGCACTGGATGAGGTCCTCGAGTTTGAATCCATAAGGCATTGTTTTCAACGGGCTGCGCACGATGATGGAGAAGACGCCGCATCGCGGGCCGTTTTGGGCAATACTCAAAAGACGCTGCGCCGCTGAGTCGGAGAAGTTCGATGGGAAATCGAACACCATGAGCACGCGAAAAGCTTCCGCTACTTCGCCAGCCTTGCGGTTGTAGTCCTGAATGGTAGCGTAATCATTCCGGAGATAGGTTTGAATGACTGTTTCGATGTGGCTGGTTAGCTCGGTTAGCTGGCGTTCTATCTGCGAAGGCTCCGACCACGCCTTGCTCGTCACGAGATCTTTGTCGTGATCAGCCAATTCCATAAAGCTTGCCACATTTTGTCCCAGGCCTACAGGATCCACCAGAATGAAGCGCAGCTTGCCCGCCGGAAAAGTCGCGAGCAAACGCAACATCAGCGCACGCGCAAATTCGAGTGCCTGGGCCCTGGCTTCCAGCTGTGGCGTGATCAGAAGGGACTGCCCCCAGCACAGAGGCAAGAGCGCCGGGAATTGAAAGGGAGCAGCGTAGTCCGGAGTTGAAACCGGAACGGGATTAAGTGCTAACGACAGAGTACCGATTCGTACGGCTTCCGCCGCGAGCTGCGGCGATGTCCATTTGTGCCACTCCTCGGCTTCCCAATCGGAGCCAATGGAGTGAAGTTCGTTCTGGAATTTTTCCACCAGCCGATGCCTTTCCACCAGGACCGGGCGAAATTCATCAGCGCACATTTGAAGATCGGCATCTCGTTGCGCGCTTGCCAGCGAGATTGCCGCCTCATATTGCGTTAGGGCGGCCACTCGAACGCGCTGATCGAGTTCCGCTACCTGCGTTTGTAACGCAGCTTTAGCTTCGTCGGAGTTCGTGACCGCATTCTCGACGACTCGCGATCTTTCTTTTCGAACCCCGGCCGAGTAGGCGGCAGCAGAGGTTTCTGCAGCATAAGCTTCAACCAGAGTATCTTCCAGACGCCATCCCATGGAGCGCCCGGAATAAAAATAACCTGCGATCATTGCGGCCAGGTAAACAATGCCGAAGCTGATCAGAACGGCATTCATCGGGCCGCCGCTGGTGCCGACGATGATGCACGCCACAAAGCTAGGCAGCATGGCAATCACAGGGTAGGGAGGCGCCTTCATTTCAGTCAGCTTCGTGGCCAGTGTTTTGGCATCCGCGGCATGCAACTTCGCTGCTTCCAGAAGAGAATTCTTGTCGGCGCCGTGGCAAGCCTTCTGTGCCCGGACCTTTGCCGCACGTTCCAGACCCGCTGAATCTGGAGTGAAGGGGTTTGCGCGCTTGGATACCGACTCCAGGCTCGACGTACGGATGGCGATCACCTGTTGTTGAATCTGTCCACAGATGGCTTCCGCCTCGTTAATGACCTTCTGGTTTGCCACACGGAATTCATTGATCTCGGTGGAAAGCTTTCCGATTTCGCGATCGATGGCTTCTTTGCCAGCGCGAAATATGGAGAGTCGTTTCTCGCGTTCGCTTTGCGCCGCTTGCTGAGCATTGTTGAAATCCTGCATCACTCCCCGCACCGCATTGGCCAAAGGAGTCGAGAAAGAACCGTGGAGGCTGTCGACTAGAGAAAGCATCCCTAGCACCGGCTCATCCCAGGTGCAGGACCCCTTCGGCTCGGTCGTAACGCCGCCTAAGAGATCTTCCCAGTTGTTCACGGGCCGGGAACATTGGGTACAGTTCTCTGTCCCGTCGGGGTTGAAATAATGGCATCCAGAACAAATCCTCACCTTGAGCCTCCTTGCGCGCTCTCATAAAATGAGGTGCGGAAACAGGGAATCTTTCTCGAAAATCGCCGATGCCTTGCCCGGGCATGCGGCGAGACTCGAAAGGAGTTTGATCACCGCAAACCTGTACGTTGTGGGTATCTGAGCTGAGTTTCGTAGGCGATCAGTGTACCCCTTCGTTGGCTAAAACCAAAACATAGAATCTATTAGGATTTTCTTATCTGCGAAATACGGAATAGGAAGGGAAGCTAGTGATTGACAAGAGTAGCGATATTCTTCAGAATGTCCGGTAAAAATTGAAACCAATTTGGTAGATGCACCGATGGATGTTGCGCACACAGCAAAAATGTCCAGTTAGTATGCAGTACCTACAACCCGAGCGGGACAGCTTGTAGTGCATGCAATACCGGTGATTTACGAGCATCCTCCCAATGCTGTGCCATGAATGTGGTAGGAAAATCAGCGACGGGAACTCCCATTGTACGGCGTGCAACGCCGCAGAAGCAGCTTCAGCGCCGGAACGATGTGCAGTGTGCAAGGCCTCAATCACGACAGGCCACCACTTCTGCTTGCGCTGCGGAAATCGCCTCGCACGTGCCGTTAACGATCGATCAAGCGAACCTTCAGCTGCGGAAATAGACCTCGCAGCAGCTCTGTTCTCAAAGCCCAGATGTTGGCAGCCAGTTGTAGCGGAGGTGAAACTTGCTCCCACTGGCAACCAGCTTCCGGCAACGGGCTATGATGACTATCGCAGGAGGCGTACGATACGCACCCTCGCCGTGGCCGGGACGCCAATGCTGGCTGCTTTCCTAGCCATCCTAAGCTGGAGCTTTTGGTTCTCTTCCCGACCGGCGCCGATTGCTCTTGTAGCCGAACAGTCGATTATTTCGGTTCCACCAGATGGAACCGTGATTGTCGGCGCAAGAGCGAGTGGCGGAACTCCAGAAAGCCTCGTTTGGAAAATCAGAGAAAGCAACGCCGGTGTCGTGGTGCCGTTAGGAGCGACTGCTGTGGGGCCGCGTTTATTTTTTCGGGCCAGCTACCATGCGCCGAAAGCCCGCGGCGAATACCATTTGATTGCTCAGAGTTTGACCTGCTCCCCCAGAAATAGTCCAGACTGAATGAGACTTCTCCATTAAGATGGCCCGCCAGGGCGGAGGAGGAGAAGTGAGAAAGAGTCGATTCAACGAAGAACAGATCATCGGCATTCTGAAGGAATCAGAGGCCG
>JAIQGL010000013.1 GCA_020072585.1 Terriglobia bacterium | reverse complement strand
TCGACCATCCGTCGGAAATAATATGGTGCATCGTCAAAAGCAGCACCCGCTCTTCCTCCCCACACTCCAGCAATACCGCACGCAACAGCGGGCATTGCCTCAAATCAAACGCCAGCTGCGCTTCCTCCCGCGCTCGCCGCTCAATCTCTTGCTCCTGTTGTTCGCCTGCCAGCTCGCTCAAGTCCATCCGTTCCAGCTTCAGCTCTCCTGCAGCTTCGATCACCTGCCGCGGCTCTCCTTGTACGGACTCAAACCGTGTGCGCAGGGCTTCATGCCGTCTTACTATCTCCCCAAGACTCTTCTCCAATATCTCCGCGTCCAGCGGCCCTTCAATCCGCACCGCTCCGGGCACGTTATACGACGTATCTCCGGGCAGCAGTTGTTCTAAAAACCACAACCTCTGCTGTGCAAACGAAAGCGGAACCACCCCTTCTCGGGCTACGCGAACCACACGTGAAACTTTTCCATGGCTGGAATCTTTTCTCGCAAGCAGAGCGCTGGCAAGTCCAGCAACCGTAGGCGACTCAAACAGCAGCCGCATTGGAACGTCGACACGGAAAGCTTCTCTGATTCGTGCAATTACCTGGGTGGCAAGCAGAGAATGGCCGCCCATTTCAAAAAAGTTGTCTTCGATCCCTATCTGCTCGTGCTTCAACACCTCAGACCAGATACGGCACAGGGTTTCCTCGTCTGCATTTCGCGGCGCAACATATTGTTGTGCGGTCAATACTTCAGGCTTTGGCAGCCTCTTGCGGTCTACCTTGCCGTTGGGGGTTAACGGCAAAGCAGCAAGGATTACAAAGTCTGCCGGCACCATATACTCAGGAAGCCTTACTTTCAGATCGCGCCGGAGTTGTGGTCCGAGCGTGCGCGCAATCTTTTCCTGAAGCGGATTATTCATATACCAGTGCCACGGCTGGGCAACTGAAACCTCTCGCTGCAACTTAACGGGATCATACTTACGAATATCCGCAGCCGATTTGCGGCGCAGTAACGCGTCAAATTGCCCGTCCGTGCCTGATCCACACCATGTCACGCGAACATCGAATCCCAATTCCTCCGCCAGCTGGTAGATTTGCTCAGGATTTACCTCTTCCTGCCCTTCTTCCGTTAGCAGCTCCTTCAATTCATTTATCTTCAGCGAACCAGCCTGCACTGCAAGTAACCCACATGCCCGGACATCTTTCTTTACGCGTGCATTCGGAATTCGCTTGAGCGCAAGTGCTGGGCGATTCTCCCTGGTCAGCGCTTCCCGAAGAGATTGCAATGACAGCCCTTCCTTGAGCCAGTCGACCCATTGCAACTGTTGACCATCCGCTGTCTGTCCTCCCACTTGGAGCAACACGTCATAACGGAATTTGGTCATCTCATTTTCATGGAAGCCTCTTCGCAGCCAGGTCTCTGTATGCGTTATGCCCCACATTCTCCCGGACAACGCATAGAAGAACCCTGGATCAACCACCAGTTCCTCCTCTCGTTGCATTTTGTTTGAGACTTGGCGTCGGATTGCATCTACTGTTGCTGCCGGCTTGGCCCGGGCCAGTTCCACGGATGTATGAAAGGCTTCCAGAAGGCCGCGATTTCTAACATCTCCCACGAAGATGCATCCGCCTTCCCGCAATAGCCCTGCGGCAACCCCTAACACCCGCATGAGGTAGTCCGCGCCCGGAAAATACTGAATGACGGAATTCAGGATGATGAGATCAAACGGCTCCTCCTGCTTCATCCTGCCTGCATCGAGGGCATTCAGCCGTTGCAATGAAACCCCTGCATACTCTGGCCTTCCCTTGATTCGATTCGCGATGTATGCCAATGCCGCCTCGGAAATATCCGTACCTACATACTGCCGGCACTGTTGCGCTATCGACAGTAAGAGCAAGCCTGTGCCGCAGCCAATTTCTAAAATGCGTTGCGCATTGAGCGCCTGAATGCGCGCGACAGTGCTCTGCGCCCACTCCCGCATATCTTCCTCTGGCAAAGGTTCCCCGGTGTAACTGCTGTTCCAGCCTGTAATGTTCAGGGCCGCTTCTCCAGCATAGTGGCTCTCACCATAGATCCGGTCCCAGACCATCTCCCATTGTGATAGTTGCTCCTGCTGCCACTCTGCTGCCTCCGGACGTGGTTGGTCAGAGAGCCGCGGCACCACGTAACCAACAAGCCGGAGGTCCCCGGGTGAATCTTCACGGGCCAGAACGACTGCCCTCTCTACCTGCGCATGGCTTTGCAAGGCTGACTCAATTTCCCCAAGTTCGATCCGGTATCCCCTGATCTTTACCTGGTGATCGATGCGCCCGAGGTACTGGAGCATGCCACCCGCCAGATATCGCACCATATCTCCAGTTCGATACAGCCGTTCACCTTCCTTTGTCGAAAATGGATCAGGTACAAAACGCTCCGCGGTAAGATCGTTGCGGTTCAGGTAACCGCGCGCTAATCCTTCACCTCCGATATACAACTCACCCGGGATCCCCACCGGCAGCAGATCCATTGCTTCATTCAGAACATATGTTCTGGTATTTGAAATCGGTTTACCGATTGGTATGACAGCGCTGCTCTTTCCTTCTTGCCACCAGTCGAAAGTGGAGTAGGTTGTGTCCTCAGAAGGCCCGTACAGGTTGAAAATCCGTTTAACATTGCTCACGTTGTCAATCAAATCTCGTACTAATGTCTCCGACAGCGCTTCTCCTGCCAAATTGATCGTGCGGACCGTGGAAGGAACAGCTCGCATGCGCAGCAATTCACGCATTGCGGATGGCACGGTGTTAATCAAGGTCAGATGGGCAGTCGCCGGCAGCTCAGGCAAGGCCAATGCATTTTCCACCAGCACCGCCGTGCCGCCGCTGCTGAGAGTGGCGAACAGTTCAAACACTGACAGATCAAAGCAAATCGAGGTGGACGCCAGCACGCGCGCCATGTCTTCCGGTGAAAATATCTCTTTGGCCCAGCCGAGAAACGCGACTGCGCTGCTGTGCCGGATGGCAACGCCTTTGGGCTTCCCGGTCGAGCCCGATGTGTAGATCACATAAGCCAGATTTTCCGGAAAATTGACCATGAGGAGATTTCGGCTATCCTCACGTGCAATTTCCGGCCATTGCTCATCCAGCACGACCACGGTGCCCTTATATGGAGGTAATTGCGCGAGCAAAGCCTGCTGTGTCAGCAATACTGGTGCGCACGAATTCTCCAGGGTGTATGTGAGCCGCTCAGCGGGATAGTTTGGGTCCATTGGAACGTACGCTCCACCGGATTTCAGGACCCCCATCATGCCCACGATCATGTCCGGGTTGCGTTCCATGCATATGCCCACCGGCGACTCTGGCCCCACATTCAATTTGCGCAGATAATGTCCCAATTGGTTGGCTCTGGCATTTAGCTCCGCATAGCTAAGCACAATACCCTGGTATTCAACTGCCACCGCTTCCGGTGCACGCTGGACCTGCTGCTCAAACAATTCATGCACGCACGTTGTCTTTGGATATTCAGCCTCGGTGCGCGTCCAGTCGTTCAGCAGCAAGTGTCTTTCAGCCGCGGTGAGCAATGGAAGGGTCGAGATCGATTGCAACGGGCTTTTTGCAATGCCTTCCAGCAGCATGAGGTAGTGCTCAATCATCTGGACAATGCTCTGCTGCTCAAAAATATCGGTACAGTACTCCAGAGATCCGCGTAGCTCTCCTTCAGACTCCTGCAGCGAAAAAAGCAGATCAAGCTTCGATGTCGCATTACTGATATTGAATAGTCGAATCTTTGCGGCGCCTAACCTGAGGTCAGACTGCGGCGCGTTTTGCAGTACGAACATCACTTGAAAGAGAGGCATGCGGGCAAGGTCCCGCTCCGGCGCCAACTCCTCGACAAGTTTTTCAAAAGGCAGGTCCTGGTGAGCATACGCTTGTAGCGTGGTCTCTTTGACTCTTCCAAGCAGCTCAATAAAGTGTGGCGCGCCTGAAAGATCTGTGCGAAGTACCAGCGTATTAACAAAAAAGCCAATGAGAGATTCAATTTCAGTTCGTCTTCTGCCTGCAATGGGAGACCCAATAGCCAGGTCTGTCTGCCGCGTGTAGCGGTACAGCAGGGTCTGGAACCCCGCCAGCAGCACCATGAATAAAGTTGCGCCCTGCTGCTGGGCCAGATTTTTCAGGGCAGCCGTGAGTTCCGCCGGCACCTTTACTTCAGCCGCGGCGCCGCGGTTGCTGATAGTGGATGGCCGTTGCAGGTCAGTTGGCAAAGCCAGAGTTTGGATGTCAGCAAGCTGTTTTTCCCAATAGCCCAACTGCTGTTCCAGTATCGTCCGGGTAAGCCATTTTCTCTGCCAGCAACTATAGTCAACGTATTGAACCGCCAATTCAGGCAGAGGTGACGGCAAGTCTTTGCAGAAGGCCTCGTAGAGTACCGTCAATTCCCGCATGAGTACTCCAAGTGACCAGCCATCGGAAGCAATATGGTGGATCGTCACCAGCAACACGTGCTGCAGCCCGCTGAGCCGAAGCAAACGAACCCGCAACAATGGCCCTTTGCTCAAATCAAATGCAATTTGCGCTTCCTTGCGGGCCCGCTCCTGAGCTTCAGCTTCCCTGGCCTCCGGCGGCAGAAACTCCAGATCATCCACCGGTATTTGCAAATGGAACTCCTGGTCAATCACCTGCTGCGGTTCGCCATGGACCGCAAGAAAACGCGTCCGCAATACTTCATGCCGCCTGACAATTTCCTTAAGACTCGTCTCCAAGGCCGCCTTTTCGATTGGCCCTTCAATCCATACGGCTCCGGGAACGTTATATGAAGTGTCTCCGGGCGTCATCTGATCAAGGAACCAGAGCCTCTGTTGTGCAAAAGAGAGCGGCAGATCTCCGTCACGATCGACTCTTTCGATCGCGTGATAAACCGTTCCGCTTTCTCCCGCAGCTTTGCGCGCCTCTTCGGCCGTTTCGATCATCTTTGCCATCTCGGCAATCGTAGGAGCTTCAAATAGCCGACGGAGAGGAAGGTCCACCTGGAACACATCGCTAATGCGAGCTACTACCTGTGTTGCCAGAAGCGAATGCCCGCCCTGACGGAAAAAGTTATCGCGGACTCCGATCTGGTTAAGGTGGAGCGTCTGCATCCATATATCTGCCAGCCGTTGCTCAACACTGTTCCGCGGCGCCTGATAAGCAGCGCTAGCCCCCGAGTTTTCTGTGGTGGCAGATTTCAGCAAAGCGCGACGGTTTAACCGGGAAATCTTGTCAACCTTGATGAACGTATGCGGCACCATGATTTCCGGTAACCGCTCGCGAAGAAAATTCTGCAACTCCTCCGCCGGCACAAACCCGCTGTCGGAGTCCACTACAAAGGCCGTGAACCCGGATTCCCGCAGACCGGTGCTCTCTGCTCTAGCTACAGATACTTCCTTAACCCCTTGATGAACTAATATTGCAGCTTCAATCTCTTCCTCATCGATGCGCAATCCACCGATCACAACTTTTCGATCACGCCGCCCGCGTAGTTCAAATCTGCCGGAATGCAACCTGGCAAAGTCCCCCGTACGGTACAAACGTGGGCCTGGCACTCCCGCAAAGGGATCTGGAATAAAAATATCTGCTGTCCCCTCCGGATCATTCAGGTAACCCAGCGCCAATGTTTCTGATCCAATACAGATTTCTCCAACCACTCCATCCGGTGCAGGGCTGAATTGTTCATCCAGCAAATGCACTCGGAGACCCATTGCAATAAGTTTTTCTTGCAACGAAAATCCGGACTCGCTCATCTGGGTGACCGGCAACAACAACCACATACCACTCGATTCACTCCAGGCGCAGACTCCGCAAAGCCGATCCAGAACATCGGACTTCAATACTTCTTTCATGCGTAGAAGTGCGGACCACGCTTCTTCGCACACAATCAATCGCACCCCCTTCAACGCCCAGGTAAATTCACGCGCAATTCGTTCCACCATAGCAACCGAACTAAATAGGACGGTGACGGCATGATCTTTCAAAAGCGCAGCAAATTTGCGCGGTGGCAAAGATCCGGTCCCCGAATCCACAATGCACGCACCTGCTGCAAGTGCCTGAAATGGGAGAAGCGCTGTCACTTCACTCAAAAAGTTGATGCGGAATGCAATGCGGTCTGTATCGGTAACGCCTTCCGCCGCTGGAAAGACCGCGGAACATAATGCCCGGTGTTTGATTAGTACGCCTTGAGTTTTTCCTTTTTTACCTGAACGATACAAAACACAAGCCAGGCGATTTCCATCCCAGGGAACATGGAAATCATCTCCGAGTTCGAGTGGGACATTTTCATCGCGTTCGAGATGAAGCAATCGAAGGCTCTTGTCCTGAAACCGTTTGTCTAACGCCGGTTCGGTTATCACCCATGAGGCCCCGGAGTCCCGAAGCATGAACTCCACTTTCGCAGACGGTTCACTGGCTTCCAAAGGTACAAAAACTCCACCCGCTTTAAGGACACCAAGTGCGGCAACCACCACGTCCGCCGGCCGCGTCAGACAAACAGCAACCTTGTCACCTATTCCC
Source organism: Terriglobia bacterium (assembly GCA_020072585.1). GTDB lineage: Bacteria > Acidobacteriota > Terriglobia > Terriglobales > Acidobacteriaceae > Angelobacter. Next base: position 129,119 of record JAIQGL010000013.1, on the reverse strand, counting down.
AGACCGGCAGAATTAAGCAGGAAAGATATCCGACGGACACGCTGGTTTAGCTCCCCATATTGCGTGGCCACTCCATCGCAGATTATCGCCGCCAATTGTGGGCTGCGGTGCGCATGGTTTGCCAGCAGGTCCGTAGCGCTTTGTTCTGGAACCTCTCTCTTCGCGCTGCTGCTCCATCCAGTGGACACAGCAGCCAATTCAGCATCACTTAAAACAGACAGCGTGCCAACGGGCCGGTCTGGAGCCGCAACAATGCTCGAGAAAAGCATTTCCAGGCGGCTGGCAAAGCGCGCGACCGAAATGCGGTCAAACCTGTCTGAACTGTATTCAAACACTCCGCTGAAACCCCCTTGTCCCTCGAGCATCAGGAGCGACAGATCGAACTTTGCGGTCCCTTCTACCGCTCCGTCCGGGGCCCATGTGAGCGGCTGCCAAAGCATTTCCGGTAATTCCATTTCCGGCGTCGAAACGCTTTCCAGCACAAAGTTGGTTTGCAATAGAGAGTCCTGATCGGAGCTTCTGTCTGTGGCTGCAACTTTTACTACTTCACCAAAGGGCAACTTGCCGTGATGCAAAGCCTGAGCAACCAGAGAACGCATTCTTCGCAGTAACTCGCGGAAACTAGGTGAAGCTGAAAGATCGCAGCGCAATACGACGGTATTGACGAGAAAGCCTACAATTTCCCGCAAATCATTCTGGCCTCTTTGGGCTATCCCCGTCCCTACTCCAAAATCCACTTGCCCGCTATGCAGGTACAGAAATGCGCTGTAGCCTGCCAGCAATGCAACGAATGGTGTGCAGCCTTCCTCATTCGCCAGAGACAAAATCCTTTGACTCACCTCATTTGCTAAACGCACAGGAACCCGGCTTCCATGATTTGAAATTCGTTGTGGCTCCCGCCTGTCTACAGGCAAATTGAGTGAGGGTAATCCGCTGAGGTGTTCTGCCCAGAACAGCCGGTCTAACTCCATGCCAGCAAGATTTCTGTGTTCCCATCTCGCATAATCAGCAAACTGAATTGCAGGCCGGGCAGGCAGAATCCTTTCCTGTATATAAGTGCGGTAAATCGCCGCCAGTTCCCTACCCAGCAGCATGACTGACCAGGCATCAGTAATAATGTGGTGCTGGGCAACCAGAAGAACGTGCTCATTCTCGTCAAAGACTGCCAAATGAAAGCGAACCAAAGGTCCTTCTGCCAGATCAAAAAGCTCTGAAGCGATAGAGGTCGCCGCGTTGAACAGATGCGCGTCACGGTCCTCTGCTTTAACATCATGCAGGTCGAGCAGAGTAAGTTCAACGGGCGCCACCGGCAATACAATCTGGACAAGCTGGCCCCGGGATTGTCGAAAGACAGTTCGCAGAATGGCTTGCCGCGTGACCATTTCCAACAAGCTCTGCCGCAGTATTTCCACATCAAGGCGGCCCTGCATACGCAAGCCAAAATGGATGTTATAGGCCGGAACCTCCGGTGACATCTGGTGCAGGAACCAAAGACGTTGCTGCCCCGAGGAAACGGGAAGCTCGCCTTCCAGAGGCTCCGCAACAATGGCATCTGTCGGGCTTTTCCCGTGTTTTGTTTCTTCCCATACCCTCATTAACTCTTCGCAGGCACCGTGGAGAGTCGAGTGCTGCCAAAGAAAACCTTCAGGCAAAGTCAGGCCGAGTATTGACTCCAGATCATTTTGCACCTCCATGCCTCGAAGAGAGTCGAGCCCTATCGCCGCCGGAGCCGCCATCAAATTGATGCTACCTGGCTCTGTTGCAAGAGACTTGGCACACAATCGCTGTATTAACTGTCCAATGATCTGGAGCCTGCTGGAGGAATCAGCGGCATACAGTTGCCTGCCTAGCAACATGGGATCAGGAGCATCGCCTTGCTGATCCAGACTCTCCTGCATGGCTTCAGGGCTGGCCAGGCTCTCCGCGGATGAGATCATCACGACCTCGAGTTCCCCAGACAGGAATTTCTTCCTGCACGCATCACGGCGTATTTTGCCGCTGGATGTTTTTGGAATTGTCTTGGCTTTCACCAGCACCACGGTGTGAAGATGTACTCCATGCTCTTCAGCCACGGACTGACGCATGGCTGCAATGAGTTCCTGACCACTCTCTTCGGCCTTGCGCAGCTTTGTTTCTGCAACAATGGCAAGCTCTTCGTGTCCCTGCACATCCAGGGAGAAGGCCGCACAGCAACCGGGCCGCACAGCAGGATGCGCGGCTTCAACGCTCATTTCAATATCTTGGGGATAAAGGTTCCGGCCGCGCAGGATGATGAGGTCTTTCAATCGGCCTGTAACAAACAATTCCCCACCCACCATGAACCCGAGATCACCTGTACGCAGGAATCGGCGCCCGTCGCCTGTCTTAAGTTGCGCATCAAAGGTATAAGCGGTCTCTTCCGGTTTATTCCAGTATCCCCGCGCAACGCTCGCGCTCGATACCCAGACTTCGCCTATGCCCCGCTCTTGGCAGGGAATGGCTGACTCAGGGTTTACGATGAGAAGAAGTTGCTCTTTCGAACTTCTTCCCGAAGAAACCAACGTCCGTGTCCGCGCAATTTCATCCACAAGCTCGACTGCCTGATAGTTTTCAATCGCCTCTGCGGCCACAGTCTCACAAAGTGGCCCCTTGTTTCTTTCACTACCCGTTACGAATAATGTTGCTTCCGCCAGCCCATAGCATGGATAGAATGCTCTGGCCTTGAACCCGCTTGAAGCAAAAGCTTCTGCGAATCGGTCCAGGGTATCCTTGCGTATCGGCTCGGAGCCATTGAAGGCCACCTCCCACGAACTCAAATCCAATGATTGCCCTGGCATCCTCTTGCTAGCGCACAAATCAAAAGCAAAATTTGGACCACCACTTACAGTTCCTCGGTAATGAGAAATTGCTTCCAGCCAGCGCATCGGTCGTTGCAGAAACGCCAATGGCGCCATCATTGTGCATGATGCACCAAGATACAACGGTTGTAGTACATTTCCGATCAATCCCATATCGTGATAAAGCGGCAACCAGCCAACCACATGGATGGACGAATCCGTACCGAACCCCTCGGTAATAAGCCGTTGATTGTGAAGAATATTGGCGTGACTGACCATTACCCCTTTGGGATGGCCTGTCGACCCGGACGTGTATTGAAGAAACGCGAGCGACTCACCATCAATCTGCGGATGGCGCCATTGCGATGCCAATTTCGCCGAGTGCTCCCGCTTATCGTCTGTAGCAATCCACCGCGCGTCTGCCAGTTCAGGCGCCTGACGTTTCAGAGTTTCACCGATCTTGAGAAATGAACTCGTCGTCAGGACGAATTTCACCTGAGCATCCCGGGCGATTGCTTCTAAGCGTGAAAGAGTTCGATGAGGATAGCTGGGGACAGCCACTACTCCAGCGCAAGAACAGGCCAAAAATGCTGCGATGAATTCCAAACCAGCTGGATATAAAAGCAATGCCCGGTGGCCTTCGGCGCCCGCCTCTTGCAGAGACAAAGCAATTGTATATGCCCGTTGGGCAAGGTCTCCGTAACTCCATTCCTCTTTGGGGCCGTTAATATCACCTGCCAGAAGAAAACGGTACGCCATTGCGTCAGGCTGTTCTTTGCTGCGGAGACCAAGTAAATCAACTAGAGTCTTGCAATCATGAATGGAACTTATCTGTGGCGGGATCATTCTTTCGGCCCTCAGTTGGCTGCTGTAGATGGGTTAACTGAATATTTACCGCACTCTGATATTTCTGCTTTGCACACATTGTCCATATAAGCACCTAGGTAGCCTAGGTACATTTTTTATATTGGCGCTGGCATAGATTTTCTCCGCTAGCCAGCCGCCTGATTACACATAGATCGAGATGGCACATGACAATCATTTAATGTCCAGATAACATTCTGCGCGCATGATGTCAGGATCATATCCGCACATTACGGGCATGCGTTTTCTCATTCTTACATACAGATGAGTAGATCACGGTCCCATATTTTATGTATTCCATAAATTGATTCATAGTTAATTTGTATTGCAAGCTACTAGCATGCTTCATCGAATAGATTCCCAAATCGGAACATGCAGTAGCATCTTGGTTCGCATTTCCATGTTAACGGTGGATACTTTTCCGATTTGGCACAGGGTAGTACAATTTTTTCTGATACTCGTATAGGTGGCAAGAACATGATAGATTTACGCATATCTCCTCATACAGCCCTGAAAGACCAGACAGCCATTGTGACTGGTGGCGGGCGCGGCATTGGTCGAGCAATTGCCTTGAGGCTGGCATCCGCTGGGGCGGCAGTTGCGGTGTTCGCACGATCAGCCGAAGAATTGGCGGAAACCGTACGGTTAGTTGAGCAGGCCGGCGGGCGCGCAGCCGCATTTCCCGTTGATGTGACTGTCGAAAACGATGTCCGTGAGGCTGTAGCCAAGGTCTTGCAAACCTTTGGTTCCATAGAACTATTAGTGAATAATGCTGGTATGCTTGGTCCGCTCGGCCCCGCTGACCAGGCAGATATCGGCGAATGGTGGCGCGCGATGGAGGTGAATGTCCGCGGCCCGCTCATATGCACACAACTTGTTATGCCCTTCATGATCTCTCACCGCGCAGGCAGGGTCGTGAACATGGCAAGCGGCGCTGGTGCCGTGCCATTTTCGTACTTCTCCAGCTATGTCACCAGCAAGACCGCTCTTGTCCGGCTCACGGAATGTCTGGCCGCTGAAGTAAAACAGCACGGCATTTGCATGTTTGCCGCAGGTCCGGGGACCGTGAGGACGGCAATGTCAGAACATTCGTTGAATTCACCAGAAGGAAAGCAATGGATCCCATGGTTTCGGCGCATCTTCGATGAAGGTCTTGATGTACCACCGGAAAGGCCTGCCGAACTTATCTTCGAGTTAGCATCGGGCAAAGCCGATGCTCTTTCAGGCCGGTTCATATCTATTTCGGATGACCTGGATGTGCTGGTTAGTAATGCCGAAGAGATACAAAACGACAGTCTTTATGCTCTTCGCGTTAGAAAGTTATCGATTCCATCAGACACCAGACTTGAGTCGATTCGGCTCGCCGGCCAGCAGGCCGAGGGTATGACGCTTCAAATGGAGCACACATTTAGCGCATCACAAGAGCAAGTGTTTTCTGCCTGGACCAATTCAGAAGCCGCAAGCAAGTGGTTTTTGCCAGAGCAGGATGCATTCTGGATTGAGCCACCTCAACTGGATGCCAAGCCCAATGGAAGCTTGCGGTTTCATCTAATCTCCGTGGGAAAAGAGTTTGATTTGTATGGTGTCTATAGCAAGATAGAGGCTCCGGACAAGCTGGTTTTTTCATGGAAATGGGAAAGCATCCCATTATTTGAGGGTGCCGGAGATACGCTCGTCACCATACGGCTTTCCGGCGACGGTCATGTAACCCGAGTAGAGCTGACTCAGGAGCGGCTACCTACCCAGGCAGCGCTTGAGGCGCACCGGCGAGGATGGGCAAGATGTTTTGCTGGGATGGACAAGCTATTTACTACAGCATTGCATGCCAACAAATAAATCGGCCATCCAGCCAATCACCGTTATGAAAATTGCCTGGACCGCGGGAAGATCCCGCAGGTCCAGGCAAAGCACTCCGGAGTATCTAACGCCAAAGGGCCCTAGTCATCCTGATCGTTGTCTCGTTCGTGTTCTTTTTGATTACGCTTTGGTCCGCTAACAACGAATAAATGTCCGGCATTCTGTGTATAGATCTTGCCATCTGGTCCCAGAGAAGATGGCGTGTACGCCGCCCCTATAGTAAGCTGCTGAAAGATGCTGGAATCAAGCTTTCCGCCCTGCTTGATAACATACAAATTCCCGTCTTCACTGTTTGCATAAACAAGACCATTCGCGTCAATGATGACGGCATTCACGCAAAATTCGAAACTGTCTGGGTGGTCAGAAACACAACTGATGCTACCGTCCGGGTTTCGCGTGCAACTGTTGGTATTTGTGTTCTTGAATCTCCATTCCGCCTTGAAATCAGGCTTCAGCTGCGACACGAAAAATTCGGTTGGCGAGGCAGGGTTTGTCGTGTCTCTGTCGCTCGGACAAAATTCCTCAACATCACAGAAGGGCCCAAGCTCACTGTAATGGTTTTCCTTGAGAACAAGCGAATAAGTATTGTCGTGCCGGAGAATTCCAGCTGTGGTGTCCCACCCAAAAGGAAACGCGCCCAGAAAATGCCCATCGGCGTCGAAGTGCATCAAATGTCCTTGCGCGTAGTTATAGCGGGTATATACACCAAAGAAAATCGAACCGTCAGGCGCAACCGAGGGAGTTGCAGAAGAGTCATCCAGAATACGTCCTGAGGGGCGACTATTCGTTTGTGGATCAACCCCCTTGTGAGCTCCCGCCCTGCATCCTCCCGGAGCCCCGTTGGGCGGGATCAGTCCGCCTTCTGAGACCGGTACATTACACCCATCATTCAGAAGTCCCCGGAATGATGCTGCCCACTTTGGAGTAAGGTCAGGATGAATTGCAACAAGAAACGCATAGCGGTCCTGGAAATGCGCTTTAGTGGCGCTGTAGATCGTTCCATCCCGTGCTATTGCCGGAGCCACATTTAAAGCAACACGTTGTGTACCACATGGTGCAGTCGGCGCAACCGCATCTGGGCTCGGGGGCCAGGGCATCAGAGCTCCGTCTCCCGGAGATCCAAAAGGCGCTTCGCACAGATCATCAGCTCTCGGCGCGTTGGGAACTAGAGTCTTGTAGCTGACCATCTCAATAGAATCATTCGGAGATACTCTGACAAGCCATGAGTCAACAGCATCCACCGCAAAGAAATCTTGTGCCAAATCGCCCGTCTCTAAAACATTGAATAAAATCCTGCCTTCTTTGTCGACCGTCAGGGGGCTTACCGTAAATCTGGTGGCTTTGATTCGGTGAAAAGGATTGAGCCGGCGCACTACGGCCCCAGTGAGCTTGTTCAATTTGATAATCGTGCCGCCGGCCCCAGGGACGTATATAAAACCATTGGCCAAGGCTGGCTGAAAATAGGGTTCCCAGAAATCATTGTAGTTACCCGGAGGCACCCAGTCACTCTGAAATGACCAGACCGGCACCAGATGATTGCCAACCCATTTGAATTTGTTCTCGCCAAATGTTTCGGTGGTAAAAGTATCGAGATTAAATGTTCCGCCATTGAACTGCATGTATACATCTTTTCCTTCAATAAGCGGCACCTGGTAATGCGCTGGCAGTGTTCCAAAATTTGCAGCTGCGATATCGGGAACGAGAGGATCATAAAGAATGTTTTCCAGAATGTTTTTAGGAACTCTCCCCGATACGCGGCTGTCGCTCAGATCATGCCTCGCGTTCAATGCCCATTGCGTCCAATCCTGGCCATGAGCCACAGGCAGCATCAGGAGAACAAATACAAAGAACAGAAACTTTCTGCTTGCATTTTTCATCTTGTCGTCTCCGTGCAAGAACTCTCTTAGAGGAAAGCACACTACTAGCACGGAACTAACAAAGTCAAGTAGGTTAGGCAACATTAACATTCCCAGAATGGGAAGTTTGGAGTTGGTAAATTTTATTGCTGGCTATCATGCTAGTAATCCGAGATATATCAACAACGATGGCATCTAATTTTTACGCATTGGAGCTACCATCCACGAAAATCGATTCCAAAATGAACTAGGTGTATCCCATTTTGATACAAATGCTTTCGCCTAGGCTTTGAATGCCAGATAACATTTTCTATCAATCTTTTGCAATATACTTCCGTCCATGAGTTTTCTACCGAAATCTTCTCCACAAGCTGGCTATCTAGGTGGCGCGCTGATTTCGTCTCTGGCATGGAGTTTCCTGATCCTGTTAATAGTCTTCTCTCTGCGGACCCTAAACCCACCGGATCCCCTGCCTGCTTCGGCGCCTGAACAAGACTTCTCCGCAGAACGCGCCGCAGATCATTTGCGCTCGATCGCTCGTGTTCCTCATCCCATCGGATCCTCCGCTAATGAGGCGGTGCGACAGTATCTGGTAGCACAACTCTCTTCGCTCGGAATGGCTCCAAAAGTATTTATAGCCATTGGAACCACACGGGACGGCGGGCGTATCACCGCAGGAGAGACGCACGACATTCTTGGGCGTCTCAAGGGAACAGCAAACTCCCATGCTGTAATGCTGGTGGCACATTATGATTCCGGCTATCATGCACCAGGAGCAGCCGATGATGGCGCAGGCGTAGCAGCAATTCTTGAAACTATCCGCGCCCTGCGGGCCGGTCCGGCGCTGAGAAACGACCTTATAGTCCTGTTTACTGATGGAGAAGAAGCAGGACTGCTTGGGGCAGAGGCATTCTTCTCTTCTCATCCATGGATGAAAGACGCAGGGTTGATTCTAAATTTCGAGGCCCGCGGTAATCAAGGAGTCTCTTTGCTGTTTGAAACGAGTTCCGGCAACCAGGCACTGATAAAAGAAGTATCCCAAGCCGCCCCTCATCCAACAGGATCGTCTCTCTTCTATGCGCTCTACAAGATATTGCCAAATGACACAGATTTTACCGAGTTTCGCCGGTCAAAGATTGCCGGGTTAAATTTCGCTTTTGGAGCAGGCTTCGATGCTTATCACTCTCGCCTTGATACTTTGAACAACTTGTCTCTCGCTTCGCTCCAGCATCATGGCTCCTATGCTCTGCCCTTGACTAGACATTTTGCCGAATTGGATCTGACCCGCTTCCAGCAATCCACGGCAGACGATATTTTCTTCAATCCGGTTGGAAGTATTTTTATTGGATATTCAGAAAACTGGGTGATCCCGGAACAAATAGCTGCAACCATTCTGCTTGTCTTTGCTGTGGCGTTTGCACTGGCACGGAGAGAACTCAAGGTCAGAAAACTTTTGCTCGCATTGCTTCCAGGACTGCTTCTGCTCGTGATTGTTCCGCTGGCGCTTGGTGGAACCTGGCGGCTCCTTTCTTACATCCTCAAGAACACTCTAATTGTGGCGGATTCTCCAAGCAATGCTTTCCTGTTGATTGGCCTTCTTTTCGAAGGGGCCGCTATCTCCTGTCTGGTTTATATATTTTTTGCCAAGAGATTCTCAGTCCGGGAGTTGGCTTTTGGAGCACTCATTTTCTTATCTTGTCTTAGCTGGGCGCTTGCATTGGCGCTGCCGGCTGGAAGTTATCTTTTGTTCTGGCCCTTTCTGCTTATGACTCTCGGCATCTTTGTCATTGAGCTACAAAAGAAAGGGGATGGAGCGACCGCGAAGTTTGTTGCCAGCCTGGCAAGCTTGGCCGCGGCGGTGCTGTTCCTCACACCGCTTATTTATCAACTCTATGTGTTTCTCACTCTGCAGACGATCGTTGTCATTGCTGCAGGAACATTGATCAGTATCTTCTTCCTAATCGCTGCGCCTGCAATGCAGGTGCTGGTCCCGCCATCTGAGCGATGGGCGCGGACACTGGTTATCCTTCTTTTCCTTTGTTCCCTTGCTTGCACATTCTCTGGCATCCAGCTGTCTCACTACACCGGACAACACCCAAGGCGGGATAGCATCTTTTACGGCCTCAATGCTGACGATCACACAGCCATATGGATGACGAGTGATCAGTCGGTTGATCAGTGGACTGGCCAATTCTTCCCTTTGGATGCCAGGTCGCGCGGCCCCATGCCTGCATGCTTCACCGGATATCTTCCGACCGTATTCACTTCGCCCGCTCCCGCGAGTGATCTTGCCCCACCCATTGCTGAAGCACGAAGCAATGACAGAGATGGTGATGCCCGCAAGCTTCACCTGATCGTAAGATCAGTAAGGGGCGCCTATGCCATTCATCTCGCATTCGCCGATGACATCAAGGTATCTGGCCTAACCGTCAACGGCCGCGACATTGCTCCCACTTCGCAGTCTGACCATTTGGAACTTGCGCTCTATGGCATGAGAGACAAGGAAGTAGACCTTCGCTTCCAACTGCTTGCTCCGTCTGGTATTTCATTTCAACTTGCCGATGAGTCAGTTGGTTTACCGGCTTCGGCTCCCTTCCGTCCGTTGGAATTTGTGGCAGACTTTGAGAGCGACACTTCATTTGTGTGCAGGAAATATGTATTGCCATGACTGGTTGAATGTAAGCGTCCAACGGGGAATCGCATTCCCCATTTGGAACTAAAATTTGAAATTTATAATCTTTTCAATTGACCAAATAAGTGCCGTGCCTTGAGAATCTTGAGGCTGCACAAATCCTTCGATCTGGAGGAAGTTGTGAAAGTCTTTTCCTATTCCGCCTCTTCTAAAGCATCACTGTTAGCTATTTCCCAAAACGGCTGGGTTCGGGTTGCTTTATTCGTTAGCTTATTCCTGGCCACGATAACCTCGTTTGCTGCTGATGGTCCCTATGCTTCCAGCAACCGTCGCATACCCAACATACAAGTGAGCTCGCCGGTAGCAGGCGGCGCCACCGACAGGAATGGTGCTTGTGTATTCAATGCTCTTTACAACAACCATTTCAGCGAATCTTGGATTACCATCGACCCGACGGACCCCAAGCATCTGGTAGCAATGTCAAAGTTCTTTTTTGATCCACTCTTTTATTTATTTCATGTAGGTTCGCATGTTTCATTTGATGGCGGTAAAACATGGAGATCAGAACTTGTTCCCGGTTTTGACTGTCAGTCAGCCCCAACAAACTCATGGACAGCGACCACAGATCCAATTTTGGCGTTTGATCCGAAGGGCGCGGTTTTTTCTAACATGGGGCCTTTCAGCTTTGAGTATGATGCCGGAGGCAATCCGCTCTTTGACATCTCTCCCGGAAGTGAAATTTCTGTCGTCAAATCAACGGACGGCGGTAACGTCTGGCGAGTAGCCAATCATGACGAGCCCATCATCGTTTATGATCCGCCCGGCGCCCTGGTCACTGCGGATAAACAATGGGTGGCCACTGACTCAAATCCTCACAGCCCCAATATGGGCAACGTCTATGCCGCATGGACAAGGTTTGACGCGGACTCCGGAGAAGTCTGGTTTTCCAGATCAACCGATCACGGAAAAAGTTTTTCTGATCCGATACAGGTTTCACTCCATACTCCAGACGGCACGTTCCATACGTACGTTTTTGTTAGTGCGGGACCAGACGGCACGGTTTATGTGACTTATGGAAGCTTCTCGCCTTCTAAAGAGCCGAATTGTGATCTTTGGCTGGTTCAGTCTACTGATGGAGGCCGAACGTTCTCAGCGCCGACTTTTGTGCACACCTTTCGCCACGGTGTCTTCGGTCAGCTTCCAAACACAACGTTTAGAGAAGGGATCGTTTACAGTTTTACAGTCAATCCGGCCAATGGCAACCTGCTGGTTTCACTCGAAGTGGATAGCGGTTCCGGTCTTGACTTGCAATTAATCGAGTCCAGGGACCGTGGTGGCAGCTGGACAGTTCCGATTCCAGTAAACGATGGCAGCACCGTTGCAGATGGAACTGATCAATTTCAGGCCACGGTGGCGGCGGGACCTGACGGCACATTGGCAATAGCGTTCTATGATCGCCGCCTGCCATGTCCTCTCAGCGATCCCAACATTCTGCGACAGGACCGAGGCCGCACTAATTTTTGTATTGACACATCGATTCAGTTCTTCCGTGACGGATACAACGGTCTGGCGCCGATGGGTTCCAATGTCAGAGTGACGAGGGCGAGCTGGGATCCGCAAAATCCAGGAACAACAACGGGCCAACTACCCCATCCCAACGGACCGAATGACACAACAACCTTCATTGGGGATTATTTTGGGCTGGCCCTTACAGATCACGACGCATTCGCGCTGTTCGTCTCCAATTACAACCTGGGGAGTAACGGTGCGAATGACCAGCAGCAATTCCTGGGAGTAGTTCCGCTCCCAGCCCATTGATCAGTCGCACCAGGACAGCCGCCCATATGATTTGTCCCGGGAGTCAGCCAGGATGCTTCCCTTCACGACGCGAACGGTTTGAGTGCGACAGCTCTCTTACAAGGTTCTGGAAATCAGCAGGTGGTTCGCAGTCGATCGAGATGCTCTCTCCCGAGCGCGGATGAACAAATTGAAGATGCGTGGCATGAAGAGCAACGCGATCAATTAGCTTCTCTGAGGCTTCCGACCGGTGATATTTTCTATCGCCGATGATCGGATGGCCCATTGCTGAAAATTGTGCTCGGATCTGATTTTGTAGTCCTGTCACCAATTCAACTCGCACGAGCGAAGCATCCGCAAAAACGCGTTCCAGCGAATATCGGAGTTCGGCCCGGGCCGCCTGGTGGTCTTTCGCCGTCCGCAGCTGTTGAAACATTCCTTCGCGGCGAAAATAGTGAACGAGTGTTCCTGTCCTGGTGCTAAGACGACCACGCAATACTGCGAGATATTGCCTCACTGGAGTGTGGGCGAGGAATTGGCGCACCAACGCATCTCTGTCCGAATCGGTTTTGGCAAACAGAAGAATCCCGGAGGCAAAACGATCAATGCGATGCACGACCAGGGCCCGCTGTTTCCTGGGCTTCAGCCTTGTGATGAGCAGAGACAAAGCGGACGGAGTATCCGAACCCTTGATCGGTACAGCCAGCAGCCCAGCTGGTTTGTTAAGAACAACCACGGCATCATCTTCATAAAGGACTGCAACCTCTCGTGAAAAACGCGGAGGACGCCTGCCTTGGGGGGCCGAAGTATGACCGGGCTTTCCCGTATGCTTGCAAGAGTTGTCCGGAGGTTTTTTCATTGGCAGAGCTTGACCATTCAGCTCATTATCAAGCCGTTTCGTTCACATCGCAAACGCTGAAAAGTGCGACTGAGTGGGTTCAACTTAAGAAGATGATTTTTGCCGTCAGTTATACATCCGCTCGGGATTCTGTTAGCTTGAATTTGGAATGATCTCTTTTTCTAATATCAACAAGCAATACGGCAAACAGCTGGTTTTCGTTGACGCGTCATTTCAGCTCAATCCAGGGGAAAAGGTTGGCTTGGTGGGGCCCAACGGCGCGGGCAAAACAACTCTATTTCGCATGGTTGTGGGAGAAGAAGTCCCGGATGAAGGTGAGGTGTCAGTCCCCAAACGGTTGACGATTGGTTACTTTCGGCAAGACGTGGAAGAGATGGCCGGACGATCTGTCTTGGATGAAGCAATTGCCGGCAGTGGACGTGTTGGCGATCTCCACCATGAACTGGAAGCCTTGCAGCAAGCAATGGCAGATCCAGCCAAGGCAAACGAGATGGACCGCGTGCTGGCGCGCTTTGGGGAAGTGCAGGAAGAATACGAGCATCTTGGCGGCTACGCGCTTGAAGCGCAGGCACGAGAGGTGCTTCACGGTCTGGGTTTTAAGGACGACCAGATTGAAGGCGATGTTGGAGCTCTCTCCGGCGGCTGGAAGATGCGGGTTGCGCTGGCCCGAGTTCTCTTAGGGCGTCCGGATGTCCTGCTGATGGACGAACCCACCAACCACCTCGATCTTGAATCGATCATCTGGCTGGAGCAGTTTCTCAAATCGTTCCAGGGCGCTCTGTTGATGACATCGCACGACCGGGAGTTCATGAACCGGCTTGTCTCCAAAATCGCAGAGATTGATGCCGGCGAAATCATCACATACTCCGGCAACTATGATTTTCACGAACGGGAACGCAACATTCGGTCCGCCAATCAGCAGGCCGCCTTCGCCCGCCAGCAGTCCATGCTGGCAAAGGAGCAGCGATTTATTGACCGCTTCCGAACGCACGCCGCCAAAGCCGCGCAAGTCCAGAGCCGGATTAAAGCGCTAGACAAGATCGAGAAAATCGAACTACCAAAAAAGCGACAGATCGTGAAATTTGAATTCCGCGTTCCGCCGCGTTCAGGCGAACAGGTTGCTGTTCTTGAGGACCTGCATAAGAGCTATGGCCCGCGCGTGATCTATGAAGGTTTTAATCTCACCGTCAGGCGTGGGGAGCGGTGGGCAGTGATGGGCAGAAATGGCGCCGGCAAAACCACTCTGCTCAAGATGATCGCCGGCGCAACCCAGCCCGACTCTGGAAGGGTCCGTCTGGGAGCAAGCCTGATCATGGGGTATTTCGCACAACAATCACTGGATGTGCTCGATCCTGATTTGACCATCATCGAGCAACTACAGAGAGATTTCCCGCATGACGGCCTGGGGGCCTTGCGCACTCTCGCGGGCGCCTTCCAGTTTTCTGGAGATGACGTTGATAAGAAGATTCGCGCTCTTTCCGGCGGAGAAAAGTCCCGCCTGGTCATGGCGCTGATGCTGTATAACCCGCCCAATTTTCTTGTGCTTGATGAACCCACGAACCACCTTGATCTGGCAACCAAAGAGATGCTGGTGGAAGCGCTAAAAGACTTTGAAGGCACCATGATCTTTGTGTCGCACGATCGTATGTTTTTGCGCGGGCTGGGCTCACGTGTGCTGGAACTGGGCGGCGAAAGTGGAACGGACCGCAATCCGCATATATATCCGGGCTCATATGTTGAATATGTGCAGAAGATCGGGCACGAAGCGCCCGGAATCTATGTGTAGCTTAGAATTGCGAGAGCGGGTTAGGCACATTACCCACGTTTCGCATGCCCCCAGGCCACAGCTAATTATGTACTCTTTATTATGGTTTTTTTGGCTGTACATTCTGGTTGAGCCGGAAGAAGTTGTTCGGATCGTAATGCGACTTAACCTCGACCATGCGGTCCCATCGTTCCTGATAGGCCTCGGGGACGCGATCCTGCTCATCGTCACTCATAAAGTTTACGTACACACCCGGCTTCATCGCGGGTTGAAGCTTCTTGAAAACTCCACGCACCCAGGAAATATGGGCATCGTCGCCAGACGCTTCCTTCCAGTTTGCCAGTAAAGTCATGACGAAGGGAGCACTGCGGTCGCCGAATGCGGTTTCTTTCGCGACAACCTGCGCAGCCGCACCGCCAAGATAGGCAAGTTCAACCATTGTCTCCAGCGAAGGAATCGTGACAACCGCCTCCAGCATACGGTCGATACTGCTGTCGTCAAGGCGAGTAAAATAGCCGGATTTAGTGTAATAACGCTGCCCATGAGGAAAATCAGAATCCGCCATG
The DNA here is from genome assembly GCA_020072585.1 of Terriglobia bacterium. Classification (GTDB taxonomy): domain Bacteria; phylum Acidobacteriota; class Terriglobia; order Terriglobales; family Acidobacteriaceae; genus Angelobacter. Next base: position 114,107 of record JAIQGL010000013.1, on the reverse strand, counting down.
GTTTGCAGATTCAGGAAAGATACTGTTCCGCTGTTCACGGTGTCTGGCCGACACATAGAAAGTGCGTGCTCCAGGTATTTGCGACCGACGTCCGGCTCACCTGTCCAAACCAAGGAACTGCTGGCCACGGGCCGCCCACGCATCTCTATAGGTACGTTCTCCGTATGTGGGGCGAGACGCAGATTAATGTTCCACTTCAAATCGAGTGGCGCTTCTGCCATGAACTCTCTCCAGAATCCAAGCAGCGCACAAATGTTGGACTCTGGCGTTAATCCTTCAGCAAGAACCACAGCGGTAAGCGGATGCAGTTTCACTTCAAATTCTGTCACCACGCCAAAGTTCCCGCCGCCACCGCGCAAAGCCCAAAACAAATCTGCATTCTCTTTTGCATTCGCGCGAACGATGGAGCTATCCGCTGCTACCAGAGTGAACCCCTCAACGTTATCGCATGATAGCCCGAACCGCCGGGTGAGCCATCCGGTTCCTCCGCCTAAAATCAATCCGGCAGCGCCGGTATGAGAAACCACACCGGAGGGAAAGACCAATCCCGCTTTTTGCGTTGCGGTATCAACCGACCCCAACAGGCAGCCTCCAGCAAAGCGCGCCCGCATAGCCTCGGGATCAACTGTGACCTGCCGCATCTTTGATAGATCAATCACCAAGCCGCTATCGCACGTGCTGAACCCAGCAAGACTATGTCCGCCGCAACGTATGGCGGTTAGAACTCCCGCCTGAGAAGCGACTCGGGCTGCGATTTGCACATCACTGACATCAGCACAGCGAGCGATGAGACCGGGTCGCCGATCAAACATGCCATTCCAAACCAGCCGGGCATCTTCATAACCGCTGGCACCGGGACGCAACAAGTCACCTTTAAAGCTCCGCAGGAGCGAAGAGTAAACCTCTTCGCAGGACTCTGTCATCTTGTGCTCTCCTTGCGCCTCCTGCTTAGCAGGTACAAGATCGAGATTAGTCCCAGGAAAACCAAAAACGCCGGCACCGACCACTTCAACTCACCCACAAAAAAAGTTGTTACCGAGATCGCCAGTACCAACAGAATTCCCACCACGGTGAAGAATGGGTGCGCGCGCAGGCGCATAGGCAAACGCAATAACTGCTCGCTGGTGATCGTCTTGCGAAAATGAAGGTGCGTGATGAGAATCACCAGCCATACAAAGAGCATTCCTGCAACCGCGACCCCATAAAGCATGAGGAAAGAATCCTTTGGATTAAAGATCGCCAGCAGAATGGCTGCAATAATTCCCGCGGTTGAGGCCAGCAGCGCTAGATGCGGGACCCCGTTGCGACTCACCTTGCCCATCCACGCAGGAGCATATCCTCCCCGCCCCAAAGAAAAAAGCATGCGCGTTGCGAGATATAGGTTTGTGTTCACACTCGAGAGTGCGGCCGTGAGCACCACGAAATTCATGACCGCGGCGGCAAAGGGTATGTTCGCGGCAGCAAATGCAGTCACAAAAGGACTGCCTGAAAGCGACGAACCGCTGGCCTGGTTCCAGGGAACCATCGTAACCATAATCGTAATCGCCAGAACATAAAACCCAATCAGTCGGTAAACAATGTTCCGCATGGCGCGCGGAATAGTAACTTGCGGATTCTGCGCTTCGCCCGCCGTAACAGCGATAATTTCCACTCCCATGTAACTGGTAACCGTTATGGTGAGCGAAAGCCATACCCCTTTCCATCCTGCTGGCAGGAACCCGCCGTGTTGCGTTAAATTGGCCAGGCCGATCGCGTGGCGGGGACCAACACCAAAGATCAAAGCAAGTCCTACCAGGATGAAAGCGACAATGGCCGCCACCTTGATCATGGCAAACCAGTATTCAAACTCGCCCAGGCGGTTCACCTGCATGGAATTCAGCGCCACCAGCGCGGCTGACACCAATACCACCCAAATCCATTGCGGAACATTGGGTAGCCAATAAGAGATGTAGATGCCGGCAGCAGTGACTTCAGCCCCAATGGCGATGATCTGCGCAACCCCATAAGTGGCGCGAACAGAAAACCCTGCCCAGGGATTCAGGTACTCTTCCGCATAAATTCCAAACGCCCCGGCAACAGGATGGACAACTGCCATTTCCGTGAGCACATAAGACATGATGAGAGCAATACCTGCGCCCAGAAGATACGAAAGGATGACGGCAGGCCCGGCGAGGCGAATGGTTACACTGCTGCCTAAAAACAATCCCACACCGATGGCGCCGCCAATGGCCATCATGGTGAGTTGCCTTTGACTTAAGCGGCGATGGAGACCTTCCATGTCCGGCACTGGAAGTTGTTCGCCTAGCACTGCGTCAACCGCCGAACGCTCACGATCACCCATGTCTTGCCAACACGGGCAGTGAGATGGGGGAGAACCAAATGTCCATGACTTGCTTGTCAGTCAGCATGAGTTCCTTTGTTGTTCAGGCACCGGCGATTTCGGCCAAAGCGCTTCCAAAGCGGTGCACCTCTTCTATCGTGTTGTAGTGCACCAGAGACGCCCTGACTGCGCCGCTCTCTTTGGCGAGCCCAAGTCGTTTCATCAAGCGCGGCGAATACATGTGGCCGTCGCGCACGCCGATATTCTGTTTGGCAAGCATCTCCGTAACGGTTGCAGGCGAAATCCCAGGAAGATTAAAGCACAATGTCGGCGTCCGGTGCGAGATCTGATCCCTTTCGATAATGCCGTACACGGTCGCGTTCACCTGCGCCAATGCATCAAGCATGGCGCGAGAAAGTTGCGCCTCATAACTTTGAATTGCTTCTGCACACGCCACTAATGCGGCACGACGAGAGGCTACGGCCGGGTTGATTCGCCGTCCCAGAGCTTCCAGATAGCACACGGCGGCATCCATGCCTGCGACATTTTCATAAATATATGTGCCGATTTCCAGCTTCGCCGGGGTCGTGTCAGGCACAAAGTCTTCACGGAAGGTAGGCAAGGCATTAAGCGTTTCCAGGCGGCCCCAAAGAAATCCCATATGGGGCGAGAATATCTTATAGCCGGAGCAAACCAGGTAGTCGCAGTCAAATGCCTGCACGTCGATGGGGCCGTGCGGACCATAGTGCACGGCATCAACAAACACCTCCGCGCCAGCGGCATGGGCCCGCCGTGAGACCTCGGCAATATTGAGAGTCGATCCGATTGCGTTCGAGGCCAAAGTGCAGGCCACGATCCGGGTCCGCACTGAGAGCAGTGGATCCAGGTCTTCCGGATGCAGCCGGCCATCATCTCTAAAATGCCACCATACTATCTTTGCGCCTTCACGCTCCAGTGCCAGCCAGACGGCAATATTGGCTTCGTGATCAAGATCGGTCACAATGATTTCACGGCGATCACTCAGCGATTGTCCAATGGCTATGCTGATCAGCCGCATGAAAGAAGTGGCATTCATCCCAAACGAAATCTCGTCGGGGTGGCGGGCGTTAACGAGGAGAGCGACACTTGCACGAGCTCGTGCTATTGCCTGGTCTACTTCCTGAGATTGTTTGTATCGTCCGCCTCTCTGAACATTTCGGTGCAAAAGATGATTGGCCACGGCATTCAGAACGGTCTTGGGTGACTGCGCGCCTGCCGCATTATCAAAAAATACAAATTCGCCTTCTAAAGCGGGGAATGCAGCGCGAACCGCGTCTATTGGGAATTCTGTCATGCCCAAATGATATACCGCCGTGGCTCAGATGCGATCACAAGAGCGGACGCAATTGGGGTGCACTGATTCTGGAGCGCGGCTCGGCAGTTTTACCGGCGAATATCCGGGTTTATGTCACGATTCTACAGATAGTCTTCCCGGCAAGGCGTAAACACGTCTATCACCACAGATTCCTCCAGCGCTTCAGCCTGATGCTCAACGCCCCCGCACACAACAAAGCTGTCTCCCGCGCGGGCCGCAAATGTATCCGCCCCGATGTCCGTTGCTGATCTACTACTTGCGAAACCGAGGTCTCATTGGTATTGACCATCACTGCATCACCACGAACCTCTTCCACCACGGAAACGGTCCCCAGTTGCAGATGGACATCAATCTTCGGGTCCTGGCTAACCCTTAGCGTAATGCCGGTTTGAATATAGTTCTGGAACCCCGGCGCGGTGATTTCCAGCTTGTAAGGGCCTACAGGCAAACTTGGCAAGGTAAATGTTCCCTGTGACGTGGTGAGTGTTGTTCGCACCAGTCCTGTGTCGGTCTGTGTAGCCTTGATCGTCGCGCCCACGATAGCGGCGCCGGTGGGGTCATTGACCGAGCCATGCATTTGAGCGAAGTTTACAGCCTGTGAGATGAGATGTGGCGTGAGGAACGTAACCAGTGTGACTACCATCAGAAGTGCAAGAAGCTGCCTAACTCGCATGACTCCCTCCTCGTTGAGAGCCTGGCTCGCTGGCGGGAATAGATTTCCACTTTTGGAGGCATGCACATCCGCGGCATCTTTTATTCAACAGAAAACCACCCCTGGGAGTAAGGTGGCTCCCCCGGCGCGAACGAGATAACCTCTTGCGAGTCATGGCCGTCCCGGAAGTTACGCCCAGCAGTAATGTTTCGTCCATTTTAAAGATTTTAAGTTTATGTTTAATTGTGTTAAACATTTGTCTGTAGTTGATTTGTTTTTTTGCATACCTTTTAGATTTGCCGTTAAGAGGTTGAATATGGAGCTACGCCACCTTGAATCTCTGCTGGCTGTTCTTGAATCCCCCACCATGACCCGCGCGGCGGAGAGTTTACACCTTTCCACGGCGGCGGTCAGCCTGCAATTGCAGGCACTTGCTTCTGAATTGGGCGTGGAACTGTTTGTGCGAACAGGTAGAAAGCTGACGCCCACACCGGCCGCACGCCGTCTGGCGGAACATGCCAGGGCCGTGAGCATGCGTTTAAAGCAGGTCAAGCAGGAGTTTTCAAACGATGCTGCTTCTGACGGGCGGCCCTTTCATTTCGCCACAGGCGCCACTACTTTAATCTATCGTCTGGGCCGACCATTCAAGGCATTGCGCAAACGCTATCCGCGATTGGACCTGCATGTGACGGTGCTCGCCACGGAAGAGATTGTGGCAGGATTGGTTGACCGGCAATTTGACCTGGGGCTCATTTCTCTTCCTGTCGGAAATGAGCATTTGAGAATTGTTCCTCTTTTCGATGAAGAGCTTCTGGTCGTTCGGCCATCGCCGCACCGTGTGCGCGGCCATCACATTGGCACAATCGATCCGCGCGAATTGGATGGAGCGCCATTCCTTCTTTATCCTAAGCACAGCAACATGCGAACTATCATCGATCGTTTTCTTGATAGCCTGGGATTAAAACGGCGCGTAATCATGGAAGCATCAGACACGGAGGCCATTAAGGGGCTCGTGGAATCCGGCTTCGGCTATTCCATTCTGCCTGAATACGCTCTCAAGCAGCCGGTTCAGGGATTTCAACTTTTGCGAGTAAAGGGTCATCGGCTGGTGAGAAACCAGGCGCTGGCGACATCCATTATGGCGCCGCCCCGGACACTCACAGAAAATGTAGCCACTTTCCTGCAACAGGCACTCACGCGCTAAAGGCACGAGCTCGACTTACCGAGATATTTTGCTTCGCCAGATTCGCCGATTCAATCTGCGTTCCGGCACATTTCTCGCGCAGCCTGTCAGCCTTTTGACTGAGGAACCTGCCAGCAAACCGCGGTCCAATCCACGTGTTGCAATTCGATATCGATTCCCTGCTCCTTGCGGAAGTCGTCAACGGCCCGCCTGCATCCGGCGACCGCGCCGTAATCGTCGACGATAATATAGCCTCCTGGTGACACCCTGGGGTAAAGGCTTCGTAACGCCACCATATTGGATTCGTACATGTCACAATCGAGATGCAGCAATGCGATGCGCTCAATGGGCACACTGGGCAACGTATCACGATACCAGCCGGGCAGGTAACAGATCTGGCTATCATTTAATCCATAGCGTTCAACATTCTGTTTCGCTGTATCCAGTGAGACTACTAATTCCCGGAACGTGTGGTGAGGATCACCCTTGTCTGCCGGGTACCGTACGGGATCAGGATGCGGATACCCCTGAAAAGAATCCGCCAGCCATACCTTGCGGCGGGTATCCCCCATTGCCCGAAGCGCGGCTCGCATCATTATGCCCCCACCTCCTCGCCATACGCCTATCTCAACCATGTCTCCAGGGATTTTGCGCCGCAGCACGTCAAGCGAGCAGTTCAGCAAATGGTCCATGCGAATAAGGCCCATCATGGTCTCAGCAGTTGCAGGCCAGTCCTTACCGACCAGCCGAACCGCTGGATCAGGACCAGCTTCCTGAAGCTGGTGGCGCTGATTCAGATCGATCCAGCGCTCAATCTCACTTCTCAACGCTGGTTCCACTTCCGCCAGTTTACTGCCAGAATCGAGTTCCGCCTCATCAAGCGGGTAACGGACCAGCGTTTTTTTCAATAACTGCAGCCATGCGGATGCGACAGGCTCAGACAGCGCCTTCACTCCCATCGCCGGACTTGCAGCAGCGGCTTTCCTGCTCGTAACAACTGTTTTCTTTTTTGGCATAGACTCCACCCAAGGCATCAGTTTGACGGGCCCCGGAGCGTGACGCGCACCAGGGATGCCAAGCAAATGCCGGTAATTGTCTTCAAGTTGATTGCCTGGGTCCCTGCTTGTATAAAAAGCATGTTTCGCCAGGCGCTGCTCCCGTGTCATGCAGCCATAGTGCTTGAGGCGCACGGTTAGGTCGCGGTGTTCACCCCTTAGACCTGCTGGCACATTGCCGCAATGAAAATTCCCGCCAAAGCCGGTAACACGAAACTTGAGATGGGCCACAGGTTGTCCGCGGAAGCGGAACAATGAAAGACGCCGGAAGTTTCCAAACAATCCGTCAACACGCACCTGCTCCGGATGGTCCCACAAATAGACGATTCGCAGGTACCACGCAGCGGCGCCAGGTGCTGCCTCAACAGCTGCTCGAATCTGCTCAGGTCCATCGTATTCCAGAACCTCGTCACCATCGATCCAAAAAACAAACTCAGGGTTCAGAGAGGAGATTTTTTCGAGGATAAAGTTCTTGTCGCGCGCTTCATCCAGGCCCTGGAACGGCGATCGGAAGATGGTCACCGCACCACCGAATGACTCACAGATAGCGACAGTGTTATCCGTGGAATGATCATCAAATACCAGAACGTGACGACAAAGCCGCAGTGCACGCGACAAAACTTCATGAATGAAGGCCGATTCATTCTTAATTCGCATTACGCCCAGAAACCGCGAGTCTCCGGATGGCGTTTCGCTGTGGTGTCCATTTTCGTGTCCCTGAAGGACCTTGCTATCGCCGGGCCAACGCCACTTCCAGAGCGTGGAGGCCGGCTCGTATTTGTAGCTGTCACGCTGCCATCCGCGAGCCATGTAGTTCTTCGAATATGTGAGCCATGGCTCGAATGGCAGACGATCAAGTAAAAATACGCTCAGAGCTGGCGTGATCCAACCCCGCACCAACCTGGGCTGGGCCATCTGCCATTCCTCAAGACCAAAATACTTCCCTATCGTAGTAGGTTGGCTTCGGGCAAATGCTTGCCGGCGGTAAAGACCCAATCCTGAAATAAATTCCGCCCGAGTGTATGACCGAACAGTATGTGGATCGTCCGAGTGTGCGTACATTGCCTCCGTGCCAAGAAGCTGTAACTCGGGATGACGATCCATTACCTCAAGACTCTGGCGAAGCCACCCCGGCGGCATCATGGCATCATTATCAACTTTGGCGAGTATGGGCGCATGTGCTGACCGGATAAAGTTCAGCATGGCGGCCACGGGTGAGGTGTAATCCGCTTCAATCCACCTTATCGGAACAGGACAATCCTTGATTGCCTGTCGGACCCATTCTTTTGTCCCGTCCACCGAATTATTGTCATTGACAACAAATTCACGCACGAATTCCCAGTCAGTATTCGCAAGCAACGCACTCAACGTCTCACGCGTAAATTCAAGGCGATTTGAAGTCGGATAGAATAAGTCCACACAGCGAGACTCGATCATGCATCCCTCCCCCATTTAGACCGGTAGAGCTGCCGATTCTGTTCAAAAAGCGCCGTAATGTTGGGGCGTGTGCGAAATACAGAAGGATGCTCAGCGTGCTCAACCACGCAACCATCCCAGATACCAATTTTTAGGCCGGCATCGAGAGCGCGTGTGCAATAGTCGTTGTCTTCAAAGCCATAGCCTGTGAAACGTTCATCCAAAGGCCCCACGCTGACATAGGTGCTCCAGGGAATAAAAACACAGACAAACGCAATCGTTCTCGATTCGTAGCGGAAACTGGGCCGGGCCGTGGCGATCTGCTTTGGATTGCCCACGGCGCCTCGAACCCCCGCGGAGCAAACACCGGTTTCGGGCCGTCGCAGAGTTTCCTCCGCCAGCAGCGAAAATCCGCGGGGAGTGATGAGATTAGCGTCGTCATTCATCAGCACTACGTCACGTCCCGCCATGGTGATGCCCAGATTAGAGTTGCGTGAAAAGATAAACGGCGTAATCCCGGTGATCCATTGCACCTCGGGCAAGCGGGCTTCTGCATCTGCGCGTGCTCCATCCTCGATTACGATGATTTCCTGCGGCGACAATTCCGGTTCCGCCGCCAGCAGTGAGCGCACGCAGGCAATCAGATTTGCCGGATTGCCGGAAGGTATCACCACGCTAAACTTCACTACTTCACAGCCTCCAGGATAATCGTCAATCGCGGGCCGTCCAGGCTCCGGTCAGTACGCTCCGACACGGTGCGAAACCTTGCCCGAATGCCATAACTGTTGGCAAAGCGCTCGCGATACGGGTTTCCAGCCTCGTAGTATAGAAAGCTGCGCCTGTTCCAGAAGGAAACATGTGTTGGATCTTGAAATGCTCCCGTGCCATCCGTGGTAGGCACGGCAATTTCCGCCCGTCCACCAGGCGCGAGCACCCGGTACATTTCGTTCATGGTCTTGATTTTGTCGGGCAGGTGCTCAATGATGTCCCAGGCACGCACATACTCAACCGAACTATCGGCCCAAGGCCACGGCGCGCTAAGGTCAGCCACCTGGTCAACCCCCGGCCCGGCTACGACATCTACATTCACAAAGCCAGGAATAACCGCATCACAACAACCAAGATTTAATTTCATCCGCTGCCCTCTCAAAGTTTCTTCCTGCCGCAGGGCCGCGCCCCGCTCCGAATGATAAAGATCAAACACATCGCCCATAATCGATCGAGGGTCTTCCGGCCAGAGTGCCCAATAAGGGTCGCCACAGGTCTTGGGACTAGTGTTTGCCGAATGAATCATGGCCACATAGAAACGGTAGTCTGGAAGCACGGCCAGTTTCCCATGGATATGTTTCCACAAAAAGCGGGAGTCTTCCCCAATTTGTACATCTGGGAACGGCGACCGTTGCCAGAAGTTACGCGTGTACAACAATGATCCTCCGACCACCCATGTCCGCAGGTTAGGCGGGTACGTGTACAGCCACGTCTTACTGGTAGATAGATCATGAAATAGCATTTGCCGCAAACCGCATACTTCAGCCCCTTCGCGCAACATCCCCTCCACCTGATAGCTGATGCGATGGGGGGCCACCCAATCATCGTCGTCCCAGTGCATGATGAGTTCTCCCTGACTGGCCTGCACACACTGATTGCGTTTTGCGCCCACGGTCTGCCGGTGCGTCATGCGTATATACTTCACCCGCGGATCAGGAGGCGGAAGGTCAGCTACACTGTCCTGGCCATCATCGAGAATCACCAGTTCTCGATTGGGATAATCCTGTTGCAAAAAATTCTGTATTGCCAGCGGTACAAACCGACGCCGGTTGGCCGTCGGCATAATGCATGAAACCAGAGGTTGTTCCGCCGTTGAAATCATCGTTGCACCTTGTTCCGATTCGAGCTCGTTTCTATATTCCCGTGCGTTCGCAGCAAGATTGGTTTTTTCTCTAGGCAAAATGAAATGACAGATATCTCCCCGCTGCGGGAATCCACCCAAGATCACGGTCAAGTCCGGCCATGCGCAACTCGATCGGATGATGGTCCAGCGAAAAAGTCACGTCAATGTGAGTAAGCGTGAAGACAACGCGCGCAGGCCGGGTGCAAAGCAAAAACACTGCGTCTTCGCGGCCAAGTGCGCGTACCAGACGGGCACGAAAATAGGAAGCCATCCAGCCGACCCAGCGTTGTAAACGGTCCACCGACTCGGCGCCTTCGCCAATGCCGCACTGGGCATTTGTTTCCGCAGGCACATCGATCACAGTGAATCCCGCAGGATGCATTGCGATCATTCGTCCGTTGGTGAGAACCGGCTGCGGATCATAATCTTGAGAAAATGGCTCAAGCCATTCCGGAGGCAGCCGCCACTCATTCGGGGGATCAAAGCCCAAACCCGGCTTCGTCGATTTTGAACGGCCAGCAAGAGAAGACAGTTCATCCCACAAAGGGTCTTTTTTTATCTCTCCTCCAGTGAGTTCATTTGCCATCAGGGCCAGGAAGTCGCATATATTCAGCTCCAATCCGGGTTCAGATGGGCTGGTGAAATCACCATATATATATAGATACAAAGCCAGCCCCAGGAGAAAGAAAACTCCGCCATACGCGGTTTCCAGGGTTTGGGAAGGTCCAGTCTTTTGCTCCGTTTGGGCAGCATCAAGTCGAGCCACCGGCGCGGAGGCCGTCTCTGATATTGAAATAACTTCCTGTTCAGCAATGGCTGGCTGCTGTGAGAGCTCTGTAGCGGCGATCAGGTCATCCTTTGCGAGCATCGCGGCTTGCTCGCCGGACTCGACTTCGGGAAGCAATGACTCGGGGATAGCTTCACGGCCGGTTTGCGCCGTGCGCACACTTGTTAACTGCGGCCCAGCCTCCTCCAGCAGTTCGTTCGTGGAAGAAACAGGTTGAAAGCCGTTCGCCGTTCCTGGAGCGGCGACCTGTTCCGGCATCTCAAACGTGGAGATTGTTGGTAGCGAGGCTCCGCTCTTGATGTCTTGCGCAACCTGTTCTGCGTGACTTTCAATCAGTCCGGTACTCTCTGCTCGTGCCTGCCACAGCAGGAGTTTCTTCTGGAACGCCACAGTGCGAGCAATGGCTGGCGCCCGACGCAGCATGAGGGACTGGACCAGCAGCATCCGTTGCACCGGCAACAATCCTGGCGTGGAAGCTTCAGGAACCCACGGCAATGAAGGAGCAAGCAAGGGCGCTGTGTATCTGCGCGTTTGCGTCTGAACGGCGTCAGGCGACCACGCGGGCGGCTCATCATGGTCTTCTGGGATCTTTTGTTGCGTCATGGCATCGATGCGGGGACATGGAATGCAATGGACATTCAGCACAGATTCCACTATTGCGGCAGCAGCCTGCTGCGGCAGGCGCTGAACAAACTGTATGGCATGTCTGCGTTTCGCCAGCAGATCCACGGCGGCGGGAACATAATGGGGAGACTCTATCCATTCCCGCAAGAGCGCGGTAATTACGTCGCTTCCGCGCAGGAGTTCGCGCCACCACCATTGAACCGGAAGCGTTCCGCTCATCCAGTCCAGTGCGAGTGAGGCCAGCACTTCCGCGCGATCGTAAAACAGAACTGCCTCAATTTCCGCTGGAACTGCGCCATAAGCAGGTCGCGCAGCAGAAACGGCAAGTCTTTCCAGGGCCGCAGAAACCGCGCGCTGCCATGAGGCGTCTGGCAGAATATCCAGCGGCCCCACTCGCAGTCTTGACGGCAGAGGATCCACCAGCCGCCGCACCACCAGTGTGGCTGACTCCGGCAGACCGGCCGGGTGCAGCGTAGCCGAGCGCAGCATCCGTGCGATGCGCTGCTGTTCCGCCTGCGGATCAGAAGACCTGCTCCTGATCCGCAACCTGCCGACGAGCGTCGTATTGGTTTGTGGTCCGACCATCTCTCCGGAATCAGAACGTTGAATTGAATTCAGCCTGCTTGTTTAAATACCCGGCAGCTGCGGATCCATCAGCGAATTTTTCCTTTCTCTGATATAGCCAGATTCCAACTCCCACCGCGATGAAAAACAGACTGATGATCTGGGTGAGAGAGAGCGGGCCAAGCACAGGCTGGAAGTCGCCACGAAAAAGCTGCTCAATAAAGCGGCCAACGCCCTGCAGAAAGGCAAATAGAGCCAGTCGAAGGCCTGGCCGGCCAGGGCGATAGACAACAAGAACAGCAAAAAATCCGAGCCACGCAAGAGTGGCGTAAAGCTGAACAGGGTGAACCGGCAAGGAAAGAGCGTCGGTTGGCGCAATCCAGCCGCGCACCAAATGGTCAGCATACGCTTCTGTACCGGGCGGGAACTGCACAGCCCAAGGCAAGTGAGAAAGACTGCCAAAATCGTCGCCGTTCAGAAAACAACCAATTCGTCCGATTGCCACACCTAGCGCCACCGCGGGAGCAATAACGTCAGCATAAGTGAGAAGAGATATCTTGCGGGCTTTGAGAAAAAGTAAAACGGCAATGGCTCCCGCAATGAGTCCGCCGTATTGCGCCTGGCCTCCCGACCAGAAACGAAGCCAAGCCCAGGGACGCCCATCCGTGCCGTAATAGAAGATACCCAGAAGATGGCCGCCCCAGAGCCCAAATACGATTGCAAACACGCCGGCCCAATATACGGTGCGCGACTCAAGCCCTTCACGCTGGGCAAAGCGCACCGCATAAGCCAACGCTCCCAACAGCGCCCCCGCCCAGACGTATCCGGGATCGAGGGCCGCCAGGAATTGCTCCACTGTCTGCAACATGAGTTCTCCTTAAACCACAGGACTGCTGTTTTTCCGTTTTCGAGGTCTGTAAATTTTGATCCCGACAACGAATATGCCAAACAGCAGAATCATGGCGCCGCCGGGCGACTTCTTGAAGCAGTCCTTTTTGACTGGGCCTTCGATCGGCTGGAATTTGGTCGTGAGATCCGCAACACCATCCTTGGGGACGCTGACGCGGAAAACATTCTTAAGATTCCCAACTTTGTTAACGCCTTTTCCTTCCAGACCTGTAATCCAGTCGCCAACGGCCTCCGCACCGGTATGTTCAACGATTGAGCCGAACGCTCCGGCGTCCTCACATATTTCATACTTTTGTTTCTGGATCTGCACAAAACGTCCCGTATGCCGGCATCCGTTGGCAATCCAGGTGAGCCGTGAAAATATCCGGTTTTTAGTTCCTGTCGTAGCATTGGCATTGTCGGGGTTACGCTGTATCACTTCCTGGCGCTTTGAAAGCACAAGATCAAACAGTTGCTCTGCTTGTCCGGTTGGTGGCGCGCCAAATCCTTTGGCATCAATCTGCGCCGGCTTCACCACCTCAGACGCAGTCTGGACCCACATATTGCGCTTGACGCTCTTATTCACAAACGTGACGCCCGGGCTGGTGGAATCCATTTCAACAAGAATGCACTGATCCGGATGCGCCTTGTAGTTGGCAATCAGAGCTGGGTCCGTGATGTTCCATGCCGTGGAAGAAAAACTACCCGTGCCTCCGGCGGCGATGGTCTGCGGACCAACCGGATTCGGAGCGGTTGGAATGGGAGTCCAGTTCGATGCCAACCCGAAGTTCGCAATGCTGAACTTGACCGTGACCCCGGTCGCAGCAATCGGATTGCCGTTACGATCCACCGAAGTGTTATGCGGTGTCGCTGTGAATATGTTGCTGTTGGGGACGCTCACTGCGTCAATCTGGGTCTGCGAATGATTGCTGGTGATATCCGTGCTATTGCCCGGGTTAAGGAAAACCCCAAAACAAGTTGCGGCTGGGTCTTGAGTTCCGTTCCCCCAAGTGGCCTCGGCAGGCGTATTAGTGTCAGTGAAAACACCGATCGAGTTGCCGGATTCATTGGGCCAGAAATTCTCAGTAACAGTAGCCGTATTGCCATTCACGGCCATGATGTCAAAGAAGAGTCCAAAATTCCCCGTCGCAGGAATGTTATAAGCGGCAAGCGGCAGCTTGATTTCAATCACCCAGGTGACGTTACCTGAGTCTGGGGCGCCCGAGTTGCTGACTTTAATGTCAGTCCCCGCAGGCAGAGGAGATGTGGCCGTGGGGGTATTCCAGGTTGAGCTATTCACCCAGTAATCAACCTGCCGGGGTGCGGATCCAACACCCTTTTGAACACCTGTGTTGTTCGGGTAGATGTGAAGACGCCGGTCATCGGCTGCATTAGCGCCGTGAGCGGGGCTCAAGGTGAGGATAAACATATCTGAATTGTCATAGGTCGCATCGTTATTGACCTCGACCGACATATAAAGGAAGCTGTTGTCCCGTATTCCCTGCACCGCATTCGAGGATGGTGTCCCATTGTTAAAGACATAGCGAAAAGCCTGATGCCAACCAGGGTCGTTTGTGACCACTCCGTCGATGGTGGGAGGCTGGTTTGGATTTGTGATCGGCAAGCCTACTACCTGGGTATAGCAAAGCTTGTAGTTAGGAAGCTGCGCATTGAGTGGCGCACAAAACGCCAATAACCATAGGGTCACAAGTGCTCCCAAAAGAAACACTCTCTGGTTTTTTCCTGAAGTCTGTATAGCAACGACATTGTTTGTAGCTTTCATTTCAAACTCTCCTCAAAAATCTTCCACTTGCTGTTTCCTTACCCAGCGATGATCGGCTGGGTCACCTGGCCGGTTACCACCTGACCGCCAGTAGAACTGACGGACACCACCAAATTGGCAGCGGGTGCTCCGGGTTGTGCTGAAAGTGCAATCGAAAATGTATGTAAACCGGGCGTTGTAATCTGCGCTGCACTCTTCAACTGCGCATTCCAGAGTGCTGAAGGAGGCTGGATTGTCGGTGCTGCGATGTTGTAGGTCACAGCGCTTCCTATGTCCTTGATCGTGGCCTTAAAGTCCACGCGAACCTGGCTGTTCGTTGGCGGAATCTTTACAGTCCCCGCAGACAAGGTTCCCGGCGCAAATATGGAATCAAATGAAACGATGACCTGGTCCTGGCCACCCGGCGGCGGGCTGCCCACCGTCATCGGCGTTGGACTGGCGCCAAAATTCGTTATTGTGGAATTATGTTTGGCGGTGACTGTAACGCTTACAGGCGAAGAAGTTCCATTTGCAGCGCCCAGCGGGCTGGTCACCATGATGCGAATGTCTTGCGCTATGCCATTCGGCGGATCGCCCTTCGGAATCGGAACCTCGGCAGGAATGATCGGGGTCCCACTGCCATCCACCAATACCGCTGTCCATCCAGAGTTCACTGTGGGAGTCACAGTGTAAGTTTCATCCATGGATGTGATGGCGGTTACGGTAAATGTAAAAATGTAGGGCTTGCCGGCGAGTATTGACGGATCGGCAGGTGAAACCTTGATTGGACTCATATTCACCTGAAGCGTACCCGTAGGTATGGTCGGCTGGCCCTGCAAGAGAAGGAAAGTAATATTTACAGAGCCCTTGGGATTGGATACCGTAAGCGTAACAAACTTTCCCGCTTGCGGTATTCCCTGCAAATTTGGAATTTTGATGATTAACTGTGAATCATTACTGCCCGCCAGCAATTGGCTTACAGCAGTACCATCAATATTCACACTATTTGACGAAGGAACTCCGAACCCGCGGCCCAGAATTGTCACCGTGTCGCCAATATGAACAGGGCTGGGCGGGAATATTCCGCTGATGGCCAAACCTCCGCCTGTGGAGCCGATTGCTTCAAGAGCTGTGATGCGGTCATCGAACGAGTTGAGAGCATGCAAAACCTGGTTCCAGAAGCTTGACATGATCAGATCGCCCGGCTGTATATCGTTAAATAGCTTGGACATTTTGATACGCTCCCTCTTCGTTGCTTGTCACACAAAATTGGCGTAGTTCCAGTAGTTCAAGTCGTACTGAGCGTCCCCTTGGAACGGTATATGACCGTTCGCAAAGACCATGTACAACCGAGGTGGATTAACACCGCTATCGATGGCCTGCTGGTTCTCGCGGACCTGATAGAGCCACAACATTTCCTGGTTGCTAAGATCAATGGGCGGATAGAGGAAGGAAGTACGAACCAGCCTCTCAAGCCTTGCTCCCTCCATAAACACCGGATTGCGATAGGTTCGGCCGCTCAAAAACTGAAGGTAATCAAACCCATCCCCAGGGTTGACATTCCCAATGGGGAGTAGTCCGGACGCAGGCAGGTAACGAAAATAATCCGTGACTTTGACGGAAAGGGGATTGATCGCGGGCGTGGATTCAGCCAGATCATTCAGCTGTCCCTGAAACTGCAGAAACATTGCAATACCGTCGATCGTGCGTCGCCTGCCCGCTCCTGGCGCCCATGCGTCCAGCAGATCTTTTGCCACCAGGGGCCGCCGTGCAGCCCACATATCGATAAAGACGATTCCGTCCGTCGCAGTCCAATACAGTACGGCCAGCGGGACTTCACAGTCGGTAATGGTCTTGGCAGATCGAAGTTGATTGATCAGTCCATGGCTGCCAGGAGCTGTTCCAAATGGATCACGCACATTTGTGGCCCAATCATCAACCCCCAAACATTTGTAAGCCACAAGATTGCGGAGATGATTTACATCACCGAGTTCGCTCTGGGTAAGATCTAATTGCACCAGCCGGAATTGCACGCCATCCGCTTTGTATTTGCTATTGCAAGGCGCCGAACCTGTGCTCACGCCACTTACTTCAGCCAACCCCTGCGTTGCAGACGCCGGACCGATCGTGAGCAGATAGACACCCGCTCCCGCGATGTAAACACCGGACTGCATTGGAAGGCATTCCGCAAAAACAGATGACCCGCCACTGACAGGGCCCGCCGGACGCACCAGCGATATATCCGTGTCATTATCCAGAAGCAGTGTTCCACCATTTGAATTGATAGCCAGCCCGCGCTTGATGGAAAGCACTGGAGACGCAATCTGGCTGAGCGTTGCCGATTCTGAAACCTCTAATCCGTAAGCAACGCCTGAGCCCATCGCCTGGCCGAGCAGGCTATGCGCCACCCGGTTAGCTTGCTGCTCCGCTGTAAGGTCTTCTCCCGTCAACAGTCTCCCGTTGAAGAAGTTCACCGAGCGTGTCCGGTCATTCACAATAGGCGTAAGGAGATTGTTTGGCATGGCGTTCTCCTATTTCCCTCCGCGCAGACCGCTTTGCATCCACTCCTGCAACAGGCGGGTGTGCAGCAGAATCGGGCGATGGCTTTCATCCAGTGTCGTTGCTTTTGTGCCATCCACCTGCCAGTTCTGGCCCGGCCCGACATTGACAAGCGGAACGTCAACCTCCGCCAGCATCAGGCAATCCTCGGGCGGTGCAGTCTGGCTGGTCTCACCCGCGCATGAGCAGGCCGGCGGCGGCCAGCCGGTGTGAAACAATGGCCGGATCTCCGTGACCCAGATACGAAAGGCGGACTTCAGATAGTCGCCGATACTATCCGGATGAACATGAATCACGCTGAGCGGCGAGCCAAAGTGGAAGTATGTTGCCGGATTGAGAGGCGAAGCGAACGGAACCAGTGCCGCGCGCAAGGCCGCTTCAAAGTCCGGTATCGACAGGAAAGGGCCGGACGTAGTGATCTGAATCTGGTCAAGCCAGGCGACAAAATCCCGGATCGCGTCTTCTTCTTGTTGCATAGGCGGTGACAGGCGCAGTTCCAGGCGGAAATCATCCACGAGACGCGACGGCGCCATGAGATCATCGGCGGAGCGGCACGGCTCGCCAGCAATGGGTACCGGATCAACCGGGCAATCGCGATAGCAGAGCGTCAGCCATAATTTGATCATCGAAGGCGGAGGCGAGAAGTTCAGCGCTGCCTGTACGTCCTTCTGGTTGGCAGTAAGCCAGTCATTCAGATAAGCGCACTGCGATGGGCAAACGCGTATCATCTGCCCTTTGGGGCTCAACGCATCTCCGCACGAAACCGAAACTCGCGGTCCCTTGGCCGCCACGTCCAGCGAAACCTTAAGCCCGCTAATGGTGCCATAGCCGATCAGGTCGCGGGCCATCCACTGTTCGCGTCCGATGAGATAAGCGAACTCCTGCTTGAAGTCGTCTACACCCAGCAGCATGCCGAACGTGTAATTCACATGCTTGGATGGATCGGGCGCTACCGCGTCCGGCGTGGCGGCGAGTTGCATAACTCCGCTGCTCATCTTCGTTCTCCTTTGCCGCAGTGTTGAGCTTTACAGTCCATGGCTAACAGCTCCGGGGATGTGAAACATTTGGATTTAGAAACTGGCGTGCGCGCGGCTGGCACGGCTGCTCATGGCTGAGATATCCTGAGCCTGCATAGCTATCGCCGAGCACAATGGGACGCATCAGGTCCGGAGCACGACTGCCATGATCAAGCACTGAGTCTTCGCCCAGCCGGGCCTCGCCCACGCGGAAAAACGCCCAGTAGAATTTGATTTCAAAAGTGGTATGCGCCGGTTTTTCCAGGGCCACAACCCGCTGGGCCAGATCAGACTTTGCCCGCTGCCCCTGGGTATCTTGCGCGTTACCAATAGGCATGGGCAGATAAACTGTGAACTGATGTGCCGCCGCCTGCATCAGCAGCATTCCCTGAAACTGATACCAGTCCAGCAGCGGCTGAGGCTGCCTGGGGAGTACTGAAGGAAACGGCACATCCTCAAACCTGGCATACGTGGATCGATAAGCAGCATTCAGCGCAGTGAGAACTCCGTAACGGCTGCGTAGAAAAGTAGTCCACAAATCCGATCCGGCATCCGGCTGCGAAGGCACGATCCCGATCATGCTCATCGAGAAGCTGCTCCATTGCGGATACAACGCGTCTGCCGTAGACATAGAAAGCGGATAGGGCTTGTCTGCCGCCAGTTTCAGGCTCTGCTGATAACGCTTATCCAGATCATCCGCACCTTGTGCCGGAGTCCATATCTGTGTCTGCAACTTGGTGGGAAGTCCGGATTCGGTGGATGTGTCCTGTAGCAGTCCCAACGGCAATTGCCGTGTACGGAATTTTTCAATAATTCGCGGGCCATTATTTGCCTGCACCGGACTGATAAATATTCCTGAGTCAGCGCAATCTTCCAGAGTCAACCGCAAAGCCATCATCAGCCCCGGCAACGTCCCGCGCGCTTCAAAGAAAGCAGCGGCGTTGCGCAAGAAGAGCCTGCGTTTGGCTTCACTCCACGCAGGATCAAGCGCTACTCCAAACCAATTGGCCAGCCAGTCCAGGGCTTCAGACGGAGCGCTGCACGCATCCAGCAAGGCCTGTGCGGTGGCGATGCGATCTTCAATCGAGGTATAAAAGCCTTCGATGTTGGCCAGAAAGCGTTCAACAAAAGATGCTGACTTGGGGTCCTCACGATACGCTGAAGGCAAATAATTTTTGAGATAGGAGAATCGAGGATAGTAGGCGCGCAGAGCACGAATCCGTGGCGTGAGCCTGCCATTGCCCGAGAGTACGATCTTCAGCTGCATGTACTGGCCAGCAGCTTTTTGAAAGAGCAATTCCCAAGTATCCAGTCCAGCCGGCATCGGAGTCCAGGGAAGTTCGGTTCCGTTGCCCCGCTTGTAAGGGCCTGGCTCTTTATTCCAATCCTGAACACCGAGGTAATTGCGGTCATTGTGAGCACGGCTGAAGACCGTTACCTGTGTATCAGAAGAAATCGCCGCATCGAGTACAAGTTTGTGCCACGTGCAATCAGGTTCGTGGCTATCAAATACTTTGGTGAAGAGCGTGGCTTCGTCCACATAGCGCGGCCGCCGCTGGATCACCAACGGGACAAACCTGTCCTGCGAATCGTAGTAAACCTGCGTTGTTCCACGTACGATGGCGCGGCCGCCGAAAAGCCGCATGGGATAGAACTCCGGCACGGGAGTAAGCGTAAGTTGATCACTCCCGTAAGCGGCAGTGAATGCCCAAGCCTGATCGCCATTTGCAGCCACCACATACAAAGTATTGCTGCGTTGTCCGGTTGGTGTTTGCTCCACTGGGATCATGGTGAAATCAAATCCCAGAAGGGTGAAGCCGGCCCGGTCAGCTGGCGCAAGGATATCGAGAACGCTTTGCAGTGAAACAGGGCTCCCAAGCTCCTGCCCATAGCGGAAGCGGTACACCGTGGAAAACTGTTTCAGGGGATCACTTTCGAGCAGAAGCACGGTGCCATCCGGCAGCGCCTCAACCGCAATTGCATCAATGGCGCCGAGAGGCGATCCCATCCCCAGCGCGATCCCGGTAGGAAATGTGCGATGTGGATGTGGAACAGGAGAAGTTCCATCAGCCGGCGTGAAGACTTCAACCGGCTCCCCTGAAACATCCATTGAAGACTGATCCTGGCTGATGACGGCGAAACTGCGATCCAGAGCCCACAAGCGCCGGTTGGTGCGATCAAGAATCCACACGCCGCCGCCGGGAGTAGGCGCCATATCAAAAGGCACAAAATCGATGTCAGATGGCCACACAAACTGCCGAGGTGGGCCGCCGTGGAATAGATCAAAAACCAAAAATCCTTTTGGCTCAACAACGCCAACAACAAGGAAATGGAGTTCTGTTACCGTCAACCCGCTGAAAGCCAGCGGTTGCGCGGGTAGATGGGGATCCAGAACGCCAAACTCTCCATCCTGTGCCACGCGGTTACGCAATATTTCATCCTGCGAGGCCCAGAAATGAGTGGTTACACTGTTCCCGGAAGAGTTCACCAGCAGTTCATTGCCGGAAGCATCAATCCAGTACCAGTTACCAAAACGGTCTTGCGCCGCACCACGGCGCTGGTCGATTGTGGGCGGCTGGTTTCCCGGAGCGCTGGTAAACAGATTTACACGCACACCCAGCGTCACTTCTGAACGTGCCGGGTTCCATGAAAATGATGGACCCGCCTGCTGCACGGAATCAAAAATCGACGAGGTCCCGTTGACAGTGCAGCGCGCCCAGTCGTCACGCCCCAACAACAAATGAAACCTTGTGCGATTTGAGTCCATTAGTGGCACTCTCCCGGAATCACCGGCAACTGCGCCGAACCGGTGGCGGTGGCCTGCGTTGTGCCGCCGCGCAATTCGTCAAGGCTCAGTGCCGGACCGTTGGTCACACTGATGCCAAGAACGCGCGGCAGTTGCAGGCCGGTCAAGTCCACTTGCGGTATTGCAGCGCCGGTTTGTGTCAGCAATACTTCCTGCACAAATTCAACTCCAGAGGTCCGGCCGGCGACGGTCATAACCTCCAGCGAGATCACGGGTTTGCCCAGAGGCCAGCCCTTGTACACTGAGGCTGAGAGCGGCGCATTGAGCAATACCGCAGGATCGTCCGGCAGTTGCTGCGGGCCACCGACGATGGGAGCAAGGAATTGCAGTACCGCGCTTTTGACTGCCTCTCGTACTGGCGCGGGATTGATGCCCGGCAGGACCTGGATGCCAATGGAAATCCAGATGCCCACATATTCCGGACCACGCAGGAAAACTTCAGTGGTAACCAGACGGCGGGTGTCAAGATAGCTGCATACCGTATCAAGAAAATCATTGCTCGGCGAAGGCGCGTCAGGCGTGACTGGATCAAAAGTGGGAATCAACATCAGCGTAACCGCGCCTGCCGCATCACCGCCGCGGCGGCTACTCAGTTCGGGATGAAAGTTAGGCAATACCTCCACGCGGCCAATCTCAACCCCGGGCGTCCTGAGCGTGACAGTCTCAAAGTCGTAAGCGGTCACTAGCCGGTCACGATGTTGCAGGTATCGCGAGATTTGTTTTTCGCCCGCAGCGGCCGTTTCGGCGTCAGCCCCACCCCAGGTACGAACTGGGTTTGTAACTTTGAACCCCTGCGGAAGCGCCGGAGCAGTATTCATGGAATCTTGTCCAACATTTCCTGCTGAGCCCTGGCTGAAGTCGTAGCTGGCGCGCAGGATTGCCCCCTCCGGCGGGCGCGCTCCATGCGCTCCATCACCAAATGTGATCTGGCCGGCCTCCGGGTCGAGCACAAACACCCGGGCTTTTGTTTCGTCAAAAGGAGGGACCGGGCTTCCCGGCGGCAGCCGCAGATCGGGCACCGGCACTTCAGGACCGGCGAGGAACATGTCGTCTATTTCCGTCCACGTCTGGGTAACTCCCTGCTTGGTTGTCAGCGAAATTGTCACAGTCTTTGCCAGGACGGGTGCATGTGAAAGTTTCATCGCCTGGTCAGGTTCGCCTGTGCCCACAGGCAGCAACTCCACGGCGATTCGTTCACGCTGACTTACGGGAGAGCAGTTGATCCCGATCCACTTAAACTGAGCCGGCGTGGTAGCGGAAGGACGAATCCGCAGCCAGGTAATCAGCCGGTCATTCAGCGAGGTGTCTTCAAGCGAAGGCGGCAAGCCACCAACGCCGCTTTCCAGCGGATCAATGTTGTTCCACAGATTCAAACTATTCTTATCCGGCAAGGTCACATCAACCACTCCAGGTTGTGTGAAAACGTCAGTAGAAGGGCTGCTGGGCAGCGGACGATACTGCGGTACGCGGTTTTGACTATCGAGCAGACCACCGCTGGCTGGAAGATTGGGAATATCAAACTCAAGCGTGACCGGCGAAGGGGCACTCACCGCTCTGCCCGAGGGCAGAATGGCCGTGTTGTCTTCAAGAAATGGAACCACACCAACGGTCAGCGTTTTCCCCGCGATGGCTTCTCGCGCGGCGTCCGCCAAAAGCGCTGGTGGTTTGTCGCCTTCTCTTACAAATAACGCGAGCCAAAGATAGCCGTCCACCGTCTGGCTGAGTTGCACTGGATCACCACCAGGCAGCGGAAACGATGCAGCCTCATAGAGCGTGGGCGGAGGATCCTGAGGCGTTCCGCGGAACGAGGCATACAGCTGCTGGTAATAATCTTTCATCTGTTGCGATGGAGAATCGATGGTCCGCTTGAAATAAATGCGACCTTCAATCGGCAAAACATCAAGAGCGCGCGTGGTACGGAAAGATATTTTTCCCGCACGCAATTCAACGCCATCATTGAGCGTAACGGTCTGGAGCAGCCCTTTATCGTTCGTGATGGTGGCCAGCCCCTGGGCGCTGGTGGCCGGTTGCAGCGGCACATTCAGCAACTTCAGGAATTTTTTGCGGTTTCTTTCCGGAATCTGGTTCGCCCGATAAAGCAGGCTTTCCGTCATGAACGCAAAAACTTCAATCAGCGTGACCCCAGGGTCGCTCTTGTTGAAGTTCGTCCACTCCGGTGTGTAAACCGGAACGCGCGCAAGTGCTTCATCCAGGAGTTCCTGGTAACGCCGGTCGTCGAGATTGGGAATGGTCAACGGCACAATTGGTTAACTCCCGAGCTTCACGCTTACGTTAATGCGCTCCTTCATTTGGGTAGCGACAAGCTTGTATTCAATCGTCGCGATGGCGGCCTGAGCATCGGACGGGTCCTGTTCCACAGTCACATCGCTCAGCGAAATCCTCGGTTCCCACAATTGCAACGACTTGGTAATGCGGTCTTCAATCTGAAAGCGCGTAGCAACGGTATTGGGTTCAAAGAGATAGCGTTGCAGGCCAGCGCCAAAGCTGGGCAAATTCAGCCTCTCGCGCTCCTGGGTACGCAGGATGACCTGAATCATCTCGCGAATATTTGTTTCGCCTTCTGACCATGCAATGCGACCATCGTCACCCACGCGCGGTGGGAACGACATGCCTCGTCCGTAGAGCCTTCCGCCATCCATAGCTATGACTCCTTGGCCGAAAATTTCGGCAGTGGCAGACAAATCTGGAAAAACGGCATCCAGAAAAAAATGATGTCCAGCAATTTCACAAAGATAATGAGCAGGATGAGCGCGACGATCGTGATGATCGGGATCGAGAACGAACAAATCATCCCGGCAGAAATCCCGTTACCGCAGGGCTGGCCGCCGCCTGAATCCAGGTCTTTATGAAATGGGAATGGGAGCACCGACATGATCAGATCACCAAAGCTCATACCGCCCATCTTGCTGACCTGGCCGCAAAGCGTATCGGACATCACGAAGGCCGTGTTTTTATCGAACTTGCGCAGACCTCCCGGCGTGGTATCAATGGGCAACCCGATGCGAATCGGGCGCGCCGGAGCATCCGAATCAAAATAAGCAGCGAGTTGGAAAGCTACCGTGGGTTCGCTAACCAGAGGCGGCGTAAGCGCAGCACAGTTCGGACGCTCCAAAACGCAGCGAACAGCAAACCATACCGGGCCCTGAGGGTTAGCATTTGCCTGGGCAACTACGCGTGGCGGGAATGGATTTGCCGCAATTGATGCGATTGCCTTGACCGCATCAGTGATCTGCTTTTCAAAGGCTGCGCGGTCGTCTGGAGTCGAAAGGCCCGTGAGACCATGCTTTCCAGCTGAATCAACTGTATAGAACGGGAACCGGAAAGCAGGCCAGCCTGCCGTTCCATCCGATCCATCGGCGGTTACGGTCTGGAATGCGGTCTTCACGCTCTCCAAAAGATCGGAAGCCGCAAGAGCTTTCTTGAGAGCAGTCACCATCGTCATGCCGGAATAGGTAATGCCTGACAACGTGTGCCAGATGGGTGCAAGAGTGCTATTCAGGCTTGAGCCGTCTCCGTTCTGAATTGCTTGCCAGAGATCGTTGAGATAGGTTTTGAAATAGTTGTTTAGATCCAGCAGAACATACCAGGACACCTGCTGAATCTGATCATTTGCACTGCGCAGGATGTTCGGAACCGATTTTTCTCTCGCTGTTTCCTGATCATCCGTCAGCTTGACCAGCGTCGGATCTTTGGTCGGATCAGGAGCCTGGATTGCCGCGAAGGCCCTGTCGGCCACATCTTCCAGGTTTTTCAGCGGGCCAATGACTTGTGTCTTGAGCAACATCTGCCGGCTGTCCACTGGGGGCGGCAGCGGGCCGGCTCCTGCTGGATTCGGCTGTACGGCCTGAAGCAGCCGCTCGCGATCACCCACCGGAATCAGGCCTACCAGCAAGCGGCGCCTGCGCAAATCGTCTTCAACATAAGCTGCGGGCGATAATGTGTGCCGCTCCTCGCCGTCCGGCAGCGTCTCAGGATCATTCACCCGTTGCCACTGTTTGTTGACCAGTGCAAACTCATCGCAGTCACGCGGGTCAGGAGCGATCTTGTCGGCCGTTGAGTGCGGTTGCAGCATGCGCAATACAAAGCTCGCTTTTTCCTGTGCTCCGGCATCGATCTTCCGGTCCGGCAGACCCAGCATGCGGCATACCAGACAAGTGGTGACCATGTAATACCGCTGATGGACAGGCTGATACAGTTTTAGAATTCTGCGCCCATCTGAACTTGTTGAGGCACTTGAAGCGCCGATCACACGGCTGCCTCTCGCCTGCAGGCGCTGCACTGCCAGGTTGCGTGCGCGAGTCAACGTGAGTTGCAATCCGCTTTTTTGCGGCGCGGGTATTGGCTCGTTAGGCGGAGCGTTCCAGGTTTCAGGAGCAGCTACATACTCACTGAGACGCTGGGGCTCCGTACTGAGCAGATTGTGGAACTCATCCATGAACGAGTCGCTGGCAAAACGCAAAATCGTGGGCGTGCGGAACTTTGTGCGATTTTCCGCTACCGTGGGATTGCCGGTCTGCCGCCATAACGGCGCAGCCATGGTCCACTCGACATGTCCTTCGATCAGCTGTTTCACCAGATGTTCCCCGCTCCCGGCGTGTAAGACGCGCTGATGATACTGGAGCAAATCACCGTTTGCGCCTGCACCGTTCCACTGAACGTTGCCATGGGCGCATTCACGGTCACGGTGCTGGCGGTAATTTCCGCCAGGCTGGCGGTGACCGTAACTTTGGCGGACGCATTCACCGTAACGCCGCTTGTCTCCAGCTTGATAAAGTTCCCGTTGCTGTCCTCAATGTTGATTGAGCCTGGACCATCCTGGAGTGTGATCTTCTGTCCGGCCGGTGTTTCAGCAATAAACTTTTCCTGGCCGTTCTGGTCGTCAAGCGTGATCTTTACTCCGTTGCGCGAACGCAGGACTTTTTTGTTGTTCTGGCCGCTGCCATCCATGGATTCAGGCGGCGAGTCGCTGCCGTTCCACAGGCCGCCCAGCACATACGGACGACGAGGGTCACCGCCTTCAAACGCCACCAGCACTTCATCATTCACGTCTGGAATAAACCAGCTCCCGCGATTATTGCCGCCCATCAAAGTTGCAAGACGTGCCCACATCTCATAGCGATCAGAGCCTGTATCGGGCGACCACGGCAACGTCACCTTCACTCGTCCGGTTCCATCAGGATCTTTGATATCGCTAACGAGAGCCGGATAGATTCCAAACCACCGGCCTCCGGGCGCTGCATACGCACCTGACTGCAGAAGCAGATCAACCGGCGAATTGTCGAGGGTGCTATGCATCTGTGTTCCTTCCCGCTCTCCTACGCCCTGCCAATCCCGGGACGCTCACCGGTGAATTCCGTGCGGAAACCGTCCGCACCATCGAACACATGTTTGACCTGCGTCAGGTAATATTTTCCGCTGAACATCGGCCCCAGAGCCTGTAGGTCAACATAAGTGCCGACGCGCAGCCTGGCATTGGCCTGGGCCATTCCGTGAGCAATCACGAAGCGCCGCGCTGTCATTTTCAATACACTCTCGGCCTCCACCTGCGCTTCATTGCTGTTGAGCGGAATGGTATGCACCAGCGATTCCTTACGATCTCCGAAAGAAGATTGCAAAATGCTCAGCCCGCTGGTATCGCCATTGAGTTCGTTGCTGATCGCCTGATCGGTAGCCTCATGCGTTAAAGCTGATTTGCCTGCAACGTCCCAGCCGTTGACGCTTACCTTGGTTCGCTGTCCAGCGAGATCGGCAATCACTGAAAGTTCCCTGAGTTCCCCGCCATAGTTCAGAGTGACTGTGCCGTTGTTGCGGTTCGACCGTTGTTTAGCGTAAAAGTTGCGATCATCCATCCAGACTTCAGCATCAATGCTGCGTGCGCGATCACGAACAAAAGCCAGATCACTCTGGTTTACCTGCGCCAGAACTTTATAAGTCGGTCCTGAAATATCGATGTTCGGCTGCAATCCGTGGTCCTGGGCGATCCTGTTCATCACGTCAGAGTCACTGGCATCCACAAATGTGCGCGTCCGGCGAGTCATACGCAGGTCCTGGAAACGGTCCTCAAGCAGGACTGCGATCTCCGGCGGGCTGCCTTCCCGGAACTCCGCTTCAATCGCTGAGACGCGGCCATCAAAAATTTTGTCCGAATCGATCTTCACCTGGATCGCCTTGCCGAAATCCAGCTTCTGGCGGTCAAAATAGAGGAAGTCAATGGCATTGGCTTTCGGTCCCCAGTTGCCGAAGCGAGCGTCACAGTTGTACATGCCATGAACGTTTTCCGCGATGGTGAGCGCGAGCAGCCCCTGAGCAAGAGACGTGTCCTCTTGCCCGCCCAAAATAATGGACGGACGCGAGGGGCGAATGCCTGCCGAGGTTGCTGTTGCGCCTGCGGCCATGGGATCAGTACGCCTCCAGCCGATGCTTGCGCTGATGTTTCTTGCGCAGGTCTTTTTCGATCTGCTTCATCTTGTCCCTGGAGCCTGAATCACCGCCGCCCTGCGCCTGCTGGGCTCCGGCTCCTGCCGGTTGCGGCGATACTTCCATGTCATTAATCACAACTGCCATTGCATCTCCTTCACACTAACCAATCTGCGCACCGGCACTGATATTGACCCCGGCACTCACGCCAATATCACCGCTGATGATGGCCCTCGCACTCAGGCTCGGCGGATTTAGATCAATCAACTGGCCTGGATCCAGCAGACGGGGGTTTTCAATACCGTTGGCTGAAGCAATTGCCTGCCAGCCGCCGTTCAGCCCCTGCCCGCCGCCAGTGCCGCCAGGCTGGCTAGCGGCCATGTTCTGTAAATTCGAGCCTGCGGGAGCTTCCGTCATGGGAGCTGTTCCCGGCGCGGCGCCGCCACGGCGCGTGACCCCTGGTGGATCCACTGCCCCCTGGGCAAATTTAAATTCCGTGATCTTCTGTTGCGTAAGAGCAATCGCCACGCTGGCCCGCAACGGACGGCCTTCCGCAGAAAATATCTCCAGCGTTTCTTCCATCGATTCCATGATGCCGTCAAAGGCAAAGCTTCCCCAGATGAAGCGCACGCTTGGCGGAATGTATTTGGTTGAGCTGCCGGAGCCTTCCGTGGTAGGTGTTATGAAATAGGCGACGCGCTCAGTCAGTTTGCGCACATCATTGGCCTGGGGCAGATCGACGGGCAGCTCGGCCGTCACATCGAAATAAAGCGTTACAGTAAGCTTGGTAGTTCCGGCGCCCACGAACTGGCGGGCCTGCGGGCCGTTCTGATCGCCCGAACCTGAAGGCTGGGCGATCTGGTTGGCAAAACTGACCTTGAGAGAATCCGGATTGAACTGCACCTTGGTGGTCTTGTCCGGATTGGTCTCATTATTGAAGTTGGCATCAAGCTGGCGAAGCTCAGCCTTTGCCAGCCCTCCAACTTGTTGCGGAGCGTTGATTGGCGGAGTCGCCATTAAGCACCCCCTGCCGGGCGCTTGAGCGTCATGGATTCATAGGTAATCTGCATCTCTTCCACCGCCACCATGCCGTCCTTGGCGTTCAGCGCCGGAGCTTTCAGCTTGGTGAGCAGACACTTCTTCAAGATGAAACGCACCATCTCTTTGTTGCGATCGCGTCCAAGCAGTACCACGTCAACATCGGCTCTCAAGTCCTTACGCAGTTGGTCAGGGCTGCCATGTTGTTGCGCGTCAAACCAGTCCCACAGATCGAAGTTGCTGGTCATGCCGCGTTTGAGAGTGAGCTGGCCATAATTCACTGCACCCACCAGCCTGATCTGCTGCGTGTTGTTTCCGCCTTCGCGGATGGTTTTCACATCCATGGTCATGTCCAGACCATCGCATTCAGCAAAAGCAGCGTTGCACAGCGTCGGCCCCAGAAAAGGAACAT
This sequence comes from Terriglobia bacterium, assembly GCA_020072585.1. Classification (GTDB taxonomy): domain Bacteria; phylum Acidobacteriota; class Terriglobia; order Terriglobales; family Acidobacteriaceae; genus Angelobacter. The sequence continues at coordinate 85,342 of JAIQGL010000013.1, read as the reverse complement.
TGATTTCCACGGAAAAATTGAATGCGTTAAATGGATAAGGAGTAGTCTCTTCAATGTTCGCCGCCATGACTACCTCCCCTCTGTAACGAATGTGCGGTCGGCTTGTTGCAGCAGACGCACGGTAAGAAAACGCAGTGGCAATGAGGGCGCAACCCGCAGTTCCACGTAAAATCTGCCCTGCTCGGCGGTAATCGATGTATTTAACCCGCCCTCTGTCACCACCTGGAACTGCTCGCTCTGATTGCGACCGGCAAAAGCGCCACGGCGGGCAAGTTCGTCGAGCAGTTTTTCAAATCCTCGCTGAACTCCACGGCGGAATACATCACTCATGGGCTCGAAAACATATTGATTGCCTACCAGCACAGCGGTCTTCCGCAGAAATGAAAGCAGCCGGCGAACGTTGATGGGAAGCAGATCGTCATCCTCACTCAGCGTGAGTGCCGAGAGACAGAGAAAGCCAGCCGGCTCCTGGCGAACCAGATTGACCTGTGAATCCTGCAGGAGCTGCCAGTGATCGCGCGAGATTACCGGCGACAGCGACACCACTCCACTCAGCTTTTCATTCGCGGGTGAGATCCAGGGGCCGCGATTGGTGGATCGCTTCGCCATCACGCCGGCCGCAGCGCCGTCCGGCGGCGTTGTGCGCAGATTGCTCAGGGCGTCTTCTTCCCTGCCAATTAACCACGGGTGATAGAGCCCGCCAAAACTCAGTGTTGTTGGCTCATCCACAAGCGTGGTTTTTAACTGCAAGGCGTGCCCAGTTGCCTGGATTTCACGATAGTGCGAGGGCAGAGCCAGCACAGCGAACAAGTCGCCGCGAGCAGCACTCATGCGCAGGAGAGCACAGTGCACATCAAACAATGTCTGGTCGTTATAATCAGCGGCCGTCTGCTCCTTCCAGCCGGTGGCAACATCAATGCGGATCGCCACACCGTTCGAATAGTCGCTGGATGCCGAGCCGACCTGGCGACGGACCCTATAGTAGTAGTCTCCAGAGGGCTGGCCGTAAATGGTAACGTTGCCTGTACTCGTCTGGCGCTTCACGGCGGCAGTGGCGAAATATGGATCAACTGCTTCTTCCAGAAAATCCACCGCTCCAGCCAATGGACTCCAGATGAGTTGATACATGCCGCCACCCAGATCATTGAGCGTGAGCGCCGGGGCTGCGATGATCTGCAGATCGCATGCCTGGAATTGTCCTGCGGGAGGTTCGCTTACACGCGGTACTTCCTGCTTCTGGTTGCAGTCGGCAAAGTGCCACCATTCAGGATGCTGCAAAGGCGATGATTGTGGCGGCGAAGCCAGAGCATCTTCACCTGTCTGGAACCATCCCCGCTGAACTGCATCAGGCGCGGCAATGATTGTGGCCTCTTCAATTTCAAGTGCGGCGTGAATTCCAGTAAGCCGGCGCGGCGTTGGACTCTGATATCGAAGATAAAAAGCCTCAGCAAGCAGGTCGAGCGAGGTGGTGTCCGCCAGAGATGGATCTAAGAAGAGGCTTGCGTTGCATTCTGACAGGCCGTCGCGCTCCAACTTACTCGCCGCCGAATGCACGGGCCCAGTGGTGGGGAAAAAACCGGCTGTCAGTTCTTCCGGCAGTGGAGGACTTGACACTGGCGACGACACTCCAAGAGGGAGATAGAAACCATCGCTTGCGGAACCGGCGAGTGGAAAGCGCGGATGCAGGGCCTCAGCCGCGAGATCATCAGGAGAGTCCGCAGAGAAAAGCGTGGCATCATCGGGGAGATTGCCCCAATAACGCGGGTGCGCCGGAGCCAGCCCAAGCTCCGTCATGCTCCAGATTTCGCCTGCTTCCCGCTGGACAAAAAGGTCCATGGTGATGCGTTCACAAATCGGCAGTACCCCGAATGGAGGTGAGGAAGTCAGCTTCTCCCAGTAGGACGTGGCTCCTTGTACCGAAACCGATTGTCCGCGACGGCTGCTTGGAGGAGAAGTAGGGGCGGAAGATACCGAATCAACAAAAAACCAGAACACATCATTGCTGTCAGGAAACGTGAATCGCAACAGATCGCCCGCCACGACTTCTCCATCCGAGTTCAGCAAAAGACCGACTACGGTTGAACCAGCCGAAAAACTGGTCGCCACCACCGGGTGCGACCGGAGAGCCATGCCGGCCACCAGCGAATCTGACCAGCTACCCTGCGAACGGGCCGGAACTAGAGCTTGCGTGAGCGCACCTGATTCCAAGCGAAATAAACCGGGCAGTGGAAACAGGCCACTCTCCGCCTTCTTTACGTCCGCAACCCGAATCACCCAGCAACGCCTGCCGCCGTTGCGAAAAAATGCCCGCACCGCGGAAGGCATATAGGCATATACAGGATCATTCGAACCCGCGCCGCTTGCCAATACCAGATCGTTGCCAAAAATCTCTTCGAAGTGGGTGATATCTTCCACCATCACGGGCAGATGCAATGGCCCGCTGGCGGCAAAGCCCACGAACGCAGCTATGTCCATGCGGACCAGCGGCTCATTCGCGGGCGGCGCAACCACTTCGAATTGAATCCCCGGCAACCGGGTGGCGGTAACCATGTGGATCGCTTACTCCATCTCGAGTCGCTCGTAGGCCAGGGTCAACTCTTCCATGGCTACGTCAGTGCCCTTGGCGTTGAAGGGCCCATTCACGTTCTTGATGATGCGAGCGCGCAGCAGCTTCCACGTAGACACCACAGCAGTGTGATCTTCGTTTTGCAGCTGGATAGTGACCGTCCGGAAAGCCTTCTGGTCACCATTCCGTATGTCATTGAGCCATTGATAAAGGTTCAACGAACCAATCACGCCGCGTTTGAGCGTCACGTCTGTTGCTTTGTTGAGCCCGGTAATTTTCATCACGCTGTTCTCTTTGTGATTGCCGGCGCGGTATTCGGAAACCGTGACTTCCATTCCGATACCACTCACTTCCTGGAACCCGGCTTCCGGACCATTGGTGTTGCCGGTGCCCAGGTCCACCAGAAAGTTGAATTGAACATAGGGCCGTTCGCGTAAAGTTGCCATTCATGCCTCCTATTTGTTGCTGTCAGCGGTCCATTGGCCGATGCGGAAGATTACATACTCAGCCGGACGGAGGGCTGCTACACCAACCAGGCAAACCAACCGGCCATTGTCGAGATCGTTTTGTGTCATGGTGGAACGGTCGCAGCGCACGAAATATGCTTTTTCCGGCTTATCTCCCAGCAGGGCGCCATTCTGGAATTCATTGAGCAGAAAATCAGAAATAGTCCGGCGTACATTGGCCCACAGCAACTCTCCATTGGGCTCAAATACCGCCCACTGCGTGCCTTTATCGATGGAATGCTCCAGATAGGCGAAATAACGACGAAGATTTACATATTTCCATTCCGGATCCGAGCTGATGGTGCGCGCGCCCCACAACCGGAAACCACGGTCTTCAAAGAACCGAAAGGCATTGATGCCCAGGGGATTCAGGATGTCCTGCTGGGCTTTGTTAAGCACCTTTTCAAAATTAATGGCGAGCGAGACAACTTCATTCGCGGGCGCTTTATATACCGCGCGCTGAATATCGTTACGCGCGTAGATTCCGGCAACGAACCCTGAGGGCGGCAGATTGATTTCCTTGCGAGTGACCGGATCAAGAACCGTGATCCAGGGATAATAGAGAGCTGCATGGCTGGAATCGAGTTTTGCCCGCAAGGCGCGCACATCAGCAATGCTCTGGTCGTCACCACTATCGAGAACCGCAATGCGATAGCGCATCCGCTCGGCGTGCGCGATCAGAAGCGTGAGGATTGTGCTGGCATCATCTTTATAGCCGCCGTTGTAGCCGAAGGTTGAGCCAGGGGCCGCGACGATGGAAATCTCGTCAATGTCTTCAAACGACATGAGACCGGTCTTGGCCAGAGAAACGTCGTCCGTGGTCCCTTCATAGGCATCCGCGGGCGGGCGCTGCCCGTCATTTCCACCAGCCAGAACAATGTCAATGGAGCGATCGACATCAGAAGATTTCGGGTCCAGCAAACTATCTTTCAACGTAGTTAAAGCAGCAAAGAAATTGCTCAACAGCGCCGTGCCACTATTATTTCCGGTGACGGTGATAACGATAGGCAGGGTGCGGGCTTCGCCCAGGCTGTTTGGTTTTTCGGCAAACTGCGCTTCAATGGAATCGGGCAGACCGTTCAACTGATGATCAGGATCAAGCGCCAGACCTGAATAAACCAGCGAAGACAAATTAGGATCGACAGGAAAGACCGAAACAGTGGCCGTTACCACCTGAATCTGATCGCTCAAAAGCGGATCAGGATTTGGATGCATATCCGACAGCAACTTATCTGATCCGCCGGTGGGCGTGAATCTCCAGGTCTGCTCCCCCGTGGCGGTATCAAAGAAGGTATGGGCCGTCGCAAAGGTCGCGCTCGAAAAGCTGCCGAGCGGGCTGGTTGCCGCCGAGCGCAGCACCACGATGTCATTTTCCATGAGCCCGCGGGCGCGCGGAATGGGATGCGCCGGGTCCGGGCCTTTGTCCTGCCCAAGCACGTTTTCACCAAGCCGCAAGGTGATACGCACCCGCATGTTTCCAGCAGCTCCGGGGAAACGTGCGGCTATCTCGACGGTCTGCGCAACCGGACTACTCAGAGTCATGGTAGCGCGTGCACGGCCGTCCGGCTGGTCGTTCTGGCCAGGCGATTTCATCGGGGTAAATACGCGTGCGATATACAGGCGGGTGCCGCCGTTATCAAAAAACGCCCGCGCCCCGTGCCACATGTAATTGTGAGTAGGCGACGAGCCTTCGAACTCCATCTGTTGCCGGTCGCCGTAAGTACGCTCAAACTCTCCGATGCTGGTGACTACATCCAGAGGAAGGTTCACCGGCCCGTAGCGTGTGGGCCCGACAAAGCCGGTCGTTGTGGTGCTCAGTCCTTCAATCGACTTTGCGCGAAACGAAACTTCTTCGACGTATACTCCCGGTGCTAGATACTCAGGCATTGCATTCTCCTCACATTGACAGCGGCAGCTACGCCGGTGTGATTAGCAAGACTGGCAAATCGCGGCCCGTGCCAGAATCAAGTGACCGCAAGACCAAGTCCTTTCCAAATTGAAGCGTGAAGTTACTGGCCGGTGCGGAGTGTGCGGTGTCCCGCCACGCCGTGGCCGCTCTCTGACCCAAAATTCTTTCCAGATCAGAGAGCACAAAATCAGACGACAAAGGGCTGGTGATCTGAGGTGTATAAAAAACCGAAACCGTAAGCGGCCACGTCTGGTCGCTCAGCTTGAGCGATCCCGGACCAAGCGGCGACGCAAACGGAGAATTGCGTGGCTCGGGGTATGGCAGCGTGAGTGATACGACACCACGGTCATCCGCCAGTGCCGTCATCATCAGCGAACCGGCAACCTGTGCGGTCATCAACGCCCAAGCCGCAGGCAATTTGGTAGTGTCATCTTTCAATTGAGTGCGTATCACCGCGCTCGGCCCAGGCAGAGCACGCGACGGTGACGAAAAGACCGGAAGCCACGTTGCATCCGGTGTGAGCGACGATGACAGAGGGCTTCCAGCCAGACCGTACAAGCCATGCGCCGGCAGCAAAACAGAAAACTGGTACGGGAGATAGCGATCCTGTGCATCTGACACTTCAACCGTAAATGGAATGCTGGGCGGATGAGCGGCCCAGAAATCTTCATCACCGTCGCCGTTTTCAAATCTCCGCATTCCCGGCAGGCCATGAAAAAAATAAACGCCTGTGCGATTTACGTCGGCGGTGGAACGCAAGCCAGGAAATGCGTCAGGGTATGCGATCACCGTAAGCCCGGCCCCTGCGGGCGCCATAGCGGTAACATCCCAGAAGCGCACACCGAACGGCGCGACCCAGGTGAGTTCTTCAAGTACCTTGACTTCCGGGTTCATGGCTGCAGCACCTTTCCGGCGCGCAGCACACGCGTCTGAACATTCGCTGACTCGGTCAGTTCCAGCGGCGACTCAAGACCAATCATGCGTGCGACATAGCCGATGGAGATCTGGACGTTCGGCTTGGCCACATCCCAGATAGCTCCCATGTCATAGATGGAAACCGATTCCATGATCACATCGACCGTCTCAGTGGGTCGAAACGTGTCATCTTCAGGGCCGCCCTGGTTAAGAATTCCAGCAGGGAGCACCGGCGTGTCTTCAAGAATGCGCATGGCCTGCCCGAGCAAACGTTGCTGCTTCAGGGCCTCACGCGCCCATGCAGAAAGGATGTAATGCAGATTGATTGGCAAGAGCGGACGGTACCGTCTTCCGTCCGGCGAGATGCGCGGCGGATAATTTCTGATTTCGCCTGCTGGAGTAACGCGATAGAGATAAAGAGAGATCCCTTCTTCCATGGGCGTTTGAAAATTGCGCGCCTGATAGAGCTCAAACTTTGCCGAGGGGAATTCATCGCGGGAGATTCCGGCTGCTATCAATGCCAGAATGGCCTGTCCGGTGGCGGCAATGGCGTTGGGGGTGGCCATGCGATCAGGCATTCCTTTCCGGCAAGGGGCCGATCGTTTTTTCGTACTTGTCCACCATCTCCTGCAGCATCTGCAGCAGAGTCCTGGCCGAGCGAGGTGTCATGATAATTCTGGTATGAACCAAGGCTTCCCCGGAGTCGCCATACGCCTGGCCAAAGTCGATGAGGAATTCGTATTCCGTATACGCCAACTCGAAGTGGTTGGAGGAGCGTCCTTCGACCGCCAATTTTTCCTCCTCCTCGCCACCATGCAACAGGCCAGGCACCGACACGGGCTACTTCTGAGCATGGGAAATGCCAAATAGGGCTTGGGGTTAAGTTGCTTATCTTTCAATAGAAAACCAGAGGAAAAAGTGGGTGGGCGATGAAGGTGTAACAGGCCGCGATGTTACGTGATGTTACGCGTGATGCATGGACAACAGGACGAACTGGGAAGTAGTTCGGCTAGGGAAGAATATAGTAGCGTTCCGGCTGACTTCGATCTTCTTCGTAAGGCGTGCGGCGCTTCACGATTGATCCCTCCGCCACAAGAATTGTGAGGGCAGCAATCAACCTAGCATTGGTCCAGTGGAGCTGTGAGTTCAGGCTCGATAAGCTCAGAAGTACACCTGTGGCCGGCACAGAAGGAGCAGCAGCACGAATGGAACGAGCTGCTTGAAGAACAAGAGCTTTATCCTCCGGCGCTGGGCGCACCCCGGTGGCGGTGTACAGCGGAATTTGGCTCAGGTAAGAAGATCCATCATTAAAAGACTGGAGCGGAAAAACAACATCTGGTGGCGGCGTTCCCGGCTCAGGAACCGGGCGAGTCACTATTCTGCACTCAACTGTGTAAGTCCTCGCCAGCATGGACCCGAGATAACTGCGCTGTCTGGTTTCATCTGTTGTGTTCTCCAGTATGGTACGGTTCGTCTCCGGGGGCTGTTCGTTGTGATACTCAACGCTGGTAACATACCGTAATTCGTAGCCGTGACGTACCAGTTCATCTGCCTGGTGCTCCGGCTCCCTCATCTGTGAATTGATGCTATGGCCTGTATTTGCGAGGTTCCAGTCTTCAGCCGGACCGTGGAGTAGATGTGAGAGAAGATGGGTGCTTTGAAACCATCGCGAATAAGTCTGCTGGGTAACACCAGCTCGCCTGCCGCCCAATGTAACTGTATCTGGCGGGACAAGGGCAGAGATAAGCTCCCTGAATCGAATCTGATCTGATCTGCTGCCAGCGGTGTTGCCGGCCAACCTTGTCAATGGATCGGCAATGGTTCGAAACGCTCGATTGCCTGGCTTAGTCGCATAAGTCACTGCGGTAGGCCGTACCTGAAGTCCAAGTAATCTTTTAATTTCCTGCACTAACGCCTGCAATCGAGTGTGGCGGTCCTCGTGCTGCGCGAGTTCCTGTTCGGTTCCACCGATCAGTTGATTCACCTCTAGATTCTTGGCCTCAAGCTGTGTTTTTCTGTCACTCGCCGGCATGCTCGCAATAACATCCCCCAAGGATTCCTCATCGGAGTGAACGGTAACTGAAGGCCGGTCGTTACGCCGGTCCACAACGAGCGTATGCCGCCGTCCATCCGGTGCTTCAAAGGGTTCTCTGATTCTCCACCAGTTTGCGACCGCGGCGGCTCCCGCACGCAGCCTATCCAAAATCCAGCGGCCCGCCGCCAGTGCGCGGTCAATCAGCCAGAGGATGGCTTGATCAACGCGCGAGCGCACGCCATCAATAATTTCACGGATTCGTTCGCCGATACCTCCCAACCCCGCATAGTTAGCTAGGAAACCAATGACGATCGGCATGATCATGCGCAAACCTCTCTCAACTCCCTGCGCTGCCGGATCAATTACACCCTGAGCGATTTGAATAATGGTATCGAAGACGGTGATAAGAACCTGGATGATGCGGCGCGCGTACTCAATGGCGGTCTGAATAGCCTGATAGGCGGCATACACCGCTTCAAGAATGGCGCTCAGTCCGGCGGAGGCCGCCATGGCAGCCAACCGGGCGCCAACAATGGCCATGATGCGCGTCATCACCCATCGCACCGCGGTTTCCAAAACCATGGTGCCCAGATCGCGCAGCCGCTCAACAATCATTCGCCAGATTCCGGCCGGTCCTTCGCGAATGGCAACACTCACCCACTCCCACACGCTAGTCAGGATGCGAATCATCGTGCGGATACGTGCAACTGCGGGACGCCCGATGCGAGTTGCCAGCAGGTCAAGCACGTGATCCAGTGAAATACCTAAGACATCGAGGACAAAGCCAAAGACAGCGCGAAAATCAGTCCATGAAGATGGCGGTGTGATACCGCGGTCACTTACGGCATTGAAGAGCCATCCTTGCACGCCATACCACAAGTGAGACAGGAAGTTGCCGACGAAGCGTCCCAGACCGCGCAAGATGGCCTGCAGCGCACTGCGGATGAAACGAATAGGAGCAGCCAGCACCAAGTTCCACGCGCGCGAGGCTTTTTCAATGAGCTGACGGATGAGATCGATAGGGATGCGCAGTGCCCGTACCACGATGCCGAACGCAGTGCGCATGGCGCCCCACAGATCAAAATCGCGGAATATCTGGCGGACCAGCAGCATAATGCTGGCACGGGTCTGCTGCCACGCTTCCGGCGTTGCGCCCAGTTCGCTGAAGAATGGAATCTGCCTGAGAATGAGCGGAATAAAGAAATCAATAAACGGATCGCGGATGCAGGCAGGAATTAGGTTCCAGATGCGCGCGCCAAACTCATAACCAATCCGCATGATGTTGCGGACCACCGCCGCCACACGGCGCAGAAAGTCAAGCACCGGTTGCAGGAAGGTGACCAACCGCTGCAGTACACCGGCAACCCAGTTGACGAACGACATCACGTGGTCCATCACCCAGTTCACAAGTTCACCAAATCGTTCGGCCAGCCACGTCAACCCACGGGCGATGAAGCCAATGATGGTCCCGGCAACAGCTCCAGCGGCGTTCCCCAAGCCGCCAACAACACTATTCAGCTTATCTGCAAGGAACTGCGCTTTCTCTCTGAGGAAGGCCGCCACGCGATTGATGGTGCTGACGATGCCGGGAATAATTTCGTTCTGAAGAATGTTGCGCCCGTTGACGATGCCGCCGCGCGTCCCAAAATATTGGCGGATCGCCTGCACACCTCGAATCACACCATATGCGATGGCGCCGATTGCAATAATTGGCCCTGCGGGAGACAACATGAGCAGAATGCCGCCTACAATCAGCAACGGGCGTTTGAATCGCTCAATAAACGGAAGTATGTAATCATCCCAGGCAGTTTGTGCTTTGCGCTGGACCCACTGCAGGATTCCGTTCTGGCCTTCCGGCCCCTCGCCAATGCCGAGTTTATTTTTGATCCAGCGCCATGCCCGCATCAGCGCGCGGCGGATAGGCGCGGTGATGTCCCATATCCATCGCCCAAAAGCTTGTATCCGCTCCCACACCGCCCCGCCGATGCGCCGCAAGAAGGCCCAGACCGGCGCACCAAAGCGCTCCCATAGGTCGCCAAAAAAGCTTCTTACTCTTCTAGCAAAGCCCTGAATGCGTTCAATGATGGGCGAAGCGATGCCCATGAACACTTCATGAATCTTGTGTGCCGCCTCAGTGATGCTGCTGCAATCACCGCGTGCGATTTTGGAAGCAGCGTCGCGGAGCCAAGCCAGCAGGTTGGCGAAATGTCCACGCAAGGCAGAAGCCAGACCTGTAATCGCTCGCACTGGCGCCATCACCGTATCGACAATGGCATCGACCGCGGAAACAATCTTTTCCTTAAGCCATTGCAGCGGTCCTTTGCGGATAATCGGCACAAGGTCAGGCGCAAAGCGGTTCACCAGATCCCAGGCACGGTCTTCAATCCAGTCAACGATCTGAGAGACGGGCCAGAAACCCTGCACCCGCGCGCCGCCGGTACGCTTTTCAACCGTCGCGCGCTGGCCCTGCTGCACAGCGCTCGATACGCGATGCGCTTCATGCTCAAACGTATCTCCAGTGGATACGGCACTGTACATCTGCAATACCGGGCGGCCCTGCTGTTGAATCACGTGCGTGATCTCATGGGCCATCAGAGCAATATCGGCCACGCTGGCCTGGGAGCCAAGATAGATGTGCAGGCCGTACGTAAAAGCGCGCGACCCGCTGCCATCGACCACAGCACGGGTGCGGGCATCAGAATGTACCCGCACCAGACCTAGTGGAACATCAAGAGCTGTTTCCAGCTGCGCAAGCACGGAAGAGGGCAAAGGATCGCCGCCACCCTGATTGCTGACAAGTTTCGCAATCTCAGGTGTAAGCGTCCCGATTGCTGCCGGCGTCGTCGCCGGAGTGAGGGCCACGGCTGTTGTGGACGCAGGCGCCGAAGCAGGTGCGGGTGCAGGAGACCGCACTGGCACCGCCGCAGTTCGTGCTGAAACAGGAGAGCGTACGGGAGTTGCGGTTCGAGGAGCAGCAGGAGTGGAGCTTCGCGAAGGCGGCGCAGATCCTGTTGCGGTGAGCGTGGGATTTGAGGAGCCGTTAAAAACCGCGTTATAAGTTTGGCCATCCAATTTGGGAGTCAACCCGCCCTGCCCGTCATTGGTTGCGGGAGCTACCATGCCAGCCCCTGCATTGGTTGCGGTTCGGCCCTTTACGGTGACATCAAAATCGAGCCCCCACATAGTATTTTTCAAATAGACAATGGCTTGACTCACTCTATTCCTGACAGCAAGCCATGCCTTGAGCCGAAGAATCCTGACAGTTCGCACCAGAGCATTCACTTCACCGGTCCTGGGATCATTCCATGGAATCCGATGCCAGGGTATGTCACTCATGGCCACTGGAACGTCTTTACCGGGAACAGCCGGACGAAATGAGCTGTCGTCATACCAGGGCGGCGTTGTGCTGTTCCATGTGTCACGGATTGGCACAGAAACCAAATAACGCTGGTCAGTGCGACGGTAATGCGAGACCAGCGAATGCCACGTTATATTCTGGATGAAGCCAACGTCCCAATTCGCCACGGGCGGAGCGGAAGGAGAGGTCACCCGCGCATTCCAGGTAAACTTTGACGAATCAACCAGCAGTGTGCCAGCTTCTGGAGTTAAAACAGCATTTGCCCCTGAGGTTCCAGCAATGGAAGACGCCACTGTAAATGCCGGAACCTGAGTTGGTCCTGCGGTAGGAGCCGTTGGCCCGCCCGACGGAGTCGTAGGAACCGGAGAGCCGGGGCCAGGACCTGCACCGGCGCCAGCAGCGTGGTCATTGAGACGAACCGGAGGCGCTTCATCCTGCGAGAAGCCTACACGCGCCGGAGATGCGCCCGCTGCGGATGGAGGCGCCGTTCGCGGCCGCTCCACATGGCCGGGTTTCTCTACGACACGTTGTTCCGTCGTTTTTCGATCTGCTGACATCTCGAGTACTTTCCTGTTAACGCGAGATCATCTGATCATTTGTCTGCAATGCCCATAAGGACTCACTGCGCGCAGATTGGCTGCACAGTGTGTACGCGGCGAACAAAGTTTAGTTAGGCGCCAATGAAACACGCGGCTGGGAATCCTGAATTCTGTTTGACCGCGCAGAACCGTGCGCCTTATCCGATTCGCTTAGAAGAAGCTGCACCAGTTCTTTCGCTTCCAGGCCACGCGATTCCAGGCCCATGTCCTTGCGAATGGCAAGAAGTGCGGCGGCAAACTGGATACGCGCTTCCTGCACGTTGAGAGTTTGCATTGCCGCATGCGCCTTCACCACCGCGGTTGTACCTTGCAGCACCAGCAGGTGATTTACATCCTGCATCTGCCGCGACATTTGGGCGAGAGCTTCCGCGGTCTGTCCGGGACGCAGCACTTCTTCCCACAGACTGATGAAGAGTTTGTAGGCTTCAGCCTTGTCGGCGCGAAGCTGCGCTTCCCTGCTCTGCGCGCCAGCACGACGAATGCTGGCGGCAATGACCATGGCCGACAGGAGCAACGCCACCGTAGCTGTAGCAGTCACCATGGCGACGGGAAAATCGAGACGGGCAAAAAGCACGATGAAGCGTTTTGCCGCTATGTATCCGTAGCAGCCGATCGCTGCCGTGAGCGCCAGGGCAAGCGATACACCGAGAATGTTTCCGAGAACAGTACCTAGAGTTTTCATAAAGCCTCCTCAACACTAAATTCCTTGTTTCACTGATGATGTTAAGACTTAACTAAACCTGAACAGCTAATTCTGTTTTGCCTTCACGCTCAGCCATGCTTCCTGTGCACTTTTGCCGCGGCCCAGCACATCAATGACCGGATCAGCATAGATTTCAACCATCTCCATTGCGGTGAGTATTGCGTTGCGAATCAGCGCTTCCGTCAGGACGGTGTTGCTGAAAGCGATGCTTGATCTAAAGCGCACAAAGCCGTCCTCATGATCCATCTCAAAGTTGCCGATGGAGAGCCCCCAGTTCACGCGGCTGATGAACCGGGCCACCTCATCTCTCCGCTCCGGAGGGGCCATTGGACCTATATTCACGTAAAAAAGAAACTGCTCTGCCTCGATTGCAATGGCAGCCACGGCGTCTGAAACAGGAGTGTGCGGCGGACCAAAGTCAATATAGAAACTCGCACTCTCCTCATCCGGATCGGAGGCCCATTTAATCTGCGTGAGGACTTTACGCAGCGTCTCAAATGCTTCTCTCGAATTCCCTGCAGTTTTATCTGTCATTGCAATTGCCATGCTGGCCCCACATTTGCCCGAAACATGTTAAGTACTGTGACCACAAGTGAAATCTCATGTGATCACCGTGATTGACAGTGGTCCCATGGCCCATTCTTTCTTGATTTTGGCGATATGGTCGTTCAGCTTCTTGACTCCCATACCTGGCTTTTCGGTATCCAGCGCCCGGCCAATGGAGCTGTTCCGGTATTTGTCGCCAACAAAAAGGTTCTCGGTGTAGTTAAAGAATTTCTTGTGGCGCTCCTTGGCCCCGTCTGCAATTGCTTTATGAGAAAGCCGGCCACTGATGGGCGTAGGAGCGCCTGCGCTGCCTTTCAGCAACAGTCCTTTTCCTATGGACCATAGTTTTCCAATCAATGAGGTCTGGTAGTGCTCTGCCATGTCCTGCGATGAAACGATATGTCGTCGCGCCAGTCCTTTCTTCAGCAGAGGATCTTTGCCTCTTTTGTGCTCATCCGGATATTCCTCTTTGAGCGTTTCCAGCGTTTCGGTAACGAAGGATGGACGCGGGATTGTAAATGCTTTTGTTGGCTGATCCTTTTGCCCTTTCTTGACCGACGCGCCTTTCCTCGGTGGGCTCATTGAACCTTCAATATGATCGGTTTCGCCCTCGTCATTCTGGCTTTCAGTTACCAGTTCTAATGAGTCAACACGGTACTTTGCCTTGATACCTACCAATGCGTGGCGCACATCATCGGGCGAGTCATTGTCATTGCGCAAAAGGGCCTCGCCCTCAGCCATGGCTTTGCCGAGATCCGCCTGCCGCTGGGCCTCTGTGCGCATGTCCGGCTTCCCTTCCTTCTTGCCAAACAGGGCCTTGAACAAGTTCTTTGCAGTGCTGACGACCCAATTGATCACGAAGTCGATCGCCTTATCCACGGGCGCGCGCACTTTCGTGTTGATGATATTCATCACCTTGTCAGCGATTTTGTTCAGTCCAAGAAAGCCGGCAAGGAAGCTGATAGCAAGCACCAGCAATCCGGACAAGACGCTTTCCACCTTGGCTGCGGCGGCGCCAAGAGAGCCATTGGCAATAGCCATCATGGAATCCAGGAATGCCATCGCCACCTGAATGATCTTCTTCAGTTTGGCGATGAAGACCATGATGGTGTCGTAAATCGAGATAATGGCCTGGATAAAGGCGCCGCCGGGAACCAGCAGACTGACCACTTTGGCGATGGCCTTCTTGACCACCGTCTCAACGATGTAGTCCATGATTCCCTGCATCACCATATCTTTCAGGTTGGTGAGCTGGCTCTTGATCTCTTCCCAGGCGGCTGCGGGGCCCTCCGTGACCAATTTCTTTACGATGGCAAAGCCCGTTTCCAGGCCTTTGACAATGTTTTCACTGGTGGCTTTGACCAGCTTTTGCCGGATATTGGCCCAGGTAATGCCAAGCACTGATAAAGCCAGCAAGGCGAATTCTTTCAGTGTGAGCGCTTTGGGAATGTAGATGCCCGGCAGCGATCCGGTGAGCCACTCAAGAAACGCCTTCTTGAGATGCGTGCCAATATTGCTGGCGAAATTCTGGAATCCCATTTTGCCGGCGTTCACCAGGTTGCCGACAAAGCTGATTGGGTCCTTGAAGATTTTCTTGATTGCTCCGCCCACTTTCTGCAAGTAGGGCATCGCACCGGGCGCCACCACTTCGAAAATGATCTTCAGCAGATCCCAGATGGTATCGCCGGCCCAGCTCACGAACTTGCCCATGAAGCCGCCGAACACACGGCCCACCTTGATAAAGGCCAGAGGCGGCACAATGATATCGACGACTTCAAGCGACTTGAGCGCAGCGATGAAGAGATCAGGAATCTGCTCCACAAAGCTCATTAAGCCATTGAGAGCTGCCTTGAACCATGCCCAACAGCGGGCCAGTGCGTTGGCTTTCTTGATGTTCGCCCATATCTCTTCCTGGCCGATCAGCGTCATGAAGGGGCCGATCAGATTTTCCGCGGTCTGTGGCACCTCTTCTCCGGTGATGGGGTTCTTGCCCAGCACAGCGGTCAGCAGCGCCCATCCCGGCGTGCCCTCCGCCAGCGCAGCTAGCGGCTTTAAGATGGCTTCTTTGATGAACGCGACAATTCCATCGAGCAGCCCTTTGGCAAAGTCAATGAGCTGGTCAATCGGCCCGGTAAAGATCGCCTTCGCACGGTCCCATGTTCTGCCCGGATGAATAAAGTCAGAGGCGCCCAGGGAGCTGATGAAGTCGCTGACAGCCTGCAGAATAGAAGATCCCACCATCCCCAGTGTGGCAAGCTGCTGGCTGACCCAGTTGCCAATCTTGTCAAAGATTCCGTAGTTGTCCAGCGCCTGTGAGATCAGGCTGCCAAATGGAATGAATTCAATGATGGCGCGCAATACATTGCCGGGGCTGCGGTCCACTGTTTGCCCATTGATCGGGTTCACGCCGATCACGATAGTGAACATGCGGAAGCCGGGAATAATATTGGCCTTGTCCGCGATGTAATCGCGGATGTCATCCAGGCCCAGTCGTTGCGTACGCGGAGAGGTGCGCTGCTGGACCTGAAAAGTCTCGCCACGCATGACGGCCGCGGAGGCCTGGTGCGCTTCATGCTCGTAAGAGTCACCTCCCGGGGTATAGCGCTGGATAGTGGGAGCGCTCTGTTGCTGGACCACGTGAGCGGCTTCATGCGCCATTAGCATGAGATCAGTAGAACTTTCGCCTGCACCAAGAACGATGTTGTTGCCGTGAGTAAAAGCCCTTGCGGAAAGGCCGGTAGCGGCTTGTTGCGCGCTGAAATCTGAATGCACCCGCACGCCGTCCATATCTACCTGGAAGCTATTTTCAATCGCCATGCGTACTGCAGGCGCCAGAGGCTGACCGCCCGTAGAGGTTGACATGGGCTGGTTATCTGCCGCCGAGGTTGACGCCGTGCCCATTCGCACCGCAGGGGCAAGCCTTCTAGAGACCGCCGCCGGCGTTCTGGTTGAACGCGGGCGCGGGATACCGGGTGTGGCAATCCGGGGCGGAGGCGCTGGAACCGGGGCCCGGAACGCGCGTGCGGCGGTCGCCATAGGTTACCTATTGACCGACCATAGCTAGTGGTGCGGTACGCCGCAGAGGACAGACGGCGCCGAGCTTGCGGTACTCGCGATGCACCGCCGCTTCCAGATGGAGAGACGTCATCATGCCGGCCTCTTCAAGCGCCAGCACCGAGGCATGCAACGCGGCATTGCGGATCTGGCCTCCAGTCATCACGCAACGCCCGGCAATCTCATTGAGCAACGCTGCATCAACTTCATGTCCGGCAGGCAGATGCATCTGCCAGATGTTCCAGCGTTCAACGGCATCCGGCGGACGGAAATCAACCACTACATCCATGCGGCGCTGGAAAGCGTTGTCAATTCGGTCCACAGCGTTTGTGGTTACGATCAAAATTCCTTCAAACGATTCCAGACGCTGCAAAAGATAATTTGTCTCCAAGTTGGCATATCTGTCGTTGGAGGTCTGCACATTGGTCCGTTGTGTCAGCAGCGCATCGCCTTCGTCAAGAAGCAGGACAACGTCAAGCTCTTCAGCGCGGGCAAACACCTGGTCAAGATTTTTTTCGGTTTCGCCAATGTATTTGTTCACCACCGCGGAAAGATCCAGGCGGTACAGGTCCATCTGCAATTCCGCGGCCAGCAACTGCGCCGCCAGGGTCTTGCCTGTACCGCTGGGTCCTGAGAACAGCGCACGCACTCCGGGGTTACGATCGGCGTTCAAGGGGGTGCTGCTCCAATCATGCAACCGCTCACGATGGCGGCAACGGCTCTCAAGGTTATAAAGCTCAGAAAGCGTCTGCGTGGTAACCGCAAGCTGGTCCCAGTCGCCTGATGTGTTCACGCGGCGCGCGAGCGTTTCCAGTGTCTGCCGGCTCAGAGCTCGGCTTGCCTGTTGCACGTCTGCGGTGTTCACCTGCGGCCGGCCTTCAACCGCGGCATAAGAGAGTGCCAGCCGGGCCGTACGACGGATGTTGCCGCTGGTCAGACGGAAGCGTTCCGTGATCGTATCCAGTTGCGTGCGATCACTGATCTCAAGAGTCTGCTGCCAGTGCAGACGACGGGTGTCCACATCAGGCATCTTCAATCCCATAGTGAAGGCGCGCTCTACCGGAGGCCCGCTGACGCCGCCCCGCTTATCGAGCACCAGCCCCACCGGCCCATCAAAGCCGTCAAATTCTGGCAGTATTGCGGTTTCGCCAGGTGAGGGCTCAAGCACGATCACCGGCATTGCATGCAGCAGCGTTGCCAGTGGACCAACAAGTTTCCATCGCTCATCGTCAGACTTGGCGGGGCCATTCACCTCTAGCATGCTACGGCCCATCATGGCGGCGATCGCGGCCAGCAAAGTCCTGCGTCCGTTATGTTGAGGGCCACGAACGACCAGCGTTTTGACTTCACCGGACGCAAACAGCGGTGGCAGCGCCGCAGCCTGTCGTGCAACTTCAGGAGGCAAAGTGAGTTCGCTCAGTTGCGGCAACTCCTGAGACGATCGATACCGCGCCCATGATCCGAATTTTGCCGGCCGCTCACCGCGGATGGCATCCCACAGCGGCGTAGGGACTTGCAATGCCCGCCCGGACCGCGGCACGTCAGCGTTGGTGACCTGCACCAAACCGATTTCCTGCATGCGCCGAATGCTGGAACGCACAACGTCTTCAGGACCAAACCAGGAATGCAACAGACCTTGCGTAGGGCGGGGTTGACTGGTGATTCCCTGAAGATACTCAAACATGAATCCGAAACGGGCATCCTCTTCCACCAGTCCAATCGTCATCAGCAATGCCAGGGTTGTCTGGTCAAGCCCTGCTGCTTCACACAGAGCGCGCAACGGCAGATGGTGCTGAACGGCCACTTCCCACTCGGCAAGAGCAAAGGTCCACCAGGCGCAGGCATCGCTCACTGACTTGCCAGCAAGCCCACGTTCGGCAAGTTCATTGTTGTACCCGGCAAGGAACGGAAATTGAGAAAATGCCGTATCAAACGAGCCCAGAGCACGGCCAACCTGCTGGATCGCATTCAGCACGGCGCGATAAAAACACAGCTTGAAGTGGTTCGCCGGCGTTGGCCGGAGATCGGAAAATGGGTTTGGGCGCCCCTGCATATCTGCATGGAGCGAACAGCACGAGCCGGGCCAAACTCAATTTGCACTCAAAACATTCATTCTCAACAGGAAAGCCAGAGTAAAACAGGCGACGTAACAGGCCCAAATGTTACGTTTGTTACATGTGAAAAGAGCACGCAAGAATGCTGATGAAGCCGAAAGGCTCACGCTGTAGGTATGGAGTACTTCACCATCTTGCGATAGAGCGTCATGCGTGAGCAGGACAGGATTTCGGCTGCCCTGTTGCGGTTCCAGTCAGCCGAGGTCAGCGCGCCGATGATTCTGGAACGCTCGTCTCCATATTCAGGGCTGGAAGAGCGAACAGAATGCTTCACGTGCGACGGTAGATCAGCCACTCCCACGGAACGTGACGATGAAAGCACCATCATCGATTCAAGTATGTTGCGTAATTCGCGAACGTTCCCCGGCCAATGATACGCCTGCAATCTCCGGATCAAATCGTCTTCAATCCGGCGCACCGGCCCCCGGTGCCGCTGTTGCAGATCACGCATTGTGTGTTCCACAAGTTCCGGAATGTCTTCCAGCCGTTCGCGCAGCGGAGGCAGCGCCAGCCGCACCACGTTCAAACGGAAATACAGGTCTTCGCGGAATTTTTTGTCCTTCGTGAGCGTTTCCAGGTCCTGGTTGGTGGCTGCCAGCAACCGCACCTGAACCGGCGTATCCAGGTTGCTTCCCAGCTTCTGCACCACACGGCTCTCAACCGCGCGCAGTATCTTGGCTTGCGCCACCAGGGACATGTCTCCGATCTCGTCGAGGAAGAGCGTCCCTCCTGAAGCATGCTGCAGCTTGCCTTCGCGGGCAACGTCCGCTCCGGTAAATGCGCCGCGTTCGTGGCCGAAAAGTTCGCTTTCAAGCAGCGTATCCGGCACCGCAGCGCAGTTGATAGCCACAAAGGGACGCGCGCTACGCCGGCTGTTTCTATGGATCAGCTGCGCCACCAATTCTTTCCCCGTACCTGTTTCGCCCGTGATCAGAACGCTCACATCGGCCGAAGCAATCCTGGCAATCTGGCTCCTGATCTGCTGCATGCGAGCGCCAGCACCCGCCAGCCGCTGGCCATCAATAAGGTCATGCCCCGCGGCATCCGGTTGGGGCCGCCCCGGATGCTTACCGGTCAGGGAGCGCAAAGTGGCAACAATTTTTTCGCGAGGGGCGTCTCGCTCCAGCATGTCACTGACCCCGGCGCGCATGGCGCAAATGGCCGTGTCAGCCGATATGCCTGATGTCATGATGAGGAGAGGGCAATGGTGATCGATACTTCGCACCCGCTCGGCGACTCGCATAGCATCGGGATCCATGGCGGTGGACGAAAGCACAACAGTACACTCCGGTGAAAACCGGTCCACCGACTCCAGAAGCCGCGCTTCCGAGTGGGCAATCAGCATCTCACATCCGCAGGCTCTCAGCGCCTCGCTTAAACCGGCGGGGGGAGGGTCCTTCTGCGTGAATACAATAACTTTCTGCAACACGCTGTCTTCCTGTTGGGTTATGTTGCGCTTAGCCCAAATGGGCACTCTTGCGTTTCATTGGCAGAGCCGTCATAAAAGGACCTGTTGCTACCTGCACCACTACTTGGAACCCCCTAATTCTTTTACCATAGTGCATCATGCTCGCAGACCGTTTCTTAGTTTTTTTTATTGCAAAGTTCGTCCCACTCAATTTTTCATTTCATGACTCGTGAAAGACGCATTCGCTCCGCATGAAACATTTGCAATCATGCTCGGCCTGGAGTGCATGCACTCAAGGAGGGTCAGTTGCTGTGGAAAAAAATTGCTGCACTCAGCGGGGAGCGGAATCCGCACAAGCAGATAAAACTTCTACTACCTGCCATTCGCCATTCAGGTCAGATATGAGCAACTCTGGTTGGTTGTTATTTTCCTATTGTGGGAATTCGCAAGATATTTGTCTGGATACTTCCAGGCTGATATTTTGTCCGCCGGTTGCTTGTACGTGAACCAGAAACACCTCAAGAGAATTTTGCCTGAGGAAAACTGGTCACAAATCAAGTGTGATCTACTACCGTTCATCGAAGATGCGGGGAGCTACAGGCCGAGGTAGGCGGCGCGGACCATTTCATTCGTGAGAAGATTTTTTGCCGTGTCCGCCAGCAGCACAGCACCGTTTTGCACAACGTAGCCACGGTCAGAGATGCTCAGACCGCTCACCACGTTCTGCTCCACGATCAGCATGGTAATTCCGGAGCGTCTGACTTCCTGTATCTTTTCGAAGACCTCTTCCACAATCTTGGGCGCCAGACCGAGAGAGGGCTCATCCAGAAGCAGCAGCTTGGGCTGAGCCATCAGGCCCCGAGCGATGGCCACCATCTGCTGTTCTCCGCCGGAAAGGGTGCCAGCCAGCTGTTCAAGCCTTTCCGCCAAACGGGGGAAGAGCGCAAGCTGCTCTTCCATGAGACGTTTTACGTGGGAGCGCGCCCGCGGATTAAAGGCGCCGAGAGAAAGATTTTCTTTCACCGTCATGAACGGGAATACCTGGCGGCCTTCAGGGACATGACTCACCCCGCGAGCGACCATTTCATGCGCCGGAACACGCGACACATTCTGGCCGCCAAATTGCACAGAACCACTGGTTGGCGGCCTCATGCCGGAAATGACACGAAGCAGCGTGGTCTTCCCTGCTCCGTTGGCGCCGATAAGGGTAACAATCTCGCCGGCATCCACCTGAAGAGAAATACCAAACAGAGCCTGCAAGTCACCGTAATATGCGGTCACATTGCTGACGTCAAGCAACGGTGGGCCAGCAGGCGGATTGCTGGAGCTGTTTGGCGCACTCACTGGGTCAGCTCCTTGTATTTCGGTCCAAGATAGGCTTCAACCACCACCGGGAGCTTCACCACTTCTGCCGGAGATCCTTCGGCGATCTTGGCGCCATAGTCGAGGACGATGACACGGTCTGCAATCTTCATGACCACCTGCATCACGTGCTCCACGCCGCCCACAACGCTCACGCCCCATTCTGGCAGACGCTTCACCAACTCCGCCAATGCAAGCGCTTCACTGGTGGTGAGTCCGGAAACAACTTCGTCGAGCAGAATCAGCTTGGGCTTTGTCGCCAGAGCACGGGCGATCTCAAGGCGCTTGAGCGCCGCCAGGGGCAGTCCCCGAGCGGAAAATTTGCTCAGGTGCGACATTTGAAGAAAATCGAGAATCTTTGCCGCTTCACTTTCCGCATGACTCAGGTTGCCGGTGTGCATGAAGGCCCCCAGCATCACGTTCTGAAGCACAGTCAAGCTGGGGAGAGGCTTTACGATCTGAAAGGTGCGGCCAATGCCGAGACGCGCGGCGCGGTGTGGGGCCATACGGGAAATATTTTTCCCTTGAAAGAGAATGACACCTTCATCAGGATGGAGAAAACCGCTGATCAGATTGAACACAGTGGTTTTACCGGCGCCATTGGGGCCGATGATGAAAAGGATCTCGCCCGCGTTCATCTCCAGTGACACACCCTTGACGGCCCTGAGCCCGCCAAAGCACTTTGTGACATTCTGCATTTCGAGAACGGGCGTCATTGGGCGGCTCCGTCTAACGCTGGCTGCGGCCTGGCACCAGCAGGGGGCTTCGACCGTTTACGGAACAGGTGCTGCAACCCGCCAACGATTCCTTCCGGCATGAACAACACCACCACAACGATGAGAACGCCGTAAATCAGAAGATGACTTTCCTTGAACTGGTTTTTAAAAGCCTCTGAAGCGGAGAGAAGCAGCACAGCGCCTACGATGGGGCCAAGCAGTGTTCCTGCGCCGCCCAGCATGGTAATGATGGCAATTTGAATCGAGATCTCCAGGGTGAAAATGCTGTCAGGGACAATAAACTGGAAAGCACTCCCATAAAGCGCGCCGGCCAGCGCCGTGAGAAACGCGCTCACCAACAGCGCTTGCAACTTGCAGAGAGTGGTGTTGATGCCCACCGCTCCCGCAGTATCTTCGTCTTCCCGGATGGCCATGAGGTAATAGCCGAAGCGCGAGCGCGAGGCCCAGTAATTCGTGAGAAATGCAATCACCACAAGCGCCACCGCAGCAAGATAGTATGAACGCCAGAACGTCCTGCCGACGAAGAGCGCAGGCATGGTTAGACCAATCGCCCCGCCCGTGACGTTCAGGTTGGTCGCGGCCAATCGCAGCACTTCACCAAACGCAATGGTCGCCAGGGTGAAATAGGGGCCGCGAAGGCGGAAAGCGATCACACCAATCAGGGCGGCAAATAATGTTGCCACAACGGCCGCAAGAAAGACGGAAATCCAGACGGGAATGGACAGCTCAGTAAAGAGCGCAAGCCCGTAAGCGCCAATCCCGAAGAACGCAACGTGGCCGAGCGAAAGCTGTCCGGCATAGCCGCCCACCAGGTTCCAGGCCAGTCCCAGCGCGGCAAACAGAGTGATACGAAAGAGAACCTGCAACTGGTAGTTGTTGCGGATAAACCACGGTACCCGGGCCCACAGCAGCACTACGATGATAAAGACCCAGAATTTCCAGCTCTTTATGCTCATGCGCGCTGCCTCCCAAAAATGCCGCTGGGTTTAAAGGACAGCACCAAAAGGAAAAGAACAAAGTCGATAATCAATGCCCATTGATTGCCGAGATACAGACTGGTCAGGCTTTCGGAAAGACCAAGCACCAGCCCGCCAAACGCTGCGCCTTCAACGGAGCCCATGCCGCCAAGCACGACCATCACAAAAGCTTTGGTGGTGTAATCTTCACCGACGCCGGGAAAGAGATAGAGCCGGGGCAGCAACAGCCCTCCAGCGACACCAGCGAGCGCAATTCCCAGCGCGAAGCTGAAGCTCTGGATGCGAACGAGATTGATCCCCATTAATGGCGCAACTTCAGGGTTTTGCGAGATAGCACGTAAAGCCTGTCCAGTACGACTTCTGACCACAAACGACCGCAGGCCCATGACGAAGGCAAGAGCAATTACAAAAGAGAGCACCTCAGCAGCATTTGCGCCAAAGGGGCCGAGATGCACGCTGCGGTTGATCAGGTCGATATTCGTCTGGCGATAGTCGGCCTTAAAGATCAGTTGCGCGCTATCCGTAAGAATCAGGCCGATGCCTGTGGTCATGAGGATCTGCATGAAATGCGAACGGTCACGCACCGGTCTGATCAGCGCCACATAAACGATGTAGCCAAAAATAAAACAGAAAAGCCCGGCAGGAAGGAAGCCGACATAAGGATTGATTTTGAAGTAGTCAAACAGCACATAGGTGGCATACATGCCCACCATGAGAAAAGCGCCATGGGCGAAGTTGACGATGCGCATAACGCCGAAGATCAGCGCCAGGCCCATGCCGATCAGGGCGTAAAGCGCTCCGGTCAGCAGACCATCAGCACAGGCTTGAAAGAAACGGACCAACCGTGTCTAGACCTCCTGCTTTGGCGAAGACCAGTTCATAGCCCTGCTTCGATCCTGGAGCGCTCAAGTCGTTGGTACGGTGAATCGTTGGTACGGTGAATCATTGGTACGTGAATCTTTGATACGGGTAAATCTAGCGCTTTGACCAGGCGGGCGCGGGAATAATGGGTTTGGCTTCCGCGGCGTCCGGCGGAAAAACCACGCGATATTGCTCCTTCTGCACCTGCGTAATCAGGACCGGATGCTGGTTCTGTCCATTTTCAAACTTGATAGGACCAAACGGAGTGGAGGTCAGATTGATGTTTTTGATGGCATCGCGAATCTTTGCAGGATCGAGAGATTTTGCGTTGTTGATGGCAGCAGCAGCGACACGCAGCGCGGAATAGGCCTGAATCGCATGGTAGGCCGGATGCGAGTTGAAGCGTTTGAAGTACTCAGCATCAAATTCCTTTGAGCCTGCCCACTTGGCGTCAGGCAGCCACTGGGATACGGAAAACGTGAAGTCGGCATTCTTGCCCGCGCCTTTCTCCGTGGGAAACTCGGCTGCGGCAAATCCAGTGCCTGCTGAAGTGTAGTACTTAGGATTCAGGTCCACTTCCCTGGCCTGACGCATGAGCGTAGTAGCATCCAAAAGGTAAGAACAGAAATAAATCACATCCGGATTGGCCTGTTTCACGCGCTGCAGGACGGCCTTGTAGTCAGGCGACTTGGCTTCATAAGATTCCACTGCCACCAGTTCGATGCCAGCTTCCCTGGCTGCGGCGGTCATTGCTTTCATGTTTGACTGGCCGAAATTGGTGTTCTCATACACGATAGCCATCTTCTTTGGCGCGCCGTTCGCTTTCAGGAACGCAATGGTGGCCTTGGCGTAATCCGTGGCCCCGGCGCAGATGCGGAAGATCCAAGGAGACTTGGAGTCCATCACATTGTCGGCGGTGGCGGTGGGGATGATCAACGGCGTCTCGCGTTGCGTGACCGAGCCGACAATGGCCTTGGTGCTCTCACTGGAATAGGAACCCAGAAGGATGGGAACCTGGTCCTGATCAATGAGCTTGGAGACGCCCTGAACGGCCTGGTCAGGCTTGCTCTGGTCATCATAAAAATCAAGTTCGACCTTTTTACCCAGAACGCCGCCCTTGGCATTGATCTCATCAAGCGCGATGGCATAGCCGTTTTTGTGGGCCTCGCCGAATGCGGCCAGACTGCCGGTGAGTGAAGTGATAACGCCGATCTTGGTGGTGGCTTGTCCCCAGGCTGGCAGCATCAACGTGCAGAGACAAGCTATTGCGAACACAAAAAATGCTTTCAACCGCATATTTCACCCACGTTCCCCAAGCAAGATGATCCGAGCTCGGAGGATTATACAACCTCGGATCATGGTGAGGCTTCTCGTCTCCGGGCTCAGTAAGCTAGCTGCTGAGAAAGTAAAGTTAAGAAGAGAAAAATCCGGCGACACAGCGAGCCACGACGTCTCACAAAAACCGCCGAGAGCAAGGAGGCATCGGCCTTGCGTAACTGGAATGTCAAATAGAGATGACCTAAACTCGCGATACGGAGTACCGAATGAAACTGATTGCAATCAGCACATCACTTCTGGGCGTGCTTTTAGGAACAACAGCTTTTGCCAACCCACAGCATAGAGACAACGACGGACGGCAAGGCGACTCCAGGAAGCACGAAGATAACAAGCACCAAAAAGAGCAAGGGAACTCGTCTGCGAAGCACTCGGACAAACACGAGGCGAATGGACGGGAGCACCAACGCGATCAACGCCCTTACGAGCAGGGGCGGGCCAACCACGACAGGCCAGAACACCACGACAGGCCAGAACGCCGGGAGCCACATTACCAGCAGGGACATGGGCCGGAACACGTGCGTGAAGCGAACTGGCATGAGCACGACCAGCACTCCAGGCGAGAGGCATGGGAAGGCCATCGCGCACACCATTGGGAGCATGAACATCATAGCTGGCGCGAACGCGGGGGCTACAGAGGCTACCGCATTCCCGAAGACCGTTTCCGCGCGCATTTTGGCCGGGGACACTGGTTCCGGGTTCACACTGTTCCTGTAGTCATCGTGGCCGGACATCCAAGGTTTCAGTACGGTGGGTTCTGGTTCAGCATGGTTGATCCGTGGCCCGAATACTGGGCACCCACCTGGTACGAAACTGACGACGTTTATGTTGACTACGTCAATGACGGGTATTACATGTACAACCGGCGCCATCCCGGAGTTGCTATTGCCATCAACGTCTCTTTGTAAGCAGTCCAGCTAGAAGGCGTTGAGGTGGTCTCTTTGCGGTTCTCTACAAGACGGCCGGTGATGGTCTGCAAGACCGTCACCGCGCCACGGCTTCCTGACCGCGTAAGCCGCTCAGCTTCTCATCAACAATCCCACGATTGAAGCCGACATGAGATTGGCCATGGTACCGGCGATCATGGCGCGGAAACCAAGTTTGGCAAGCTGGTCACGTTTGTTAGGGGCGAGAGCGCCGATGCCACCGATCTGGATACCGATTGAACTCAGGTTGGCAAAGCCGCAGAGAGCGAACGTTGCGATGGTGAAAGAGCGGGGGTCAAGAGTGGCCTTCTGAGCCCCCAACAGGGTGTATGCATACAGCTCATTAATCACCATGCGTGAGCCAAGCAGGTTGCCGATGGCGCTACAGTCATGTTTAGGCACGCCGATG
Source organism: Terriglobia bacterium (assembly GCA_020072585.1). Classification (GTDB taxonomy): domain Bacteria; phylum Acidobacteriota; class Terriglobia; order Terriglobales; family Acidobacteriaceae; genus Angelobacter. The sequence goes on along the minus strand of JAIQGL010000013.1, from coordinate 59,022 downwards.
AGCCACGCCACAGGAGAGAAAATAAACCCAAGAACCTGCTGAATGCTTTCGGGGAACCAGCCCACATGATTGTGAGTCCAGCCCATGATGCCGTTCAAAAGCGCGATCAAAGCTAAAAACGAAATCAGCATGATGGCGACATTGAAAGCGAGCTGCCCGCCGTCAATGGTGCCGCGGGCGATGGCGCCAAGCATGTTGGCGTCCTTGTGCATTTCATCCTTGGAGATCTGGACCGTGCCCGCGGTTTTGGGCTGCTCCGTTTCCGGCACCAGCATCTTGGCCATCAGGATGGTTCCCGGCGCAGTCATGATCACAGCCGCGAGCAGGTTCTTTGCGTCAATCCCATAGAGAATGTAGGCGGCCATGATACCGCCGGATACGTGCGCCATGCCCGCAGTCATGATGGTCATCAATTCGGATTTGGTGCATTCAGGAAGAAGCGGCCGGATGGTGAGCGGAGCTTCTGTCTGCCCCATGAAGATGGATGCGGCCACGTCCAGCGACTCCGCGCCGCTGACGCCCATAATCCGGCTCATGACCCAAGCCATTCCCTTGATGATGATCTGCATCACCCCCAAGTGGTAGAGCAGCGCAAAAAATGCGGAAACAAAGATGATCGTCGGCAATACCTGAAACGCAAAGAAGAAACCCAGATGAGAAGCGTTCGAGCCCAGGTCACCAAAAACAAAGCTCGACCCGACGAAGGAGTAAGCCAGAAGCTTCTTGACCTTCTCACCGGCGGCGCTCATCACGGCCTGGCCCCAGGTATAGCGGACGACGATCCAGGCGAAGACAAACTGCAACCCCAGGCCCCAGAGAACGGTCTTTAAACGAATTGCGCGGCGATCGGTCGAGAAAAGGTAAGCGATCGACAAAAAAACGATGATGCCCAGCAAACCCGCGAATCGCGACATTAGGGTCCTTCTCAGCTAAAGATGAAAGATTGCGTTTGGAAAAATCCCGTCTATTGTAGACGGGATGTCAAGTTGGGCCGGTTGCGAGCGTAAGCGAGGCAAGCCGAGCGGGACTCCGCAGGCGAAATCCCGAGCGGAGCGAGGGACCTTAATCTAGAATTTGCTTTCAAATTCCGCAAAGGCCTTTTCCAGTTCCCACTCCTGTTTTGCTTTTTCACTGGCTGCGAGCAGCGCGGCGCAGTTTGAAGATAGCTTGGCAGAGCTGGGCTTGTCAGCCGCACAAGCTGAAGAGCGAATGCCTGAGCTTGTGTCCTTCCAGATACTGTTTCCCGGCAAAAAGCTATACGCAAGGCTGGCCCGCGCAAAGTTTTTGAGCTCCCGATATTTGAAGCGGTAAGTTGCCGCAGCGCGCTCGTATTCATGAACAATGTCACCGCGCGAAACACCTTCGTCATCGGTGGCCAGGGTAACGGGCACGCCAAATTTCAGATACATGGGCAGAGGATGGTGATCGCCGGTCACATTGAGAATGACGTCATTGCTGGTGAGACAGATTTCGACCAGAACTTTCTTCTGGGCCATGCTGCGCAGCAGCGCCTCAGGGTCATGCTCCTGCATCACATCCACGCCGTGGCCGATGCGCTCTGCATGGCCGCGTTCGACAGATGCACGAACGTGGAACAAATCTTCAGGAGGAACCAGGTTTTGTGTCAGCTCTCCGGCGTGGAGAGTGATGTGAACTTTGGGATAAATTCCATGCAGGTAGTCGAGCATACGCATGTGCAGGTTGAAATCGTGGATGGGAACGTACCAATCTTCCGCCATCACCAGATTGAGACCAACCACGCGCGGATCTTTTGACGCCATCTCAAATCCAGCAAGAATCTGGCCAAAGACTGAACCTTTGGGCAAGCCACGTGAGACCTGGTAGAGATAACGGGCCTGCACGTTGCAGCCGGGACTGGCCTGCGGCTGTCCGCAGTGCATTATTCCCTGCTCTTGTTTTTCAGCGTCATCCAGAAACTTGCTGGCATCGGCAACAATCTTTGCCAGACCGCCGGACAAGAGTTGCTCCCGCATCCTGCTCAGATCGTCATTCCATTCAAGGGAAGCTCCCAAGCGTCCTGCAGCGCCTCCATCCGGATTGAACATGAGCTCCACATATTGGAGATGGCCGGCGGCAGCGCGTGACCTGACTTCAGCCAGCATGTCCGCGGTGTGGCCGTTGGTGGCAGCGCCGAACTTGCCGAAGGTGGCAAAGAAATGGTCATGGCCGGATTCAGTTCCAGGAATGAACTGGCGCATGGAGAACGCATCAAGAAGGTGCCCATACAGTGTGGGGTCCTGCAGAGCGACGCTGGCAGGAGGCTTGTTGCTGCCGGGGTCGCAAGGCGGAGACGCGAACGCCAGAGCGGTACGATCGACGCATAGGCCGTCCTGCACGGCATAAGCCATGAAGCTTTCCGCATAGACTGCGCCAGAAAGGTGGTTATGAAGATCGCCGCCTTTTGGCATCTGCTGCAAAAAAGCGTGCAGCAACAACGGCTGACTGCGCACGGATTCAAAGTAGCGGGCAGTTTTTTGCTCGGGTGAAGCTGCCACTGACGCCTTTTTCTGAGACCAGGCGGATGGCACAAAAGAAGATAAGAAAACGACGAGTAACAAGTAGCGGACGGCGTACAAGGAACGTGAGACTAACATGGATCGAACTATAGCATTACAATTTGGGTTCCGCACAATATGCAGCGCGGTGTTCGATAGAGAGGAATCCCAATAGTCATGAGCATGAGCGACGACTTTACCCAGGCAGAATTCACAGCGAAGTTTATTTCTTCCAAGAGCCCGATCAAGCCATTGGTGGCAATCGTGCTGGGATCAGGACTGGGGGGATTTGCCGACGAGATGACGGACGCAGTCCGCATCGGCTATAACGACATCCCGCATTTTGCCCGCTCCACTGCCGTGGGACATGCCGGCCAGCTGGTGCTGGGCAATATCGGCGCATGGCCCGTGGTGGTGATGCAGGGCCGAGTCCATCTTTATGAAGGCTATCCAGTACAGAGCGTGGTTTTCCCGATGCGAGTGTTTGCCCGCATGGGAGTGCGCGCCGTGATCCTGACCAATGCGGCTGGCGGCATCAACCTGGACTACGGACAGGGCCGGCTTGTGGTGATCAAAGACCACATCAATTTTCAAGGGCAGAACCCGCTGGTGGGGCTGGAAGATCCTCGCGTGGGGCAGCGGTTTATCGATATGACCGGAGCGTATTCGAAGAGCTACCGGCAGATGACGCTGGACGCGGGAAAACGGCTGGGTATTGATCTTGCCGAAGGCGTTTACGTTGCGGTGCTTGGCCCAAGCTATGAAACGCCGGCGGAGATACGCGCTTTTCGCACAATGGGCGCCGATCTGGTTGGCATGTCCACGGTGCCGGAAGTAATTGTGGCTCGACAACTGGGAGTCAAAGTGCTGGCGATTTCCTGCGTGACCAACATGGCAGCAGGAACAACCGACGCGCCGATCAATCACGAAGAAGTATTGGAGATTGGAAGACGAATCTCCGGGCAGTTTAAAGCGCTGCTCAGGGACGTGGTGCCGCTGATCGCGCAGGACGTGGCGGAGAAGTAAGGTTTGTATGCAGCACCATGGTTTAGCAAGGATGTTGATTGTTTCACTTGTCACCGATGATCTGGTGGACAAGAGGACGTGCTTTTAACGGCGCGGCGGCTGCAATCGTGTAGCTTTGCTCGATCAACGGAGCTGCGCTGGCCATGCGCTCGGCTGAGTTGTAAAACACGGTGCAGAGCGGCTCGCCCACAGAAACCTTGTCACCAACTTTCTTGTGGATCATTATCCCCACGGCGGGATCGACAGAGTCTTCTTTCCGGGCACGGCCGCCGCCAAGAAGAACGCCGGCGGTGCCGATTTGTTCGCACATGATGCCGGTAATAAAACCGGCAGTCCGGCTCTTCACGTCAGTCTTTTGTTTTGCCTGGGGCAGCAGACCAGGGTTGTCCATCACCGCGGCGTTGCCGCCTTGCAGGCGAATCATCTCGCGGAATTTATCGCGGGCCTTGCCACTGGAGATCATCTGCTCTGCGAGTTCCCTGCCTTCATCCATGCTGCGCACGCGTTTGCCCAGAAAGAACATCCATGCGGCCAGAACCAGGCTGAGTTCGCGCAGATCGTCAGGGCCTTTGCCGTTCAGGGCCTCAATGCATTCAGCAACTTCAAGCGCGTTGCCGACGGCGCGTCCCAGTGGCTGGTCCATATCGGTGATGAGCGCCGATACTCGCTTGCCCAGACGCTGGCCGGTTTCCACCATCAGTTCGGCAAGGAAGACCGCGTCTTTTTCTGCTTTCATGAACGCGCCGCTGCCGGTCTTTACGTCAAGCACCAATGCATCAATACCTTCGGCGAGCTTCTTGCTCATGATGGAGGCGCAGATCAGATATGGGCTTTCCACTGTGCCAGTGACATCGCGCAGGGCGTAGAGCTTTTTGTCGGCGGGAGCGATCTCCGCTGTCTGGCCGATCAATCCGGCGCCACATTGCGCCAGCACGCGGCGGAAATCGGCAACAGAAAGATTCACGTTGAAGCCGGGAATGGACTCCAACTTGTCGAGCGTGCCGCCGGTGTGTCCAAGACCACGTCCGCTGATCATGGGGACAAACAAACCGCCCGCAGCAACAATGGGGGCGATAATGAGCGAGGTCTTATCGCCGACGCCGCCGGTGGAATGCTTGTCGACCCGGGCGGCCGGAAGCTCAGAGAAATCCAGGACCTGGCCGGAGTTGAGCATGGATTCGGTGAGCGCGGCGAGTTCAGCGCGCGTCATGCCGCGCCACAGGACTGCCATGAGCCAGGCGGACATCTGATAATCAGGAATCGCGTCACGGGTGTAGCCGTTGACGAGAAACTCGATTTCATTGCGCTGCAGCTCGGAGCCGTCGCGCTTACGGCGGATCAGGTCAGTGACTAGCATGTGCGGATCAGGTTAAACGGAAAGTTTCCGGCAGCAAATCAGAGATGCTCATCTCCACGTAGTCTTTCTGTCCGCGAAAGATGACAGCCGTATTCGCGCCAAATTCGGCAATCACCTGCCGGCAAGCGCCGCACGGAGAGCATGGCACATCATTTCCATTGACCACGGCCACGGCGCGCAGCACAAGCTTTCCTTGCGTCTGATGCACGGCATTGAAAATGGCGGCGCGCTCGGCGCAGATGGTCAGACCGTAAGAGGCGTTCTCAACGTTGCATCCGGTGAAGAGATGGCCATCAGAGGTGAGGATAGCGGCGCCCACGTGAAAGTTAGAGTAAGGCGCATAGGCATTTTGCATTGCCTGGGTGGCGGTTCCCAGGAGCATGGCTCGCTCCTTGTCAGTAAGGGCAATTGGCGGCATGAGTCACTCCAAGTAGAACTAGATACAGTAACACCTCAAGGCGCGTAGAAAAAAAAGGCGCGTAGAAAAAACCTTACCGCGGATTCATACGGACAACGCGGGTTGGATTGTGGTCAGTAACTTCCATCCGATCCGCTTCCGCTGCTGAAGCCGCCACCGCCGCCTGAGCTGCTACTGCTGCTGAAACTACTGCTGGACGAAGATGAGCTGGGGCTGCTGCTACTGCCGAAGAGGCTACTGCTTGAGCTATAACGACGGCTCGAGCTGGAGCTGGAATCATCATCGAGCGAGGAAAACGAAGGAGCGTACGGCGCTTCCTGCGAGCACTGCACTGCCTGCTGCATCTGGCTGTGTGAGTTGTTCAGCATCTGGTTGATGACCAGCCAGTCCACCACGGACATTGAGCTGCCCTGCCGGGCCTGCTCATAGTCATGGCGGCTCTGTAACAGGAGCCGGTTGACTTCGTCAGTCCGGGAGCTATCGCGGACGTCAGTGATTTCAAATCTTTCGCGGGAAAGTTGATCCATCAGTGCCTGGCTCTGCGCCTTGGCTGCCCTGATTTTAGCGATGCTGCCTTTTGTGTTGTCCAGCAGCAGCGCTTCACTTTCAGCGTTGGCCCTGACGCGCACCATCTCGTCATAGGACTCAAGTTTCGTAAGGTCCACCACCTGGGCATCCACTTTGATTTTCAAAATCCGGTCCTGCTGCCCGGCAAAGCTCTGGCGCAATTGGCTGATGTCCTGCTCCGGTGATTGTTGGGCAAAATCATCCAGCAGCCGCCGGAGCTCCGGGGCATTCTTCTCCGCGGTGGCAAGGTCATTCGCAATGGCTGTGGAGGCCTCTGCCATCTCCGCAAGTTTGGCCTTGCGGCGTTGCGAACGGTATATAAAAATTCCAGCCGGAACGGTTATCCCTGCCACCAGCAGAAAAATCAGCCCAACGCGGGCATCCTCTGCCCGGTCTTCGGCCTGCCTGGCCTCCTGCTGGCGGCGCTGGACTTCCGCCTGCCACGCCTCTTCCGCACGCCGCTTGCGATCAAGCATCTCTTGCTCTACGGCCTGCGCGCGCGCCTGCTCACGCGCCTTTAGGCGCTCTTCCCATGGCTTGTTGCCAAGATGTTCCATGGCCGCCAGAACGGTTTCCTTCAATCCGGCGTAATAGTCGCCGCGTCTGAAGTTAGGCAGCAGGTTTTGCTGGGTGATCAGATTGGCGTCGGCGTTATTGAGGTCCGCCGACAAGCCGCTGGCGACCCGGAACGAATAAGACCGCGAATTCGGGGCCCACAACAGCACAATGCCGTTGTTCCGTCCGGCCTTGCCGATGCGCCAGGAATCTCCAAGGCCGGTGGCATAATCTCGAATGGCCATACCTTCAAGGTTGTCCACGATGACGATCACAAATTCAATGGAGGTCTCGCGTTCATAGTGCCGGATAAGGCCGGTCAGTTCATTGATCTGGGCTTGATCCAGCTTGCCGGCATAGTCATTGACCGCGCCCTTCTTCACAGGATAGGTGGTGGCAGATTGCGCGAAGACGCCGACGGTGACACAGAGCAGGACTAGCAGCGTAGCGAGTTTCCTGGCGGTCATGTTCCCCTCCCTCAACCTAGCAGCACGGAGATTGCAGATTGCAATTTACTATAGACACTTTTGCTTGATGAATAGTGAAAAAACAGGCCGGCGTGTTTCAGGTTTATTGTTTTTAGGCCGGGCCAAAGCCCAATTCAGCTGGACCGACGCGATGAAGGTGCTGGCGCTTTAGTCCGTTCAAGAGAATACTTATCGTCGCTGGCAACATAAGTATCAGTCCATAAGATTCTCATGTGATGGCAAGAGACTCAAAAAATGCGCTCGGTGCAAGGTGTAGATATGGTGAGCCTTAGGGGCGACACCCTCTGCGTCTCCAGCGCTCGCCCATCACAATCCCTTCATCAATTGCGAAATTGTCATGCCAAAAGCATCCGCAAGCTTTTTGATCGTTCCCAGCTTCGGCTCATGCTTTCCATTCTCCAGATTGGAGAGAAACACCCGGCCACGGTCGGTTTCAACGGACAGTTCAATTAATTTCCAGCCACGCTTCTTGCGTAACTTACGTATTCTCTCGCCGAACTGCCTTCTAATGTCATTTGCCATCCCTTTAGGATGAATGTATTATTCAGGCTACGTGTAGTGTGCACGCTACATTGATTCTTATGGCTGTAGCGGAGCAGATCCCTCCGGTCCTATTTGGCCGCTGATGACAGCGCCGCCAAATACGGACCTGTCGGGATGGCGTTCGCTCGAAAGGACACTATGGACACAGAGGACTTCAGAGACGACGCTGACGAAATCAAGGCCAACGTTTACGAGACAATGGGCTTGATCAACCGTTCCTTTGCGCAAATAACGGCTTCGCTCTACAAACTGGAATCAATAGGCGTTCTTGCCGAGGATTATGCTTACAGTCAGGAAACCCCGATTAGGGAAATAGCAGCAAAGATCAACTGTTATGTGATTTCCAAGGTCAACGAGCGCGAGTTAGATGACCGGAACCATTACAGCCGGATGAGGGCGAACCAGGAAAAGAAGCGCCATCGTTAGAAAATCTACCACGGATACACCAATGGATATCTTCTGCGGAGGGCCTTACCTGTCAGTTCTCGCAATTGGGCAGCGTTATAGTGCATGGCCTTGTGCGGCGGTTTCTCATTTTCTACAAGGGCAAGACAATCTAGTCTCGGTCTGATATTTCCCCGCATTCTGCGCTTATGATCAGTATGCCATTGCCATGCGAGAAGGTCAGCCGCCTGTAATGGCCTAATTTTTTCCTTGTTTGCAAAAGTGTGTGAAGCGTATCTGTGCTCCAAGCGCATTTTAGTATTTTTGAAAAGCGTGTTCATGATGTCATTTGCTTCAGATTGGCTGCTGTGTCCGCTCTCGAAAAAATAGGCTATATCGCCGTGATATCCAGTTTCATTGGCCCATGACTTTACTGCCGTCAGGCAAGTGTGCGCACAGAAGCTGTACGCACTTCCAATTTCTGGTAGCTCGGGGACGATCGCATCGAACATTTTTTGCTCGATGGTCACGGCAATTCCGAAAGCCGCAAACTTCTTAATGAGACCTATCATCTCGGTCTCTACTTCTATGCGCTGATCTTTAGTCAATACATCGAAGGGCTTTGTTCCGTGAGCACAGGAGGACATTCTGAAGTACGGCAACTTAAATTTGTCCAACACTTCAGACCATAAAGCATCAAGCTTGCCGCACGATTCTTTTTCAAAAACATAGCCAGCCACGCACAAGACAGGAGAGCCATTATGCGACCCGCTTTCGTCAAAGTACGCTTCGACCATTTTGATGAGTTCTTTGGCTTTTTACCGCGCGAAGCACATTATTGCCCAATTTTTGTTCTTAAACCCATTGACTTTTTGTTCGCTTTCGCTTATTATACGCCATAAATAGGACGCCCATTGAGGCCAACTATCCCCTTCCCAAGACAACGGTGCAATGGACCGGCCACCCGGTTGCGCTGCTGTGCCGAGCCATTGCATTCTTCGCGGGCGGAGAAAGCGAATGACGCCATGGCAGAGCACGTCCAAGACTTAGACCTAGAAGATCCAGACGATCAAGAAGATCCAAACCAAGAAGATGAGCAACCACTGGTCCTGACCCGGGACGATATGGATGCTCTCCGCTTTAAGATGGAGCAGGAGATACGCAAGGAGCTTGGCGCTCCGCCTAAATGGGACCTTCCGAAGTTCAAGATAGAGTTCCACCGCCGACAGCTGGCGCTGCTGGAGCAGGCCAACCATGCGCCCCGCTGCGAGCATGTGTTCACGGACGGCAGGAGTTGCGGGGCACCGCGCGTCCGCAAAGGCAAGCTGTGTTATGCCCACACGCTGATGGAGGAGAAACGGCCACGGCGATGGAACCTGCCTCCGCTGGAAGACGCGAATGCCGTGATGCTGTGGCTGATGGACGTTTTACGCGGGCTGGCGGAGGGCCGAATCAGCGAAAAGACAGCAGGACTGATGTTTTACGGCCTGCAACTAGCCATGGTGAATGCCCGGTTTACAACTTTCAGAGACACGAACCATGCAGAGATGGTGACGAAAGCGCCAAGGGATCGTCGTAATCGCGCGTCATCGCCGACATCAGAAGCAAAAGCTCTACCACAGAGGAGCGCAGAGGAAGAACCGTCCGGGGATTTCACCGCTGAGAACGCTGAGATCGCCGACGAAGAGAGTCAGGAAAAAGGTACAGCATCAAGGACCGAGGACAGGTTGGAACCCCAGAACGCGGAGGGCATCCCCGGGGTTGAATCGGCTAAGTCTATATTTTTCGGGGTTGAGCCAGGGGAGGGGGTGGCAGATAACCGTTCGGTATCGCTACCTTCCGAAGCGCCCCGGAAGAGCAGCCAGAGCGAGGTCCTGATAGTCCCCGAGGACGTGGAGCACCACGCAGGGAGGTGAAAAAGGGGCAAAACAAGAAAGTTGTTCCCGGCAGGTACTCAGGGTTGTCTCAGTTGGTGTAAGGGGAAAGGACAATCGCCCAGTGGCAGCACAATCGACAACGGTGGCTTCAATGTATCCGGCAGGGGCGGAAGCCAGCCCGAACCGTGCCATGGAGCCAAGAGACGCGGTGAGTCAACTGAGGTTGGTGCCCGCCCGCAGCGCTCAGCCGCAAATCGGTAAGGGAGAAGCAGTTGCTATAATCCCGGAAATGCGCTGGGAGGACCTTACGGATGAGGCGCTCATCGCCCGGTACAGGGCAGAAGCCGGCCAGGCTTCAGCCGAACAGTACCTGAATGAGCTCTTCCGCCGCCATCACGTGAAAGTGGCCCGCTGGTGCCTGTCGGTGACGGGTGACCGTGAATCGGCAGCCGATTTGGCCCAGGAGATCTGCGTTAAGGCCTACCAGAACCTCTCTTACTTCAAAGGACAATCCAAATTTTCCACGTGGTTGTATTCCATTACCCGCAACCACTGTCTCAATGCCGTCCGGTCCAGAGCGAGCGCCCCGCAAATGGACACAGACGAGTTGCTCATGGAGACGCTGCCGGACGTGGCGTCTGACAGTCCGCTGGCCCATGTGGAGCGGAAACAGCAGGCGGACATTGCCCGCCAAATGATGAATGAAACACTGGAAGAAACCGAAAAAGCGGTCTTTACCATGCACTTTGCGGAAGAGCTGCCGCTGGACGTGATTACGCGGATGCTCAACCTGAACAACGCCAGCGGAGCAAAAGCTTATCTGGTGAGCGCAAAGAGAAAGCTTGACCGGGCAGCAAAACGCTGGAAGGCGAGAGCCTGAGAGTTTGCATCTAGAAGTTTTGAGGGAGATACACCATGGCCGATAACAAATCAAACCTAAAAATGTGGCAAGCCGCCGCTTCCGCCACGGAAGAATGTCTCCCGCTGGAAGTGCTGGAGCGGATGACGGAGAGCAGCTCAGCCGATGCAAAAGCCGCTGCTCATCTGGCCGGCTGCGCGCACTGCCAGACTGAGCTTTCCATGCTGAAGAGCTTTGAAGCGTCTGTCCCCTCAGCGGAGGAAGGCGCAGCGGTGGCGTGGATCGCGGCCCAGCTGGAGCGCAAACAGGTTCAACAGAAAACGGTTCAGCAACAAATGGCGCAGCAGAAAGCCGCCCGCCCATCCTTCTGGCGCAACATGTTCAAAATGCCTTACCTGGCTGGAGCAGGGGCCCTGGCCGCGGTGCTGATTCTGGCGGTTTCACTCTACAACGGCAGGAATTTAAATAATCCCTCACTGCATGGCCCGACCGGCCCGGAGATTTACCGTAGTGACGTTGTCAAACTGGTTGCTCCGATCGGCGAGATGAGCCAGACGCCGGCAGAGTTTCGCTGGGAAGCGGTGAAAGACGCCAGTAGCTATTCAATTGAACTGACGGACGTGCTGGGAAGTGTGCTGGCCAGCGAGAAGTCCACGCAAATAACTCTGCCGCTGACATCGGCGATGAAGGCGCAGATACTGCCGGGCAAGCCGCTCAAGTGGAAGGTAACCGCACTGGATGCAACAGGAAAAGAGATTGCTCATTCGAACGCGGAAAACTTCAAAGTGAAATAGAGCGAAGAAAGTCAGGCACACACAAAGATTCAATCGATTGCGGCAGAGGATTTTCTCCTTCGCCGCATTCGCGCATAGAGAAGCACTGCAAGAATAATCAGCGGGACAGGAAGCGCCAGAAGCTGCCAGGGAATGAACCTGGGAACGGGCTCGGAGCCATCGCCATTCAGGACAAATGCGGCCCAGTAGCGCGGATGGCTGAGCGCCGTCCCGGAATGCAGGAATTCCAGCTTGGTCAGGCGCAGCGCTTCAGACTTGGGTTTGTGCTTCTTCAGCAGGTAGTAATAAAAATGCTGCATGAATTCTGAGGTCTGCTGATCTGGAACGCGCCATAAAGTGGTAAGAGCGGAACGTGATCCAGCGGCAAGCAAGGCTCGGCTGAAAGCCTGTATGCCTTCGCCTGGAACGAGGCGTCCGCGTTCGGTGTCGCAGGCGGAGAGAGTGGCCAGGCTCATGCCGCGAAGATCAAGATCGTACAGCTCTTTAAGAAACAGATAGTTGTTGGGCTGGCCGGGCTCGTCGGGAGAGAAAAGAAGACGCGAGCGCTCAGGGTCGTCCATATCTGCCACGGCGTGTGTGCTCACATGCAGCAGAGCAGCGCCCGAACGCGCGGATTCAAAGAAGCTGCGCTTGCGGTCTTCCGGCCCCAGAAAAAGCCTGGTTCTGCCGGCGCTCATGCGGGCGATGATACGGATTTCTTCGCCGGAAGCGGGCAGCGATCCGGCGATATTGCCGCGTGAAGCGGTGGTAAGCGAGCTCTCTCCGCTGCCAATCACGGCGGGATCACCAAAACCAACGAGCTGTTGCTGCCACGGAAACCTGGTGGCGGAAGCGTTTTTGAGTGCGCCACGCAAGAGCAGTACGGCACTGGGCAGATAGGTAACGTCACGGCTTTCAAGCAGCGGCTGCCCTGAGCCGGTAGACACGAGTTCGAATGGCACCATGCTGAGAAAGCCGTCAGGCACGATCAGTACATGTGAGTAACGGTCCTGTGCAAGAGGGGCGACGTTCTTCGGCAGCATGCCGCCGATTTTCTGAAAGTCCTTCTGCCAGTCAGTGCTGAGATTGTCAGGCAGGCCGGAGACAAATTGTTGGAGCGCATCCATCTCAGCGGCGGAAAAATGGCTTTGCGCGATGCCGGCTGACTCGCTGGTTACCCAGACGGCAGCCAGCCCGTCGGCGCCGGCCCAGAACTCAATGAGCGCGGTCTGCGGACCAAGACGCGCCTGGATCGAGTGGAGAGAAAGCGCGTCAGGCGCGAGCTTGCCGCCAAAAAAGCGGTCCTGAAAGACGCGGGCGCGGCTGCGCTCCATGAACTCAAAGGCAGCAGCGGCATCGTTGCGTTCCAGAAGAAGTTTGATCAGGGCGTTGTAGACGTCACGTTTGTCGGCCAAAAAATCTGACTTCAACCGTGAGAGTTGCAGTTGCGAACGCAGGCTTTCAATCCGCTGGATGGCGTCACGGAACCTGGCTTCCGCGGCGTCACGCCTGCCATTTTTGAGCGCGATCTTGCCCATGGCGTTGACCGCTTTCCACTGCTCTTCCACGGTGCCAAGCTGTTCGGCGGAAGCCAGCGCGGCGGCGAATTCTTTTTCCGCTTCCGACAATCTGTCCATGCGGTACAGCGTCTCCCCGCGATACAACATGGCCTGCATTACCTCGCGCTGGTTCTTTGTTTTTTCAGCCAGCACGCGGGCGCGATCAAACGTCTTGAGCGCATCCTGCAGCCGGCCAAGTTCCAGCGCCAACACAATGCCGGTGTTTTTCAGCACCGCCAGCTGGCCGTCAGTGTCTTTTTCCTTCGCGTAATACTCGTCGGCATAACCGTAGAATTGGAGCGCCTGTTTAGGATCGCCCAGGCGGCGATACAGAGCTCCCATATTGGCATCCATGTGGCCGACATCGCGCGGCGAGAGGTCCTTGGGATGGGCAAGAATATCAGTGTAGATTCCGATCGCGCGCTGGTCGTTCCCCAATCGCTGATAAAGCGTTGCCAGATTCAGCAACGTGATCTGCCGCCACGTTGGCGTCCAATCTTCCGTTCCGGACTTCTCCACGTATTGCAGAGCGGACTCATAGGTGCGCAGCGCTTCCGAATATTTTGCCTGATAGTAGTAAACCACTCCAAGATTGTTGAGGATGAGCACGGCCGTTTGCGCGTTTCCGGTTTCCGCCGTCAGCTTCAGGCCGACATCGAGTTCCGTTGCCGCTTCCGCGTAGTTGCCCGCATTGGAGAGCGCCAGACCGGCATCACTATGTGCCTGCGCTTCACAATTTTTGTCATGCATGGTCCGGCAGGCTGTGGCACTCTCGCGAGAGAGAGCGACGGCACGTTCATATTCCCCAGCCATGGTCGCGATATCACTCAGATTGTTCAGAGTGTCCACCATCTCCGGGCTTGGCCCCTGCGAGCGCAACGGCGTAAGCACGGACTCATAGATCTTGCGCGCTTCGTCGGAAGAGCCTGCGTCCCGCAGCGTTCTGGCTTTCTCAAGTTGCGCCTTGAATTGGCTGTTTGCCGCCTGGGAAATGGCAGCAACAGGCGCAAACAGCGCCAGAGTCACAGCGGAGACAAAAATGATGGTTTTCTGCGACACGGTGTTAGCAAAGTATATTGCACTGCTCGGGTTTGAGCATTCGTTAGTCGAAGCGGGACTCTTTGAATGCCATGTAGCGGGAACAAAATTGCCGTTGCTGTCGGCACCGTGGCCGGCGATTCTGGAGCTTTGCTAGCGAACGAGAAATTCCAGGGCTTCATGCACTGCGGGAAGGACCGCATGAATACAAGCGCCATACGTTGCCAACGTAATCACCGTGGGTAGCACCAGGTTGCTGCGCTTCGCTGCATGAGCGGGAGTTACGCTCTTGCCTTCCAGTAATTCGCTCAGGCACGTGACGCGGCTTTCCAGGGCAGACCCGCAAGCGGTGGGCACCAGATGCGAAGCTACGGCTTCTCTTCCCGCCGGCCGGTTCAGTCGCCCCACTTTGATCAGCGCGGACGATAAATCAAGCACTGACGCGCCTTCCGCCAGCGCATCACGGTCGGCCGCGAGCTCTGACGCGTTCGTCCATTCCGCATCGGCAGCATACAAGGCTTTGAGCCATCGCGGTGCGCGCGTGATCTTGAGCAAAAGCTGCTTCAGGTTGTCAAAGGAAGAAACGTGGGCCAGCTCATGGGAGAGCGCGGCGCGCAGTTCATCCGGTGAAAGCGTTTTTGCAATCACACTAGCAACAAAAATCCGCGGACGAAAAATCCCCGTCACCGCCATCAACGAAGGACTATTTTCCACGCAATAAACCGGAACGCGTATTCCATCCATTTGGAGCCTGTGCGAATTTTCCCGCCACCCGCGTTGCGCTTCCCTGGTTGCACGCAAAAGTCCGATGCCACGCGCCACCATGCCAACCAGCAACAGGGCGCCCAGGGTTGCCAGCGCCATCAAACGGAACCCCATGCCTTCATCTGTGGAAGAAGGTTCAAATTCCAGAAAAGCCGGCAGCGCGAGACTGAATGTAATAACGCAAGCCAGCCCAAGCGGCAGAAGCCGCGCTGCAAAGAGCAGGTTTGCTCGCGTGCCCGGCGAAGAGAGAGGGACCGTCTTCAACACCAGCCGTAACCCCGCCATGCAGAGCAGAGAGGTGGATGCAAGCACAAGAAACAGCACCGCCAGGCAAAGGGCAATGGCCAAAACGTAAAACATGGCTGTTTACTCCGGCCGGCGCAAAGTCTGCCGTTTGGCTTTTACTAGCTGGTCCAGCTTCTCCAGGAGTCTCTCGTCAGTGTCACTTACGGCGTCAACAAAATTTGAGAGCACGGCGCCGCTGTTCGTGCCGTCATGCAAAACCATGCCAAACAAATGGTGGGCCAGTTGCTCCCGGTACTCCTGCTCGGTAAGCGCCGCAACATACATGAAGGCCTTCCCCACTTTGCGCCGCTGTAGCATTCCTTTTTTGTAAAGCCGGTCCAGGGTGGTCATCACCGTGGTATAGGCCAGGCGGGTCGCGAACTCGGCATGCAACTCACGGACGCTCACTTCGCCGCGATGCCAGACACGCTCCATCACTTCAGACTCCAGGCTTCCTAACTGGCCCAGAGCTGTCTTGCCTTCGCCAAATTGTTTTTTTAGCCACATATGAATTGTTCTTTGCAGGGCTAGTTTACATCAGATTTTAGGCTCTGGAACCAAGAGGGGGCCGCTCCAACCCGACAAGGATTGCCAGAATCGCCTTTTCTTGTATCATCCCTTTACTGAGGAGAAGCCATGCTGCGAAAAGCATCTTTCATCTTTTTACTGACCTTGTCGATTGCCCTGCTCGCCCAGACCAAGAAGCCCGCTCCGCCCAAAGCTCAAAAAAAACCTGCCGGCCCCACCAAGGTTTCCGGCAAACCAGTTCTTACCGCCTCCGGGCTGCAATATTGGGACATTAAAGTAGGCACCGGCGCGCTGGCCGGGGCAAGCAAGAAGGTCAAGGTGCATTACACCGGATGGCTTGTCGACGGCAAAGAATTTGACAGCTCACTCGATTCAGGTGAGCCCATTGAGTTTGAGCTGGGCACCGGGCAGGTCATCAAGGGCTGGGACCAGGGCATTGTTGGGATGAAGGTCGGTGGAAAACGGCAGCTGCACATCCCGCCAGCTCTTGGTTATGGCGCACGCGGCGCTGGTTCTGCCATCCCTCCGAATGCAACTCTGATCTTTGACGTTGAATTGGTGGGAGTGAAGTAGTTAGATTGCCAGAATTGCCAAAATCGCCGGAATTGCCATTATTGACAAATGCAGACGGCAAAAGATGAGTTCGGGAGGAATTTTGAGTGCTGTGAAAACCCCCGCCAAAATTGCTCTTGGTTTTTTAGCTCTTGGTTTTGCTAATTGCCAACTGCTGTCTGTCATCGCCTTGGCTGATTGCTGACTGCTATTTCAACACAAACCAGAAAAACAGCACGTTTGAGATCAGCATGCCCGTAACGGCACAGCCCAACCAGAAATTTTCAAACCGGCTGTTGGTTGTGCGCATGATTTTGGAATTGTTGGAAAGCAGCAGGATGTAGGCGAAGATCGGCACCAGAATTATTCCTGCCAGAATCTGTGACCAGTAAAGCACATGTACGGTATTCACGCCAAAAAAGTCGATGACCACGGCCAGGAACACCGTCGCCGAGATCATCACAAAAAACAGCCGCGCGTTCCACGGCTCCATGGAGAGGCCTGACCTCCAGCCTGCGGCTTCCGCCACACTGAAGCACAGTGACGCCACCAGGATCGGCAGCGCAATCATCCCTGACGCGATGATGCCCAATGCAAAGAGCACCGTCCCGGCATAGCCAAATGAGCCCAGCGCTTCTGACGCAGTGCGTGTGGTCATGTTGGAGGGATCGGCCACGTGCATGTGTGAGGCCGCCACCATCGCTGAGAGTGAAATCAGGCAGGCAACAAACGTTCCCGCGTGCGACTCCGTTACGTGGGCCTTGGCCAGGCCTTCCGGCAGACCGCGCTTGGAACTGGTCTGCCATACGATCACGTCCGGCGTTAGCAGTGAGCCAAACACGGCGACCACGCCCATCATGTATCCCGAATTGACCTGCATGCGGGGCAGCAGCACGTCCCGGGCAAGCGTGGGAAAGGAATCGGTAACGCGGTACGCCGCCAAGACATAAGCAATCAGAATCAGAGTGAGAGTACCCAGGACCTTGGTCGTCTTCTGATAGTTGCCCACAATCAGCACATACCAGACCGTAAAGCCCACGATCGCCAGAAAGAACAGGCGTGGCGACATGGTCAAAAGAGAAAAACTGTCGCTCACCGCCACAATGTCGCCCACGATCATGGTCAGATTGACTCCCACGATGAATAAAGCAATCAGCATCGCGGACTTACGGCCATAATGCTCACGAATCAGTTCAACCAGTCCTTTTTTCGTCTCCTGCCCAATGCGGGACGAAACGGCAAAGACGCTGAACAGCACCGGAACACAAAGGACTACCACCCAGCCCAGGGAGACTCCAAAGCTCGCGCCTGCCACCGTAGCCGTAAGTACCGCCGCAGGGTCAAGATCGGCGGCGCCGGCAATGATCCCGGGCAGCGTGCGTGCCGCCTTATGGAACAGTGATGGTCTCGGATTGTCGGGAGCAGGTGCTTGTGCCAAGCGAAGGGCTTCCATATTGGATCCATTCACTTAGAAGCAGAAGCAGCTCTGCTAGTTGGTCTGGCTAAGCAACTAAGGTTTCCGAGCGGCGGCAACCTTAGATAGGGGCCCACTCGGCGCACTCCTCCACTGTTGGAGGCACTGTCAGCGGCCCGCCCGAACGCGACCTGACAACCGCATCTTTTATGGAGCAGTAGTTATGCAGCCCGTTGGTCGAGGTTATTGGCGAGGCCACAATCACAAATTCTTTACAGGCCCCTTCATCGCCCTGTTGCTCATTCTTAGCGGTCAAACTGGGGGCGCCACAATTGGAGCTGATCGTGTATTTGTAAGCCCCTTTGGAACACCAGACTCCTGATGTGCATCTTGCAGCTCCCAGCACGCCGTCCAGCAGGCAGGCATGTTCGGCATTGCCTGTGCCATTGCATGTGTCGCCTGGACCGTTGCCCAGGGCCGACAGATCGGGAGCATAGCCTTGTGACGGGTACATGGTGTCGTAAGTCACCTGGAGCGTGTTGATGGTGCGCACCGTGCTCATAGCGGCAGATTCATTGGCTGACATTCTTGCCCGCATCAGGTTTGGAATAGCAATAGCGGCAACAATCAGAATAAAAGGAAGGCTGAGATACCCCAGGATCAATCCGGCCAGCGCCATGCCTTCACCCTTCAGTCGTCCCGCGCTGCGGCGAATCTTTGACCATGAAATATGCCCCACAATAATCGCCGGAATGCCCGTGATAAAGCTAAGGCACAGGGCGAATGACGAGATGCCAA
Organism: Terriglobia bacterium; assembly: GCA_020072585.1. Lineage (GTDB taxonomy): Bacteria > Acidobacteriota > Terriglobia > Terriglobales > Acidobacteriaceae > Angelobacter. The sequence goes on along the minus strand of JAIQGL010000013.1, from coordinate 40,720 downwards.
GGACCAAACTCACAATTGCGCCGCCATCGGTCTGCGCTTGAGCCATGCCGGAATATGGCTGGCTCTGTCCCGGATATAGTGCCTGCGGAGAATATTGCCCCTGTGACGGATATTGGGCGGGAGGCACATTGAGCCACGCTGAAGTTGAAGCAGGCACCGGCGCGCCGGCCTGCGGAGCAGGAGGAGGTGGCGCCGGCAAAGGTACACCCTGCACCGGAGCGGCGCACTGCGGACAGACAGTAGAATCGTCGGGCATGGAAGCCCCGCACTTGAAGCAAAACATTGACACCTCACTCGCCTTTCACGTTGCTCAACGGGTACAGCGGCACAGCCTCTCCAAGTCGGAAAGTACTTCATTGAGATTGAAAAGGCAATCACGGCGCCCCAGAGAGAACCACTCTCGTTAGTAACCGGCCTTTTGTCCATCAGGCAAATCGTTTAAGGGCTGCTTCCGCCGCAAAGTATCCGCACATGCCATGCACGCCGGGCGCGGGCGGCGTGGAAGCAGAACAGAGAAAAACGCCTTCCAGGGGTGTGCGGTAAAGACTGGCGGTGGGGCGCAGAAAAAGCTGGCTCAGAAACGCCGCGCCGCCGCCTATGTCGCCGCCGATGAGATTAGGATTGTGCCGCTCTAGCTCCGCCGGCCCCATGATGGAGCGTGCCGCAATGCAATCGCGGAAGCCCGGAGCAAAACGTTCCACCTGATTTTCAATGATCTCCGTCATGTTGCCCGTATGGCCGTTGGGCACATGGCAATAACCCCATGCCGTGTGTTTGCCTGCCGGAGCGCGCGCCGTATCAAACAGGCTGGGCTGCGTAAACAGCACATAAGGACGGGCAGAAACCTCTCCGCGCCAGCAGCGCCTTTCTGAATCAGCGATCTCATCCAGCGGTCCGCCCAGATGGATTGTTCCGGCCTGGGCGCACTCAGCCGCGCGCCATGGCACCGGCTGATGCAGGGCCCAATCCATTTTGTAGACGCCAGGGCCGTAGCGGTAACGCTCCAGCTTTTGCCGATAAGATGCAGGCAGCTTTTCGCCCGCTATGCGAATGAGTTGCCGCGGCGTCACATCCAGCAGGGTCGCTCGTACCGGCGGCAGCTGATCAAGAGAATCAACGCGGCAATTGGTAATCACCCTTCCGCCCAGTGATTCCAGGTAACGGACCATCGCGGACGTAAGCTGCTGCGAACCACCGCGGGCAAACGGCCAGCCTGCGGCGTGGCCAGCCACGGCCAGTACCAGCGCCACTGCAGAAGTTGTCAGGCTTTCCAGTGGCAAAATGGAATGGGCCGCCAGTCCGGCAAAAAGCGCGCGTCCCCGCTCCGTCTTAAAGTACGCGCGCGCCAGAGATGTTGCCGGACGCAGCGCCCGCAAACCAAACTTCGCAAAGAAAAATGGATGCCGCGGAATACCCGGAGGAGCAAATGCATCCTGTACCAGGTCTTGCCAGCGCGGAACCAGATCCCCGATGAGCTTGCGATAACCATCCCCGTCTGTGCCCAGAGAACGTGCGGTCTCGTCGATAGAGTGGTGCAGCACCACTGCCGTGCCGTCATCCAGCGGATGCGCCAGCGGAGCAGGCGGGAAGACCCACTCCAGTCCCTGCGCCGTGAGCGGCAGCTCGCGCAGAAAAGGCGAGCACACCACCATGGCATAAACCGCGGAACAAATATCGTGGATAAAGCCTGGCTGTGTCAGCTCCGCTGACCGCACGCCACCGCCGGGAGTGCCGGCTGACTCCAGCACCACCACACCCCGCCCCGCTTGCGCCAGACGGATCGCTGCGGCAAGCCCGTTCGGTCCCGAGCCCACCACAATGGCATCGCACTCCGGCAATTCCAGCCTGGCCAGTTTGTCTGACACGCCCGTAAGGATAAATCATTGCTTCGGACGGACCGCTCCAATCAGAATATGAATGTTGACAGCCCGCGCATTATCCGTGCATTACCCGCGCATTACTTGTAGTTTGAAACCGCACTGATGTGAATGTTGAAAATGCAGCTCATGGCTCCGTCCGCGGCGGCTTGCAGTGTTTGCACGTTGGCAAACTTGCCCAGCGCTTTGGATGCGGCGATTTGATCGGCCTTCAGGAACGGATCACCGGCAAACAGGAGTTCAGGAGTCCATTGCAGCGGGTAACCAGCTCCCCACACGTGGATGTGCACGTGCGCTGCAATGCCTCGCCCAGGATAAGGCGCCGGTTTGATGGTGTGGAAAGCATAACGTCCCTGTGCGTCTGTCTTTGCCCAGCCATGCAGTCGCGCCACATGTGTACCGGGATCATTGTGGTACTCGCCAGTGGCGTCTGTTTGATACGCATACACAATCACGTTGGCCACCGGCGTTGTTCCGTCTGGCGCAAAGACCTGACCGGAAATCTCCAGCCGCTCTCCCGGCTCACGCGCATCCGCGATTATGCCGGTAGAGGAAACATTGGCGGGCGGCTGCGGTATGGGTGGACCGCTGCCGGCATGGATTGCGGAACTTATCGCAGCCAGCCCCAACAGCATTAGAGTTTTGCGCAGTGATTTCATGGCCAATCTCCTGAAGCGATTTTGAGACGTTCATCCCAATCTTCAATCGCCCGGTATGACGCCCCGATTTAATGCCGTGTTAACACATATGTGCGATAAATACTTCGCCTTTTGTTGTTAACGCTTGTTGCATTTTGGCGTCTATCCTGCGTAAATGCTCCGCATGATCGACTCACCCGAGAGTGCAATGAATGCAGCCGCGGATGAGGTGCGCGATCTGGTCGTCGCGGCCCAGCAGGGCGATCAGGGGGCATTTGGTGAGCTGTACCGAAAGTTTGCGCGCATGGTCCACGGCATGCTTTTATCGCGCATCCCTCCCGCGGAAGTCGAAGACCTGGTGCAGGAAGTTTTTCTCTCTGCCTTGCGCAAGCTGAAGGACCTGCGCGAGCCTGCGGCCTTCGGTAGCTGGGTGGCCATGATCGCACGCAACCGTGCAGCGGATTTTTATCGCGACCGCTTGGAATCCACGGAGCTGACGGAGAACCATGCCAGCAGCTCTCCTGGCGCACCCGCGCGGATTGATGCTGTAACCGTGCTCGAAGTGATTCAAGGCCTGCCGGAGGCATACCGCGAAACACTGGTGCTTCGTCTTGTGGAGGGCATGACCGGCCCGGAGATCGCCGAGCGCACCGGATTGGGCCATGGCTCGGTGCGCGTGAACCTGCATCGCGGCATGGAGCTGCTGCGCGAAGCTCTCGAGAAAGGTGTGCAACGATGAACGAACCGTATTTGTGGGACCGAAGCGGCGCGTCTGATCCAGATATCTCACGGCTGGAAGAGCTGCTGGCGCCGTTGCGCATGGCTGAAAGCACGCTCGATTTTCGTCCCGTCCCCCGGCCTTCCCTGCTGGCCCGGTGCACGGCGTTTCTGCGCCAGCATTGGATGGTCCCTGTTGCCGCCGCATCAGTCGCTGCCGTTCTGTTTGCCACCTGGATTGCCATGGCGCCTCCCGCAATCTCTTCCTCTGACTGGGAGGCGCGCACTGTAAGCGGCGCACCTGAACTTGCCGGTAAAAAATTGAAGGTCCAGCAGCTCCTTCCCGGTCAATGGCTGGCAACCAACCACGATTCAACTGTTCACCTCCGCGCCGGCAAGATCGGCGAGATAGAAGTTGCGGGTGATTCACTGGTGAGCCTGACTGAGTCGCGGCAGGACCGCCAGAGGCTCTCATTGCGCTATGGCTTCATTCACGCGCATATCTCAGCGCCACCCGGACTTTTTGTTGTTGATACGCCCGCGGCCCGTGCGATTGACCTGGGCTGCGAATATACCTTGAAGATTGAACGTGATGGCCGAGGCGAGCTCAGAGTATTTACAGGCTGGGTGGATTTGAGCCATATCTACAGGCAATCACTGGTCCCCGCGGGCGCCGCTGCCCACATTGCTGCCGATGGCACGCTCTCACCTCCATACTTTGAGGACTCAAGCGCCGTGTTCAAACAGGCGCTACTGGATTTTTCCTTTAGCGATACCGGAAGCGCGTATCATCGGGCGGCGCTTGAAACTGTCCTGCGTGATTCCCGCCAGCGTGATGCATTGACCCTGCTCAACCTTTTCCCTCACGCTAACGTGGAAGAAAGGCTCCTGATATTTGATCGCCTCAACCAGCTTGTCCCTGCGCCTCCCTCCATCACGCGGCAAAATGCGCGTGATTGGGAGATTAATTCCATGAATGACTGGTGGCCGCTGGTAGAAAAACGGCTTGGCCTGAGCGCGATCAAGAAGGGCAAAGGCCGCTGAACAATTCATTGAAAAGTCTTACCGCGGAAACTCTTGCTGACCTGCAAACGCTGTTTGAGCAAGCAACGGCTTTTATCTCTTCACTCTGAACTTCCGCGTCACCGATTTTCCCTGGTGCGTGGCCTGCACAATCACCGCGCCCCGGCTGAGCACATCTTCCGTGATCGCAATCGATAATCCTACTGCGCCGGTTGCATCGGCAATACCACGCGCCAGTTCCAGACCATCGGATGGAATCACTCCGCGCACCACAATCTCCGCGCCTTTGGCCGGTTGGCCTAAATCGAGAACCTGAAAACTCACCGGAAGATCGGCAGCATCGCCGACTGAGGCCGGCGCCTTCCACTGCAAAGAGAGCCCGGATCCGCCCACGTCCTGCACCTCTGCTCCGCCACCCAACACGGTATGCAGCTGGCCCTGCTGGATTGCGTCAATCACGGCCTTGTGCTGCGTCTTCAACAATTCATGCATGGCTTCCGTGGAAAAGCCGGGATGCGCCAGCTCATGCGCGTAAGAGAATGCCTGCTTGCCCACGCATTGGCCTTTCACAAAAATCAGCGTCTGCAACAACAGGTCGTTTTGGCGAGCCTCACTCTGCACGTGGTACACCACGTCAGCCTGCTTTACATCTGTGTTGAATCCGAAAATCGTCATAATAAGAATGAAAAAATATGCCGTGGACGATCGAACTTTTTTCTGCGCTGTCAAGCCCCGGTCAGATGCTGATTAGAAATCATTAACTCCGTTCAAAGTCAAGGGCTTGACACTCCCGCGAATGGAAATTACATTCGAGTGTTTGGCATATTGCAGTTGCTCTTTCTGTACAGGCCTTGCATGCCGGAAAACAGCTACTTTGCTCATTATATTCCGTTGCTGATTCAGGTGATCGTCGCCATTGCCCTGGCTACCATCATGGTCACCCTTTCTCATCTGCTTGGCAAGCACAAGTGGAGTCGCGCAAAAAATACCGCTTACGAATGCGGCATTGAGCCCACAGGCGATGCCCAGCAGCGCTTTAGCGTCAAGTTCTATCTGGTTGGCATGCTCTTTATCCTGTTTGACGTGGAAGCGGTCTTCCTCTATCCCTGGGCCGTGATTGCCCGCGAACTCAAGATGTTTGGCTTCTGGGAGATGATGGTTTACATCGGTCTGGTGCTCGTCGGCTTCTTCTATATATGGAAGAAGGGCATACTGGACTGGAATGCCTCTGAGAAGGGTGGAAACTGAAAATGCCACTCGCGCCTGCCATTACCGATATTGAACAACTAAAAGATCGCCCCATGGTCGCCGATCTACTCGCCTGGCGGGCCGATGCCGTCCAGGGCGCCCGATTTGACCGCGACGAACTGACAATTTTCATTGCCCGCGAAGCCATCCGCGAAGCCTGTGCTCGTCTGAAAGCTCAAGGATTAACAGACTTCCTCTCTGACGTGACCTGCGCCGATTACTATCCGCGCGAACCGCGGTTTGAACTCGCCTATCACCTACTCTCCATGAAACGGAAAGAGCGTGTACGTCTGAAAGTCCGGCTGTCCGGTGATGACGCATCGGTGGAATCCATCGTTTCGATATGGCCTTCAGCCAATTTCTTTGAGCGCGAGCTGTTTGATCTGTTTGGCATACGTTTTCTGGGCCACCCATACCTGCGCCGTATCATGCTGCCGGAAGACTGGGAAGGCCATCCCCTGCGCAAGGACTATCCGGTGGAGGGATATCGTTAATGGGCCACTTAAACCCCAATCCGGTGCTGGACGCTACTGAAGATAAGAGCATGATCCTCAACATGGGCCCGCAGCACCCGTCCACGCACGGTGTGTTGCGCCTGCTGTTGGAGATCGACGGCGAAACGATTGTCCGGATGATGCCGGACATCGGATTCCTCCATACCGGCATTGAGAAGACCTGCGAAGCCAAGTTTTATCAGCAGGTGGTCCCGCTTACGGACCGCATTGACTATCTCTGCCCCATGGTCAACAACCTCTGCTACGTCATGGCCGTGGAGAAACTGCTGGGGCTGGAAATCCCGCCTCGCGCGCAATGGATGCGCGTGCTGCTGGCTGAGCTCCAGCGCATCAGCTCGCATCTGGTCTGGCTGGGGACGCACGCCATGGACATCGGCGCAATGTCGGTCTTCCTCTATTGCTTCCGTGAACGCGAAGATCTGCTCCGCATTTACGAGATGGTCAGCGGCCAGCGCATGATGACTTCGTACTTCCGCATTGGCGGGCTGGCGCTCGATCCTCCGCTCGGCTTTTTTGAAAAGGTAAAACAGTTCCTTGACCGCTTCCCGGAAAAAATTGACGAATACGAGAACCTGCTGACCGGCAACTTTATCTTCATTGATCGCTTGAAGGGTGTAGCCAAGATCAGCGCTGACGACGCCCTTGCCATCGGGCTCACTGGCCCGTCTCTTCGCGCCAGCGGCGTGGACTTTGATATCCGCCGCGATATGCCTTATTGCGGTTATGAAAATTTCAAATTTTCGGTGCCGGTCCAGAAGGAAGGCGACGTATGGGCCCGCTATCTGTGCCGCGTTGCCGAGCTGCGCCAGTCGCGCGAGATCGCCAAACAGGCCCTGGAAGGCATGCCCTCCGGTCCCACCAAAGCCGATGCGCCGAAGATCGTTCTTCCCGATCGCGAGAAGATGAAGACGCAGATGGAAGCCCTCATCTATCACTTTAAGATTGTTACGGAAGGCTTTGCTGTGCCGGCAGGTGAGGTATACCACGCGATTGAATCTCCACGTGGTGAGATGGGCTATTACATTGTGAGCGATGGCACTGCCAAGCCGATGCGTGTACACATGCGCTCGCCTTCGTACGCCAACCTTCAAGCTTTACCTCAGATGTGCGAAGGCCGCTTGATCGCCGACGTGGTGGCGGCGATTGGAAGTATAGATATCGTTCTTGGGGAGATCGATCGGTAGGAACAGATTTTAAATTTTGAATTTGTAATTTAAAAATTCAGACCTGGGTAGAAATTTTGAACGAAAGAACGCAAGAACTCAGGGACCGAACAAAGAATTTTGCGTTACGAGTGGTAAAACTGTTCCGCGCTTTGCCTCGAACGGGCGAGGCGCAGGTAATGGGAAAACAGTTATTGAGATCTGGAACATCTGTAGCTGCAAATTATCGGGCGGCATGCAGATCAAGGTCGCGTGCAGAGTTTCTTTCCAGACTTTCAGTAGTGCTGGAAGAAGCAGACGAAAGTGCTCTATGGCTCGAATTGTTGATTGAATCGGGAACAATGAAAAAGGAGAAATCAGAGCCTCTATTAACAGAAGCCCGGCAATTAACGGCGATTTTCACTGCTGCCACGAGTACGATCAGGAAGAACTGAAAATTTAAAATTAGAAATTTTAAATTCGAAATCTCATGGTGATATCAGACAAGCTCGACAAATTTTTCGATGAAAAGATGAAGGAGTACCCGACCAAGCGCGGGTTCCTGGTTCCCATGCTGCTTTACACGCAGGATGAGCTGGGCTATCTGAGCGACGAAGCAATCGCGCATCTGGCGAAAAAGACCGAACTGACTGAGCTGGAAGTCCGCAACGTGATCAGCTATTACTCCCTGCTGCACACCAAGCCGATGGGCAAATATCACGTCCAGGTATGCACCAATATCAGCTGCATGCTGCGCGGCGGCGAGGAGATTCTTGAGCATTGCAAGAGTAAGCTGGGCATCGGTCACAAACAGACCACGGCGGACGGGACCTTTTCTCTGGAAGAAGTGGAATGCATCGGCGCATGCAGTTGGGCCCCGGCGGTGCAGGTGAACTACGATTTTCACGAAAATTTAACCAACGACAAGATGGACGCGGTGCTGGAGGGGTACAGGAAGAAGCGGTGAAGAGAATTGCCAGAACTGCCAAAATTGCCAAAGAATCCAAATTGGACGGCAAGAACGGCGTGGAGCTCTGAGACGGAGTGAGATGGACAGCAGAACGGAAAAGCTGAGAGCGCGAACGAAAGATTTTGCGATTCGCATTATCCATTTATTCCAAGCACTACCTGGCACGAAAGAAGCCCAGACCATTGGCAATCAACTTCTGCGGTGCGGCACTTCTGTTGGAGCCAATTACCGTTCTGCTTGTCATGCGCGATCCAGAGCGGATTTTATCTCCAAGATCGGCGTTGTCGTGGAAGAGGCTGATGAGTCTGTCTTTTGGCTTGAACTGCTTTGCGACCTGAAAATCATGAAAAAGGAAAGACTGGACGGTTTGTTGCAAGAGGCTCGGGAACTGACTGCCATATTCTCCGCGTCCCGACAAACGGCGAAAAAGGGCAGATGATCCTGCAATTTGGATTCTTTGGCAATTTTGCATTGTTGGCAATTTTCAACTGAGAAACGAAAGGTAATGGCGGAACTATCTTCCCATCCCGATGAAGTAAAAGTCGTCTCCAAGCGCTTTGGCAAGGGCGCGGCTGACATTGAGCAATACCTCAAGCTCGATGGCTACAAGGCCGTACAAAAAGCCCTGACCATGTCCTCGGACGACATCATTAATGAGGTCAAGACCTCAAACCTTCGCGGACGCGGCGGCGCCGGCTTCCCCACCGGCATGAAATGGAGCTTTGTCCCCAAGGAATCCGCCAAGGCCAAATACATCCTGGTCAACGGCGACGAGAGCGAGCCCGGCACCTGCAAAGACCGCCCAATTCTTGAGCATGATCCGCACGCCGTAATTGAAGGCGTAATCATCGCCGGTCTTGCCGTGGGCGCAAAGGTCGGGTTTGTTTATATTCGCGGCGAATACCGCTACCTGGTCGACATCATGCGCAAAGCGATCGCTGACGCTTACGCCAAAGGCTTTCTGGGCAAGAACATCTTTGGCAGCGGCAAGGATTTTGACGTCCGCTGGCATACTGGCGCTGGCGCTTACGAAGTGGGTGAAGAATCCGCGCTGATGGAGTCGCTGGAAGGCAAGCGCGGCATCCCGCGAATCCGCCCGCCCTTCCCTGCCGTGGTCGGACTCTGGGGCGGCCCAACCGTCATCAACAACGTGGAAACGCTGGCTTCCGTTCCCCACATCATTCTTATGGGCGGCCAGAAGTTCGCTGACTTCGGTCCGCCGAAGAACGGCGGCACGCGCCTCTTCTGCCTGAGCGGACACATCAGCAAACCGGGTGTCTACGAACTGCCTCTCGGCTACCCGCTCAAGAAGATGATCTATGAAGTCGGCGGCGGCATTCCCAACGGACGCAAGCTCAAAGCTGTGGTTCCCGGCGGGTCGTCCACGTTCGTTCTGACTGCGGAAGAAGCCGAGCAGATGAACATGGATTTTGATTCGTTCGGCAAGCGTGGCGAGTTTCTCGGTTCCGGCGGCGTCGTCATCCTTGACGACCAGACTTGCATGGTCAAGTTCGCCCTGCGTGTGATGAAGTTCTACCAGCATGAAAGCTGCGGCTGGTGCATCCCCTGCCGTGAAGGTACAGACTGGCTCAAGAAGACGCTCACGCGCTTCCACAATGGAGGCGGGCTGCGCAAGGACATCGACAACATCAAGTACCTGGCGCAAAACATGCTTGGCCGCACCTTCTGTCCGCTGGGTGATGCCGCGGCGATCCCCACCATGTCCATCGTGGACAAATGGCGCAGCGAGTTTGAAGCGCATCTGGAAGGCCGTCCGTGCCCGTTTGATCCGTCGGCAAAGATCACTGAACTGCCAGTGGTGGGAGCGCACTGACCCATGAACGCCCTGAACAATCCGGTGACTGGCGCGAATTCTGACAAGGAATTCCTGGTGACGCTTCTGCTCGCCAGCCAGGAAAAGTTTTTGAGCAGCTTTGCTGGCGTTTCCGATGAACAAAGCCGCATGCGACCGTCCCCCGGCTCCTGGTCTGTCCTTGATACTGTCGAGCATCTGACCTCGGCTGAAGGAATCATGCTGAAGCTCATCACCAGCGACCGCAGGCCGAGGCAGGCTGACGCGCCAAATCGTGAACAGGTATTTCTTCAGGTCATCGGCGACCGAAGCCGCAAGATGCAATCTCCGGAGAGCGGGCAGCCACGCGGACGCTTTGCCAGTCTTGCTGAGGCAGCTGTTCAGTTCCGGAGCACGAGAAATAGCGTGATTCAATTTGTGGAGCAGAGCACGGAAGACCTTCGCACTTCTGAGGTAACGCATCCGCACCCGGCGGCGGGAAATGTGAGCACCTATGAAATGACCATCATTATCGCCAAGCATGCCGAGCGGCACGCGGCACAGATTCACGAGATTAGAAACACGCTCAAGGGTATGGATGCAACGCCCTAGCGAGAGCAAGGAAGATTTGGTAATTGAGTAATTTGGTAATTGGGTAATTTGGAAAGGAAACACAAAGTCTTTCCGGAACACAGGTTTTCAATTACCAATTTACCCAATTGCCAAAATCAGCGAAGCTGTTGAAGACGTATATCAAGTTTGGATCTTAGGTAAACATGGCTGAAGTTAAGAACGTAACCATCACCGTCGACGGCAAACAGGTCACCGCGCCTGCAGGCACTCTTCTGATTGAAGCCTGCAAAGCCGTGGGTATTGAAGTCCCATCGTTCTGCTACTACCCAGGGCTTTCCCTTCAGGCAGCATGCCGCATGTGTCTGGTGCGCATTGAAAAGATGCCCAAGCTTCAGACTGCCTGCACAGTGCCGATCACCGATGGCATGGTCGTGGCCACTGACACGGATGAAATCCGCCAGGCGCGCAAATCGATGATCGAGCTTCTGCTGGGCAATCATCCGCTGGACTGCCCCGTATGCGACGCCGGTGGCGAATGCGAATTGCAGGACATGACCTTCAAGTACGGCGCGGCTGAATCGCGCTATATGGAAGGCAAGCTGCACAAAGAGGAGCAGCAGTGGTCTCCTGTTGTCTTCTTTGATCGCCCGCGCTGCATTCTCTGCTACCGCTGCGTGCGCGTCTGCGGCGAAGGGATGGATGTCTCCGCACTCGGCGTGCAGCTCCGCGGCTCCAGTTCCGTGATCGCCCCCAATGAAGGCGACCATCTGAATTGCGAAGAGTGTGGCATGTGCATCGACATTTGCCCCGTTGGAGCCCTTACTTCCGGCGCATACCGTTACAAGACCCGCCCGTGGGAGATGAAGCACGTGGGCACCATCTGCACGCATTGCGGCGATGGCTGCAAGACCACGCTCGGCGTGCGCCGCTCTGATACCGGCATGGACATTGTGCGCGGCGATAACCGGGACAAAAGCGGCATCAATGGCGATTTTCTGTGCATCAAGGGCCGCTACGGCTTTGATTATTTCGATCACAAAGACCGGCTGCGCCAGCCTCTGGTCCGCAAAGACGGCAAGCTCACACCCACTACCTGGGAAGAAGCCATCGAGCATGTGGGCAAGCGTCTGCGCGAGATCCGCGACAGCAAGGGCGGACAGTCTATTGGAGTGATCGGGTCCAACCGTACCACGAACGAAGAAAATTATCTTCTCCAGAAATTTGCCCGCACCGTGCTGGGCACGAACAATATTGACCACCATCGCACGGCGGACTTCGCCGGCTTTGCCCGCGCCATCGCCGGAAAGGAAAACATCACAGCAACTATGCGTGATGTGGCCAGCGCCCCGGCGATCCTGCTGATTGGCAATAATCCCACGGAGCGCCATCCGCTGCTGGCCTGGAACATTCGTACCAATGTCCGCCTGAACCAGGGCAAGCTATACGTGGTGAACGCACAGCCGATCAAGCTACAGCGCCAGGCTGCGCGCTTTGTGCAGATACCGGAAGGCCGCGAAGGGAAACTTGTTGCTTTCCTCAACGGAGACGATGCCGCAGCCGGCACGCTCACAGGCGCCAGTGGCTCCAATGACGCGCTGAAACAATTGCGCGACGAATTGAAGGCCCAGAAAAATCTGGTCATCATTTTCGGTTCAGAGCTGAACGGCGCAGATATTACTGCACTGGTGAAGTTCGGCAGCGCCTCCGGCGCAAAGTTCATCTGCCTGGGCGACTACGCCAACTCGCGTGGCGCGGCGGATATGGGCCTCTACCCTGATCTATTGCCGGGCTATGTCGCCATCAACGGGCCGCACAAGTACAACGAAGAGTGGGGCTCCTTGTCGAAGACAAAGGGCCTGCCCCTGCAGGAGATGATGCAGGCCGCCAAGGCCGGGAAACTCTCCGCTCTCTACGTGGTTGGTTCAAATCCGGTGGTCGATTACAACTTTGATCCGGCAGCACTGCAAAATACCTTTGTCGTGGTCCAGGAACTGTTTCTTACTGAGACGGCCATGCTGGCGGAGGTGGTTTTGCCGGCCGCATCGGCTTATGAAAAATCCGGCACCTTCACCAATACCTGCGGCGATCTGCAATTGCTGAAGAAAGCCGGGGACATCTCCGGCATCAAGAGTGATTTTGAAATCATTGTTCGCGTGGCGGAGCGCATGGGCACTGAGGTGCGCAGGCTGGTGCCGTTCGGCAGCGGTGTGCGGGCTGATATGGGCCAGACCCGCGGAGCGCAGTCCGGTGAAGCGGACCGGCATTCCGTATGGCTCACTGCAAATAACCTTGAACCCAGATTCAGTCCTTTTGATCCGTATGCCATGCTCGATGAGATCCAGCGCCTGGTGCCCGGCTATGAATTCTCGCGTCTGGGGCTGCTGGCAGGCAATGACCAGCACGTGAACGCCGCTGAGCGCAGCAATGCCGGAGTCGCAGAGGGATTGGTACAGATTGTTCCCGCGAATGATACGTTGTTTACCTCCGGAACGCTGGGGCGATATTCAAAGACACTGAACAACGTGCTGGAAAATCGTCGCGCACCGCAGAACAAAGAAGTGATGGCGGATTGAGAAAGGGCGGTATTTGACTCTTAGTACTTGGCTTTACACGGTTCAGTGGAATCTAGAGTGTTGAATTGTGGATTGCGCAATAGGATCGGGCGGCTCGCTATTTTGAGCATGAAACGGAATGGCTTCAGCCGCTGCAGGTATCAGGGCACGAGTTGACTCGTGCCGTAGCGTACATTTTAGAAACCGGGCTTTAGCCCCTGCAACACTGTATAGGGATCGTGGACATAACAACCTTCATCATCGCTGCAGTAATTAAGATCGCGCTCGTGGTCTTCATCATGCTCACGGGCGTGGCCTATACCACATGGCTGGAGCGTAAGCTGATCGGCCGCATCCAGAACCGTTGGGGACCAACCCGCGTGGGCCCCTTCGGCCTGTTGCAACCGCTGGCTGATGGCATCAAGTTCATTCTTAAAGAAGACCTGCTGCCGGACTATGTCCACAAGGGACTATTCATCCTTGCGCCCATGCTGGCCCTGATCATGTCTCTGATCTCGATTGCAGTGATTCCCTTTGGCGAGACCATCACGATCGCCGGGCATACCACCGCGCTCCAGATCAGCGGCATTATTCAAGCGGGCGGCGGCATCAGCGACATCAATATTGGTCTGCTCATTATTCTTGGCGTAACTTCCATCGGCGTTTACGGAGTCGCACTGGCAGGCTGGTCATCGAACAGCAAGTATTCCCTGCTCGGCTCGCTGCGCGCCAGCGCTCAGATGATCAGCTACGAGCTTGCTCTTGGGCTCTCACTCGTCGGCATTCTGCTTCTATCCGGCAGCCTGAGCCTGCGTGAGATCGTTCAAACACAGATTCAGGGCAGCGTTGATCATCCTTGGCTGGGCTTTTTGCCACACTGGTATATTTTTCCGCAGATCATCGGCTTCTTTATTTATCTGCTGGCGGCCTATGCGGAAACCAACCGCATTCCATTCGACATGCCGGAAGCGGAAACAGAACTGGTGGCCGGTTACCATACCGAATACAGCTCCATGAAGTTTGCCATGTTCTTTATGGCGGAATACGTGAACATGTTCACCGTGGCGTGTCTGGCTACCCTACTCTTCTTTGGCGGATGGCACGGCCCGCAGCTTGCATTTCTTCCGCCGCTGCTCCAGTCTCTGCTGCCAGTGGGTTATTTCGCGCTCAAGGTTTTCTTTTTTATTTTTCTCTATATATGGATTCGCGGCACGCTGCCGCGCTTCCGCTATGACCAGCTCATGGCCTTTGGCTGGAAGTTTCTTCTGCCGCTGGCCATTGCCAATATCATTGTCACCAGCCTGATCGTGGCTTGGAGGGCATAACCGGATGGTCCATCAGGTCCTCTTCATCGTCTTCGGTCTCATCTGTGTGGCGGGCGCCATCAACCTGCTGCTGCAGCGCCATCCCATTAACAGCGCACTTTCGCTGGTGGTAGTCATGGCTTCTCTGGCGCTCATCTACCTGCTGCTGGGCGCTGAGTTCGTGGCTGCCATCCAGGTGATTGTTTATGCCGGCGCCATCATGGTGCTGTTCGTCTTTGTGATCATGCTGCTGAACGCCGGAGAGGAAGAGCGCACGCGCGGCAGCCGCGTCGCTTTGATCCTGGGCGTGCCGGGCGTGATTATTCTGGCTGCCACGGTCGGCTGGCTTCTGGTGACCGGAAGCGGGCAACTGGGCAGCGTCACCATTGCTTCCAGCGATTTCGGCGAGACCCACGCCATCGCGCGCCTGTTGTTCAAGGATTTCCTGCTGCCCTTTGAAATCACTTCAGTGCTGATCCTGATCGCCATTATGGGCGCGGTGGTGCTGGGAAAGAGAGAAAGCTAGATGGTCCCACTTTCCTGGTATCTCATTCTTAGCGCAGTCCTGTTCTGCCTGGGTGTGTTTGGCTTTCTGCTGAAGCGGAACATCATCACCATCTTTATGTCGATTGAGCTCATGCTCAATGCCGTGAACCTGAGCTTTGTGGCGTTTGCCAACTACTGGAACACACACCTGGACAAGCTTCCCAGCGGCGCTCAGATGGTCCCCCTGAGCGGCCACGTCTTCGTCTTCTTTGTCATGGTGGTGGCCGCGGCAGAAGCTGCGGTTGGACTGGCAATTATTATTTCGGTTTTCCGCACCCGTGAGACCCTGAACGTTGATCGCGTGAACCTGCTGAAATTATGACCAAGAATCTATATCTCTGGGTAATTCCGCTGTTGCCGCTGGTCGGCGCGGCGATTAACGGTCTGTTTGGCCGCCGCTTCAAGAACGCGATGGTCAGCGCCGTTGCCCTGCTTTTCACCGCGGTCTCTTTCGGCTGGGCTGCGTGGGCGGTGTATAGCGTCTGGCCGGGCGGAGCAACCGCCCATATTGAAACGCTGCCCTTCCCCTGGATCACCGCCGGCAGCTTCTCCGCGCCGTTCGGCTTTTATCTAGACCAGCTCTCCATGATCATGGTCCTGGTGGTCACCGGCGTCGGGTTCCTGATTCATATTTACTCTGTCGGATATATGTCGCATGAAGGCGGGTATTACCGCTTCTTCGCGTACCTGAATCTCTTCATGTTCTTCATGCTCACGCTGGTGCTGGCCAACAACTACCTGCTCATGTTCGTGGGCTGGGAGGGCGTGGGATTGGCGTCCTACCTGCTGATCGGCTTTTACTTTCTCAAGGACTCAGCCGCCAACGCGGGCAAGAAAGCTTTCATCGTCAACCGCATCGGCGACTTCGCCTTCCTGATCGGGATGTTTCTGCTGATCCAGCATTTTGGCTCTCTGAACTATGACACGGTGTTTGGAAAGATTGCTGAAGCTCATTTCAGTCCCGAAGTTGGCTGGGGATTCTTTACCATTACCGCGCTCTGCCTGATGTTTGGCGCCACCGGCAAGTCGGCGCAGGTCCCGCTTTACGTCTGGCTGCCGGACGCCATGGAAGGCCCAACGCCGGTCTCCGCGCTGATTCACGCCGCGACCATGGTCACCGCCGGCATCTACATGATTGCCCGCTCGCACGCCATCTTTAATCTGGCTCCGCATGCGTTGGAGATTGTCGCGATTATCGGCTGTCTTACCGCCATCTTCGCTGCAACCATGGGCCTGGCGCAGACGGACATCAAGCGAGTTCTGGCCTACTCCACCGTATCGCAGCTTGGCTACATGTTTCTGGCCTGCGGCGTGGCTGCCTACGCCGCCGGAATCTTCCATCTGATGACCCACGCGTTTTTCAAGGCGCTGCTCTTCCTTGGCGCGGGATCGGTGATTCATGCTGTAGGCGGTGAGCAGGACATGCGCCGCATGGGCGGCCTGCGCACAAAGATTCCCGTCACGTTCTGGGTGGTTACGATTGCCACCATTGCTATTGCCGGAATTCCACCCTTCGCCGGCTTCTTCAGCAAAGACCAGATTCTTGGCGCAGTATTCCACAGTCCTTACGGCGGACCGGTGATCTGGGCTGTTGGCGTTATCACCGCCGGACTCACTTCCTTTTACATGTTCCGCCTTTGGTTCATGACGTTCTTCGGCGAATACAAGCCAGACGCCGATCTTGGGGATGCGCATTTAGCCCCGACCGCTCATGCAGCTTCGGCGCACGGAGCAGATGCGCATGGAAGTGGCCACGACGATGGCCACGGCCATGGCGGCGTGCACGAATCGCCATGGGTGATGCTTGCGCCGCTTGTCATCCTGGCTGTGCTTTCTGTGGCTGGCGGATGGGTTGGCATTCCTGAATTCATCGGTGGCAACAACAAGATTGAACATTTTCTGGCGCCTGTGATGGAATCACCAGCTGTTGCTGGCGAACAACCTGCGCCGGCAATGAAGGTATTAGACCCCATCAGTCGTCCCGAAGAAAAGCCAACGAACGAAGAACTGCTCCTGGCCGGCACATCTGTCGCCGCCGCTATCTTCGGTTTCTTCTTTGCCTGGCTGCTCTATTACAAAAAGCCCGAGCTGCCCGACCGCATTACCTCGAAAATACACGGCATCTACACCATGGTCCTGCACAAATACTACGTTGACGAAGGTTATGGTGCGATCTTCGTCAAACCGCTGCTGGCGCTCTCTACTGTTGTCTTCTGGCGCGGTGTTGATCAGGGCGTGATCGACGGTCTGGTGAACGGCGCAGGCGCCACTTCCAAGGGCATTGGCAATGAGCTGCGGCGCATGCAGTCCGGCAACATACGCTCTTATGCCGCATGGGTCGCCATCGGCGGTGCCGCCGTGCTGGCTTACATGATCTGGCTGGGGGTGAAATGAGCGACTCCATTCTCACACTCGTCACGTTCCTCCCCGCCATCGGCGCGCTCGTCCTGATGCTGATGCCACGCAATGACCGCTCGCTGCGTTGGGCCGCTCTCATCATCTCCCTTGCAACGTTCGGCCTCTCGCTCTACCTGCCGATGTACTATGACCCCGGCCAATCCGGCTTCCAGTTTGACGTGAATCGCAACTGGATCGGCCAGACCATCCACTATCACATGGCCGCCGACGGCATCTCCATGTGGCTGGTGCTGCTCACAACGTTCCTGGTCCCATTGAGCGTGCTGGTTTCATGGAAATCGATTCATGACCGGGTCAAGGAATTCTTCGTCCTGCTCCTGCTGCTGGAGATGGCGATGATCGGCGTATTCCTCTCACTGGACATGTTCCTGTTTTATGTCTTCTGGGAAGCAACGCTGATCCCCATGGCCCTGCTGATCGGCATGTACGGCCATGAGCGCCGGGTTTACGCGGCAGTGAAGTTCTTTCTGTATACGATGGTTGCTTCGGTCTTCATGCTGGTGGCGATCATCTGGCTCTACACGCACAATCCGCAGCATAACTTTGAGTACACGGCATTTCGTGACGTGATTGCCCACGGCGGGTTCTCCTCCACTGCGCTACAGTGGCTCTTTCTCGGTTTCTTTATCGCTTTTGCCGTAAAGGTCCCGCTGTTCCCACTGCACACATGGCTCCCGGACGCACACGTGGAAGCGCCAACGGCCGGCTCCGTCCTGCTGGCCGGCGTGCTGCTCAAGATGGGCACATATGGCCTGTTGCGGTTCAACGTCGGCATGTTCCCGGACCAATCGGCCTACAACTCCACCTGGATCAACGTGCTAGCCGTAATCGGAATCATTTATGGCGCGCTGGTCGCATTGGTTCAGCCGAACCTGAAAAAGCTGATCGCGTACTCTTCCGTCAGCCACCTTGGTTTTGTCGTTTTAGGCATCTTCAGTCTGACCACCATCGGCACGGACGGCGCGGTCTACCAGATGCTGAACCACGGCATCTCCACCGGTGCGCTATTCATGCTGGCCGGCATGCTCTATGAGCGCAAGCACACCTACGAATTCAAGGAGTTCGGCGGCCTTGCCACTCCTATGCCGGTGTTTGCAACGTTCTTTTTACTCGCTGTGCTGTCGTCCGTCGGGCTGCCACTGCTGAACGGCTTTGTTGGCGAATTTCTGGTCCTGAGCGGCGCGTTCCAGAGCGCGGTCCCGCATGGCATGCTTTTCGCCATTCTTGGCTCCAGCGGGGTGATCTGGGGCGCGTGCTACCTGCTCTGGATGTACCAGAAAGTTTTCTACGGGCAGATTCACCACGATGAGAACAAGACACTGCCGGAGATTGACGGCCGCGAGCGCATCTCTCTTGTGCCCCTGGTGGTGATGTCAGTGATTATGGGTGTGGCTTCGCCCTACTGGATGAGCTCCATTGGCCCCGCGGTCACCAGCACCCTTCCGCAGGCTGCCGCCGTTACAAAATCACAGCCGCAGAAACCCATCGTCCATTCCAGACTCGATCAATACAAACAGGGCCCTGCAATGGCAGCCGCCGACGCAACGGCCCACGGTTTGATCCAAAAAGATTCAATCCAAAAAGATTCCGTCCAGAAAGATTCCGCCACGGGTGGGCAGAAATAGATGAACCCGATTCAAACAATCGACTACATTCGCATCCTGCCTGAGCTGGTGCTCACCGCCTTTGGCATTGTGGTGATGATGGCTGATCCGCTGCTGAAACCCGGCGCCAGCCGCAAAGGCCTGGGGCTGATTTCGCTCGCTGGCGCCATCTCCGCCATCGCCGCCACCTTCTGCCAGATTGCCTGGTCGGCCCGCGACGCCCAATTCGCCCAGCCCGGATGGTTTGGCATGGTGCGCGTGGACAGCTTTGCCATTTTCTTTCACCTGCTGATTCCCGCCATCTCCGCGGTCTGCATCCTGCTCTCACTCGAATATCTTGACGCGCAAAATATCCGCAGCGGCGAATATTACGCCCTGATTCTCTTCGGCACAGTCGGCATGGTGCTGATGTCTTCAGCCGTTGAGCTTGTCCTGATCTTTATCGCTCTGGAAATTTCCTCGATCTCAACCTATATCCTTGCCGGATACCGCCGCCGAAATGCCGGCAGCGCCGAATCGGCTATTAAGTATTTTCTGCTTGGCTCGTTTGCCACGGCATTTTTTCTCTATGGCGTTGCCCTCATGTTCGGCCAGACAGGATCAACCAGCATCCTTACAATCGGCAAAGCTCTGGCCACTACGGACCCGGGCCTGCTGGCGATTGCAGCCACGGCCTTGATGATGATTGGCCTGGGCTTCAAAGTGGCTGCCGCGCCCTTCCACGTCTGGACGCCTGACGTGTACGAAGGCGCTCCGGCACCCATTGTTGCGCTGATGTCCACCGGCCCCAAGGCTGCTGCCTTCGCCGTCCTGCTGCGTGTGCTGTTTGCGACGCAGTCCGCGCAATGGTTCACTCTGGTCTGGATCTGCGCGGCGCTTTCCATGACACTGGGCAACTTTGGCGCGCTCATGCAGAACAACGTGAAGCGCATGCTGGCGTATTCTTCCATCGCGCATGCCGGCTATCTTCTGGTTGCTTTTGCCGCCAGCAATGAGATTGGCATCTCTGCCGCAATTTTCTATACGGCGGCGTATGCGGCCATGAACGTGGGCGCTTTTGCGGTGGTCAGCCACTTTGCCGCCGGTGGTGAGCGCTATATTTCCGTCGATGACTACTCCGGCCTGGGCCGCCGCTCTCCGCTGCTTGCCTTCACTCTCACCATCTTCATGCTGTCACTGATCGGCATACCAGCCACGGCCGGCTTCCTGGCAAAGTATTACGTATTCAGCGCCGCGCTCTCAGCCTCCGCGCATCCGACTGCGCTGGTCTGGCTGACCGTGATCGGCCTGGTCAACAGCGCGGTAGCATCCTTCTACTACCTACGCCTGATCGTGGTGATGTATATGCGCGAACCGCTGGTAGCGGAGGCGCCTGCGCCCGCCTCGATTGGCACTCGTCTGGCGCTTGTGTTGGCCGCGCTTGCCACGATTTATCTGGGCGTAGTCCCAGACCGCGCGCTGAACCTTTCTGTGGCCGGCGCTCGCGATCTGACTCCGTCGACAGCAGCCGTCGGCACAGTGTCTGCAACCGCACCATCGTCCGCGCCTGTTGCCACTACTCCGGTGAAATAGTCACGTCACGCCGGGCAAAAACCAAAGCGGCTGCTATCCAGAAAAGTAACGCCTCACCTATTGCCACGACAGTAAGAACGAGCAAGCCGTCCGCTGCCGGCCGGAATCGGAACGTCGTCCACAGCATGCGAAAGAGCCCGGCCACCGGAAATAACGCCCATGGCGCATGCCCGCCTGCCTGGTCCACGGCCAGAGGCAGAGCAAGAGCGATGGAAGTGGCTGCCATGGCCAGCAGAGGATGGAGAAACGCCGCAAAAAAAAGTCCGGTAGCAGCAGAGGCTACGCAACAGAAAAACAGCGCCAGCATGACCGGGCCCAGGCCGTCCGTCGCAATTCCACCTTCCTGGCCGAGCCATGCGGCGGTACCGCCAATCAGCAGGCAGAAGAACGCTGAGATCATCGCACATCCGCACAGGAGACCACCCACATACTGCCAGCGATGAATTCCCTTGGACAATACAGCCAGAATTCGCCGTGTCTTGCGCTCCATCTGAAAGGCCGGTATCGCCAGCATGGTGGCAAGAAAGATGGCGTAGCCGGCATGCCAGCGCAGGAAGAAAAGCACTTCATCGCTCTGCGTGTGCAGACGATACACTCCGCCAATCCCCAGCACATAGGCTGACATCACAGCCAGAGCGATCCACTGGGTCCGGGCAAAGTTCACGCCGATCAGGAATATGGCTCGCATTTTTGAAATCAGCGTCTGGCGGCAAAAAACTCGAGCGACGTACCATCCACCACGGTCAGGGCCCCGCGGCTGGAGACCGCATAGTGTACGTTGCTGCTATGCAGCCCGACGGACAACAGCGGCTTGCTGCCTTTGAGCTCATAAAGATCGATCCGCAGCGGTTGGGCCATGGCGACCGGAATATTTGCGGAAGTTTCCCGGCTCACAAAATGGCGTTCAAACTGGACCGCAAGATAATCCCCGCTTCCCATCACCGAGCCAACGAACTCCTTTGATCCAGTCTTGAGCGAAAGGAACTTTACCCCATTCCTGGAAAATACAGAAAGATTGCCGCAACCAAAGGCGGCAAAGAGCTGGTGTTCCAGCGCCGCAGCCTGATAGCCACATAGCTGTTTTCCTGAATACCACTCCGGCAGAAGAGGAGACCATGCTCCATCAAAATCCAGCAGGCCAAACGTATCCTCTGGAGGGGATGTGGGGCTGGAGCTTAATAAAAAATGGTCGGCCGCAAACCATGTGGCCAGAAATGACGGCAGCGTGAAGCTCTTTACCAACTGCAGCGTTTCAGCATTCAGTACCTCTATATCGGCTTCCGCACTTTCCACGTTGGATGCGGGCGACATTGCATTGCGCTTGAATATCTGCTGGTGGACCAGCACCACTTCCCCGCCTGAAGGGGAGACGCCGATCTGCCAGCCCTCTTCCGATACCTGGCGCTTCAAGGGCAGCGCGCGTGAAGCAAGCCTCTCAAAATTGGCGGAATAGAGGTAGAGAATATCTCCTGTCCGGACAATAAATTTTCCACCATGCGTGGCAATGACTTTGGAAAAGTCCGCGTTCGTGGGAAGCTGAATAGACTTGATATCACTTCCGTCGCGGGCGTTCAGCACCCGCATATCCAGGATAAAGTTGCCCCCGCCGCCGCTGGCGTCGCGCGCAGAGAGCTTGGCTGCTCCCCGCGACCGGTTGACCTGATAGACAAGGATTCTTTCCGGTGAAATGAACAACACACCCTGGTGGAGCGTCCAGCGGAAATTGATGGTGCGGTCAAATGCCTGAAACTCGAACCGCTCCCGGATATCCACTTTCCAGGTTGGATCGGCGCTCTCTGCCATTCCGCGAACGGAGCAACACAGGCAGAGCAAGGCTAGCGCTTTTAGCCACATCCTCATTTTGGCCCCCTCGCGTCTTCTTGTGCGATGTGCCCGCCGCCATTCTGGTTTGCCAACTCTACAAACAGCTCCTCCAGCGTCCGCCGGATTGGATTGACAGCCACCACCTCACCACCGGACAGCCAAATCTTCTCAATCGTCTGGCGCTGGCTTAGCGCGGGGACGGTGATCTTCATAAAACCGTTCTGTTGTGTGCCTTCAAACATCAGCGCGTCAATTCCCTTCGCGGTAATCACAAACCGGTCCTGCGCTTCCAGCAGCTCGGCCACCGTTCCCACGCGGGCCACACGGCCTTTGATCACAATCGCCAGGCGGTCACAGATTTGCTCGACCTCTGATAGCAGGTGTGAGCTGAGAAAGACCGTCTTTCCCGCCTCCCGGGCCCGCTGCAGGATTTCCCGCACGCGGAGCCTCCCCAGTGGATCAAGAGCCGAGGCCGGCTCGTCGAGGATGAGCAGCTCAGGGTCATTCACCAGCGCCTGCGCCAGCCCCACACGCTGCAGCATGCCGCGGGAGAATTTCCCCACGTTGCGCCCGGCGACCTCCGTGAGTTCCACTTCCTTCAGCATCTCCGTGGTGCGACGGCGGAGGTGCGGATCGCGCATGCCGTTCAGCGCGCCATAAAAGCGCACCAGTTTTTCCGCCGGTCGATGGTAGAGAGCAACGTTCTCCGCCAGAAAGCCCACGCGCCGACGGGTAGGTGCATGGCCAAATTTATGTCCCAGCATTTCACCCCGGCCGCTGGAGGAGAACATGAGTCCAATAGCGAGATGAATGGCCGTTGTTTTGCCCGCGCCGTTAGGTCCAAGAAAGCCAAATATCTCACCCGGTTCAACCCGCAAGGAAAAATTGCGCAGCGCGGTGACCCACTGGCTCCTGAAGAAGCCGCGATACTGCTTGCTGACATCGTTAAACTCCAGGGCCGGAACGCTAGGCATGGATGAAATAAGAATAACACTGGGTTTGCAGGCAATCAGGCTTGCTTTGGGCAAAAAGAAAAGGCCTTCGCCAAGAGCAAAGGCCTCTTCAAATTCAGGTGTGCTACTGGGTGCGAAGGAACAGCAACACGAATGTAAATAGAACCAGCGATTCAATGAACGCCAGTCCGATGAAAAGCGCAAGTTGGATACCAGGGCGTGCGCCGGGGTTCCGGGCAAGAGCTTCAGCCACTGATCCAGCAACCTTACCCTGGCCTAGTCCAGCGAGTCCCGCAGCCAGGCCCATGCCGAGGCCAACACCAATGGGTATTCCCCAATTGCTTGCGGCGGGCGCGCCGGTTTGCGCATACACTGGCGAAGCGATCATCAGGATCGCAAGCACCAGGAACAGAAATGTAAGTTTTCTCATTTATTCCTCCTCATGAATTTGCTGCCAGTGGGTGGTTGACGTCCGTCCTGGGGGACGGAGCCCTCACGCTGGCGGCATGTTACCCAAAAATCGATGGCTTCTAGTGCTCTTCGCTGACTGCCATGCCGAGATAGACCAGCGTGAGCATTACAAAAATGAATGTCTGCACCAGTGATACAAACAGATGCAGCCCCAGAAACGCGACCGGAACCAGTACCGGCACCAGCGAAAAGAACGCCAGCGTGACCATGTCACCGGCGAACATGTTGGCGTAAAGACGGACGGTGAGTGACAGGATACGGGCAAAGTGGCTGATGATTTCAATCAGCAACAGGAGTGGCGCCAAAGCACCTACAGGACCAATGAACTGTTTGATGTAATGAAAGCGGTGGGTACGGATCCCGTGAAAATGGTAGTAAACAAATGTCACCAGCGCGCAACCGAGCGGAACGGCCGGATTGGCCGTCGGCGATTCAAATCCGGGCACAAGACCAAGCAGATTCGACAGCAAAATGAAGTACCAGAGGGTAATGGCATACGGCAGATAACGCTCATAGCCATGTCCAATGACTCCATTGGCCTGCTCCGCAATCAATTCCTGAAGCGCTTCCACGGTGTGCTGCAATCCGCCCGGCTTTTCCACGGACAAGCTGGCACGCACCGCCAAGAAGAAAGCCAGCAGCATGAAAACAACCAGAAACTCCATGGTTACGGCATTGGTTATGGGTGCATCAGGATACGTTGGCTGAATGCCAAGATGACGCAATAACGAAGTGGTTATCGCGCCAAGATGATGATTTAGAAATTCAGTTAACCAGAGCTGCTCAGGCATTTTTCTGTTTGTATCAACCTTGAAAATCTAAAACTGAAAATGAATCTCGAACCGCTAAGTTTGGGCGCGCTAATCTTTAGGTTCGCGAACCCGGGGGCTGGTCTATCTTGCTGATTACAACCGCTTCGTAGATACCCTCGCCCATGGAGGCCAGAACCGGCAAAACCAAGCCCACCATGAAGCCAATCAGCATCCGCGGGTAACTTTTTAATATAACATATGCCACCGCAATTACGAGCAGATAACGCCCCGGAAAATGGAACATTAAGCGAAATTTTGAAGGAGCATGGCCGGCAGGAGCGATCATCCGCTGCACCATGGTTTCAGTGCCGTGATGCAGCCAGACAAAGTTGATGAACGCGAGTGCTGATCCGATAGCCAGACCTAACCCGCTGGGCCAGTTCACCAGTAAAAATGCGGCGATGGTGGCAGTTACGCTTAAAGCAATCGCACCGCGCTGAATACGGCGATAGGCGCCGGAGAGACGGTCTTCTGTTTCAGCAGAAACGGGTGTTTCAGCAGAAACGGGTGTTTCATCTGAGGCCGGTTTTTCTGGTGGCGTGCTCATGTGTCCTTGCCGGCCCTGACCACGCCGCGTATCAACGCGACAAATCCGGCTACGCACCCCACCAGCAGTCCGGCCAGCGTGATCCAGGATGTGTTGAGCCAGCGATCCAGCAGGTGGCCGATCACCAACCCGACAACAACCGCCGCAGGCAGAACGAATCCCAGATTGCTGTACCGGCCAATCTGTCGCCACATGCTCTGGCTGCTGTTCTTTTCTGGGAGCGGATCAGGCATAGGATGAGTTTAGCAGTGGGACAGATGAGGGAGGTAGAGAACGCCGTTTTAGCAGCTAGATAATCCGTTACCTCATACTCATGTTTTATCGCTCGCGCGATAAACGTCTGCCTAAAGGCCCGCGATTTGCAAGCAAATCTCTAGACGCTGATACGCCATAGAGCCAGTTTTCTAAAACTGGCCCTACGGTTGGCTATAATCAAATATTGGACTATGCCGCAAACCGCTCTCTATCCCTGGATCTCTTCCGCCGAAACCCGCATCGGTGTGTATAACGGCGTGGAAACCGCGCTCAGCTTTGGCGACCCCGCCAGTGAGCTTGCGGCACTGCACTCCGGCTGCGGCATTTTTTCGCTCGCATGGCGTGGCAGGATCAACGTTGCGGGCAAGGACCGGGTGCGCTGGCTGCACAACATGGTCACCAATAACGTGCGCGACTTGCCGGTAAATCGAGGCAAATATAACTTTGTGCTGAACGCGCAGGGCCGAATCCTGGGAGACTTATACATCTACAACCGGGGCGAGTCGCTGATCATGGAGACGGACGCCAGCCAGGCGGAAGCGCTGCTCACCACGATGAAACGCTTCATCATCATGGATAAAGTTGAGCTGACCAGCGCAGGTGATGCGCTGCTTACCCTGGGCCTCTGTGGACCCAAGGCAGAATCTGTGCTCGCCAGTGCCGGAATCAACGCAACGGGCATGGAGCCGCTGGAGCTTCGTGATCTGAGCGTGGACGGTATCTCGATTACTCTAGTCCGTGGCCCTGAACAAAGGCCTGGATGGTTTGAGCTCTGGCTTGATGCGGACCAGGCGCAAAATCTCTGGACCAAGCTGATCAGCTCCGGCGCGCAGCCGGTTGGCGCCGAAGCGCTGGAAATGTGGAGAGTGTTGCGCGGCATCCCTAACTATGGCCAGGACATTCGCGATCGCGACCTGCCGCAGGAAACCGAACAGATGCAGGCCCTGACTTTCACGAAAGGCTGTTACATCGGGCAGGAAATTGTAGAGCGTATCCGCGCGCGCGGACAGGTGCACCGCAAGTTTACGGGGTTTGTCTTCAGCGAACGGGTCCCTGCACCCGGGAAATATGAAGCTGACGGCCGCGCTCTTGCTGAAATCACAACGATCGCCCGTGTGCCTGCGCCAGGTGGAGATAAGAATATCGGGCTTGGCTATGTTCGCCGCGAAGCGCTGGCCGCAGGGCCAAAGATCGACTTAAACGGTCTTGAAGCAACGGTGGTTGAGCTGCCTTTTCAAGGCCTGGTATTTGAAAAAATCTAATAACACTGAGGAATGAATGGCTGAGAAAAAATCAGAGTTTGTAGTAACGGACCGACGCAGATTTGGGACCGAAGGCGAGCCACGTCCTGATGCTCCGGTAGCGGAAGAGGAAAAAGCAGCGGCGCCGCCAGCGCCAAAAACCACACCGCCACCGCCACCAGTCCAGAAGACAACGCCGCCCGCCGCTGCCGCACAACCACCTGCCGGGCAGGCGCCGCAAGGCCCTGAGCAGGACGATGAACTGCCGGCACCTCCCACTGCCGAAGAACAGCACGAACAGAGTGAAGCGTACAAGGCCTCAGGCAGAAAAATTGACGAGATGATCTCCGCCGCGGGCAAGGCCCCCCAGGGCGGTCCGATGGAGATGAACTTTGAGCGCGTGATTGAGTCGTTTTATATGAGCGCGCTGATTCAGATGGGCGCAATCCGGCAGGAAGGCGAGCAGCCCCGCGTGGACATTATTGGCGCGCGGCAGACGATTGATTCGCTCTCCATCCTGCAGGACAAAACCAAGGGAAACCTGAGCGACCGCGAAAAAACATTGCTGCAAAATGTGCTCTTTGAATTGCGGATGGCCTGGATCGAGATCACCAACGCCGTTGCGACCTCCGCCACCAGGCCGGGAGCGGTGCCGCCTGGAGCCATGCCGCCCGGCGATAAGAAGTAGAAGCCAAGAAATGAAAGCAATCCTCACGGTGCTGGGCAGCGGTACATCGATGGGCGTTCCCACCATCGGATGCAACTGCCGCGTGTGCACCTCGGCTGATCCGCATGACCGGCGCACACGTCCGTCCGTTCTGGTGGAGTATGACGGCCACACCGTGCTCATTGACACGACGCCGGATTTCCGCGAGCAGGCGATTCGGGAAAAAATCACACGGCTGGACGCCATACTTTATACGCACGCGCACGCGGATCACATCCTGGGCCTGGATGATGTGCGCCCTCTCAGCTTCAAACGCGAAGGCAAAATTCCGCTTTATGCTCATGAAACCGCGGCCAGCAGCCTGGAGAGCATCTTCCGTTATATCTTCAAGTCAGACTATAAATTTGGCGGAATCGCGCGCGTAGAGATGAACCGGTTCAACGGAGCGGTGGAGCTCTTTGGCGCACGCTTTGAGCCGGTGAGGATCGTGCACGGAGAAGCTGAAATCCATGGTTTCCGTTTTGGCTCCGCCGCATACCTCACTGACTTCAGCGAGATTCCAGCTGAGTCCAAAGAGCAGCTGCGCGGCCTGGACATTCTCTTTCTTGATGCTCTGCGCCATCGTCCGCATCCCACACACTCCACGGTAGCGAACTCTCTCAGCCTGGTGGAAGAACTTAAGCCGCAACGCGCTTTCTTTACGCATATCTCGCATGACCTGCCGCATCAGGAAACCAATCAGGGGCTGCCGGAGCACGTGCGCCTGGCGCATGATGGCTTGAAGCTGGAGTTCGATATCGCATGAAGATATTCCGCTCCCTGGAGGAAGTACCCGCGGATTTTGGACCCACCATTGTCAGCGTGGGAAATTTTGACGGCATCCACTGCGGCCACCAGCACGTTTTGCATGAGATGGTACGGCGTGCGCGCGAGAGCCGCGCCAGGGCCGTGGTGGTCACATTTGAACCGCATCCATTTCGCATCCTGCGGCCGGATGTTACGCCGCGGCTGATCACGCCGCTGGCGAAGAAAGAAGCGCTGCTGGCAGAAACCGGACTGGATGCTCTGCTGGAAGTCCCCTTCACCCGCGACTTCTCCATGACCACAGCGGAAGAATTTGCGCGCAATATTCTGGCGGGCAGACTGCACGCAAAAGAAGTGCATGAAGGAGACAATTTCCATTTCGGACACAAAGCCCAGGGCACCACTGCAAGCCTGAAGGAGCTAGGCGGGCAGTTTGGCTTTGAAGTGTGCGTCTATCCGGTCATGATGGTGCGCGGGATCGTGGTCTCCAGCAGCCAGGTGCGCGCACTGCTGAATGCGGGCAAGGTCAGTATGGCCGGGCGTCTTTTGGGAAGACCTTTCAGCATTACCGGCGCTCCGGGGCGCGGCCGAGGCTATGGTCACAAATACACTGTGCCAACCATCAACCTGAGCCGCTATGACGATCTGGTTCCCGGAAACGGCGTCTACCTAACACGCACGCGCGTGGACCATGAGACTTTTAATTCAGTCACGAATGTGGGCCTGCGTCCAACGTTCGGCGATGAGTCATTCGCCATTGAAACCCACCTGCTCGACTTCCATCCGCTCGACGTGACGGCACAAACCGAAGTAGAGATTTCCTTCCTGAAATGGCTGCGGCCGGAAATCAAGTTCCCGTCTGTAGAAGCTCTGAAAGCTCAGATAGGGAAAGACGTGAAACGGGCACAGCGGTATTTTGGATTGATAGGAAAAGAAGAATCCACCTCGGAGGCACGGAGACACGGAGAAAAACATTCCATCTGAAACTCCGAAGACCGATGCGCATATCCGCACGAGACATTCAGTCTAAAAACTAAAAGATAATTCCGAATCTCGTATCTCATCTTATTTCTAAAGTCATCGGAACCTCGTTGTGCCAAGATCAGAAACAGTTCTTCTCCGTGCCTCCGTGTCTCCGTGGTGGATTCTTGGCCCCAAGCTGATAGAATCCCGACTGTCAAATGGCTTCCACCACACTCCCCACGATCTCTCAAGTCACGCCGGCACAGAAGCGCACGCTGATTGCAGCGGCATTGGGCTGGGGGCTGGATGGATTTGACGTTCTGCTCTACAGCAACGTGCAGATCCACGTGATGACGGCGCTGGGCATCCATTCCAAGGCCATCGCCGGATTGCCCAATGCATTTATGCTGCTGGCGTCAGGAATCGGTGGAGTGCTTTTTGGCTTCATCGCTGACCGCATTGGCCGCACCAAAGCGCTGATGTTGAGCATTCTTACGTATTCGCTGTGCTCGCTGGGCTCCGGATTTTCCACTTCCATCGTTATGCTCATTTTCTTCCGCTTTGTCCTGGGGCTGGGCATGGGCGGCGAGTGGAACACGGGCGCGACCCTGGTAGCAGAAACGTGGCCCACCAATCTGCGCGCCCGGGCCATAGCGATTGTGCAAAGCGCCTGGGCCTGGGGTCTGGCCGCTGCCGCTCTTACGGCATGGATTGTTCTGGACCGTCTGCATTTGAATTGGCGCGCGGTTTTCTTCGTCGGCGTTCTGCCCGCGCTGGTCACTTTGTGGATACGGAAGAGCGTTCCTGAGTCAGAGATGTGGAAGCAGCATCGCGATCAGGCAACGACCAAGGCACCGTTCTCTGAAATCTTTTCCACCGGACTGCGGAAACAGACCCTATTTCTGCTGCTGCTGAATGTCTTTGGACTCTTCGCATGGTGGGGCCTGTTTAGCTGGATGCCGCCGTATCTGACTTTGCCCATCGAAAAAGGCGGACGCGGCCTGGGGATGATGAACACAACGGGGCTGCTGGTCACGTTGAACCTGGTGGGAATGTTTCCCGGCTATCTTTGCTACGGGTGGGTCGCGGACAAGCTGGGGCGCAAGCGGTCCCTCATCCTGTATACACTGAGCGCCGCTGCGCTCATCCCGTTTTATGCCGCTGCGCGCACGCAGTGGATCATTCTTATTCTCGGGGCGCTAGTCGGTTTCTTCGGCACAGGGTTCTTTGCCGGCTCGGGGATCATCGGCAGCGAGATTTTTCCTACGCGTGTTCGCGCACGCGCTCTCGGCTTTACGTACAACGGCGCTCGCGCATTGAGCTGCGTGGCGCCTTACACGATTGGCTGGGTCGGGGACAAAAAGGGCCTGAGCGCGGCATTCCTGCTGTGCGCGATAGCGTTTGTGCTTACCGCGATAATGGCCACGCAATTGCCGGAGACGAAGGGGAAGCAGTTGGAGTGAGCCGCAGATTTGCGCAGAAAAGCGCAGATCAGAAAAAGTACGCCGCGAATACACGCGAATGAACACGAAATTATTAGGTGTTCACGCGCCGATCATTTGGGTTTGGTATAGAAACAATCTTCGTTAGGATTCAACAGAATGACGGGTGGCGTCGTGAATTCCACAAGTAGTACCTCGCCTATTTTCGCGCCCACAAATTCGTTCGCCGGCTGGCTGTTGAAGAAATTCTTTCGTGAATCGAAGGAGACGCTGTGCTCTGGTAGAAAGTCCCACTTCTCAGCAGGTGCGTCGTAATGAAAGCCTCGCTTGGAAACCGTATGCTGCTCGAGCGTTCCGTCAGAATGAAGAATAAGCTTGTCCGACGCAACACCATACATGGCACAATCACTGCCTATGTGGAGGTTCCACTCGCCGACGAGTAATGATCGTGCCTCTGAGTCAGTCCTTTTGTGCTTACAACTCACTACAGCCAAGAGCGCGATAATCAGCAATCGACATGCTGCTTTCGAAATCATGGCAGCCGCTAAACGGTTGTCGGCGTCCCGGCAGGCTGCGCTGCGTTCTTCTTTGGCCGTCGATTGGCCTGCAAGATTTTCTTGCGCAGCCGCAGCGATTTTGGCGTGACTTCAACCAGTTCGTCGTCAGCCACAAACTCAATCGCCTGTTCCAAAGTCAGGTTCTTGAACGGAACCAGGCGGATGGCTTCGTCGGCGGTGGAGGCGCGCATGTTGGTCAGCTTCTTTTCGCGGACGGCATTCACATCCAGATCGACTTCGCGGGCATTCTCGCCCACGATCATCCCTTCATACAGCTCCACACCAGCGCCGACGAACAAAACACCGCGTTCTTGCAGGCTCCACAGTGCATAAGCCGTCGAGGGGCCGTTGCGGTCGGAAACCAGAGCGCCGGTCATGCGATGCGGAATTTCTCCCAGCCACTCGGTGTAGCCGTCAAACAAAGAGTTGAGTATCACAGTGCCGCGCGTATCGGTCAGCATCTCTGAACGCAGACCGATCATGCCCCGGCTGGGGATGGTAAATTCCAGCCGCACGCGCCCGGAGCCGTGATTGTGCATCTTGAGCATCTGGCCTTTGCGCGCACCCAGCTTTTCAATCACCACGCCGATGAACGCTTCCGGAATATCCACCATCAGCTTTTCCTGCGGCTCCATCAGCTTGCCGTCAATGCGTTTGGTAACGATTTCCGGCTTGCCCACTGCAAGTTCATAACCTTCACGGCGCATGGTTTCAATCAAAATGGAAAGTTGCAATTCGCCGCGGCCCAGGACCTTGAATGAATCGGTGGCACCGTTGTCTTCGACGCGCAGAGAAACGTTGGTGAGCAGCTCTTTTTGCAGACGGTCACGCAGGTTGCGCGATGTAACGTACGTTCCTTCGCGTCCGGAAAATGGCGAGGTGTTCACGGAAAACTGCATGGCAATTGTGGGCTCGTCAATGACGATGTGCGGCAGAGGCGCGGGATTCTCAACGTCTGTAATGGTCTCACCAATCCCAATGCCTTCTACACCGGCGATGGCCACGATGTCGCCCAGTTCGGTCTGCTCGATATCGACGCGCTTGAGACCGCTGAAGGAAAACAGTTTGGTGATCTTCCATTTCTGCAACGAGCCGTCAAGCTTGGCAATACCGGCTTCCTGGCCATTTCGCAGTGTTCCGTTGAACACACGGGCAATCGCCAGACGGCCAAGATAGTCACTGTAATCCAGGTTCGCTACCAGGATCTGCAATGCGCTCGCGGCATCTCCCGCAGGCGGCGGCGTGCTGGCGAGAATGGCGTCAAACAAGGGCCGCAGGTCCTCGCCCGGAACATCCATGCTGGTGGAAGCCGTGCCCGCTTTTGCGTTGGTATAGAGCACGGGAAACCCCAGTTGGTCTTCGCGCGCGTCGAGATCGATAAAAAGATCGTAAAGCTCGTTGAGCACTTCCTGAGCCCGAGCGTCAGGCCGGTCAATCTTGTTGATCACCACCACGGGCGGCAAACCGGCTTCCAGGGCCTTGCTCAGCACGTAGCGCGTCTGCGGCAGAGGGCCTTCGCTGGCGTCCACCAGCAACATCACGCCGTCCACCATTTTCAGGGCGCGCTCCACTTCCCCGCCAAAATCGCTGTGGCCGGGTGTGTCTACAATGTTGATCTTTACGTCGTGATACAAAATGGCGGTGTTCTTCGCCAGAATGGTGATGCCGCGCTCGCGCTCAAGGTCGTTCGAGTCCATGACCCGGTCCACCACAGCTTCATTGGCGCGAAACGCGCCGCTCTGGCGCAACATGGCGTCTACCAGCGTGGTTTTTCCGTGGTCTACGTGCGCGA
Organism: Terriglobia bacterium; assembly: GCA_020072585.1. Classification (GTDB taxonomy): domain Bacteria; phylum Acidobacteriota; class Terriglobia; order Terriglobales; family Acidobacteriaceae; genus Angelobacter. The sequence continues at coordinate 7,901 of JAIQGL010000013.1, read as the reverse complement.
TAATTGCGATATTGCGAATCCTGGAGTTCAAATCGGTTTATGGCTCTCTGTTCCTAAGAATGGGTTCCTTCTATTCTATCTGGAAATCTGCCCTGATGCGTGCGACATGATCAACGCACAAGAAAAAACGGACGGCACATTCGGCCGTCCGCCATCCGTCTGATTTTAAGAATTTCCTAGCGAGTTAGAGTCCCGTTGATCTTGATCCGGTCTTCCACTCCCACAATCGCGCTTTCATGGGCCGGCTTATAGCCATCTTTTTGAATCACTATGTCATAGTTGCCGGGCTCGACCTGTATCTCCAGGGGCGTTGTTTTTTGCAGAGGCGTGCCATTGATGGTAACTTGCGCGCCCTTGGGCTCAGATTTGATCTCAATCCGGGCCATGCCTTGCGACGAACCACCGCCGCCAAACATTTTGCCCACGCCACCGCCCAAAAGCTTAATGTTGTCAGTACGGCCCGCCACCATGAGGCTGGGCGCATAGTTCACAGACTGGCCTGCCACTAGTTTGAGTTCCGTGTTGGCGTCAAGAAAACCCTGCTTCCGGACCATGATATTTTGCGTTCCCGGTTCCACGAGAAATTCGATCGGAGTAACCTTGCCGGTATCCTTGCCGTTGATCCACACCTGGGCGCCAGCCGGCGAGCCTGCCACCGTGACAAAGCCCTTCACGGCGGTCATACGAACATCGAGTGGCGTGCGCGCTCCGGCAACCACCTGAACATTGCGTGTCTCCGTGGCAAAGCCCGGCATGCTGAACGTGACCTTGTAAGTCCCCGGAGAAAGCGCAGGAACGGTCTGCGGCGCTTTCCACGATTGTCCGGCACGTCCTTCGATCTCCACGGTTGCGCCCATCGGCATGGACGAGACGATCAACTGTCCTTCCGTCGGCGCGGGCGGAGCCACAGGGGCCGCAGCCGGAGCGTTCCTGGCCGATCTGCTCGAATGAGGTTGCGCTGCTTGCGTATGAGTCTTCGCCTGCCCGTCTTGTGCCTGTTCCTGTTGATGATTGAACGGCGCCGGCGTGCTCGCAGCCGATTGCGTTGTCTGTGCTGTGCCATCGTCCGCGGGAAGCGATCCCGGTCGATGTTGAAAAATCAATGCCAGGCCAACAATGAGGCAAAGGCCTCCAACCACGCCTCCCACCAGCTTCCAGTGGTTTGCCGTGCTTACCGGCGGACGTGACGTGGTCTGCTGCGCTGCAACACGCGTGGTTCCCGGCGCAGGCGTCTTGATTACCTGGCTCGCATTCGGCGACATCGCATTGAATGACTGGCTCGCATTCGGCCCTGGTCCGCCCTGATAGGCAGGTCTCGCTCCCGTAGCGTTGGCCGCTCCCGGTCCACCCTGATACGCGGGCATGGACCCTGTCGAATTGGCGCGCGCCACCGGTTGGAACTTGGCTGCTTCTTCCAGCGCCGCAAAGAACTGCTGGCCGCTCGTATACCGGTCGGCCGGATTTTTTGCCAGCGCCTTCAGCACCACATTGGATATCTGTTCCGGCACGCGCGGATGCGCCATCTGCATCGGGTGCGGATTCACGTCAGTAATGCTGCGGTCCACTTCACCCAGATGCGGTCCGGCAAACGGACTGCGCGCCGTATACAGCTGATAGATGATCGTCGCGGCGTTAAAAAGATTTGACGCCTTGTCCGACGGTTTGTTCTTCACCTGTTCTGGTGAAAGATACGGCTCGTTCTCAAGCTTCTTAGTGGGCGACTGCGTCAGCAGGTTCTTATCGCGCAGTATGCCGAAGTCCAGAAGTTTGAGCGTGCCATCCGGCAGCACTTTGATGTTGTACGGGTTCAGAAAATGATGGAATACGCCCTTGCCATGCGCATAATCCAGCGCGGCCAAAAGCTGCTTGGCTAGCTGCAGCGCTTCAGCCATTTCCGGCTGGCGCTTGGCCATCATTTCCTTCAGGTTCTGTCCTTCAATGAACTCGGCCGTCATAAAGACGGTGAAATCCTTGTAGCCGCAAGTATAGAGCCGCGCAATGTTGGGATGGTCCAGCGCGCTGGCGGCCTTGGCTCCCGCAAGGATCTTTTGTATTAACTCATTGGCATCGTCCAGCCACTCCGGCACGTCAAACTTGCGCAATACGACGGAACGGTTTTGCTGCGGACTTCTGGCCTGGTGGACGACGCCCACGCTTCCCCGCGGCAACTCCTTGACCAGCTCTAAACGGTCAGTGCGCGGGGCTGTAGCTGTGGCCGAGGCGGTAGCATTGCCTGTGGCTGTGGCAGTGCCGGTGGCGGATTCCGGGTTTTCTTGCATCGTTGGGGTACCTGTGCAAGTCTGGGAGGAGGAACACGCGCATCATACCCCAAAGTCCCGCGCACCGTGCCCACAAGAACATTGCCCTGGGGTTACGGAGGTAATTGATGGATTCCAGTCCGGAAGCCCCGATTCAGGTGCATTTTTAGGCAGTAAATACAGGGGTTTACGAGGATGCAGTGGATTTCTAATCCTTGCGCCGCAGTACCTTCAATCTCTGTCTCTCTCGACTATCAGTTTCTCAGCCCTTCCCGATCACCGGAACACCTGATGTCCCGATCTCTGATCAGTGTCATCAGTGTTCATCAGTGGTTAAGTTTTTTGGGGGGCTCCGTTTCCTAGCACCTTGCTCAACTCGATCACTTCCAGCGGACACTCCGGCCAATTGTGAATCCAGCAAACAATCAGATCGCAACCAGTTATGGGGTGTAAATGCTCCAGAAAATTCCGGCTTTCATATTCCAATTCAATCAGCACTCTCTGCCCTTTGTTTGGACCCACCTCACGCAACGCCTCACAATCCGGAAATGCCGCCTGCAGCCTCAGGATGGTAAAGCCCAGCTCTCGCGCATGGCAGGCAAAAGCCGCCAGCACTCCGGCCTCGTTGGTCGGCGCAAAAGTCAATGGCCCCTGCAGAAGTGGCAGCCCGTAGATCGGCCGGTCCGCCATGATCCTTGGCCGGAAAGTACTTTCAGAAGGCAATTTGTACTTTGTGGCTTCCTCCAGTGGCATCCGCAGGTGGTCGGCAATGATTTTCTGCACGTCCTGCCACTCATCACCCAGTCCTTTTTCCACCATGTAGGCCAGCATTCCCGCTGGCACCTCTCTCCAGTGTCTATAGCGGGTCAAAAAAGGACGGTAACTGTGCGTCCCATGCCGGTCATAATCCGCTGCGGTTGGAATTTTGCCCGTGTTACGCACCACACCCGCCCAATCCCGGAACATCGACTCCAGCGTGAGCGCCTTCCCTGACCCGTGGCGCTCCAGCCCGCACTCTGTCAGCAATTGCGTGTATGTGCTGAAATATTTCCGGATAAGGTGTCTTCTTACTGACATGGTTAGTCGAAATTCATCGGCGCCAGGCGCCCGCCCAAGCCTGGCCACGCACTCTTTTACCGCAGCAATAATCTCTTCTCTCGTCACCGTCTTCCCTCCAAAGCAGTTTTTTTCAAAAGCAGTTTTTTCCAATAAAAAAGCCACCCACTGGGTGGCTCAGATTTTGATTTCGTGGAGCGCAGGCGCCCTCGCCTGCGGGACTTGCAGATTTTCACGTTTCCAATTTTGGCAATTTTGGCAATTCCGGGGCCACGGCGAGCCCGCTTTTGGCTTGACGGGGTGGAATTTCGGCGATTTTGGCAATCTTGTCCGGACGCACCTCTAGCCCCAAGCCGCGGGCAAAACCAGAGATTCGAGTTCTCTGTATCAGCGGGGCCACGGAAACTGGGAACGGAACGAGTGCCCCCAGACCGTAGGGTTGCAGGCCTTTCCGGGTCTTGCTCCCTGGCGAATGCCTCATTGCCAGTTGCTCAACCCACCGACGCCGCTCTCGGTCTTCCTGGTACGAATCCTAGGCGAACACGGTTTATAAATCAACAAAATTCCTCAGACAAACCGCGCGAATTAGTACATCTTGACAAAGACACAGCGCGGAACTGTTCGCTTTCGCACATTGAATCGCCAGGTTCCGGGAGCTGGGTTGCCTTCCGGTGAAAGAGCGGCCCTTCAGGGCCGCGAAAAGCCCCCTTATAACCCTGTCTTCCTGAGCGACTCCGAGGAAGCGCATCGCGACTGAGGAGGAGTCGAAGTTGAGCCGTTGTGCGGGCGTATGAGCCCGCAGGCGAAATCCCGAGCGAAGCCGAGGGAGCTTCGAGGACCCCGACAGCGCTTTCTCTGCCATGCTGCTTCAGGGAATTCTCTCGAAAATCGCTTTGTATCTTTATTCTCTCCGCACCCATTCGTGCAGACCCGCCGCGCGGAAGCCCTGCCGGGCTTCCTTTTCGCAGCGCCTCTGCACGAATAAAGAGACACCCGGCGAAGCGCCGGGTGTCGGGTTGATGGGCTCGTTGGTGGCTTTGCGCTTGCTTGGCTTTCGTGGTTGGTCGTCTTTGTGGTGGTTGGCTTTGTGGTGGTTGGCTTTGTGGTGAAAGAGCGGCCCTTCAGGGCCGCGAAATGACCCTTAACCTCTGTCATTCCGAGCGACCGCGCGGGACCCTGCCCCCTGAGCTTGCGAAGGGCAAGGGGACTAAGCGGGAGCCGAGGAACCCCGAGAATATATCCACCACCCATACCGCTTCAGGGCGTTCTCACTAAAATGCCTCCCCCTCGATGTGCTATCCCGAGCCGAAGCACAAGAAACATCTCACGCATCCACAATCTCCGGCGCGTAGGCGAGGGATCGGCTCCGCTGCTGCTTGGGGCCCCATCCTTCACTCTCTTTTACCAAGGACAGGATTCCACTCGGCATGCTTCCCCACTCCGCCGTCAAGATTCGTATCAGGACACGACTTCAGTCGGGCCGTAAAAGTCCTTTTGGATTTGTGGCTTTAGCCTCTGGAGGTATCAGGGCTCGGCTTTAGCCGGGCCGTAAGAAATGCGATAAGAGCCCTTCCTTGCTCCGTAGGCCGTCGCGTAGTGCAGCGGAGCGCGGCAGATTATGGCCAAAGGTCGGATATCATGTGTAAATGGTAGCGAAACTAAAGCCTGACCTGTTCGCCTTTGTAGCGGGTATGGCAGTAGAACGCGGTGACCCGATTCCCATAACCTGCAATTGTGGCGGCGTGATAACGATTATGCCACCGCTACAAGAGGTTCTTGTTGTGTGTGCCCGCTGCGAATCGTGCATAAAGTTGTTGGTGCTTGAAGGCGATCCCGGTTACGTAATGGGCAGCGACCCAAACGGTGAACCTAGGCTAATTCCGGTGCAGGGCAGTTCAAGAGAGAAGCTGGATATTTCAGACGAGCAAAGAGCCAAGGCTCTAGAAGACGTCCGAAAGAGATTCAAGGATAGTAAAAAGGGGTCGACAGGCGGCGTGAATGAGTGACAAACCACTGCTCATCAATTCGAAAGGCGAGAGAATCGATGTGGATGAACTTGTTGGGCGGTGCCGCGAAGACCCCAATCGAATTCTTGCCGACGATGACGTGGGCGTTGTGGCGTATGTGGGGGACATGGATATTTTTGTGGTCACGGGGTTAGGTCATCCAGAGACGGGAGCCCCGGCACCGGACCAGGCCGGTCATTGGGTTAAAAAAGTGACAGAAGTGTCAGTGGTCCGCTTTGGCCAGGGTGTGCGGCATCAGATAGGCTCAGTTGTACAGTCATTGGCTGCCGACAGCGTTTTTGTTATTCGAGATGGCGACAGTTTGAGAAAGGTACTTGCAACAGACCTGAAACCGGGAATGGTATTGCGTACGGGCGAGAAGGTTTATTGGTGAATTTCAAGAACGACTTGGAACGGAAAACTTTTGAAGCTGCCAAGAACGTGTGCGGCGATGCCACTATTGAGCACAACAAGACGTTAAGAATCGAACTTGCAACCTCTCCGGAAGTAGCGTCCTTTGTCGGGCCGCCAAAAAAGGAGATCGACGTAATCACTACTGGATTTCAGCAAAGCCCCGATTTGAAACTTCTCATCAGTTGTAAGGACTATGAAACCTCAAAAGCGGAACCCGCTGATATTCAAGAGTGGGCCGCAGTTGTTCACACAATGAACAAATACTCCGAAGGCAAAAAGTATCTTGGCTTAATCATGTCTCCGAGCGGTTTCACCAAAGGGTGCGAACCTTGGGGGAGTAGTTACAATCTTGGACTTATTCCGCCGTTAAAAGGGAAAAAACTCAAATTCGGAAACGCTACGTGCAGCCAAATGGTTGAGCGCGTGCTTAAGGCTGTTGGTAAGCGACTTTATTTTCCGCACAATGGCATTTTGATCGCCCCCGGTTTCTACGACTTTGTGTATCGCTTAACGGAATCGTTTGAAGGAAGGGATGAGTTAGTTAAGCAATTCGGACACCGATATAAGCTACTTGGAAAGGGATGGGACTCATCTTTCCCGGAAGTTTTCAAGACCTTCGAAGGAAAAGCTGTCCGGGAGATTGAAACAACTTCTGTTGGGGTATTCATAATATTCTCTGATAATCTGACTTTTCGCATGATCGGACGTCAGATTGAATTCGGTCCGAATGACGGATGGGCCGAGGGAACAGCCGTGATGCTGCCCTGTGAGAAGAACCTGCAAGGAGAAACCTGCTCCTTCGATTTTATTAAGAAATTGGTTCTGGGCCAGAAGGTGACGAGTGCGGGCGATTGGGGAGATCGTTTCGAATTCGGGCTCACTGAAGATTTAATGCTGGCCGTACAACCGAACAAGCTTCAAATCTACAGGACGCGAAATCCGCCGAAAGAAAACTTGCTGTAAGTTCCTCTTGAATCGCCCGCCTTTATTTTCTTCCTCGCTTCCTGCCTGCCCCTCCCCCCGCAACTTCCTTGCGCCGCAGGCTCGCGCGCAGCTGCTCCCAGCAAGCCCGGGCCCCCAGCACGCGCGGGTTTCTCGTGTTGGGGTGGAAGTCCGGTTTTGGCTTGCTGGGACGCAATGCAGCGGAGCGCGCGCTTAACAAAGTAAAACAGCCGCTTTACTTTATTCGTTTCTTTCAAAGCCTCTTGACAAGCCATTGTCTATCTAGAACAATTGCTTGCGAATGGATCTCTATTCAACACGCCAGGCTGCAAAGAAGTTAGGGATACCGCACAATACGCTCACGCAATACCTTGCTGCGGGCAAACTTCCCTTGCCTAAAGGGATAATTCCGGGCATCCGGCCCACACACGTCTGGACTGAAGAAGAAATCGAACACGTCCGCCAGCTTCTGCCCAAGATCGCCAACGGCAGGAAAACCCGTTACTCAAAACTGAGGGAGAAACATCAGCCACAGCCGGGAGCTGTGTCACACAAGTCTCGCAAACCTGAAAAGAAGAAGCCAAAAGCCAAGAGCTAAGAGCCAATGGCCAAAAACCAAACCTAACGGACAGCGCCAGTGATTGCACACCGACGCCGCCCTGACCAACATCACCTGTATAAGAGGCAACGATGGCTACCAACAAAGCTAAACGCTCCAATCCTTTGGCGCAACCTCAGCGCCGCAGCCCTAACCCGCAGCCGAGAGGCTCGCAAATAAATGACCCGCAAGTAAAATCCAAGCTGTTTGAAGCCCTGCGGCACCTGAACCGTGGCTTTGGCGTCGCCCTTGCTGCGCTTGACCGCTTGCAAAGACTGGACCGTCTGCAAAAACCATGCATCTTCCCCCTCCACTGCCTGCCTGACTTCCGCAACCGCACGGAAGAACTTCGCGCCCTGGCTAACCGTGATCTCCTCCGCCTCTTTGCCGGAAGAGAAGACCACGATGCCGAACTCTTTGGCAGCCTTCGTACTCAACCGGACAAACCCCTTACCAACTCCAGACGGCATCAATAGCAAATCCTCGTCGCGGGGTGCCCCTCGATAAGAGCGAAGGTCCTGTCAAGGAAAAACTGTCCCTGGCGATGCGTAAGCATCGTTTTGTTGGCCACCAGAACTCTGTCGACGAAGACACTGGAAAGCACCTGTACTTGAATCACCTATCAGT
>JAIQGL010000066.1 GCA_020072585.1 Terriglobia bacterium | reverse complement strand
AGGTCTGACTAATCTCCGTGTCGAGGTCCTACTGCCTCACTGCACGAGCCCAGCCTGCAACCTGTCTGCTCCAGATTCCTGTTCCGGAGCATATCGCCTCAGAACTTGCTCCTTATTCATGCCATCTCCGTGGTGAAAAAGCCTTGTTTTGCCCTTCAATTCTGGCAATACCTCTTCAACTCCACCACCTCCAGCGGACACTCCGGCCAATTATGCTCCCAGCACACAATCAAATCGCATCCTCTCACATCATGCATGTGCCGCAGAAAATTGCGGCTCTCATATTCAAACTCAATCCGCACCGGTTGCAACCGGTCTTTTCCTACCAGGCGCATCGCCTCGCAATCCGGAAACTCCGTCTGTATCCGCAACACCAGAAAACCCAGCTGTTCCGCCATCGCTCCAAATAGGCATACCACGCCGCTCTCATTCGTCGGCGCATAAACCAGCGCATTCGACCGGATCAGTGGCCCATACATCGGCCGGTCAAACATCGGTCGCTGAAAGATCGGCTGGCTAAAAATGTCCCTCTCAGCCCCAATCTTCTTCCACCGCGACATCCCGGCACTGCCGCCCTGTCCGCCGCGTGGCCCGCCTGCCTGTTCTCCGTCCTGGCACCCTTCCTGCCTTCCCTCCTGCCCGCCCACCAGAACAAGAACGTCTTTCCACTCCTCAGCCAGGCCATGATCTTCCGCATACATCCTTAAACCAACCGGCACCTGCGCCCACACCCCAAACCTCTTTCTCAACGGACGCACACTGTACCTGCTCAACTTTTCATACTCATACACGCTCGGAAGCCTCTTCAGTGCCCGCACTACCCCCGCCCAGTCCCGGAATAATCTGTCTATCTCCACTTTTCTGCCTCGCTCCGGTATCTCCAGCTTGCACTCTTCCAGCGCCTGCTCATAGTTCCCAAAATGTTTCCGGATCTGTGGCCGGTCAATTCCCGCATGCTTCATCAGCTCCGGAATGCTTGGCACATGCCCCAGCTTCTCCGCACACGCCACAATCGTCTCAATCACTTCCTGTTTAGTCACCGGTCCTTTTCTGGTCGCAGTTCCTGGCTTTATCACGTTTTTTCTCCAATAAAAAACCACCCCGTTTGGGGTGGTCGCTTTTTTTGATTTTTGAGTTTTTTGGTTTTGAGCTAAGTGCTAACAGCTAATTGCGAAAGGCTGTTTTTTTCCAATTGGCAATTTTTGGCAATTTGGGTAGTGGTACATTTTGGGACAAAAAATTCGTCATCCCGAATCCCCGTCAACGAGCGCGCGCTTTCATCCGGGGCCCCCGGCGCGCGTTTTTTGCGCGATGGGGTGGTATCAGCGCGCGAGTAGGGGTGAGGGACCTTGCGTTACCCAAAAAATCCAAACTGTACCACTACCAATTTTGGCATTTCTGGCAATCTCCAGACGCACTTCGGCCCCCAAGCCGCAGGTACCACCAGAGATTCAGTCTCTGTATCAGCGGGGCCACGATGCCTGGGAACGATACGAGGGCCCCCAGACCGTAGGGTTGCAGGCCTTTCCTGGTCTCTACCCGCCGACGCCGCTCTCGGTTAATCTTCGCCACGAATTATAAGCGAATCAATCGAATTAACGCAAGCAAATTCGCATCAGGAACTGCACGAAATAGTACATCTTGATCCGTTCTGGCGGCGTCCGATCCGCCAGGCGAAATCCTGAGCGAGGCCGGGTAGTGGGTCACTCTGATTTCCACAGGGCTAACTAACCCTTGCTCCGGCTGGCTTTTCTCCGAGTGCTTTCAGAATCATTTCGTTCTCAGTTTTCCGTGTGGCTGGTTTCGTCTCAGGCAGCAGAGCGCAGATTTCGTCAATGCTCCAAACGTGTCCAGCGATTCCAGCTTCCATTGCGGGAGTAACGCGCAAGGTTTGATGAACGCGCCCGAAATTGTAGTACAGGAAATAGAGTGCAATCATGTGCCGGTGATTGTCGATCTTTTTTGAAAAGCCATTAGTCAGGCGAGTAAAGCGCCGCATTCCCATTCTCATTGAAAGATTCTGACGTTCGACATAACTGGTACTGACGTGCGCCGGGTCAGGGTCTCCGCTCACTACTTTCAGATCGCATCCGATACAACGGGCCGGAGAATAACGGCGCTGTTCTGATTCTGACGGAGCGCCGTAAATCTTCTGTAACTGCGCATAGTCGATGTCGGCACCGAAAGCATTCTCGACTGCTTCCAAATAAGCCTTATGGCCATCCGTGGTGATCTGGACGCGGTTCTTAATGCGGTTCGCGCAATCTTCCATGAAGTCATGCGCCCAACCTGCATCACGTCCGCCGACCAAATAGCTCACGCAAAGTTTTGTGTCCGCATCTAGCGCAGTCCACGTCCAAACATCTCCCCAGCCTTCAGCCTTTTTTTCGATGCTGGTATTTTTTGCCTTCGCTCCCACAAACGACCAAATCTCATCCGCCTGTAAACGGCGCACTTTCAGGTTACGGACAGTCTTATTGTGGAACGCAGCGCAAACGCATCCGAGATCATTCAGCAGCTTTGCAATGGTGTTCTTCGCTACTCCGGTGATGCGGACTGTGGAACGGATGCTATTGCCTTCGATAAGGCACCGGACAACCTGTGCGCGGAGGGAAGAATCAAGCTGTTTCATACTGACCATTATGCTTACTCGGTCATGCATAGTCAAGTAAATTATTTAATGCGAGTCAGGTGCGATGGGCGCGATTTCGCACTGGTACGCTTGCCGCCCACTACCCCGGTCATCGTTAAACCGAATAGAAGCTGCTCAAGTTCAGGTAGTGGGATCGTCAATTCGCGCGCGATCTGGGCGCGCGTAACTCCATCCGCGTACAGATCGCCAAGAATCTTTGGCAGGATCAGCGATGTTTCACGCGGTGTTTCATTCGGCTCATATTCCCTTCCGCGAGTTGAGATTTCAACATTGACTGAGCGCAGTTGCCAGTCGCTCATCAAGCCAAGCCCATGAAGGCGATATGCGAGCGCGCCAACAGATACTTTCCATCTGGTCTTGGTTGCGACGAGCGCCGAATAGCTAGGGAAGCTTGGCGAGTAAGCCATAACGCTTCCTCTTGGCATCAAAAACGCGGAGGCGAAAGCGTTAGCTTCGCGCTCTGCCTCGAACCCTTGAGGCACGCCATGCTTATGCAACACAAGATGGCCTAATTCGTGAGCCGCATCGAATCTGCTGTGCTCTGAAGTCTTGTTTGTGTTCAAAAATACAAAGGCGTTCTTCCCCTTCCACATTGAAAACGCATCAACCTGCCGCGCATCCACTGCGAGAGAGAAAACCCTAACGCCTTTGGATTCCAGTAAATGAACCATGTTGCGAATCGCTAGTTCGCCTAATCCCCATTCTCGTCGCACTGCCTCTGCTGCGGCCTCTGGATCAGGCTGCTGGCTAAAATTGGTAATCTGCTCCTTAGGTAGACCGAATTTTTTATCTACCCAGTTGCTAAAATGCAAACCGAAAGCAGCTTGACTTAATGCCATATCGCGCTGAATAGCCAACATCGTTTTCATCGAACGAAAACTGCCGCTTTCAATCGTGGGAATCTCTATGTCATCGCCCATGAAGAAATCAGGGGGGAAATCGAGTGCGGAAACGATCTTCGCCATCGTTTCAGGCGACGGCGCATGCCGTCCGCACTCATAGGCGTTTACCGATTTGCGGTCTACGTCTATGAGTGCGGCCAACTTGCTGATAGTAAGTCCTCTACGCATTCGGGCGAGTATGAGCCGCAGGCCGTTAAAATCGGCCGTCTCATCCAAGCCGCGTAATCTGGACTGTAACCTCGGGACTCTGGGCATTTCCGCCATCTGGGCCGCTATCTCCGCGCGCGCTAATTGTAGGGATTGAATCGAACGAAATTGGGGCAAAAATAATTCGCTTTTCCCATCGAACGACATAGCCATCTTTGTCCATATTTACTGGCAGTGATAGCTCGGCACGAAGAACATTGGCCTTCTTGTCACGATGCATTAGCAGGAACCATGTTGAGCGCCCAGGAACCTTAGTCGAGTCTACGGCAGGAGCAGGGTCGAGCCAATCAGCAAAGGAGAACTGACGATTGTCGCGACACGCAGCAATGGTCGTCTTTCCCTTCTGGGAATTTGTACACGGTGATCCGTTTGCAATGCCAGTGTCTTCGTCGCCAGATGCTGCCGTCACTGCGATGCTACCGTCTTCATTCAAGATTAGGGCTTGGTTGTCCTCGTTAATCCGCTTCCACCTAATCGGACGAGTTTCCTCAGCAAAGAATCTAACGCCCTTTCCCCAAAGCATCATTCCTGCCATTGTGATCGGGTCGTTGTCATTGCAAGAGAGCGCAGCATCAAGCGCCTTCATGAGCACATTGTTGATAATTTCGCGGCTTAAGCCAAGTCGCGTAAGAGCTTCCTGCGAGTCGTCACCTTCAAAAACTTCTGTCGCTGTAGAGTTCAATCGGTCCTCCTGCGAGGCATATCTTGATTCGCTTCCCAATATACCACAAAACATGGGAGGAAATGGGAAGTTGGGGAATTTATTTTATTTTCCAGCGAGTCCGGGCTGCCTTCTTCGCAATGGCGCGTCTTTTAGCCGCTGACAGATTGTTGGCTCTGGCTCGGCCACCTTTTGCGCCGCCCAGCTTCCCTAGCGCCACGGCAGCAGGATTCTTGCCAGCATTGGGGTCTGGCAATGGCGAACCGTCCAATTGCTCGCCTATTGCCTGTTCGACAACACGGCGAGCAACTGTGGCGAAATCGTGATCCTTAATTGGGCGCTTGGGCATACTGGTATTTTACCGCTTTCTCTTGATTGTTTCGTCCAATGTCGTTTGAACCTTTTGGGTGAGTGCTGACAGTTCTTTGAGGTACTTGGGGTCAAGAATTTTGTTTGCGGCGAGTTCTTCCAGCCGTTTCACAATAAATTGAAGGGAGCTATTGAGCAGAACGAGCAGCCGATACATGCCTTCATGTTCCCGGCTGGTAAACTCAAGGTCAGCCATGTTCGCCTCTTGTCAGGTGAATTTTGGTCAGGGTGCGCTCGTGCTAGATACACGAGTGCGCCCGTTCACCTTATAGCGCGATTATGGCTGTGGAAATCAGAGTGACCCACTACCCGAGGCCGAAGGATCTTGACAAAGCCACCTTGCCGGAACATTCAATTTTTCGAGAACACGATACGCATGAGTTTACTCATGCCGTCCAAACTTTTTTCATCTTGTCATTCCGACCGACCGCGCGGGACTGCCCCCTGAGCTTGCGAAGGGGCAGGGACTAAGCGGGAGTGGAGGAACCCCGACGATCTATCCTTTGTGGAGTGAACCCCTGAGTTGAGACAACGTGGAAACTCCCCGGTTACCGTTCGCTGAGATTGGCTCGACGAACGAGGTTGTTGGTTGCAGGATGAGGCTAGCTGAGGAAGCAGAGGCGGGCTCTGCTGGAGAGCAACCCG
>JAIQGL010000012.1 GCA_020072585.1 Terriglobia bacterium | reverse complement strand
GAAAGACTGTTTGCTTGGCTGCATAATTTCCGCCGTCTGGTCATCCGTTGGGAGTATCACGAAGCCAACTTCCTCGGCATGGTCCAACTCGGCTGTATCCTCATTCTCTTGAGAAACTATTTATGAGATGGCTTCTAGTCTTAACAGCGTCTCTCGACGCTTTTTCCGCAACATATTAGACCTTTCGAGAATCCAATCCAACAACAGGTTAGAGGAGGTATGAGCCATGCAGTTTCGTCCAGACCCAACCTTTTACCCATCTCCCAGACTGGCGATGCAGGCGCCACCGGAAAAACTCGCCTACGTAGTAGCACTCGGGGCAAACGGCAGTCCTGACGAGTTGACGGTTGTGGATTTGGATTCCGCATCACCCACCCGCGGCAAGATAGTAGGCCGCGTGCCCATGCCCAATGTTGGCGATGAACTGCACCACTTTGGCTGGAACGCATGCAGCTCTGCGCTCTGCCCCTATGCGCCACATCCCCACGTTGAGCGCCGGTATCTGATTGTTCCCGGACTTCGTTCGTCGCGCATCCACATCCTTGATACCAAACCTGACCCTCGAAAGCCGCAGATTGTGAAGGTAATTGAAGCTGACACCATTGCAGCGCGCACAGGATACTCGCGTCCACACACAGTCCACTGCGGACCAGACGGGATCTATGTAAACGCAATTGGCTCCACCAGTGGCGACGGCCCCGGCGGCATCTTTGTGTTGGACCACTATTCATTTGACGTTCTTGGCCGGTGGGAAGTGGACCGTGGCCCCCAATATTTATCTTATGACTTTTGGTGGCATCTGGGATATGACACCATGCTCACCAGCGAGTGGGGCACTCCCAACATGGTTGAGAACGGCATCAACGCGGAGCTGCTTTTGGCCGGGAAATACGGCCACAGCATGCATGTCTGGGACCTGCGCAAGCGCCGCCACCAGCAGGTTCTTGATCTGGGAGCTGAACAGCAGCTCGTCCTCGAGCTCCGCCCCGCGCATGACCCAACTAAGCTCTATGGCTTTGCCGGAGTAGTGATCTCCCTGAAAGATCTTTCCTCGTCCATCTGGCTTTGGCGGCAGGAAAATGGCAAATGGGAAGTGCGGAAGGTCATTGAAATCCCCGCTGAGCCGGCTGATCCTGATCTGTTGCCTCCTTTATTGAAGGGCTTCAAAGCCGTGCCGCCATTGTTGACCGATATCGATCTGTCCCTTGACGATCGTTTCCTTTACGCCTCGTGCTGGGGCACCGGGGAGTTGCGGCAATACGATGTTTCCGATCCCCTCAATCCCCGGCTCGTCGGGTCAGTGCACGCTGGCGGCATCACACGGCGCGCAGCACACCCTGCGAACAACAAACAAGCTCTGAACGGCGGCCCGCAGATGGTGGAGATCAGCCGCGACGGCCGCCGCGTTTACATCACCAACTCTCTCTTTCGCACCTGGGACGACCAGTTTTACCCGGATGGAATTCGCGGCTGGATGGTCAAGGCCGATGTGATGCCCGAAGGCGGCCTGCGTCTCGACCCGGATTTCTTTGTGGACTTTGGTGGTCTCCGCGCTCATCAGGTGCGTCTGGAAGGTGGGGACGCATCATCAGATTCGTTTTGTTATCCGTCATGACTGATTGGCATTGGCTGGCTCTGTTTGCGCTTGGCGCATACCACGGGCTCAATCCCGCGATGGGATGGCTCTTTGCCGTTGCGCTTGGGCTGCAGGAGAAAAGCAAGCTGGCGGTATTTCGCTCCATTGGGCCGCTTGGCCTGGGACACGTGATCTCCGTCGGCTTGGCGGTTCTGGTTGTGCAGCTGGCCAGAGGCGCTCTGCCCCAACGAAGTTTGCAGATTGTAACCGCTGTTCTTCTGATAGGGTTCGGCTTGTACCGGCTGATTCGCTCACATCATTTTCGCTGGGTAGGCATGCGAGTGGGCCCGCGTGATCTTACGCTGTGGTCGTTTCTCATATCCTCTCCCACGGCGCCGGACTGATGCTCGCTCCCCTCATTCTGGGACTGCCTGCATCAACCCATCAGGAACACGCGCACGCCATGCAAATGGCTATGAGTCCTTCACCGGGCGGATTGAACACTACCGGAATCATCTTGCCAGTGGCCATCCATTCGCTGGGGTACTTGCTGGTCACTTGCGCTCTGGCATTCCTTGTTTACCAGAAGCTTGGAGTGGCAGTCCTGCGCCGGGCATGGTTAAATCTTGACCTTCTCTGGGCAGGCGCGCTCATCGGTATAGGCCTCTACTCATTCCTGACAGCGATTCCCGTATAATGGCTCCTTCCTCATCTTCTCTGTACTTTTGCGCTCGCCTTTGGCCAACGGGAGTGGAAAATGAATCAAAGCCTGGCGGACCTCCTGACCGAGCAAGCTAGCAGAACTTTTATCGGGCGCACTCAGGAGATGGAATCTCTTCTTGAAACGCTCGACGCGTCGGGGCCAAGTGTTACTTTTCTTCACGGTATCGGAGGCATCGGCAAGAGCAGGCTGCTCTCCGCATTCGCGCAAAGGGCGCGGGCCGCGGGAGCTTCTGTCATCGTTCTCAACTGCCACCTGGTCGAGCCTACGGAAGCAGGCTTTTGGACTGGGTTGAGTGCGGCGCTGGGAGAAGACCTGACCTCTCCGCAGGAAGCGAACACCAGACTCGCGTCATTACACGCACCCGTGGTGATTGCTCTGGACAACTATGAAGTCTTCCGCCTGCTCGATGCCTGGTTGCGCCAGACGTTTGTGCCTAGCCTTCCTCCCACGGCGCGGATTATCTTGTGCGGGCGTGAATTTCCGGTCACGGCATGGCTGAGTGCTCCCGGCTGGGATGGAATGTTCCGCGCCATTGAGCTTGATGGACTGGCGGCAGGCGAAGCGGTCGAACTGCTCGCCGGAAAGGGCATTTCAGAAGAACGTGCAGCGCGGATCAACCGCATCGCCTGTGGACATCCACTCGCCCTGACCCTGGCAGCTTCCACACTCACCAACCGCAGGGCCCCGGTTTTAGAAGAAACGGCAATCAACCGCGTGATTGACGAGCTTACCCGGATGTATCTGGCTGACATTGCTGACCCGCTTACCAGGCGCACCCTTGAAGCGGCATCGGTAATACGGCGAGCTACCGTGTCACTGTTGAAATCGATGCTGCCTGATGCCGCGCCGCAGGACATTTTTGAGCGGCTGCGTGCACTGCCTTTTGTCCAGACGGAGCTGGACGGACTTAAAATTCACGACTCTGTTCAGCAGGTAATTGCTACCGCCCTCAAGGCTGCTGATCCCAGCAAATATCAGGCCTTTCGGCGCGCGGCCTGGTACCAACTGCGTTCGGAACTGGCGGCAGCCTCGCCCACGGAGTTGTGGCGGTACACGGCAGACATGCTGTACCTGCTGGAGAATCCCTTCCTTCGCGAGGCTTTTTTTCCCACCGGGGCCCAGATCTGCACGGTTGAGCCGGCGCGTCCGCAGGATAAAACCGCAATCCTCTCGATTTGCAAACAGCACGATGGCCCTGTGGCAGCCGCATGTATTGGCAAATGGTGGCATGCTGCACCGCAGGCGTTCCACGCCATCCGCGATGAAAGCGGTAAAACGGTCGGGTTCTACTGTATGTTTGATGCTGCATTACTCGACTCAATCACGATTCCGGATGACCCAATTGTGCGAAGCTGGCTTGACCACTTGCGGGAAAATCCGCTGCCGAAAATGCAGCGCGCGCTCTTTATGCGGCGCTGGCTTAGCCAGGACGCTGGTGAAGCCCCCTCCCCCATTCAGGCAGCGGGCTGGCTGGACATTAAGCGCACCTACTTGAGCCTTCGCCCCAGGCTGCGACGCGTGTACTTCGCTCTCCGTGATCTGCCCGCTTATGCCTCCGTCGCGTCAACACTTGAAATCCGGCCCGTTGAAGGTGCTCAAGTTCGACTCGGCAAAGATGTTTATCAAATTGCTATGCTCGATTTTGGACCATCTTCGGTGGACGGATGGCTGGCCCGTCTGGCCGCAGGTGAACTTGGTGTGACGAGTGACGACCTCCTGGATGTGGATGCGCGCGAGCTCATCGTTGACAGTCGCAGGGTGGGGCTGACCGCATTGGAGTTTGCCGTCATACACTATCTTTCTCAGCGCGAAGGCAAGGCAGTGAATCGCACGTCGCTCATCGAAGATGTGTGGGGATATAAATACGACGTTGGTAGCAACGTCGTTGACGCCGTCATCAAGAGCCTGCGAAAAAAATTGGGCAAGTACTCCAAGGTCATTGAAACCGTGCCTGGCTTCGGATACCGGTTCCGCCAATCTCAACCTGCCATGGGTTCGCCCACGCCCTAAGCGCGAGTGAATAACAAGGAATCTATGACATCGCTAAAGGAATTCAGATGTGAGGTCTGCGGAAGGACTGCCACCAACCCCAGCCACTGGTTTGTGATTCAATGCGGAAACCTGGGACTTGACCATTCTGAAATGGAGTTCTTTCGCTGCCGAAGCGGGTGGAGCCCGGCACTTCTGTGGTGAAACCCATGCCCAGGTTTACATCAGCCGGTGGTTTGAGTCCGTGTGTTCGCCACCAAAACCGGATTTCACAAGACCCTCGTCTGTGAAATAGCAAGCGGTTCACAAGCCGCAGCCGCGAACCGTCTCCAATCCCATTGCTTCTTTGCGCGACTGCTGAATTTCCTCGCGGCGCTAAAACCAACTCACTTCTTCGGCGTTACCGCCGGTGCTTTTTCTTCCTGTACTCCGCCGCCGGCTGGCGCCGGTTGGGTCGAACTGCCTCCCGCTTGCGCAGCCACAGGTTGTGATCCTGCTGGCTCAGGTTTTGCCGGCATATCGGCTGCGGTAAAGCGCGGCAGCATGTTGTCCCGCATCGCCAGTTGATAGATGGATGCAGCCACCACAATCGCGTCTTTCTTCACATCATCTTCAATGATTCGCTCGTACGTATCGAGATTGGTGTGCCATGTATCAGTGAAATACTCAATCGGATCCTGTCCAAGTCCAATACCAGGCAGACCCGCCTGGGAGAAGGAGCTTGAGTCTGTGCCTCCGGAGCGGCGGTTTTTGCTGGGGATCGCGCCCGCAATGCCGAGATCGGCAAACGGCAGAAGGACCTCGCGCAAAATATCAGCATCCTGCGGCGGACCAAAAACGTTGGCGCCGCGAATGCGTCCTGTTCCGGAATCAACGTTGAAGTAGGCCACCAGTCTGTTGAATTCAGGCTTCGGTTCCTCAAAGCTGCCAAAATGTTCTTTGACATAGGCCTGTGAACCAAGCAGTCCCTCTTCTTCGCCACTCCACAGCGCCACGCGGATGGTTCGCCGCGGCTGTACGCCCAGCGACTTCAGGATTCGTGCAGCCTCCATCATA
The DNA here is from genome assembly GCA_020072585.1 of Terriglobia bacterium. Classification (GTDB taxonomy): domain Bacteria; phylum Acidobacteriota; class Terriglobia; order Terriglobales; family Acidobacteriaceae; genus Angelobacter. The sequence continues at coordinate 130,806 of JAIQGL010000012.1, read as the reverse complement.
ATGGCGCAGCCAACGGCGTTGTCAGTTGCGCCCGTGGCGGAGTGCCAGGAATCAAGATGTCCGCCCAGCATCACTACTTCTTCTTTTCGATCCGTGCCCGAAATTTCCGCAATCGTGTTATAGGAAGTCTTGCCCTCAGGATAGGTCTTGTTCTGGATATTGAACTCCAGTTCAACCGTGGCCCCATCAGCGATGATGCGTGCAATGCGCCCATAATCTTCATTGCGGAGAACGGCTGTGGGTAGCGCTTTAGTGATGTCATACGTCCGGTTCTGGAAGGCGCGTATGCGTCCGTTGCCCATGCGCGCATCGTTCACACGCATCCGCGCATGGTTTGCCACCAGGAATTCATCAATCTGCTGGTTGATCTGCGGGGCCGTCAAAGTGCCCGGAGGGTCCTGCTGTTGCTGCGCGTTGCGCTGGGGCCCAAATTGTCCGGCGTTGGGATTCTTGGGGTCAAAGCGCTCAGCCACAACTTTGTCGTCCAGCCGCCGCGCCGGGATGTCAATCACAACCGGCACCACTTCCGCCTTCCCAACCATCACAATCTTGCCCTTGACCTTGTCTTTAATCGAATCAAGGTATGCCGCCAGGTCTTCTTTCTTCGGCTTTTCCGGCGGCACCATCTGAAAGACTGGTGCGGTCACCGTGCCTTTGGTGCTTGGAGTCCACGCCAGTACTTTGAAAGTGAGCTGGCCTTTAATCGGCGCAATGATGTAGCCGCTTGCTCGTTCGTTCATCCATCCCGCATGGCCAAAGTCCCATGGCTCCAGATGTGCATTCTCCAGTCCCCAGTCCTTCATCTGCCGGATGGCCCAATCTGCGGCGGCCTTGTGATTAGGGGAGCCAGTCAGGCGGGGGCCGTAAATATCAGTCAGAAAATGCATGGTGTGCATGATCTGAGAGTGGTCGTTCTCTTCCGCACGGATTTTCTTGTTAATGTCGGGATCAGGTGCGGATTGGGCCTGTGCCGCCACCAGCGCAACACTCATGGCGAAGGCAAGAACGCGAATGGACTTGGGCATCGAAAGTCTCCTGGCTGCATTTTCTTTCGGGTGGATAACAATAATGGCAGACGCCCGCAAACGCAACGGGGTACCCGGACCGTTTTTTCGCCGCCGGTTGTGCTTGCGGGAATACCTTCCAAGCTCCTATGCTACTCAGTCTGATTTTTTCACCATTTGGTTCATTCAATACTTGGAAAGGCAATATGAGAACGCTTCCTGATCGTCGTGCATTTCTGGCCTGTTTTTCCCGGCTGGGCATTGCTTCAGCTCTTTTTCCAACTGTGTTATGGGCGAGAATCGAGGAGGAGAAGTCCTCCCGCGTTACCAAAGAAATGCTGCGTTCAGCGGCTTCTGTCGCAGGACAATCCTTCACTGATGCGCAACTCGATCAATTAATGGTCGCTGTGAATCAACACCTTGCGGAATATGACGCGCTTCACAAGATTGACCTGGACAACAGCGTTGCTCCGCCTTTTTATTTCAATCCCATGGTTCCAGGTACGGCGGCGCCGGGCTTGAAGATTGACCGCAGCAAGCGTCCATTTCAGATGAGCGCTCCTGAACGGGTAACCCGGCCGCAGAATCTTGAAGACGTTGCCTTCTGGCCGGTGACCAGGTTGGCTGAACTGGTTCGATCAAAGCAGGTGCGATCCGTGGAACTTGTGGAGATGTACATCGCCCGGATCAAGCGCTACAACCCCAGGCTGCTTTGCGTCGTGACATTGACGGAAGATCTGGCAATGCGCCTGGCCCGTGAAGCCGATAAGGAAATCGCTGCGGGCAACTATCGCGGAGCGCTTCACGGCATCCCGTGGGGGATCAAAGATTTGGCGGCGGTCAAGGGGTACCCCACAACCTGGGGGGCAGATCCTTTTAAAGACCGCATCATTGATGCCGATGCAACAGTGGTCTTGCGCTTGACCCAGGCCGGCGCTGTCCTGATTGCAAAATTAGCTACGGGTGAATTGGCTTTGGATGATGTCTGGTTTGGCGGCCAGACAAAGAATCCATGGGACCTCTCCATGGGTTCTCAAGGATCGTCCGCCGGCCCCGGTTCGGCTACGGCCGCTGGACTTGTAGGTTTCTCGATCGGCACAGAAACTGGAGGATCGATCGTTGAACCTTCAGGAATTTGCGGAGTCACTGGCCTGCGTCCAACGTTTGGGCGAGTGAGCCGCCAAGGGTTCATGACTTTGAGCTGGAGCCTGGATAAGATTGGTCCCATGTGCCGCAGCGTTGAAGACTGCGCTCTTGTTCTCAATGCAATTCAGGGACCGGATGATCAGGATCTTTCCGTGGTGGATGTACCCTTCAACTGGGATGCAAAGCTGGACATTCACAAGCTGCGGGTGGGTTATTTGAAGGCGGCTTTTTCCAACACACACCAAACGGCGGCAGTGGATGCCAATGACCAGGCAGCCCTGGAAAAAATCCGCAGCCTCGGCGTCAATCTTGTGGAAGTAACTTTGCCGCCAGAACCGGCATTGAGTGTCTCCGCTCTGATCACGGCAATCATCTACGGTGAAGGCAATGCAGCATTGAAGGACCCGGTAGAGACGCGCCCCGAGCGATTGGTGCGTCAAGACCGCGTTGTCCACCAGAATTCGCTCCGCCTTCTTCCAGCCGTTGAGTATCTCAATGCCAGCCGGGTAAGAACTCTGCTCATGCAACAGATGGCGCGCGCCATGTCAGAGATCGATGTTTATCTGGTTCCATTTGACTACGCGGATTACACTCCGAATCCAGTTGCGACACTGAACACATCACTCACCAACCTGACGGGGCATCCCTGCGTGGTTGTGCCCCATGGCTTCAATGAGAAGGGGGCCCCAACCAGCCTTACTTTCATCGGCAAGCTTTTTGGTGAAGCCCAGATGCTTGCCCTGGCGAGAGCATATCAACAGGCAACGGACTGGCATCTCAAGCACCCGAAGGATTTCAGCTAGTCTGCGTTGAACATCTTATTTGGGATACCATCACGGCCAGTCAGTCCTCGGCGTAGCCGATGTTGCGGATGATGCGGATACAGGATGGAATTGATTTAACTACAACTGTGTCGGGCGTGATGAAGAGCACCGTTGCCGGCCAGCTATCGAGATATCTTAACTCGAGGGATTGAGGCATGGATTATTCGCACACTCAGGTACAGGGACGGCCGGTCTGAGTCGGCGATCTGTTAGACGTTATAATTCTGTTGTTATCACCCCACTCAGCGGTCCATTCATGAAGGAGAGTTCCATGTTGAAGCGGCGCCATGTTCCCGCAGTTTTGATTCTACTGCTGGCTTTTTTGGGAGTTGCCCAAGCCCAGCAAGCCGCGCCGGTACAGCCCAAACCGCGCCGGTTCCTGATGTGGAAGGCCACATCGCCCGCTACCACGCTTTACCTGGTGGGGTCCATCCACGTGGGAGATAGCAGCATGTATCCGCTTCCTGCGGAAGTGGAATCGGCCTTTGCAGCCGCCAGGGCTCTCGCGGTGGAAATCAATATCAAGAACGTGGACCAGGCCAAGACCATGGGGCTGGTACAGACATACGGCATGTATGGAGCCGATGACTCCCTGACGAAACACCTCTCCAAAGAGACAATGGCCACACTGGACGATTACTGCACCAAACACAACGTGCCACGCGCAGGGATAGAACAATTAAAACCCTGGGTGGTGGCCGTGACGATTGCCGCATTGGCCTGGCAGCAGGCCGGGGAAGACCCCGCGCTGGGAATCGACATGCATTTTCTGAATGAAAGCAAGCCGCCACAGCGTGTGGACGAACTGGAAACGATGGAATCCCAGCTCTCGATTTTTGCCACTGCCACTGAAGCGGAACAGCAGGGGATGCTGGAAACCACTCTGAAGCAGGGAGACAAGATCAAAGACATGATCAAGCGGATACAGAGTGCCTATGTATCAGGCGATCCCAATGCCCTGCAGAAGATCATGGAAGAGGAATCTGACATGGGATCAAAGACCCTCACGAAAAAGCTTCTCGATGACCGCAATGTCACCATGGCCGCTAAGCTGGACGAATATCTGAAGGGGAAAGAAACCATCTTTGTGGTAGTTGGCGCAGCCCACATTATCGGCGATAAGGGTGTGGCCAAACTACTGCGCGACAAGGGTTACAAAGTGGAACAGGTCACACTGGTAACCAAATAGGACGGCTGACTCACCTCAGAACAGCATTCCCGTCTCTGGTTGCGGCGCAGGCGGCGTAATTTCCCGTATGCAGTCCGGATCATCATTGTCCGCGTTGCCTACTCGTGTGTTTATGGGATATTTCCTCATTAGACGCGCATCAAAAGGCTTCAGTAAATCTGCCACGCGGACCGGATCAGTCATGCCTGGATCAAGCCATAGATCGTAATCCTCAGGCTTAAGAATCGCCGGCATGCGGTCATGTATCCCTGCAAGAAGAGGATTGGCTGCCGTGGTAAGAATGGTAAAACTATTCAATGGAGTTCCCGCGGGATCAGACCAGCGCTCCCATAAGCCGGCAAACGCGAACAGACCATCATCTACCAATCCGATGTTATAAGGTTGCTTTTCTTTGCGCCCGATTTTTTGCCATTCATAGAAACCGTCAGCCGGCACCAGGCACCGGCGGCGCCTCATGGCTTCACGAAATGATGCTTTCTCCGCGGCGGTTTCCGCCATGGCATTGATGGTCTTAAAGCCGATGGACGCATCCTTTGCCCAGTACGGAACCAGCCCCCAACGCATCAGGGAAAATAAGCGCTTGGGCTGCTGCTTGTCCTGGCGGACAATCGCGGCCTCCTGCGTGGGAGCGATGTTGTAACGCGGCGTCCACTGCACCTCGCTCTCTTCAAGATTGAAGTGTTCTGCAATAAATCTCTCTTTGGCGGTAAGCCGGTATCGTCCACACATAGAAATTAGAAATACGTCAGGACCGCAGCGTGGAGCACTGTCTGGCTGGCTGGGTATGTTTAATTGGAGCTACTTTCTCCCCTGCTTTTCCATGGCAATGCCGGAAGATGTTGCTTCCCTGCCGTTGGGCTCGAACTCCACAATGTATCCGGCCACGGCGCTGGCAGCAACCGTATATGGACTGGCAAGATACATCAGCCCGGGGCCGCTGCGGCCAGGAAAATTGCGGTTCTGTGCGCTGATCACCACCTGGTCCGACCGCGTGGAAACTCCTGGCCCCGCATTGATACACGCGCCGCAACTCGGCTCAATCACAGTGGCGCCGGCTTGCTTGAAAATATCCAGATAGCCTTTGCGTACGCAGTACTCGCGCGTTTCCTGTGAACCAAACTGAATATAAAACTTGCAGGAATCCGCCACACGCTTGCCGGACTGCAATGCTTCAGAAAGGACCTGAGCATACATATCCATATCGGCATTTTTGCCCGCGGTGCACGTGCCGCCGTAAGCGATCTCCACTGGGACAGGCGTGTGCAGGTCACGAATATACTTGCCGTTGCCTGGATCGCCCGGCGTGGCAATCATCGGAGTAATCTCGTCGGCGTTCAACTCAATCACGTGGGCATACTGCGCATCCGGATCGCTATAGAGCCCTTCGCACAATTTCTCCGCCTCGGTCCGTGACATGCCGCGACGCTCCATCAGAAACTCGACCGTCTTCTGGTCGGGCGCAACAATACCGGTAAAACCGCCGATTTCCGCCGCCATGTTGGTCATGGTGGCACGCTCATCCACACTCAGCGCCTCTATGGCCTCGCCGGAATACTCCATAACCTTGGCCAGCGCTTTGCCGCTGTGGATGTACTCCATGCTGAGCAGAAGCAGGATGTAATCCTTGGCCGTAACGTTGGGCTTCCGCTTTCCGCGAACAACCACCTTGACTGACTCGGGAACTTTGACGCGAACGTCCTTCGTGATCCACGAATTGAAAACGTCTGTGGTCCCGATGCCGAATGCAATGCAGCCTACCGCGCCCACGTGCGGCGTGTGCGAATCTGATCCAACGTTCATCTGCCCCGGCAGCGCATACATCTCCGCCACAATGGAATGGCAGATGCCCTCTGATCCTTTGCGGTCCTTCAACTCGCCATGCAGCTTAATTCCCTGCTTGGCCGCAAAATCTTCTTGTTTGTATTTGAGCTGTCCCGCAAGGTCCAGCAGTCCCATCTTCTTCTTCTCTTCTGAGATGACTTCGTCAAGAAAAGTCAGATGGTCGCGGAAAAAAAGTATGGTAGAGGGATCATTAACCTTGGCATCCTTACCCACAAAATGCTCGAAGAAGATAGCCGACATAGGAGTCACGTACTCGTGGCTGAAACGCAGATCGGTACGCGCAAATCCAGAGTCTGCCGGCTTCACGTAGCTGACTCCCTGCTCGTTCGCGGCATTCATCATGTGACGGGCAAAGATCTTCTCCGCAATCGTCATGGGCCGCTTGGCGGTGGTGATAGGCGGAAGAAAAACTTTCTTTTGCATCCGCGCCACATTGAACGGAAATAATCCGCCATACTCGATCACCTGCCGGGTAATATCGTCTTCGCCTTCCGTGAATTTCCTCAGGGGAATCTCTTCGCCGCCGCGAACTTTATCGATCAGGCTGAAGTCCGTTGACGTGAGCACGCCCAGGTTCTGGCAGTTCTGCTTGTAGATGCGCTCAATATTTTCCGCGATCACCAGCTTGATCCCCGCACACAATTCGGCATAGGGCGACTGCTCACGGCTGGACCCCTTGCCGCGGCGCTTCCCGCTCACTGCGGCCACAAAGCCACCCTGCTTCACATCGCCACGCTTGATGGGCACCTCATTGCCACACTTCAGGCCAGTATAAGGCCACTCGCCCAGCTTTTCATCGAAGAAGAAGCAGATGTGCGCCGGCGTAATCTCGTCAGTGGAGATGTCATCGCGCAGTTTGGGATTGTTCTGCGGGTTCTTGGTGTCCCACGGCAGGTCTTCCCCGGCAAGCTGGCGGCGGATCAGCTCTGGATCTTCTGTGAGAAAAAGGATGCGTCCTTCAAACTTGCATTTGTCGGGGCGCTTCTGGATAGTGCGGGTGAGTAAAGATGGTTCCACCTCAAAATTCTAACAACTTTGGCGGTAATTTGCAGGAAAGCGCGGAACACTGCTATCCCCTTGCCAGATCAAGATGTTCCATCTGCGCCGCTGAAAGCGACCCCGCCCCCAACTCTCCCAAGAAAATGCAATCTGCAATCCTTCTCAACCAAACTTCATAAATCAAAACTCGCAATTTCTTTCATGCGGGAGCTAAATAGTAGTCGCCTAGGAGGCATGCTGTCATGAAAAAGCATAAGATAGCTCACGCTCTTGCAGTCGGGACCCTCCTGTTGGTTACGCCAGGGCTTCTTTTCGCGCGCGACCCTAAATTGCCAAATCCTTGTCGAGAGCTGAAAGCCAATCTTGACAACCAGATCAACAGCCTGCACCAACGCCAGGACAACGAACTGGCCGAATGTCGCCGGGTCAGCGGCAAAAACGCTGACGTTTGCCGCGATCTAAAAAACCAACAAGAACTCGCACTCCGCCAGTTACGCGACCAGCGGCATGCTCAACTGGATAACTGCAATCCGCGTGCAAATCAGTTTGGTGTCCAGCCCCGAGCAAACGCTTCATGCGACAGGGACAACTATCAAAGCAACGCGAACGATCGTTATTCTGACCCTGACAGGCCATATAAACATCCGCCCAAAAACCCGCCCCCTAATCCGCCAGTCGCCCACAATCCGCCCAAGCATCCCGGCGATGGAGGTGGACGTCACGATGATGGCGATGCCGGAGACACACGAAGCGCAGGCAATTCCGGCTCATCTCGTCATCATCATTCTGACCATAGCTCCGGATCGTCGTCCTCGGGCTCTGGCGGCAGTTCTGGATCATCCACCAGTTCCAATACGTCTTCAGGTTCAGGGTCGTCGGGCTCAAGCTCTTCGGGATCCAGTTCTTCAGGCTCTTCGTCGTCCAATTCAAGTTCGTCGTCGAATTCCAGTTCGTCTTCCAGTTCCAGCTATAACTCGTCAGGATCAAGCTATAGTCCACCGTCTTCTCCAGCACAGTCCTCCGCACCATCGCATTCAGACGCTGGGCCATCCCGGCCAAAATAGAATCGCTTTTGCGTAAACTCGGGCAGGCCATCGGGGCCTGCCCGTGATTCACCTGCGCAAGTTCTCGCTGATAACCATGAACCGGCGCTGTTTTATACTTCTTTCGTGCAAAGCGAAGCCATCCTCAGCAAGAAGCCACCTGATCCCGATCTGCGGTTTTCTTACGGCCAGGACCAAAATCAATTTGTGGATATACGTGTTCCCGCAGACAAAGGGCCTCATCCGGTGGTTTTCTTCATTCACGGTGGATACTGGCGCGCTAAATACGACTTAACGTACGCTGGGCATCTCTGTGACGCGCTGAAGAAGACCGGCATCGCAACCTGGAATGTGGAATACCGCCGCGTGGGAAACCCGGGCGGCGGGTGGCCGGGAACGTTTGAGGACATCCGTAGCGCTTACCGGGCTTTGCTCGAGCACAAAAGCGATTCCATCACCAGATTCGACCTCAAGAGACTCTGCATCGCCGGACACTCCGCCGGAGGCCACCTTGCCCTGTGTCTCGCCGCGTTTGAAAGCTCAGTAACGCGCGTGCTCTCGCTTGCAGGCGTGCTCGACCTTCGCCGTGCCTGGGAACTGCACCTGAGCAATGACGCCGCTGCGGCATTTCTTGGCGGCCCTCCCAACGAAGTTCCAGACCACTATCGTGAAGCTTCTCCGGCTGAACGTACTATTGCACATGCCACTCAAAAGCTGATTCACGGCACGTCTGACGATTCTGTTCCCTATGAAATCAGCAAAAGTTACGCCGACAAAAAGAAACAGGCTGGAGAGCACGTTGAGCTGATCACGCTGCCCGGTATTGGCCATTTTGAGATCGTTGATCCTGGATCAGCGGTGTGGAAGCAGGTTGAAAATGCGTTGGTCTCTCTGACTCGATCGTGACAAGAATATCTTAAGCAGCGTCCCGCACTGCCTGACGATCTTCTAAAAATATCGCCGTAATTGAGGCGCTGGCCACGGAAGCGGCTGCGCAGTCCGTCCAACCGGCAACTGAGGCAATCGCGCTCTGTTATCAGGTCGGGATTGCGCCGCCGTACTGCGACTTTTTCAGGTCCACCACCAAAGCAACTACAGAAAACACGGTAAGCAGAAAAATGATCCCCAGCGACATTACGCAATAGATGCACCACACTCCCAGGACATCTTTCTCAATGTGGGACAGATAGAATGAAAACGCCAGCGCTGGAACTGCCGCCACAACCAGCAGACGCCACCGTCTCATAAAAGCCAATGCCCCCAGCAGCAGGTACCCCCCAATGCCAATATCAGCCACGGGAATTTTGCGAAGCCATGCGAATCCGACTTCTTTGTAATCGGGCTGCATCTGATCCCGGTGCAAAACCAAATCGAGAACACCGCCAATCTCTGCGAAGGAGCTCTTGTTCACCGTACCGCAGTCCCATTTCTCATTAATGCTGCAGGGCGAAGCTTCCCTGCGGTAGTGCTCTCTCAATGCGAACGAAGCAGCGATTATCCCGGCCAGCGCCAGCAATGTTATTAACCATCTCATAGTTTCTTCAAAGATATTACTTGGTCAACCCAAACGCGCGCGAATGAAATTCCAGTGATTCTTCCAGATGCTGGGACACATATTGCCAGTCATGGCTGCCGGGATAGATATGCGCTTCATGATCAACGTGACGCGCAGTCAGCAGTTTGTCCATCTGGCGCGTGCCGCCGTCGAATCCATAATTGTCGTGGTCGCCGCAATCAAAATAAATCTTCAGGCCCTGCAGGTTCGTGGTTCGCGCAAAGACAAACGGCGAGTTTTCCTTCCAGAAACGTTCATTGAGGGGCGAACCGAACGCTATTCCCAGAAAAGCTCCCAGTCCCGCCCCCGCCGATCCGTGTGGAAGCTCTTCCAGCAGCGCCGGCATGTGCGCGCCCACGGAAATAAACATTCTGGGATATTTGAAGGCGAAGCGCAACGCTCCGTAGCCGCCCATGGAAATTCCGCCGATGGCGCGGCCGGAACGGTCACCAATCAGGCGAAAGCGCCGTTCCATCTGCGGCACAAATTCGCGCACAAAGAAATCTTCGTACAGAATGTGTCCGTCGCGCGAATTGATATAAAAGGAAGTCTCGCCTTGAGGCGTGATGATCACATATTCGCCCAGCCGCTTGTCGTCCCATGCTTCCTCAATCAGATTGGAAGCGCCGCTGGAAGCCAGAAAGCTCTGGTCTCCGCCGAGCCCATGCAGAAAATACAGCACGGGAAACTTCTTGCCCGGCTTGGCGTCATAGCTGGGCGGCAGCATGGCGCAGTAACCGATGCGGCCAGGGACATATTTGCTCTTCATCGCGCCGCATTGCACGCGCGAGGCGCCGAGAGCATTGACCGTAATAAACAAGAAGAAAAATAAAGCCAGGTATCTGGAAGCAGTCAGCATTCAGCAATCAGCACTCAGGCCCTCGCGGTGAACCAGCCTTGGCTGAATGCTGATTGCTAATTGCTGCTTGCTCAATCATGCCTCAAAGCCTGCACCGGATCGAGCTTTGCAGCTCTCGACGCCGGATACAATCCAGCGAACAGACTCACAAATATTGAAAAGGCGAGCGCCGCTCCCACAAGCCACGGCGGTATTACCCAGAAATTTTCGGGTTTTATGTCCTGCCGTTGCAGATAGATGTTGGTAGCAAAGTTGATCACACGGCCAATCGTCCAGCCCAGACCTGCTCCCAGCGCGCCACCCAGCAAACCCATGGACCCGGCTTCAAAGAAAAATATTCTCTTTACATCGCCATCGCTGGCGCCCAGGGCCTTCATAATCCCAATCTCGCGCCGTCGTTCCAGAATCGCCATTACCAGCGTGTTCACTATTCCGAGTGACGCTACCGCCAGCGCCAGGCTGCCGAAGATTCCTAGAAATAGGTCCAGAAAAGTGAAAAAGCGCGTGATGCCTTTCGATGCATCAAGAATGGAAAACGTGCTGAATCCCTGTTTCTTGATGTCTTCTTCCACCTGCGCCACGGCTTTGCTTTTGGCCACGCGCACAATCAGGGCAATATAGATCTTGGTCTCTGACGGACGCAGTGTGCTCCATAGCTCCCCGGCCTGCACCATGTCCAGCGACTCAGCCAGCGCCAGCGGCAGAAAAACCGGCGTTCTGCCTTGCCGCAGTCCCCGGTTCGGTTCGCTGGAAACAATGCCCACAATCTTCAGTTTCAATTGCTGTGGAACCAGATTAAAAGACTGCGTGTCCTCGGCTTGCGTGGCGTCACCGTTATCGATGTCGTCTGGATCGGACTCTCCTTTTTTCTTTGTGGCTTTACCACTCAGCGGCGCACTCTCACCGGCTTCACGCTTGTGGTAGCGCAGCACAACGTATTTGCCCAGAAGCTGGTCTGCCTGGTCCTGCGTCAGCTTCAAGTCAGAACCGCGAGGTTCCCTCGGCAGGTCGAGCAACTCACGGCCAAAGTCGCTCAGGATGACCACTTCCTGCGCGTCGTTTGCGGAAAAGAAGCTGCCTTGAACATCGTCAAATGACTCACTGTTGCGTGCCGACTGCGGCAACGTCCCCACTACCGTAAAGTGGCTGCCGCTCTTGTTGCTCTCCAATCGCACGTCACCCACGGCACTAAAGTTGGGATAGACCTCCGCCACGTTCGGCATTTGCTCAAAACTGCGGCGGGCGGCGTCATCCAGCGGTTTGGCCTGGCCGGTAACCGGAGCTGCCTGCGCAAACCGCGGCCCACGCGAATCCTGGCGTGACGTGACCACAACGGTATCAAACAACCCCGATCGCCCCAGCTGCCGTGTCGCCAGCTTTTGCAGGCCGATCCCGAGTGACAGCATGGCCACCAGTGACGCCACGCCCACGCCAATACCCAAAGTTGTAAGCGAATTGCGCAAGCCCGCTTCCCGCAGATTGCGTCCAGCCAACTCAATCAGATCGTAAGCTCTCACCGCGTGGCTCCAATCTTTTCCAGTTCGTTCACTGATTCGCCCACCAGTTTGCCATCGCCCAGAAAGACCAGCCTGTTGGCGTATCGCTCCGCCAAAGACCGCTCATGCGTGACCATGATCACGGTCATCTCAAGCGTACGATTCAGCTCGCGGATCAGGTCCATGATCTCCTTGCCTGTCTTCGAGTCCAAATTGCCCGTGGGCTCATCCGCCAGCAAAAGTTTAGGACGGTTGACCAGCGCTCTCGCCAGCGCGGCCCGCTGCTGCTCTCCGCCGGACATCTCACTTGGACGGTGTTGCATACGATCACCCAACCCCACGCGCTCCAGCGCTTCCACACCGCGCGCACGGCGTTCTTTACGTTTTACCTCGGCAAATCGCATAGGCAGCTCCACGTTCTCATACAGCGTCATGGTCGGAACCAGGTTGAATGATTGGAAAACCATTCCCACAGTATGCCGCCGATATTGCGCAAGCTGTTCAGAGGACATCGTCGCCAGGTCAGAGCCTTCCACCACGATCGCCCCGGAATCCGGCCGGTCCAGCCCGGCAATCAGGTTCAGCAAGGTTGATTTACCTGACCCGGACGCCCCCAGCAGAGCGATAAATTCGCCGCGTCCAGCCGCCAGGCTTACGCCATCCACTGCGGGGATGAGCGTGCGCCCCAGCTTGTAATGCCGTACGACCGAGACGGTCCTTACGGATTCAAATTCAGTGCCGTTTGTCGCCACAATCAAATCTCTCCAAAGGCTTCTACTCGCATGTTACTACGTAGGCTCGGGTTCTGTGCCCCCATGCCAGCCATTCACCTTAGGACAAAAGACCCGGAGCACCGTGTCCCTCAAACTGATTGACCGCGACTTCCGACTCAGACCTGAGGTTACCCCCTTAATTTTGGCGCCTGTAGAGGCGGAGTCCGTCCGCACTACAGGACAAAAAAGGCGCACCCCTTTTAGGAAGTGCGCCCGCCAGTTGATAGAGAGGTGTTAGTCGCCGCTCTGGTCGGAGCCGGACTCGGCCGCGTGCATCACGCGGAACGAGCTGCCGCCGTTGGACCAGAGGAGCACCATGGCGTCCTTGTCTGCAGGGACGTTGCCCAGTTCGCGCTTCACATCGTCAGCGCTCTGCACCTGATGGCGATTGACTTCCAGGATCACGTCACCGCGGGAGATCCCGGCGTTGTCTGCCGGACTGCCCGGCACAACGTTGGTGACCACAACACCCTTCACGTCGTTGGGCAGCTGCAATTGCTCGCGCAGGTCGGGCGTGAGGTTTTCGAGTCCTACACCCCAACGCGCCTTGCCGTGAGTCTCGCTACCCCTGGCGCTGGCTTCCTCTGACTTCTTGTTGATCGATTCGAGTGTGACAGGAATCGTGAGGCTCTTGCCGTCGCGGATGACGCCGAGCGTGACCTTGTCTCCGGGACGCCGCGCGCTGATCGCGGCCTGAAGCTGACCGGAGTTATCCATTTTCTTGCCGTTCAGTTCGATGATCACATCACCCACCTTGATCCCGGCCTTGGCTGCGGGAGAATCGGCTTCGACCTGGCTGATCAACGCGCCGCTGGCGTTATCTAGATGGAAAAAGGTCGCGTTTTCCGGAGTCACGTCATTGATGCCGACGCCCATGCGCGCGTGCTCAATCTTGCCGTCCTTGAGCAGCGTGTCCACCACAGGGCGCGCGATCTGTGTGGGAATGGCAAAACCCATTCCGGCAAAACTCCCCGAAGGCGAGATCAGGAACGTATTGATGCCGATCACTTCGCCATGCGCATTCACCAGCGGACCGCCGGAATTTCCCGGGTTGATGGCCGCGTCGGTCTGGATGAATTCGCCGGGCTTGCGGGCATCGTCACTGTACGGGTTGGGACGGTTCAGCGCGCTCACGATGCCGCGCGTCACGGTGAAACGGAAGTTGAACGGGTTGCCAAAAGCCAGAACGGTCTGTCCGGGCTTCAGTGTGGTTGAATCGCCCCAGGGAAGGCTGGGGAAACCGCTGCCATTGATCTTGATCACTGCCAAGTCGGTCATGGGATCGGTACCGATCAGCTTGGCCGGAAGGACGCGGCGATCGTTGAGAGTCACACGTATGTCGCTCGCCGAATCCACCACATGGTAATTGGTGACAATGTATCCATCTGGCGAAATAATAACGCCGCTGCCGAGCCCATGCTCCACGCGCGGGCCGGGGCGCACCTGCGGACCTTGAGGACCGAAGCCGAAAGGACCGAAGAAGCGCTGTATTTCATCCTGGTCGCGGCCGAATATCTGTTGTTGCTTGGCGCGCGAGGTTACGGTCACGTTGACCACCGCGGGCGTCACGTGGGCAGCCAAATTTTCCATGGCTTGATCTAGCGCGGTAATGGCGCTCACACTATTGTCATCCAGTGCCGCGGCTGCGGGCGCAATGCTGGCGGCGCTCGCCGGCGCAGGCTTAAGGAATTCATAGCTCCCAAAAGAGGCCGTTAAGGCAAGCATCAGCACTGCTGCCAGAGCTCTGCCCTTCAGGAATGGTTTCAACTGCTGTATCCGATTTCTCATGTTGCTCTTTTCTCCGTGTATTTTGATTGCGTAACAATCACAACTAGTTATTTAGTTTTAATAAGTTAGAGCTGTCATCCAGCGCTGACGCAGCATATGTTTAGATTTTGCGAGGTTTAATTACTGGCTTGATTTGCGGCTGCACGCTTACTTCCACAAGATGGACTTGCCAGCGCTGCTGCTCTCCGGACGGCGTTTGCTGTGTCACCACAAAGTACATTTCTTCGCGGACGGTCACATATTCCTGCGGTTCCACTAGCTGATTGCGTGCAATCTCCATTAGAGGCGCGGGATCCAGGGTCTTACGCACCGGCGCCGGACGCGTGCGAGCCGTATTCCGCCGCAACGGGCGTACACCGTTTCTGGCGGATGGAGCTACGTTGTTATTCATTCGCAGAGATGCCTCTACAACATGGACTGCTTGTCCGTTGGCATTTGCCGGGACTATCTGTGGTTGCATCAGTTGAGGCTCGGCCTCGTGATGCGTTTGCGCCAACAACTCCTGCGCATTCGCTGAACCATCGGCAAAACTGACCAGTGATGGCGTGAAAGAAGCCGGCAAAGCGCAAAGTGCTGTCAGCACGATTACCGCAGGAATGGCAGGCTTCCAAAAGCGCGTCATCCGTGGCCGGTCGGGATCCAGAATCATCGCCACGCGCGTGGTTAACTGGCGCATGCGGCCCACCGCCGCCTGTGCCAGCGCAAGCTGCCGCCGCAAGAAACTTCTTTCCGCCACGCGAGCAAGGCATTCAGCATATCCGCGCGGCGTGCCGGAACGGGCCAGTACGGCATCGTCGCAGGCCACTTCGCGGTCCATGGAGAGCCTGCGCTCAATCCACCAGACGCTGGGCAGGAAGAACATCAGCGCCTTCAAGATTTTCTGCGTCAGGTTGGTCCAGTCGTCTCGGCGCGAGAGGTGCGCCAATTCATGTAGAAGAATGTATTTCAACTCTTCCGCAGGCGTGGATTCCAACAGCCACGCAGGCAAAATGATGGCCGGTTTGCGGAAGCCAATTGCTGTGGGCACTTCCAACCGACGCGAGATCAGCAAGGATACAGGGCGAGATTGCTGGAACTCTTCGATCAAAACCCGCACGTCCGCCGGGAGCCCATTCATATCCACAGGCGCTGTTTCAGCACGCAACCTACGCACCTGTAAGGTCGCTACGGCCACGCGAGCCAGACCAGCCAATGCCAGGATCGCCCAGGCAAGAAAGATGTACCAGGCCCACGACGCCGAAACCGTGACCAGTGCATGCGGCGTGCTCTGGGTGGCGCCGGTGCCATCCGAGTGCACGCTCAACAAGGGTAAGATCGCGGTGGCCAGTAAGGTTGAGAACCATACAGCAAAACTGGTCCGGGAATCTCTTTTGGGGAAAAGTTGCAATAAGGACCAGACAGCAACGGCGAGTAGTGTACCGGCAACCGCGCTGTACAACAGTCGCTCTGAGGCCGCTACAGCAATCCCATGAAGATTAGGGGCAAAGTTCAT
Source organism: Terriglobia bacterium (assembly GCA_020072585.1). Classification (GTDB taxonomy): domain Bacteria; phylum Acidobacteriota; class Terriglobia; order Terriglobales; family Acidobacteriaceae; genus Angelobacter. The sequence goes on along the minus strand of JAIQGL010000012.1, from coordinate 114,796 downwards.
GGCTTCTCCCTTTGCTCCTGCACCAGCCGTCTCAGCCGCGTGAGCTCATCTGCATTGATGCTCTTGTCCTCCAGAAGGTTGAGCACCAGTAGTTCATGGGAATCTTTGAAAAAGCGTCCGACCAGATTTTTGATCTCAAAGCGTGTGGCTTCCTGCTTGCCGACCAGGGGTGCGTACACGTGCGCTCGCCCTTCCTTTACGTGTTGTACATATCCTTTTTTTTCCAGAATACGGATCGTGGTGAGCACAGAGTTGTACGCCAGGGGAAACTTGGCCGGAAGCGCCTCCAGAACTTGATGGACCGTCGCTGGCCCCTTCTGCCACAACACCTCCATGAGGCGCAACTCAGCTTCAGTTAATGTTGGCGATTTTTTCGGCGGCACAGCCCTCGGCTCCTTGCTTCCCTTGAAAGATTTTCCTTTAGCTATATAGACGCAGCAATAATGAAATAGTAACTAATTCTTTAGTTATTTTCGATCAAAAATTTGGATAGGCATTTATATCATTGATTTTAAACGTCTTATTTTTCTTGTTAATGATTGGAAATCGCTTACCTGCTGGAATCACTCACCTTCTCAAACCAGCCCCGATCTTGGTTGATGAGCTTGCTAAGCTGCACCTGGAGGACGTTCACGGTCTCAAACAGCCCATGCACGCCATTGGTTTGCCAGGTAACACCCTGGTCATTGAGATCTGCACACAAGTCCTTAAGCATCTGGTTTGATCGACGCAGCCGCTCCGCTGCAAGAAAAGACAACACCTTGTCAGTATCTTTTTGTAACTCCGCTGCATTGAGTAACTCATTTACGGTCCATGCTGCCATACGAACATTGTCCAGGACCTGTCGAAATTCCTGCAGTAGCTGCAGTTCGGGAGTTGCCCCCTCCTTAAGCGCAAGACCAACATCACGAAGTTCGGAGGAAAGCTGTCGCAGGCGCCCGGAAAGCGCGCCCTGGGTTTTATCCGTCATGCAAACACCTCGTATCTTGATAAGTTATCCCAGGCAACTTAATCGGTGTATTAAAAAGAACAAAGAGAACTCAACTAGTGATTACTGATGTGACATTAATATTTGCTAATAAAAAAATAAAAACGCAGACTTATTAGTATTTACTAATCTAGAGATCAGGACCGATGGAGTTTAACCAAGCTCAAGCAAGCTTGGACGAATGTTGAGTCCGTCTGAGATTACTGGCAACCACTAACAACCACCCAATGACATCCCATTGAGTCCCCTGCGCATTTACATTTTTCATCCATGCTCTGTCACATAGGTTCGCCATATCTACGTTGTACTATTTTGAGTTAGTAGCTAGAGTTACTTAGCAATATAATTGCGCGCAAGTTAGGGGCTGTTCAAGCAGCAAATGCGCAGTCCCGCCACCGTGAACTCAAAGTGACGGGTCTTCTGCGCTGTATGAGGAGACCTGCTCATGAAGAACCGTGTCCCATTGGATTATCCACAGCCGCCGCCCGGATTTCTGCCAAACACTCCAGCTTCAGCACATAGAGAAAAAGTGTGGACCAATCCCAAGTCAGCTATAAAAACTGCCTGCCAAAAAGCATGGGGCATGCCCTGCTGCGCCCCGCCCAGATTCCTGAACATGCCTGAGGTAGATTTGCGGATGAGCAAAAGGCTTCAGCAGGCCACAAGCATGCGGCTGCCAGGAACAGGCAGCGACATGCAAAAACAAAGGCCAGGGAAACGAAAACACGCTTCCTCTGCTACCAGTATTCCAAAACCAGGTATATAGCCTAAACACAATTACTTCGATATATCGGTATATTATCTGGCTATATATGAAGGCAGACCACTTATACTTCACAAAGCTGGGTGGTCTCCGGTTAGCAAGACCACGAAGACCACTATCTAAACCTATTCTTCCGGAAGATACTTGCAGGCCTGTTGTAGTGTCCCATTGGCAACTGCTATTCATCACTAAAGGTCACATTGCTGGCAGTCACAAGATAGCGTTGTGGCGACTGCTCAAAGGTCTGCTTACATCCAGCGCAGCAAAAATAGAACATCCTGCCTTGGTAGTCGGCCTGATACTTCGTTTTGGTTTGGTTCACGATCATCCCGCAGACAGGATCTTTCGCTTCGTCGTTAATCACAGGGAGAGAAGATCCGGGCTCGGATTGAGCCGCCTCTTTCGCGGCGTTGGCTCGTATCTGAATGATCTCCGCCAGAATGCTGACTGCAATCTCCTCCGGCGACCTGGCCCCCAGGTCAAGCCCGGCAGGCGCCCGTATCTGGCTGACTTTGTCAGAGCTAGCACCTCGTGATTGCAGATGTTCGAACACCTTCCTTGCTTTGGTTTTGCTCGCGACAAATGCTATGTAAGCTGCATTGGTCCTGGTTGCCTGCTCAAGCGCTTCCTCGTCTCCTTCGCCCTGCGTTGCGACCACTACAAACGTCTGCGGAGTGATCGTCACACGCTCCAGGTTGAAATCCTGCGTCTCGACGATCTCAGCATTGGCAGGGTTTTCTGCTGCTGCATCAGCAGACACAACCACAACCGTATATCCAATCGTGCTGCCTAGTTGCGCCAGCGTTCGCGCGACCGGCGACCGGCCAAGAATCAGGATCCGCGGTTTGGGCAACACTGGTTCAAGATAGATATCCAGCGCACCGCCACTATGGCACGTCATGGTGTAGTCCACAATTCCCTCTTCCGGATTGTTGGCGGACGGGCTGATGCGCACGAGTTTGGGCCGGCCATCACCCAGTGCCTTCAGTGCTTCCTTGATCACAACCGGCTGCGCGCAGCCGCCGCCAATCCATCCCCAGATTTTGCCGTCAGCATGAATGATTGCTTTATCTCCCGGCTTGCCGGAAGTGGGAGACTGGCAACGAACGACCGTGGCTGTAACAAAGGAATCTCCGCGGGTCACTAATTCCGTCGTTTTCTTGAGGAACTGATCAAACATCATTGTCCTGCTTATGTTACTTCTTAAAAAGCCGTTCAGCCGTTGCCGGATGCTTCTGGCGGCGCAGCCGCACCTCATGCGCGCTTCAGATGCATCTCCAGGTTCAGCAAACTATCCAGGTTATGGGCCGGAGCAAAGACATCGATGTACGGCAGCGCTGCGCTCATGCCGAGAGTGACGGGCTGATAGTCCGCCATTCCCAGCAGCGGGTTCAACCAGATCAGCTTGCGCACGCGGCGTTTGATGGCGCTGATTTCCTCTGCCAGCGTGGCCGGATCACCGGTGTCCCAACCGTCACTGAGGACCATGAACACTGTATCGCGGGAGAAAAGTTTTCGTCCATGACGCGTGTTCAGGTCTCGCAATGAGTCCCCGATCTTTGTTCCGCCTGACCATCCGGCCGCCTGCTGCGCCAGTGACTCCATGGCATCTCGCAATTGCCGCGCCCGCAGCGCCGAGGTGATTTCCGTGAGCTGGGTGCTGAACAGAAAAGTATCCACCCGCTTGAAATATTTTTGCAGCGCGTAGGCAAACCGGACAAAGAAGATGCTGTACGGATTCATCGAACCGCTCACATCCAGCACGATCACCAGCTTCAGTTGCTGCAACTTCCGGTTGCGGAAACTGAGATCAATCAGATCGCCTCCACGTCCGATGTTCCGCCGGATGGTCCTGCGCAGATCAACTTTGCCTTGCGCTGCCATGTTCTTAGTCCGGCGCGAGAGCCGCAAGCTCATCTGCTGCAGCAGGCGCAGTGAAATCCGCTCCAGCTTAGCCAGATCGGCGGGCGCCAATTCAGAGAAATCTGCTTTCCTGAGCCGCTCCTGCCCGCTTGCACCCAGTACCGACTTGCCTTCGCCTTCGGTGTTGGAAGAGCTACTCTGTCCCATGAGCGCCAGCCCGGCATTGTCCTGCTGCGGCCGATCTTCCTTCGAATTCTTGTTGCGTTTGCCGCCCGGCTTCCGCGCCCAGTCGCCTGACTCTGATCGATTCCAGAACGTTTCAAATACGTCGTCAAAAAGTTCCCAGTCCGCCTTTGACGAGCACAGTACCGCCCGCAGCGCAAATTTCAAGTTCTCCCGCCCGGCGATTCCTACCGCACTGGCCGCTCGCAACGCATCCAGGCTCTCCTTCACCCCCGTGGAGAGCCCGCGCTCTCGGGCAAACCGGCAAAATTCAATGATGCTCAGATCCAGGCCCTGAACTCCGGGAGTCACCATACTCAACCAACTTCCGTCAGCATTGTCTCAATCCCGGCAGCCTTGATCTTTGCCGAGTCTTCCATGGATTTGGAAAGACAGCCGAGCGTATCTTCCACCGATCCGGTGTCCAGACTGGTCTTTCCCAGGGACTTGAGCGCCCGGGCCCAGTCCAGCGTCTCCGCCACGCCGGGGGCCTTCATCAGGTTCAGCCGCCGCACCGCCTGCACAAACGTTACAATTTGCCGTTCTAACTCTTCCGCGATTCCCGGCAGCCGTGCCGCCACAATCTTCATCTCTTTTTCCAGGCTGGGATAGTCGATCCAGTGGTAGAGGCAGCGGCGTTTGAGAGCGTCGCCCAGTTCGCGGCTGCGGTTCGATGTGAGAATCACCAGTGGCAGATGCCTGGCTTTGATCGTTCCCAGCTCCGGAATGCTGATCTGATAGTCCGATAGCAGTTCCAGCAGAAACGCTTCAAACGCTTCATCGGCGCGGTCAACCTCGTCCACAAGCAGCACCGGTGAAGACTCTGCTTCCTGGATCGCCTGCAGCAGCGGGCGTTCCATCAGAAAATCGCGGCTGAAGATATGCTTCTCTTTTTCCTCGACCGATAGGCCGGTCCGCTCCTCAATCTTAATGGCAAGGAGCTGCTTCTGGTAGTTCCACTCGTAGACCGCGGAATTCACGTCGAGCCCCTCATAACATTGCAGCCGGATCAGCCGAGTGCCCAGAAACTGCGCCAGGACCTTTGCGACCTCCGTCTTGCCCAGCCCCGCGTGACCTTCCAGCAACAACGGCTTGGCGAGATTCACCGCTAGAAAAATCGCCGTAGCGAGCGCGGGATCAGTGATGTAACCAAGCTGCTCAAAGCTGCTTGCCAGCCCACCCGGATCGTGGATCGTCTTGCCTTTTGGGAGAGTCGGGGACGGCATCACTTGCCGCCGGAATCGTCTTTAGGTTTGTCCGGAACGGGCGGCGCTGAATCGGATTTGGCCAGGTCGGCTTTAGCTTCTTCGCTGCTTGAATGCCTGGTAAAAGTTGCCTTCAAAGCCGAAAACGCTACTCCCACTGCGCTGATCGGCTTTGCAGTGGCAGTGCTTGTCTCTCCAATCGCTGCGTCCGGTGACTGGAGCTGCTTGCGAAAGTTGTTTAGAAATTGCTCAAACATAACGTTTGAGACTTCGCTGATCACTCGCGAGCCCATCTGTGCCAGTATACCCACAACATTGAGTTCAGAGATGCTGGTGACCTCACTCCCGCTGTCAAGTGCATGCACCTTGCCTGTCATCTTCATGGACGCGCTTCCTTTGCCTCTCACATCCTGGCCTTTGCCCAGGATTTCAATCTCATGCAACGCCTGGTCCAGCCGCACGATCTGGACTTCGCCCTTATAGTCAGTAACGCTTGGCCCCACTTTCACCTTGATTGCGCCCTTGTAAGTGCGCTCGTCCACCTGCTCCGTGATCTCCGCTCCGGGCACGCATGCGCCAACCTTCCTGGGATCGCTCAAAAAAGCCCAGACTTTGTCTGTCGGCTGATCCACCCGGAACGTCTTTTCAATCTTTACTGCCATGCTAGCCCGTGATTCCCTTCTCCTTTAGGATATTCCACACCTTCCACGGTGTAATAGGCATATCAATGTGCTTCACTCCCAAATGTGAGAGCGCGTCCACCACGGCGTTGACGAAAGCCGCCGGCGAACCGACGTTCGGCGACTCCCCAATGCCCTTTGCCCCGAACGGATGATGGGGCGACGGGGTCGTGGTCTTGCCCGTCTCCCAGTGGGGCGTCTCGACCGCCGTAGGTATCAGGTAGTCCATGAAGGTGCCGCCCTGCACGTTGCCGCTTTCGTCGTATCCGATTTCCTGCATGAAGGCAATGGCAAACCCTTCGGTCAGGCCGCCATGGATCTGGCCTTCCACGATCATCGGATTAATGATGTTGCCGCAATCGTCCACCGCAACAAAACGGCGGACTTTGATCTCGCCCGTGCCTTTGTCTATATCGACGACGGCGATATAGGTGCCGAACGGGAACGTCAGGTTTGGCGGATCGTAATAGTCCACTGCTTCCAAGCCGGCTTCCAGACCGGGCGGAATATTCGTGTAAGCGGCAAAAGCTATTTCCTGAATGGTTTTGGCTTTGCTAGGCGCACCCTTCACAAAGAACTTGCCCGGCTCCCATTCCAGGTCCTGTTCGCTCACCTCCAGCAGGAAGGCCGCGATCTTGCGCGCCTTCTCTTTTATCTTGCGTGCAGCCATGGCCGTGGCCGCGCCGGAGGTTGGGGTGCTGCGGCTGGCATACGTTCCCAACCCGTAAGGAGCGGTATCGGTGTCGCCTTCTTCCACTTGCACGTCTTTCGCCGGGATTCCCAGCTCCTGCGCGACGATCTGCGCGTACGTGGTCTCATGACCCTGACCCTGGCTCTTGGTGCCCATGCGGCAAATCGCCTTGCCCGTGGGATGGATACGGATTTCGGCGCTGTCAAACATCTTGATGCCCAGGATGTCAAACGTATGCGCCGGACCAGCACCCACAATCTCCGTGAAGCTGGAAATGCCGATGCCCATCAGCTCGCCCTTCTTGCGTTTTTCCGCCTGCTCTTTGAGCAGGGCGTCATAGCCGATCGTATCGAGCGCCAGCTTCATGGCGGCGTGGTAGTCCCCGCTGTCATAGGTCCAGCCGAGCGGTGATTTGTAAGGGAACTTGGCTGCGGGAACAAAGTTCTTCTTGCGCAGCTCCACCGGGTCCATCTTCAGATCGTCGGCCAGGACGTCCATGGCGCGCTCGATCAGGTAAGCGGCTTCGGTCACGCGGAACGAGCAGCGGTAGGCAATGCCCCCTGGCGCTTTGTTGGTATAGACGCCATCAACTTCACAGAAGGACTGCGGAAACTCATAGGAGCCGGTGCAGATGCTGAACAGTCCGGCGGGAAACTTGGTGGGCTGGGCGGCGGCGTTGAAGGCCCCGTGATCGGCCAGTGTCTTCACCCGCAGGGCCTTCACTTTTCCTTCTTTGTCGGCAGCGATCTCAGCGGTCATGTGATAGTCCCGGGCAAACCCCGTGGACTGGAGGTTCTCTGAGCGGGTCTCAATCCACTTTACGGGAAGCCCCAGCGTGAGCGAAGCCACTACCGCGCACACATAGCCCGGATACACCGGCACCTTGTTGCCGAACCCGCCGCCAATATCCGGTGAGATAATGCGGATGTTCTGCTCAGGAATGCCGCCTACCAGAGCAAACACCGTGCGATGCACATGCGGCGCCTGCGAGGTCAGCCAGACGGTGAGTTTTTCCGTGGCCTTGTTGAAATCAGCCACACAGCCGCAGGTTTCCAGCGGCGCCGGATGGCAGCGGGGCGACAGGGCATTCACCTTGGAAACCACCGCCGCCTCCTTGAAGGCTTTGTCGGTGGCGGCTTTATCACCTACTTCCCAATGGAATATGTGATTGTTTTTTTCCGTGCGGTCTTCGCGCAGCAGCGGCGCGTCGGCATCCATCGCTTTGTGCGGATCCACCAGCACCGGCAACTCTTCGTACTCCACTTCCACCAGTTCGGCGGCATCGGCGGCGGCGTAGCGGTCTTCCGCCACCACAAATGCCACTTCCTGCGCCTGGAACAGCACCTTGCCCGTGGCCAGCACCATCTGTTTGTCGTTGGAAAGGGTCGGCATCCACGCCAAATTGGCCTTGGCCAGGTCCTCGCCGGTGATGATGGCCAGAACCCCCGGCACTTTCTTGGCGGCATCAGTGTTGATGCTCTTCAGACGCGCGTGCGCATAGGGGCTGCGCACCATGTGCCCGTAGACCATCCCGGGAAGATTCACGTCGTCAACATAATTGCCCTTGCCCTGGATGAAGCGTGAATCCTCTTTGCGCTTCATCGAGTGTCCCATGCCGCTGATTTCTGCGCTTGTCTTCTGCATTACTTACCTCCTTGCGCCATCTTTTTGGAGGCGAATTGCACGGCCTTAACAATATTTTGATACCCGGTACAGCGGCAAAGATTGCCGGAGATTCCCCAGCGTATCTGCTCTTCACTCGGCTGCGGATTCTTCTGCAGCAATGCATACGTTGACATCAGCATTCCTGGCGTACAGAAGCCGCATTGCAGCCCGTGCTCCTCTTTGAATCCTTCCTGCAAGGGATGGAGCGCGCCGTTCTGGAGCAGGCCTTCCACCGTCATGACCTCGGCGCCATCTGCCTGGACCGCGAACACGGTGCACGACTTCACGGTTTTCCCGTTCATGATCACGGTACAGGCGCCGCAGTTGCTTGTGTCGCAGCCGACGTGCGTCCCCGTCAGCCCCAGCGCTTCACGGATAAAGTGCACCAGCAACAGCCTGGGCTCTGCCGCAGCCTCGCGCTCCTTGCCGTTGATTTTGAGCTTGATCAGTTCCTTCTTCGCCATCGCGCCTTGCCCTCCATCTGTCTTTTTGGGAGCTGCTATTTGCCCGCCCGCTCCGCGGCGCGGGTGAGCGCACGTTTGGTGAGCTCTTTGATGAGACCTTTCTTGTATTCCGCCGGCCCGCGCAGGTCAGAGCCGGGCTGTGCTGCGTCCGCCGCGAGCTGTGCTGCCTGCCCGATCGTCGCCGCATCCAGCTTTTTGCCACGCAGCGCGTCTTCAGCGCTCTTAGCCCGGATAGGCGTCGCACCGACGTTAGTCAACCCAATCCCTGCCTTCTGCACCGCGCCTTTATCGTCCAATGTGAGCTGGACCGCCACTGCGGCAGTGGCAAAATCCCCGACTTTACGCTCCAGCTTGACGTAAGCTCCACCGCTCCGCGGTGGAGGGCTGGGAATACGAATCTCCGTGAGAATCTCGTCGTGCTGCAGGGACGTGGTGAACAGCGAGACAAAGAAATCGTCGATTGCAATCACTCTCGCGCCCTTAGCTCCGGTAGCGACAATCTGCACTCCCAACGCCAGCATGGTGGCCGGGTGATCGTTTGCGGGATCGCCATGGGCAAGGTTGCCGCCGACCGTTGCCAAATTTCGCACCTGCGGATCAGCGATCACCGTCGCCGTGTCGAGCAGCAGCGGATACTTGGCCCGCACCACGTCGGATCCTTCCAGCTCCGCTTCGCGCGTGAGACCGCCAATTTTCAGGAAGCCGCCGTCCTCTTTGATATAGGCAAGCCCGGAAATTCGATTGATGTCAATCAAATGGCTGGGCCGCGCCAGGCGCAGCTTCATCATGGGTATGAGACTCTGTCCGCCGCTCAGGATCTTGGCGTCGTCTCCATGTTGTTGCAACAGGGCCACGGCTTCTGGGACGGTCTTGGGCCGGAGATATTCGAAAGCTGGCGGGATCATGGTCCACCTCTTTCAACATCAAAATATCGATAGCGACGAACAGCTCGGGACGCTATTCGGAGAGGCGTCCCTTATACCACAGCGAACGGGACAGGGGAAAGTCGCTGGCGGCTGGAGGTCGCCGCAACCTGGTCGGCGTTGAACTCCCAAGACGCTAAAGAATATGATACGCGTAAGGCGGTACAGGATGGAGCTCTATTCCAAAGCGGCGGAACTCGCGGCCCAGCGCAGGCCATTTGCCATTGCCACAGTCGTCCGCGTGGAAGGCTCGTCTTCGGCGCGGCGCGGCTCCAAAGCGCTGATCGATTCGCAAGGCAGGGTGGTGATGGGATGGGTGGGCGGCGGCTGCGCGGAGAGCGCGGTCCGCAGTGAGGCGCTGCGCTGCATCCGTTCAGAAAAGCCGGAACTCATTACGCTGGACATGCAGGATGAAATCCTGGGCGTGGGCATGCCCTGCGGAGGAATGATGGACGTCTACATTGAGCCCGTACTGCCCCAGCCTGGGCTGGTCATTGCCGGTCACGGACGGATTGCAGAAACACTGGCGCGTCTTGGGCATCTGATGAATTTCGCCGTGACCGTGCATGATCCATCCGCCGCACGAGAAAACTTCCCTGACGCGCATCGCATCATCGACAAAGACTTCGATGTCGCCGAAATCTCGTTCAGTCCGAGTACCTATGTTGTGATTGCCACGCTGCACAAGAACGATCACCTCTGGCTGCAAAAGGCCCTGGAAGGTGAAGCAGCCTATGTTGCGCTCATCGCCAGCGCGCATCGCTCACACCTGGTGCTGGACTACCTGCTGGCCGAGGGCGTTGCGCCGGAAAAAGTCGAGCGCGTCTGGGCCCCCGCCGGGCTCGATCTTGGAGCTGCCGGTCCAGAAGAAATTGCTCTTAGCATCATGAGTCAGATCGTGGCCGTGAAACGCGGCGGAAGCGCTGTAGCGCTGAAACAAGCCAGGCAAAGGATTGAGGTTGAACCCACGCGCAAGGAAGTTGCAGCGACTGATAAAGTCATTCGGCAATGCGATCTTAAATAATGAGTGTCTTAACGGCGCAATACATAACTGCATCCCGGTTCCAGATTATTTTCAGGCGCTGAGGGACGTAGCAGCAGTGTTTTTCCGTCATCTTTTAGCAAAAAGCTCCAACTGGAGACTGGTGTTGTTGCCGGCCACTTGGTGGCGAGCGTGATCGTGGCTGTTTTCAGGTCGAATTCATAGGTCCCGCTACGCCTTACTCCAGCCGCAATATTATTTGTCCTGCCTACCCAGAACTGCTGGTCAACATGAAAGTTCCAGTCCATTGTGTAGAGGGAGCGAGGAGTAGAAGTGGCCGTCTTCAGTTCCTGCGCTTCACCGCAAGCGACCTTTTGATCAACACGCCATTTGCCGATCAATGGATTTTCTTCCGGTCTGAACACATAGAGTTTAGCTATTAACTTGCGCCGTCCACCTGAGACATCCGCATGGACGGTCGTGGTTGCGCCATGCTTCACGTCCGCATCCACGCTGATCTTCCCAGATTTCGCATCGACGGAAATTCCTTTAACAGCCGGCGCAATGGACCACGCAACAGTTGCCTTCAACGGGAATAACGGCCCATCCGGCACCGGGTACATCGCCTGCGCATGATAAGAGCTCCCGGCGCGAACCTCGATGGGCGAGTCAGGGCCAATCATTGCGTTGCTGATGGCCCATTCATCCGCTTTTTTCTGCCCGAAGCAGGCAGCGCAGAGGGCAAGGATGCTCAAACAAAGACAAAAAACATTCCGCGCCCAACGAATTCTCATGTGCTTTCTTCTCCCTTGCTGTGCCGCTTCGCGACAATCTCCGCCATGATGCTCAACGCAATTTCTTCCGGACTTTCAGCGCCAATGTCGAGCCCTGCGGGGGCGCGTATTGCTGCCAGCTTGTCGGCCGGACACAATTTCGCTTTGAGGCTCCGTACAATCTCTTCCGCTCGCTTCTTATTGGCCAGCAGTGCGACGTAAGGAACATCCACGTGCAATGCCTGCTCAACTGCTTCTTCATCAAATTGTCCCCGGCTTGCGACCACTACATAGCGTTCGCCATCCGGCGGCAGCAATCGAAAATCAAGCTCGCGCAGGATTCGGTCTGCGTCCTGCACCTCAGCCAATGTCAGCAACGGATCAACAATCGTTACCGTGAAGTTTAAAAGACGGCCGAATCTCACCAATGCAAGGGCAACGGCATCACGGCCTGCTACAACCAACTCCGCGCGTCCGGGAGGCAGGGTTCCCCTGCTTTCCAACGTCGCACTCTCCGTACCGACCGCCTCACTCCGCGCTTTGTAAGCTTTCTCGAGTTTTTGATATTCCTCCGGGCTATCAATATCCAGAAGAATGCCGAGGTCATCCACTGCCAGCTTGCAGATGTTTTCAGTATGGCTGCCAAAGATCGCCCGGCAGCCAACGTCGCCATTCAGTTCTTTCAGCTCTGGAAATACGGAGCGATCCAGCAGCACCGGATTCCCGCGAAAGCCCCTGTACATCGGAATGATGATTTGCGGCTTTGACTCCTGGTGGCAGGCGATCAAACTGTTCAACGTCTCCGGGCGGACAAAAGGTTGGTCCGCCAGCACGATCAACGCCGCGCTCGCCTGGGGGGCCACCGCCGCAAGCCCGGCACGCAGTGATGTGCCCATGCCCTGCTGATAGTCTTTGTTATGCACGACCTTCACGCGCTCGGTAGTGATCTCTTTCTCCACGCTTTCCGCGGCAAACCCGAGCACCAGAACAATTTCCTGGACCGAGGACGACCGAACGTTTCTGAGCGTGCGCTCCAGGATCGTCTCTCCGCCGATGCGAAGCAGCTGTTTGGGCGTACCCATACGGCGCGACATTCCAGCCGCAAGCACCACCGCGGAGACCCCGGACTCCTGTCCGCTGCCGTTCATCTGTCTTGCTCCCACAGCATTCGCCCAGCCTAGCTACCTGACCACCTGAAGTCAATTTCAGTCTGGATTTCCGCTTTCACCGCTGCTTTGTTGTACCGTATTAATGACGGAGACCTGACAGGATGCAAAAGAGCGAATTACCCGAACCCTGGCTGCGAGGCACGCTGGAGGATGTACCGGCAGCACAAAGGGCTGTGCTTCATGCGCTGGAACTGGCCAAGGAAGACCTGGAGCGCTGGTGCGACGGCCTGAGCGACGAAGAATTGCATGCCCGCCCCGGCGGGATCGCGCCGGTGGCGTTTCATCTTCGCCATATCGCGCGTAGCATGGACCGCCTGCTCACCTACGCTGAGGGCAACCAGCTTTCCGGAGAGCAAATTTCGATCATGAAGGGCGAAATGGATCCATCGGGCAGCCGAAACGAATTGCTGGCCGAGCTTGTGGTGGCGATTGCCAAAAGCGGTAAACGCATCCGTTCTTTTTCAAGCGAACAGCTGGAAGAAGAACGCACGGTCGGAAAGAAACAACTCCCAACGTCCGTTGGGGGACTGCTCGTCCATGTGGCCGACCACACTCAGCGGCATGTTGGTCAGGCCATAACGACGGCAAAAATCGTCGTCGCACAGCGGCGTTAGCTTGCTGCCGAGGTGGCACCCCGCGGCCTCTTGTTTGAAAAGTGCCGTGCAAAAGAGCGACAATGCTTTGTATCAGCGACCAAGTGTGCGAGGAAAATTCATGGCCGCAACGCCAAAGCAACCCGGCTCCGCCGCTTCAGTCCAGCGAATCCTGGCTGCTGCGCGCTTTGCCGCAGAGAAGCATGCCCAGCAAAAGCGTAAGGGAGCAAGCGGCGAACCTTACTTCAATCATCTGGTTGAAGTGGCGGAGTTGATCGCGGCAAGCAGTGAAGAGCTGGACGTTGAACTGGTGATGGCGGCGCTGCTGCATGACACAGTTGAAGACACCGGCGTCACCTTGCAGGAGTTGGAAGAGCGGTTCGGCCCCGACGTTGCCGGTCTGGTCGCCGAAGTGACCGACGACAAGTCACTCCCCAAAGAGACGCGCAAAGACTTGCAGGTGCGGAACGCGCACAAGAAATCCGAGCGCGCGCAAAAGCTCAAGCTGGCCGACAAAATCTCCAATCTCCGCTCTATCCTGGCCAGCCCGCCCGTCGGCTGGAGCCTGGAGAGGAAGCAGCAATATTTCGAATGGGCCCGCCAGGTAGTGTCGGGGCTTACTGCTCCCGATCGCGTCTTGAAAGCAGAATTTGATAAGACCTACGAAATGATTTCGCACCTTAAAGCGGACTAGCCATCCTATCCGCGCCCTGCTGCATCTGGTGCATTTCGAAAACAAACAGCAAAATCCAGCTCTCAATTCAATAAAAGCCGCATCGAACCTCTAATACCGCGCAGACGGTATGCCTATGTTTCGGTGTACTCAAAAAACGGCGTTGTTTGGGTTTTGTCTCTCAGTCATTCTTGGTGGAACGACTATGCCATTAGCAGCCCAGAAGATGATCCGGCCTGCGATAACAAAGTTTACCAACAACTTTGAGGCCCCGGGGTTGCCGGGAGAAAGGCTTGACTCAAAAAGTCTCTTGCTTTTGATGGGAACGCAGATACGGGAAACAGAGCTGGATTGCTCTCACTTTGTGCAGTACCTCTATGAGCAAGCCGGACTCTATTACGGATATACGCCTTCAAGAGTTCTCTACGCGGGAACCAAAGGATTCAGGCGGGTCGTTCACCCAAAAGCTGGAGACTTGATCGTGTGGCGTGGTCACGTGGGAATCATCGTCGACCCAAAAGAAACTACGTTCTTAAGCGCCCTGCGTTCCGGGGTGAAAACATCGTCGTATCAATCCACTTATTGGAAAAGGCGGGGACGTCCCCGGTTTTTGCGCTATGTGGGTGCTCCGGAAAATGCAGCTCCAGTCTGGACCACGCGAAGCGCCATCGCCGCCCGTGGCGATTTGAGCGGCGAATAGGGAAATCCGAAACACAAACGTATCTTTGCTATGCCTCAAACAGACAAGCTCATCCGTGCGTAGCAAGCGTCGGTGTGGGCGCGGCGGATTCCTGATACCACTCGACGGTACGCCTTAGTCCTTCTTCAAAGCTCACATCCGCTGAATATCCCAGGTGCTTTTGCGCCAGGGATATGTCTCCCAGAGAATGCTTCACGTCTCCAGTGCGTGGCTCGGCGAACTTCACCGGACCGGAAAAGCCGATGATCTTGCGCAGGATTTCAAATGTTTGTTTCAGTGAAAACCGCGTGCCCGTGGCAATGTTGAAAACTTTTCCCGATACTTCCTTCGCCGGCGCAAGACATGCCTTCAGGTTGGCCTGAACGGCATTGCCGACGTAAGTAAAATCGCGGCTCTGCTCGCCATCCCCAAAGATGGTGGGAGACTGCCCCTGCTGCATCTGCGTAATAAACTTTGCCAGCACGCCGGAGTATTGCGAATTGGCGTCCTGCCGCGGACCAAAGATATTGAAATAGCGCAGGCTCACCGTTTCCAGTCCGTATACCTGGAAGAACGACTGCATGTAATACTCGCCCGTCAGTTTCTGCACGGCATAGGGTGAAATGGGCCGGGGCAGCATATCTTCCCGCTTGGGAAGGACCTCACTCTCTCCGTAGGCCGAAGAAGAAGCCGCATACACCACGCGTTTTACACCAGCGTTGCGCGCCGCAAGAAGAAGATTGAGCGTGCCATTTACATTTACCGCATGCGTCAACTCAGGCTCAACCACGGACTTTGGTACTGACGGCAAAGCTGCCTGATGAATAACATAATCAATGCCGTCACACGCCGACGCCAGTCCAGCCTGGTCCAGCAGGCTGACACCACGGAAATCGAGATCGTCCTTAATGTCCTCAATGTTCTCCCACTTTCCCGTGGAAAAATCATCCAGCCCGCGAACCGTCTCTCCGCGCTTAACCAACTCGTGCGCGATTGACGATCCTATAAAACCGGCAATGCCGGTGACGAGATACGTTGCCATGTATAGACCTCATAAATGGTTGCCGTACACTTTCTTTATTAATTGGCTTTCGCGCGCAGGCCGAACTCGCGGTTGCCTGCCGGTGACAAGCCGTGCTGCTTGATCTTGTACAGCAATGCTTTATAGCTGATGTTCAACTCGGCAGCCGCCACTTTGCGGTTCCAGTTCGAGTCATCCAATGCCCGCTGGATTTCCTTGGCCTCTGCGTCATCCTTCAAATTGCGGACCAGGGCCTTCAATCCACCGTGCCCGGAAGATGTTGTGCCGTTATCAGTGCTTCCCTCTTTGGCCTTGTTCTGGAGTTCGTCAACCAGCATGTTTTCATCTTCCAGCACCAGATAGCGCTTTACAAAGTTATTCAACTCGCGCAGGTTGCCGGGCCAGTGGTAACGGAGGCACTCCTGGGTCAGCTTTTCCGAAATAGGTGGCGCATTTTTTCCAAACTGGTGCGCCATCTTGTTCATGTAGTAGCGGAGCAGAACCGGGATTTCTTCACGCCGCTCACGCAACGGAGGCACCGTGATGGTAAAAGCATTCAGGCGATAGTAAAGGTCCTCGCGCAGTCTGCGTTCGGCGATCGCCTTCTTCACATCAATGTTGGTTGCCGCCAGCACCCGCGCATCCACGGTTACATTGGCCCGGCCACCCAGGCGGGAGAACGTGCCATCCTGAAGCACATGCAATAACTTGGCTTGGAGCCCCGCGCTCATCTCGCCGATTTCATCCAGCAGAATCGTGCCTTTATGGGCCAGTTCAAATTTTCCCGGCTTGGACTTGCTTGCGCCAGTGAAGGCGCCGGCATCGTAGCCAAAAAGCTCGCTTTCCAGCAGGTCGGCAGGCAACGCGGCGCAATTCACTTTCACCATGGAACGGTGAGCGCGGACGGACATCTTGTGAATAAGGCGTGACACTATTTCCTTGCCCACACCACTTTCGCCCAGAAGAAGAACGGGAACGTTTACCTTGGCGATAAGCGCTACCTGCGCTCGAATCTGCTTCATTGCAGGACTCGCCGCCAAAAAGAAAAGATCGTCGTCAAGCTCGTCCACCATCTCGGCGCCCTTGACCAACTGGCCTGCTTCAGGCCCTTTGGCCAGAAGAGTGGAACCCAGGGCCCGGCGCACTGCGCCCTGCAACTGCGGCGGAAGAAATGGCTTGGTAACATAATCGGAAGCGCCCAATCTGATCGCCTGCACAACCTTATTCGTGTCATTCACACAGGAGATCATCACAACCTTCTGTTCAGGACGGAGTTTCTTGCAGCTTTCCAGGGTCTGCAGGCCGTCCATGCCGGGCATCACCAGGTCAAGCACAATCAGGTTCGGCGCAGGTCCGCGGTTCATGCGCTGCAACGCTTCTTCCCCGCTACCTGCTGTTTCCACGTGATAGTTATCAATTTCGAGCAATGTCTTGGTATAACGAAGGACACTTGGTTCGTCGTCGACGAGAAGTATGTTTGGCGCGCTTGTCACTTGGCCTCCTGATTAGCCTGGGGCAATACAACTGAAAACTTGCTTCCTTTTCCGGGCTCGCTTTCCACCCAGATCACTCCACCGTGTGCCTCTACCAGACGCCGGGCTATGGCCAGTCCCAACCCGGTGCCGCGGGCGGACCCGCCAGGCAGTTGCACAAAGTCTCCAAAGATTTCGTCATGGTGCTCGGCCGGAATGCCCGGCCCGGTGTCGCTTACGTCAATGCGGACAGCGTTGTCCGTCTTGTGGTTTTCCTTTCGTTCCATGTTGAATAAGAATTCGGCCTGCGCTTTGCGCCTCTCCCAGAAGCAGGTAGTCACGCTAACAATCACCAGTCCGTGCGCCGGAGTATGCTTCAGCGCGTTTTCGATCAGACTGGATACGACATGCTGCAGCTTCAGAGGCTCAACCCGCACTCTTTGTGCACCGGAAGAGGGACGCAACTGGTACCTTATCCGTTTCTGTGTAGCGGTTGGTGACCAGTAGTTGAAAATCTCGCTAATACTTTCATTCACGGCAGCGGATTCAAGGTTCTCCGCCACTCCACGTCCTGCCTTAAGTTCCTGGAGCAGAAGAAGATCCTGGATCAATTTTTGTAAACGCTGGGCGCCTTCTTGTATCTCTCCCAGCACCTGCTTCTGTCTCTGATTGACAACGCCAAGATGTCCGCTTAACAAGAGATCGGTGTATCCAAGCATGACCACCAGCGGAGTTTTGAACTCATGCGCTGCTGATACTAGTGGGAATGCCGATGGCTCCACTTCTTCGTGGCCGCACCGCAGCTGACGCCGGCGCCGCTCAGGCGGCACGACCTCCACTACTTTTTTCTGGGGTTCGTTCCTATCGCATTGGCATATGTGAAGCCGCGACTGGAGTGTGCAGTGACACACCGGGCATTCCACCCCGGCCGTATTAGCGAATTCTTTGTCCATCTCTCCTCATACCCACACCGTCATGCCCGATCCGGGCAAGCATTCGAAAAGAGGTCCATGATCCATAGTTATAGTGTCCCGACCGTGCAAAACGTTGCGTACGGAACGGGTTATCTTTCCACGTAATCCTATGATTTATCGACCAATTGCTCTGTGACGGCTATCACGTATGGCAACTACTTGCACAATTTTGATCGCCGGCTATCTCAACAGATCTTTTCCGTGAAAAACGCCGGCGCAAGGCAATGCCAGATAATCTGAATACCCGGGGCTGAAGTAGATTGGAAACGGGTGCAGCTTCTCTGGCGCGATCCCAGCTGAAGCCTGACTTGGAAGATCCTCATTTTTCGGCGAGGCATCAGATTGCATGGCGATGCATTGCCGACCAGTTGAAGCGAGCTGGTTCTTGCTTGTGTTCATAAAACCCCTTCCAGGTGTCCGGTTCCGTCGATACGCCATCAAGTTCCCAACGCTAAAGGAAAAGCTTTTTCAATTCACAAAATGCTTAACCTTGGGGGCTAGCTGAAACTATTGGCATTCGTCCACTTGGCCAATTTATTACTGTCCTTTGGTACAATGTACTATAGAGCAGTATGCAAACAATTTGCAAGTGCAAAAGTGTTAATTTTGGGGAGAAAAATTTAGCCCCCGGCCTCCCTTCTATTTGTCACAAATGTGAAAATATTTGCATTTTCGGAGAGATGCAGAATGGCTCGTTTTCTCCGTACTGTCGGATAAATATATTTTTTTCATATATTTACATTCAAATCACCTTTGTGTTCTTGGCCATCAAGTTGCACCCCTCACAGACGGATAAATCATGCCTGCCCTCCACACAGAAGCTGTTGCCGAACCGCAACCCGTCAAGGTTGCAGCATTGTCCGTCCGGACATGTGGTGACTGGGAGGAGCTTGAGGGGTTTCGTGACTCATGGAACAGTCTGCTGGAGCAGAATCCAACATCTTCAATCTTTCAAACGCCGGAGTGGCTAGCCGCCTGGTGGCAGGCTTTTGGCAAGAACAAGAAGCTGGCAGGCCTGATCTTTTCTGACGCAAAAGGAAACACTGTTGGCATTGCCCCTTTGTATACCGAGCACACATCATTCCCTGGCTACCCAATCACGACATTACGGCTGGTTGGCGCAGGATCAGGAGATTCCGATGCTCTTGGTTTCATCACTGCTCCCGGATTTGAACAGCATTGCGCGGAGGCATTTACCGCATGGCTGGCACGGGACGCAAAATGGGACATCTGCTCGCTGGAAACACTGCCTGAGCATTCTCTGGTAGCAAGGCATCTGTCTCAGCGCGCACGGGAATCCGGCTGGCGTGTTGAGTCAACGCACACGCCAAATTTCGTTATCGACCTGCCGCCAACATGGCCGCAGTATCTCAATACGCTGGAGTCTTCGTTTCGTCCGCTGCTCACTCGATATCCAAAGCGTCTGCAGTCGCGCTTTAGTGTTCGCATTGCACGCAGTGAGCGGGTGGAAGACCTGAACGAGCAGCTAGAGGTCCTGTTTCGCCTGCACCAGATGCGCTGGACAGGCCGGGGTGAACCTGGCGCCTTTGCGAGCGCACAGCGGCGCGACTTTTATCTCCGAATGAGCAAGGCGTTCCTGCAACGCGGGTGGCTGGAGTTCTGGCTTCTGACTCTGGACGGCGAGATGGTTGGCGCACAATTCTGCTTTCGCTATAACGATACGGTTTCTCTGCTGCAAGAAGGATTTCATCCCAAATACACCGCGGAAAAGATCGGATATGCACTTCGCGCACACGTTCTGGAAGAGATCATTCGGACGGGCGCTCATCACTATGATTTTCTGGGGGGATCAGACGCATACAAAGCAAAGTTTGGCGCCCGCCAGGCAAACTATCTCAACCTTTCGTTCTCCGGACCTTCAGTCCGGGGACGGGCCTATCTGGCTTTACAAAAACAAAAACAGCAGTTCAAGACATGGCTGAAAGGCAAGCTGCCGGCAAGCATGCTGGCCGCGCTGGGGCGCGACGCAACGCGTGAAACACCAGGCGCTTCGCAGTAAAAATTTGAATGGAGTAAAAACTCGAATGTCTACTACATACCAGGCTGTTCCGACCGATACAACCGTTACGCCGGCCGAGCGAATCAGGCGAATGGGCAAAAAAATGGGGCTGTGGAACCACGGCTTTGATTTCGCCCGCTTTGCCGGTCAGTTATTCGGGAAGACAGATTTCCCTAACAAGACCATGCTGGAAATAGGTTGCGGCAAAGGCATATTGTGTTTGTGGGCAGCTCTGCAAGGTGCGCGGGATGTAGTTGGTTTGGAGCCCATGGCGGAAGGTTGCTACGATTCCAGTGAATGCTTCCAGGCATTCCGGACCATGGCCCAGGAACTCAATCTTCCCCAGACCAGGATTCTGCCTGTTACGGTGCAGAATTTCGACAGCGGAAAAAACTATTTTGACGTTGTGCTCTCGGTAGCCTCCATCAATCACCTGGACGAGAAAAGCTGCGTTGCCCTGGGCGAATCCGCGGATGCGGTCTGCAACTATAAAGAAATATTCCGCAATATTGCCGCCATGATGAAGCCGGGAGGCAAGCTGATTATCATGGATGCAGCGCGGCACAACGTTTTTGGCGACCTTGGCATGCGTAATCCCATGTCACCGAATATTGAATGGTTCAAACACCAGCAGCCGGAATATTGGGCCCAACTTCTCAGCGACTGCGGCTTTGGCAATCCCGACATCAGCTGGACGAGCGGGAAGCTCCTGCGCTATGCCAGGATCACCACCCTACCCAAGGCCCTTGCCTACTTCGGGCAGAGCGTATTCCGTCTTGAGATGACGCGCATCTCATAGAATCTCGTAGTTTTCGGAGCGCAGTGTGTAAAATATTACACACTGCGCATTTGTTTGCATCAGATAAATCTCTTATCGCGAATTTACACTTCTTCGGCCCCACCTCTGGAAGTATTTACACTTTTGATTCTCCCTTTCCGTCTTCACGTCTCTGTAACTCCCGCGTTTGCAGGCCGGAGATCTCTGGCCACAATCTTGCAGAGTTGAGCGATAACCAGCACAACCCTCACAGTTTTTTCTTTCCGGGAACTTTGATTTTTTTCTGGCCGAGCATTTGAGCACGAAGAGAAAAAGCATTGCGTCTCCGCGCTGTCGCTGAAAGACAGTGGACCATGCATAGCGTGGTCCATGATCGAACGATACGCGCGCAAGCAACTTACCTCTTGAGACGTAAATGTCGAAATGATGAAGTGATGGAAGAACTATCAGGGCCGAATCAGTATTCGGTATCTGAAGTCCCCCGATTGAGGAGTTACGGTGCGCAACAGAACATACACCACCATGCAAGCCGGTCTTTTCTTTGTCCTGGTTATTTTCATTTTGAGCGCGATTGGTTGTGGCGGAACGAAAACGGCAGGCGGTCCGACGCCGACGCCAAGCCCCAGTCCCACTCCCACGCCGGTGGGCGGTTCACCCAGCCTCTCCGCCACACCCAGCAGTCTTAGTTTTGGAAGTCAGGCGTTGAATACGCCGATGACTCAAACGGTAAAAATCACCAATATTGGAACCGCTGCAATCACGATCACACAGGGCACGATCGTAGGATCCGGTTTTACCATCGGCATCACGACACCCATTAATCTGAATGCGGGACAGAGTGTGAGTGTTCCAGTGGTTTTCAATCCTGGCACCGCAGGAACGGTAAATGGAAGCCTGACGCTGGTGAGTAACGGCACAACCGTGCTCTCTGTGCCTCTCTCCGGTACAGGCCTTTCTCCGCTTGCGCACTCGGTTGACGTGACATGGACCGCAAGCACCTCCTCGCCATTGCAGGGCTATAACGTATATCGCAGCTCAGTGAGTGGCGGTCCATATACGAAGCTTTCCTCGACACTTTCACCAACCACGCTTTTGTTTACGGATACGTCCCCGGTTTCCGGGAAACAATACTTTTACGTAGTCACTGCTTTAAGTACCAGTGGCACGGAAAGCGCGGCATCCACGGAAGTGACAGTCACCATTCCAGTGCCTTAATGGTCCTGAGACTTTTTACCAGTTTTGTCAGATTCCAAGTTGGAGTTCCAATGCTTAGATTTTTGAAAATCGGTTCGTTATTGTCCTTGCTTTTGTCTGCTGCATTTGTGTGTGCGCAAGCCGCACCGCCGCGCATCTTTTTTTCTGACCTCGAAAGCGGCCCCAACACCGGCGGGCAGAACAACAACGGTGTCTGGGTCACTATCTGGGGTAAGGGCTTTGGGGCCACGCAAGGCACCTCGACCGTGACAGTCGGCGCGGGTGCAGTCGCCAGCTATCCGCTTTGGTCTGACGGCAAGATCATTTTCCAACTGGGAGCAGGCGCAACCACAGGAAACATCGTCGTCAACGTCTCAGGCAATGGGTCCAGCAATGGTCTGCCTTTCACGGTACGAGCCGGCAATATATTTTTCGTCGCCACCACGGGTAATGACGCGAACACAGGCAGCTTTGCCTCGCCATGGAAGACAATCGTCAAAGCAAAGAACACGATTGCGGCCGGCGATACGGCTTATATCCAGGATGGCGTTGCGCAGACTTCACAAGACAACTTTACCGCTTACCTGAGCATGGACAATCAGGGAGCCAGTAACTCTGGGACCGCTGCTGCTCCGAAAGCTCTGGTTGCCTATCCCAACGCAACGGCGACGGTGGGCGTGGCGGGCGGCCTTCACTACGGAATTCGCACGCCGAATATCGGCACAGACGAAGATTATTGGGTCATCTCACAGTTACACATCGTGGGTGGCACGCAAGCGATGGACGTTAGCGGAACGGGCTGGCGGATCATTGGCAACGAGATGCAGTGTCCGGGAGCCGACGACCAGGTAGGCTGCTTTGAAATGAGCGGCGGCAACCAGGTCAAGTTTTACGGAAACGAGGTGCATAACGCCGGAATCAATCCCACGTCATCCAAGTTTTATCATGCGGTTTATTTCAGCACTGACTCCAACCATGTGGACGTAGGCTGGAACCACATTCACGATAACTTTACCTGTCGCGCTTTGCAGTTTCATTCGTCACCGCTTTGCTCTCCGAGCTGCGGCGCTGCCGATACAACCGGCTTCAATCAGTTCGATCTCCATGTGCATGACAACCTGATTCATGGCGACAACTGTAATGGAATCAATTTCGCCACGGTCGATCCCTCCAAAGGCCCGGTGGAAGCCTACAACAACGTGGTCTACAACGTTGGCCGCATGGATCCGCTCCAGCTTGGCGCATCTTTTTCCTGCATCTATCTCGCGAACATTACGAATAATGGCGCGGCCGGCGGTGGAACAGTCAATGTGTTCAACAACACGCTCTCTGACTGCGCGGCCAACAACTCGGCGAATGCGCAGGGATCGCGTGGAGCGTTCGGTGTAGCCGGCGGAGCATCCACGACACTGATCATGAATCTGCGCAACAATATCTCTTATCAGCTTGCCGGTGAGATCTATATTGACGGCGTGAAGACGCAGATCACAGGCGACAAGAATCTCTGGTTTGGCGTTGGCGCAGCACCTACGCAAACAACCAACAATGTAACGACGGACCCGCTCTTTGCCAACCGCGCAATCGGCGATTACCACATTACTTCAACCAGCCCTGCCAGAGATGTAGCGCTCACGATCGTACCGACGAATCCGTTTGAGCCGAACCCCGGGCCGACAATCGATACAGACAGGGACGGCGTGCTGCGGGCACAGGGAGCAGCGTTTGATATGGGCGCCTATGAATTTTTCGCGGGCACCAGTACCCGGCCGAATCCTCCGGGGAATGTGAAGGCCGTGGTCCACTAAAAAGACAAGCGGGTCAGAAGAAGTTCTTTACACTCAGAAGAGCCTTGGCGCGGGCGATTCCGTAGGTGAGGTAGAGAATGAATAGAGGAAAGAAATCGAGCCAGCTTTTGCTGGTTAGCACTTGCCGCGCGGAGAGCGCCGCTGGCGGCAAGCACAAAGCCGCGACTGCCGCTACGGGAAGCAGCCAGGGCCCGTGCCAGCCAAGCATCCAGACAGCTCCAAGCAGTGCCGCAGCCAGGCACAGAAATGTGTAAGCGGCAAAGAACACCGCCTTGCGATTGTGCGATTTGAGCACATCCCGCAGAAAAACCTTGATGACATGTGTTCCATGCCATGCCTGCTTGCGAAAAAATGCGCGCAGGCTCTGCGCCGTTCCCAGATGCACTACACCAATCTCAGGAAACGCACGTACCCGCATCCCGGCAGCTCGCGCACGTTCACAAAGTTCATAATCCTCGTTCGTCTGGATGGATTCATCAAAGCCGCCTAGCCTGAGGAAATCCTCGCGACGCATAATCAGGTCGCCAGCCGGAATGTGTGAGACCTCGCCTGCCTTTGGTGCTTCCTGGTAGATGTGCCATGTTCTTCCCACCCAGGTCGAATCTTCTGGAAGCAAGTAGTGGGCGCCCAGCACCCCTGCGCCGTCTGACGCCGCCAACGCAAGGATGCGATCCAGCCAGTCGCTGGCCGGCAGGCAATCCGCATCGAGAAATGCCAAGGTATCGCCCTGTGCGGCACGGGCTCCCAGATTCCGCAACCCAGAGATACGAACACCGGTCTGTTGCAATATCCTGAGGTTCAACTGGTCTTTGAACGATTCCGCTATGGCAATCGTTTTGTCGCGCGAGCCATTGTCCACCAGAATGACTTCAAATCGCTCCCGCGCAAAGGCCAGCCTTGCCAGTGAATCAAGGCAGCGCCCAATCATCCTTTCCTCATTGAGTGCAGGAATAATGATTGAGATGCTCACGGTCGTCGAACATATGGGCTGCAAGGTTCCTGCGGCCGGCACTGTTTGTTCCAAAGGACTCACGCGCGCCTCGCATCAATATTGGAATGATCGTTGTTGGAATGGTCATCCAGACGCCGCGCCGGCATGGCTGCCAGTTTTGGCCACCCCAGAACTTCGTTGTACATTTCCCGGTATTTCAGGGCCATGGCGTCAGAAGTGTAGTTCGCGCTGACCCAGTCATGAGCACGTTCGCCCATGCGGCGGCAGAGATTAGGATCAGCAAGCAAACTTGCAATTGCGTTCCGCAACCCGTCCGTGTCCCTGGGATCCACCAGCAATCCGTTTTCTCCATCCTTGATTACGCTGGGAATCGCGCCAACCCTGGTAGCCACCACTGGTCTGGAAGCAGCCATGGCCTCAAGAATTGTCATGGGCAATCCTTCATTGAGTGACGGCAAAACAAAAATATCCATGGCGGCGTACACCCCGGGCATATCTGACTGTTGCCCGGCCAGAACCACGTTCGATTGCAGACCGTACTCTTTGACCATATCTTCAATCGCTTTGCGGTCCGGCCCTTCGCCAACGATCACCACCGTAAGAGCGTAGAAGATGTTGCAGAGTTCGCGAATCGCGCGCAACAGATACTCAAAACCCTTTTGAAGATCAAGACGGGCAACCATGCCCACTACCTTGCCTCCAATGACGCTGATCGCAGGCAGCGGCTGGCCGCGCTCAAACGCCTGGACATCAATGCCGTTCGCGATGGTCCGGATCTTTTTCGCAGGCACGCCGGTATCGAGCAAACGCCCGGCCACCTCGTCCGACACTGCCGCGAGGGCGTTAAATTTCTTGAGCGCCAAGCGGTCCAGATGGTTGTAGATTCCCAGTGCGGCCGTGCCTCCCACCCAGTTGTGGCAGGTTGCAACTACTGGTTTGTGAGACCGCCAGGCAGCCAGAAATCCATAGAGATCGGCCTTGTAACCATGAGTATGAACAAGGTCGATGGAATCTTCCCGGACATATTCTTCAATCTGCCGCACGGCGCGCCAGTCCGCTCTGCCCTTGCAATGCACCATGCGAACGCTGATGCCACGCCGCCGGGCGCGTTCATAGAACTCAACGTTAGGCGAATGCACGTTGTAGAAAAGCAGCAAGCTGTTCTGGCAGCCGGCTTTCTCCTGGCTCGCGCAGAGATTCAGCAGCATGTTTTCCGCGCCGTAGTAGCCGCCGCTGCTGATCAGTTGTAATACATTCACTGGTTTCACTTTCTCTTGCTCTCAATCATGGGTATCTTGCTGGCGGGCAGCCTCAAATTCGTTGTAACCCGTCAAGCGGCACCAGAGACGGTGATACAACCCGTCCCCCACCAGACCTACAATGCCTTGCCTGACCTGCGAGCGCATTCTCAGCTTCCAGAGCGCGCTGTGGTCTCTCTGAACTATCTTCTGAAGTTCTGCGTTCGTCGTGGTGCGCCGTACCATGAACCTGCCGATCACCTCAATGCCAAACATGGTGGTCGCGATCCAGGGATCGGAGACATAAACGCGCCTGTATCCGGCAGCCGCACATGCTTCGATCACCCGCCGGTTCCAGCGTCCTCCGGGAACGGATATCTCATCCACGGCGACTCCCAGCTTCTGTTCCAGAAGTTGCTTTGAAGCACTCAGCTCGTGCGCAAGTTCGTCGTCAGAGCAAAAAGTGAGGAACTTGTGTGACCAGCCGTGCGACTGAATGGAGTGTCCTGCGTTTTGCAGAGTCTTGAGTTCGTCCCAGCCCAAAAATTTTGCCGCAGTTCCAATCAGTCCCGGGGTAACGAAGTAACGCGCAAAAACGCCGTATTCAGCCAACAGCGGTAACGCATTGTGAAGCTGCGATTGCTCGCCGTCGTCAAACGTGATCTCAACGGGCGAGTGCTGTCCAATTTTCGCTAATGAGTCAAACAGCCGCAGATGCCCGGCAAATGCGCTGGATGTGACGCAGTAGGCATAGTTCGACTCAAGCATCACCTCGTGATACGCAAGGACTGCATTTTGCCTGGCAGTTCCCATTACCTGTTCCCTCTGCCTTGCTGCGCGGCCGCCTGCGCGTGTTCAGGAATGTCTTGGTGATTTGAGTTGGCTTCAACATGCGGCAAGGCCTGATTTTCCAGGGCTTCCGCGGCCAGAACATCACTGAAGCGCTGAAAGCTATGCCGGCTTAGCACGGTGCTGACCTTGGCGCTCATCCGATGAAGGTTAGTGTAATGGCGCAGGCGTGATTTGAGTGGTCCCCCAATTCGTGGCTGCTCCGGATCAAGCTCCCACGGATGCAGGTACACGACAACCTGTTCACGATAGTTCTTTTCAAATGTGCGAAACGCAAGTTCTGTCCAGGCCGAAGGAAAGATGCGCAAATATCCGCCGCCGGCCACGGGAAGA
This sequence comes from Terriglobia bacterium, assembly GCA_020072585.1. GTDB lineage: Bacteria > Acidobacteriota > Terriglobia > Terriglobales > Acidobacteriaceae > Angelobacter. The sequence continues at coordinate 87,827 of JAIQGL010000012.1, read as the reverse complement.
TTGGTGCCTAAAAGGCGAAGCGTCGCCGGAGGAAACTCGCGCAGCTTGAAACCGTTGGTGCAAGCGTGCGTGTAAGGAAACCTCTTCGCGCCGGGCACGCCGTACAAGTCATGATGAATGGGATAAATGCTGGAATCGTAGGTAAACCCTTCTTCGGCCAGAATGTCTAACGCCCAAAGGCAAGTTTTGGTGATAGACCAGCTCGGGGCCCGGTATCCGCGCACCGTGACACCGGCCGCGTTTTCAATTGCTTGTTTGGCCTGTTGGGTATCTTTGCGGAACTCTTCCGGCGAAAGGCTGTACACCGTGCGGTGCCAATAGCTGTGGCAGGCAAGCTCATGCCCTCGGGATTGGATATCCCGCACCAGATGGGGAAAACGCTCAGCGACCCATCCAACAATGAAAAACGTTCCTTTGGTGTTGTGCTGATCAAAAAGGTCAAGCACGCGTTGGGTGCTCGCCACCACGCGTGAGGGCCATCGGTCCCAGCTTTTGCGGTCAACCGATCCAGCAAAGGCCTCCACCTGAAAATAGTCCTCCACGTCCACACTAAGAACGTGCGTCAGATGTCCGGCTTTTTGGTTCTGGTCCTTCAAAAATCCTCTCCCTAGGCCCTATGCGGACAATTGGCCGCACTACCGCCATTGGTGCTCTTTACATGAGTGCAACGCTGCTGCCGTTAAATTGTTATTGAAAAACCTGTATTTTCAATGACTTAGAATGATGACAACTGAATTAGTTCAGTTGGGATGAAAAATATTGCACAGATTGGGCAATCTCTTTGTCTTTTGGCGAGTGCAAATCCAGCCTATTTTAGCTGTTCTATCCCTAACTCATTGCAAGCAATACGTTAATCCATATTCTACTCCATAGGTCTATACCCCGATCTGAGCGCCCAAATGGCATGCCACCTGCTCTGAACCTTCGGGTACTTTCCCATGTACCGATGAGGAAGTGTGTACGTTCAACAGTCACACTGAAAAATGGAGTATTGAGGCTTGTCAGTTTCAGCTGAATTAAAGTCATTCGGGCACACGATCTCGTTCCATTGCGGATTCTCGGCCGCCATGGCGCGGCGGCAGGACTGCGGGCGAATCCTGATGTATCACGGTATTGTTCCGGAAGGAGCCCAGGCGCTGGCAGCGCAGCTGCGCTTTCTTACCAGGCATTTCAAGATCGTACCGTTGGAAGAAATGGTTCATCGACTCGGAAATGGTTCTGCCCCTGGAGCGAATGCGATTGCTTTGACCTTCGACGATGGGCTGCGCAACAACCTGTCTGTTGTGTATCCGGTTTTGCTTCAGTTACAAGTGCCGGCTACATTCTTTGTGTGTCCGGGACTGATTGAAGCAGGAACATGGCTCTGGAACCACGAAGTGCGATGCCGTCTTCAGACTCTGGCTGCGCCTGCTTTGGCTGAGCTACGCACAAGACTTCTTGCGCCCGGCAACTCGGTGGAAGGAATCGTCGAATGGATGAAGACACTGCACCTGCCGCAACGCCGTGAAGCCGAGCAAATCATAAGACAGGCCACTCCGGACTTCCAGGCCACGCCCGCCCAGCAGACCGCTTTTGACATGATGAATTGGGAGGATCTGCTTTCGCTTGATTCCGGCCTTATTACGGTTGGATCGCATACAATGAGCCATCCGATTCTGACCACCCTCTCTGCGGAGGAAATCGAATTTGAGTTGCTGGAAAGCCGGCATTGCCTTGAGCAGCGGCTGAAGCGGCCAGTAGAGTTTTTTTGCTATCCGAACGGATCCTACGACGCACGGGCGTATCAAGCAGTAAAGAAGATATATCGTGCGGCGGTAACCACGGAGAGCGGCGTAATAGACCGGCGGGACAGCCTGGAACTCCACCGGTTGCCACGCATTCCCAGCGCTGAAAATGCGGCGTTAACAGCGTGGCGGCTGCACCGGCCGGAAGCATGAGCAAAATGACTGTATTGGTCCTTGACGGACATAGCCGGGCAGCGCTGGAGACCCTGCAGAGCCTGGGGCGCGCGGGTTTGCAGATAGATCTGGCAGCCGAAGCAAAAGATTGCCTGGCAATGCACTCGCGCTATGCCGCACGAAAACTACAGCAGCCTTCTCAAACGGCAGATTTTCATGCATGGCTGCGGGCGGAAGACAAACAGCGCAATTATGCGTTAATCGTCCCGGCCACCGAAACGTCTCTGCTGATGCTGCGCCGTCTGGATGAAAGCGACCCTCTTCGCCGCAAAGCCGTAATTCCCGGAAATGCCGCGCTGGATATCGCCCTGGACAAAGAGAAGACCTGGCAACTGGCGCGCGAATTGGGCGTACCGGCGCCGGGCGGTGTTTTGCTGTCGTCGCTGTCAGAGATCGGGCAGGTTGAGCAATTCCCGGTTGTTCTTAAGCCCACACATAGCAAAGTGACGGTCGTTGGCGAACTGCGCACGCTTGCCGTGGCTGTGGTGAAAACTGAAGCACAGCGCCAGGAACAGTTGCGGCGCTGGCTTCCGCTGACTCCGGTGCAGCAGCAACAATACGTTTCTGGGCGTGGCGTGGGAGCAGAATTTCTTTTCGACCGCGGGCAGAAAATCTGGCATTTTGCCCACGAACGCGTGCACGAGTATCCGCTTTCCGGCGGAGCAAGTTCGTATCGCCGGTCGATTGCCCCGCCTGCCGGCTTGCTGCGCGATGCAGAGAAGCTTCTGACCGCTCTCAAGTGGCATGGCGTAGCCATGGTTGAATTCAAAATGGACGGCAAAGGCCAGTATTGGCTGATGGAAATTAATCCGCGCCTGTGGGGGTCGCTGGCGCTCTCCATCGATGCGGGCGTTGATTTCCCCAATGGGCTGCTGCGGATTGCGCGCGGACAACAGCCGCCTCCGCAGCCGGACTACAAAGTTCACTACTACACTCGTGATTTACGTACAGATGCAGACTGGCTCAAAAGCAATCTACGAGCAGATCCGCAGGACCCACTGCTCCATACCAGACCACGCGCAGGCTCGTTTCTGGAACTTCTGCGGCCGCTTACAGGACGTGAAAGCTGGGACCACTTTGATTGGCGCGATTTGGGCATCACACGACGCGCCGTAGCTCTTGCTATAACTGACCAGCTGCGGCCCATCTACCGCAAATTCCAGAACTGGCAAACTCGGCGGCGGCTCTTGCGGCACCATCATTCCCTGCTGCAACGTCTGGCGGCCGCGGGCGGCCCCCGTAAGATTGTTTTCCTTTGCTATGGGAATATCTGTCGCAGCCCCCTGGCGGCCAAGCTCGCGGAACAGCGAATCAGCGGTATCGTAATCGAATCCGCCGGCTTTCATGCAAGTATCGGCAGAAACTCTCCAGAGAAGATGCTGCGTATTGGCAGCTCATTCGGGCTTGATCTCTCAGGTCATCGTTCGGCGCGCGTTACGCGTGAAATGCTGACAAGCGCCGATCTGGTGGTGGCAATGGATATGGAGAACCTCAAGTGCCTCAAGGGCGAATTCCCGGAGATAGAGGCGTACACAACCTTGCTGGGACTTTTTGGAAGCCAGCCCGCTGTTGAGATCGCCGACCCTTATCTCGCCGAAGAGGCCGTCACCCATAAGATCGCCGAACAGGTGCGGTCAGGTGTTGACGGCCTGGCGCTTTGGATCGCTAACAGCAAGGCCGCCACAAGCTACACATCAAGGGTTCCTTCCGCTGCTACCAGTGGCCGATAGCAACATTCCTGCGATGAAGGAAAATTCACGCGCAAATTGTGAAATATGTTGCACACATAAAAAAATTAACCCTACAGACTTCGCATAACTTTAGTTAAGTTGTTGATTATAAAAGATATTAGTTCATATAATTTGGCCCCCCACTTGCCAATACATAGGTGCTTCCCTGTCACTAGAGCAGGGTTCCTGAATAGGTTACGCATGTATTCAAGTTTTTATGGCTTAAAACAAGATCCGTTCCGTCTGACGCCGGATCCTCGATTTCTTCATCTGGCGGAGCCGCACAGAAATACGCTGCGCGCCATGGTGGAAGGTGTTGCCGGTCGCAAGGGTCTGCAAGTTGCCATTGGGCCCATTGGTACCGGCAAGACGACCCTGCTTTACTGCCTGCAGCACATCCTGTCGCATGAAGCCACGGCGGAGCGTCCGCTGCGTACCGCCTTTGTGGTGAACCCTACACTGACGACGGATGAACTTTTTGAATCTTTATTTGATGAGCTTGAGATTCATGCATCTGCACCCACCAAGCCGGCCCGTTTACGCGCGCTGCACGAACTACTGCTGTCATCGCATAAGAGCAACAGTGCGGTCGTGATCATTATTGATGAAGCCCATTTGATGCCGCCGGAGCTGATTGAAGAAATCCGGCTCCTGATGAATCTTGACAACTATCCGGTGAACGTACTGCAGATCATTCTGAGCGGCCAGCCGGAGCTTTTACCGCTGTTGATGAAGCCGGAACTGGCGGCATTGCGGCAGCGTATTTCCGTAGTCACCAAACTGCGCGCACTCACTTTGATGGAGTCCAGGGCTTACATTGCGGAGCGGATGCATGTTGCCGGATTGCGCGGCGAAAGCCCTTTCAACACACCGGCGCTGGAAGAGATACACAAGCTCACGAATGGAGTACCGCGGCTGATCAACTCGATTTGTGACCACGCGCTGGCCATCGGCTTCAGACGTCAAATGAGAAAAATCGGCGCCGACCTTGTGATTGAAGCTGCGGAAGAAATGGGATTAATGCAGCTTTCTTCAGGAACACTGGACAATAATGCAAGCCCCATGACCGGGCTGGCACAAACAGGTTCTTAGTATCGAATGAATTAAGACAGGCTATAAGAATCCAAACAGGGACAATGAAGGCATGAGCAAATTTTTTAACGAAACGCGCAGCGCACAGAAGATCAACCCCGTTCCGGCAACGGCCAATGTTGATATCCAGGAACTTGTCGGCTCACTCAAGCAAAGCATGGAGAGCAACGGCTCCTCTGCCACGCATTCCGGCGAAAGGGACCTGGATCAGTTGCTGCAGCCGCTCAAAGAGTCGCATGAAGTTGCGACTCAGGTTGCGGCGGGGCGCCTGGAGAACTGCCGCAGCATTCGCCTGCCCCGTACAGAAGAAAGATCGTTTCTTGTGTCACAGTACAATCCAACGATGCAGGCAGCGGTGGAGGCATATCGCACGTTACGCACGCGTCTGGTTAAACAGCAGACGCGGAGCGGAGCACGCTCCATGGTGGTAACCAGTTCCACGCAGGGCGAAGGCAAGACGCTCACCACTTTCAATCTTGCGCTGTGCTACGCCAAGATCGAAAACTGGCCGGTGCTGATGGTGGACGCCGACCTGCGCACACGCGGGCTCTCAAATCTGGCAGGCGATCCTGAGTCGGCTGGGCTGGCCGAGATCCTGGAAAAGGATTGTTCTTATCAATCCGCTGTACTGCGTACTGACGTGCCAAGCCTCTACGTTCTGCCGGCAGGAGAAACTGCCGCATCGCCCTCAGAGCTGTTTTCCGGGCCCCGCTGGAAGGAGTTTATGGGTTGGGCGGCAGAATCCTTCCGCCTGGTGCTGGTTGACTCACCTCCGGCCCTGAACCTGGCTGACTTTGAACTGATTGCGGCCCGGTGCGAAAGCGTGATGGTGGTTTCCCGGGCCCGCAAGACCGCCCGTGAGTCACTGACGAAGGTCCTGGCGCAGATTGATCCTCGCAAAATCGCAGGCGTGGTATTCAATGGGGCCGAAGAACCCGCGGACAATGGATACTATCGCTACACCACCGCGGCGAAAGCCGAAGGCAATTAACCCGATGTGGCAACTGTTATAGAAACAACAAAGCCCTCCGCGAGGAGGGCTTTGTACGAAGGAACAAGCAGGAACCGATTTATGCTGCCCTTCCTTGAGAGACCTGACGGATACGGGCGGCCCTTCTGCGACGAAGGAAGGTAGCTCCGGAAATCAGGAGTGAACCTAGTACGATCAGCCACGCAGATTCAGGAAATGAATCAAAACGCTGAATGCCAGAGATCACATCATGAAGTTCAAGAGCGCCAACAAACGCGCTCCCAGAAATAAGAAGCAAGAAAATTCCAATAATAGAGTAGGCAAACTTTTTCATCATGCTCCCATCCATCGAGTTCGTCACCAATTCTGGCGATTACAATTGCCTCAGCGCATACCCGGAAGAGTTACAAAATCGCGCACGGATGACTTTTGCAATCCAACTCTGTAGGTGCACGGCGGATGCCAAAACTGTGCACGAAAAATCAATCACATATGAGGCAAAGTTTGACTTACTATGCAAAGCCTTGCATGTTAATGTCCTAGATTCTTGGCATATGCAGATGAACCGGCCCACAAGTCCGGCGCCAATAAAACCTTGCAAGACATTGAAAATAAACTCAAAAATAGACATCGTCTTTGTGCTCACGAAGAACGGCTTAAGCTACCCTATGGCTCATCAATTGCAGTCTCTTTTAGCAACGTATGCAGGCTTCCAGGTATCCAACTGACCTTATGGATGGTATGCAACAATTTTCATCGCAGGTTTGGGACTCCTCCCAGAGCCCAGCATCTGTGAATGCTGAGGCTTCTGCGCAGGAGATGGCCGCCGACAAGACCAGGCCCCGGCCCCACGTGCTTTTTCTCATCGACCATCTAATGGCGCTTGGAGGCGGAGAGACCAACCTTCTGAAAGTTGTGCAGCTCATGCCACCAGAACTGGTTCGCTGCTCAATTGGCACCTTCCGCATTACTCCGGAAATCCGCAAGAACATTTCTGTGCCAGTACATGTCTTCCCATGGAAAAGGGTCTACCATCTTGACGCTCTGAAGGCCGCAGGGGCGCTTCGCAAACTGATTCGTGATGAGCATGTCGATATTGTGCAAACGTATTTTGAGACTTCAAATCTCTGGGGTGGCCTGGTCGCCAAGCTGAGCGGCGCGCTGCTGCTCTCTTCACGCAGGGACATGGGAATCCTGCGAAAGAGCAAGCACGAACTTGCCTATCGTGTGGTGAACCGGCTCTCAGACCGTGTGCTCGCCGTCTCGGAAGAGGTCAAACGGTTTTGTATTGACGCCGATCACATCGATCCGGGGAAAATTTCAGTCGTCTACAACGGAGTCGACCTTCAGCACATTGCGACCGGTCCGCAGGCAAATCCATTTGCAACTGCCGAATGGGCCGCTGGCGCATCTCACATCATCACGTGCGTGGCGAATATAAGACGGGTCAAAGGCATTGACACCTTGATTTGCACCGCACAGCGCGTGTGCCGTGAGTTCCCCGGAGCTGTGTTCGTTGTCGCGGGCAGTCTCTACGAACTAGAGTACTCGCGGAAGATGCAGGAGATGATTCGCTCCCTGGGGCTGGAGAAGAACGTCAAGCTGCTTGATTTTGTTGGCGACCCCGTCCCGTTGCTCAAGATGAGCAATGCTTTCTGTCTACTTTCCCGCAGTGAAGGCTTCTGTAACGCCCTGCTGGAAGCAATGGCCTGTGGCGTTCCTTCAGTGGTGACGCGCGTCGGCGGAAATCCTGAAGCCATCCAGGATGGCGAAAATGGTTTTATGGTTCCGGTAGAGGACGATGGAGCGGCCGCCGAGCGGCTGCTCTTCCTGCTGCGCAACCCGGAGCGTGCACTTCAGATCGGGCAGAATGGGCGAATTGCCGCACAAACACGTTTTAGCGCAGAAACGATGATTAAGAAATTAATCAGTTTGTATCGTGATCTGCTGGCGGAAAGAGATAATAAGCGGTAACTTCAGGAAAATCACCGGCGATCGGGCGAGCACAAACATTTCTCAGGATGATTTTTCCAGCGGCTTTTTCTCGGCCTGCTTCCCAATCTTTGCGAGCCAAGTGTGCCAATAGCTTTGAAGTTTTTGCAGATAGGTAGTGCGCACCAGCGCCAGCAGCCCCTTGGCCGCGCTCCAAACAACCGCATAGTCGAAGATGAGCGGGGAGAAGTTCCCTTTAGAATCCACCAGGTGATACTCACACACATTCACGCGTGGAATAAGAAAAGGATCGCATTCTCGCGTCCAGACGCCAGGATCCTGATTTAGAAAAGCCAGTTTGTAGCCCGCATCCACCACCAGTCCGCGCACCGGCGCAGAGCAATCTCCGTTTGGATAGGAGAACAGAGAGCAGGGCACCTGCAGCTTTTGCTCGATCTGAGCACGAGACTCAGCGATCTCCTCTTCGGCCTTGGCCACGGGCACCACGGTGAGGATTTCATGCGTGCTGGTGTGCGAGCCAAACCTCACGCCGCCGGCATGCAGTTCCGAGATTTGCTCCCAGGTCATGGTTCTATCCACTGACGCCGATGAATGGAGCGCTGTGTGGGCGGCAGTCAGTTGGCCTATGCGGCGCTCCCGTTCGCTTGCCGGCAGTTCTTTTAGCTTTTCAATGGCTTGTTCAATATAGGCCGCGCTGTGTTCGGCCCCGTTCGCGGACAAATCCTGATCAAGTGCAGCGGCGGTGCGCTCCGGCCAGAACGGGAGCTCGGTCCCGGTTTTCTCCGGCACAATAAAAATTACCATAGGGGCTTTATATTGGCGGGCAAGTGGATACGCGGCGGTCGCATTATCAGACCAGCCATCGTCAAACGTAACGGCCAGTTTGAGCTTCCCAGTGGGCTTCCATTCGGGCCCGGAAGCGACATCAATAAATTCACAGAATTCCGATGCGTACTTCAGGAAGCCGGAAAATGTTTGGCTGCGGACAATCATCCCGGGAAGCGAAGCGGTCTGTTGCAATTCTGAGTCTGTCAATACGCGATGAAAGGTGAGAACAATGGCTCCGTTGCGCTGCACCCACCGTTTGGCCAGATACAACATGCCTGACGCACGCAGTAAACTTGCCCAGAACGCTTTACCTTGAGTTCGTAGCGCCGGTCTTGTGAATGATCTTGCCATCGTTCGTACCCTTATATCGCGCGCAAACCTCGCCGCCGGAATTCCAATGCCTCTTCACGTTTGGGAAAGGTAAAGTAGCTGCCTTGCCCGTGGTCCATTTGAATTGCCACTGCTTCATTCGACTGCAGACTGCGCACAACCTTGGCCATACAGTGCGCGCCATGGCGCTTGCTGCGGCGAATCAGGTTGTGCAAAGACTCCCCAGGTGTTACCGGCAACGATTCCTGCAACAAAGCGTCACCTTCATCCACCTTGGCCGCCATGTAATGGATGGTAACGCCCAGCTGCTGCTCACCATGATATAGCTGCCAGAACGTTGGCATCATACCCTTATATCGCGGCAACGGCGCGTGGTGGATGTTAATGCATCCACGGGGCGGAATTCCGAGAAGCTTTTCTTTCAAAATGTACGGGCACGCAACCGAAATGAGCAAGTCCGGGGACCGTTGCTGCAATGCGGTTGTGAATTCCGGCTGGTTCGGATTGTCGACATGCTCGTAAGGAATACCATAGGCCTTGGCGAGCTGCGCAATGGAATAGAACCGCTGTGATGCGCGGCTTCGCGGAAGCATTGAAAGGGCCTTGGCCACCCCCGCCTGAAGGACGAGTTTGCCCAGTCCGGGCAGACCGTACAGCCATTTCAGCTCCTGCAGCAGCTGCACTCTGGACCTTTTCCCCATGGCGCGGCAGCATGAGATCCGCGTGATCTCAAAGTCGCCGGCGTAGTGCTGAAGAAATTCCTCAAAAAACGGCAGGATGTAGAGCGAGTCTTCCTGGGTAAGAAATTCAATTTTCATCGGCGGGCCCTCACAGTCTGCCAAGTCACATATTTACGTCCGCGGCAGATCTCAATCATGCTGACCAGCGCCGCAGCGTTGAGAGTACAGAAAAAAAGCGGAATGCCCAGGGGCTTCCATTGACGATGCAGAGGGAGAAGCATGTTCAGGAGCGCCGCAGCATAAAAGAACAATTGCACAGCCAGAGTTATCCGATAAAGAGAAAAATCGAGCAATAGGAAGTTGGCTGCCAGAAGAGTGATGAGAAACAGCGGTACCATCCAGCGCATGATTTTGTGTGACCAGAGCTGAAACGCCGGCCAGGCAAACTTCCAGGGCTGAAGCAGGTCTGAGACGCTGAGCAGTCCCCGCATGGCGCGCGTCACCACGCGCACGCGCATGGAAAACTCTTCCGACGTGGACTGGGTGGTTTCTTCATAGGCCAGAGCGCGGTCCTCAAAAAGTACGCGGTAGCCTTTTTTGATGGCCTGAAGAGGCTGCACCAGATCGCTGATGATGTCGCCCGGCAGCTCTGTGTATGCCGTCTTGCGCACCGAGTAGATGCAGCCGCAACAGCCGGTGATAGTGCGGATACGCGATTGCAGCGTCTTGATCAGATTTTCATAGTTCCAGAACGCCACGCTGCCCAGGCCAGTCACGGATTGCTCCGTGGGATCAAAATACTGATACCGGCCGCTCACGGCGCCTACGGAGGCATCCTGGTAATTGCACGCCAGGTAAAGAAGAGCCTTGGACTGATAAATGGCGGTGGCATCAGAAAACACGATGATCTCGCCTGTGGCCTGTTTGATCCCGTAGTTCTGCGCGAGTGTCTTTCCTCCACGCTCCGGCATCCTGATCAGGCGAACGCGGCTGTCAGGAAATGCGTTTACGATTTCATCAGTACGATCGCTCGAGCAATCTGACAGCACCAGCACCTCAATTTTGTCGGCAGGGTATTCCAGAGCCAGAGTCTGTTGTATCTTGCGCTCAATCGCTTCTTCCTCGTTATAGGCGGCAATCAAAACGGAAACCCGGGGACAATATCCGGGCTCGGTACGCCGGCGGCGTACGAACAAACCAATGACCGCCAGCAACAAGGGGTAGCCGGCATAGACATAAAACAACAGCAGGGCGGCCAGCCAGAACACCACTCTGGCCACGCTTACCATCCCGCTTCCGAATTGCATGAACAAAATTACCGCCATTCCTCTCCTACCGGATACAGATCACTTCAGCCTTTGGTTTCTCCACGTGCCCCACGGTAACGCTAGGCTTGCGGTTGGTCCCGCCAAGCGCAGACTCCAATACCGACTCTTCTGATTGTTTATCAAAGTACATGCGCTGCCACACTTCAATCATCAGCAGGGCCCAGATTTTCAGCGCGTTATCGCGACGGTTTTCCTGATGGTCACGAATCAGCGCCTGCACCGCGTCCGGACGGAAGATGCCCCTGCGCTCGATGGCAGCAGGCGAGAGAAACTCCCGGATCACCGGCTTGAGTTCCCCGTTGATCCACTGCGGAAGCGGAGGATTGAAGCCCATCTTCTTTTTGGTCAGCACTTCACGGGGCAGGATGTCACGCATGGCCTGCCGGGTGATCCACTTAGTGGTCATGTAGTGCACTTTCATGCGCTGCGGCACCTGCATGGCGAATTCAAAGAGCTTATAGTCCGTAAACGGCGCGCGCACCTCAAGCGAGTTCGCCATGGACATGCGGTCAGCATATTCCAGGCAGTTGCAGCAGAGGAATGACGCAGCGTCCACATAGCCGAGACGGCTGGTTGGGTCCAACTTCGCACCCCGGCGGAAGAACTGGCGGAGGAAGTCTCCAGAGTCACGGCCACCAACGGACGCGGCAAAGCCAGGAGCATACAAGTCCCGCTTTTCCGATTCAGAAAAATAGCCGACCCAGTCAATGTACATATCTTCTTCAGCCTGCCATGCCGATTGCGCGAATTCCCGCACGCGGCGGAACCCGTGCCGCCCGTCCGTAGCATCATGCATGAACGATGAAAGCCGCGCCACTAGCCCCTTGGTGATGAACTGAGGTAACCGGCGGTATTTGCGGGCCAGCGCGGCGCCGGCATAGCGCACGTAGCCGCCAAAAAGCTCGTCGCCGCCATCGCCGGAGATGGCCACGGTCACATGCTTGCGCATCTGCTTGGTAATGATGTGCTCAAGAATTGCCGTGGGATTGCCGAAGGGCTCATCAAAATGCCGCACCACCGTTGTCATGTAGTCGGCACAAGCTTCGTCAGCCTGCAGGATGTGGTGTTCCGTCCTGAATTTCTGCGCCACCAGATTGGCAACGGGAAGCTCATCGTAAAACTTGCTGTTTTCAAAACCGATAGTGAAGGTCTTCACCCGCTCCGCGCTGTTCCTGGAGGCAAACGCGGTGATGGCGCTGGAATCCAGGCCACCGCTCAGGAAGAGGCCCAGCGGAACATCGCTGATCATTCGCAGCTTGACGGATTCTTCCATCAGTTCGCGCGCCCGGTCGATCATGTCATCATCAGACATATGTAGCGGCGAGCCGGCGGTCTCGGCGGCATCCCAATATTTCCACTCACGCCGGCACAACTCGCCATCAGGCGCAACCGTGATTTCCATGGCTGATCCGGGCGCCATCTTTCTAATGTGCTTGTAAGCCGTGGAAGGATACGGGAAGTAGAGGTAGGTCAGGTAGTCATGCAGCGCCACGGGATCGAGTTCCGCCGGCACTCCAGCTTTGAGGATGGCCTTGATCTCAGACGCGAAAACAAACTTGCTGCCGATGTGCGAGTAGAACAACGGCTTTTTACCCATATGGTCCGTGGCCAGCAACATGCGGCGGTTGCGATGGTCCCAAAGGGCGAAGGCAAACATGCCGCGCAATTTGCGCACAACCTCATTGCCCCACTCTTCATACCCGTGCACGATGACTTCAGTATCCGTGTGCGAACGGAAGTGATGTCCAGCGGCGGCCAACTGGGTGCGCAGTTCCTGGAAGTTATAGATCTCACCGTTGAAGGTGATCCAGACTGACTCATCTTCATTGCACATGGGCTGATGGCCGGCCGATGAGAGGTCGATGATCGACAGCCTGCGGTGCTGCAGGCTGACCCAGACGGAGGCCTGGGAAAGAGAAAAGTATTTCAGTCCGCCGTCATCAGGACCGCGGTGATAGAGCTCCAGCCCGCATTTCTCGTCCGCAGGTGAGTTCCCTATTTGTCCAAAGATTCCACACATAAACTTTTATTTCACCTTCAAATATCGTGCCGCAATAATGCGCTCAAACCAGAGCAGGCTCTTCATCTCTCACCCACGGCAGCGGTGAGGCAGGAGATTCCACGCTCGGAGCTACTGCTTCTTTCAGGTTTTCGCTTTCGATCATCTGCCCGCGAATCACGCAGGCCAGAAGCACCCAAAGGAAGCCATTCACTTCTATATACAACCATCGGTCGCCAAAGAAATTGACCACGAAAACGCAGGCCATCAGCAGGGTAAAGCCCAGTCCGAGCGAACGGAGAAAAGGGTCCCGGGCGCTATAGAAAAGCTTGACTCCCTGACGTGATGCCTTACCTAATAGAAAGAGGAAGAAGAACAGACCCACGACCCCAGTTTCAACCATCACTTTAAGGAAGTAATTATGCGTATCGGTGTAAATGCCGACGCGATGCTGGTACTGATAAGTATCAAATCCGGAGCCGATGACTGGATTCTGGTGAAACAGATTCATGGCGTCATTCCAAATATCCACGCGGTCCTGGGCGGATGTGTCGAGTTGCTGCTCATTCTTGTCATAGGTCATGAGTATGCGCTCCTGGACCGAAACCGGAACCAGGCTCTGCCAGCACATCATGAACGCAACCAGGGCAATCAAAACCCATCGTTGTTTCATCAGGCCAAGAAATAGCAGGCCCACCAGGATCCCGGCATAAGCTTCGCGAGAGAAGGAAAACAGCAGGCAATAACCGCTGAAGGCAAACAAGCCCCAGAGCGCCAGCTTGAGTGATTTACGTCTCTGGAAGGCGATCAGACCCAGCAGGAAGAGCATGAATTCAGCTTCAAACGTGGCCACGCCGTTCACTCCCGCAAAACCCAGCATGCCGCCATCGCGGACTTCATAAGAGAAATGCGAGAGGTCTCTGCCGCTCATGTTGCCGTAGTAGGCCTTGTCCACAAATAGAACGGAGAGGCACATCAACACCACGATGATCTTGATTTGTTTCACATCCTTGATCACGCTCACCACGACCGCAAAGAGGACAAACATGACCATGTAGTTTTTCCAGTTGGAAAAACGCGGGTCGCTGATGGAAAGCGGCAGCTCAGAATTCAAATAGAACGCGCCCCGCCAGAGCTGCACGTAACAGAAGATACCGAAGAACACGAGCAGCTTGTTCATCGGCGTTTTGGCGAAGCGGAAATTTCCTTTGAACACCGCACCCAGCACCACGGCCAGCAGGATCAGATCGATCAGCTTGTTGCCCAATGGATAATCGAGAAGGCGGTAGCGCATGGTCTGCAACGGAAGCAGCGGAACCAGGAAATACAGGCCAACCTCCGGACGCCAGAAGAGCGACAACAGGAACACGACGATCGAGGCCAGATACAGTGACAGCGGTACGAATTGTTCCAGTCCCAGATGCACTGCTTACGTCCTCTCCGTTACCGCGGGCATGGATTTTAATGCGGGCTCGCTGGACGATTGCAGCCAGCCAGTCACAGCGCCCCACACTTGCGTTAAGAGTGTTCGTACCCGGCCGTCAATGGCAAAAAGGGTGCCGATGTACAGCAGCAGAATCAAACTTCCTTTGACCAGCGCACTGACTAACGGCGTCTCTATGGGCAGCAGGGCCACCAGACAAGACGCTACGCCGCCAACGGCTGCGTAGCGCGCAAAAGACGCGAACTCAATTTTGTACGGAAGCACCCGCAATGACTGGTATGCGAGGAATACGACGATTCCACCATAGCTGACCATGGTGGCAATGGCCGCTCCCACCAGACCAATGCGAGGCAGCAAAACGATATTCAGTGCGATGTTGAGAACGCTTGCATAGAAAGTGGCGGATGCGATTTTGGAAGCGCGCTTGTAGATCATCAGTCCCGGGCGGAAGTAAATGGTTACGGCAGAGAGCACCAGGCCGATCACCAGAAATGGCAGCAGGGTATGCGCTTGCTGAAACTTCCGGGAAGCCAGAAGAACAATCACATCACGGGACGTAACGATGGCAACACATACAACAGCCACAGCCACAAGAACAAACTGGTCAAAACTGCGGGCCAGAAAGTCCTGTGTGGCTTTTTTGCCTTCTGTGTTCCAGACCTTCATGCAAATAGGAAAGAGCGCCATCTGTAGAGGAGCCATCAACACGTCCTGCAGATAGATGGCAATGCCATACGCCGCAGCATAGAAGCCCAGGGCCTGCGGGCCCATGTAATGCTGAATAAAGAAGCGGTCTCCTGAATCCAGAACCACCCATGAGATTTCCGCCGCCATCAGAGGCAAGGAAAACGCCACCGCGGTGCGAAGAAAGCCCAGATCAAACATGTTCAGAGAAATCAGGTGACGCCGCGCCAGCACCGGCAGGTATTGCAATAGAAACGCGCCCTCAACGACAACCAATCCCAGGAAAAATGCGAAGATTGTTTTCTGCCAGAAAAAGAGCAGAGCGCAGGCTACGGCAATCGAAAGCGCTTTATAGAGGATATCCATGCCGTTGTAGAGGCGGGTCTTATGCTCCACCTGCATCAGGTTCATCTGCATGGAGCGGAGCGAACGAATCATTACCAGACTGCATGCCAGAATTAGCGTCGCGCCGGCGGTAACTCCATACAGCCGTCCGGCGCCAAAGAGCAGTGACAGGATGAAAATCGACGACAAGATAAGAGCAAGAAGCGCAGTGCTGTAAAACAGGGTGGAATAGTAGCGGCGTAGCGTATCAGGACCACCGTCCGCCTGGCCCTCAGGACAGTAGCGCTGAACAGAATGCTGAAATCCGAACTTTGAAAGCACCGTCAGGAGCAGGACGGTGTTGGTAATCAGATTGATGGTGCCGTAGTCAGCAACAGAAAACACCCGAGTAAACACAGGAAAGGAGATGAATCCCAGGAGCATGACGGCCACTCGCCCACCCAGATAGTGGGACGAGTGCCGATAGAGTGTTTTGAGCGAGCTCATGGGAATGCGGACCTCGAATTTTCCTTGCCGGACCTGGGATGTCGGTTTTTTGCGCTGCCATTTGGCTGCTGCATCGTTAGTTTTTTACAAAATCGGATGTAGCTTCAGATACAAGCCCGCTTCCAACGCACATCCGACCAGAGTAACGATCACTGCGAATACCGCAAACCTGATTGAGCGCCGGCGATCGGCGGCAACCTGTAGTTGAGGTACTGCCGCCAGCAGGGGAACGTTGGCGGGCAACATTGCTTTCAGTTCACGCTCAAACTTGAGCGTGCTATTCAACATGTCTTTTACATAGGCGAGCCCCAGCGAAAAAAACAGCGCTCCCAGAATCGATCCCAGGAACATAAGAGCGCGCTTGGGTTTGAACGGCTTTTCCGGCACCTGCGCCAGATCAAGAATCGTGAAATGTTCAGCCTGCTGTTTTTTCTCCAGGTCCGCTGCCATGCCCGCGGAGAAGGTTTTATCCAGCAATGACTGGTAATGTTCCTTGGAGACGCTGTAGTTGCGATTCAACTCAGCCATTTGCTGCTCGCGGACCGGGACCGCATCCACTTTGGCGCGATACGAGGCCATCTGGCCGGTAATGCGTTTCTGATCTTCAGTAAGCCGTTTGAATTCACGATCGATCAACTGGAGCCGAACGCTCACGGCGGTGTTGTCCTGCGCTTCCACCGTGATTGGCGGATCGGGCGGCAAGAGCTTCAGTCTCTCCTCCACGCGCTCCAGGCGGGACGCGGTATCAACAACTTCCGGATGCGCGCTGGTATAACGATTTTGCAGATCCTGAAGCTGTGTTTTGAGCTGGTGCCGTTCGCCTTCCAACCGGGCGCGTTCAGTAACAACGGGAACGGACTTGATCGGGCTGCTGGCTGTGCCTTCCAGACCGCGCGACAGGAGCGTACGTTCGATTTCCAGGCGGTTGAGGGCATCAACGTTGGCCTGGAATTGTCCTTGAAGCTGGGTGAGCGCCTGGAGGTTCCCCGTCTGCTGCTCCGGCATTTCGCCCAGGTGGCTCATTTTGAAGGCGCTCAGCTTGGATTCCTGTTGCTCCAGGTTAAGTTTTGCGTCCTTCAGCTGCGAGGCCAGAAACTCAGTTGTATCCTGTGCCTGCTGTTCACGGCTCTTAACGTTCCATTCAATGAAGCTGGAGGCCAACTGGTTCGCCACCTGGGCCACCTGCTGGCGCTGCCGGCCTTCATACTCGATGCTGAAAGAACTCAGCCCTGAGGATGAGCCCTGCTTCACCGAGATCGCGATGTCCTTGCGCATAAGCTCGATGAGCTCTTCGCGCGAGAGCTTGCCCCGCAACTCAGGATAGAGCTGCATATCGTCAATGATCTGCTGCAGGCGCGTGGTGCTCAGCACCTGTTGCGTAATCGTGGTCAAGCGCTGCCCCGGATCAGAGCTCACGGTGGGGCTGACGTACTTCTCCGGGACCTTCTGCGGATCGACCAGGATGGTGGTGGAAGCCTTGTAGCGGTCCGGCATCAACATCACAAAGGTGCATCCAGCGAGCGAAAATAAGACCGTACCCAGGAAGATCCAGCCGCGATAGTGCCGCACGGAATTCCAAAAGGCCATTATCTGATCCATCGTCCCGTTATTTGTTTCCTGGTTCATTGTTCCCTCCCTGATTCATGGCCTTACCGGAAATGCAGCGGCGCCGGGTACCACTCGATACCGACAGTTGCGTAGCTAAGATTTCCACTCACTAGATTTCCGCCGGTGCCGTGGAATGAACGGTAACCCGCGGTCAAGCCCATGCTGTTGATGATCTTGTAACGTACGCGCGGCGCCACAAAGTAGCCCTGATAGGCCGGGACAACGGTGGTAATCGGCTCACCGCGAAGATAGCCAGCATCCGTGGTGAAGGTGTAACGGCGAAATCCCTTGGCAAAGCCAACGGCAGCGTTGTCTTCCCACCGGCTATCCAGCCGGGCAATGGTGGTGAACGTGCGGTTCACGCTGGCGTAGATTTTGTCCTGATGACCAAAATTCTTGACCAGGCTGGCGGCAAAGTTTGCAGACTGAGGAGAGCCGCAAGTGTCGGTTGCAAATTGCGGGCCGCCACGCACGTCAAACTCAACCGAATGGCTCAACTTCAAGCCCACGCCGATACCGCCACCGTAGGTATTGCATTCCGGACCGTTCAACACTGTTTCGGCTTCACCGTAGGCGCGCAAGTCAAAGCGGGGTGTGACCGCGCGAACATACTCCAGCTTGCCTCCAACGGCGTTGGAGTGCGTGCCGAAGGACTGTGGAATGGTGGAGTCACCTTCGATTCCGGTATATACATGGAAGACGCTAAAACCGATTCTGTCACGACGGCTCTTCAGCCAGCCGAGGCCAACGCTGCTCTCACTGAAAGCAACGTTCTTGGCGCGCAGCAAAATCGCCGTCGCCGTGGTATTAGCAACAGGCGTGCCCCCCACCACCAGAAAGCTGAGAGGTCCCTGCAAGCGGGCAGACTCTGATCCGTAGCTGCCGCTGCTTTGCGCGGTCCAGTACCAGCGCTCGCTCAGTGAACCCGTGCCACTGAGAACGACCGAGTGATAAGACTGCGGGCCGCCGCTCGCGGTGTCATTGGGATTGACCACCGTGGAGTATTGCAAGAGGTAACGGCCGGTCCGGGTCGGCATGAAGACCGCGAGGTACGGATTGATCGAGGTGGAGATTAAATCCGTGCTCGCGCCAACCCCGCCCAGGCTATTGGTATACACGCTGGAAGCCGAGACACCGTAAAACAACTGGTACTTATAGTCTCTGCTCTTCAGGGCAACAGCCTGTTCACCCTCAACGTATTCGCCGCTGGGTATGGTCTGGTCATTACGAGGCTGGGGCAACAAGCTGATCAACTGCCCGGTGCCAAGAGAGACGGTATAAGCTCCCTGACTGTTGGCATACCATGGCTGGCTGGGAGCCGCGGTATCTTTGGTGACAACTTCCTTCTGGGTGTCTGCGGCCTTGTCCTTGCTGCTGTCCGCCGCCGAGGTCTGCGCGGTTTGAGCCGTCTGATCTGAGGACTTGTCTTTGGTATTGTCGGCCGCGCTCTGCGCCAGTGCCGAAGGCAAGCCAGCCAGCACCACGAATGCAGCCAGAGTCAACAGGGCCTTTTTTGTAAGTTGAGTTATATTCATGGGACCACCACCGTATCTCCTGGATGAAGAGCAATATTTTGCTCCGTCTGTTTACCCTGGACCACTTGCTTGTACTTGAACTTGAGACGCGTCTGCTTGCCCTGCTCGGTACGCAGGACCACAACGCTATCTTTCTTGGCAAAGGGCGTGAATCCACCGGCCTGGGCGATCAACTGAAGCACGGTCGTCTCCGCGTTGAGCGAATAGGTGCCGGGCCTTGCGACTTCGCCGGTAATGAAGGCGCGTTTGCTGCGGATCTCCGCTACGGTGACCGTCACCTGGGGGTTATTGAGAAACCCTTTGAGCCGTTCGGCGACCAGGTCCTGGATCTGGAGCGGAGTCAAGCCGCTGACTTTCACTTCATTAATCAACGGCAATGAGATATTGCCGTCAGTCCGCACCACCACCGTCTGGGAAACCTCCGGCTCCTTCCAGACATTGACGTGAAGGACATCAGAGTCGCCAACCACATAACCGGCAGGCACGGCCGCCACGGGCTTTGCTGTATCAGCAGGCTTTGCGGATTCCGTATTTCCGGGACCAACCGGTTTCAGGTTTGCACTCTGCGTCTGGGCCATCAGGCTGCCAACGCCGACCATCGCGCCAACCAACACGGTATTGAGCATCAGTTTTTTGTATGAAAACATGTCTTTACTCCCACTCTCCGTCGCCATCCGCCGCAAATTGCCGCGGAAGAGATAAACGTTCACTTACTTCGCACCCTTACCCAGAAGAATGACCTTGACCGTCTCAAAAATGATGGCCACATCCAATGAAATGGAAAGGTGCTTAATGTAGAAGAGGTCAAGCTCCAGCTTTCTCTTGGCGTCTTCCACGGTTGAACCGTACTGGTACTTGATCTGGGCCCATCCCGTAACTCCCGGCCGTACAGTGTGGCGCTGGGAGAAGAAATCAAGCTGGGAATCCAGCATTTCGCAAAAATACGGCTGTTCAGGGCGCGGACCCACCAGACTCATGGTTCCGTGCAGGATATTGAAGAACTGCGGCAGTTCGTCCAGGCGGTACTTGCGGATAAACGCGCCGACCCGGGTGATGCGATTGTCACCGTCCGTGGCCCAGCTTGGACCGCCTTTTTCAGCGTCCTGGCGCATGGAACGGAACTTGAAGATTTCAAAAGGCTCGCCATGGAGGCCAACGCGCTTCTGGCGGAAGAGCACAGGCCGTCCGCTCTCAATCAGGATGGCAGCTGCAACCAGCGCCATGATCGGCAGAGTGAGCGTGATGGCGACCACAGCGGCTGCAATGTCCATGCCGCGTTTGGCGGCCAGCAGAAACCGGTTCTTGCGAAAGCCGTCATTGAAAATCAGCCAGCTGGGCGAAAGCTTTTCCAGGGCGATGCGGCCGCTGATTCTCTCGAACACCGTATGCGCATCTTCCACCTTGACGCCGGCAAACTTGAGACGGAGAAGTTCGCGATACGGCATGCGCCCGCGCTGCTCTTTCAGCGAAAGCACTACGCGATCGATATTCTTCTCACGCACCATTGCTTCCAGTTCACTCAAACCGCCAATGATCCCTGGATTGACCAGAGACATGCCGATGTTCTCGCCCTTTTCATCGAGGAAGCCAAGGACCTTCAGGTTGAGGTCAGGCCGCGAACAAATCTCGCGGGTGAGGGTAATACCGGTCGGACCGGTACCTACAATCAATACCCGTTCCGGACTGCGGAGAAAGAAGAAACCTTTGGAATCGAGCAGGACGCGCCACGCGAAGATGAACGTCATAATGGTGGGCACGGCCAGTGCTGCGATGCCACGACCAAGGCTGATGCCAGGCGCCATGTAGTAGATCAGAGCCAGACCAATGCACGTGACTCCCAGCGCCTGCAAAAGACCAATCAACAGACGCCCGCGCGACTTCATGATCTCAACGTCATAAAGATCGTTGTAATAAAGGGCGAAGGCACACATCAGGGCAACAACCAGGAAGCGGGCAATGGTGTGTCCGCCTGCGTACTCCCAGCGCGACGAAGCAAAGCGTATCGCCGTGGCCAGCGCCAGGCCAAGAACGATCAACAAGCTCTCGCTTGCCAGAAGGACCAGCGTCTTGGTGGGTACTCTTTGTCCGCCGATTTTAAGCATTGCTTACCTTTGCAATAGGCATGAGTTCGACAGGTCCAGCGTTTTCTTCAGGGTCCCGCTCTTCATGTTTGGCCGGACTGGTGCTTTCAGCCGGCATGCTGGTTATGTTGGCGCGATTCGGCGACAAGCCGGCATCGCGAATTTTGTACAGGAGTGCGCGGTAGCTGATCTTGAGCGACTCCGCCGCGCGACGACGGTTCCAATGGTGGCTCTGCAGCACCTTGAGAATGATCTCCCGCTCCAGGCGGCGTACGGCCTGGTTGGTGATCTTCTTCAAAGGCACGGGGCCGTCCTGAGGAACTTCAAAGTCAAAGGTGTTCGGCGCGGGCTCAGCCAGATCAGCGCTGATACAAGCCTCAGTCCCCAGAATCACATAGCGCTTGATGAGATTTTCCAGCTGGCGAATGTTACCCGGCCAGTGGTAAGCCTGTAGCAGACGCAGGAGCGACGCAGACAAGGGCGCCGCCTTGCGGTTGTACATCATGTTGAAATGAGCGCGGAAATATTCAACCAGTTCAGGAATGTCAGCGCTACGGTCCCTCAGGGAAGGCAGCGCGATATTGACCACGTTGACGCGGTAAAAGAGATCTTCACGGAAGGTCCCGGCGGCGATTTCATGCTTCAGATCACGATTGGTGGCGCAGATCACGCGCGCTTCTGATCGCGTATCTTCCTGGGCGCCGATGCGGGAAAACTTTCCATCCTGCAAAACCTGCAGGAGCTTTGACTGCAATCCCAGGCTCAGTTCGCCGATTTCATCAAGAAACAGCGTGCCGCCATCGGCAAGAGCTATCAAACCAGGCTTGGAGGTGTACGCTCCAGTGAATGCGCCTTTTTCATAGCCAAAAAGTTCGCTTTCCAGCAGAGCATCGGGAATCGCAGGACAATTTACCTTCACGTACGGGCCTTTTGCCAGAGGCGACGCACGATGAATCAGTTTCGCGATGATCTCTTTGCCTGTGCCGCTCCCTCCCTGTATGAGCACCGGCACGTCTGCCGAGGCTACCAGGGCCAAATCCCGCTGGACCTTTTTCATTGCCTCAGAGGTGCCAAAAATAGCCGACTCGGGGGGCAAGTCGAAATTCTGCTCTACCGTGTGTTTCATGCAAGCTCCATCAACGCCACAAGCGATTTCAGTGCTGATTGCATCCCTCATAAGTGCATGTTCAGAGCCAAAAGTGTCCAGAAGGTCATGGACTTAAGGACATACGCCAGCCACACGTTTAATCTTTTTATATTATTGAAAACAAACAAGAAATACTTTGTTAAGACGGATTGTGGGGCGACTCTCTTTTTGGCTTTGACGGTGGCAGAACCATGGAAATAGGAAAATGTTTTCACACTGGGAAGATAGCTTCCCTACCTTGAGATGGGTCAGGAATATAGGATAAAATTCACTTTAACTTCGTATAACATTCGCTATTTGGGGCTCGACAGCATCTCCTTTGCTCCCATGGATGCAATCCCATTGGAAAACAAAGAGTCTTTCAACATCCACAAGAGAATGCGCGGATTCTTGCGCGCCTGGGAAAAGCAGTATGGAAGCCAGGCATGACCAAACGGAATGTAAAACCGCACGGGTGCAGCAAAATGCTTCGCCACCACGAGCGACCGCCGAACAGGAAGGCCATAAAGCAGATCCATGTTGCCACGGGTCCCTGCGGCGTGCAGGCACTCAAGCGATTGGCGAGCCAGTTCTGCATTGTGCGTGGCCACATTCACTCGGGCGACTCGTCCCGCGAGGCGACGTATGGCAGAGGCGAAGTCCTGGTCCGAATTTACCGAGGAGCTGTCAGGCCATTGCCCTTTCACAATTCGTATGGGCAATTTGCGTTCGATCGCCCAGTCAATATCCTTGAGGCTGCGTTTCCAGCTCGCGGGAAACGTGATACCGAGATTTGTATAGGTCAATAGCGCTCGGTCGAGCACGCTCAAAGTGCGATCCACGGTTTCCAGGCCGAGAGAATCGAAATGCACCCGAACATTGAGCCTCTTTGCCACGCACAGCACTTCCTCAAGCAGCTCGTATGAATATTGGAGCGCGGGAAGTTTGATGCACAAGTTATCCAGGTTCCGGCCCGGCATCGCGGCCAGAGACTGCAAATACGCATCAGCCACCAGCCGGGGCGAGTCATGGTCACCGTTCCAGAAACCAATGGTTGCCGTAAAGCCCATGCGCTGAATCCGGAGAGCGACGCGAAGTGCATCGTCAATTTCCGGCCCGGCGACATATGAGCTGGCGGCACGCCGCAACACTGGCGTAGAGAGCCTGGATACGAATTTGCGCACCTTGGCTTTCATTTGGCTTCTTCCGTCTTCTTCCGCAAAAGCAATTTGGCGGCACGCCGCGCGGCAGCCTTTGTGATCTCTACAGCGAATTCCATCGGCCCGTGAAAACCGGCGGCATAAATCCTCACGGACACGGAAGGATGGGCCATATCAGTCCATTTGTGGGTCCACGACTCACGAGTTCCCGTGAACTCAAAGCCTTCCAGGCCGCGTTCAGCCGCGAAACGAAGGCTTTCCACCATCAGGAGTTCGCCTGGTGAGCAGCGCGCGAAATGCTGGTCATAACCCATTTTCAATAACCAGAACCGTTGCTTGTAATCAACGCCCAGTTGCACAGCGGCAGTCTGGTCATCGCATCGCATGAGCAGGATGCGCAAGATTCCCTGCTCGCACGCGAGTTGGCAATACCGCCGGAAAAATCCCTGGATAGCCGGATCATGGGCCAGCCCACTACCGGCTTTCCCTTTCCAGTTTGCCGATTCCACGCGAAAGACTTCCGTTAATAATTCGTCAAGCTCAGCCGGCGCGGGATTGATATTCAGGAATGTCAGCAGACCATTCTTTTCCGCGATCCTGCGTGCTCTCCGCAGGTCTGATCTGCGCCCGGAATTCAAATGCTCTTCAGGACGTCTCCAACTCTCATTCAACCTGAGCCAGGGATGGGATGGCATGGAGCGCGTAATGCAGACGCGCTTACCGGCACGGCAAGCCTGTTGCAAAGCCGGCACCATAGGCGAGGAAGCATCCACGTCACGTAAAAAAATGGGATCTTTCAGCTTGAGCAGGGCCTGGGCAAGAGCATAACAAGACTCGTCATCCGCATAGGCGAAAAGCGTGGGTTCGAACAGGCTCTGACCGAGGAAGAGCAAACGCTTCTGACCGCGCGGCCGAAACAACGGCGCAAACGCAACGGTCTTGCCCTGCCGTTGCACGGTGACAAGGACCGGACCTCCATCGGGAAAGCTCTCAGCACAGGCCAAGTTCCAAATGTGCGATTGCATCGGAGTGGTTGTGAACTCTTCAACTCCGGCGCATTCAGAGGCAAGCTCGCGAAACGGATTCACGCCCGTGAAAATTCTGGCTGTAAATTGACCGCGATTGGCGGGCGCCGACGAATTGTCCTTGAATCTCCCAGGCGCAATCAGCTTGACTGACTGGCCGTCACCCACTATCTCCACAAACATCCATACCTGCTAGGGGCCAGAATAGTGCGCCTCACGGTCATAAAGACCGCACGTGCAAACATGTTTCCGGTCTCTCAGGTACGCTTACCCGGAACGTGGATCTCGCATCCCCCTCAACGGCCTCCAAGTTAAATGGGGAGGTGTTACATCAATCTTCAAGTAATTCAGTAATTCTGGAATTTCCCTGTGGCACGGGGTTTTTCCGCAAAGTTGGTTTGATCAGTGCAATATATGGGCCATTCCAACCACCAACGAATGCCATTAAATTAATATTTATCAATATCTACAGACACACATCTAGAACCACAATAGCAGGAATTGTGCAATACTTTTCACGATAGGAGAAAGCAGATCAACTTTGGTTGCTCACCGCCAACGGTCAATGGTGTTCCACCAAATGACCTTGAGCCACTCCTGAAACGTTGTCTTGGCCCACTCCCGATGACTCCACCAATGCACACCAAAGAGACGGTCATCCAAAGCTGCCGCCACCGACCAATGGATCTGCGGTAAGCGATTGGCAAAAATAGCCTGCGCCCGCGCCGTATGCCAGTCACTAGTAACCAGGAGAACGCTGGCAGGGTGGAGCGGCTCCAGACACCTGGCAACAAACCGAGTTTCAGTCAGCGTGGAGTCTTCTTCAAAAGGACAAACGCTGACCAGCGCTGCCATCTCTTTGGCATCCTGCTTGAGAAATGCTTCCGCGTATTCGGCTGGCGTATGGCCGAAGTAATTGGAATCGGACGATGCGTCAAGAAACAGATGCTTTCCGTATCCAGCCCGCAGCAGCTCCATGCCACGGCGGTAACGCTGATCCTGGCTGTCACCGGCAAGCACCACAATCACATCAGACCGTTCCGGATGATCCCTTACCAATACGCGGCCTGCGAATCGGGCAAAGGACACAAAGACAACCAGCAGCCCTAACAGAACGAGCCTCTTCTTTGACCGCAAAAGTGAGCGGTGTTCGGTTGCGGAGGGTAAAGCAGGTACGGATTGGATTGAACTGCTCATGATTAAGTGTAAATATTCAATGTGTAACCAGAGTTGCAAGCGTTTCAGAACAACTATGCAAAACTTTGCGCTCTCCCAGACGGGCAAGCCATGGTTCGTCTAACGTAAGTTCTGCTACTCCCAAGATAACAAAGACCTTTGCTAATTTAGACTATCTGGCCACATCCGTTCAATTTTGGCACCTGAAGTGCCTTTATCACAGGCGTTATGAGCACCGTGGAATATATATCTGCACCCTCTGACTCTCTCACAACCAAGCTGGAAAACCGTACTGCGCAGATTGGCGTAATAGGCCTGGGTTATGTTGGCCTTCCGCTGGTATTGCTCTTTAGCGAACAGGATTTCAGCATCACCGGCTTCGACATTGATGCGAAGAAAATTGATGTAATTGATCGCGGCGGGTCTTACATTGTGCGCATCCCGGAGACAGAAATCCGGGCGGCCAAGAACAAAGGCTTCACAGCGACCTCCGATTATTCAAAGATCGCAAATATGGACGCAATCATTATCTGTGTCCCCACGCCTTTGAATGATCACCATGAGCCTGATCTGAGCTTTATTGCCGCCACAGCCGAAGCGATCGCTCCACATCTGCGTCCGGGACAGCTCGTGGTACTGGAAAGCACCACATATCCCGGCACAACGGAAGAGCTGCTGATCCCAATCCTGGAGAAGAACCCTCTCGGCCTGAAAGCAGCCCGTGGCGATGAAGATCCGAAACAGTCTTTCTATGTGGCATTCTCGCCAGAACGTGAAGATCCGGGCAATGACACAGTGGCACGCTGCGATATTCCCAAGGTGGTGGGCGGTCTGAACCCGCAAGCTACCGAACTTGGCCGCCAGATGTATGGCACAATTTTTCATCGCACGGTCCCGGTTTCAACACCGGCAGCAGCTGAAATGACCAAGCTGCTGGAAAACATCTATCGCTGCGTGAACATTGCTCTGGTGAATGAGCTCAAGCTGCTCTGTCTGCGCATGGGCATCGATATCTGGGAGGTGATTGGCGCGGCGTCAACCAAGCCGTTCGGTTTCCAGCCGTTCTATCCCGGACCTGGCCTTGGCGGACACTGCATTCCCATTGATCCTTTCTATCTCTCATGGAAGGCCAAGGAGTACGACTTCCACACGCGATTCATCGAGCTGGCGGGCGAAATCAACCTCAATATGCCATATCACGTGGTTGCCTCAACAGCGACGGCGCTCAATCGCGAGCGCAAGAGCCTGAATGGCGCCAACGTGCTGATTCTTGGGGTCGCGTACAAAAGAGACATCGACGATCTGCGCGAATCGCCTTCGCTAACCATCATCGAGCTTTTGCAGAAGGAAGGCGCAAAGGTCAGCTACAACGATCCGTTCTTTGAGTATGTGGGGCGCGGCCGCAAGTACAACCTGGAGATGAAGAACACTCCGCTTGATAATCTCCAGCAGTACGACGCGGTCATCATCGTGACCGACCATTCTTCGTATGATTACGCCGGCATCGTCAAGGAAGCAAAACTGGTAGTGGATACACGCAACGCGACCAAAGGAATTCAGAGTCCTAAGATCGTCCGCTGTTAACGTTTTGGGCCCTTTAGCTCGCTCATTGAAGGCTGGCCATTTTGCGCCAGCCTTTTTTTGCTGTGGCGGATCATCGTCTTTGAGGCGGATTTCCACCGCCCAATTCATGGTTACTGTTCTAATTTTTCTCTTAAAAACTTCATGGATTCTCGCCTGATTCTTCAACAAGCGGTCAGCCACAGCGATGAGGATTTTTCCTGTTTTGGGTATCCAGAAACTCCCCGGACACTTGCTTGATACTTCTGTAACCTTCAATGGAAGAATTTCTACGGATATGATCACGCCATGGCAACGCAGGCGCGCTTACGTTCGACTCCAGGCGGCAAATCCTCACCACAAGAAAGAGCGGTTTTTCGCCGCTGGCAGCGGTATCGGTTGAATTTGCCTATCCGGCTCATTTTTACCCAGGACGGAACAACCAAGATTATGAGTGGCCGGGGAAACGATATGAGCGAAGGGGGCGTCCTGGTCTTTGCCGGAATGGAACTCAAGACCGGCGACGAGGTTTCCATTGAATTTACGCCTCCATTCGCCAGCGGACCTGTCCGCGCTCGCGGTATAGTGCGCCATCGCCGGGGCTATAACTACGGCATTGAATTTCTACTGGACGCTCCGGCCGACAAAGAGCAGACGGAAAAATTCCGCGGCTTGTTGCGCCTGGCCGCAGGAAACGCTACAGAATAGTTCAGCGGTCCTCAGTTTCCCGCTCAATATCGCTCACGGCGCTGGCGGCACAACGTATTTATCCACAAACTGAATCAGCTTGTCTCGATGCGCGGCTAAATACGCAGAATAGTCACGGGCAATATCGTTGTCCGGACGCACCAGCAGAATGTATGGCTCCAGCATCCCGTCAGCCTGTAGCTTCGCCAGCATAACCAGGGACGGATCAGGGTTCCCGTTTTTTTTCCGCCGCTGGTTTTCAGCAAAAACCTTTGCCGCCAGAGACAGTGCGTCGACCTCTTCCTTCAACGTATGCCGGTAGGTTTTTTCGCCAGGAAACTCTTTGGCGAATTTTTCATTCTTCCAAAGGGCCCTCTGCATGGAATACACCAGCCAGGCTTCACCGCCATCATTCTTTCCCAGACCTGCGGCATCGATGGTGATATTCGTTTCTCCCTTGGGGCCCGTGGTGGGGCCTTGAGGCACCTGAATGGAAATTCTGTTATAGGCCAGATGATTGCGAGTGAGCCAGCCATTGAGCCCGCCCCATGAGGTCTTTGCATAGGGAAACGCCACCAGCCCCTGAATGAATTTTTCACGGGCCTCTTTCATTTTTCCGTCTGCCATCAGCGCGTCAGCCCAGTAGCGGTACGCCATTTCCTCATTGGGTGCAATTTGGATGGCCTTAGCAAACCACTCTCCTGCCGCGTCCATTTTTTTCAGGCGAAAATATGTGTCGCCAATGTCCACCGCGGCCAGATACAGCCTGGGATCAAGTTCAAATGCGCGGGAGTACTGTTTGATCGCCTCATCCCACTCCGCCTTGGCGAAGGCCGCTTCTCCGCGGGCCATGGCCGCCTGTACTTCTTTGTCGTTGGAAAATGCAGGATCGCTGCCATCCTCTGGAATGCCCGCCAGCAGGACTTTGCATAAATCGGAGTGGTCGCCCAGCTCCTGGGCGCGCAGCAATTCAGCTCTTGCGCGCTTGCGGTCAGCCTTTCTCTTTTCCGGATCGGCCTGCGTGTCAGCCCGGCTCAGCAGTGATGCACCCAGCGCTTCATGAGCGCCAACATCTCCTGGATACTTCACCAGCACTTTTTCCCATAGCTCGGCCGCTTCAGGCAGTTTGTGCTCCTGGTACACGCGCATCGCTTCCTGCCGATCAGGATCATTCAGGTTGGTGTCCGCGGTTTGTGCCGGCGTGGCCGCGGGCGCAGGCGATTGTGCAAATGTGGCCAGTGCCGAAAGCGTAAGCAATGCCAGCGCCGTCATTCTGAAGCACGCCGTTTTAAAGCCGGTTGGTTTAGAGCCGGTCGTTTTGAAGCCGGTTGTTTCGAAGCCACGGGCAGCCAGATGCATCGTTCGGTCTCCTTCCACTTTCAAGAACGGAGCTGCTGCTGATTTGTGCAGCTCAAGTTTATCGCTCTCATGCATCTGATCGCGATCTGTAATTCGCAGCCCTATCGCGGAACTTCATACGCTCCCAGCGCAGACGCTTTGCCCTGCGGACGCAACACGCCATCTTTGTCCCTTGCTTGTGCGCTGCCAAAAACAAATGGATTGCTGGGCAAAGCCGCCGTACCGGCCTCGCGCGCTGGGCTTGTGCCGCGAAGATGGAAATCAAAGCCGGCAAGATTCACAAACTGAGGATCGGCATTGATGTTGCCCTGCGTTTCAGCCGGTCCGTTTCCTGCGCCGAACCAGAGATTCTTCTCGCCGCTGATCTGCCCCTTCACGCCATCGATATAAATCTCCCCCGGCAGCTGGTACACAATGTTGTTGCGCAGCCGCATCGTCAGCTGCGCCGGTCCGCCTCCCACGCTGAATGCCCCACGTGAGCCATCAGAGTTTCTGGAGCGATTGGCGCCGCAGTCAAAGAGCGTGTTGTTAAAGACCTCCACCGTGCCCGTCCCCGCGCGGCCGTGGTTCGTGATCCCCGCCACGTAGATGCAGGAGAACGCGCCGCCTTCACCCTTCGGGTCCATCAGTCCCACGTGATAAATCACATTGTTATAGGCCTCCACCACGCCCTTTGCGGGATCCACCGTGGCGAAATTTATCCCGTTACAGTTGTCGCCATGAATCAAATTGTCATGCACATGCAAATCGAATTGGTTGTGGCCAGTCTCGTCACTGGCGCCGCAACCCGGATTGCATAGCGGCGACGAATGGAACTGGATCGCGCGGCACGTGAAATTGTCGTGGATATGGTTCCATCCCACATCAATGTGGTTGGATTCCGTGCTGAAATAAACCGCGTGATAATACTTTGACGATGTTGGCGGCGTGCCCGCATTATGCACTTCGTTCCCGTAAAATTTGATCCGGCTGGCCCCGCTGGTTTCAACACAACCTACCTGCCCATCCGCACCGGGACATTCAATGTCATTCCCCACAATCTTCCAGCCCGTTCCGCTGATTTCAATCGCCTGCGTGCCGCCGATAATATGCAGCTGTGAAATCACCCACCAGTCTTCGCGCGCCGGTATGTTCGGCGTGCGCATGCCGAACTCCAATCCGTGCGCTTTGCCAATCGTGACCCGCGCTCCCGGATACGCCACCAGCGCTTTCGGCGCATCGGGCTTGCCGGAATTGTTGCCGCCATCGCGGTCCATGCTCACGTTCGCGGTAAAGCTGTCTTCAGAAGTTTGTGCGACCCCGTCTTTTATATAAGCCACATCCCCGGCGGACAGCTTGTTTTTCGCATGGATGATCGTCCGCCACGGGAAGTCAAGGCTTCCGCGGCGGTGGTCACTGCCATTCACGGCGACAAAGAAGATCTTTCCCGCGCGGACAACAAACGGCAGTCCATTACTGGCTGCGCTTGCATCTTTCCCTTTTACATGCACAACGATCTCGCCGGTCTTCGCCGCCGGCCCAAGCTGGAAGGTGATCTTCGTGTCCGTCCAGATGGGATAATCCGCCGCCGCGCCCCCTCCGACCGTAACGGTCGAGTTGCCCCGCGCCGCGCCAAATCCCTTGCCCCAGATCGTCACCCAGACGCCGCGATTGTTCTGTCCGCCAATGTTGGGGCCGCTCTCAAGATCGGAGAAGAAGATGCGGGGCGGAGCGGATTGGGCGAAAAGAGGTATGGCGAGAAATAAGACAATAACGAGTTGAGAGCAGAATTTCATGAAGAAGCTATTTAACCACGCGGGAACGAAAAAGGTTCTTCCTCGCGCCTGCGGCATGCGCGCAGCGAAGCGGAGCGCGCTAGAAGATCAGACTTTGAACACCTTCATAACCTCGTCACCGTAATGGTTGATAACCTTCACGGCAATCTGCGGAGGTTTCTTGTCGCGGGGTTGGGGGCGCAGGAATGGGCGGCTTACGGTTGAGTAGATCGATGCCCATGCGGCCTCGTCGATTTCGGCGCGCAATGCCTTCTTGAGCTTCTCGTAGGGTTCGTCTGCACCGGTGAAATAGGCGTGGCGGACAAAGAAGCTTTCGCCGTTGTAATCGGTATCGATGAACCAGCAGGCGATGTCGTCAGTGCTGCTGTTGCGAATCTGGCC
This sequence comes from Terriglobia bacterium, assembly GCA_020072585.1. Taxonomy (GTDB): domain Bacteria; phylum Acidobacteriota; class Terriglobia; order Terriglobales; family Acidobacteriaceae; genus Angelobacter. The sequence continues at coordinate 56,527 of JAIQGL010000012.1, read as the reverse complement.
GGTGGTGGGGTCGTAAACGTCCACGCCTTTGACTGTTACCGTGAGCGTGCCGTCTTTCTGCTTGTCGATGTTGATATCAGGCTCGCCAAAGACCATAAAGAGATTCCCTGCACCGGTCTTCTTCAGCAATTCATCGCCCATGGCGAGGTCATTGTTCATGCGCGTGGGCAGAATCACGAGTTTGCCGTAGCGTTTGACCTCTTCGCCGACGTGCGGATCAAACGCGAACCCGCAGACAATGAGCAGATCAAAGCCCAGGCCCTGCACGGCTTCTTTGGCTGCTTCCTTCACCAAGTCGGGTCCCACGGTGCCATACTCCGGCCCCAGGCAGACGGCGACCCGCTTCGTTTTATTTCCTTCCATGTATTCGCCGGCTGCATTTAGGTAGATGCCCGCATACGGGTCAAGGCGCTCAAATTTGAGGCGTTCGTTCTTGATTGTGTTCTGCACTCCAGCCTTGCGCAGGTTTTCAAGGATGGTCTGAGCGAAGTTGGCGGAAGACTCGGTACTGGCCTCGGCCGCTGAGCTCGGCTCATCTTCCTCGGCGGCGATGACACGATGGGGAGAGAGGCTCTCTACGGTGAAAGGTCCGGTCACTCGAATCCGTGAGTTGTCTTCGTAAGGTTGGTCGTAAAGCTGCTCGGTATCGGCGTGCGATGCGATGGAGGCATCAATTTCATTTTGGCGTTCGACGCGCAAAGACCACCACTGGTGGTGTATTTCCTTTGCTTTGGCAGGCCAGTTTGCCTCGGATTCGCGAGGTATCTGCCAGTCTTCCCATTTTTGTTTGAGCTGCTTGTTCAGTTCGGCGCGAATGGGCTCCAGCTTGTCCTGCCACTGGGTATGAATGGCATCAATCTCTTCATTGTTGGCAATAGACTTGAGGGTGACGTGAGGAACTCGTTTGTAAACGAAACCCTTGGTCACGTCCCCTTGCGTCTTCGCGTCAGATCGGAAGACGTTGGTAATCTCAGATTCTTTCTGCACACCCTCAGGCGAGTCGGAAAGAATGTAGTAGGGAAAGCGGCTGGACATCAGACGGGTACGAGCAAGCGCCAAAGCCACTCGGCTTGTGTCAGTGGTAATCCAACGGCGTCCCCAGTGCTCGGCAACGTACGCAGTTGTTCCGCTGCCACAGGTGGGGTCAAAAACAAGATCGCCTGCCTCTGTAGTCATTAGCAGACAGCGTTCGACAACCTTCGTACTGGTTTGGACGACATATTCCTTGTCGGTAGCGCCTTGGGTGTCCATCCACATATGGCTAATTTCTTGAACGGGATAATCATCAAAATACAACTTGTACCGAAGCGAATCGCCAGGGAAAAACAATCGGCCAGCCAGCAGGAGCTTTTGCATCCCATTTCGATTTGTTTTCCAGCTCTTGCCAGCTGAGGGGGAGAATCTTTGACCTGCAAACTCGAAATCGAAAACGCAGGATTCCGTACGCCCCGAGGAGCGCAAATCCATTGACTGAAAAAGCTTTGCGCCTGAATCGGGCGTGATATCCGTTGCTTTGGCGCGCGACAGGCACTCGCCTGCGGCTGTCTCGATATAGCCGTAATCTCCCTCCTCAGAGTCGTTTCGAACACTGAAAAGCTTCTTAAATTTGGTTCTTGTGGCATCCTTGCCATACCAGACAAGGTAGTCGCACATCGTGAAGATGTAGGTTTCGCCGAGAGGCATCTTCTTTTTCTTGAAGGCGATATTTGCAACGAAGTTATTGCTTCCAAATACCTCGTCGAGGAGGCACCTCACAAGGTGTATATTCTCGTCACCGATCTGGACGAAGATGCTGCCGGTTTCGGTAAGCAGGTCTCGAGCTACGACCAACCGATCCCGCAAATATGCGAGATAGGAATGAATTCCGAGCTTCCAGGTATCCCGGAAAGCTCGAATTTGCTCCGGTTGGCGTGTGGCGTCTTCCGCTTTGTCTTTTACTTCTCGTTTGCGTGTGCTTACCTGCCAGTTAGAACCAAACTTAATGCCGTAAGGAGGATCGAAGTAAATCATTTGGACTTTCCCCTTAAGGCCCTCTTTGTCAGCAAGAGAAGTCATTACCATTAGAGAATCGCCTAGGATCATGCGATTCGACCAGTTCTGGTTCCAATGATAGAAATCGACCCGTTTTTCAAATTCTTCGGGAAGACCGTTAAAGTCAGCGTAAAGCTGCATCTGAGGCTGACTATGTTCTTTGCCGCAGCTCAGCAGATCTTCAACGACCGCCTGCGGATGGATCTTTTCTTGAATATAAATTGGAACGGCGGGGACTTGAAGCGGTTTCGAATCCTGCTCGTCCTTACCTTTCCACACCAACTGAGGATCGAGTGAAGGATCGCGTGGATATGGAACCCCCACTGGGGTCTTTTCCTGATCGGCCACAAAGTCGCGGAGTTCCTCCGTCGGAATGTTAACCCGCTTCGTTTTGTGACGAATAGAAACTATTGGCTTCGTTTTTATCTGGGACATGGATTCTAATACCTTATCAATAAAACTCTGCCATTAGACGGAGCACCTTCTTGAATTCGTCGTCGCCGCCGCCACCGCCCTTTGGCTTACCACCGAGGGAGGGTGTCACGATATTTTTGAAAGTATCGTAGCTGTATCCAAAGCGCTCGCTCAGCTCACCATTCTTTGGAGCAATCCACTGCTTGAACGCGTTGCTGACCTGCTGATTCCCGGCAACGTCGAACGCGCTGGTCGGATCTGCAGCGCGGATAACCTGTACAAGGCCGGGGTTGTCCGTCAAGAATTGCTGGGCCACTCCGACTGCTTGAGTCACATGACCTCGAGTGCTGTCGCTCTGGCCGATTCCCTTTTCAAGGATGTTCCAGCACAAGTGAGCCATCCGGTCATGTGTTTTGACTCGTTGCAGACATTGCTTGTAAAACCATTCTTTACTCTTGAGCGCCATCTCATTTCCTTTCTGTACTTTGTTTCCTAAGAGTCGAGCGGATCTCGTTGACAGTGTTCCATGGGTCGGTGATTTCAATGAAGGCCCAGCGGCCAAAGCGTCCGTCATTATTGACGGCGGGAACCCAGAAATTACGGGCGGTGGCTACCTTGGTTTTCTTGGCTTCTTCGCGTTCTTTGGCATCCGCACGCCGGGAGACTTCGACAATCAAATTCAACAAATCTGGATGGCCGTCATCCACACGCGTGATGAAATCCGGCTCGTAATTCTTTTCTTCTCCGTTCACCGCGTAGGGAATTTTGAATCCAACATAGCGGTCATTCTTTACGTATGCCCGCACCTCTTCCATATCTTCCAGACTCTGGGCCACTTTTTGTTCCCATGCACCGGTGTCCGCGACGATATGGCTGATGTGGCATTTGTCCGCACGTGTCGCCCACGCTGGGCGAAACGTGCTGAAGTCCACATATCGGGTCGTTCCTACAGTGTCATAGGGGAACGGTGTGGGCTTTAGCAGCTTCTCTCCGCGAGTGGAAGCCACGATGGCCTGATAAATCTTGTCTGTAGCGTCATGGGCCAGACGCAAAAGCAGGAGCATCTGGGGAAATGTGTTGTCGCGGCAGGTGACGCACTCGGCCAGCCACCGATTGGTAATCGCCAGAACTTGAGGAAACAGCCAAACCTTTACATCCGGAACAAATTCGTGCTGATTGAGGTCAAACGTGCTCTGCTTACTGTCGGCCCGGAAGTATTTTTCCAGGGTAATCTTGGCGAGCAGGAATGCGACCTCTTTGACGCGGCGCGTCTTGAGATCGTCAAGGGTATGAATGCTGGACTTGCCGACGATTGGAGCATTCTCCGTTTTGGTGGGGACGGTGTCCTCGACGGAAAGAACCATCTGTGAGTCTTTGGTGAATCGGGCTTCCAAAGTCTCCGCGGGAAGATCGTACTTGTATCCGGTGAGGCGTGGGAATGTTATCTCGCTAGCAATTCGTTCTTCCAGAGCGCGCACGCGGGTGGGAGTCTTCTGCGGCCTAGGCTCAGCAGTTGAGCCCGAGCAAGGAATGAAGGAGAACGGGACACCATATATTTCAGCGTATTCAGCTTCAAAGCGTTCGGCGCCATCCTTGATGACCGGCACATAAGACATCCGGCGCAGGCCGCGACCTACCACTTGCTCGCAAAGCAGCTGCGTTCCGAAGGCGCGTACTCCGAGGATATGAGTCACGGTGTTTGCGTCCCAGCCCTCCGTCAGCATGGAAACGGATACCACGCACTTCACCTGCTCGCCCAGCTTGCCGCGTTTTCCCACCGTATTCATGACCTCACGCAAAAGGTCTTCATTGGTGAGCTGTTCCACGTCCCGGCCAGGGAAGCGCCGACGATACTCTTCCTTGAACTCATCAATCTCGCGGGCGGCGATTTTCTTGAAATCGTCACTCATGGCTTCGCCCGATTCGAGTTGTTGGCTGTCTATGAGGATGGTGTTTGGGCGAGAGAGCCAGCGCCCGTCTTTCACATTGTCAAAAAGCTCAAGCTTGCCGGGAACAGGGATTTCAGTTCCATCCGGCAGATTTTTTGGCCAGCCCGCGATGTAGTCATAAATCAGTTTGGAAACATTGGTGTTGCTACAGACAACGATAAAAACCGGCGGGGTGGAATCGCCCGATTTGGCAGATTCGCTCTGTGCCCATAGCTCATACGATTTCCGGTAATTGGCGTAAAGGCTTTGCAGCGCGCCCTCAAGCACAGCGGGCAGCTTTGGCTCGCCGCTAATAGCCGCCTTCTTGCGCCCTTTTTTGGGCAGTTCATTGCGGATGCGCAGCCAGAGATCGCGGTAGGTTGGCTGATTGCCGCGCATCTGGTCGTCATCCACGGGGACGCGCGGAACCTTGACGATGCCAGCTTCAATGGCATCGATCAGAGAGAAATCAGACACGACCCAAGGGAAAAGAGTGCCTTCAGGATAGCCGGAGCCGCGCAGAAAAAATGGTGTGGCCGAAACATCATAGATGGCGCGAACACCAATTTTGCGCTTAACCGCCTCCAGGCCTGAAATCCAGATGCGGGCTTCTTCCTCGCGTTGCTGGGCTTCTTTCTTGTCGTCGCCCGAAAGCTTTTCTTCTTCAGCATCCGGCTTGCGACGGTAGCAATGGTGCGCTTCGTCATTTAGAACAACTATGTTCTTCTTGTTGCCTAACTCGCGGCAGACACGTCGGACCATCTGGTCCGGCGTTTCGGTAAACATGCCTGCGCCGTTTCCTTTGGCTCTAAGAATGCTCTTGGTTAGTTTGCTGGCATCAACCAGTTCACGCGCCCTGAATGCGTGAAAATTGGTGATGATTATCTTTGCGGCTTCCAGTTGGACAAGCTGCTCCGGCGTAACCAGATCCAGCCCTTTGTAGTAAGTCTCCGTGTCATTGGGGAGCAGAACGCGAAGACGGTCACGAATGGTGATTCCGGGCGTGACAACGAGAAAGCTGTCTGAAAATCTGGCATCTTGCGGATTGGCGAATTTGTTAAGCGCCTGCCATGCAATGATCATGGCCATTAGCACGGTTTTACCGCTGCCCGTTGCCATTTTGAGAGCGATACGGTAAAGCTCAGGGTTGGCGGCCATATTTGCGTCCCGGAGCTGGTTTTCAATCCAAGGGTCCCACTTGGGAGCAACTTCCGTCAGATATATGGCGGTCTCGGCGGCCTCAAGCTGGCAGAAAAACAGGCGACGCTCACGGTCTTGCTCTCTCCAGTGCGCGAGAAGTTGACGCGTGACGCTTGTGATGGGTGAGTTGGCGTAGTTGCTGGCGCTCCATTGCGCTACTTTGGCACGAACCCGATTGATAAAGTCATTTTCCTGGAGCCGGTCGGCTGTCCACTCGGTATCAAAGGCGAGCTGGGCACCCTTGCGGCTGTTGCGTGGACGCGGGACGGGGATGAAATAAGCGCTGGAACGGCGCTTTGGAACAATTTCGTTACTAATACCCTCTTCAGTGAATTTGAAATGCCTGGTAGGAACTTCAAACGGGCTATTGAGGATCGGGTCTTCAATAACGACGAGGCGCTTAGTTGCAATTTCCTCAGCTTGGCCCACGGTACTTGTTTGAGGCATCCTTGCTCCGGCGGTTGTTGCCTAGGAACTTATACCACGGCAAGGGCGAGCCGCAATGGGAAGCGCGCTGCGCCTTTGGCTACGCGCGGGCCGCAGGCGCGAGGAAGGGGCCTCTCCTTGCCTCTCAGCGCAGGCATGAATGGCCTGCTCCACCCCGTGGGCAATTGCTTTCTCGGGCGAAATCAGGCATTTTCGCTTGACACAAAGGCGAACAAATGGTAAAGTACGATATTCTGCCCGAGGTGGAAGTGTGCCTTGGGCGGCGATCTTTGAAAACAAGCATTCAGCCATCAGCACTCAGCAGTCAGCCCAAAATTTGGTGGGCTACGCCGGTTTGGGATCCTTCACTCCCGGTTGCACCGCTCGTTCAGGATGACGGGTTGAGGCGCGGCGATTGTTGCGCCGCGCGGCTTTTACAAGGTGCGACCCTCTGCCGACTTGGGATTGGGTTTGGGTGACCCAAGGGTGACCCAAGCGAGACCCAAGGGCCACGCAAGCGTCTCGCACGGGCGACCCGCGCGTCGATTTGTGTAAGCCTTTTGTTTGCAATGAGAGTTGGGAAAATGCCGGGTGGGGGTCTGGCTGAAGGACGCAGGCAGAGGGCCACAAAGAGATTGCCAAAATCGCCAAATCGCCGGGAATCGGAAAACCTAAACCTACCACGGAGACGCGGAGACACGGAGAACAGCCAAGATCGGAGGCAGAGATTGGTAATCGGGTAATTGAAAAGCCCAAAAACCAAGGCACACCGCCAGGCTCACCGTCCCGTCGTCAGCACCACTTTCCCCGTCGACTTTCTCTGCCGCAGCAGCTCCATGGCCGCTGCCACGTCCTTCAGATCAAAGTGTTGCGAAACATGCGGTTTGAGTTTGCCTTCTTCATACCAGCGCAGCAACATGGCGTAAGAGTCGCGCAGCATCTCCGGCTTGCGCGCCTGGTAGGAGCCCCAGTAAAAGCCGATCACGCTGATGTTCTTGACCAGCAGGATGTTGGCCGGGACCTGGGGAATGCGTCCGGAGGTGAAGCCGATAATAAGGATGCGGCCGCCCCATGCGATCGAGCGCAGGCCGGCGTCAAAGGCGTCGCCGCCCACGGGGTCATAGACCACGTCTGCGCCGCGGCCTCCGGTGAGGGCCTTCACGCGTTCGCGAATGTCTTCCCGCGAATAGTCGATCAGATGGTCCGCGCCGTACTGCCGCGCGATCTCCAGTTTTTCCGGGCCGCGGGCGCAGGCAATCACCGTGGCGCCCATGGCCTTGCCGATTTCGACGGCAGTCAGCCCCACGCCGCCGGCGGCGCCAAAGACCAGCAGCCATTCGCCCGGCTTGAGGTCCGCGCGCCAGTCAAACGCGCCGTGCGAGGTGCCGTAGGTCACGGGAAATCCGGCGGCGGAGATAAAGTCCATCTTGTCTGGGATTTTGTAAACGCGGCTGGCGTCCACTACGACCTCTTCCGCGAAAGCGCCGGTGCCGGTCAGCGCCATTACCCGGTCGCCCGCGCGAAGAGTGGTGACGCCCGCTCCAACTTCGGTCACCGTACCGGAGGCCTCCATGCCGGGCGTGAATGGAAACGCGGGCTTCTCCTGGTACTGGCCGGAGATCAGCAGCAGGTCGCCAAAGTTGATGCCCGCGGCCTGCACGGCAATTCGCACCGCGCCCTCTTTGATGGCGGGCGAAGGCGCCTCTTCCACCACCAGCTTTTCTGGTCCACCCCATTCTTTGCACAGCACGGCGCGCATGTAGTCTCCTTTTTTTGCAGCGCCATTGTAATTGACTCGCGGTGTTGGCTTGACGCTGGCTTGCAGTTTCGCGGGCCGTGCGTTCATTCACCCATCAATTCTGCGGCAACCCTCCGTTCACCAGCCGCACGGAGAGTTTTACTTCGCCGATCGTCTTGCCGTCGGCTTCAGCGCGGCATTCGATTTGCTGGACTGACTTCGTTTCAGCTTTTGGCGACTCCAGCAGGACCTGCGCGAAGTAGTCGCTTTGCGGTTCAAGCGAATAGCTGCCGGCGCCGGTCTGCGTCGTCCAGCCATCCGGCAGCTTCACTGAAATGGTGATGGCCTTCACGGAGTCAGTATGATTGTGCAGCTCTAGCGGGACCGTCAAAGTTGCGCCGCGTTTAATCCCGATCTCTGGCCCGCTTGGTTTCGGTAGACTGGTAATCCCGTGAGCACGGCGAAATTTTTCATAGAAACTCCACGGCCCGCCCAATTCCACTGAGAGCGCCGCTGGCTGCTGATAGGCTTCTCTTGCCAGGGGAACAAATGCGATTCGCGCCGGCGTAATGCCTTCAAAAACATTTCCTGTCACGCTTCCCGGCACAAGTGACTTGCCCAGAGTAAAGCTGCCCTCGCCGCCCCAGTTCTTCTCCTGCTCCGCCACCTGTTTCTCATCCATCTTCTTCAGGCCTTCAATGTAGCTGCGGTACTGCGTCAGGTGATACTTGAACGTCTCAAACCCTGTGCGCCAGTAAGGCAACTTAAGACCGGGAGAAATGCCGCTCGTCTGATAGGTGGGTCCGGTGCCCTTGAAAATATCATCGGCCGCGTCTGGCACGTAGTAAAGCTTCTTTGGCTGCCACGGCTGTAAGCCATCCAGCAGCGTCTCGTTTACTTTTGCCGGCCCGGCAAGTTGCGCCGGAAAAACTGAAGGATCGCCCGCCATATCGAACGCTTCCGTAGCCAGCACTCCCGCCGCCTGATGGTCTCCGTGATTTTCGCCGAAGAAGAATCCCGGCATCCATGTCAGCATCACCTCCGGACGCGTCAGCCGCACCATCCTGACCAGTTCCTCCTGCACCTGCCCATGGCCCCAGTTCGCCAGCGACTGCAATACGTTCTGGCTTGGCGTATCCCGCCCGCCCAGGAACCATACGTTCTTGATGCCCACGCTATCCAGCGCATACCGCAGCTCCATCTCGCGCACCGCACCCAGTGAACGTGCGCGTTCCGGCCCCATGTTGTTGTGGCCAGCCTCGCCATGCGTGGTGTAGATCACTGCTACGCGTTTGTGCTGGTCTACAAGCTGCACCAGATAGGAAACCACGCCAGTCTCATCATCCGGATGGGCGACCACCAGCAACACGTCAACCTTCAGGCGATCATCCGGCTTGAGCAGTGGAGGCGTGGGGGATGGAGTCTGCCCCGCAGCCAAAAGGACCACCAGGAACTGAAATAAGATGATCAGGCGAAAACTCTTCATGGATTTCCTTGAGAACTGTAATTGATCTACCAGCAGACTCAATTGTGAGCAGCGTGGATTCAAATTTAGTGCAAGTCCAGCCTCCAACAGCATGCTTTGACCGCAATCAAGAGCTGGAATGAGGACGAAGTTAATCCACCAATAACAAGAAAAATGCCCCTGCTTTTCAAAGACTCTCTATGCCAAAGGCTAAAGGCCAAGAGCTAATTGCTAACCGCTTACCTTCACCACCAGCTTCCCTCTCACATGGCCCATTTCGCTCAATCGATGCGCCTCAGCAATCTGCTCAAGAGTAAAAACCTTATCAATCACTGGACGAATCTTGCCCGCCTCAATCAAAGCGGTGATCTTTTCCAGGTCGCCGCCACGAGGCTTCACTCGCGCCATCAGCAGTCGCTTTCCGCCAAACAGCGCACGTGCGTTTCCCGCAGCCATTCCGGCGATTGCCGTAGAAAAGAATTTAAGTTTGCCGGACGGCTCTTGCGGAATCGGCACAGCCAGGGTAACCAGCCGTCCTCCGAATCTCAGCGCTCGTAGCGACCCAGCCCAAACGCTCTTCCCCACACCATCCAGTACCAGATCGAATTTCTGCTGCTTGCCATCGGCTTCGCTTCGCGTGTAATCAATCGGTTCATCCACGCCCAGCTCGCGCAGGAGATCCTGGTTCCGTGTGCTGGCAGTGGCGGCAACATAGGCGTCAAACGCTTTGGCGATCTGTATGGCCATCACGCCCACGCCGCCTGCTCCAGCCTGAATCAGCACGCGCTGCCCCGGCTTGAGCTTGCCCTGGCCCAAGAGCGATTGCCATGCGGTGAGCGCGGCGAGAGGCACGGTTGCAGCTTCCTCATGGCTCAGGTTCTTTGGTTTTGCGGCCAGAGATTTCTCCGGCACCACGGCAAATTCAGCATATGTGCCCCGGAACGTCTTGCCGACATATCCATCTTTATAGCCGTACACTTCGTCACCGGGTTTGAACAGCGTAACTGACGGGCCAACTTCAGTCACTACGCCGGAAAGGTCGCAACCCCATATCACCGGGAACACCACCGGGCGAACAGCAGCCAGCAACCCACTGCGAAACTTCCAATCCACCGGATTGACGCTAGTGGCGCGCACATGCACCAGAACTCCGTTCGGCCCCACGCGCGGCGTGGGCAAATCGTCTTCGACCTTCAGCACCTCAGGTCCGCCGTATTGTTCGCAGAGAACGGCTTTCATGTAGAGCGGTCAGCAATCAGCAATTAGCAATTAGCAACTGGCAGTTAGCCAAACCCTTCCACCGCAAAGGACGCGAAGGGCGCAAAGGGAGAAAGAGAGAGTGGAAAATGAAATCTCCTTTGCGATCTTTGCGTTCATTGCGGTAAAAGATTTTGCTAATTGCTATTTGCCAGTTGCTAATTGCTAAAAACGGTCAAGTCAATAGAATAGAGCCACATATGGATTTCGACCAACTAGAGACCTTTCTCGAGGTCGCCCGCCACTCGAGCTTTTCCCGTGCCGCAGAGAAGCGCTTCCGTACGCAACCGGCCATCTCCTCTCAGATTCGCGCCCTGGAAGAAGAGGTTGGCGCGCGGCTGTTTGACCGTAGCGGCGGCAAAGTGGCCCTCACCGGCGCGGGCAAACACTTCCAGCAATATGCGGAACAGACTCTTGAATCCCGCAAAACCATGCTGGTCACCGTGGCGGAGATGGAGCGCATCCCGCGGGGCGAAATCGTGGTCGGCGCGAATGAGGGCACCTGCCTGCACATCCTGCCTGAGGTGTTTGCCGAATTCAAAAAACTCTATCCCAACGTGGGCGTTCAGATCAGCCGGCTGGAGCGGGCCAAAATCATGGAGTCGATTATCGACAATTCCGTGGATTTCGGCGTGGTCTCCGCGCCGGTGGATGACAAGCGCCTGACCGTGGTAAATATTCATCGCGACGAACTGGTCATTATCGCGCCACCCGGCCACTCACTCTGCCGCCTGGAACATGTCAATATTTCCGATGTGGTCCGCTTCCCGCTGCTTCTTCCCAAGATCGGCCGCACTCGCTATGCGCTTGAAAACCTCTTCGATGAGCGCGGCCTTAAGCCCCGGATCGCCATGGAACTGGACTCCAGCGAGCTGCTCAAGCGCTTTGTAGCAGCCGATGTCGGCGTGGGTTTTATTGCCCGCTCCAATGTGATTGAGGATGTGAGGGCCGGCGTTCTGGCGGCAATCGCCATGGCAGATGCCTCTATCCGCCGCGATCTGGCCCTGGTTTTCCGCAAAGACAAGGCACTGAGCCGCGCCGCCATGGCGTTTATCGATATCGCCGTAAAGATCAAACAGGCCGCGTCTGCCGCAGGCGCTCCGCAAAACGCCCTATAGCGGTGATATGGGCGAGCCACGGCTGCACCAAAAGCAGTGCAGCTGAGAAAAGCTGAAGCTTTTTCCGCCAAGGTTCTTTTTCCGGCAAAATTTACCGGAAATTTCCTGCGCTCGCCCGTCTGCATGTGTTATTTTTTTTTATTCACAAAAAACAGGTTTTTGGAGGCAAGCAAATTGGGATTAAACATGGTGCCGAAGCGCATCTTCCTGACCAACGGAGTGGGAAAGCACAGAGAAAGACTTACATCTTTTGAGCTGGCCCTCAGGGATGCGGGAATTGCGGCGCAAAATCTGGTCCGGGTTTCATCGATTTTTCCACCTCATTGCAAGCTGATTTCGCGCAAAGAAGGGGTCAAGTTCCTTCATCCGGGCGAAGTCACGTTTGCCGTGGTAGCGGAAAACTCCACCCGTGAACCGCACCGCCTCACCGCCGCCAGCATCGGTCTCGCCATGCCGGCGGACCACAGCACCTACGGCTATCTGAGCGAACACCACTCTTTTGGCGAAGCCGACGACGTGGCCGGTGAATATGCTGAGGAGCTGGCCGCTGAAATGCTCGCCACCACCCTCAACGTGGAATTCAATCCGGATACCTCCTGGGACGAGAAAAAAGAGATTTACCGCATCTCCAACAAAATCGTCCGCACCACCAACATCACCCAGAGCGGCGTGGGCGACAAACGCGGCCTGTGGACCACGGTGATTGCGTCGGCAATTCTCATCTTCGAGTAACCAGCAAGAAATAATGCCCGCTCAAAATCGCGCACGCTCGCCCAAGTGGTGGCGGCCAGGCAATCGCAGAAAGCTTCTGCCGTTTGCCTGGTATTGCGCGGTTTTGGTCCTGATGGTTCTGCCGGGCCGGGCTTACAGCCAGCAGCCGGTCACCATCCATCTGGCGGGCGATTCCACCATGGCGGAAAAATTGCCGGCCAAGCGCCCTGAAACCGGATGGGGCGAGCGCCTGCAATCGTTTTTTAATGACAAGCAGATTGAAATCAGGAACTACGCCAAAAATGGAAGGAGCACCCGAACTTTCATCTCTGAAGGGCTTTGGGCCAATCTTCTGGCACACGTCAAACCCGGCGATTACGTGTTCATTCAGTTCGGACACAATGACGAATCCAAAGAATAAGGTGGACCGCTACACTCCGCCGGATGACTACCGCAAAAACCTTGTTCGCTTCATCGATGATGTGCGGAGCAAACAGGCCTTTCCCGTTCTGCTCACGCCGCTGATGCGACGGCGATTTGATGCCGAGGGAAAGCTTGTGGACACCCACGGCGAATATCCTGACATTGTCCGCAGCGTGGCCGCCGATTCCAGGACGCCGCTGATTGATATGCACCGCAAGAGCGCGGAGATTTTAGAACGATACGGGCCGGAACATTCCAGGGCCCTCTTCCTGCAACTCAAGCCGGCGGAAAATCCAAACTACCCTGATGGAATTGAAGACAATACGCACTTCTCGCCAGACGGCGCACAGGTAATGGCTGAGCTGGCGGTTCATGGTATACGCGAAGCCCGGCTCCCACTTGCGTCTTCCCTGAAGCCCCCGATTAAGCGGTAACGATAAACGATAAGCGATGACGATGAACGCTATAGCAGTCTTAGTGTTAGCGTAAACCTTTCTGACTCGTCATCCCGACGTCCGTTAAGCGAGCGCGCGCTTTCATCAGCGCGTGAGTAGGACGGAGGGACCTTGTGCTTGCCTTAAAAAGTTTACGTTATCTATAAAACCGCTCTAAGCACAATAATCCGATTCACACGTTAAGAGACGCGGCCTTCCCTTCTTTATTGTGGAAGGAGATGTGGTCTTACCTGACCGGGCCCTCCGTCCATTTCATGCCGGCTTGGTCGTGGGTCCTGTTGGCGCGGCGGGTTTGGCATCCGGGTCAGGGAGCTTCTCGTGCTGAAACTCACCCAGAACCGTCTGAAGACACGTAAAGCAGTTTTCCAATATCTGGCGCTGTGCGCTGGCGGATCGCCACGTGTCGTCCCTTAGCCCCTTGTACAATTTGGCCAGTTGCAGAGCGGCATTTTCCACCAGGTCGCGATGGCCGGCAGGCAGGTCGGCTTTCCGCGTGCCCTGCGCAAAAAGCCCTGAAGTATAACAAAGCAGGCGGCCCAGGCTTTCGATCTGCAATGACGCAAACAACAGATTTCTGTGGTAGCAACCCAACTTGGATGACAATCGAGCTTGGGCCGGGGCCTGAAATTGCGATGGCGGCTGGTTCACGCCAAAGAGTGTGGGGATCCACACCGCTCTTCCTCTTCGCTCAGAAAAAAGCGCAGAGCCCAGGGGAGAATGCCCTTTGCTTGGCAAACATGCCTTGTTCAGGTCCGGGAGCGTGAGATTGCTCGGATTTGCCGGCCAGCTTGTAAGCGCCTCCAGCGTTTCCATTACTGGCGTGTCCTTGCGCACGTCTGCATTCGGATTAACGCCCGTTGCCTGGATCACGGTGAGCAGGCTGAATGGCTCAGGCGTCCGGAAAACACTTTCTGATGTCTTGCCCAGAGCGCGTTCTCGCATGGTCTCAAAGATATAGTCCACAACATCCTCAAGCGCGGCCTGCTGCGGCCCGTTCGCGACGGAAAATTTCCCATTCTTGTATACGGAATAAACATCTCCCGTGATCTGGTTTAGCGCCAGATTCGGGTCCCACCGCAATGAGATGACCACCGCTGTTCCAAAGGGATAGTAAAACGCATCGATGAACACGTCCCCCTTGAATCCATTCGCCGTGACCCGGATACCGGTGTCCAGTCGAAGCGGCACCAGATAGTTCCACGCCTGACTGCCCTTCACCTGGCTGAGCTTGCCCTGCACCATATAACGCATCCAGAACTTCTGTTTGCGTTCACGGAGCCAGGGAACTTCAAATTTTGGGTTTGTGGACGCGCCGTCCCGCGCGGTCTCAAAGGTTTTCTCAAATAAAAAGTCGCGCGGGAGTGGGCCGAAAGGCGAGGCAAGCGGAACGTTGCTCCGCAGAAAATCAGGCAGGAGTTCAGCCCAGATAAGGGAAAGACGCAGGCTTTGGATCACTACAGGGGTTGCTGGAATCGCTTTCTTCGCAGTTGCTTTGGTTACGTTCTTTGCCATAAACTAACTCTGACTTTCGGAAGTTATTGCGATCGTGGGCGCAAGCCTTGGTTGCAACTTCATTTCAGCTGATGCAGTGTGTTACTGACTACACTGTGATCGACGCCGATTTGATGCTATCCGCGGGTGTTACTCAAGGAGTAAACCCAGCTTGGGGCAGCCTTTCGAGGCTGCCCCGAGACCTTTCTTGTCGCCTTACTTCGCTTCCCGCACAAGAATTTCCGCTGCATCGCGCTCCAGTAATTCTTCTTTCGAAATTTTGTGAGCGCAATTGTTTTCCGGGTCGCTCATGTCCCAAATAAGGTCCTTCACGCTTGAAGGCTGGCTCTGCTTTCGCTTCTTCAACTCCTCTTCCACTGTTTGAAGGACCGTCTCCAGCTTGCCTCCGGCTTTAAGCTGCGCCCGGACCAGGTCTCTCAGAATAGGGTCGGCGTTGGTGTCCCATGACAACAACATTTGCGGACAAACATAGGCGGAACCATCGGCATTCTCCATCAGAAGAAAGGCCGGTTGCTTTCCTTTTTTGAACTTGATGCGGGGCACCGCCATATCGCTGGTGATTGGTTTCAGCTTGCGCAAAACCTTGATCGCGGTATCTTTTTCGCCGGGATACTTTCGTGCCTCGCGCCAATTCAGGTAGCCGTGCCAGATGACATACGTCCCGAAACCCAGACCGATGGAAATCCCCCATACCATCATCAGGTCTGCCAGACCGTAGTAAGAAAAGAAATCGCGCCGGTTGACCCAGAAGAGGCCGCTGATGGCCATGGAGAGCGTGATGGAGAGCAGCCAGAATCCTGATGATTTCTCTTCCACGGGCGGGGTTGTGGCGGGGTCATGCCGCAGCCATTTCGTACGCCAGAAAAACAGATACGAGCTCACCACCAGAAACCCTGGCAGAAAAAGCAGGGAAGGCGCTCCAAGAAGCTTCAGCGCTTCTGATTCACCCATGACTCCTACCGTGACTTCGCGCGTCACCAGAAAGTCTCGCTTGCCCCGGTCCGTTTCCAGTTGCACGTTAAAAATCAGAAGGTGTTTGCCTGGCTTTACGCGGTCCGTGGCCTTGACGATAAAACGGACGGTCTCCGCGCGCAACGGATCAATGGTCTTCCCTTGCGCCTCCTTGGGATCAAATTCTATGAAGGTGGGACCGGTCGGCTTGATGGTGATTTTAAACGGCCGCACGGTTTTGTTTGTCACGGCAACGTTGAGTTCGCCATTGTCCGAACTGGTCAAGGACTCAAGCGTGGACTTAACGTCAATGGCGGCAATGTTGTCGAATAACTGGGGATCGCGCAATTTCAGCGTAACCGGCTTGGTTGCGATCTGGGAGAGCAGCACGCCCGCGTGGTTCAATTGATTGGAAAGGACCACCTGCATCGCTCCAGTGCTGAATCCTGATGTGCACGTGACGTTGAACTCCCAGGAAATCGTTTCGCCGGGCTTGAGCGTTTTTGCCATAGCCGGCTCCGGGGCAACTTTTACCGGCACGTCGGCAAAGGTCTTGAGTTCCAGGTCGGCGGCAATTTCCGTGCTTGAGGGATTACGCACGATTGCCAGCAAACGCGCGCCCTCTTCACAGGAAGTCAGCTCCAGGGATTGCGGCACCGTTTCCAGTTGCAGGGCGGTGGGAGATTCTGCCGCATTACAGGAAAGAACTCCCCCTAACAGCAGGAATAGCCACATCCAACATCTTCTGGAATTCATGTTTGCCTAACCAGGCCTTTATCTCAGGACACAAGGCCTGCTTCATGAACGTGGGGGTGTTGAACAATTGAAATAGACGAACCAGCGGGGAAAAGCAACAAAAAAATCACCGCTCGGCCCATCTGCAATGATTTACGAAAGCCAGAGTCCGCCGATTTCTAATGCCTGGCCTTGCTGATCGTTTTCTTATATCCCTTCCCCAGCCGCTCAAATACCGCCGCGCACATGATCGGCAGACCGACTGTGGCATCGATGAAGACCTCGCCAAATCGCCCGCCCTCATCCGGCGGAACAAACTTGCCCCACGAAATGGCTTCTGAGTATGGCGAACCCGAGAGTCCGCCCCAATACACCGGCTCCGGACAGATGCGCACACCGTAGTGATAGCGCTTGAGTGGAACATCTTCACCGGCGCGGCGCACCCGCAGCTCGCAATAAGGCCCAAACTGCTGCGCCCAGTTTCTGGGCACGCCGCCGCCAATCGTCAGAATTCCCAGCTTCTTCTGCTGCAACAGCGTCTCGGCAAAATAGTTCAGGTCAAGAAATGGATCATAGCGGAGCTGAGGTTTGCCGTCGCGCGCGCGCATCCGGTTGTTCAGCGCCACATCCAGCCCCATCTCAGAGTCAGTAAACGCCGGCACGAACACCGGCACATTCTTCTGGTAGGCGGACTTCAATATGCCCCGCCCTTTCGCATGGTTCTTCAGGTGCTCTCCGATGGCGCGGTTCAGCTTCCATGAGCACATAATCTGCTGCGGGTCCCATTTACCCAGCACCTCTTCCATCACCAGTTCAACGTGGTCCAGGTTCTGCTCCGGCTCCAGCGTGTCATAAACGCGGTTGTAGCCCGCTTCATACAGCTCAACGTCGTTCATCCTCGGGTCATAGCGATAGTGGTTGCAGCCGGTAGCCTCCACCAATCCGTGCGCCATCAGGGCGCCGGTGGAAACCACTGCGTTCACCAGACCTTTATCGATCAGGTCGCAGATGATCAGCCCCTGCTTGGCCACCGTCATGGCTCCAGCCAGTGTCATGACGACGAAACAGTCTTTGTCGCGCGCCATGGCTTCAAGCACGTCCACAGCTTCTCCCAACTGGCGGCCGGTGAATGCGGTGTCTGCCATGCCGCGCAGCAGATCGCTAATGCCTTTGGCCTTGGATAGATCCAGCGGAGAAATGGGAGATAGCTTGTCCTGCACCGGATCGTGCAGCTTGCGGTCAATGCCTGAGCCTTCCTGCTTCTTACTCAATGCTTCACCTCATAAGATGGGGACATGGGTTGGACAATTAAAGTTGGGCAAACTTAAAAAAGTAAACGCTGCGCGCCGCAGAGTCAAACCGCGAGCTTTTGATATTCTTGAACTGATGCCCAACCGAGACATCTTTACCGTCGGTCTAATCCAGATGGCATGCTCGCCTGACCCAGACGACAATCTTCGCCGGGCGGCGGAAAAAGTGCGTGCGGCCGCCAAACAGGGCGCACAGATCATCTGCCTGCCGGAGCTTTTCCGCACGCAATATTTCTGCCAGCGCGAAGACCATGCGCTGTTCGATCTGGCTGAACCGGTGCCTGGCCCCACCACGGAAGCGCTTGCCGCCGTTGCGCGTGAGACCAAAACGGTGGTTGTGGTCTCAGTCTTTGAGAAGCGCGCGCGCGGTCTCTACCACAACACGGCCGTCATTCTTGACGCCGATGGAAGCAGCAAGGGTCTCTACCGCAAGATGCACATCCCTGACGACCCTCTTTATTACGAGAAGTTTTACTTCACGCCCGGTGATCTCGGCTTCAAAGCCTTTGATACCGAGTACGGTCGCATGGGAACGCTTGTCTGCTGGGACCAGTGGTATCCCGAAGGCGCGCGCCTCACGGCGTTACAGGGCGCAAATATTATTTTCTATCCCACCGCGATCGGCTGGCACCCCGATGAAAAGGCCGAGTTCGGGACGGTACAGCACGATGCCTGGCGCACCATTCAGCGCTCTCACGCCATCGCCAATGGTGTCTTCGTCGGCGTGGTCAACCGGGTGGGTCAGGAGTTCGGCGACATTCGCGGCAACCGCGCGCATGGTAAAGGTCTGGAATTCTGGGGCGGATCTTTCCTCTGTGATCCCTTTGGACGGGTCATTGTTGAGGCCTCGCACGACAAGGAAGAAATCCTGATCGGCCAGTGCGATCTGAAACATCTGGAAGATGTCCGACGCAACTGGCCTTTCCTTCGCGATCGTCGCATAGACAGCTACGGCGGCATCACGCACAGGTTTCTGGACTAATGGCCCGCACAAAACCGTCTGCGGCGCCAGCAGCCACACCCCATTCTCTCGGCTACCGCATGCCCGCCGAGTGGGAACCGCACGCCGCCACCTGGCTGGCCTGGCCGCACAATCACACTGACTGGCCAGGAAAATTCGACGCCATACCCTGGGTCTTTGCCGATATCATCCGCCATCTCGTCCGTGTCGAAGACGTAAACCTTATCGTGGCCTCTGCGCGCGAAAAACAAACAGCGCGCGATGTTCTAAAGCGCAGCCACGTCGATCTGAAGCGAGTAAAGTTTCACATCTGGCCCACAAACCGAATCTGGACGCGTGACTCCGGCCCAATCTTCGTCAAGAACCAGCAGGGCATCGCCCTTACCAACTGGCGCTTCAATGCCTGGGCCAAGTATCCCGACTGGAAGCATGACAACCAGCTTCCAGACCGGATTACAAAGAAGCTCAAGTTCCAGCAATTCACGCCTGTGATCGAGCGCAACGGCAAGCCCTATCACGTTGTCCTTGAGGGCGGCAGCATTGACGTAAATGGTCAGGGCCTGATGCTGACCACGGAAGAGTGCCTTCTCAGCAAGGTACAGCAGCGCAACCCCGGATTGACGCAGCAGGACCTGGAAAAAGTATTTGCCGGTTATCTTGGAGTGGAAAAGGTGATCTGGCTTGGTTGTGGCATCGTGGGGGATGACACGCATGGCCATGTGGATGACATTTCGCGCTTCGTCGCTCCTGATACGGTGCTTACCGTCGTCGAACCCAGCCATAGTGACGCCAACTACGAGCCGCTCCAGGAGAACCTTCGCCGTTTGCGCGCCGCCACTGACCTTCAAGGGCGCAGGCTGCGGATCGTCGAGCTTCCGCTTCCCCGCCCTGTCATCTTTCGCGGACAGCGGCTGCCTGCCAGCTACGCCAACTTTTATATAGCCAATGGCCTGGTGCTGGTGCCGACCTTCAACGATCCTAACGACCGCATCGCGCTCAACATTCTGGCTGGCCTGTTTCCTCAACATGAGATGGTTGGCATACACTGCGGCGACTTCATCTGGGGACTGGGCGCAATCCACTGCATGACACAGCAGCAACCCGATGCGCAGCACCGCAAGACAAAACTGCCTGGATACGAGCATCCAGGCAGTCATTGATCTTGATTCGGACGATCTTAATTCACCCTTGTTATTTCTTTTTGCGGCTAAAGAAACCGGCAGCTATGGAGCCGAAGCCCAGCAGTCCAAGCAGCGGGAGCGGAGAAGCTGTCTGGGGCAGTTTCTGTTCTGCGTCAGCAGGAGTTGTATCCGCGGTGGTTGCGGCGCTCTTGTCAGCAGAAGTTGCGCTCTTGTCAGCAGTCGCGCTGGCTGCAGGAGCGGCATTCTGGTCATTTCCGGTTGTGGTGCTGGCCGGAGGATTCTGTGCGGTCGTGCTGCTGGCAGCAGCAGCGTTATCGGTTGTGCTGGGCGTCTGCGCCGGCGGATTTACCGGAGCGCTGGCGCTTTCAGTAGCCGCACCCGCAGGATTGCTGGTGGTAGCTGCTGGTGCATTCGCATTATTTGGGTTAGTAGTCGGAGCAGCGCTGGCGGCAGCGGCGCTCTGGTCAGGAGTGGATGTGCTTGGCGCGGCAGCGCTGCTCGGAGCCGCTGCATCGGAAGCGGCAGGCGCTGCACTCGAAGCCTGATGACTGGTGCAGGAATCGGAAATCATGTTCACCGAGCTGACCTGCAATGAGCCATCACTGGCGCGCGATCCCTGGATCTGGACCTGGTGGCCGTCATGGGGCTTCAGCATGGAGCTGTCACCTTGCAGGTTGACGCTCTGGCCGTCGTCGGCGGCAAGGACCCAGTTTCCGCCCGACTGCTTCAAGCAGCCCTTCATGGAAGCCTGCTGGTCGCTCGTGCTGGTGGCCGTTGAAGGCGTCTGGCCGGTCGTGGATGGAGTGGTTGTCGATGGCTGCTGGCTTGGCTGCTGGCTTGGCTGCTGGTCGGGTGTCGATCCAGCACTGCCGGTCTGCGCAAATGCCATGCCTGAGGCAAGCATCATCGCCAAAATAAATTTCCTGTTCATGTCGTTGCTCCTTCGTTTCAGTGCCCGTCCGGGCTATATAGTGCGAGGTTTTTCCCGCCAGCGTCCACTTAGGTTGGACGCTTTATCAGTAGTTAGAGACTGGTAAACACTGCGGGGTTGACTGGAAATAAAACATATGCAGAGCTGCTGCTCGTGTAGAATTTTTTTGAGCAGCTCCTGGCAACTCTTTATGACGCAAACACGGAAAAACCCAGCATCCATGAGCTCCGGAGAGGATGCCAGCTGGATGGAGCTGGCATTGGAGCAGGCACGCATGGCCGCTGCCGCTGGAGAAGTGCCTGTTGGCGCTTTAGTAATCAAAGACGGCGAGATCATTGGCCGGGGACATAATCGCAATCTGCTGGATAACGATCCCACCGCCCATGCTGAGATCGTCGCACTGCGCCAGGCTGCTGCCCGGCTGGGGAACCATCGCCTGAGCGGCTGCGTAATGTTTGCCACCATTGAGCCATGCTCCATGTGCGCTGGAGCTCTGGTCCATGCCCGCATCGCGCGACTGGTCTATGGCGCCAGCGATCCAAAAGCCGGCGCTGCCGGTTCCCTGCTCCAGGTAATTAATCATCCCGGCCTGAATCACATCATGGAAGTCACTGCCGGTGTGCTGGCCGGGAAATGTTCTGAGGTCTTGCAGGAGTTCTTTCGCAACAAAAGGCAACAAGCCTCGTGCTAACCAGTAAAGCTAATTTCAGTCCAATATCTTTATGTCTGACAACGTGTTCACCTCCCTGCCTCAGGACCTTCGTTATGGCGCACGTGTGCTGGCAAAGTCGCCTGGCTTTTCCGTGATTGCGATTCTGACCCTGGCGCTCGGAATCGGCGCCAACACGGCGATCTTCTCCGTGGTGAACGGCGTGTTGCTCAATCCGCTGCCTTTCCATGATCCCCATCAGCTGGTCTCAATGTTCCAGGAAATCCCCAATTTCAAGAACGGGTCCATTTCCTATCCGAACTTTATCGACTGGCGGAAGATGAACACCACGTTCTCGTCCATGGCGGCGTACCGCGGAGTCGGCTTCAATCTGGCCGGAGGCGGAGAACCTGAGCGCCTGCATGGTGAAATGATTTCTGCCGGGTTTTTTGAGATTCTGGGTGTGAACCCTCTACTGGGCCGGACCTTCACCGCCGAGGAAGACAGCCTGGGCGCCAATCCGGTCGTGATGATCTCAGAAGCGCTGTGGAGACGTAAGTTCGGTTCCCGGCCGGACATCATTGGCCAGCGGCTGGTCCTTGACGATGTGGGACGCACCGTTGTGGGCATTGTGCCCTCAAGCTTTCATCTCCGCATACAAAATTTCCAGCGCGGCGAACCGCTGATTGAGGCATACACGCCCATAGGCGAATACAACGAGCCCAAGTTTTACAATGGGCGCGCTTCCGGCTGGGGACTGGACGGCATCGGACGACTCAAGCCCGGCGTCACACTGGAACAGGCGCGGGCAGATATGGACCGCGTCTCTCGTGATCTGGCAGCCGCTTATCCAGACATTGATTCAGATAAGAGAGCCAATATCCTTTCGCTGAAAGAAGAGATGGTCGGCGAAATGCAGCCTGTGCTGCTGGTTTTGCTGGGCGCCGTTGCCTTTGTATTGCTGATCTCCTGCGTGAACGTCGCAAATCTTTTACTGGCCAGGTCCACCGCACGGCAGCATGAATTCGCCATCCGTATTGCGCTGGGCGCGGGATATCAGAGAGTGGTCCGCCAGCTCCTGACGGAAAGCCTCCTTCTTGCGCTGATCGGGGGAGTCCTGGGTCTGGTTCTTGCCAAGTTTGGCACCGCCGCTGCACTGGCCGCCGTGCCGCGAACTCTGCCGCGCGCGGAAGATATTGGCATTGATCTGCGCGTGTTGCTGTTTACGCTGGGAATTTCCATGCTGGCGGGCCTCGTCTTTGGATTGGCTCCAGCCTGGAAAGCGGTACGCAGCAGCGCGGGCGGAACGCTGAGTGCAACCGGGCGCGCCGTGGTCGGCGTCCGCGGCAGCGCCCAGGCCGTTTTTGTTGTTGGTGAAATGGCCATGGCTCTCGTATTGCTCATCGGAGCCGGCCTGATGATTCGCACGCTGGTCCAGCTTTGGGGGCTCGATCCGGGGTTTAATCCTCAAAACGTTACTACATTCCAGGCTTCAGGCCCTGCTTCCTATAAAGCACAATCTGCTGACGCTATTCGGGCCGCCTATCGCCAGATTCATGACAAACTGGCCTCCACGTCCGGAGTTGAGTCTGTGTCCTTCAATGCCGGCGCCCATCCCATGGGCAGCGACAATGAAAGCGATTTCTGGTTCGTAGGCAAGCCCAAACCGTTGCACTTGAGTGACCTTCCCATGGCGATCCAATATGTGGTGGAACCGGATTATCTGCAGGTCATGCAGATTCCCCTGAAGCGAGGACGCTTTTTCACCGTCGCTGACAATGAAAAAGCTCCCGCCGTTGTGGTGATTGATGAGAGTCTGGCGGCAAAATATTTCCCCGATAGTGATCCCATCGGCCAGTATCTTGATTTCAATACCAATGCAGCCGATCCAGACAAGACTCCCAACCCGCAGATTATTGGCGTGATAGGTCACGTGAACCAGTGGGGGCTGGCGAATGATGGAGCAGATGCCCTGCGCGCACAGTTCTACTTGCCTTTCGCGCAGATATCGGACAAAGACTTGAAGCGCGGCGGGCTGGATGCGGACGTGTTTGTCCGCCAAAAATCGGCGGGTGCTACAAGTCTGGCTGCGTTACGCAGCCGGGTGCTTGAGTTCAATTCAGAACTCGTAATTCACAACCCTGAGGACATGGCAAAGACCGTAGCCAACACCATTTCCAACAAGCGCTTTACCATGTCACTGCTCGGCGTCTTTGCGTTGCTGGCACTCTTACTGGCCAGCATCGGGATTTACGGTGTGCTCTCTTATATGGTGGGTCAACGCACCAAGGAGATTGGCGTGCGCATGGCTCTGGGTGCGCAGAAGCTGGATGTGCTTCGCCTGGTGATGAAAGATGGCGCGCAAATGACGCTGGCCGGCATCATATTGGGCGTGACCGGCGCCTTTGGGCTCACCCGCCTTATGGGGAGCATGCTATTCGGCGTAAAGCCGACTGATCCATTGACCTTCACCATGGTCGCCGCCCTGCTCACCGCCGTTGCCATGCTTGCCTGCTACATACCCGCTCACCGGGCCATGAAGGTTGATCCAACGGAGGCGCTGCGCCACGAATAGACCGTTACACCCGATAGCTGCACGCACCTGATAAAATGGTCAGCAAGACCACAAAGTTTTCACGGCGCGGAGAGGTGCGTGAGTGGTTGAAACGATCCGCCTCGAAAGCGGACATACCTTAACGGGTATCGGGGGTTCAAATCCCTCCCTCTCCGCCATGTACCATTATTTTCTTGTATTTAGATGCCTTCCTGTCTATCATCCTGTCTGTAGCTGAAAGAACAGACAGGAGCCTACCAGCCGTGCCGAAACCGCAAAACCACAAAGGGTATTCTTGCCGGGTCAACATCCTCAAGTATGTCAAAGTAGCCGATAAGTGGCGCTTCGCACCTGCGCAGATGCAGAACAATAAGCTGAAGCAAGATTGGGTGCTGGTGGATGGCAACCCGGAGCGGCATGCCGAAGGCACCTATTACATTGAATGGTACGAGAATGGTGTTCGGCGCCGGCAGAGTGTTAAGGATTCGAGCGAAGTGCTGGAGCAGGCGCGGCGCAAGGCCATTGAGCTTGATGCCGGCAAAGCCGGAATCGTGCTGGCCGAAAGCGAAGAAGGCCAAGGTCTCCGAGTCTGGGATGCCGTGAAAGCCTATCTCAAAGAAATCGAGCCGCCACAACGCGAGCCCAGGACCTACGGGGCATACAAGCATTGCCTGGAACTGTTCGCCCAGAACTGCCGGAAGACCTATCTCCACGATGTCACACGGGAAGATATTCTCGGATTTATCCGCAAGATTTATGACCTCGGTTGCGGCCCGCGTACTGCGAACAATCGCGCTGTGATTGTCTGCCAGTTGCTGAAGCTGAACGGCATCACTGGATTACTGCACAAACGCGACTGGCCGAAATATGTCGATCCGATACGGCCGATCTATGAACCGGAAGACCTGACGGCATTTTTTAGCGCTTGCCAGCCAGCGGAGAAAACCTTGTTCCTATTCTATCTCCTGACGGGAATGCGCGATAAGGAAGTTCGATATTCGACCTGGCGAGATGTGGATTTTCGCAGTCATGCGGTGCGGGTTACCGCTAAAACGCAATGGGCGTTTAAGCCGAAAAACAAGGAAGAGCGCGAGATCCCGATTCCAGCCTCACTGGTGGCTGAGTTGAGGGCCCACAAAGAGCGCCAGAAAGAAAACAATCCGAATAACCTGATCTTCCCGACAACGAAAGGCGAGCCGGACAAAAAGCATGAATGGAAGCTGAAGCGGATTGCCTATAAGGCCGGTCTGAACTGCGGTCGATGCACCTCTCGTCATGGGAACAAATGCGCAGACGGGGAGTACTGCTCGAACTGGTTTCTGCACAAATTCCGCCATACATTTGCAACCCGCAACTTACAGGACCATGTCTGCGATATTCGCACCCTGCAATTATGGCTCGGGCACAGTGATCTGGCCTCAACCATGGTGTATCTGAAGGCCGTGCGCAATAAGGATGTGGCGGCACGAGTGAGCGCAAGCGACTTGGCGGCGTTTGCAAGCGCAATACCAGCCGCAGTAACCGCTCATGCAGGTTGATGGACTACGGACGATTGCCTTATTGAGTTATCTGGTTTGTTGGTGCAGCAATGAATCCGTATGTTTTGTTCAAGTGTGCTTCTAATGCTTGCAATGCTTTCAGTGGTGTTTCATAACCTGTCATCATTTGATTGCCTATGCAATCGAGGACAGACCAATGCGTCTTGTTCGTCATCATGATTTGGTATTGAACATAGTCACGATTATCCGTTCCTGTTACATCGTATTTGAACACAGGATCATGTTGTTTGATCTGCTCCGTTCCAGTGTTTGTTGTAAATACAGTCGGCTCCATCCCCAAGGCGAACATTTTTCCTCCTGTGGTGCGAGTATTGAATAGGACGAAACCGCCAGTCAATATGCGGGTCTGTGGATAACTCATCTCTTTTTAAAATATTCAAGGCGGAGCCTACTTTTGCTTGTTCATTAACTTACGTTGGCAACTTTGTTTTTGCGAAACGTCTTGACCCTCTCAAAATAATTGCACGGAGAGACTTGTGGGCTGCTATGCAAATCAGTTTCGATTACCAAAGCTGAGGCTGTCACTCCGTTGGCCCATTCCTCGACCTCGCGCAAATAATGATTGAAATCGTCGCGGAACGTCTCAAGTTGGTCCACAACGTGTTCCTGGGGAAACGGGTTCTGTTCCAATCCCTTTTGCGCCTTGAGCACATAATTACGGTTATATTCCGCAAGTATGGCGGTGAATTGATTACACAGGCGCATGAAACCCATAAAGGAACGCGGCTGCTCGTCATTCAGCGCAGAGCTATAACACTGCATCCATGTCCAGATGT
The DNA here is from genome assembly GCA_020072585.1 of Terriglobia bacterium. Lineage (GTDB taxonomy): Bacteria > Acidobacteriota > Terriglobia > Terriglobales > Acidobacteriaceae > Angelobacter. The sequence continues at coordinate 30,281 of JAIQGL010000012.1, read as the reverse complement.
AATCTGAGCCTAGAATCCTTGTCACAATATCGTGCTGATAAGCCGATGCGGAATACAGGATAGCCCGGAGAGATCGCCCATCGTTCTGATCCGCGTAGCGGCACGAGGCGTTCATTCAGACGCTGTAAGCGCGGGTATTGCGCCTGCACAAATCTCTTTTGGCGGCCACGCCTAAAGAACCTTTTGATGCCGTTAACGAGAGCGGGAAAGACGCTCAAGATAAGCACCGCACCCGGCACTATGACCAGCAAAGCTATGACGTCTTTCCGCTGGTGCCCGAAGACGCTAATCAGAACCACGGCCAGCGAGAGAACCGCCGTCACAAACTTCATTTGAGGTTCGGTTAGAAACCAACTCTTAGACTTGGGTTGATCAGAGAAGTGGTGTGGCAGGAAAGGATGTTGCATGGTGAGCTGATTATATCCCGGTCAGACAATCATGAAGCCACTTCACAAGTCTTCGGAGGCCTTTAATTTGACCAGAGTTCTCACACTCGGGCCTAAGCGAAATTTATAGCGCCGGCCCGGCAGCGCCATCGATCTATGGCACTAAAAACCGCCGTCGCGGCCCGCCGAGCGTATCCCGCGCAGCTTTGGCTGCCTATCACCTGAGAACAGGGACCAAGATCTGGATGATCACGGAAGGTGAGGATGATGAAGGCACAGAGAGGCGACTACGATTCTGTTACCCGACGAATATTGAAAGTTCCAACGCGCTCTCCCTCGTTCACACCTTTGCCGTCTAAGGAGGCTTTTACAAGAATCTTGTTGCCGAAGGTTCCAACGACCATGAACTGTTTACCGAAGGCGGTAATCGTGTCCCCCGTCACGGGAAAATTGCCATCTGATTTCTGCTTCCACGCCAAAGTCCTAATTGCGACCTCTTGCTGTACCCCTTCCAAATTACCCACCTCAACGATGTACAGTACTGTTTTGTCCTGTGAATCAAGCTGCATCTTTTCTGACGGAGTAGTCATGTCTCATTTTACCGCAACAGAGTTATTGCCGACCTTCGCTATTGCTCGGTTGCATTCACGTTCGACATCAGTCACGTCAAATTTTCATTGGGAAGATTCCTCTCGATTTTTCATTCTACTGCGGCCCGCCTTGCTATGCTACGAACCAATGGACGAACTGACCCCGCAAATCATGGCGGAGATAATCCGCGCCATTGTTCGGCTCAGGGGTGATCCCAAGGTGCTGCCGGAAAGCCCAAGACAAGACCAGCTTTTAGACTTGCTGCGGCACCTCGGCGCTGATCGCTACCTCATTGGAACGGTCGCATCATGGAAGGACACCATCGACGATCAGACGGCGTTAGATGATCTCCGCAGATTAAACGAGGGTAGGTCGTTCTTCGATGACTCTTTGCCAGCACGGATGAGGAGTGATCGGACTCAACAGTTCTGCCGAACGGAGTGCGGTACACGTTATGCATCAATGAACAAGGTCCCGTACTGAGCGGGACTGAAAATGGAGGGGCGTAGCCGCTTCTGGGCTACGCCCCGTAGCTTTACTTCTTGCGGTCCAGGTACTTGATTCCGGTCGCAACGACTTCGGTTTTAAACTGTGGGGCGTCCTCGCTTCCGGTCTGGCTGTGATGCAGGTAGCCGTAGACCTTGATGAAGCGGCCTTTGGTGCATTTCTCAACGACTTCCTTGGCCAGCTCGCGGAAGGCGACCACGGAGTGCCACTCGACATATTCTTTTTCGCCAAAGTTGCTCTTGGTGGCCATGCGGAACGAGGCAGCACTGTCATTCGCCCCGAAGAAAGTCGCGTCTGCGCCGAGGTTGCCGGTCAGGATTACCAGATTGTTGCTGAAGGACTTCTGCTGGTGATTGTTCTTATTGTTGGTGGATGCGTTGCGAGTTGAATTCGTGTTCGTTCTCATGATGATTTCTCCTGTCCCTCTTTCGAGGATTGATTTTTTTCTTTCATCTCGGCGCTAGCAGAAAAAAACAACCGCAGAAGGCAGGGCAGAGGCCAAACCGGGAGCGCGGCAGGCCGCAGATGGGAAGCAAACCGACTGACAATATGGGGTATCGTTGGCGGGAGGGGTGCATTCCCCGGAGCCGGAGAGCCTGACCACAGGCGAAGCGTGAGCGGCATTTGGCGGGAGAGATGAGAACGGGCTGAATCAACCAAGCACCATTCCAGAAACAACAAACACAAGCGGGAAGTCATCTGGGACCTTGACAGGGCGAGACGGCAAAAAGCGTGGTGTGAACGGGGATAACTGTTTCTGCCATTGCTGTCTGGCCGTTGTTGTGAAAAATTGCGTGAGAGTCGGGGTGAACAAGTCTGGCCAGGAACGAGAGACAATGCTGGTCAAGAATCGAGGCGCTACTGTAATGGAGGGAAAACGGAAGGCCATTGGTGAAGAATGGAGCCGGACAAGCCAGCTATCCCTTCCAGTTAGGAAATGGGCTGCGGCTGGAGTTGCGAAAAGCCAGGATGAGGTCGCGGATAGATGAACGGCGCTGATGAAGGGTTTCGATTAAGCGGGCCAGGTCAGAAGCGGAGCCGTAGCGTGACCACCATTCTTCCGGCAGACCTTCCGTGAGTTCCCAAAGCTCGGCGGTGTCCATCTGCTCGGCGCGGCTAAGGACAGGCTCGAACGAGTCCCATCCGGTCACATGCTGATAGACCGAATTGCGGGCAAAGACTCCTCTGAGCGGAGAATCGGGAAAATTCCACTCGGAGCAGTTAAAGCAATAGCCTTGGTCGATGAAGCTCGCGCTGTACTTCCGCGCCGTAGCTGGTTTGGTGAATACCACTTGTCGGCCATCGGCGTTACCGGCCCACTTGTCGAGCACGAGCACGCGCGCAAGGTCATGCAAATTGCGGGTCTTTTCGAGCATGAGAGATTCGGGAAGATAATCGAAGATCATATCCGTCTCGGGATCGGCCACGTAGCGCGAACCAAACTGGAGGCCACTGCGGCAAGGCGTTGCCAGTCCAGCCACGTCAAAGCGCAGATCCGGGGTGTTCTCGATCAGCCAATCTGAGACGTAAATTACTGCCACTTCAGGCATCGGCAAACGAAGATATCGCCCGAGTCTGCTGGCGATAAACTCATTGGCCAGAACTCGCGTATGTTGTGGGTTGCCCTGAAGCTTGATGATGTAGTAATGGCCATCGGAAGCGCGCACAAGCTGAGATTGAGAGCCGCCTCGCATCCGGCGAATGTGCTGCTGAGCATGGAGTTCATGGTTTTGGTTTGCGCTGCCTGACATTTTATTTCTCCTGTTTGCCGTCACCGGCTGTTTTGTTCTTCACAGGGCCGCGAAGCGGGAACAAAACAGGTGGGCGGCGGACAGGAGGAAACGCAGTCGGGAAGGGTGGCAGGGCGCGATGGGAAGCGCGGTGCGTGACAAAACTGTTTTGGGATTTATGTTTTGGCGCGATACCGGCGCTGCTGTCGCGACCGTCCGAGCCTCTGCGCTTTGAGGCGTCCTACCCGATCCGACGGAGTGGAACAAGGCAGAGTGAACCGATTGGCTCAAGGTTTAACAACGTTCTCGCCGGATGGAGTTAAGTCGTGCAGACCGCCTTTGGCAATGGATAGTGCTAAGTGCTTCTGCTTAACCCACTGGGGCTGCTCCAAAAATAGTCGCAAGAGACACATGACAAGGGAGCCAAGAGATAAGAAAATGCTTAGCTAGAATCTGGACGGCGGAGCCCCAGCCGGGGAGATGCACCCCGCGTGAGAGCGGGTGGCTCGTTTGAGAGGGGAGAGCATTGGAAGAATCTTCACGATTGGAACCTGGTCAAATCGCTCCACGTTCGGGCGTTTACCGTGTTCATCATTACGCTCACCGAATGCCGCATGTGGTTATTATCATGGCCGGGACGACCTTGCCCATGTGCAAGCGTTGTGGGACCAAGGTTCGATTCGTGCCAATGCTAGCGGCTGAACTTGTTACGAAGGACGCCGATTTTCTCGATGAAGATTTTGCCGCTTGTGCGGGGAAAGCTGGTTCCGGATAAGAGTTTTGCAGTCCCGATATAAAGCCCCCGGCGGCGTTCGGTACTCCCAAGGAGTAAGCGCGGCACGGGGGCGCGATGGCCAACGGACAGAAATCTTCAGGTGAGGTTCTACATACGGCAAGCGCCAAGGTATGCCGTTCGCTGAAGATTTTTCGAGAGCAAAAAAATTGCGGGCGGAAGCCCGCAATTTTTTTGAGAATAAAAAAGGGGGCACGTTGGGCACGCACCCCGGAAGGATGAAGATGTGACTAGCTGGCAAACAACCGGCCATCACGGTTAAATACATGGCGCAGGATTCGCCGGCTATCTTTCAAAAGGTTCTTCACCTTCTGTTTCTTTACGCCCATCGCATCTGCAATGCCCACTAAATTGAGGATTGATCGCCTTCTCCGAATGTGTTTGTGGTGTGTTTTGTCGCCCCCTTGCTGGTAGTGATTCGTGTGCCTCAAGGCTTTTTCCGGTCCCAGAACAGCAATGGTTTTGAGCACTCTGGCCTGTTCCTCCATGAGGTGGGGGAAGGTGGTTACCTGTTCCAGCAGATCGCGCGTAATGAGTTCCCGTTCAGCCGGATTTGCGTATCGGCCTCGAATGCGGTCAAATTTGGTGACATCTTCGACACCTTGAATATGCCAATGCTCGTCACGCACGCGAAACGGATTCATTGCGCCATGAATGATGGTCATCATGAGGTAACGCCGGAACGCATTCGGAACGAAAGGCTGGATCGTCCGGTGAACCTCAAACATGTTCAAGAGATTTGAAACTGCTCCGTTGTACATGGCCTCAAGTTGCCAGTCCGTCGGGTGCGTAAATACCCGCTCTGCCTTGCGTTCTGCCATTCTTTGGGCCATGGGTAAGGTGCTGGCAAGAAAGATATTCAACGACTGCGGGTCGTCGTGATTGAGATAAGCGATTTCAGCAATGGTAATTCGTTGGTCGCGGTCGCGAAGGGCAAAGAGATGACTGCACAGGGTTTCCATTTCATCCCCGCACAGTGCGGGAATTTTCTTGGTGGTCAACATCTCATCAACCATTGCCAGTACGGGCGGCAAGAATGGAACAGGGACGCTCATTAGTTCACCCCCTTGGCGGAATTGGCAGGCGCCGCAATCTCTGGGCTGATGGTCGCAAGAATGAGGGCGGCTGTACGGTGGACAACGGCGAGACTTTCGGCCAACAGGCGGGAATCTCCGTAATAGAGCTGGCAGTCGGAAAATGCGGTCTTGCTGTCCAGTCCGAGCGCTTCGCAGACTACAAAAGCAGCGGCTTTGGTTTCCTGCTCATGCAGGGCGCGGGTCACGAACGTCCGGCGCTTGATGGTATAAAGCAACTGGCTGGCTACCTCTCGGAGCAACACCGGAAGTCCCTCGGCGGGTGGCATGTTGGGCAGCAGACGGATTGTGCCGCGATAAGAGTTCCCCTTCTTCTCTCCAATCCATTCAACAAATTCAATGGTCATGCCGTGGGTCTGAGCAAAGGCGGTGAGTTTTTCCAATTTTTCGGCCACATCAAGGGGCTGGCGAGAATCCGGCAGTGCTTCCCCTCCGGTCTGCGAGATATCGAAAACCGACACAGCGCGAAAACCTAAAAGCTGCGTTTCCGGTTCCTGCTTCTTGCGTTTGCGGCTGGTCTTGTCAGTGTCCTGTGCCTGGCTCTCCGACTTGATTCCAACGGTAGGAGCAAAAATCCGGATTCCCTTTTCACCGGGGCGGACACTCCTACCTAAGTCATTCCAGCTACGGACTCCCTCAAGGTGGGTTGCCGTGGGCCGTTGTGCGGCGATTAACAGAACGTTGCGGGCGCTATAGGTCGGAAACTTCGCCATGGTTTGCAGATAGGTGAAAAGCGCTTCACTGCGGCCGGATTGAATGGCCTGAGTCAAGCTGTCAATGCTGGCTTGGGCAAGCTGCCAACTGGTCTGGATTTGGTTGTTCTGGATTGTGTTAAGCATTTATTTGGTTCTCCTCATTTTGGTTTTTTATGGTTCTCCGCCTTTCAGGCGAGAGGAGCACATTCGTTTCATGGAGGGCGAGGGGTGAGCGGAGTGAGGCGCTGTCAATCCCCGAAGCGCAGCGGAGCCGAAACGGGCGCGGAAGCGAGTACGGTGCGGGTTTGGTTTGTGCGCCGCACAGAGCTGCACAAGCGGGATTGACAGGGGAGCCGAGCGAGGCTCCAGACTTCGCCAATGAAACGGATGTGGAATGCTGGAAGATCAGCTCTGCTGTTACCTAGAACTGGGAGTCAGGTTTTGAGCGAGCCGGTTTTTCACTGGCCGGCTCGCGGATGCACCTAGTTAGCAAGAGGATGAGATGTTTGGGTAGGGACCCAGAAGGCACCAAGTTAGCAGTGGAATGCTGAGAATAAGGAAGAATTGAGGTTGCGGCCTTTGGTAATAATTATGAGCGAGAGAGTGGGCCGACGAAATGCTTCGCTTTTGTGTAAGCCGCAATTTGAAGGACGGGATGTTGTGGTAAAGAACGTCTCATTTCCCGGGTTTCCAAACATAGTGACCCTGAGGATCGATATATCCAATGAAGCATTTCACTTCAACCTTTGCTAATCCATGTTCGAAGTCATTGGTGTGTCAAACTGCGGGGGATGACAAGCACTTTGTACTGGCCGTGGCCATCGTAAGCACTACAATGCTATCTGGGAGCCACAATGAGCAGAAGTACAATCAGCACGTTCCAGCTTTTCGATCTTATCCCGAATCAACAGGCCGCCCGGAAGCACCTGGAGGATCGCCTGTGGCCCAACGGCCCCACATGCCCCACGTGCAAGACGCGTGAACGTATTACGAGCCGGAAAGGGGCATTCTACCGCTGCAACGACTGCAAACTAGATTTCACTATCCGTACCGGGACGATTTTCGAACGGTCGCATGTGCCCTTGCACAAATGGTTATACGCCATGTACCTTTTGCTTACGGCGCGCAAGGGCATCTCTTCGATGCAACTGGCGAAAGAGATCGGTATTACCCAGAAGTCGGCATGGTTCGTTCTTCACCGACTCCGGGAGGCCTGCGCAGGGAACAGCGGTGCTGGAGAACTCTTCTGCGATCCGGCGAGCACGACTTTCTACGCCGCGCTTCAGCGCGGGGTGTATGGCGTCTACCATAAAGCCAGCCCGAAACACCTGCCCCGTTACGTGAATGAGTTCGCCTTCCGGCTGAACGACGGCAACGTGAAGCGTCATACTCTGGATCGTCTCGATAGTTTCGTGGATGCGGTGGTTGGGAAGCGAATCACCTACAAGCGTCTGACGGCCAAGTGATAGTCGAACTCAGACGGGTGGCAATTTTTCATTTGATGAAACCGCTTGGGGCAATGCTGACTGGCAGACAAAGGCTGCATTCTTGGTTGGCAGTAAACACCGCGAATTAAAAAGAAATCGCGTTGCAAGTGAACTCAAAGGCCGCCAATTGAATTGCGGCCCGAGCTTTTCAATCTAGCGCATAATATTTTCCGGGTTGCCTTCGGTGCAGATTGATATAATCGCGCCCTGCTCAAGGGAGATCATGTTTGAAGGAAAAATCGGCCTATCAGAATTTTTAACATCGCATGGAAATCTCACTTGATCCAGATACGAAGCGCCGCTATAGCCGCCTATATATTTCGGCCATGGACCTTGATACGGCCGCCTACTGCCTGAACATGGTCATCAAGAAAGGCTGGCATCATCAACCATGGGAAAGACGATGCACGATCTATCAGCAGCAGACTGCCTTCACAACGACGCTGATTGTTGCTTATGCGCGGCCTTTCAATAGCAAGCCCACGAAGCTGGAGCTTTCGAATGTTCCTTTCAACCATGGCGACCAGGCACTCCACCAGAAAATCCTGAAACTGCGCAATAAAGTGTGCGCTCACTCTGATAACGATGTGTACTGTATCCGACCATGGCGTGCCAAGGGCTTTGCCACTGACATCGTCAGAGCGCCGACTGTAGTCATCACCTCGGAACAAGCGTGTAGGCTCAAGGACATGATTCACAAACTTCAGATGTACATTCGTACCGAGTTGAAGAAGATGGTTCCAGAATAAGCCGAGACAGGTTTTCTGCAGGGTTTTTGAAACATTTTTGCTCTAAAAATCACTATTCTTTGGGCGATTTTGCGTTCGATCAAGCCCCTCCAGTAAAACGCCATACAGAATACGCTCTAAGGAAATCACCATGATCGCACATGCTGCTTCTCAGGTGTCCGTCAAGCCCCTTAAGCCCGGAGCCCTTGTCCCCGGCTCTTCGGACATCATGCGCCTTGCCATTCTTGTAGCATCCGCGTTTGAAGCCGGGTCTCGGAAGGCTGAACGCGATGTGCTCGATGAAATCTGTAATGATTACGGCCTTTCATTGGACAAAGTGGAGCAATCGGCTACGCGAGGTTTAGGAGCGGCTCTGCGTCCTAATCGGCGAATCCAACTTGTGCGCGCTGCTGTTGGCGGTGCACTAGCTGGAAAGGCCGGTACTGTTGAAGCCCTTGCATCCACAGTTTTTCGCCGCACTAAGGGATTCATAGCCATGTTGGACGAAATATACGGATGTCTCGCGAAGGCGGAAGCGACAACCAGCGGCAATTCAGAGACATTTCGATTACGAGTGGCTGATGTTGATATCCCATTTCAGTTGAGCCCCGCCTTTTTCGAGCGAGTAAGAAAACTAATAAAAACTCTGACGACCATAGAAGTCGGGAATATTGATGCCGATAAGCTTTCACGCTTTTTAGGAGTAGATGGGGATTTCTACGGCTCATGGCCTCTCAAAAGTGACACCGCGACCAACGTCGCTCGCCAATTAACTTACTTGCCTTGGCTGGTCCAGCACCGAGGCTCATTTACGGATCGACGGGGAATGCTCAACGACCAGCTTGATTCCTGCGCAGCAGCAGCTACGTCGTTCGTAACCAATGCACTTCGGTTAGTGCGGGCATACGTGACGCTTCTGCGCGAAGAAGAGATCGAGTCCAAAGAAAAGAACGAGCCAGAGACTGACAGCGAATCTAATGATTCTCGGGGTGAGAGGTGGATTTTTAACGACCGTTTGTCGCTGAAAGATCGCGGCATTCTTCGGGGAGGGCTTAGACCCCGCACAATGGGCCTTCGACCGACCGAAAATAACGGATTCATCCATGTAGTGATAGAAGACCTGTTTTCAGCCTCGGATACTATGGGAGTTGCGCCCAATTGTATTGTTGCACTGAACTCTGATATTTATCCTGATTTCTACGGTTCACCAGTGGGTGCGCTGGCCTGCCTTTGCGGTCTGTGGAAAGCTGGCATTCAGCGAGAACCATCGGATTCCGAACTGTCAAAGTTGATTGGTCATCCTGATGGTCTGACCGCGTGGATCGCAAGCCTGGAAACCGCTCTTCGTGGAGCATCGGAGTGGTTGGCAAATGAAATTTGGACTCCGGCTGGAACGCTAGACCGCATGGATGTAGTCGAAGTATTCGATGATTATCTCCAGCTTCCGCTCTGGCGCTATCGGTGGCTGATTTACGAAATATGGCTCATCGCTCTGTCTTTGGAGGCGATCAACCGAGCAGGTTGGCACTCCCGGCTGACATTAACTAATGGAAACGGAAGTGCAAAAACATGGATGCTTCCGAAAGCCCAAGCCTCTGCTCCGTGTGCCACGATCAATATACCTGGACAGCCAGGAGCAGACCTTCATTTATGGTATCAAGGCCGATGGAAGCGGGCAGGTGTCGATATGATGCCTGATGTCGCATTAACAACGACCATAACACCTATTCGCGACATCATCGTGGTGGAAGGTAAGGACCGTTATCGAATGCCGATTAAGAGCCTGCGCAAGGGGGCGCTTGAGGTAGGCCAAAAGTACAGTCAAGCATCGGGAGCCGCATTCACCTGGATAGTCAATTATTCCCCATTTGCGACTACTAAAGGCGTCGGTTCCACCATGAACCACGGAGATGCTTGGCATGGTCTGTTTCTGGCAGAGGTGCGTCCCGGCCAAGTTCCCCAGGAATTCCTTGACAGCTTCGTAGTCGCTTTGCAGCCAGTGACGCTACGGATCACCAGTGTTAAGAGGGCACCAGCAGGCAATATGAGCCTCGTTTTTGTATGCGATACCACAGGCAGCATGCAAAAACATCTGAAACAATTTTGGCAAACTATGCGGGATGTTCTGCTTCGGGATGCGGGGATGAGTTACTTTGGAGCGTTCCGGGCTGTCCTGTTTGGTGACCATGATCCTGCCCACAGTGAGCCGTATCTGGTGCGTGAGGTCGGGCCTGCGCTTCAGCCTGATTGGGTGATAGATCAGGCAATGCGTGAGCCGGGAACCAGTGGAGGTGACATTCCTGAAGCACTCGAAGACGCAATAAAAGCCTGCCGAGATGTCGCTAGACGACTCGGTCAGCCGATATGCTGCATTGTGGCAACAGACGCGCCACCCCATACCATAACGGAATGCCCTCACCACATAGATTTTGGAGCCGAGATGGATGGATTTTTGGGCGATGGCAATATCTGCATGCTGGCGACGAACTGGCTCACTTCAGACGCAGCATCGGCGTGGAAACGCTTTGAAAAGAATCCACGATTTTTCCGCTTTGATCTCGACGACCATGAATATTTGCTCAAGCTCATGAAATCGGTCGGCCTGCTTGTCATGTAAATGCACTCCAGCGGTGCCGATCCCCAAGTGAACTCCGAGTGCATTCAACAGGCGAGTAAGAGCCGAACCATTATTAAAGCTTATGCCGCTATCCTTTAATAATCTCGGACGGTATTAAAGGATCCCTGAATTGCTCCGGGCGTGGCCTGAGGGCGGTTGCAAACCTGAATAAACCCCGAGCAGACTGTGCTATTTGGCTGACTTTTTAGCCGTTTTTCCGATGGCGCGGAGAGCGAGGATCGCCGGGTAATTGCTCGGAGACTTTCCCAACGCTTTCATGTGCTTGGTGACTAGCTCATGTTCCTCGTCAGAAAAATAGTAGCGGACGTGCTTGGTCTTGGTAGGGGCATGTAACCTTTGAATGCGTAGCTCGGGTTCGAGGAGTTCGCGGACAAAGTCGCTGACGGATTCCTTCTTATGAAGGCGGGTCAACTGCTCAAGCTTTTCGTGTTCCGCAGGCGTCAATTCAATTTCGAGGGTGAGCTTTTGCGGTCTCTCTTTCGATTTACCGGCTTCCTGCAACAGCAGATCGGCGAAGAATTGACTAATGCTGATGTGATTGTCACGGCAGTACTGCGAAATCTTCTTATGTTCGTCTTCGGTCAGATTCGTGTAGAGGAATCGTTCCCGGATGCCTTTGCCTTGACTTCGTTTTACCGTTGCCATCGGTCGTTTGGGTGGTTTTAGCACAGGGAGAAAATATTAAAGGGATTTTTATTTGATCTGACACGGAATCATAAAATACGTGTACAGAGCGAATCAATGACATTATTGTCGGAGAATCTGCTGGATATTAAGTCGAAATAGGCGCATGACCGGGATGACGCTGGCCGCAATTGCCAGGAGAATTACGAGAGTGGCGCTAAGTATATAAACCGTAGGATCTAAGGGCGTGACGCCGTAGAGCATTGAGGACAGGACGCGGCCCAGGCTGATCACGATGGCTGATCCGATGAGGATGCCTCCCGTGGTGGCGAAAAGACCGAGTCGGCCGACAAGGATAGCAGTTCGCGCAGGTGTCGCGCCGAGCGCCATGCGAATGGCAATTTCGCGGCGTCTTTGGGTCACTGCGTTTGCCACAACTCCGTAGATGCCAAAGATAGCTGAGAGAATGCCGATGCCGGCAAAGGTCGTTAGGAGGAGTAAGCTGACTTGGCGTCCACTGAGATAATTTCTGTTCAAGTAGCTTTCCAGAGTCTCGAAGCTCTCCACTGGAAGGTCTTTGTCCAATTCTTGCAGTGCTTTTAAGGCAGCATTCTTGGCTGCATCATTTGAGAGGGTGGTGTTGACAAGAAAGGAAAGGGTCGGCGAGGGGTCCTGATACTGCGGAACGTAGACCTGCATCCATTTGACTTGGCGTTCTGGCCCAAAGTGTTTGATTTCTTTCACCACGCCAATAACTTCGCGCCAGGGGCCCGGCTCGCCCGTGAAGAGCGCCATGCGCAAATGTTTCCCGAGAGGGTTTTGGCCAGGCCAGAGTTTGGCTGCGAGAACATCGTCCACAATTACGACTGGCGAAGTGCCCTGGCGATCAGCGTTGCTAAAATCCCGTCCTTCGAGAACAGGCAGCCGCATAACCTGAAAAAAACCGGGCAAAATGGATTCCTCTTCTACGAGCAGTGGTTTCCCAAAAAGCGGGGATTGCGAATCCATGTCCATGCTATTGACCAAGGCTTGGCTCGTTAGAGGCAGGCTCGAAATTCCACTCACGGACTGCATTGCGGGCAGGCTGCCGAGTTTCTCAAGGGCTGCTCTATAGAGAGTCGATTGCTTCTCGGGTTCTTTGTAGCGGTTGAGAGGGGGTGTGATTTGAAACGAAAATACGCCGTGAGGATTAAACCCCAAGTCGACTTTTTCCACCTCATAGAGACTCTTGATAAGCAGTCCGGCTACTAACGACAATCCGGTGGCGAAGGCGACCTCGCCCAAAATTAGAATGCCGCGTGTGACGGGGCGTCGTCTGTTCGCGGCGAAGAGGCCAGGTTCGCCTCTCAGTTCGCTGCCGATCTTGATTCGGAAGGCGTAGAGAGCCGGGGCAAGGGTGCTGGCCAGGGTGGTACACATCGTCATTGCCAGTGTGACGGCGATGACTCTGAGATCGATGTTGGTCTCGTGAAATCTTTGCGCAGCATTGGGAAAACGTTCGAGGAAGTACACGAGTCCCAGTTTGGCGAAAAGTAAACCAAGTCCTGCTCCCACAATTGCGAACAACAGAGCTTGCAGGAGCAGTTGACGCGCCAAAATTGAGCGTGGAGCGCCTAAGGCAGATCGAACGCTCAGCTCTTGGGCACGTTCGAGGGTGCCAGCAAGGAATATGGTCATAACGTTCAGAACGGCGAGAAGAAAAATAAGGCTGGACGCGAGAATAAGAAGGAGTAGCGGTTTGCCGTTACCGGAGGTGAGGTTTTCAGTCATGCTCTCAACCCTGATTCCCATGTCCTTAGTTGTCGCGGGATATTGAGAGGCCAGCCGGCTTGCAATCGTGTCCATTTCTGCTTGGGCTTGCGCAATGCTGACGTGGGATTTCATGCGCCCGAGCGGAAAAAACCAGCGAGTGTCTCGCTCCATGATATGGGGCTGGTTGAGTAAGGGGCCGTTGGTTACATAGACATCGGGGTAAGTGAGGGCGTTAATTGGAGTGGGCTGAAGGACACCAATAATTGTGTATTGGCGGTCGTCTAGTACCAGATCCTTTCCCAGGACGTTTGGATTCCCGCCGAACTTGTGCTGCCAGAATGTGTGCGTCAGGATCACGACGAGGTTGGCGCCGGTCTCATCGTCGCTGTTGCTGAATTTCCGGCCCAGAACAGTTTGAAGCCCCCAGACATCAAACCCTGACGCGGAGATTCCCACAACCTTAATATGTTCAGGAGGCCCTTGTCTGCTCAAGGTAGCGGAAAAGAAATACATCGCAGCCATGCTGTCAAATAAGTGGCTCTGCGCTCTCCAATCCAGGAAATCGGCATAAGAAGTACCGAGCTGTCCGCCTGTTTGATTCACTCGGGAATGAAGCCAGACAACACGATCTGGGTCATGTATTGGAAGGGGTCGCAGAATGATTGCGTTGACGGCACTAAATATCGCTGTATTCAAACCGATCCCGAGGCCTAATGCGGTGAGCACCAAAATGGTCATCCCTGCCCGCTTGCGGATGAGCCGCAACGTGAAGTGGAGGTCTTGGATGACGGGATGCATTCTGGGAGAGCGCTTTCAATGCGCCTGCTGGCCTGAAAAGGTACCAGAGGCAGGTAGGTGCAAATCGAGCATATTACTATGCGGTAAAGCCTGAATGTCAAGAAAGAAAAGGAAATTGTTTGGGGGTAAAATCCGCTGAAGTCTTCGGGTGCATTTTTTGCGCGCAGTGCTAACATTGCCCCTACTTAAGGAGCTGAGGCCCTCGGTCGCGGCTCGCGATATGCTCGCCCAGAGACTTAGCGGTAACACAACCGGAATATCGGGATAAGGTCGAAGCATTCGATCGAGCCCCTGCCCCTGCGATCCCAATTTTGGCGAAGATTTGGCGAGACCGCAGAGGCCGGGTTCTCCTTCTCCTGATTCCGGGGGTAATTGCTTAAGTTTAGGAAAAGAGCGCTGCGGGCTTCCAAGGGCAAGTTAGCCCTAGGGCCACGCTCTGTCCATCTGTATCGATATTAATGAATAGGTTTACAGATGTCAAGGAACCTAGGTAACTCAAGAAGAGGCTTGTCCCAAATCGGGAATTTTAGGAGATGAGATGAAACCGAGAATCCAAATGGTAGTGGTGTCAACTCTGGCTGCAGTCATGCTCAGTTTTCCGAGTACTGTATCAATAGGGCAGTATTCACGCGTTCAGGCCGGACCAGGGCCCGTGTGTCCTGGAACAGACCCGTGCGTGTTGTCAAAAGACGCACGGCACGCGGGGCCTGGGCCTGTCTGTCCCGGAACGACAGGGTGCGGTAAGTAGGTTCGGCGTGAGAAAATCCTGTACCCGTAAGGTGCGGCTTTTCTAGTGCAAATCGCGACGTTCATTGCTGGTTTCGTCGTTTATGTCTGGCTCCTGATCATCCTGCATCGCCAGGGCGTCCGGAAGCAGTTGCCGTGGTTTGCCTTCTATGTCCTTTGGGAGTGCATTGCCACTCTTGTCCAATTCGTACTCTGGATGGTCAGACAACGGTTCTATTACGAGGCGTTCTGGTGGATCGAAGCGATTGAGGTCGGGTTGATCGTTGCTGCCGTGCGGGAGAGTTTTCTCCGAATTTTTCAGGGCTTCACACGTAAGGCGGGATTTCGTTGGTCAGTTTGGACAGTGATCATAGCTGTGGTCGCTTATTCAGGATGGAAAGCCATTTATGCACCTCCCCTTCAAGTAGACCGGCTTTTCACTTTTGTGTTTGGAGCTGAGTTTCTTTTTCGATGGGGCTTTCTTGGGATTACCTTATTGACTATGGTGCTGAGCTTTCTGATGAGGGAGGGCATTACGCGAGAGGATGCCGTTGTAACTGGTTTTGGAGCGGCGGCAGCTGCATTCTTGCTGTATTTGGGGAGCTTCTCCTTGTTTGGAACCAAATACATTTTTTTGACTAAAAACATTCCCTCCGTGGGATACTTTGTAGCGGTGTTTTGGTGGATTTATGTTTTTTCGCGTCCGGTGAGGCAATTCGGGTTCGAGGAGTTGGGAATGGGACCTGATGAGATTCGGAAGGCGTTGCGCCGCTACCGGGCTTCCGGTGAACGATTGTAAGGAAGGCAAATGTCTATGTTAAGTGCGCTTGCGGTCTTGCCTACAATGCTGGTTGTCGTCCTGATTTTCGTATTGGTTCTTTTGAAGAAAATTCAGTATCCTTCACGCCTCGTCTGGGGCTGCATTCTCACCAAAGTGGTGCCCGCGCGGGCGCATCTCGTCCTGGATTACAACAAGCAGCTTGATGATGAGGAGCCGATTGAAGATCGGCTGGGGCGAAAGGCGCGCCGGCAGCAGTTTAAAGTTAATTGGGGATACCTCCGTGGTGAAACGAACAATACAACGTTATTTCTTCAGGCTCTACGCTTCGAGGAGCTGAAGATTAAAGAAAGTAAGCGCGGGCTGAAGTATGACCCGCAGGAAACGGCTATCGTGGCATTGATTGATGAGGCCACAGAATTAAGGTGGCAGCAGGTTCGTTGGCAAGTGACTCTGTGGTTGCGCAGCGCATTGGGATTGAAGATTGATCGGAGCATGTTCTTGACTCTGCTGGTGCATTACAAAGACGTAGAGGAAGGAATGCTTGCTTTGGCAGAAGTCGAAGGGAGATGGCTCAAGGACATGCTGTTGGAGAGGTTGGGACTTACCGAGTGGCGGCTGATTGAAGGCGGTCAATCAGATCCGGACCTTGCATAAATGATTGGGCTGTGCACACCTGGGAAGTTTTCTTCGGAAATGCAAAGAAGCTAATCTCAATGTTGAGGGTCTTCTCTTCACATTCTGCGAAGAATGCGGTATGAAACCTCCGAAGACAAACCGATGATTTCCATTCGAGTCGCATATGTGACCTGTTCGATCGGCACAGCTATTTCAGCTTTTGTGGCAGCCGTGTACTGGTATCTCTCAAGTCGTCCAACCCCCAAGACGACAGTTCCGCCTGTGGCGGCAATCGGCGACAACCCTGAAATGCACATCCTGGGGACAAAAGTAGACATTATCGGCATACAGTCGGCCTTGTATGAGACATCTCGGTTAAACAAAAAAGCGGCAATCTGGAGCGCAATTGCGGCGCTCTTGGGGGCCATCAGTGCGGCGCTCAGTTTTTTATAAAGCCAACCTGCGAAGGTTTTCGAGATCAAATATTGGCGTGAGATGTCACGGCGCAGGTTTATTGCGAACTGTCCGCTACTAGTGTGCGCAGCATCGCGTTCGCCTCGCTCAGAAGCTTATCGTGTTCCAGTGGATGCAATCCGCATTTTTTGCGAGTTGTCTGGAGGCCAGTAATAACGCGATGTAAACGATTATTGCTTCCCTTAAACCATTTTTGTTTGGCTGGATTTTTTAACTCATGCCACATGGCATCTTCAATGGCCTTTGACTCTCTTTTGCTCAAGTCAAACCGGAGCCGTATTTCATTGATTTCGACTTTCATGATAAGACCCGATTCTATAATGGTCTGCCGAATTCCGCTGACCCAGAGCCGGAGATCTGGGTGAACGGTTACTTTCCGCGTGCTAGATCAATCTCCGTCTGAATCTGATTAAAGCAAGCGGCTCGGAACTGTCGTGACAGATTCTGACAATATGAGCGCACCGGGTGGTTTCCAACTCTTTCGTGAGCTTCCGGCTGCTGTGCAAGAGCGGTTAATTGCAGTTGGTCGGCAGATGACGGCATTCGCCCGAGACCATGCAGTGCCGATCTTCTTTGCTCCCCCGCGGAGCGTTGGCGGAAAGATTAACGGGGCTTCGGGCTGTTTGTTGCGACTAGGCGCAGGCACATTTCTTGCCACTGCATCTCACGTCTTAGCTGGCTACGAAGAACGCGTGCGGTCGGGTGAAGTGCTGAACTGGCAAGCAGGTAACCTCCCCCCCGTTCGATCCGATTTCACGAATCGCATGGAGAGACAAGGAGAACGATATCGTTGTTCTGCGCCTTTCGGATGAACAAGTGCAACGCATAGGGCCGTGCACCATTTCGACCCCAAAGAGTTGGCCGATTCGTCCGCCACAGGAAGGCGAAATGGTCTTAGTGGCTGGATATCCTAGGGCCTTGAGGGAAGAATACCCTAATGCGGGGCGGATTGGTTCAGGTGCTTATTCTGCAGCATTTCCGGTAACGAAATCGGGCGTCGGATACTGCATCTGTCAAATTGATCACAAGGACCTAGTCAGCTTCGATGGACGGCCTCTGCCAGAGCCGGAAGCTGAGCTGGGAGGCTTGAGTGGTGGTCCAGTGTTGCTCGTTTCTACTCTCAGCTACCCTCTGGTTGGCCTCATAACTCAACGTCTGCAAATGGACGCCACAGAGTTTCTCAGTTTGCAACGCTCGAAACAGTAATGATAGAGGACGATGCTCTGCCAGCTCCCGCTAATTGATCCTGCATCTGTGATGCTCCACTGCCGGTGTGCATTGGATTGGATAGATACTCAGGATTCGCTGCCAAGGGGGTGAACGACTAGGCGCGTAGGCGCGTCAAGCTTTTGAGTCCTTTCGCTGAACTTAAAATTGAGCCATCAGCGCGGGGGTGGCGGCGTGTTGTAGACAACGACTACCTGCTGCGGTTGCTTGCTGGCGAGAATCAGCGCAATAATCCAACCGAGAATCGTGACACCGAACATGATGTTGACGATGATAGCAGCGGCCTTATACGGGCTATTTTTTCTGATGGCAGTGATGGTGGGTAAGAAGTATATGTATAAGACTAAAAATAAAGCTGCAAACGCAATAATCGTTTCGATCGGAGTGAGATTGTGTAAGTTCGTATGATGCATATAGTGCCTCGGTTTTAAGAGTTTATCCAAAGACCGGGAGGAGGAATATTGCAATGCAACCCGGCGAAAAAATGAATGAGTTTTGAATCATGCCGTTTTTGCTGCCCTCGCGTGGCTCTCGAATTCTAGACGGATTGTGAAATCATTCGTTAGCACAAGGCAGGCATCGTAGGTTGCGCTTCCATCTTTCTTCTTGAACCCTTTGATAAGTCCAGTGCGGCCTTTTGTCGCAAGATGGCGGATGTGCTCATCGGTAAGCTTCTTGCCATTGATCTGTCCCCAAATTGAGAAGTTGCAACCCTCCTTGAAGCGAGAGCAACCGGCGCCCTTGATGGTCTTGCGTACTGTGCCGGTTTTGCATTTCGGACAAGGCCCGTAAACGTTAGGGTTGGAGAGGGCGGCCATTGCTGGCCGCGTAGCGATGATTTCGGGAAAGATATGCTGGATGAATTGAGTGATTGCGGCTGCGAAGACATTGGTGGGCGTGGTTCCGTCCTGGATATTGGCCAACTGCTGTTCCCAAGAGGCAGTGAGAGCTACATCTTTGAGGGTGGGATGGACCTGATTGATGAGAGCTTTTCCCTTCTCTGTGGGGAAGAGACATTTCTTTTTACGCTCGATATAGCCAACCGCAATTAGCTTTTCGATGATAGCGGCGCGTGTGGCCGGGGTTCCCAAGCCGCTTTGCTTCATATAGGCGGCGAGATCCTCATCGTCAATCTCCTGCCCGGCATTCTTCATAGCGGTTAAAAGGCCAGCATCGTCATAGGGCTTGGGAGGTGTGGTCTTTCCTTCTTTGAGTTGGGCAGCTCGTTTGGCAACATTTTGTCCTTGGGAGAGCGGGGGCAAAGGCTCGATGTCATCACTGGTCTTTTTCTCTGCGGGTTCGGATTGAGTGCTTAACAGCGTCGAGCCGAATTTCTTGATGATCGAACCAAGGGCGCGGAATGAATGCTGGCCGAGTTCGATGATGGCGGTAGTGTCATCACGAACTTCGGCAGGCAGAAAGATGCTCAAGAAACGTCTTGCAACCAGGTCATAAATGTTGCGGTGCTTTGTTGGCAGATCGGATGGCGCGGCGTTGTGAGTGGGAATGATGGCGTGATGGTCGGTGAGTTTGTTATCGTCCACATAAGTTTTGGATAGCTTGAGGCCTGCCTTAAGCGCCATCAAAGCACTCTCAGTGGGAAGGTCTTTTGGCAACGCGCGAATGATGTTTGGGAGTTCCGGGAGCATGTCATGGGACAGATGCCGGGATTCGGTGCGGGGATAGGAGAGCACTTTGTATTGCTCGTAAAGACTCTGGGCCACGTCGAGTGTTTCCTGTGCGGTGTACCCGAATCGCTTGTTTGCCTCTTTCTGTAGCGTGAGCAGGTCGAAGAGAGGTGGGGCTTTGGTCGTTTTCTCTGTGGTCGTAACTGAGACGACGATGCCGCTTGGGATGGGCGAGATTTGGTCGAAAATCGCTTGAGCCATAACGCGGTCTTGGAGGCGTGTTTGGGGATCATTGCCTGGAGTGATGTATTTGGTCGTAAACCCTGGTTCAAAGACCGCTTGGATTTCATAAAAGAGTGCAGGTTTGAAGTTTTCAATTGCGATTTGGCGATTGACGATAAGGGCCAGGGTCGGCGTTTGTACCCGGCCCACAGTGCATGTTTGACCATTGATTAAGGTGTAGGCGCGGGTAGCGCTCAATCCTACGAGCCAATCAGCGCGAGCCCGCCAAGCTGCGGCCGCCGAGAGGTCGGCAAAGGCACTGGCGGGTTTGAGATCACGGAAGCCGGCGCGGATGGCATCCGGGGTTAGAGAGCTGATCCAGAGGCGATTGACTGGTTTGGTTGAGCCGGTCAATTGATAGATGAGGTCAAAGATGTGCTGGCCCTCGCGTCCGGCGTCGGTGGCACAGATGATGCTGGTCGTGTTGGGTTGAAGGAAGAGCTTCTTAATGCAATCAAATTGTTTCTCGGCTTTGTCGGCGATCTGATACTTCCATTGAGCTGGGATCATAGGAAGTTGGTCCATCCTCCAAGGCTGTCCCCACGCGGGATTCATTTCCTCCGGTTGGGCAATCGCAACAAGGTGGCCGAAGGCGTACGTCACCTGATAGCCGTTCCCTTGAAAGTAGCCGTCTTTTTTTTGATTGGCTCCGAGAACAGCGGCGATGTCGCGGGCGACGGATGGTTTTTCTGCGAGTACGACGATCATTGCTTTGACTCCTGGGATAAATTGTCCTGATTACGATTGAATAGAGTTTCGAGTTGATAGGTATCGTCAGTCGGGGAGAAGCTCTTTATGGCAAGGATCTCGTTGACGTAGCGGCGGGCGTGGCGACGCTCGATATGAACGAGCAGATGAATCGAGTCGGCGATGTTGGCTTTGATCGCGCTGTAAGGCAGCTCAATTCCGCTTTGCAGGACACAATTGGCAAAGCGCGAAAGCGCCTGGGCGGCGGAATTGGCGTGAATGGTGGAAAGACTACCGCTGTGGCCGGTGTTGAGCGCCTGCAAGAGATCGAACGCTTCTTCCCCGCGAATCTCTCCCAGGATGGTGCGTTCGGGCCGGTGTCGCAGGCTTGCTTTGAGCAGATCGCGAATTGTGACGGCTGGAATCTTTGGTCCCTGTTGGCGGCGTGCCTCAAAGCGGACAAGGTTGGGCTTGCGGATGTGAATTTCCGCTGTGTCCTCGATCACCAGCAAGCGGTCTTCTTCAGGAATGAAGTCGGCAAGGATGTTGAGCAAGGTAGTTTTGCCTGTACCTGTACCGCCACTGATAAGGATGTTTTTTCTTTCGATGATGGCAGTTTGCAGGAGAGCGGCGATTGGTTCGGTGATCGTGCCGATGCGAATGAGGTCATCGATGGTGAAGCTACGGGTATTGAATTTGCGTATGGTGAGGGTAATTCCATGAATGCTGCACGGCGGCAGTACAGCGGCAATCCGGCTGCCGTCCGGCAGGCGTGAATCAAGGATGGGTTTCTCTTCCGAAATATCATCGCCAAGCGAACGAGCGATATTTTGTACGGCCACGCGCAATTGGTCGTTTGGAATGGTGATGCCCTGGACCTTTTCTATGACTCCCTGCTTCTCAATGAATATGTCTGAGGGTGAATTGAGCATAATTTCGCTTATCTCTGGATCGAGAATCAGATTCTCGATGGGTCTGAGATAAGGCAGGATCAGTCGGAATCCGGGATGTATGCTGGCGGTGTTCATTTGTCTTTTGCTCCGGTTTCCGATTTATTGGATTGAGGTGATGCGGGTGGAACGGCTTTGCGGGGACGAACTCCACCACGATTTGTTTTGGTGTTGGCTGGATCAGATTTCCAGGTTTGGAATTCGGAATCCTGTTTCAAGGTTCGGCGGATGCATTCGATGATGATGGCCGATGGCGCCGATTGATGCGTGGCCTTGAGAAACCGGGCATAGAGTTTGACATCGTTTGCTGTTTCCTCGGGCAGATGTACTGTCATCGAAACATCTTTCCCCTGCGGTGGTATTTCAATGAGCGGCATAACTTTTGATTAACTCCTTATTCTGGGTTTGGTCGTTGATTAAAGAATGATTGAATTGCGATTGATCCGCGTTTGCTCGATGCCTGAGGCCTGATTGGGCGAGCGCTCGCAGCCCAACCGATTTTCTGGCAAGCTCGTTTGCAGGTTGAATGGAACGATGCGCGCAGGTCGTTTCTAGCGACCGAAGAAAAGCGCAAAAACTCTTTGGTGCCTATCAGCGAAAGTTTGCGTAGGCCCCCAAGGGCCGGAGAGCCGTGATAAGCCGCCCCCAGGCGGCGCAAGGAGAAGGAAGCGCCCCAGCGCTGACTGAGCCGGTCGCGGCACAAGCAGGAGCGAGTCCCAACGAGCGACAGCGGAAGGAGCGTCCCCAGACGCGACTGATGCGGTGCTTGGTCAAGCGCGGAGCGCGCACGACTGGCGGCCTGGGGTATGACCGAGCGAAGCGAGGGAATAGGCCGCCAGTCGGGCGCGGGAGCGCAGGCGGGCGTCTTCGGAAACGGTGTATGGCCGAGAGCGCGGAGGCCAATCCGAAGATCCCCGCCTCTTAGATTTTGATTTTGGCCCTGGCCGGCGGGTGCCCTGTGAGAGCGCGGAACAGGGAGGCTGGCCTGGGCAGTGCGCGGTAAAGACGCTGGTTCGAGGCCGAGAGCGCGGAGGCCGGTTGCGACTTTACGAAGCATCGGGGCGGCAGCCCTGCCTGGGATGCGAATGGGGCGAGCGCCCGCAGCCCAAAACGAGCGACCGGGCAAAGATTTTCCGCGTACAGCATCGCGCACACTATCGCGCATTTCACGGCGCACATCGACTGCGCGATGGTGTAGGCGGTGAGCCATGTGAGGCGCTGACGGAGCGTGGCGCGTTTCAGGGACGCCCGAACCGGCAACAAAGAAGGCCGGGGACTTGGCCCAGCGGATCGCTATGTGACTGAGAGAATGCATCAATGCTGTCCTCCGCTGGACACGACAACGAGCTGTGGCTTGAGCCAGGTTTCGAGATTGGCGAATTGAAACATTTTGTACTCAGTAAACGTGCGGGTCAGATGCAAGCGCTGTTCTTCCCTTAAGTCCTGAATTCTGGCGGTCAATGATTGATGTAATGTTTGCTGCTCTGGGGGCGTTCTTGTGACCCAAAGTACATAGTCGTACTCCTCCGCATTGAGGTGGCGGATGTGGCCGGGAATGATGTTGTCTTTGTAGCGGGCCGGACTTTTGAGAGACAGTTCGCATTCGATTGCCACTTTGCGGCCGTGAGGATCAAGGGCGGTCAGGTCGGGGCGGACGTTGTATTTGGACTCAGCTTTGTCTGGGTTTGCTCTTGCTTCGCGGTCACAATAGACAAACTCTGTCCAGCCGAATTGCTCGCCGGTAATGCGGATTTGCTGGAGCGATAGATAGTGTTCTAGCCGCGAGACGCTGACTTTGGAAATGTTAAAAGTCAGAGCGCTGACTTCCTCAGCTGACGGAGTGGCAAGCTGCTGGCCTTCAGGGGTGATTCCCCAGAGCGTGATGGATGCCATAGCGGTGCGGATGGAAGCACGGCGTATGAGGCCGGCTTGCTCCAGGCGCACGAGAGTGTTATGGACAGTGCTGCGATGCTTGATGCGCATGATCTGTCCGAGAAGCAGCTCGGTGGAATAAAGGGATGTGCGCAGGAATGAGAGCACGTCCCGCGTTTTGCGTTGGCTTTGCTCATAGGCGAGAGTGCGGGGAAGCAGGGACATGGCATTTAGGTAAGGTTCTCGTGGGTTGGATCGTCCGAACGCTCGGCAGATGATGCAGCCTCAAAGGCTTCGTTCTGTCGCGTCATCTTTGCTTTGGCTCGGTTCTTGAGAAGGATCTCCGGCGCCCTGGGTGCGGCTGTAAGCTGCGGCCTTTCGCCCTTTGGCATGCGGGCGGCTTGGCAGCGTTTTGCCAACCCAACTCCAAAGAGCATTCCCACCAGCTTGGGAAGGGCGAGTATGTCGTTGGTTGTGAGCAGTGCCCTTTCGACTTCGTTGTATTGGGCAGTCGCGGCATCGAAAGCGGATTGCTGAATATCGGTGCGGCGGGTTTTGGCAATGATGGTTCCGGAAAGCTCTGAGGCCCATTGCGCCGTCTCCGGGGTTTTGGCCCGATAGATAAATTTGATTCCCGTATTCTCCAGCACTGCTCCGCGGACGGCGGCGGGATCAAGCCCTTTGCACTCTTCAAGGTCACCAATGCTCTGATGGGCCAGGATGAGATGGCAATTCTTGTCCCGCACCGTCCCGAGCGCCTGCAATGCAGGCGGTGAAAGGATGTACTTGAACTCATCGAGCATCATGGCGATAGGCAGACGGTCAGCCAAGTTTTCAGGACGTTTCTCGATGATTTGCAGGATGCGCAGCAAGAGCAGCTTTTGGCACTGGATGGATTCGACACTGCGAATGCTGCCGATGATGTAGAGAAAGCCGGGACTGGAAATCAGTTCGCCGAGATTTGGCCCCTCATTGGTGTCGATGGCGTCAAGTTCGGTCATCTCGGTGAGCTTTTCGAGAAAAGCAACCGCGTCTTCGTCGGTGATGAACGGGCTTTCATCGGCGACTTCTAGCATCCGTTTGATGGTCGGGTTCGATCCGGCACGGCGTATTACATCGCGGGCCGCCCTGCGGTCGATAAGCCGGTAGAAGTCAGCGGCCTCTCCCTTATCTGCAAGATCGAAGGTTGTAGTCAAAAGCTCTTTCATCTCCGCATACGTCGCAAAGCGAAAAGGGTTGACCTGGGGCGGCGTCTCCGGTCGCAAGTCGATCAGATGGAATGGCAAACCTGCCTGCTTCGCAGCAAGAGCAATGACGCTGGGAGCGTGCTTATCGTTCTTGGGGTCAAAGATGATGACGCGCTGGCCATTGAGCCCGCATTGGACGAGCAGCATGGTGCTCATGACGCCTTTGCCTGCGCCAGTGGTGCCGATGACCTGCATGTGGGTGCTGTTGAATTCTTCCCAGGAGACGTAAACAGGCTTGCGGCGATCATTGAGGCCGGTGAAGATTCCCTTTTGAAAAGCGAAATAGCGGCTTGGCTCATAGGCAGGCCGTTCGGTTTCATCGAAGCTCCTGCGGATATCCGACAGCGTGTCATCGGAGGGCAAGCGCTTGGTGGCGCGGTGCCACAACCAGAGAATCGGCATGAGACCGAGATAGAGACTGAGGGTGCCGTAGAGAGCGACCTGGGTAAGCCAGAGTTGGTCAAAACGAGCGGCTATCATGAGGCTTATGAAGTGCAAAAGCACCGTTGCCATGATGACTTTGTTTGAGAAACGACGGTCTTTGAAATTGGGGAATGTCACAGCGTGTTCTCCTTACGCAGGATCTTTGTGTCATGAAAGAATCCGGCGAGCCAGGCGAAGGTCGAGGCAATCATGTAGCAACCCAGCAAGGAGCGCTGCCGGAGAAAGAATGGCAGATAAGCCGTTTCAAAGTTCTGAAGCCAAACGGAAAAGGGCTGGTGGGTAGAGGCTTTAGCGGTCAGGCGGACGGCGGCGAAATTGAGGTGCGCATCGTGGGTAGAAATCAGGAATTGGGAGAGACCCCAGAAGACGAGGACAAAGACGAAGGCCCCCGTCACCAGAAAGCGTCCATACTGTTGCGGTAACGTAAGCTGCGGCTGCGGCATGATTGCGGTACTCCTTTGCGCGTGTTCAATTCAGGGCCTCGTCTTCCCGGAAATAGGAAATGGCGAGACCGAGCGGGTTGATTTGAATGAGGTCATTGCTCACGGTGTCGCGAAAAGCGAAAACAAAGTGGGCGGTGTATTGAGAACGTTTGATCACGCTGCCATCAAGGGGCGATTTGTAGATCAATTCGTACTCGACGGTGGCCTTGTACGGCGCGGCCCGCAGGTCTTCGATGTCAATACGGTTGACTTTGATTTCCTGATTCGCAGCAGAGCTAGATAGGAAGTTGTCGATTATCTTATCTTTGGTCCAGGCAGCCAGGACGTTGTTCGCAAGCTGCGTGTCCATGAACAGCAGGGCGCGGCGGAGGTCGTCACGGATGGTCAGTTTGTTGCGGCCATAGTACAGGCGGCAAAACTCAGTCAGGAAGTATTTGATCTCTTTTTCCTGCGGCTTGTAACTGAGGTCATCGTATTTGATGGCTTCGGCCCGCCCTATGGCGTCAATGCGGATGTAGCGGGTATGAAAGCTGTCGATCTTCTTGGCTGTCGCATAGGCGATATAGAGCGAGCCGGCGCACAGCAGGCTTAGCGCCAGGATGGTGATCTTAAGGTACGTGTTGGTCACTACGGCATTCCCCCACTGCTCGGCATAAAGCCGTTTCCCTGCCTGGAATTCGGCATCGGACTTTGCCGGAACGGTCGGCAACTCTGGTTTGCGGGTTGAGGACGGATTCATGGCGTATTTGTTCTCCTTTTGCGGCGTCGCTAGAGAGCCTTCATGACGGCGCTGGCGATCGCTGCTTGCACACCGCTGCCGGCATTGGCTGCGCCGCTGAAGATGTCCCCGACCAAGCTGGGGATTTTGAAAATGGCATAGAGGCCAGCGGCGAAAACTATGATCAAGATGGGGAGCTGGACAATGTTGAAGGCGATCTGGCCCGCAAGTGGGAAAGTGACGTTTAGGGTGGAAAGCATGATCTGGCAAATTCCGAGCAGGACGATGTTGCCGACCACGGGATAGAAGCTGTATTTGATAAGCGCTTTGAGCCAACTCCAGAACAGGAAATCGAGCTTCGGCACGATCATGAAAGGAATAAGGATGGGGCCAATGACGAGCACGGCCCCAAGAGCGAGATACCCGAAGCCGATGACAATAAACATGGCCAGTTCCAATAGGGCGATAAGAAGGGTGATGATGAGGTAAGTGATGAAATCGCGGGCATGCAAGAAGGAGAACGAACTCATGCCGGAAATGCCATTGGTGATTTGGTCAAGCTTGGTCAACATTTGCTGCTGCGTCGTGGTGCCCACCAAATCAGCCATGGCGAATGCGGTTTTGGGGATGGCTTCGGAAAAAGAATTGCCGCCCAGGAGCGGGCTAGGTCTGGTGTAAAGCGTTAGCATGATCCACACGGTCAGAATCAGTCCGGCAAGTGTGCGGAGCTTGTGGAGAGAGTGGTGGTCAGAGAATGCTATGCGGCTCCCCGCAATGACAATCATGACAATTGTGATCGTGCGGAAGATGTTAAGGCCGAGTTGCGCGAAAGGAGTGCCGTGCTCGGTGAGCACATTAAAGATGGTGTCGCGCAGTGAGGCCAGTAAATTGTTGAGTAGAGTCGGGTCCATCGTTCCGTCTCCTTTTAGGACGGTTCGTATTCAACTGAATTGTCAGTCGCCGCAATTAGCGTCCTTGGCGGTCTCTGGCTGTAGCGTTCAACTCTCGTCCTCTCTCCCACCGCTGTTGAGCAAGTGTCTGCACTTCTAAATCAATGGAAGACGCGAGCGCCCGGTTCGTGTCCTGGAGCGTATGAATCATCAACAACATGGCAACGAGGGCTTTCTGCTGGAGCGCCTTGGCCGACTGCAAACTCGGATCGCTGGAGGTGGCATCAGCTTCAAGCTGCGCTAGCACTCTTGTGTTCTGCTGCATGTTGTTGCGAAGGTCGCCGATGGTCTTTATTCCGGTCATCAGGCTGGCGTCCTGCAATTGCATGAGGCCGTATTGTTGCCGCCAGTCCTGTTGCGCCTGCGGGGTGGCCGTGACATCAACGGGCTGTATCGTCGGCAAGAGGTTGCGGAATCCCGTTTGGATCGAATTGGCGTCGCCCGTGGTGATGCCGCTAGCCCAATTGTTCGTATTGCCGTACTGGTTTCCAGCAACAAACTGCTGCCAGTTGGCAAAGGTGTAGCGGTAGCGATTGGGCAGGCCCTTGAGGGATTGCGCCTCGGCATTCAGTAAATTGAATTGCTGTTGGTAGAGCGCATACATCTGCTGAAGCTGCACTAACTCTTTTTGCATTTGCAAAAGCTGTTGGATTTGCTGCCTGACGCTGGCCACGTCAACGACAGCAATCTGGGCTGTACCCGGTATGGTGGAGGCGAGCAATAAAATTGCGACTGAAATTAGCTTTTTCATGACGTGTTTCTTCTCCTTTGAATCTGATAAAACTGGCGAACTTCTCCTTTACAAATCCGAGGGCATCCTGTGATTGCTGTACGCGGGCAGCAGCAAATCCTGGGTAAGAAAAACTCTCACGCGGTGGCCCTCGCGGATGGTGATGGTTGGCGGAATGTTCAAGAATTTGTCGAGAATTCTGAGAGACGACTGCGACAGGCTTCCGGCTACACCTTCGCGGTAAGCGCTGGCATTGGACGTAGGCAAGCCGGTAACGGCGCTGTTGTTTGTCCCAATGGTCGAGAGTCCGGCGATCGCTCCGACTGCTATAGAAGCGCCGAAGATCTTGAAATAATGATTGTTAACTTTGTCGCGTAGTGCGGTCTCCCCGATTTGATTGAGACCGGGGGCCTGGTCCAGGTCCACAGCATAGCCATCCGGCATGATGAGCCGATGGAAGATGACGGCCAGCCGTTCCTGTCCGACATCATTGACCTTTTTTGTTTCGCCCAGAATTCGGCTTCCAGCCGGGATCAGCAACTCTGCATGGTCGCGGGAATAAACGTCGGTAGAAATCTGACAGATGACCGGGCCGGCGAAGTCGCCGTTGAGGCGATTCACAAGCACCGATTCAAGCACCGTTCCCTCAAAGATGACGTGATCTTTGCCCGTAGCCTGATTTAGGTTGGGATTGCGGGGGGCCCGAGCGGGAGTACTCTGCGCCGATGTTTGGGCTTGCGGGGCGGAGGCCGGAAGAACACCCGTAGCCACGGCCAATTGTTGTTGCTGTTGGGACAGGAGTTTTTCTTGTTGCGCCTGGAGCAAATCAAGCTGTTGCTGGAAATCGGCTGGCAAAGCGGGAAGGCCCGATTGCAGGGCCGATGCAGTGGGTAACTCGCTGGCATTCGTGATGCGAGAGAGCTGACTCGAAGGTGATTGGATGCTCGCAGCTCCGGCATGGGGATCGGAGCGATAAGACAATGCGATGTTAGAAGCAAAGCGTCCGGTGTATTCCCGTTTGCGTTCATCGTCCTGAATAGGATCGCGGGGCGGTGGGTTTTGGACCGGGTTCTGCGTGTCTGTGGAGGGCAAATTAGGATCGCCGAAGGCGGCTTTGAATTGCGCATCGCTAGCTTGCGGTGGACTGGAATGCTGATTGGCTGCCGCATTTCGGTTGGCCTGCTCGCTCTCTTTGAGGCGCGTCTGTACCTCATCGGGCGAGAGTCCACCTACGAGCGGTTTAACCTGATCTGCTGGCGCCGTAACCGTGCCGGGTTTTGGCTTGGCTGCTTTGGTGGAACCAGAGGAAAACCAAAGCCCCACAGCCGTAACCAGAAGCACCGAGAGGAAAATCCATGACTGCATCCGTTTCGGGATAACGCCTGTGGCGGCAATGCGCTTGTTGTTGACGGGCGCGGCAGCAGTTGCAAGCTCCGGTGCCTCCGGCTCAGGTTTTGGTGGCGCTATTTGTGGTGTGGTGGACATTGGTCACTCTCCTTGCCTCTCAAATGTGCTCTTATGCTTGCCAATCGAGAGGTAGCCTTTGTCAACAATGTGGTCGATTACGTACACGCCATCTTCGAGGGTGTAATTCACAAGTGTTGGCTGGCCATCTTTGATCTCGTAAAATGTCGGCTTTTCGGTCGCAGTCGAGTGAATGTAGGTAAGCCGGTCATCGTGGTAGATGGCCGATATGCGGAAGGGCTTTTTGTCTTGCTTGAACTTGTAATCGAATTTCAGCGCGTGGAGCGGGTACTCGGTCCGAAAACGATTGCTCTGGTCCTGCGCGGCTTTGATTTGGAGGGCCGCAGCTTCCCGGAACTGGTCCGCATCGGATGCGGGCAGAAGCCGCGGCGCTCCGCTGGCCGCAGTCAGCAATTTTTCGTCCGTGGGTTCAACGAAAATCTTGAGGTCAGCCTGCGCGCCTTCCGTGCTTGTGCAATAAAAGGTGTAGATGTTTCCTGACGCCGTAATCAGGTTCATACTGGTTTCAAGTCCTGCTTTCGTGGGCTTGAGATAGGCGAAGTTTTGCGTTCCTTCGAGCACCCAGGCGTCCTTGTCTCCGATAACAAAATCGAGGATGCGTTCCTGCGGCGGCAGCAGGATCAGGGTGGTAAAGTGCGGCCGGGTTGTGATGCGAACAATGTCTTTGGCCGCATATTTAACCGTGCGGGCCTCAGCAGCTGCACGGCTCAAATCCTGGGTTTGGGCTGTCGCAAAGACGGCGCTGAGAGAGATTGCAATGAGAGCAGTAAAGCGAAGTAGTCGTTGCATCATGATTCAACTCCTATGAGTGCTGCCTAAGATTTCTAGGCCGTGTTCAAAGCCTTGCTCCTGGACAACGGCAGCGAATCGCTCGTTGTCTTTCGGGGAATTGGTGTAAAGCCAGTAGCTCTTGCGGTCCACGTTGAGGACAAACTTTTTGCCCATCGTGGATGTCTTAACAAGTCCCTCGCGCTTGGGAATGAGGGTCTGGATCAGCTCCACCTCACGCGGGTTGAGGTGGAATTTCTGGGTGTAAAAGTCATAATCAGCATCGGCATTAGCCAGGAAGATCTTGGTAGGAAAGGAATCAAGCAGCGGAAGCAGGTTTGATTCCTTCAGGTCCTCCGGTGATTGCGTCGCCATGATGAGAACGCCGTTATGCTTGCGCCAGGTCTTCGCAGCCTTTATCAGATAGTTGC
>JAIQGL010000049.1 GCA_020072585.1 Terriglobia bacterium | reverse complement strand
TCGCAGGTCTGACTAATCTCCGTGTCGAGGTCCTACTGCCTCACTGCACGAGCCCAGCCTGCAACCTGTCTGCTCCAGATTCCTGTTCCGGAGCATATCGCCTCAGAACTTGCTCCTTATTCATGCCATCTCTGTGGTTTATCCGGCTAGAAAAGGCTCTGCAGCCCAGAGTACAATCCCTGCCATGCTCTCACGCAGATCTTTTTTCAAGACCGCTGGTCTGGGCGCGGCCGTTGCTGCCACCGCAAGTTTTCCCACGGAATTCTTTAGCTGGGCGGAGCCTCAGCGCGCCACTCAGCCGGGCGGGCCAATCCTGCTCAATAGCAATGAGAACGCATATGGACCGTTCCCCAGCGTGCTGGCGCTCAAGAACCCGTTTCAGGATGCCAACCGCTATCCTGACCGCGTCTATGACGCGCTTATCGAACGCATTGCCGACTTGCACAAGGTAAAAGCCGATCACGTGACGCTTGGCTGCGGCTCAACCGAGATCCTTAAGCTTGCCGCCAGCGCATTTACCGGTCCGGGCAGAAAACTGGTGATGGCATCGCCCACATTTGAAGCAATTGGGTTTTACGCGCAGGCCACAAAGGCGGAAGTGGTCAAGATACCGCTGGCTTCTTCCTACGCGCATCAACTCACGCAGATGGCGCAAGCCGTGGGGAAAGATGGCGGGCTGATCTACATCTGCAATCCCAACAATCCCACTGCCAGCCTCACGCCGCGCCGCAGCCTGGAGAATTTTATCCGCGAGCTTCCGTCCAACACCTACGTGTTGATGGATGAGGCCTACCACGACTTTGTCCCGGTCTCCGCCGACTACATCTCATTCCTGCAAACCCCGGTGAACGATGACCGCGTCATTGTGGCGCGAACCTTCTCAAAGATCTATGGCATGGCCGGACTAAGGCTGGGCTATGCCGTGACATCGGCACAGAATACCAAGACGCTGGCGGCGCACAAGCTTGAGGACAGCACCAACATCCTGGCACTGCGCGCCGGCATGACTTCTTTGGACCATGATGACGAACACAAGGCGGCGGTCCAACGCAACGGATTTGACCGCGATGAGTTCATGCACCAGGGCGCGTCCCGCAAACTACAGGTAATTCCCTCATGGACCAATTTTGTAATGTTCAACACGCAGCGTCCCATACGCACCGTGATTGATCATTTCAAGAAGAGCAACATCAGGATCGGCCGCCCCTTCCCGCCCATGGACACTTTCGCAAGAATCTCACTGGGAAAGCCTGACGAGATGAAAGCGTTCTGGCAGGCCTGGGACAGGCTTTAATTCTGTCGCTTCGCTCCAAACCGCTTGAGAGCGTTTCTCCATTCTTCGATCATCCTGGTCTCGATGCAGCGGCTCGGCACGCAAGTCGGCCTCGCCGCTCAGCTTTCGCTCGCTATTCCTGTCACGTCGCTCCAACCTCTATAGCTGCGGTAAAGACAACTCCCCTTGCCCGATACCCATCTCTACTAGAAGTCCACCATTTGAGGGAGAGAACAATGCCAATTCTGGACCGGGCTGCCAAGTTTGCCACCAACAAAATGCCCAAAGTGATCAGCCCTAAAACGCATGCCATCATTGACTACGCCATGGCTGCTTCTTTCTTTGGCATGGCCGCGTTTTTCTGGCGGAGAAACAAGCGCGCGGCGGTAAGCGCTCTGGTCTGCGGCACGGCGGAAACCATCACCGCTCTCTGCACGGATTATCCCGGCGGTATTGTGGATGAGATCAGCTTTGAAACTCACGGGACCATCGACTTTGGCCTGAGCGGCCTGGTCGCCAGCATGCCGGACATGCTCCGCTTCAGCAAAGAACCCGAATCCCGTTTCTTCAGAGCGCAAGGCCTGGCCTTGGCTGCCATCGCAGGCCTTACCGATTTCACGGGCACCGGCGAAGGCGGACAGTTGGAGCAGTTGGACAAGCGGTCGGCATAAGGAAAGTCGGCTTTTTCTGCAATCCCGAAGCGTAGCGAGGGATCGCTTTAGCAACGCAAATCATCGCGCAAAGCAAATGTAACGTTTTGCCAATGCAATCCATATCTTCAAATCGATCAACGCTGGTAATTCATCAATAATCAGGGCCGCGAATTCATGATAGTCATAGTGTCCCCTCGCTACGCTCGGGGTTGCAGAAAAAGCCGAATGCTTTCTTTCTCCTTTCCACAAGACATTGCGTTATACTCCGCTTTAACGTCATCCTCCGAGGTGCTGTTCACTCATGTCATTAAAACTTGCCCGCGAAATGGAACCGGAGACGGAAACAAGGGCCGGCGGCGACGATTTTCCGGCGCTGGAAGAAAAAATCTACAAAGCCATTGAGCTGCTGAAGTCGGCGCGCGAAGGCAAAGCTGCGGCTGAGCGTGATGCAGGGCGTCTGCGCGAACAACTGGAGCAGCGCGAAGAAGAGCTCGATGTTCTGCGCGGTGAGATGATTTCCCTGCGTAAAGAACGGGAAGAAGTCCGCGCCCGCGTGGAAAAAATGCTCAAGCAGATTGACGTCCTTGTAGCGGAGGGTTGACCTTGGCCCTTGTCCAGCACAACATGACTACCACCCAGTTTGAGTTGCACGGCTATGGAGTTGTGCGCACTCTGGGGTTGGTGCGAGGCATCATTGTGCGTTCGCGCTCTATCTTTGGCACCATCGGCGCCAGCCTACAGACCCTGGTTGGCGGCAATATCACACTACTGACTGACCTGTGCGAACGGACACGTTCGGAGGCGCTGGACCGGATGCTTCAGCATGCGGGGCAACTCGGCGCTAACGCCATGGTTGGTGTGCGCTATGACGCCACAGAGATCATGCAGGGCGTCACTGAAGTCCTGGCTTATGGCACAGCCGTGGTGGTCGAGCCGAAACGCGGTTGACCGCGAGGCCGGCCATGCGCCGAGCGGCCTGCGGCAGGCACCTGAACATCTTTGCAAAAGAAACTTGTTGTCTAGCGGTGGGGAGCGGAGCGATAAAGATAAATAATTCTCTTGACCCTGCGCCCACTCGAACGATAATCAATCCAGCAGAAGTTTTTTCCGAGGGAGAACCGCTTTGGTGACACAACCGACAACTGCAACGCCCGTCCGAGTGGAAATCTATGATCAGGTCTATAACCTGCGCGGCGTGGATGCAGAACACATCACGAAGCTGGCGCAGTTCGTGGATGGGAAAATGCGCACGGTGGCCGAGCAGACCTCCACGATTGATTCGCTTCGTCTGGCGGTGCTGGCGGCACTGAATATTGCCGACGAATATCACATCCTCAAGAAGAAATACGATCTTCTGGCAGGAGAATTCAACCGCCGCGCAGGTCAATTGGCCGGCGCCCTTGATGAAGTCCTGCAGGATGAGCGCCGGGCCGGGTAATTTTTTCTTGGTGAAAAAACGGCGCTGCCCCTTGCCATCCACTCTGCTTTTCTTTAGCATCAGTCCTGACAACCGGCCTGCAACGCAGGTGAGAACGGTAACCGTTCATGAACCAACATTCAATGAACAGGGGGCCTGACTCGTATAATAACGGCTCGGTGTGCGAGGTTCCGCCAGTACGGAAATGCCTAAAGAGCCGCGGCGGGTTCCCACCATCTTAGGATGGGTTCAGAACGGCCCGGTCGCACGGCTGAGTGGGTCGGTCGTTGTTTTTTGTCGCTTCGCTCCAAACCGCTTGAGAATCTTCTCTCGACTTCAGATCCTATTTGCTCTTGACGCTGGTGGCTCGGCGCGCAAGTCGGCCTCGCCACAGATTCCTCTTGAAAATCGCTTCGCTCCAACACCGCTTGAGAAACTTCTCTCGACTTCAGGTCCCTATATTGCTCTAGTCATAACTCTCGATTCTTGATCCTTGATCGAAGATACGAAAATGAGTGCGGTTTGCACGTGCGCGATGGGCGCAGCACGGAGCAAAACTGGAAATTATATCGTGCGATGATGGGTTCCAAAATGACACGGCAGTCCTAGCAGTCGAGCTTAAGAAAAGAATTTCGGAAACGCGAATATCTCATTGTGCCTCTCTGTTATTTCGCATTCAGAGCTACGATGAGCAAAAGTTTCACTCAAGTTGTTTTTGGCTTGAAGAATCAGACGTTTAGAAAATCACTGGAGGGTTGTTATGTCGCAACTATTTCGTAGAAGCCTTAACTTTGCGGCTGGTTTTGGTGCGCTTTGCGCCATCATCTCGCTTGTTGGCTGCACTCAAACAACGTCGATTACAGTTTCGACGAACACAATGACCGGTACGACCGTTTCAGCAACATATACGGCCACATGGGACCCGCCGGGGAGTTATCTTGTGAATTTCGATGCTTCCCAGGCGCTCCTTAACATATCGCTCTCCAATGCCACAGTTACAGCGAACACCGGCACCGTCACCGTCAGCGTGAAAGACCTCACAACCGGCCAGATCGTGGGTCAGCAGAATTTTAACTACGTGATCAACGGCACCAGCGTATATGCCCAAAACCCGTCCGCGGTATATAACTGGCTTCAGCAGTTCACCGGATATTCCAGCATTGATGTGATTACAAACCTGACGACCCCATTACAGAGCATCACCGACGCTCCCTCTTCCGTTACCGGCTCGGTCCAATATCAGGGAACGACCTACGCGAGCGCGAGCGCAGGATGGGAGCCTAGCGATACTTGCGGCACCGACAACGGGGGGATCAATCAAAGAGAGATTTGCCCCCAGTAACTGAATTGAAGTGAAAAAGCTAAAAGGCGCAAATTTCGGTCTTATCGAGTACGTTGATCTCCTGGTGGGCCTTTACAGAGATCAACGCGCTCATAGGACACACGCTTAAAGATCAATGATGCTCCTGAACAACGCCGCTCGCCGCGTGGTCGGGCTCGCTGCTTATTGCACCACCTCGTTAATTCTTGCTCTACGTTAATTCTTGCTCTACCTTACCTAGGCTGATTGCTGAGTGCTGATTGCTTCCTTACAATCCTCTGCGTGTCTGAATCACCCCTGGTACAGAGCTTTACCGTTCCCTCTGACGCCGCCGGCAAGCGGCTGGACCAATGGCTGGTCTTGCAACTTCCTGACGTGAGCCGCGTCCGCGTGCAACAGCTCATGGAACAGAAGAAAATTCTGGTGAACGGAAATGTGCCCAAGCCTTCCATGAAGCTCCGCGGAGGAGAAGAGATTCTTATCACCGGCCAGGTGGAGTTGCCTCCGCTCAAGGCCTTTGCGGAGGATATTCCGCTCGATGTGGTTTACGAGGATGAAAGCATTGCAGTCATCAACAAGCCGGCAGGCATGAGCGTCCACGCGGGCTCCGGCAAGGGTGAGGCCGGCAATCGCGGGACCATGGTGAATGCCCTGCTGCATCGTTTCAATCAACTCTCAGAAATTGGCGGAGAGTTGCGTCCGGGGATTGTGCACCGTCTGGACAAAGAAACCAGCGGCCTGGTCATTGTGGCGAAGTCCGATCTCGCGCACAGGAAGCTGGCGGAGCAATTTGCCCGGCGCGAGGTGAAGAAAACATATATCGCGCTGGTGCATGGCTGGATGAAAACATCCAAAGGGACCATCCATGCCGCCATCAGCCGTGATCCCGTCCGCCGTGCGCGCATGACCACGCGCACCAGTCAAAGCAAGCCGGGACGCCAGGCCGTCACGCACTGGCAGGTGACGAAGCAGATGGAAGGCGCATACGGTAAATTTTCCCTGCTGGAGGTAAAAATTGAGACCGGCAGGACGCACCAGATCAGGGTGCACCTGTCATCCCTCGGCCATCCCATTGTGGGAGACACACTTTACGGCGCTCCGGGGAAACTCTTGAGTTACGGAGGTACAGGATCAAAACCGGCATCTCTGGAAAGGAACTTTCTGCACGCTTCCGCGATACAATTCGAGCATCCAATCAGTAATAGGCCGCTCGCGTTCCAGCAGCCGTTACCGGATGAGTTAAAAGATTTTCTCCGGCAGATCGGGGATTGAGGATTTGTTTTCCCAGACTATAATGCGCAAGAGAGCTCCTGACATGTATTCCAAAAAGGTAGTTGCGTTGTTGTTTGTATTTACGCTGGTTTGCTGCTCTGCTGTGGCGCAAACCATGCCTTCGGCCACGCAGCCACCAGCCCCGGCGCCCACGGCCAATGCGGTCGCGCCCGGCTCGGCGCCTGCGGTGGACGACACGCTTCCAATACAGACTTATCAGACCCGGACCAATGAAGTAAACGTGATTTTTACCGTCACGGACAAACACAATAAGTTCATCAAGGACCTAAAGGAAAATCAGTTCAAAATTCTGGACAACAATAAGCCCCCAAGGCAGATCATGAATTTTTCCGCGGAAACGGACCTGCCGTTGCGCGTGGGGCTGTTGATTGATGCCAGCAATTCCATCCGTGACCGGTTTCTCTTTGAGCAGGATGCGGCCATTGAGTTCCTGCACCAGATCATCCGCCCCAAGACCGATAAAGCGTTTGTCCTGGCTTTTGATGAGGTCTGGGACCTTACGCAGGACTTCACCGGCGACCTGGACAAACTGACCAAAGGCGTAAAGGTAATACGGCCGGGCGGCGGTACCGCGCTGTGGGACGCCGTGTTTTATGCCTGCCGTGACAAGCTGATGAAAGAACGGGAGACGGGGCCGGTCCGCAAGGCAATCATTCTGGTTTCTGATGGCGATGACAATCAGAGCCGAGTACTGCGGCAGGAAGCCATTGAGATGGCCCAGCGCGCCGGCGTGATCGTTTACACCATCAGCACCAACCTCAGCAATAATCCTGACGAAGGCGACCGCAGCCTGAAAATGCTGGCTGAAACCACCGGCGGGCAGGCTTTCTTCCCATTCAAACTTCAGGATGTGGCCAACGCCTTCCACGATATCCACGAGGAACTCCGCAGCCAGTATTCCGTCTTCTATAAGCCTGACAATTTTGAGGCCAACGGGCTGTTTCGTCCGATTCAGATCGTGGCGGAGAGCAAAAAATACAGAGTACGCGCGAAAAAGGGATATTACGTGCCCCGGCAATGAGCTTTTCGGTGCGTAAGCGGAACCCAAAGGCCTGATCGCAAGATCGGGCCTTTTCCATTTTCACCCAGCCTGGCTTTCCGAGCATCGCAACCGCCAGCAACATAATTGCAACTATAATGGTGTAACCGAGCAGCTCTCTTATGATCCTCAAACCGTATCTGGCTTTCTGTTTTGCTTTGGCAATCGCCGGCAACGCCGTGGCGCAACAGGCAACACCCCTGCCAACTCCAACGCCTGCTGCAACGGACCAGCAGCAGACCGGCGACGTCAAGATAGAAAAGATCCCCACCGTGCGTGTCCGCACGGATGAAGTCAATGTGGTTTTTACCGTGGTGGATAAAGACGGCAAGTTTGTGCGCGACCTGAAGCAGGAACAGTTCAGGATCGTGGACAATAACCGGCCGCCCCGGCAGGTGATGAACTTTGCCGCGCAGACAGACTTGCCACTCCACGTGGGACTGCTGATTGACGCCAGCAACTCCATTCGCGACCGCTTCCAGTTTGAAAAGGACTCAGCGTCAGAATTTCTGTACGAGATCATACGCCCTAAGTCTGACCGCGCCTTTGTGCTGGCCTTTGATGAAACCTGGGATGTAACGCAGGATTTTACCGGCGATCTGGACAAGCTAAGGACCGGCATCAAGGCGATCAAGGCCGGTGGAGGAACGGCGTTGTGGGACGCCATCTATTTCGCCTGTCGTGAGAAGTTGCTGAAAGAACCTGCCACCACCGCAGTGCGCCGGGCCATTATTCTGGTTTCAGACGGCGACGACAACCAAAGCAGGGTTTATGAGAAAGAAGCCGTGGACATGGCACAGCGAGCGGAGGTGATTATTTACGCCATCAGCACAACACTGATGAACAGCCACTCCAAAGGCGATGACAATCTGAAGACGCTGGCGGAAGCCACCGGAGGCCGCGCTTTTTTTCCGGTCAAGCTGGATGATGTGGTGGCCGCTTTTACTGACATCCAGGAAGAACTGCGCAGCCAGTACTCCGTTTCGTACCGTCCTGACCAGTTCGTTGCCAACGGGCAGTTCCGGCCAATCGAGATTGTGGCGGACAGCAAAAAATATAAAGTCAGGGCGAAAAAGGGCTACTACGTGCCCAAGCAGTGAGTTGCTTATCCGCGTTTATCTGCGGAAATCCGCGGTAAGTATCTGATTCTTCCCCAGAGAGCCTTCATTTGCTGGCGGCGATATCGTTCGGCGGATAGTATCCTTTGCGCGCCTGGACCTTGTATCCATCCTTTGATTTAACTTCAAGGCGGCGGAATTTACCGTCATTCACCGGGTTGGTGGAGCTGAAGCCCAGTGTGTACTGGCTGCGCAGCTCGGCGGCAATTTCGGCAAATGCCTTGTCCATTTTGTCCGGACGATTCACCGTAATGAGCCTTCCGCCGGTCTGCTCCGCCAGCTTGCTCATATCACCATAATTTGAGGGATACATGGGATCAGTGATCAGGAGCACATAAGCGATTACATCGGCTTTTTGCGCTGCTTCAATCGCGTCTTTCAGGCGCAGCTTGCTGCCCACGTCATCGCCATCGGTCAGTACCACAATGGCTTTGCGTCCTGACTGACGGCTCAGGACTTCATCAGCCGCGAGGTAGACTCCATCAAACAGCAGCGTGCCCTGGTTCTGGCGTGCTGTAGGCACCGGCCCCGGCGCTCCCATCGGCGACATGCCGGCGGTATTGGTATTGATGCGCGCTTTGTTCAATCCTTCCCGCAGGAGCCGCGAGCTGTTGGTCAGGTCCTGCAACAGGTCCACGGAGATATCAAAGCTGATAACAAAAGCCAGGTCCTTGTCCGTCAGGATTTTTTGCAAAAAGCCGCTGGCCACGATCTTTTCTTCGGGCAGCGTGCGCTCCATGCTCTTGCTGCTGTCAAGAAGAATTCCGATCGTGAGAGGCTGGTCAGTGAGTGCGGAAAAATACTTGATGGTCTGCGGTTTGCCTTCTTCCAGCAGATCAAAACGGTCTTTTTCAAGATTAGGGACCAAGGTCCCGTGCTTGTCCTTCACGGTAAACAGCACACTGACCACGGTCACATTCTTGCGGAATACCGGTATCTTGCCCTGGTTAACCGGCTCCTGGTCACTGGGAGATTGGTCTTTGGAAGGTTGCTGGGGCGTAGACTGCGGGGCAGTATCTTGCGCGTGACTGCCAGCCACAGGCAAGAGGAGAAATGCGAGCGCAAATACAAAAAAGAAAGTCCGCATAACGGCCTTGGAGCACTGCCTTTCTTGTCTGATAATTTTGATCTATTGTATTAGATGCAGCTGAGTTGCCTGGTACAGGCCCTTAAAGCATTACAATTTGATTCAGCAGTTCAGGCTCGGGATAACGTGCAAATTCCGGCCCCCTCGGCGTTCTATTGATACGTTCTAAGTGGTAGGAGGAACTGATGCTTAGGTTAACCTTTGGGACAAAGGGTTGGATTTGCGCCATGGTGCTGGCGGGTGTAGCCGGCACAGGGCAGCAAGGGCTCCCTGACGCCCCCAAACCCAAAGAGCAGCAATCCCAGTCCCAGCAGAACGTTCCTGACGGTCCCCAGCCCAAGGGCCAACAGCCGAACCAGTTTCCAGACAACGCTCCGCCAGCCCCCATCAACGCCCATCCTGACCAGCCCGCGGCTGGGGCAACGCCTACGCCCGCTGTGCAAACCCAGCGCCCGGCAAATGGCCAAGGCGGAATGCCCGGAAAGCGCGACGACCTGTACCAAATGTCCATCTCCGTCAACTTTGTGCAGATTCCCGTAACGGTCAAGGACAGCTCAGGCCGTTTGGTTTCCGGTCTCACATCAAACGACTTCAAGGTCTATGAGGACGGCGTACCGCAGCAGCTCAAATTTTTTACCGCTGATCCTTTTCCTCTCTCGGCAGCCGTTGTGGTAGCCACGGATTTGCCTGCCACCACCATGAAGAAAGTCAATGAGACCCTTCCGGCATTGATTGCGGCATTCAGTGAGTTTGACGAGGTAGCTCTCTATCGCTACGGTCACACGGTACAGCAGATTTCCGGATTCAGTGGGGCATCCGGCATCTCTACGGCGACGATCAATCGCATTAAGCGCCCTGGGCGACAGGGTGGGCCCCCGATGACTGGCGGACCATTTGGCGGTGGCCCCACCATCAACGGCCATCCGGTCAATGATCCCAATGCGGGCGGCCCCGGAGATGTGCAAACGCCGCCGCGGGAGTTTTACGTGCTGAACGACGCGATACTGCGTGCAGCGCAGGACCTAAGCCGGCGTGACAAAGCTCGCCGCCGCATCATCTTTGTTATCAGCGATGGGCGAGAACTGGGCAGTACCAATAGCTATGATGAGGTCAAGAAAATCCTGCTCTCCAACAATGTAAGCGTCTATGGCGTTGGCGTGGATACCGCCGCGATTCCGATCTATGACAAAGCAAACCGAATCCGCGTACCCGGGTTCGGGACGGCCAACATCCTGCCCAAGTACGTGTCAGAGACCGCCGGCGATATGCTCGCGGAGTTTGACCGCCAGGGGATCGAGCAGGCGTATGCCAAGATCGCGGACACGGCCCGCAACCAGTACACGCTGGGATATACCACGCAGGCCACCAAATCGAGCGCTTTCCGGACGATTGATGTTCGTGTGCTCCGCCCGAATTTGAATGTTTTTGCCAAGCAGGGTTATTACCCGTTGCCGCCGCAGTCGCCTAAACAATAGAAATGTTACCTTTGGGGGTAATTTCGCGGAAGGTAGAGCTTTGATTCTGCCAGCATACGGCGTAAAATATGAGGCACCCCCCAGTCCGTCCGTTATGATATAAAAAAGTCTTTCAGTAGATGGTTCTTCAGCCCTCGGCGTGCTTGTTTTGAACGCCCGGGCATGAATGCTTTAGGAGTCTCTTGAGTTTTATAAATTTTGCCGCTCGTGAGATTAATTGCAAGATCGTGTATTACGGCGCCGGTTTGGGCGGTAAGACCACGAACCTGCAACATATTTTTGAG
Source organism: Terriglobia bacterium (assembly GCA_020072585.1). Classification (GTDB taxonomy): domain Bacteria; phylum Acidobacteriota; class Terriglobia; order Terriglobales; family Acidobacteriaceae; genus Angelobacter. Next base: position 14,294 of record JAIQGL010000049.1, on the reverse strand, counting down.
AAAACGAGCGATAAACAGAAGAGCAAGATGATCTCCCTGGCCACGGAGACGGACCGCACCCTGTTCTTCGACTTTCTTCCGTTGGACCTGGGTACCGTGCGTGGCTTCCGCACCCGCTTCCACCTCTATACAGTTCCCGGTCAGGTTTTTTACGATGCCAGCAGAAAGTTGATCCTGCGCGGAGTGGATGGAGTGGTCTTTGTGGCCGATTCGCAGGAGGAGCGCCTGGACGCCAACATTGAAGCGCTGGAAAACCTGCATGAAAATCTGAAGGAACACGGCTACGACTTTAAGAAGATCCCTTACGTCCTGCAATTCAACAAGCGCGACCTGCCCAGCGCCATGGCGGTAGAAGACCTGAAACGCGAACTCAGCAAGAAAGAGGAACCTACGTTTGAGGCCGTCGCCTTTCAAGGCAAGGGAGTTTTTGAAACCCTGAAGGAAGTGGCGCGGCTGGTGCTGATTGAGCTGAAGAAGGGCTGAGTCAAGCAATTAGCAAAAGGCAAATAGCAATTAGCCGAGGGCTCTCTTCCAACTGTCCAACGGCCGCTTCTTCCCAATCCGCAAAACAACCAAGTCCTTATCTCCGACACAAAAATTTCAGGCGCAAATAACAAAGCTGGGAGCCCCCAGCTTTTGCTAATTGCCAGTTGCTAGTTGCCAATTGCTTACTTATGATCCAGCAACGGTGAAATTCCGCCAAAATCACGTGACGACTTGCTCGCGGCCCGTCCGGCCTTGGCGGCAAGCTGCGATCCTGAATTCAGATTGCCATATTTTTCCAGCAGCACAGGCACCAGGGCCCCTTCGGCTTCCTTGGTAAACGTCAGCTGGTTTTCTTTTCGATCAATGCGGATGAAATCACCCAGCTTGATCTGGCTGGTAGCAACAAGGTTCGCCAGGGGAAAAACCACATTCTTTTCTATGGCCCGCTTCAAATGGCGCGCGCCATACTTGGGTTCTGTTCCCTCCTGTAGCAGGAACGTTTTAACCGGCGCCGTGCAGGAGAAGACGAACTGGCTGTTGCCGGTGGCCTGAAGGATGCGCTGCTGCACCATGCCCAGTTCGATTTCCAGTATCTGTTGCAGATGTTCAGGCTTGAGCGTCTTGAATACCACAACCTTGTCGATCCGGTTCATGAACTCGGGGGAGAACTTGCGCCGTGCCGCTTCCTGGGCGGTCCTGGTGATTTTGTCGTCAAGAGCGGAATCGACCTGCCCAAGGCGCCGGGTATTGCCAAAGCCCAAACCGCCGGTCATGAGGTCGTCCATCTCATGGGCCCCCAGGTTTGAGGTCATGACGATCAGGCACTGCGAGAGATCGACGCGGCGATTATCGCCGAGCGTGAGCGTGGCCTTATCCAGGATGCCGAGCAGCAGTTGCCATAGAGCGTCACTGGCCTTCTCAATCTCGTCAAAGAGAAGGAGCGTCATCTTGAGTTTTTCCGTGTGCCACTGGTTGAGCGCCTCCTGCGTGAGCAGGGGGTGTGTCTCGCGGTGTCCCAGATAGCCGGGCGGCGATCCGATGAGCTTGGCGATCTCATGGCTGTGCTGAAATTCGGCGCAGTCAATCTTGATAACGGCCCGTGGATCGCCAAAGAGCGTTTCCGCCATGGCCTCCACCACCCGGGTCTTGCCCGAGCCGGTAGGTCCAAGAAAAAGAAGGTTCCCCACGGGACGCCCCGGGGCGTTCAGCCCGGCAAGAAACATCTGGTAGATTTCCACCACTTTTTCAATGGCCGGGTCCTGGCCAACAATCTTGCGGCGCAAAGTGGAATCAAAATCCAGCGCATCCGAACTGCGCCGCGTGGGGTCAAGTGCAGTATTAAAGCCAGTCCTCATAAATTCCCCGCCTCTTTTCGCCGAGGAGTCTCCGGATTCCGGAGGGTCAGGATGTGAGATGGAAATGTAAGCTCTTTAGTTGTCAGCACTCATTTGTCAACTGCTGAGCAACTTGCATCCTAAAACTTTAGATGCCGAGTGTATGCCAAAAGGTCACGCACTCCAGCCATTTTGATCAGAGTACCTGAACGCGCTAAGATACCCTTCAACGACCCCGGGAAAGAGTCTTAATGTTACCCAAGAAGTTTCGTTTCATCTCCTCCGCGGCCCTGATTGTGCTTGGGCTGGTGGCTGCGATCATGGTGCTGACGCGGCATGAGCAGATTCAAGCCTCCGCCTCTGAAAAGCCGGTAACATCGGCCCAGAAACCACCCGCCGCTGCTCCACAGCCGCAGGAACTGCCTCCGGGTACGATTGCACATACGGCCAAAGCCGTTACCACCGCGCAATTTCTGGCTCGGGCCCACTTGTCAGAATCTTCTTATATGACGGTGGCCGAGTACGTGGACGCGATCGCCAAGGCAAACAACGGCAAGACGAGCTTCAAGAAGGGCGAGACGGCCCTGGTTCCCGGCATTGAGCCGCAACCGATCATAGAGAAATCGCGTCCGTTTCCCAAAGATACTGAAGTCCGCGCCATTTACCTTACGGGTGGCACGGCGGGCAGCGCCCACGGTATTGATCTGGTCCGGCGCTGGCACCAGGCAGGCGGAAACGCCGTGGTCTTTGACATCAAGGACAGTGACGGCTCCATCAACGTGCCATTTCAGCACCCGCTGGCCAAGAAGCTCCACAATTACCCGATTACGAACCTGCCTAAGTACATTCGCTTCCTGCATTCACTGGATCTGCATGTAATCGCACGGCAAGCGCTCTTCCGGGATGACAATATCGCACAGCACCATGGAGAACTCGCGGTACAGTCCAGGAGCCTGCACCAGCCGTGGCGCGAAAACGGCAAGCTGGTCTGGTCAGACAGCTCTAATAAAGAGGTGCAGGATTACAACATCGCCCTGGCCAAATACGTAGCCACCTCCGGCGTGGATGAGATTCAGTTTGACTACGTGCGCTTCCCTGCTGAAGGCAACCAGTCTGATGCGCAGTTCGCGTTCCAGAAAGACCCCAAGATGCACCGCGATGACGTAATCGCCAATTTCCTGGATCGCGCTTACAGCGAGCTGCATCCAGTGGGCGTACTGGTTTCACTGGATGTTTTTGGCATCATGGCATGGCAGCGGCAGGTCGATCTGAGCCACACCGGCCAGGACATTACCAAAATGGCCAAGCACTGTGATGTGATTTCACCCATGATCTATCCTTCGCACTTCTTTGGGATGGACGGCTACAAAGCCCCGGGCGACGCTCCAGAGCATTTCATCAGCGTCTCCATGGACCGTTTTGAGAAGGTCACCGCCGGCTCGGGCGTTGTGCTGCGGCCCTGGCTACAGGCCTTCCGCTGGCGCACCAAGACGTATTCGCCGGAGTACATTCTGAAACAGGTTGGCGCTTCCAAGGAACATCACGGAAATGGTTTCCTGTTCTGGAATGCAGCCAATGATTATTCCAAGCCATTCGCCGCCATGCCTACCATGATGGCGAACCCAAAGATCTACCTGTATACGCCGCCAACGGCCGTAGCCCAGAACACCCCAGTTCCCGCTGGCCAGGAAAAGGCGGCCCAGACACAGACTGCGGCAGGCACACAACCCTAGAAATCGCTGCAAATCGCTTCCCCGGCAAACATTTGCATTCCACGAGCTAAGAAATTTAGCCGGATGTAATGTTGGCCGGGGCAATTTCCGTCAGATATAATGTGCCGTTCACCTTAGTTTCTTATCTAAAATAGGATAAGAACTGATTTCGACCTTTTTGCGGTTCGCGCACAGGGGCTGGATGCGGTTCAGGCGAACGGAAACAATCATTCTGAAGGAGCCTCCCCTAAAATGGCGATTCAAGCGACCGAGAAAATCTGGCACAACGGAAAACTGATTCCATGGAATGAAGCGCAGATCCACGTGATGTCTCACGTGATCAACTACGGTTCCTCCGTTTTTGAAGGTATCCGTTGCTATGCGCCGGCAGGCGCTCCGGCAATTTTCCGGCTCCGTGACCATATGCAGAGGCTGCTGGATTCGGCAAAGATCTACCGCATCGAAATCGACTACAACCTTGACCAGCTTTGCGCTGCCGCCCTGGAGATAGTGGCTGCCAATGGCGTATGGCCCTGCTATCTGCGCCCTATCGTGATGCGCGGCTACGGCGAAGCCGGCGTGAACCCCTTCAATACGCCCACGGAGGTCTACATGACCAACTATCCGTGGGGCAAGTATCTGGGACATGGCGACGTAAGCGACGGCGTGGATGCCTGCGTCTCTTCCTGGTCGCGGATCGCGCCCAACACCATGCCCGCCATGTCCAAGGCCGGCGCCAATTACATGAACTCCCAGCTGATCAAGATGGAAGCGATCGTGAACGGCTACGTGGAGGGCATTGCCCTGGACATCAACGGATATGTAAGTGAGGCCTCAGGCGCCAACATCTTTATTGTTCGCAAGGGCAAACTCCTCACGCCGCCTCTGGGCAATTCTGTTCTGCCTGGTATTACGCGAGAGAGCGTTATTACCCTGGCGGAAGACATTGGCCTGACCGTGATTGAGCAGATCATTCCCCGCGAGATGCTCTACCTGGCCGATGAAGTCTTCTTTTGCGGCACCGCTTCAGAAATCACCCCGATTCGCGCCATCGACAAGATCAACATCAATAACGGCGTTACCGGACCGGTCACGCTGGCCTTGCAGCGCGAGTTCTTTGGCATTGTGAATGGCGTATCCGCTGACCGGCACAACTGGTTCACCAGCGTCCCGGTAAATGACCGCTCAAAACAGCCCGTGGGCGTTTAGGGTTTGAATCCCGAGCACAGCGAGGGAACCCTATAGCCGCGAAATATTTCGAGGATGACCCACAAGCGTGAGAGATCGCTACGCTTTAGTTTAAGAGAATTTCCAACAGTGTATTTATGATTGTAGGGATCTCTCGCTTCGCTCGAGATTTAAGAAAACCGCGCCACCATTCCCAGTTCGCGTGGAAGCCACGCATTCAACCGCTCCTGTAGCTTCTTCATCTCCGGGCAGGCCGACCGCTCAAAGGCAACTCCAGCGCGGCCGCTGGTATGGGTCCAGACAACATTGCCGCTGGCATGCAAGGAATACGAACTCTCCGGCAGGACCAGGCTCATGGTGACGGAAGCTCCGTGAGGAATGGGCTCGGCAGAATTCAGGCAGAGTCCGGTCTGGCTCAGGTTTATAACGTTTACCTGGTGCAGGGTGCGCTGCCATCCACGGTGATTCAGTGTGCCGGCAACCAGTTTGACCGGTACCGTATGCCTGTAAGTAGCAATCCGCTGTGCCGCCATGCTGGTATAAGACGCTTTCAGGCTCCGGACCAGCATGTCCACACTGACCGGCTTGGGCACGCGAAGCTGTACTCGCTTGTGGCTGGACTGGTCCAGCCTGGCCGAGGGCATCAGACCCACGGTTACGCCGCGCCAGTGCGTGGAAGGTTGCAGCAGTGGAAGCTGGTCCGCACGGGGAACGTCAAAGTCACAAATAGCAAGGTCAATTCTGGTGCTGCGCGCCACCTGATCGGCTTCCGCAACGCTTGAGGCGGAATGGACATTGATCCCAAAGCCTTCAAACACCCTCTTCATCATGCCGTGGGAATGTTGGTCCGGCAAAAGCAGCAACGCGGAGAATACGTTCCACGGAGCAAAAAGCTTGGTCCGCCTGGGAGTGATGTTGCGCGCTAAGTTACTTGATCTCATTGAAAAATGCCAGAAACTCGAGAACCACTAAAACTCTTATTGCGGACGAAGTTGAGGGCTGGTGCTATGCGAACATCACCCCGTGTGATCTCTGCACTATCGCACCGTAACATGGATAGTCTCACAGAAAATCGCGCCCGCCGTACCGAATTATTACTTACCACGACTAAGGATTTTTACTGGGATAAACGCCGGTGCGGCTCCGGCGCCTAAGGAGAATTCCCTAGTGGCATGAGAGATCATGGCCGGCCCGCGGCAGGCTACACGATCACTATCACCGAAAGGTGTTGCACGCAGAAACTGTTCCCTGCGTCATCCCTCGATTCAACCATTGTGTGCGCTGGGCTGAGCTGCCGTGGGTGAATGACTCCGGACTGACGCGCCCGGCAGACATTTTCTGCAGACGATCATCTCCCACGGCCGCCGCGGCGTTGATAGCGCTCTCCACGTCACCCTGCTCCAGAAGTTTGCGCTGGTCAGTGGAGTGCGCCCACACGCCTGCAAGACAATCGGCCTGAAGCTCCATTTTGACTGACAATTGGTTTCGTTCGCCCGGATCGCTGCGCATGAGCGCGGTGACTTTCTGCTCAACACCCATCAGCTTTTGCACATGGTGCCCTATCTCATGGGCAAGAACGTAAGCCTGGGCAAACTGGCCGGGGGCGCCAAAGCGGCGCTTGAGTTCGTCATAAAAACCCAGGTCGATATAGACCTTTTCGTCAGCCGGACAATAGAACGGACCGGTAGCAGAGCGCGCCGACCCGCAGCCGGAGTAAGTGGCGTCCCGGAACAAGACGAGCTTGGCATGGCGATACCGGATGCCCTGGTCCTGAAGTATGTCTGCCCAGGTCTTTTGCGTGTCATCCAGAACAAACGAAACAAACTCCACGGTTGGTTGTTCTCTTGCGTCGCGCGAACGGTCCGGCGTGGAAATGGAGGAACTGGGGCCGCCATTGCCAAGCAAGGTGAACAAATTTCGTTTGAACACAAAGCTAAGCACCAGCAGGATCAGCATGCCTCCAATGCCGATGTGCATTCCGCCAAACCCAAAGCCGCCACCCCCGCCGCCTTCGTCCCGCCGATCTTCTATGTCTCCACTCGTGCCGCCTGGTGTCCAGCGCATATTTTGCCCTCGCGTATCGGATGCAGATCTCTCATTCTAAATTTGCCTGCGGCCCGAGGGAATCCACTTCTGGGAAAAATCACTCAACCTGGTGGCCCTGCATTTAAAATGGAGGCCCCTTCAACATATGCGATTGCTAAAACCTGCCGCCGGAAGCGTCTATTCGATCCTGGTCGTGCTTGCTTTGTCAGCTTGTGCGCAGGAATTGGCACAAAGCGTGAAGGTAGGGCACGGGACCGTAGTCGTTATTTTCTTCTCCAAAGAGCGCGTCGTGCTGGCTGCGGACAGTCGCTTGACCTATAGCGGTCCAGTGGGATTGCACAAAGACAACCAGTGCAAGGTCTCCAATCTTGGCCACCAGACAATTTTTGCCGCCTCGGGCTTTAACCGGTACAACTTCCCACAAGATCGAAACATGCCGAAATTCGACGTTTACCAGCAGGCCGTGCAAGTCTCCCGTTCCTACAAGGGCAACCTGCACGAGCGGGGCAAGGCTGTGGCTGAAGCCTGGGCCCAGCAGGTAAAGGCCGCGTTGGACATTGGGCTGGTTCGCCACCCGGCTGAAGTTATGTCGTCTCTACACGGCCAGTCAATGCAGTTGGCGAGTGGAGTCTTTGCCGGCAAAAGCGACACCGGGCTAGCCGTGTACCATGCGTCAATCCTTTGTGAATGCCGGACAGCGCACAAATATGCATCCATCCACATTTCGCAGCTACAGCCGGTCAACGATGGAGTCCCCGCGGCGAGCATTGGAACTGCAGAGACGATGGGCCTCTTCAGCGAAGTAGCTGACGCAACCAGTCCGCGAGGGCTGGCGGAACGCGATACATGGAAAGAAGCGGAAGACAAACCCGATCGTGACGCCAATGTAACCATCCGAACGGGAGAGTTCATCCTTCATCACTCCAAAGATCGGACCATCGGCGGGCCGCTCAACGCAATCGAACTCACGGCCGCCGGAGCCGTCCGCTGGGTCAAGCGGGAGAAGAACTGCCAGTAAAGCCGGTTTACCGGGTTCTGGAAGAAGCAGTGTTCTTGTTCCTGCGCCACTCTTCTGCCGTGATCTCCCAAATCTCTGATGGAAGGCGGCCGGAAACGTAGTCACGGTCCTCAACAGCAATCACACGCATGCCCTGTTTTTCTGAGATGCGGCGCGATGCTGTGTTAGCTATTGCCTTGGGAGCGCGCAGCACAGGAAATTTGAGAATGTCGAACCAGTAGTCGGTCACAACAAAACAGGCTTCACTCATCAGGCCCCGGCCCTGCCATTTCGGGTCGAGCCAGAAACCTCGATTGTCTTTTTCCCCCCGCGTAAGGCTGATCGCGCCAATCAATTGCTCAGGACTGCTTTTCAACCGAATCATCCAATACCATTCATCGCCCCGCTCGACGGCAGGCAGAGCGACATCGCGATAAAACTTGTAGGCTCCATCCGGCGGATAAGGCCAGGGCACAGCATTGAGGAGGTAACGCACAATCTCCCATTGCGGAAACAAGGCTTGTGCCTGATCGGCATCAGCAAGTTCCAGCGGACGCAGTATCAGACGCGGGGTTTCAAGCACCGGAGTCATATCAGATTTTAAATTTAAAATTTTAAATTCGAAATTTAAAATCTAGCCGACTCTCGCTCTTGGCTTCTCCACCTGCTCCTTCTCACCCGGCTCGGTGATCAACCGCGCGCCGTGGTTGTAAGTGAGATAGGCCCAGGCCCACTCGGACATCACGAACAAGCGGTTGCGGAAGCCGATGAGAAACAGCAGGTGAATAAAGAGCCATGCCAGCCAGGCAAAAAGGCCGGAGATATGAAATTTGCCGAAATCTGCCACCGCGCGCGAACGGCCAATCGTCGCCAGGCTGCCTTTATCCAGATACTCAAACTCTTCGCGCGGCTTCCCTGCCAGGACACGCTTGATCTGGCGCGCGGCAAACTTGCCCATCTGGATCGCAGCGGGCGCAACGCCAGGCACGGGCTGGCCATTCCTGCGCTTGGCGGAAGCCAGATCACCAACGACAAAAACTTCCGCATGCCCGGGCACGGTGAGATCGCGCTCAACAATCACGCGGCCTGCTCTATCCGTGGGAACGCCAAGCATCCTGCCCAGCGGTGACGCGGAGACGCCTGCGCCCCAGAGAATGACCGACGCCGGAATTTTTTCTTTGCCTACTGACACCACTCCCGGCTCAATGTTGGTGACCATGGCGCTGGTGCGGACTTCAACGCCCATTTCTCTGAGCTGGCGCTCCGCGCTGGCGGAGAGATCTTCAGGATAAGTCGGCAGAACGCGCGGCCCGCCTTCCAGCAGAATGATTCGCGAATGGCGTGGATCGATCTTGCGAAATTCCTTCGTCAAATGCCGGCCGGCAATATCAGAGATGGCGCCAGCCAGTTCAACTCCTGTAGGCCCGGCTCCCACGACCACGAAATTCAGCGGAGGTTGCGGACGGTTGGCAATCACCTCGCGCTCCGCGGTCTCAAAAGCCAGCAATATCCGGCGGCGGATCTCGGTAGCGTCTTCTAAGGTCTTTAACCCAGGCGCAAACTCCTCCCATTCCGGATGGCCAAAATAAGCATGGGTGGCTCCGGCTGCCACAATCAGGTAGTCATACGGCAGATCCAGCCCGTCCAGCCGTACCAGACGTTTTTCCAGGTCGAACCCAACAACCTCGCCCAAAACAACTTCCACATTGGGCGCGCGCCGCAGCACAGTACGCACGGGAGAGGCAATTTCAGCGGGTGAAAGCACCGCCAGAGCCACCTGATAGAGCAGCGGCTGAAAGGTATGGTGGTTTTTGCGGTCCACCACGGCCACATCCATGGGGGCGCCGGCAAGGGACTTGGCGGCATTTATACCGGCAAAACCCGCCCCAATGACCACTACCCGGGGGCGATTAACGTGCTGTGTCATCGGTAACATTGTAGCCAGCCTAATAGCAACGTACACTCTTGAAGGTAAAAGCTTTATTGGCGTCCCTTGTGCAGATCAGCCAGGAACCCAGGCAGTCATGGAGCCGATAGTCTCCCCTGATTGCGTTCCCTGCGGCTCCGTGGTACTTTGCAGCCAATTCAGCAGCGCCACAGATTGGATTGTTCCGTTGCGACCTTGGATTCTTTCGACCTTGATCTTTTATCCCCCGGATTCTTTGGTAAAAGTGAAATATGCACATTGATGATCTGCTTAGAATTGCGATGGAGCGTAAGTCGTCTGACCTCCATTTGAAAGTTGGCAACTACCCGCACGTGCGCGTGGATGGAGACCTTGTGCCGCTCACGGAGCAGCCGCGCGTCTCCGCGGAAGACATGCTGAACATGGCCTTCAGCATGATGTCGAACAGGCAGAAGCAAAAATTCAAAGAAGTGGCCGAACTCGATATGGCCTACGGCGTGGCCGGACTGGGACGCTTCCGTGTGAACGTCTTCCAGCAACGCGGCAACGTTGGACTGGTGCTGCGCGTGATCCCAACCAAGATTCGCGCACTGGAAGAGCTCTATCTTCCCAAGGTCATAGAACATATCTGTGAAGAGGCCCGTGGACTGGTGCTGGTAACCGGCGTGACCGGTTCAGGTAAGTCAACCACACTGGCCGCCATGCTGGACCGGATCAATTCAAGCCGGTCTGAGCATATTATTACGATTGAAGACCCTATCGAATTCCTTCATCGTGATAAGAAAGGTTTTGTCAACCAGCGTGAAGTGGAGGTGGATACTCCTTCATTCGGTTCCGCCTTGCGGGCGAGTCTTCGCCAGGACCCGGATGTAATTCTGGTGGGCGAAATGCGCGATCTGGAGACGATTTCCACCGCGCTGCACGCCGCCGAAACAGGCCACCTGGTCTTCTCAACACTGCACACCTTAGATGCAGTCGAAACCATCAACCGTATCATCGCCGTATTTCCTCCACCGGAGCAGAAGCAAGTGCGTATGCAGCTTGGCGCCACTTTGCGGGCCGTCGTCAGCCAGCGACTAGTAAAACGGGCTGACGGTGCAGGCCGCGTCCCCGCTACCGAGGTCCTGATCTCCACCGCGTTCGTCCGCGAGTGCATCATGACCCCGGAGAAAACGCGCCTGATTCATGAGGCCATTGGCGCCGGCACTTCCCAGTACGGTATGCAGACGTTCGACCAGTCCCTCTACGATTTGTACTCGCAAGGCCTGGTCAGCTATGAAACCGCACTGGAGAACGCCAGCAATCCTGACGACTTCAAGCTCAAAGTGCAAGGCATCCATTCCACAGCGGACGCCGCACGCGAGCAGATGGAGCAAGCCGGATTTAGCACCGGGAGAGCGTAAAGCTCAATTTGTAATACAACCACCAAGACATACCCAGGGAGACGCGAAACAGAGCGTCTCCTTTCTTTTTGGCCGCTGCGCGGCACACCGCTTGGAAGCCTCTTCTAGCGCAGGAGCGATCTGCGCTTGTTGCGCGCCGCTCGGCGCGTGGTCGGCCTCACGGCTTGTCTCACGGTAAGTTTTTTCCGATCAGTGTGATCCGTGTTCAATCAGTGGTAAGACTTTTCAGGACTGCCAAAATCGCCGAAATTGCCAAAAATTGGAAATTGAAACAGCTTTTTCCGATCAGTTTGATCAGCGTTCATCAGCGGTAAGGTCTTGCCAAAATTAAAAAGGCCCGACCTGGCGGGCCTATTGCAGATTCAGTTGATTTTGGGTGAATAGATTACTGGCCGAGGCAAGGCGGCGGGACGTCACTGCAGTCGCCACTGACGACTCTGCAGGTTACGGGATCATAGACACAAGCTCCGGTACCGAGTCCGCTGCCAAAAAAAGATCTGCCGACAATGAATCCGCCGGCAATCTGCTGAATTTCCTCATCACTCAGAAGGCGGGCGCCGACCCGGCCAAGCACGCGGTTTGTTTCCATATAACGCTCCTTTCTGACCTACTACCGGCGATTATAAGTTCGCGCGATGAAGGCAGAATGGAAGAAACGCCCGAACAACAAAAATCTCATTCCGAATTGGGAAACCAATCGAGCCAATCCTCAGCGTGTGCTCTGTCCTTCGCGGTTTCCGGAACATCCCTAAATTTGCACAATCCTAGGCGAAATCCCAAGCGACCCTGAGCTTGGGAAGGGGATGCTTCTCCCTGCGATTTCCACGGCGGTTGGGCCAGACACGCTGCTGTTAGTTGACGGCGCAAAAACCGCCCTGATCAAAATCCATATCTTGCATCTCGCTAACTTTTTCGGTTTGACCTAGGAGCTGGTACAGGCGGCCGGCCCTGGAGAAATCACCGTCGCGCTCAAGCAGCTCTGCCCCGCGTTGAAGTTCACTTCGAGGGGAGCGGTCGAAGGCGTGCCGGGCTTGCTCGAAGGCCCCAGCTTCTTCGAACATCAGCCCGGCCGTCACGTAATCTTGTCGAAGCTCGGCCTGAAGCCCTGCTTCCAAAAAGTTGATCGCCAGTCCGGGATTGTGACCCAGCGCCTCGCACAGCGTGACCGCCCGGCGCGCTGCTTCCGCTCCCGGAGACTGTTGGATGAGGTGCTCCACTCGTCTGATCTGGGCGTTATCACCCAGACGAATGGCCAAACGGTAAGCAGCTTCAATCGCCTGATCAGGGACAGGCTGGTTCGCAAGCAGAATTTTGAGCGCCCTATACAGCGGAAAGGGCCCGACTGAGGATATTTTACTAATAAGAGCTGGCCCCAGATACGGATCACATAGCGGGAACCCAGTCGCCGGCTCAGATGGGAACCGCAGGTCAAATTCAAGGACAAGGGAGGTAACCGCGTCGCTTCCGCATTTCCTGGCGGCGGCGAGCGCCCGCCGGTAGCATGCCCAGGCCTCGTGGCCGAGCGGGAGGGTGGCAACTTTCAGGGGCAGAGCGTCATCCAGTTCTTGGCGCGCTCGAGCAAGAGCGACCTCGGGATCGGGCAAGAGTTTTTTCCATAACGACGATAGACCCATACAAAATTCCTGTCTTAGAGTCGACCGTAAGTATAACGCGAATAGGACTTCTTCCGGCCCGGCAAAACGCAAGTTACACCCCGCACTAAGGGCGCGGCAAATCCCTCGAGCAGTTGCCCGGGCGTGCGGTTTTTGTGGAAAGGTGGGATTCGACTTAGTATCCTCCATCGTTAGACCACGAGACACGTATCAGGGGCCTGACTTGAGCGTTTAGCCCGAGATGAGCGCAGCAACTCGAGGGCTGCGAAGGCGGGCCATAAAACGCGCAAAAAAACCTTTCCTTGCGCCGCAGGCCCGGGGGTCCCCGACACGCGCGGTTTTCGCGTGGCGGGGTGGAGATCCGCGCGCAGCTGCTCCAGCAGACCCGGTTTTGGCTTGCTGGATAAAAGCAGCGGAGCGCGCATAAAAAATTCCTGTGCCGCACCTACAGCGCTTGCCTTCATAAAACCACACACCCAGGACTCACGTCCTGGGCTCAATAATTCCGCCATGTGGGCTGGTGTATTGAGATTTCTAAAATCTCTTGACACCCATCAACCTATCTGCCATATTCAAGGCAGAATGAAATTGTATTCTACAACCCAGGCGGCCAAACTGTTGGGAATCGATCCCAAGTCCTTGAGCCGCTATATCGCAGCGAAGAAGGTTCCCGCTCCGAAGGTCCTGGAATCGGGCAAAATAACCCACCATATTTGGACTGAGGAAGAGGTTAAGAGCCTTCGCCAGCTCCTGCCCAAGATCGCCAACGGCAGGAAGACACGATATTCAAAACTAAGGGAGAAAAAATCTGCACAGCCGAGGGCGGCTGTGCCACACAAGTCTCGCAAACCTAAAAAGAAGTAAAGTCCAAACCCAACGGGCAACGTCCGGTGCGATCAACACCGAACGCGCCCTAACCGCAGTTCACCTGCTATGGAGGCAGGCAGACCATGGCTGTTCATAAAGCTAAACGCTCCAATCCTTTGGCGCAACATAATGCGCAACCCAAGCCCCAGCACGCCAACCCCGCACCACAGGCGCGCCGCCGCCCCAACCCGCTGGCCACACCCCAGTTATATGAGATCCTGAATCAGCTCAACCGTGGATACGGCACGGTGCTGATCAGCCTTGACAATCTGGAGCTGATGAACACCGCAACCAGGCCGGAGGTCCTGCCGGCAGACTGCCTGCGCGATCTCCGCAACCGGACGGAAGAGCTCCGTGCCCTGGCCAACCGCGAGCTGCTTGCGGTGCTGGCTGGACACAAGGAGCGCGATGCCGCGCATTTTGGCCGGTCTTCTAAAACAGCAAAGCGCCAGGCTTAGGCAAAACAGCCAAGCATCGTTCGCAGCAAGTTCTTTTGAGGCGGCTCTTATCAGAGGATGGGGCCGCCTTTCTTGCGCACGGACCTGAATCGACTCCCACCCTTTCGCAAACAGCGTGTCCAGTCCCATGACACAAACAGCGCGAAAAGGATTGATTGGATAAGAGCGAAGGCCCCGTCCGACACAGTATTCTTTGTTTGACGACGAAGACAACTGGGAAGAGAGGAGCCTTCAGATGATCATTATAGGTTGTGATTTCCATCCCAGTTGGCAAATGATTTCGT
>JAIQGL010000011.1 GCA_020072585.1 Terriglobia bacterium | reverse complement strand
CCTTCCCCGAACCCCAACCCCCTGCTGGAGAACACCGAGCGTGCACTATGACACTGCGGACTGTCTCAGATCAGGGGTTCACCGTTCTCAATCACGTCTGTGGGATAAATTTCCTGTCTCACCTCAGGGGTGCACCTCACAACCCCACGCCAACCTGGGATGACCTGGGATGGATATCAATAGAACCCACGCCAAACTAGGGGTGGATACGGGAGGGAGGGTAGTGATTGGGATCCCAGTTTCCTATCCGTGTCATCCGTGTTCATCAGTGGTGAGGTTTCGGATTCCTCCCTTACTTCCTTCCCGCCCTTTTCTGCGCGATCACCAGTCCGCGCGGGGTGGGAAGGAAGACCACGGATACCAGACCCTCATCTTCCATCCGTTTGGCGGCTTCGCGGACGGTCTTCAGATGCGAGCTGGCGTCGTGCATCAGAATCAGCCCGTTGGGATTGATCTGGGGCAGAAAATGCCGGACCTCGGGCTCGCGCAGCTCCGGCAGCGAATCGCAAAACAGAACGTCGATGGTCCCGGTCACCTTGGTCTCCAGGCTGGATTCGCAGCGGTAGTCGATAAACTTCTTCAGGCCGGAGGCGTCAATCTTCTCCTTGGCCTTGGCAAAGACCTCTTTATCCGGCTCGCAGGTGATGATCTTGCCGGAGCCGTTCTGCTTCAGCCCTTCCGCCATATATAAGGTGCTCACGGCAAGAAACGTCCCGGTTTCAACCACCAGGTTGGGCTTGACGGTGGTCATCAGGCATTTCAGAAAATCCAGGACTTCCACTTCAGCGGTCATGGTGTCAAACATCCTCCAGCGCTCGGGATTGGGGCACTCAGGCGTGGCGCGGTGATATTCCGGCTTGGTTTCCTGGTTGCCATGCTGGATCACATGGTCCAGGACTTTATGTACGGGATCTACGTTGCGAAATCGACGCCTCGCAAAGATCAGCAGGACCACTCCAGCAAACACGGTGAGCAAGGCGGCGATCTGCGCATTGCTCATCCCCCACAGGATGCGCGGATTGATGCGGATAAACTCCACCAGAAAGCGCTCAATGCCAAACAGGATGAGAAACTCTCCGGTGATGACGCCGGGGCCGAGCGGATGCTGCACCGCGCGCGTGCCGCGCCGCCAGACATACCAGCAGATGAGCACGCCGGCGACGAACTCATAGATCGGCGTGGGATGCACGGCGCAATCCGCCGGCCAGCCATGCGGATGGAGCGCATCGATCGCCTGTCCGCAGGTTTGCGTGGTGGGGACCAGCCCGTCAGGGAAGCGCATGCCCCAGGGAAGCGTTGTCGGCATGCCGTAGTCGCCGTCGCCGGAGATGAGGCAACCGATGCGGCCCACGGCGTAGCCGACCGCTGCCGCCGCGCTGGAAAGATCGAGCATGGCAAGCATGTTGATGCCGTTGCGTCGCGCAATGATCAGCAGGGCCGCAATGCCGGCAACGAATCCGCCAAACCAGGCAAAGCCGCCGCGGAACCAGCCGATGAGCGATCCAAAGCTTTTGAACGTGTCAGCGGTTACCCGGTCAGCCGGCGTATCAATAATGTGCCAGATCTTTGCCCCCAGGATTCCCGCAAAGGCCACAATAGCCACAACTGTATATGGATCGAGCTGGAGTTTGCGGCGTTTGATCTCGCCTTCCAGCGCAAAGTACGCCGCGGCGAACGCCAGGACCATGAAAAGGCCGAAGGTGGGCAGTTCCAGAGGCCCTAGATGAATATAAGGAAGCAGTCGGTTCCCCTTAAGAGGAGTGAAAGTAACGACTCAGTATAAATGGAGAGCGCGGAAAGTTAAGCCGCTGGAATGGTTCCCGATATTAATGCGCGGGCGTGGTGATGGTTACGTCGCGGACCTCAGCGGTTGCGCGTACGGCGAGATGCGCGGGGAGTATGAGCAGCTGGGGCAATGAGCCATCTCTGCGGCGATACGGCTTTAGGTCCGCCATGGATTTTATGCTCAGCCGCTCCGCCATCAGCGCGTGTGAAGGAATGTCTTTGAAGTCAAACAGCGTAGCGGGACGAAACGTCTGGTGCTTGGCCATCAGCAGTTCACGCTCACTGCGCAGGTCAGCGCGCAGCTTGGGATCAAGGATGAAACACCAAAAAACGTCCCAGTCGCGCGGTTTGCCGTCCACTGTGTATTTGTTGATCACCAGATTGTGGTCATACTCGGTCTTGCCCGGGGCGCGATATTGCATGCCCGGCACCACAACGTAAAGATTCAGGCGCTTGTCCGCTGGCTTTTCATCTCCCAGCCGTTCACCCAGGTTCCACGGACCCACACTGGCCAGCTTGCGCGTGCCTGCTGCTTCAGGCGTGAAAATGAGGTCGTCGCCATCATGATAGACGGCGAACGGCTTCACCGACGGGCGCATGGAGCCTACAGCGCCAAAGCCCGCGGCAAAAATCGCGATGGTCGAGACAGCACGAATGTGATGACCCAGCATTCGCAAAGATTATGTCAGGGCGATTACGGCGGGGCAAGATGTCAGTCGGCCCTTGAGGGATGCTAAAGTGAGTAGACGTGCGTAACATCCTTCAACATCGCGGAATGAGGCTGATCTTTGCCGCCAACCTGATCTCCATGATCGGCAGCGGTATGAACTCGGCCGGGGTCACATGGTACGTCCTGCAGAGGACGCACTCGGAAATGGCGCTGGGTACGCTGTATATGCTGCAGACCATCCCCACGCTGCTGATGCTGCCGTTTGCCGGAGTGGTGATTGACCGTCAGGACCGGAGACAGCTTCTGATGGGATTGGACGCTGTGCGCGGCGTGCTGATTCTGGTTGTGGCAGTGCTGGCGTATCGCGGCATGGTGGCGTTATGGGAAGTTTATCTGATGAACATTCTTGTAGCTGCGGGCTTCTGGATGTTCTGGCCCACGATTACCGCGCTCATTCAAGAGCTCACGCCGGATTCACAGTTCGTGCACTCCAACAGCTTTCTGCTGGCGGGCGTGCAAAGCGGATGGCTGGTGGCGGGGGCGATTGTCGGCTTTGTCTATAACAAAATCGGTCTGTCTGGCGTTTTGTTTATCGACTTTGCCAGTTACGTGCTGTCGTTTACCTGCTACCTGTTTGTACGCCGTGGACGCCACACGGTTGCGGTGGAGACCGGCGCAATCGTGCATGAGAGCGCCATGGCAAAGTTCTTTCATGAACTGAAAGAAGGGATTGCGTATATAAAACTGCGTCCAGGGTTATTGCTGCTGGGGATTGCATGGGCGTTGTTTGTAGGTGGAATGCTCACGCAGAGCGTGGTTACCGCGCCATTTAGTGACCGCATTCTGAAATCGGGCGCTGTAGGATTCGGCTGGCTGAACGCAGGTTGGGCCGTCGGCGCATGTCTTGGCGCGGTCTTTACGCCAAAGCTGATTCGCGGCACCGGGCATCGCCGTGCCGTGGGTGTTTCCATGGCTCTGCTGGGTATTTCTTTGATTGCGCTGCCGTTTCTCGGCGCTCGCCTGCACGGGACATTTACTATCTTTGCTTCTTACACCGTGGCTGTGGCGCTGGCAGGCTGCGTGCCTGTCTATGCGTTGATGGGTTGCAGCCGCGCTCTTGGAGGAGTGGCCATTACCAGCACCATGATGGAAAGCGTCCCCAAGCATTTTATGGGGCGTGTGCAAAACACATTTTATTTTCTGGGCACGCTTTTGCAGCTTGTATGCTCTTTCGCCGTGGGAACTGTTTCACATACCAAAGGATTGACGGAAGGGTTTGCCATTGTAGGTGGAATGTATTTACTGGCGTGTCTGGCCGGTTCGTGGCCGGTGAAGCAATCGCTTTTGGAGCAGGACACGGTAGCTTCGGCGGAGGCGTGACCACCTGCTCTAGCCATTTGATTTTTGGGGAAGCGCGAGAGGAAAGTGTGTTGCCTGGTAACGGCATTCGCGTAAAATTCGATTGAAGCAGTTTCTGTTCCGGCAAAAAAAGGCTTTCGATGAATAGCAATCCCGTAACGCATAACGAAGCGAAGGGCCAGTTTGAAATCAAGCTGGGAGATGAGAAAGCCGTTCTGCAATACCATCGCACGCAGCAACATATCAGCCTGCTGCATACAGAAGTGCCGGAGAACTCAAGAGGACGCGGGCTGGGCGATCAGTTGGTCCGCGCCGCGCTGGACTTTGCCCATTTCAATCAGCTCACGGTTGTTCCGATATGTCCGTTCGTAAAGGCATATCTGCAGAAGTATCCTGAAGCCACGAGCTGATGCGGGCTTTCCTTTCATTGGAGCGCTGGACATAAAGTAAGAAAGCAGCGCTTGAGCGCTGCTTTCTTTACTCCCGAAACATCAGATTTCAGCCATGGCGGAGCGGGCTCCCCCGACGCGCTCCTCCATTTGCGGCTGCGGGAAGATCAGTTGTCATTCATAACATCCCGCACGGTGAGCACCGGACAGGGCGCTTCAGCGACGATGTTATAGGTAACTCCGGAGCGGAAGGCGCCGTTGAATTTCTTTCCTGCGGGCAAACCCAGAACAATCAGGTCGGGGCGTTCGGTGTTTGCATAGCCCAGCAGCTCTTTTGGCGGATCGCCTACTTCAACAATGAACTCAGGCTGGCACCACGCTTTGGCTTCCGCGGGCAGTAGTGTCTCCAGCTTCTTGAAGGCGTCCGTCACCAGTTGTGTGCGGTCATGCTGGAAGGCTTCTTCCAGAGAGACCACATGCATGAAAGTGATCTGCGCCCGGTTTTCCTGCGCCACTGACAGAGCGTACCCTGTGGCAAATTCTGCGTGCGCTCCCAGGTCTGTGGGGAAGAGGATCTTTTCCGCCTTGAAATCGTTATATGGTCTCACGGTCACATGCGGGCCTACGGTAAGTACCGGGCAGGAGGCGTTGCGGAAAATTGCTTCCGCAACCGATCCCATCAGAAAGTGCTTGAGTCCCTTACGTCCGTGGGTGCCCATGATTATAAGATCGATTCCGTGCTCGTTGATCCAGGCTGGAACGGCTTCAGCCACCGGTCCACGCGCAAACAGTGGAGTGCCGGTCATGCCATACTCCTTGGCCATTGTGTTCAGATGCCGGCGGCTGTTTTCTTCCACTTCGTCCAGGATGTCCGGCGCTGCTGTTTCAGTGAGAATAATGGGATCACAGGCGTGGGCGGGATAGATTTGCGCGCCGAAATGTCGCGCGAAGCCTATGGCATATGCCAGAGCGGTCTGTGATGCCTCGGTAAAATCGGTAAGAAAGAGAATGTTCTTGAATGAAATTTTGTTGATCGTCTGCAGAGCTTGCATAAAGACCTCCTCAAGGGTCCGTTTTCATTTTTCAGGGGCTGCCATACGGTTCCTTTGTTTCCAAAATCTTCTTCTATAGTGTCTGATCTTCAACGTATTGAGGCTGTGATCTATATCACGCAAGATCGCTATCTTGTGCGGTGGGGCAGAATTAAAAAGCAGCGCATACAGCGCTGCTTTTTACCCGCGGAGTTTAAGCAGGCTCATCCCGTGGTCGCTGGCAGCAGCGGCCACGGTTCGCGGGAAGCCCAATGTCCCAGGGAATAGGTCCCCTTCTGCTTTTTCAGTGTGCTTTAGGACAGGGCGATGAAGCTGTGACGGCGGTCACCATCTCACACTTCGTTGTGACATTGCCCTGCGGCCCCGGATATGCGTAACGGATGGCCGGAATTTCTTGCTGTTTCTCGCTTATCCGTCCCTATTTAGGGCCTCAGGCCGCATCCGGAGGGAGCACAGGAGAAGTGTGACGTTCGTCACATCTCTATGTGACCCGCTTCTCTTAAGCTTTTGAGTGAATGAGTAACCGGAGTGGAAGGAGTTTTATATGGCGATGGCCTACAACTTCCAGATCATTGAAGATTGCCTGAAGTGCACACACCGCGAAGATCGTCTGTTTTGTAACCTGTCCCGCGAAGCCCTGATCCAGATGCAGAACATCAAAGCGACCTCTGTTTATCCCAAGGGCGCAATGCTCTGCCTGGAAGGCCAGGCGCCAAGAGGTATTTTTGTGCTGTGTACGGGAAGAGCCAAACTGTCCACCACATCGAGCGAAGGAAAAAGCATGATCCTGCGGATCGCCGAACCAGGTGAAGTCCTGGGTTTGACCGCGGCTGTTTCCGGCACGCCCTATGAAGCCACCATTGAGACCCTTGAGCCCAGCCAGGCCAATTTCATTGCCCAGGCTGACTTCGTGCGCTTCCTGCAGGAATTCCCTGACGTAGGCCTGAGAGTGGCAAAACAGCTCACGCACAACTGTAAATGCGCCTATGGCGAGGTCCGTTCTCTCGGTCTTTCCAATTCAGTGCCGGAAAAACTGGCCAAGCTCATCTTGCAGTGGGCGGAGCACCCGATCGATCTGTCTGTAAAGAAGCCGAATGAAATCTCGATTCGGGTAACTCTCACGCAGGAGGAAATCGCGCAATTTATTGGCACCTCACGTGAGACAGTTTCGCGCGTGCTCTCTGCCTTCCGCAGAAAAAACTGGCTCAGGGTTAAAGGCGCCACATGGACCATTCTCAACCGGCAGCAACTGGAAAATCTGGTTACTACTTGAACGTCACAGGCCCGGGTGATAGTCGTCACAGCGGTCGTCCGGGAAGGAGGGTTATAAAGCAAAATATGAACACAACATCAGTGCATAACGAAGCCGCGAATGAATTATATGCGATGCTTTCGCCGGCACTACGTACAGAGCTGGCCAAGCATGAAAAGTCCATGACCGTACCCGAGGGCACGAACCTCATTCGCCATGGAGAGCTGCTGGACCACCTCGTGATCATCAATTCAGGAAAAGTCGAGGTCACGCTCTCCTGTGCCCGCAAACAGGCTTCTTTAGGTCTTGCGCAAGGCGGCAAGGTGTTTGGCATGCGCGCTATTGTTGCCGGGGAACCGCCGGAGGTGGATGTGATATGCCTGGAGTCATGCGATATCTCCATCCTGCCGCGCGATGCGTTCCTGGCCCTGCTTAAATCCAATCCTGAAATTTACTTTGCCGTTGCCAAAGTGCTTAGTTCTGATTTGCAGATCGCGGACCGCGTTTTACGCGCGTCATCTCGTCGTTGTGCCCCGCAGCCAATCCGCGAGAGTTGAAGCTCTGTGCCCCCAATTGCAATGCCCTGCCACCTTTGTTGGAGAGTCTTAATCCCCCAGTGCTTGCTGGTGTCGGCCCGCTGAAGAAATTAGCGAGCCTTCATAAAATTTATTTGCGAGCGGTTTCAGTAAAAATTACTTAGGTCTGATTTATGCATCCATGAAAACAAATGAATGTTTTACAATTCTCACGAGCATTTCAGCTGTCAAATTTTTAGTCACCTTGCACAAAACATGCTCATGCCTGTGATTCAGGTCACAGAGTACTCAAGAATCATCACTTATAGTCTTTTTTTGATTTTCCGAAATAGGGAGAAATGCGAGGCTTGCTCATGTCAGGAAAAGCAATCACAAGGTTGTTCCTTCTACTGTTCCTTGTGCTGGGGGTGGCTACGTTGGGTCTGGCCGGCCCCAAAAAGCACGGGAATGAAGTGGGCTCGGGTGCCGGTCAGGCAGACAACGACAAGCACAAAGGAAAGCCCGTTGCTGAAACCCATCAGCAGGTTGACCCGTCGCAATATGTGGGCGCTGAAACCTGCAAATCCTGCCATGAAGATGTGGCCAGGGGATATGACAAAGGGCCGCACTGGAAAACGACCCTGGCCAAACACCAGGGCCCGGAGTGGCAGGGGTGCGAAGCCTGCCATGGACCCGGTAAGGCACATGCTGAATCGGCTGATCCTGACAAGATCCTCCGGCTGGGCAGTCTGTCGCGGGAGGAATCGTCAAAGAGATGTCTGGGATGCCATGAGTTCGGCCAGGAGCACGCGAACTTCCTTCGCTCGGAACATCTGAAAAACAATGTCGGATGCGTTGATTGCCATTCGATCCACGCCCCCAAGATCCAGGCCAAGCTCCTCAAGGTTGCGCAGCCGCAGCTTTGCTACTCCTGCCATCTTGATGTCAAGCCGGATTTTTCCAAACCATTCCATCACCGGGTGAATGAAGGACTTGTGGCCTGCAGCAACTGCCATAACCCCCATGGCGGTTTCATAACACACCAGTTGCGGGCAACAGCAGCGCAAGACCAGCTCTGCTTCAATTGCCATACTGACAAAGCCGGACCGTTCGCGTTTGAGCATCAACCGGTGAAGACCGAGGGCTGCGTGGCCTGCCATTCGCCTCACGGATCTTCCAATCCGCGTCTCCTGCGGCGGAGCAACGTCAACCTGCTCTGCCTGGAATGCCATTCCTTTACCGTGGACGCCGGAGCGCCGGACGCGCCTTCATTCCATAACCAGGCCCAGAAGTATCAGGCCTGCACCATGTGTCATGTGGCAATACACGGGTCGAATTCGGATCATGTCTTCTTCAAACCGTAAGGGAGGGGGGTAACAGAGATGAACTTCAGAACGATTTTTCGCGAAATGAAAATGTGGGCCCTGGCCCTTATGGCGGTAACACTGCTCGGTTCACTGGGGCTCTCCGCGCAGGCAGCCAATGACAAAAAAGACAAGAAGGACGCCAAGGAGCCGGACCTTAATCCCGCTTCAGTCAGCATGGCTGTCGATTCCGGCCGCAAGGCCAGCGATCTTCCGGTCGCCAGGGACACAGAAGAGAACATCGGTGAGAACTGGGGCGGCTATGAAGTAAAGCAGTCTGCGGAGTTTGGCGGGCGCTTCTCTGCCTTTACCGGCAATCAAGGCCTGTGGGACACGTTTGTCAACCTCGGCACTGGACCGCGCCTGCTGGAATACACTCTGGACATGCGGTCGCCGAACCATACCGGCAAGCTATTTGACGATTTCAGCTTCAGCAACTTCGGTTACGGCGGCGAGCCAAATGACGTGAGCCGGCTGACTTTTTCCAAGGGCAAGATTTATACCTTGAACTCTTCTTTCCGCCGGGACCAGAATATCTTTGACTATGATCTTCTGGCCAACCCGCTGAACCCTCCCACTTCCGTCCCCAACCGTCCTATACTGGATTCGCCGCATGAGTTCCTGCTTACACGAAGAATGAGCGACGTCAACCTTGGGCTGTTTCCAGTCGGCAGCATCCGCTTCAAACTGGGCTGGTCACGCGTGGTGAATGAGGGCAATTCATTTTCCTCCATTCACAACGGCACTGACTTCCAGCTTCTCCAGCCAACGCTGAATACGACTGACAATTTTACGTTCAGCGTATCGCTCCGTGTCATACCCAGGACGGCGATCAACTTCGATCAATTCTTCACTCACTTCAAGGGCGATACCACCGCGGGCGTGGCATCTGCACCGTTCAGACTCGCCAATGGTACTCCTGTCGATCTTGGATTGCCTTTTAACACTCTGGCGAGCCAGCCTTGTGGCGGGGCGACTCCACCACTTCTTGTCAGTGGCTTTGTAAATCCGCTTTGCAGCGGCCTGCTGGGATACACGCGGCAGGGCAACATCCGCACCAACTATCCGACGGAACAGCTCAGCTTCCAGAGCAACTACTTCAAACGCCTTGATTTCTCGGGAAGATTCAGCTATTCCAGCTCTGACTCTGACAATCCGAACTTCAATGAGTTCTTTAACGGACTGGCACGTAACCGCCAGCGCATTTTCACGCAAACTGGTTCATCCAACGCGCAGCGGATCTCCACCAGCGCTGATTTTGGCATGACCTACCGGCTCACGGACAAGTTGCATCTGGTGGACACCTTCCGCTACGAAAACTTCCGTATCCCCACCGGGTGGAACTACACAACCAATAACTCCTTCGGTGTGAACCTGCTTACAACACCCAATGTATTCAACCCGGCGACCTGTCCCCCGCCGTTTACCGCCGCTACCTGCCCGCAGCACGTTGCCGGCTCCGCAGCCGACATTATCGTAGACCTTCTGAATCAATTCCTTAAACAGGACACCAAGATCAATACCTTTGAAGTGGAGTATCAGTTCACGCCCAAGATCAGCGCCTATGTGGGATACCGCTTCGAACGCCGCGAGATTACCTATTCTGACTCCGGCTTCCAGATACAGACATTCTTCCCTGGTCCCACCGCAGCGTTGGCAAACCGCGGCGCCTGTGCTGGCCAGCCTCTTGTAGCGGGCGTGTGCACTATCGCTGGGCCTAACGCGGCTCTGGGTGGAAGCGATTTCACTGAAATCAACGCTCACTCTGCGATCTTTGGTTTCTCTGCCCGTCCAAGCAAGAAGATCCGTGCCAGCTTTGATACGGAACAGTATTATGCTGACAACGCCTTTACCCGCATCAGCCCTCGCCATCTGCAACGCTATAAGGGCAGAATAAGCGCCAAACCCATGGATTGGTGGAATCTGGGAATGGCCATCAATATTCGTGAAAACCGCAACACCAGCGGCGATATCGCCAACAAACAGCACAATCGCAGTTATGCCTTCAACAGCGTGTTTGCTCCCGCCGATGCCAAATGGGGGCTTGATCTCGGCTATACCTACAATGACATTTTCTCCCAGAGCAACATCTGCTTTGTGTCCACCCCGGTCGTGGTTCCAAACGGCGGACCTCTAAATTGTGGTACGCCATTCCTCTCCGGCCTCTCTTTTTACAATGAGGCTTCGCATGTGGGGGCTGGATCTGTGTACTTCAAACCGATCCCGCGCATTACCGCTGCTGTTGGTTATACCGTCACCAGCAGCAACGGCAGCACCTTGATTCTGAATCCAATCGCGCCAACAGGCCCCCTGTCTTTTAACTATCACCTGCCATCGGCTTCGCTCGTCTTCCAGATGGCCAAGAACCTGGCCTTCAAGAGCGGCTGGAACTACTATGATTACAATGAGAAATCCGATCCCGGGCCAACATTACCACGTGATTTCCGGGGGAACTCATTTACCGTGTCGTTGCGCTACTCGATGTAAAAATTGGGGTTAATATTATTGGAGGGAAGTATGAAGACATTGTTAGGTATGTTGGTACTGTTAGGATTTCTAGTGATCGCGCGTCCGGCCCTGGCTGACGATACAGAGGCCTTATACAAATCAAAGTGCCAGGTTTGCCATGGAGCTGACGGCAAAGGAAGCCCGGCTGGACAAAAACTGGGAGTGAAAGATCTTCACTCCCCCGAGGTCGCTAAGCAGACTGACGCTGACCTCATCAAAGTAACCAAAGAGGGCAAAGGCAAGATGCCCAAGTATGATGGCAAGCTGACGGATGACCAGATCAAGGAGTTGGTCAAATTCATTCGTGGCATGAAATAAATCCTGCTCGTCGCAAGTCCGGAAACACAGAAAGTTTCACTGTCAATGCGCGCCATGATTTATGGCGCGCATGACTTTTTTGATGTCGCGAGCATTTCGCCACGACAACACGACAATAAGTTTAAGTTCCGTTTTGATTCCAATTGAGTTTGCTGCCAACCACTTTTGCTTCCAGTGATGAGCGGATTATTTTCAGCCGTGACCGGCTCGCGGAAGCCCACGCCCTTAACAACCACAGGAGTAATTCCCGCCCGGATTTATTTCTGCAGGAAAGTTCCCACCAGGTTGCGGAGCGCCACCGGCCCTTCTGCCTTACTTAAACATGAATCGACAAAGGGAAAGGTTTCGCCGCCCCGCAGCGTACTGCTAAACATGATCACTGGCATGTTGGCGATCGAGGACTTGATTTCTTGCGCCAGTTCAAGGCCGTTCATGTCTGGCATGGCATGGTCCAGAATCGCCATATCCACCGAATGCTGCTGGAGCAGGTCCAGCGCTTGCAAAGCGCTGGTGGCGGTCAAAACACGATAGCCGCCTGCTTCCAGAATCGTTTGGCAGATGAGCAAAAACTGCTCTGAATCATCCACGCAAAGGATTTTGGGATGGTCTGGCTCTAACTCCCGTAGCGAAGGTGAGAAAGCAGCGCACATAGGAATATCCTCTATACGGCAAGACGTTCAAGAGCTTGAGGTTGCAGAATCGTCACGGAAGCTCCCTTGATGCTGATCCATTTGTCTCTTTGGAACTGGTGCAGGACCCGGCTGACGGTCTCTCGCGAGGTATTCGTCATATTGGCAATTTCTTCCTGCGTCAGGGCTACAATAAGGCGGCGTTCGCCCGTTGCATTGGTCCGGCGGGGACCAAGCCACTCAAGTAACAGTGACGCAAGCCGTCCGGCGACCGTGTTGGGAAGCGCCAGCCGGCACACATTGTTGAGTACAACGCGGTATTCGCGTAGCAGGCAGCTGGTGGCCTCCGCGGCAGCCTCCGGATAATTTTGCAGAAACCGGAGAAAGTCGCTGACACGAATCGCCTTCACCCGGCAGAGTTCCACTGCTTCGGCGGAGGTTTCATGCGGTGTGCCGCTCATGGCCGCGCTGATTCCCAGAACTTCACCGGGGCCGGCAATGCGAAGTATCGCAGTCCGCCCTTCACGGGAACTTACACAGAGTTTGACTTTGCCTGAGCATATGACGAATACATGCTTCGGGGTTTCTTCCTCAATAAATAAGGATTCGCCGCGCGCGTGGCTTACTTCAGGTGCGATAGCCGCAAACTGGGCCAGCGCCTCACGGCTTAGGCCAGAAAAAGGAAGAGCATGATGAAAAGTTAGTGATGAAAGGGGTACTGATATTGAAACTTCATTTAAAGCCAGGGCTGCCATTTTTTGTCTCCTGGTGTTCCGGTCTGTTGCTTCCAACCGGCCCACCATGGAGAAAAGCAATGCGGTTGCCATTTCAAAATGTTGAAAAGGCGGCACTTATGGGCGGGTGATAAATGTCCGAATAGGCCATAACACCCAGAACTGCGCCAAATGGCGCAGTCGTAGCCAATGCCGTTAGAATCAGTTCATGGTTACAGCAGGCGTCTGGAAGCCAAGCAGCGTATAAAAACCAGATATGACTGATGCCCAAAATTCTGTTGCGCTCGTCATCATTGATGACAATCCGAAGAGCCTGGAATACATCGCCACGGCGCTGGCGCGCGATGGAATGCAGATCTTCACCGCCTCCGACCCGGAAGATGGCTTGGACCTGGTTTACACGCATCGTCCCCAGGTGGTGATGACCGATCTTGTAATGCCGCATATGACCGGACTGGAAGTTCTGGAGCGCATTACTGAATTTGATCCGGTGATCGATGTGGTTCTCATGACCGCCCACTACACAACGGATACGGCCGTGGAAGCAATCCGCAAGGGGGCCGCCGAGTATCTCAACAAGCCAATCTCTCTGGCTACGCTCCGCGACAGAGTAGGCCGGATCATTGATGCCGCCTTGCTGCGGCAACAGGTTAAGACCGCTGAAGAGCGGGTCATGGAGACCGCCCAGTTCGAAGGTATTGTGGGACGGAGCCCGCAGATGTGGGAGATGTTTTCCCGAATTCAACGGGTTGCGCCGCATTACCGTGCCGCACTTATCACCGGAGCAACCGGTACTGGAAAAGAGCTCGTCGCCCAGGCTTTGCACCGGGGCAGCCTGGTGAAGGGCAAGTTCGTGGTCCTGAATTGTTCGGCTGTAGTAGAGACGCTTTTTGAGAGCGAACTTTTTGGCCATGTGCGTGGCGCATTTACCGGCGCGGATCGTGACAAGATGGGACTCTTTGAGCACGCAACCGGAGGCACAATTTTCCTGGACGAGATTGGTGACATGCCTCTCAGCACTCAGGCTAAGCTGTTGCGCGTCCTTCAGAACCAGGAAGTGCAGCGTGTGGGCTCGCTCACGCCGCAAAAAATAGACGTGCGGGTAGTGGCGGCCACCAACAAAGATCTGCGCAATGCAATCACTGATCGCCAGTTCCGCGAAGACCTCTATTTCCGGCTGTCGATGGTTGAGATCCATACGCCCGCTCTGGTTGAGCGAATGGAGGACCTGCCGCTCCTGGTGCGTCATTTTGTAAAAAAATATTCGCAGCAATACAAAAAAAATGTTCGCGGGCTTACCCAACGGGCCCAGATACTGCTGGGCCGCCATACATGGCCGGGAAACGTAAGGGAATTGGAAAACGTGATTGGACATGGCTGCATGATGACCATGACCGAGATGATTGATGTGATGGATCTTCCGCCTCTAATACCGCATGGCATGCGCGCGCCCCAACTCACGAATTCGCATGGCCCGTCAGAGGAAGGGAACCAGTCCCTTGAAGAGCACGAAAGAAAGCTGGTAATGGATGCGCTGGCCCAGGCGGCAGGGAACCAGTCAAAGGCCGCCCGCCTGCTCAGAATCGGCCGCGATGCGTTGCGCTACAAGATGAAAAAGTTCGGACTGCGGGAAGGCCCTCAGTGAGTTCCATCGATGGGTGGTGAAACTTCTGTGTGGAGCAAGCGCTGGACCTCGGCGCGAAGCTGCGCCAGCGCCACCGGTTTTGCAATGTATGCCGTGAAGCCCGCAGCCAATGCCCTTTCGCGGTCCCCCGGCATGGCGCTGGCTGTAAGAGCAATGACTGGGAGACTGGCATAGCGGGGGTCCTGGCGCAATTCGCCAAGCACTTCATATCCAGTGCGGACAGGCATTTGCAGATCAAGCAGGATCAAGTCAGGAGTTTCTGCCTGGGCTTTCTCCAAAGCCTCCCCGCCATCCGCGGCCTCAGTGACCATGTAGCCCTGTCTTTCCAGAACAGTGCGCAGCAGTTCGCGGCTGGTTGCTTTGTCATCGGCAATCAAGATTCGTTTCATGATCTCTCATCACGCGATGGTGCCAGGGGCAAGGTCAAGGTGAAGCGGCTGCCTTTTCCCGGCCAGCTTTCAACGCTGATTGTGCCTCCATGTAGCTCTATCAGATGTTTGGTGATGGGCAAGCCAAGGCCTGTACCTTCGCGTACTCCAGCACTCGAGTCCCCAACCTGATAGAACTTCTCAAAGATCGAGGGGTGCTCTTGTTGCGGGATGCCGATGCCTGTATCGCAGACGGAAACGCGCAAAGAATTACCTTCGCGGCCCGATTCCAACCAGACGCGCCCGCCCTCCGGGGTAAATTTCACCGCATTGCTCAGAAGGTTGTACAGGATTTCCTTCATGCGTAGCCGGTCAGCAAACAGCGCGTCATGAAAGCTGTTCTGGTTTTCCAATGTGATGTTCTTTGTGGCTGCGTGATTACGTATGCCGGCCAGCACTTCCCCAACACAATGGTCAAAGTCGAATGCTTCGCGCCTCAGTTCCAGATGGCCGGATTCGATCTTGCTGATGTCCAGGATCTGGTTGATCAGTTCCAACAGATGCCGTGCGTCCTGTGAGATGTGGCCGACAAAGCGGTGCTGTTTTTCATTGAGCGGCCCTTCCAGTTGTTCCGTCAGCAATTCAGAGAAGCCGATGATTGTGTGCAGCGGCGTGCGCAGTTCATGACTCATGCTGGCCAGGAATTCAGTCTTCAGCCGGTTTGCCTGCTCGGCTTCACGGCTGCGCGCTTCCAGTTGTTCGTTCTTGGCGGTTAGTTCCGCCGTATATTGTTCGCGCAGAGCGCGGATGCGTGCTTCAACCACCCGCCTTTCCGTGATGTCGCGCACGGAAGCAATCACATGGAGCGAACCTTCAATCCAGTTTGGACTAAGGCTGATTTCCACGGGAAAGAGCGATCCGTCTTTTCTTTGTCCTTGCAACTCCAGGCCAGTCCCCATGGGCCGCGTGTTGGGACGGCTGGCGTAAGAGGCGCGGTGTTTAGCATGGCCGCCCCGCATCGCGGCAGGTACAAGGTTTTCAACGTCTAATCCCAGCATTTCGCCTCGGCTGTATCCAAACATCCGCTCGGCTGCTTCGTTGAGAAACATGATCCGCCCTTGCTCATTGACCTCAAGGATGGCGTCCGGCGCCGCTTCTACGAGCTTTCGAAACCGGCTCTCAAGGCTGCCCTGCTGGTGGACTGTACTGGCATGTGGGTTGGGATCCGGAGCCGTCACATCCGCTCCGGTGTTGAATCAATCGGTTGCGCTATCATCTGAGGATTTTACTACAGCGAAAAGGGTGGATAGTGAACCCTGAGCGATGCGCAAGCTTTATTCAACAGGAGGGCGCGCTTGGCCCTCAAGTTCGCGCACAAGGGGAATCACCTCACGTCCGAAGCGCGTCATCGCTTCAAGCTTCGGCCAGCCGGAAAGAATAAAGTGGGTAACCCCGGCGCGCTTGTACTCAAGGATTGCGGAGGCCACGATACTGGGGGTGCCGACTATGGCGATGGATGGTGCTCCGTGCGTGCGGACTGCTCCCGTCCACAACCATGGGGTAAGCCACTCGGACTCCGCAACCGCATACTGCTTGCGGATGGAGTGGGAGTCGCTTTCACGTACGAAGCGGTTCTCTTCGGCTGAATTGCGCGGCGTGATTTCGGCGCTCGATACAAGCTCCTGCGCCGCTTCCAGCGCCTCCTCGCGGGTGCTTTTGCAGATGATCGAAAGCCTGAGCCCTAGTTCCTTGCCAGCGCTCAGCACGGCCCCGGCGGCGCCGGCGACATTCGCCGGCGCGTCACCGAGCCGCATCCAGCATGTGCCATAACGCAAGGC
The DNA here is from genome assembly GCA_020072585.1 of Terriglobia bacterium. Classification (GTDB taxonomy): domain Bacteria; phylum Acidobacteriota; class Terriglobia; order Terriglobales; family Acidobacteriaceae; genus Angelobacter. The sequence goes on along the minus strand of JAIQGL010000011.1, from coordinate 247,470 downwards.
CAGGTCCCGCGCCTGATCTGAACTGCCGCCAATAAAAATCTCGGGAGCGGACCGGGCAGGCGATACAAAGGGCGTGTTAATACGCGCATCTTCCACCTGGAGGTAATTGCCGCGAAAATTCACGCCGCCGTTCTTCTTCCACAGCCCGTGGCATATCTCAAGGAACTCGCCGGTACGCGCATAGCGCTCATCATGGGCCAGCCAGTCGCCATAAAAACGTTGCTCGTCCGGCGAGTGGCCCGCCACAACGTTCAGATTCACTCGGCCATTGGTCAGCACGGAAAGCGTATTCACCTGCTGCGTGAAAAGAGCGGGCGAGATCACTCCCGAACGGATGGCCACCATGAATGTTACTGCCCGTGTTTTCACGCCCAGCGCCGTAGCCAGCATCATGGGTTCAGGCTTGGCAAAATTAATGTCCACCAGCAATGAATCAATGCCGCTTTCCTCAGCCTGGCGGCAGAAGTCCACCTGCGCCGGCAAGTCGGGAAGTCCGGCTTCCATTGAATCAGCCTGGCCTGCTCGGGTAACGCCTTGCTGCTCGCCCCGCTGGAGAAGTCTCCAGTGGAACCGTAACGGTTTGACCGCGCTGGCGCTGTCATTGTTCATGCTTGTGTGCGAATTGGAGATGGTGTGGGCCATTTCCGTTATGCGCTTTCTGTCTGCACGCGCTCGCCTGTAAGCGTTCTGGCGTGGTGGTTCTGCTCTCGTGCACGGACCAGGGGCAGCACGCCGGAGCCGAAGTAATCGATTTCCTCCCGATCGGGCCAGCCCATGAAGAGAAATTGCGTAATCCCGCCTTGCTTGTAGAGCATGATCGCGTCGGCTATCTCTTCGAATGACCCTACCAACGCAATACTTGGTGCGCCCAGAAAAGGTACAGCGCCGGTCCATAACCACGGTGTAATCCAGCCGGGATTGGCCTGTGCCATCTCATACACTGAGCGGAAGCCTTCTGAATCCACCTTGGCCGCGAACTGCTGATGGACAACGCGGGCCTCTCCGCCCACGCTTGTGAGCAGGGCGGCCGCCACTGCCAGGGCCTCGTCGCGCGTGGGCCGCGCAATGATCGATGCGAGCAACCCGACCTCAGTCCCATGGTCCAGCACCGGGCGAATCTGCTCTTCTAGAGCATCTGGTGCCGCCGGAAATCTCCATAGGCATGAGCCATGATGGATGGCGAGGTCTGCGGCTTCCGGAGAATTTCCGCCGACAAAAATCTCAGGCGCGTTTCTACCGTTACCGAAAAACGGAGTATGGAGGCGCGCCTTTTCGATCTTGTAATGCTCGCCCCGAAAGCTGTAAGGGAAAGAACCGCTCCATAGGCCATTGCAGACGGTCAGGAACTCGCCGGTGCGGCGATAGCGCTCGTCATGGTCCAGAAAATCACCGTAGTACCGCAGTTCGTGCGGCGTGTGTCCGCATACGATGTTCACCAAAATGCGGCCCGGAAGAAGAGTTGATGCGGTATTGAGTTGTTGAACGTAGAACGTGGGCGAAACAAGCCCGGAGCGGCAGGCCACCATGAATTTTATTTTTTCCGTTTGCAGGCCGATGGCGATGGACAACTGAAGCGGATCGGGCCGCGTGAATCCAATCGCCATCAACATGGACTCTATGCCGTTCTGCTCGGCATGGCGGCACACTTCAATCTGCTGGTTGATATCAAACAGGCCGGACATCCTGACCGTGGCTTGCGCCCGCCGGAGTTTGTCACCTGCCTGAGAAAGGCTCCAGTGAAAACGCAGTGGCCTATCCATTCCTCTCGTGCCTCAATGCTGGAATTGTCTCTACAAAAGCCGGGTTGCAGCTACCGCCGCTCAGGGTACCCGGTAGAAGAACTCTTTGCCGAAACTGCTGGAACGCTCTCTTCCGTCCTTCACCCGCGTGAAACTTACGATCACGAGCACACCTTTGACCACATATCCCTGCAGCAGGCTGTCCATGCCGCCCAGATCGAACAAAGCGCTAAAGGCCATCGCCTGCGTTGAGGCCGTATTCTCAGCGAATACCTGCGCTGTAGCTTCTCCCCAATCCTTGGGTGATCCGGAGTCTGCGCCGGTGACGCGCATTATAAGCTGGTTGGGTCCTGGCTCAAGCTGGAGGCTGCGAATGAATGAAGGCGACAAGTTGGTGTTGACCCAGTTTCCAGCCAATAAACTCAGGTCGAGCTCCGCCTCTGCGGCGGCATGTTCCTGCATCTGTTCCAGAGCCACGTGATTCACAGGGCCGCCTCGTGGAAGAATTCGCGGGAAAAATAATTTGAGCGGTGGCTGCCGTCATGGAAAGTATGGAATGCCGCCAACACAAGCAGCCCTGCGTTTACGTTTCCTTCTATTAATGTGTCGAGAAACTCGAAGTGGTAGTTGGCGACGAATGCCATGCCGCGGCGGGAAGATGCATTCTCAGCATAAACGGTTTCAACAGCTACTTCTCCCCAGTTGAATGGAGCGCCCTGCGCGGCGCCCTGGATGGCTATCCGCAACTCTCCTTCAACTAATCTGAGTTGCACACTGGCGATTCCCTGAGTGGCAGGATTGGTATTGACCCAGGAGCGGACCATGGTGGATATTTCCAGCCTGGCTGTGTCACTGCTTTTTATCTCGATTGCTTCCACGCGGCACCTTTCTACTTTCACGCCGGCCCTTGCCATTACCCAAAGGTGGATACTGGAGGGCTCCTGCATGGTTGACTTCGCAGCAAATGCGGCCCTGAATTTCCGGGCCAGCAGATTCTATACCAGATGCCAGGCATAGAGCGCCTGCGAAGATCTTAGGCTCTCGGACTGGTTCATTTCGGTTCACATCCGGCTTAGCTCTGGTTCTGCGGACTGCAACGCATCCAGGATTTGAGATGTCAAAATAAGGGTTCAATCGCTGAGCTTACTTTGCCGAGATGTCCCTGAATGACATAGACCAGCCCCGGCAAGGGATGTCAGACACAAGGCTGGGGGTCCTTTCAACATGGCGACATGATGGACAAGCCCGAGAGCTACGTTCCCGTCTTGCGGATTGAAAACGATGTTGCAGTTTCGGCCGGAAAGGTCTTGCGGTCAGCATCCTGCGATAATTCGGCCTCAAGAAAATCCTCGCCGGCAGCTTCCTCTCGCAGTTCTTCCATTAATTCCTGCCGCAATTTGCTGAGGGCCTCATCAAGGGCTCTTGGTACGCGGTCGCCCAATCCAAAAGCTCGCGGGTTGTTCAGAATTCGTCCAAGCAAGAGATAGATTTCTTTGAGTCGATCTCTCATGATTCCCTCCCGATCAGTCGTGTCTGTCCGGAACAAGCAGCACCGGACATGGCGACGAGCAGGCCAATTTATATGCCGTGCCGCCCACAAAGTGGCTCGCAATTCCTGACATTACGCCAAGCCCCCGGGCCCCCACGACAATCAAGTCCGTCTCATACTCTGAGGCGGTTTGCTGGATTTCCTCTGCGGGCGTTCCGAAGCGGACGATACATTCAGGCCGGTGGGAAATGCCGCAGACCGCGGACTTCCGGTGCAGCCAGTCCTCCAGTCTTTGCAGAGCCATAACACGTTCAAATGAGAATGCGGGGCCATCCTCATCAACGTACAGAGCCACCATCTGCCCGTTGCTGTCTTCCGCGATCCCTGCCGCATAGGCAAAAGCTTTGGCCGAAACTTCAGAGAGGTCAGTAGCGAACAGGACTCTGTGAAACTGTGAATAGGTTGGTTGGGTATTCAAAGCCCCTGGCGGCAAAACCAGCACCGGCCATTGTGATCTTCTAAGTACTTCGGCGGTTACAGAGCCAGACAACAACTTGCTGATTGCGCTCCTTGCATGCGGCGCCAGCACCAGCAGGTCAAGTTTTCGCAATTCCAAATCTTCCAGAAGTTCATGCATGCTGGTGGAGCTTATGACCGCGTTGACTGACGCAGGTGCAAGCCCTGCCTTCTCAATCAATGAACCGGTTTGTTGTGCGGCCCGCTCTTTTGCTGACTGGCCATTGCCGGGCCAGACCGGCAACGACTCAGATGGAACATAAACGTAAAAGTCTGGAGGACACGCATGAGCTACGGTCAACCTTGCGCCGAAATGCTGGGCAAGTGAAGCGGCGAAGCGCATTGACTGTTCTGCATCTCTGCCGAGATCGGTGAGTACCGCGATGTTGCTGAATTGTACATGTCGCGGAAGAGGCACGGGGGACGTCATGAGAGTCTCCTTTCACGTATTGTGGCGCAATACATTTGGTGATTGCTGTGATGCAGATCACCCCATCCAGTGACCTGCGGAACACAAGCCCAGGGCCGTCGATCTTCACTTGCCACAGGGTCCATCGTTCCTGCTGCGTGGTCTGCTTGGGACAAGACCAAAGCACAAGTGACCCTCTGCCGGGCCTCGTGATCCATGTCACAGTTGTCCCCACAGCAACTGGCTTAATGTTTTCTTAGATTGAGGTCTCCATGGGACCAGTTGGCGTCAGACATGGGCAACGTTTCGCACGGCGCACGCCGCTGTTCAGGCTATTGCATGTGGTCGAGCGGTTGCTGCTGACAGGTGGGTTCGTTCTGCTCACAGTTTGTTTAACTGCATACGTTCACCGGGCCGTAATGTTTCGCGCTGCAATGAAAAGCTTTGAAGCCAGACATGAAACGGTAAATAGTTCGATACGCGATGAAAAGTCTGCGGCAGTGGCCGCAGAAGGGCTTACCGCAGACGGCGATAGGCTTTCAGGAGTTGGGGATGGTCGGGTAAGCAGTGCAAGCAGGTCTCGCGGCGCAGGCGCAGGAAGGGTTCCGCTTGCCATCTTGCGAATACCCAGTATCCACCTGGAGGCGCCGGTTTTGGGCGGTACGGACAATATTACTTTGAACCGGGGTGTGGGACAGATCGCCGGAACAGCCGCGCCGGGAGAAAAAGGGAATGTTGGCCTTGCCGGACATCGGGATGGGTTCTTTCGCAACCTCAAAGACATCAACCAAGGCGACGCGATCGTACTGGAGACAATGAATACCTCTGAAACCTACATTGTCGATCGCATTTTAATCACAGGTCCGGATGACGTGAGTGTGCTACAGCCAAGAGACGCCCAATCATTGACCCTTGTTACTTGCTATCCATTTTATTTCATTGGACCGGCGCCACGCCGGTTCATTGTGGAAGCATCGCTTAGAAAATAGGCCCTCGATAAAAGATACAGGACCACAAGAAAATGCCCGCCGGCTTTAAGCCGGCGGGCCCGGATGAGCCTGAGGTGGTCAGGCTTTACGTATGATCAATGACCTTTGCGAAATCCACGAAGTGCAAACGCCGTGAATACAGAGCCAAATCCCAGCAGACCGAGCAACGGCAGAGGCGAAGCAGTCTGAGGCAACTTGAGCTCAGCTACCGTTTCAGGTACCGGTTCAGGCTCAATGGTGCCGGTGAGATGCACTGTGGCCGTCTGCGTATCGGCCCCCCCGCAAATATTGGTCGCCGTGATTGTGTAGGCCTTGGTCTCATTCAGTGCACCGAGGCTGGTTTGCGTTGGAACCAAGGTTAGAGGCTGAGTGCCGCTGGCGCCACTTACTGTTCCGATTGGATCAATGCGAACAGCGTCAGCGTTTGAGGCCGTCCATTTGAGGTTGGAAGTGGCTGGTTCCACCGCTTTGTCACCGACTTTGTTGAAGGTGACATCGGATGGGGTAGCCATTAATGATGCCTTGACTGCCGTATTGACGTCCACCGCAGTGCTGGAAACTACGATCCCTCCAGGCCCTGCGACGCGAAGTTCATACTTTGTGTTTTCCAGGGGCTGTAACTTCTGTTCGCCCGCAAGTGTCGGTTCGGTCAGAGGCTTGCCGTTGGCCGTGATAAAGACGTGGGCTGCTTCAGCGGAGTTCCAGGTCAGCCGCACGTTCTCTCCACAGTTGATCCGGTTTTTGTCCAGTGCGATGTTCGCCGTGACGGGAGCAACTGCAATTGTTGCAGTGGCGGTACCCGCCTCAAAACGCTTAAAGGCTGTGTATTTTTCTCCGTCTTTCCAGGGTTTGTAAGTCCGGGTGTTTTTCTCCGGAGCGACATCCACAATGACCCGCTCATTAGGACGCACTTCAACTTGGCCGGTAAAAAACGGCTTTGTTTCTTTCGGGTTTACCAGAATGAGTTCGTAGGTGCCGACCGGAACAATCAGCCGCTGTTTGAACAGTATGTCGTTGTTCATCTCGTCGATGTGGCCCACGAAATACTCCGGGCCCATGCCGTTGAGAAATACCGCCGCCTTGTCGTTAGCGTTGCCTTCAATCTGTATGCGTCCCCAGGGGCCGGAAACAGTGCCTGCAACCGGAGCCAGTCTGGCATTGATCTCCGGGTTATCGCCCTCTTTCAACGTGACTTTCTGCACCTGTGCCACATAACCGTAGTTGTACACACCGATCGTATACTCGCCCGGCGCCATTCTGAGCGTGTGGCTGCGGTGTGTATAAGGCTGTCCATCAATGAATATATAGGCCTCATCCGGAGTTACATTCACTCGCACTGTGGCGTTTTCCGGCTTTTGTGCCAGTGCCAGCGGTATGGTAATCGCAAGTAAAGCCAGGATGACGAATGAACGTCGGAATTTTGGGAATTTCATTTGTTCCTCCTCGAGAGTGCCCTGTTTCCGACGTGCGTTCCACTTACCAGGGCAATCTGCTTTTGTATCCAATATGAGAATACAAACGGCGTAATACCAACGGATGTGCGCCCGGTCACATACTTCAGTGATGAAAATAGGGGATTGAACAACTCGCGCGCAGCCGCGCAATAAGTGCCCGGATAAGGCACAGTCAACCACCAATGTGACCACATCATGGAATCCGAGATCAGATAAGATTTACAAAAGTAGGTAACAAGATAGTGTTCAAGGGGGGAGTGTTCCGTGGTCCGAGAAGCCCACTTTGGCGACGCCTGATGAGCGCGTCTACCAGCGGCGAACGCGGCCTACATCGACGTGCACGAACTGTTCTCGCGCGTAATAGCCCACGCCACCCCGATGGAGATCAAGAGCAGCATCGCGCAGGTGGCGCGTTGAAACACCGGGAAGGCGAATATCGATAGCCATGGCGCGCATGTGCAGGCTATGCCGGGCTACCGCGGAAGAGCGGCTTCTGAGAAACTCGTTGCTCCATGGGGTTCGATACCCGCATACCACGTCGATTTCCGTATTCGGCCGCCCCAGCGAGATGGCCAGCTCCCGTAGCAGATCAAAGACCCGCGGGTCATAGGGATGGACTTCGCCCGTCCGATGATCACGGAGAAAGTATTCAAGCTGGCTGAGCGCCGCAGGATCGTAGCTGTCTCCGTGGCGGTAGACAATGTCAAGCCACTCGTTGGTATGTGTGTGATAAAGCCGCAGTTTGTAGACAGGCTCGACGGTGCTTATTGCGGGAGAGGCCATGGTTGAGGGTGCAACCGGGCCAAGAAGGGCGAAAAACGAAACCACGAGTAGCAACACGATCGCATAAGTTTATCACGCCAAGACGTCTGGTCTATGAGATGTTCCCCTTAGTCGAAGCAAGCGCATCATTATATTTAGCGTGGGTAAGGATATCCTCTGGCAAGTGCCTGCTCCAGCTTTTTATCCTGGCCATATACGTCTTCAAAGAAATGGACCTCTTCATTTTCATCGACAAGTGCTGTGCCATACAGCACCAGCACTGGAATGGGCACGGGTAAGTCCACACGCACAGAATCCGCACCGTTGATGGCTTCCTGGATGCGGTCGCTCGTCCATGAGGGGGCATCGTGCAATACCCAGGCTGCCAGCGCCGAGGGATCTTCAACTCGGATACAGCCATGACTGAAGGTACGGCGGGAATGCGAAAAGAGTGCACGTTCAGGGGTGCCATGAAGGTAGACAGCATAGTTGTTGGGAAAAACAAATTTAATTGGTCCCAGCGCGTTTTCAGGGCCGGGCTTTTGACGAACCCAGAATTCTCCTGTGCCTAGCTTGGTCATTACCGTCTTGTCTGTAATATCTACGGCAACGCTCTGCCCCGCGCGGTTGACCAGTTCAAATCCATGCTTTGCCAGGTAGCTGGGATTTTTCCTGATTGCAGGTATCAGCTCCTTCCGGGTAATGCGAATGGGCACATTCCAATAAGGATGAAATATCAGGTATTCCAACTGGTCCTGGAAAACCGGTGTCTGAAGTTCCGGAAAAGCTTTTCCAACCACGACTCGCATCGCCAGAGATGGGTGATGGTCATCATAAGCGCGCAGTTGGAATTCAGGCACGTTGACTGCGATGATCCGTCGCGGCAAATCGGGCGGCAGCCAGCGCCAGCGCTCCAGGGTCAATTGGAGTTGGGCTACGCGGCGGCTTAAAGGTGTAGTTAGCTGATTGAATGTAGCCCGGCCGATCGCCCCGTCTGCCTGCAATCCATGTCTCTGCTGAAAACGTTTGACTCCTTCAACGAGCTCGCCCTTGTAAACTGTGGCCTGGGGTGAAGCCAGGTCTGTTGGCGGCAGATCACCCAGGCGCTGCAGGCGTTTGGTCAGTTGGTTTAATCCAGGGTAAGCGTCGCCGGGCTTAAGCGGCTTCTTGAAAGCGGGAAGCGGATCGCCTTCGCCTTCGCGCGCGAGGGCCAGATAATGCTCTAGCACAGTTCGAGTACGCCTATATCCCGCATAGGATGGCTCGACTTCTTCAACAACGGAATTGACGTCTTGCGCTCCCACCAGGCGAGAGCGGAGAAACTCACCTAATTTATATCTCTTGTGTTCTATATCCAGGCCAAGCTGTAAATGCCGAGGCGTCACTCTGCCATTGTGAAGCGCGGAGATATATCGCATGACCGATATGGTCAATGCCAAATCAAAGCGGGCCAGGTCAAGAGATGAAGCCGGGGGAGCGGGTGGCGTGAGACGAGCGAGACGTTCATTCCAGAAGGGGCCGTCGTAATCCTCCGCTCGCAGCCCTTTCTTGTCGGCGTCTTGCAACAGATGAATCAACGCGCGGGCCTGCGGCGTTGGCTGGCTCTCTTTTGTCCAGGTGAGCGCGTAGTTGAAAGGCAGATAAAAGTCCCGCACGTCTTTACGCAGGTCTGAAAAATTGGGCCAGCGCAAATCACTGAGCTGGCCGGCCTCGACCAGCGGGCAAAGATCTGATGGCGTAATCGCCGAACATGTTTCCGCGGTCCCTGACTGCATTGTTCCGCGTCCTTCGGCAGACAGAGCAGACAGTTGGAGGCAGATCAGGAAGATCAATGTGCGACGATATGGGTTTGATACGGCCACTTATCATTTTCAATTCTTCTGAGCCGAAACGCCCGTGATGCGGATCACAGAAGGCAGGTTGCAAAAAGACCATGCGAGAGCAACGAAGAATTTTGCCAAGGGGTTTGTGTTTGTTCAGTCGTCGTTCGTACCTATTCGTAGCGCAGGGCCTCAATTGGATCCAGGTATGCTGCTTTACGGGCCGGATAATAGCCGAATGCAACTCCTACCAGGGCCGAAAAGAGCACCGCGAGAAGCACCGAGCCCACACCGATCACCGTCTGCCAGTTGGCCAGCCTGGAAACAATGGCCGATGCAGTGATTCCCACTACAATCCCCACGGCGCCGCCTGCAATGGAAAGCGTTATTGCCTCCACTAGAAACTGGGTAAGGATGTCGCGCGTTTTGGCGCCCACTGCCTGGCGCAGCCCGATCTCGCGAGTGCGCTCCCGGACAGAAACCAGCATAATGTTCATGATGCCGATTCCGCCTACGATCAACGATACGGATGCGACCGCCGCCAGCATGAGCGACATGACCCGCGAGGACGTTTCCTGCGCTGCAAAAACTTCCTGCATGTTGCGAATCGAAAAATCGTCATCCTCCGCAGGTTGAAGGTGATGCCGCTGGCGGAGCAGTGCCCGGGCCTCATCCTGCGCCGTTTCGATTTGGCTCATATTCGTTGCCTGCACCAGAATGCTATTCACTGCGTCACCATTGGCTGATCTGCTCCCGATGACCTTTCTTTTCGCGGTTGAAATCGGCATCAAAATATTGTCATCCTGGTCCTGGCCTGTAGGCGACTGGCCTTTCCGTTCCAGCACTCCAACAACTGTGAAGGGCACATGCTTAATGCGAATGGACTTGCCAATCGGATCTACACTGCCGAAAAGATTGTCGACGACGGTTTGTCCCAGCACAGCCACCTTGTTCGCCGAATCAACGTCGCGGTCAGAAAAGCCAGCTCCTTTGGAGACAAAAAGATCGCGGATGGTTAGATAGGCCGGGGTCGTGCCCATTATGATCGTGCCCCAGTTGCTGTCGCCATATACCACTTGCGCCCCGCCTCGGACGACCGGCGCCGCCACGGATATCTCAGGACACTGGGCCATTAGCTCCCTGGCATCGGTTTCAGACAGCGTAATTGCATTGCCGGTGCCCATGTGCAGACCGGACGAAGTGAGGCTCCCCGGAATAATCATGACCAGATTGCTGCCGATACTTGCAATCTGTTGCTGCACGCGCTGCGTGGCCCCTGATCCCACGGCGACGGTCGCAATCACGGCGGCGACCCCGATCACGATACCGAGCATGGTGAGAGATGAGCGGACTTTATTGACCTTCAAAGCGCGCAACGCAATTCGAACAGCCGAAAGCAGACGTTTCATTGCAGCACCTTCACAGCACTGGGGACGAACCGCATTTGCGCGCCGGCATAAGCAGGATGAACAACCGGTTCATTGCTCACCACCTGGCCATCACGGAAGCGGATAATGTGATTCGCGTAAGCGGCTATTTCGTCCGAATGCGTTATCAAAATAATCGTGATCCCCCGCACACGGTTCAATTCCTGAAAGATCTTCATGATCTCGTCACTGGTGCGGGAGTCAAGCTGGCCGGTGGGCTCATCCGCCAGAAGAATCTCAGGATTGTTGACCAGGGCCCGCGCGATCGCCACTCTCTGTTGCTGGCCGCCGGAAAGCTGGCTCGGCTGGCTCAATTCGCGGCCAGCAAGGCCCACGGAAGCCAGGGCATTTCGCGCACGCTCTTCCGCGTCCGGCACATCATGATCGGCGTAAAGAAGCGGCAACTCTACATTTTCCAGGGCGCTGGTGCGCGCCAACAGGCTGAAGTTCTGGAAAATAAATCCGACCTTTCGGTTGCGAATCTCGGCCAGTTGATCGCGGTCAAGGTCTTCCACTGGAAAACCGTCCAGCAGATAGCGGCCGGACGTTGGGCGATCAAGGCAGCCAAGCAGGTTTACAAAAGTGGATTTGCCTGAGCCAGAGGGTCCCATCACCGCGACGAAAGATCCGCGTTCAATCTGCAAAGAAACATCCCGCAGAGCGTGGACCGTCGTTTCACCAAGGTTGTAACTCTTGCCGAGATGTTGAACATCAATGAGAGATGGCATATCTATGCTCTTATATTCTCGGGCCCCTCTGCGGGCTGGGCGCAGTGGCACTGTTGCTGGTGCTGGATGCCTTGGATGTAATTGCTCGAATCACGGCGGCGTCTCCCGGCTTTAGTCCCGAGCCGGTAATTGCGGTTGATCTTCCGTCCGAGAGCCCGAGTTTGATTGGGATCGCTGTGAGCTTTCCCTCCCTCAGCAGATAGATTTGTGCTCCACCGCCTTTTGGCGGGCTCACGCCAGCTTGTTTCAACAAATCCGCTGCCGGATGGAAACGCAGCGCGGCATTCGCTACCTTGAGCACATCCTCCTGCCGCGCCGTAAGAATCGAGACGTTGGCGGTCATGCCGGGGAAGAGTTTGACCTCGGGATTGCTGACGCCGATCACAACATCATAGGTCACTACATTCTGCTGAATGATCGGGGCTTTGCGGACATCCACTACAACGGCGCGAAACGTTGTGTCTGGATATGCATCAACGGTGAACGTAGCCGGCTGGCCCGCCCGTATCGTGCCCACATCCGACTCGTCCACGTTCGTGTCCACCTGCATTTTGGTGAGATCCTGCGCGATGTCGAAGATGTCCGGAGCCTGGAATGAAGCGGCCACGGTCTGTCCTACATCAAAGTGGCGTGCGATCACGGTCCCGGAAACGGGTGCGAGAATCCGGGTGTGTCCCAGATTGATCATCGCTTGCGCCAGGACAGCCTCAGACTGCCGTTGTTGTGCTTGCGTTGCCTCTAACTGCCTGAGGACCACGTTGATCTGTGACTGTGCTGACCGGATATTTTCTTCGGCTGCGGCTATCTGAGACTGGTCGGCGGTCAGTTGCGCTTCATAGGCATCGTAGTTTGCCTTCGCCGTGTCATGTTCTTGTTGTGAGACGATCCCTTTTGCGAACAAAGAATCCGAGCGCTCAAACTGTATCTTTGCGTTGAGAGCGCTGGCCTTGTCCTTGGCCAGCACCGCCTGCAAATTGTCCTTGTTCGCCACAGCTCCGGCCAGCTCCGCCCTGGCCTTTTCCACCTGCGCCTGTGCCGTAACAACAGCGGCCCGCGCGGCGCCGGCAGCCCCACTTGCCTGGTCCACCTGCGCCTGGAAGATCTGCGGATCAATCAGTGCCACTAACTGGCCTTTGGTGACCTTGGTATTAAAATCCGCGTAAAGTGCTTTGATGTTGCCGGAAACCTGGCTGCTCACTTGCACATTGACCACCGGGTTCAACGTGCCAGTTGCGGTGATGGTGGACTGTATCGAACCGCGCTCAATGGGTGTGGTATCAAAACTGATTTTATTCTGCGAGTAGGACCGCCAATACAATCCGCCGGCGGCAAGCAATATGGCAAGGCAGATCCAGAATATCCACTTCAGCTTGAAATGCCTGCGAGGATGCACAATCGGTGCGGGAACGATGGCCGGTATCGCAACTACCTTGGGAGGCTGCTCTGCTATTAAAGGCATAATGCCCCAGCTCCTTCCTGCGCCCATGAGAAACCAAAGGATGAGCGCAGCAGAATTTGCTTACCCACAGGTTAGCTGGAGTTTAGAGAGGTGTGCCGTGATCAGAATCACATGGCCGGATGGGTGCCACAATTACCCGCCGCGTTGCGGTTGAGCGCTGTCAAATCGGGCATTTCATAAAAAAGGGCCGTGACTCCGTAGTGTGAACCTGTTGACTTCGGCTGAATTCGCCTTGTCCCACGGGAGCCACAGCCCTGCTGTGAGGATGCTGCATCTGCAAGTGCCAGCCCTACCGCTTATCACAAAGCAGCCGGTTGGCCGTCCTCCGACTCCCTTCGGAAGACTCGGTACTCTGCAAGTTCGAATGGAGGTCCGTTCCCGCTAGAGAGCGGGCCTCCCGTTTCGCCTTTACCGATATCTAGAGGCTAACGCCGGTTAAAAATGTAAGCATGTGACGGCGATCACATATGGTTGTGATCTTCCCTCTCTAAACTGTAAGCAAGGGGTTGGAATGTGAAACCCTGCACAAGAGGCCGCTTTAAAATTGCAGCGAATCTGATTGAGAAATCGAAGTAAACTTTTGTCTTCAGCCCCTGTTGATTGAATGAATGGTAAGCGGAAACTGAGGAGTTGATGACGCCTGCAAACATTCTTTCCGTTCGAAATCTCTCCATCGCCTTCGGCAATCGTATTGTCATTCGTGGCTTGAGTTTCGATGTTCATGCCGGCGACGATCTGGCCGTGATTGGCCCGAACGGCTCCGGCAAGACAGTCCTGTTGAAGGCCCTTCTGGGGCTGGTCCCTTTTCAGGGTGACATTGTTTGGTCACCGGCTGCGCGCGTCGGCTATGTTCCACAAAGGGTCGCAGCAGACCGTCAGTTGCCTCTCAGCGTGTATGACCTTCTTGCCGCAAAAGCACGTTTTCTGAAACTCTCCGCAAAAGAGATCGAGTCGGTTGCTGAAATCGTTGGCCTCTCCAGAGACCTCCTTCACGCAAATGTTGGAGTTGTCTCTGGCGGACAGTTTCAAAAAGCCTTGATTGCATTCGCCCTTTTGGGCAACCCGAATGTGTTGTTGTTTGACGAACCCACTGCAAGCCTTGACGAGTTGGCAGAAGAACGGATTTATGAATTGGTTGCGCAGTTGCGGCGGCAGAAAGGGCTGACGGTAATTATGGTATCGCACGATCTCAGTGTTGTGCATCGGTCCGCCAATCTGGTTTTGTGCCTCTGCAAAGACAGGCCCTGCCTGGGGCCGCCACAGGAAATGCTTACACCAGATATGCTCGCGGAACTCTATTCCGCCCCCCCGCAGTACTATCAGCATCAGCATGATCACCGGGGAACATTGACTGGTACGGGCACAAAGCTATGACTCCCGGGAGCGAAACCTATTCGGCTGTTCTGGCATTGCTGTTCGCGATAGCCGCAGGCATGGTGGGCAGCTTTGCTTTAATGCGGCGCATGCTTTTAGCTGGCGATGTCATCTCTCATATTGCTTTGCCAGGACTTGGTCTGGCATTCTTGCTGAATTTCAGCCCGCTGCTGGGCGGCGGGACGGCGCTTTTCCTTGGTACGCTCCTGATCTGGCAGCTGCAAAAAAAGACCGGGTTCACTACAGACGCCATCATCGGAGTTGTATTCGCAGCTTCAGTCGCTATCGGGGCGGTACTCACACCTAAAGAAGACCTGGTTGAAGCGCTTTTCGGCAAATTCCAGCAGTTATCATCCCCTGCTTTCGCCGCAGGTGTTGCGTGCGTTATCGCAATTATTGTGTTTGTGCTTCAATTCAAGGACCAGTTGACCCTCTCCTTGTTTTCAACAGAATTGGCTGCTGCTACCGGAGTGAAGCTGAATCGGCTCAATCTCTATTTTCTTCTTGCGTTCAGTCTTACCGTGCTGGTCGGCCTGCGTTTCATGGGTGGGCTGCTTGCCGGAGCTTTGATTATTCTTCCGGCCACTACTGGTCGCCGTTTGGGCAGAGATATTGCGCAGTTCCTGTTGTTTTCCTGCACCGCCAGTGCATTAGCGGTCGGATTGGGACTTGTACTGAGCAACTATGTGTTGCACACTTCCACATCGGGGCCTACCGTTGTAATTATTTCTGCTGTACTCTTCGTGCTTAGCCTGTTGAAAACACCCAAATAGGCTGCTCGTCCACGCCTAAGCGGTGCTTGTAAGCATTGGTCATAAGCTGCTGCTCTTCGTCCGCAAGGTTTCCCGCATCAGAATTCGCTTCGCTGCTTCTACTAATAGAAGATAGGTCAAGGTAGCGGCGGCAAGGAAAACAAAGTAAATGGGGGGCAAAGGGGTAAATCCCAGTTTACCGGCGACGGGAGTCAGCGGAATCAGAATGCCAAGCAGAACAATGGCCAAAGTTGTAGCGATCAAGGAACGGCTGGGACGGCTGCGAAAAGGGTTTCCGCTGGTGCGGATAACAAATAAAACCAGAGTCTGTGTGGCGAGTGATTCGACAAACCATCCCGTATGGAACTCTGCCTCACCCGCATGCAACAGAAACAGAAGAACATAGAAGGTCAGAAAATCATAGATGGAGCTGATGGGCCCGATGAAGATCATGAAATTGCGAATCAGTTTAATGTCCCATTGCTGCGGCGAGCGAATATAGGCCTCATCCACATTGTCACTGGGAATCGTGACCTGTGCCATGTCATAGAGAAAGTTGTTCAGCAGGATCTGCGTGGGTAGCATGGGCAGGAAGGGAAGAAACAAAGATGCTCCCGCCATGCTGAGCATGTTGCCAAAGTTAGAGCTGGTCCCCATCAGCAAATACTTCATGACGTTGCCAAAGGCCCTGCGGCCTTCGAGAATTCCCTCATGCAGCACCTGCAGCCCGGGTTCCAGCAGGATAATATCGGCGGCATCGCGCGCCACATCCACCGCTGAAGAAACGGAGATGCCAACATCGGCAGCGTGAAGAGAAGGCGCATCATTAATACCGTCCCCCATATAGCCGACTACGTGGCTGCGATGCTTGAGCGCCATGATGATGCGGTTCTTCTGCGCCGGAGAGACACGCGCGAAGACCGTAGCTTGTTCTGCCACATGGGCCAAAGCGCCGTCGCTGATCTTTTCCAGTTCCGCGCCAAGCACGATTTTCCCTGCATCAATGCCCACCTGGCGGCAAATTGCTCCGCTGACAAGGTCGTTGTCGCCGGTAATGATCTTTACCTCTACGCCGTCGCGCTTGAGGGCCGCAACCGCCGCTGCTGCGTCTTTTCTGGGAGGATCGCCGAAGACTAAAAAACCGGCCAGCGTTAAAGCACGTTCATCGGCAACTGAATAAGCGCTTTGGGCAGGAACGCGCGCATAGGCAACGGCCAGTACGCGAAACCCTCCGCTACTAAGGTCTTCATAGGTAGTCCGGCAATTTGCCAGCGCAGCAGCGTCAACGGGTAAAACCTTCGTCTGGCTCTCATATGAGGAGAGAAGCGAAAAAATTCCTTCGGGGGAGCCTTTGCTGATCAGCATTCGCCCGGACACGTCCTTGACGACAATCGAGAGCCGGCGCCGCTCAAAATCAAACGGAATTTCGTCGCATTTCTCAAACTGATCTGAACCCGGGCACGGGAGATTGCAGATCGCCTTATCAAGCGGGCTCTTGATGCCCGTTTCAAAATTGCTGTTCAGCCAGGCGAGCATAAAAACGCGGTCTGATGGCTGTCCTGATGGGTCCACGGAACGTTCAAGCACCATTTCGCCGGTCGTGAGAGTTCCGGTCTTATCGCTGCACAGCACGTCAATGCTGCCAAAGTTTTGAATGGCGGAGAGATGCTTCACAATCACTTTCTTGCGCGCCATCACTACAGCGCCTCTTGCCAGAGTGACGGAGGTGATCATCGGCAAAAATTCCGGCGTGAGGCCTACGGCCAGCGCAACGGCAAAGAGCAGAGACTGCAATGGATCGTGGTGCAGCACAATGCTCACGACCACCAGAAACAGAACCAGAAAAACAACCGCACGCATAATGAGCGTGCCAAACTGCCGCAAGCCGCGATCAAACGCTGTTTCCTGCGGACGAGCAGCCAGGCGGTCAGCTATGTCGCCGAACGTTGTTTTGCGGCCGGTTGCCACCACCGTCGCCGTAGCTGTCCCACTGACGACGGAAGTGCCCAGAAAAACCATGTTGCGGGAATCAGGACTCGATGAAGCCTCGTCGCCATTCGCCTCCTTCTCCGCAGGCAGGGATTCGCCCGTAAGCGCCGCCTGCTGAACATAGAGATCGCGCGATACGAGAAGACGTGAGTCGGCGGGGACCATGTCTCCCGCGGAAAGTCGGACCGTGTCTCCGGGAACAAGCTTCTTCCGGTCAATCTCCTGCCAGCGACCGTCACGCAGCACGGTTGCAGTGGGCGCCACGCGTGCTCGCAGATTCTCTATGGCGATTTTGGAGCGGTAAGTTTGGAAGAAGTTGATGCCGGTCCCAATCAGCACCATGCCGATGATGATGCCGGCATCCAGCATTTGTCCAATCATGCCGGAAATCATGGCGGCGATCAGCAGAATGATCACCAGGGGGTTCACCAACAGCAGAGACAACTCCGCAAACACTGAACCACGCTGCACAGGCGCAGGATCGTTTTGCCCAAACTGGTTGAGCCGCTCTTCAGCCTCCTGCGATGACAGGCCTTTGTTGCTGGCTGACAGGGCGGGCACTGCAACTGTGGTAGACGCCTCCGGCATGGCATTCCTCAGCATCAGCGTAACAGATCATCCCGTTGAATCTATGACGAATGATCTCAAAACTGGATGGCTGATCCAGAATCAAAGTCTCAGTAGAGGAACGTCACCGCAAAAGCAGTTTATGCCATGACACTCATTCAGCATTGCTTGAAATCTATATCGGCCGGAGATCAAGACCACAGCGGACATCTGCCTGTTAGGCCTTAAATCATTTGCGTTTTGGCCAGGATGATGACAGGAGACTTTCGCAACTGTGCGCAGGGCATGGATTGGACTTTTTGGGACGATTGCTCTTTAAGTCATGAAAAAGCTGGCGGGGAGTAACGGACGATTTCCAAACTTTTTGGACTCCATTGAGCTTCGGCCTTAGCGCATGATTTTAGAGAACTCGTGTTGCAGCCGAATCCACTTCAGGCCGCCTGACTAAGCGAGATAAATCAACCGTCGCATAGGCCCATAAAACAAAAACCTCGACCAAAGATCGAGGCGCCTTTTCCGAAATCGGTTTCTTATGCTTTGCGGCTTTTTATCTCGCTAATGATATTGCGTAGCGAATTTCGAGTCCGCATCCAACGGATGAAGGAGGTGAAACCAATGATGCAGGCAACCAATGCAGCGGTTTGGAAGCCGAGGCGGGCTGTCGGTGTCAACTCCGTGTACAAGGTGGCTATCGCTGTCGGAAGCACGCCAGCACAGATCGACCAGAGCGTCATGTCTAGGCTCATATTTTCCGATGTCACGGCTATGAGATCAAGCTCTTTCTCGAGAAGTGGGTGTATGTAAATTCGTGCCCGCGAGACAAGAATGTCAATTTCTGGTCCTAAATACGGCCCCAGAACTCTTGAATAAGGTTTGAATTCATCTGGTTCATTTTCTGACATATCTATACCTCCAAGTTTTTAGGAAGCTGGCGACGGGACTTCGCCCATCCGCCAGCTCCCAGGGTGTCTGTCACTAGCCTGCCGACCGAGCTTTAAAGTACGCAGCCTCGGCGGGCTTACTTTCTTTGGTTCCTTCGTCGGTTTCGGACGCTGTTGTTTCCATTCTGCCAGCCGTCCAAAATGGAAATATGACCTCGCGTAGCCTGTCGTTCTTCTCCAACAGAAGAGTGGCTTTGTGATTTGCGGTTTCGTCATAAGCCCACTGGAAGAATCTCAAGGCATGGCGGATCAACTCAGCCCGCGTCGGAAGGCCAGTCTTCTCCTTGAGTTGGTCTAGTTCATCAATAGCCTCCTGCGTGAAATCAAATTGCAAACGTTTTTTTTCCATGGTGGGTTTCTCCAGATTCTCGATTTCGATTGAAAGTAATTCCATTTAGATTTGTCCAGGTTTCTGTACCTCAAGTTTCGGCTCTACACATCTCACGCGATCACGGAGCAAGATGGGCATGCTGCTGAATCCTTCTACGGTTTCAGTCCCGTCGTCAGGATCCGGAAGCTGCGGGGCATCTTCAATGCTTTTGGCTTTAAACCCTTTTCCGGGGTTAATCGTTGTTGGTTCATGTTCGTTTCCAAGTCTTCCTGTTGTTTGTAGCATGCAGGGTCCTTGCTTCTTTATCTGCTGAGTATATTATGAGTATTAAATGAGTATGTCAAGCAAGCAGCGATGATTTCCTCTATATTTCTTAAAACAAAGGCTTTACTAAGCCGTGATTCGATTGGGGAGGTGCGTTGACTTCAGGCCAGCCATGCGTGGCTGCCGAAACTACCCGACAAGGGCCGACGACGAGCGGGGCCCTTGAAAACGACGTCTTGGTCAACCGATCAAACCGGTCCGCAAGCAGGCCCTAAACCGAATGGCGGACGTGAACGTACAGAAGAAATCAGACTGTTTGTGCGGGGGCGATCAGGCGATGGCCGCCCCTACCGCGACAATCATTTTCTGGACCGCAGTTGGTTGCGAGAATGTCTATTATTGCTCTTTATGCGACCTGACTGGACTTTCGAACTGTCCCTAATAGGCAGAAAATAAATGACTTACGATCCGATTTTCCGAAAAACCAACGCAAGGGTGTGGTTGTAACGCACTGAATCAAAAAGGGAAATCAACTGGCGGGGACGAGGGGACTCGAACCCGCGTCCTCTGCCGTGACAGCGCTACGGTTTCAGGTTGTACAACAACTTACAAATACGTGGGGACTTGCCGAAGTACACGTAAGTTCACACAAGGCACCGCATTCTGTGGTTGGACTGCCCCCGCCTGATGCAGGATTTTTCCCGATTGTGGGGGAAGCACCCTAATGGTAGATCCGTCTTAGCATTCTTGAAGAATTCCGCCCGGTATCTGTTGTCCGCGGTCCATGATCAGTCTGAGCAACCAGCTCGTTTTTGATCCGATACAAACCGTCCATGGCATAGAGTTCTCCGCTTTCTTCAGCAAGGGATAAAGCCTGGCCAATCGTGCGGAGACCTTCTTCCACGCGTCCTGATCTGGATAATTGGCCAGCCAACAATCCCAGGAAGTAAGGGCACCACAGCTTAGCTCCGGTGGCCATATAAGCTGCTATACCGCGTTGCATTTGATCAATACCCTGCTGCCTGTTCCCAAGTTCGGCCTCCGCCCAACCCATATCAATATTGCCGAGCTCCTGCCAGAGATCCAGTCCGTATTCATCCGCCAGTTTCACAACTTCGCTCGCACGCTCGCGCGCAAGCACTGCCTCACCTCGCAATTGGTGAAGTTGCGCGGAAAAGTGCGCGGCGAATATCCAGCTTGCCGGGTGAGAAAGTTCTCTGGCGAAAGCTAACGCTCCCCGCATTCGATCCAAAGCACCGTCGGGGTGGCCAAGGCCCCATAAGGCCCGCGCTGCGAAACATTCACTGACAACCTTGCAGTCATGGGCGATGGCCAGAGTGTAACGGTGGTTGCGGTTGGCCGGGTACAGAGCAGAAGCCTGATTGAAGTATTTCAGTGCCTCAGCGCATTTACCCTGTTCGATCAGAGCTGAGCCCATCGTGCGGTGCGCTTCCATGGTCAGGGCCGAATCGTTGAGCGTTTCGGCAATCTGTAACAACTGTTCTGCGATGAACTGGGCCGACTGGATTTGTCCGCTGAACTTGTAAAACAAGACCAGCAAGGCGAGCATATTAAACAGCTGCGGGGACGGCCCCTGTAACCGGAGCAATTCTTTGCCAAGCGCATGGATCTTCTCCATCTCATCAGCTGCAAACCCCTGGAAGGCCATAAGAGATACGCTCAACATCATGCGGAGCGTGATTTCCTGCTGCGCGCGTCCGGTCGCTTCGGGCAGCCGCTTCAGCACCTCCAATCCTCTTCTGGAGAGCTCCACCGCTTCATGGTGAGCCGACCGTTGGGTAGCGGTCCTGGCCGCTTCAATAAGGTATTGCAGTGCGCGTGGCCAGTCCCGGCTCTGCTCGAAATGCATGGCCAGCTCCGCTGCAATCTCATTGGCGCGATCCTTGAAGATCTCCACCGCCCGCTCGGCAATTCGCTGATGAATCTGCGCGCGCCGCATGGGCGAAATCAGGCTGTAGGGAACCTCGCGATAAAGTACGTGATTGAATCTGTGTCGCGAAGTAACAGTGCCGTCGGGTAGCTCGGAAAGCCACGCAGGAGAAAGAAAATGATGGCGACGCGCCAGTTCTTCGCAGTGCTTTTCAACCCATGCGGTAGGCATGTCAAGTCCAGCGGCGACCGCTACGGTAGAGAATTCCATTCCTGTAGCGCTGGCCGCTTCCAGCACCGCACGCTCATCCGTATTGAGGCGCTCGATTTGTTTTTCAATCAGCTCTTTGAGGCTTGAGGGAATTCCGTGTTCTATTTCCGAACACTCAACACATAATTTCCACCGCCCTTGATCTTCGACAATGACTCTGTGATCTGTCAGGTACTCAACCAAATTGACCATGAAGAGCGGGTTGCCATCTGTCCGCCTGTATATCGTGTGTCGCAACCGGCTCGGAAGGTCGCGACCGGGAAATCTTGCCGCCAGGTATTGTGCGACTGTCTCTTCGGTGAGGTACTCGAGCGGAATCTCGTGGCACAGGCTGTGTGCTTGTAGCTCCCGTTTCACGCCTCTGATGGGGTGGTCGGAGAGAATCACATCAACAGGGCGGTAGGTGCCGATAATCATCAACTGCGCGGGATCCCTGCGTCGCGCCAAATAGGAAACTAAATCAAGAGTGGAGTAATCGCTCCAATGCAAGTCCTCGAGAACCAGCAACAAGGGTGAGCCGGAGGTAAGCCTCTCGATCGCCTCAGCCATTTCGCGCAGCATGCCTTCGCGCGTAGTGCTCCCGCTGTGAGATTGCAGGTCATCTCTTTCTGATCGCGGCGCTAAAGACGACATATGGGTCAGCCACGACGGGGCTTCCTCACGCAAGGCCCCCAGGACTGGCGCACCGGCAGAAGAGCGGCACAGCCGGGAGAATCCATCCAGCACGGGTAAATAAGCTTCGCCTGAACCAAAGTGCTCCAGGCATTGTCCGCGTACCACGACTATTCCCGGGACTTGTTCCGCTTGTTCCAGAAAAGCCTGGACCAAAGTAGTCTTGCCTATTCCGGCCTCCCCGGTAATGAAGAGAGTTTGACGTTCGCCTGTGCGAACCCGGTCCAGCCAGCTCAGCATCTTGGCCAGCTCCGCGTCGCGTCCAAGCGCCCGGACTGCGACCGGCGAGGAGCCCGGCGCGGAAGTATTCAGCGGGAGTGAAACGGAGCCAGGCCCCGGCTGTGGAATTGAATGCTTGTCCAATGCTGGCTGAGAAATCTTCCCAATGAAACGATAGCCGCGGCGATGTGCTGTTTCAATGTAGCTGGGAGAACCGGCGTCGTCGCTCAACGCTTCTCGCAGTTGCCGGATGCTGTCCTTAAGGACAGCATCCCCGACAAACGTGCCCGGCCAAACGGCATCGAACATCTGCTGCTTGTTAACGAGTTCGCCAGCATGCTCGACCAGTATTTTCAGCACCCCGAAAGCCTTCGGCCGTAATGATATTGCTCGCGTGCCCTGCCACAGGCACTCGTTGGTGAGGTCGAGTCGAAATCGTCCGAACGTGATGGTTTTCACGAATGTAGGGAAAAACCGCCGGTTGGGCCTATGGTACTCCAGTTGGATACTTTCAGGCGCACACCGGACGCAAAATATTGTTTCCCGTCCATCGCCACCACCACCAAAACATTACCTTGAGATGACGATTACGTTATGACTCGCATCCGGGTGGCGGGCTATTTTGGGATCGTGATGAAGGGGTTCCCGCACACAAGCGCATTCGTGGTCCAGTTCCGGGGAAGCGCTAAGGCTCGTGAAGGACAACTTGAGGGGCGAGTCGAGCATGTGGCATCAGGGCGCACGGCAAACTTTCAGTCGATTGAAGAATTGCCGCAGCTTCTGCTGGACATGCTGAGAACCGCCTCCTCCGAAGAAAACGGGATCGGATGAGGTTGTGTGCGGCAATTTTTTTCACATGTTCAAAAATAAGGAGAAGAATATGGACAACACTCGCAATGATACCTTTCACAATCGTGGTGCGGCACGCAATGTGGGTCGCGGATTACTCGTAGCCCTCATGGCGCTTGCGCTGACTGGCTTCGCCTCCGCACAAAATAATACTGACTCTGAGACCTTCCTGAAATTCAAAGGCGGTATCGGGGTCATTCCTGTTACCGGAGTCGCCGCGAATGGGACAGTCAACCTCAACGTGGTGCGGGGTGTTCCTCCTGGCGCGCCCTGGAGGATCGCAGACCTTGAGGCTGCGGTAGGCCCCGATGGGCATATCAAGGTTGTGGGCCGCGGCCTGCTCTTGGCATCGGGTAACGGCATTGGAACCAATGCCGGGCAGAGCGTCCACGCCACGCTTTTCTGCGGGGCGGCCGGCACCGCGACCGCACACAGTTCAAATCTGGCCGGTGTAGCCCTTGCGGCTGACGGGGACTTTAGAATCGACGATTTCCTGTCTCCGGCCCTGCCGACCCCCTGTGACTCTCCGGTATTGCTCATCCGTAATGTGGGCGGAGTCTGGTTCGCCGCCGGCATCCCCAAGCTCCAGGAAGAAGACCGCAGGTAGCAGGACACATGGCTTCGTTGCAGCACAATCCACAGCAAGGTGGGGAGGGGAACACCCCTCTCACCTTGCGATGAAAGGGAGGATAAATGAGCTACAACCTTGATCAGCATCCAGGAAAGACCGGATCAATCTGGATACTGCTGGCTGCCGCGCTCGCGTTTCTAGCATGGGCGTTTGGCGCGGTGACCTGGGCGTCAGCGCAGAAACTCACGCCCCCCAACCCCGCCTGCCCTCATTGCCCCACCGGCCGGGAACTTCGTCTTCCTGGGCAAGCAAGCGCGTGTGCCATACAGCCAAATGCACAAGGCTTTCAAAACCAGACGAAAATTCGAAATTTTTTAGCTCCGTGAAAATCCCTAACGCTCAATAAAAAAGGAGAGAGTGATGCTGGCCCAATTAAGCAGATTGCGAGATCGCATACATGTCCCCAGGGAAACCGAAAGAACAATGGTAAAGAACACCGGTCCAGCCGCAAGTAAATTAGGAAGTTGGGCCGTAGCATTATTGCTCGCGCTGTTTGCCGGCCAAGCTTCCGCAGAGACCCCGCAAAACATTCATATCAAATTTGTGAATGTAGCCGATAGCACTCAGGGCCTTGCCTCATTCTCACAGTTTCCGGCAATCAACAATCGCGGGGCGGTCGCGTTCGTTGCCATGCAAAGCAGTACTGGCCAGGAAGTCTTCAAATGGGACCGCCGCGAGCTGAAACCAATAGCTTCGACCAGCGGCACCAACTTCACTTCCTTCGCGGACGATGTGGTGATCAATGCCGCGGGCATCGTCGCCTTCCATGCCAACCTGAATACAGGAGGACGCGCCACTGGCATCTTTACCAGCGACGGATTTGCTACAAAGACCATTGTTGATTCGACAGTCCAAGGACTGTCCGGCCTGGGTTTTGGATCGCCTTCCATCAACGCCGCCGGAACAGTCGCCTTTTTTGCTCCAAGGAATGGTCTCAGGTCATCGATCATCTTCACCGGAGACGGCGGAGCACTCACTCCTGTACTCGATACCTTGAATTCAAACTTTGGAGCATTTGGAAACGTGGCCATCAACGCCTCGGGCGAGATCGTCTTCCGAGGAATTCTGAAGGACAGAAACGAAGGCATTTTTCTCATTACTCCAAACCGGGATGAGCCGAGCAACGGCCTGCCGCCTGGTCCTGCCAGTGTGATTGATGTCATTGACACAATCAGCAATCCTGATTTCTTTGGATTCGGCGATCCGGTCATCAATGATGCCGGCGTGGCCGCGGATTTTGCCGGGGTCGCTCTAGGCGTTGAGATCCTTTCGGGAGATGGCCATGGCATTACGGCCCGGACCGATCCAACGAACGGTTTCTTCGCCGAATTCGAGCACCCTTCGATCAATAACCTTGGAGCTGTCGCGGTCTCCGTGATCGAGGCAAATGGCGCCCAGGGCATTTTCGTCGAGCTGACCGGCGGGGCTTCACCGGTTGCCGTGCTCCAGACGGGAGATCTGCTTTTCGGTTCCACAGTGACTGCGGTCAGCGTCGGCCGGTTCGCGTTCAACGACCATTTCCGATTGGCCTTTAAGTACGAGCTAGCGGACGGACGCTCCGGCATTGCTGTTGCGTCTTTGCAAATCGACCATGAAGGCCAAGGCGAAAAGTCAGAACATGAAGAGGACGGCGAGAAATAAAAGGAAAACGGCCAATATGAGAAGGTTTTTCTCGCAATGCGCGCGACAGTTGCTGTGCGCCGGACCGATCGCCGTGCTTTTAATCATCAGCGTTATGCCGGCGCGCACGCAAACCAACAGTTATGAATTCAATGATTCACATTTCCACTTGACCAACAACGTGCAGGAGGGCCCCAGCGTTCGCGGTTTTCTGAGCACAATGGGAAGTAAAGCCGGGCGGGTGGCGTTGTTCGGCATCCCCCTACAGCAACAGTGGTCGTACCGCATTGACGGCGATCGTGCTCCGACCTATTACCTGCACAGTGATGCTCCGTTGTACTACTACTCGTTCACGGACGCGTGGATTGCGATGGCATACAAATCCTTGACGAAGGAACAGCAGGCCCGCTTTGATCCCATGATCACCGGCTTCAACCCCACGGACATGTACGCCGCGGACCACATTCGCAGAGTGCTCCAGACCTTTCCCGGCGTGTTCACTGGCATCGGCGAGTTCACGATTCACAAAGAGTTTGTGGCGGCAAAGATACCGGGCGAAGTTGCGAGCCTTCAGGACCCGGCTCTTGATCGCATACTCGATTTTGCCGCGGAAGCCGGCCTGGTTGTGTTGATCCACAACGATATCGACATTCCTTTTGCCAAGGAGGGGGCCGAACCTGCCTACCTGAATCAGATGAAGGCCCTCTTCAATAGGCACCCGAACGCGACCACGATCTGGGCCCATATGGGCCTGGGTCGTACGGTCCGCCCGAGCAAGAACTACGCTGTGAGCATCGAAGAGATACTGCGTGATCCCGCCTTCCATCACGTTTACTTCGACATCTCCTGGGACGAAGCCGCCAAGTACATTGTGGCCAGCCCGGAAACGACAAAGACCATGGCGGATCTGATGCAACGCTACCCTGACCGTTTTTTGTTTGGCACGGATGCGGCCTCGCCGCCAGATCAGTCCAAGTATATGAAGGTCTTCTATCAATACGAGCCTTTGTGGAAGCTACTCGACCCGGAAACGTCCCGGAAGGTCCGGTTGCGGAACTACGAACGAATTTTCGATGAAGCACGCCGCAAGGTTCGGAGTTGGGAGAATGCTCACGTGCGAGGCGCCAGTTCAAATTGAAATAGCAAACTGATGAACGAGAGTCTTCGCAAGACCCCCTATCAGGCCTGAGAGTTGGTTGTTTGCAAGCCCCATGAGGAGGAGAAGTCATACTCAGGACAACATCTCCTCCGTTATCACATCCGGCCCGCCGCAGAAAGGCTGGGCATCAAATGAAGCGATGGGTGGCACACGATTCGAGCGCCCAGACCTTCGCTGGGCGCGGGGCCGGCGATGGAATCTTTTTGCTCAGCGGCTGAACAAAGGCCGCGCGAGGTCCCTCGCTCTCTCAGCGATTTCGCCAAGGCGGCTCAAGTTTACGCTGCTGGATGCTCCAGAATCTCAGCCAAAGCACGTAGCCGTGTCGCATCTGCCTGGCTTTTAACCGTGCCGGCGTCCTTGGCCAATGACGGCGCCAGGTGCTTCAACTCCGCCAGCGCACTCTTGTTCATGTGCGAACTCTCCGCGCTTTGAATTGCCTTTTGTAGAGCTGCGATTTTGTCCGGCGGCAGGGCCTGCGACCGGGACAATTGGTCCACGTACGCCTTCGCGACGACCAATTTTGCCGGCCACTCGATCTTTTGCTGGTTCTGCACATTCAGCTCACTGACCCGAACCGCCTTTGCCGCGTCGATTTCGTTCTGGGTCAAAAACTGGGTCGGCGTCAGTTCAAACACGTCCAGGCCGCGCGCAATCTCCGAACCGTAAATGTAGCCGTTGTACCAATACGCCGACCACTCGCCGCCCAGCACCAGCACCTTCGGATCAATCGGCCCGCGGTCAAAATAGGCAATTTCAAATGGATGGGCTGCATCAGTAAAGTCCATGATGGAGATGCCGCCCTGGTACCAGGCCTGCGCTTCAATATCGCGGCCCGGAACGGGAATCAGAGAGCCGTTGTGCGCCACGCAGTTCTCCGCGTCGCTCTGCGCAGCCGGCATCTTGTAATAGTTCTCGAAAGTCAGTTTGTCGTTGCTCAGACCAAAGATGGCGTCCGCGCCCCACTTGTTCGGATCGTTCGGACGGCATCGCGCCCCCAGGCCGCCGCCCCACTCGTCAGTAAACACGACTTTGCTCCCATCGTTCGAGAACGAAGCCGAATGCCAATACGAATAGTTCGGATCGTTCACTGCATCCACGCGCTTTGGATGAACCGGGTCCTTGATGTCGAGCAAGATTCCATTTCCGGAGCACGCACCCGCCGCTAACCCGATCGCCGAATACACCGTGATGTCATGGCATTGGTCCGTATCTTTCGGCTTCTCCGAGCCAGGCTTGCCATGAGTGCCGCCATTATTCAGGCCGTTCATCGCGTTTGTCCGGGCATCGATAAATACCCGAGGGCTGGACACCACTTTCGCGTCCTGCGGCGCAGCCACCGGAACCTTGATCACTTCGATACGAAACAGCGCTGTATTCGGGTCTTTGTCCGGCTTTTCACCTGAGCATCCGGCCAGTTCTTCCGGCTGACGCACAAACGACGTGCCTGACACGTATATGTAAACATTGTTTTTGTCGTTCGGATCGACCACCAGGGTATGCGTGTGTGATCCGCGGCACGTCTGCACCGCCGCGACTTGCCTGGGATTTCTGATGTCGGAGATGTCAAAGATTCTCACGCCGCGGAAACGGTCCTTTTGCGCTACCGGCGGGCGGCGTCTGTTTTCTTTTTCCTGGCCTGCGGGCGGGGGAGGCTCCGGCGGAAAGCCCTCCGTGCCACAATCCAGACGTCCATTCGGCGCCTCCACCGACATGAACAGCAGGTTTTTATACACTGACACATCACCCTGTCCGCCAGGGCACACCAGAGAAGTCAGCAACCTGGCATTTGCCGGCTTGGAAATGTCATAGATACTCACACCATAAAAATTCCCCTGAAACAGGTGGTTGCCCTGGAATGCAAAATCCGAGTTCGCGAAAGCAAGCTGCGCGCGCACCAGCTGCATCGGCTTCGGCATCTTTGAGGTATCGCTCATGCCGAGCCGACCCAGCGTCTTCTGCACCTTTGGGTCGTCAGGATCAGCGGTCCCGAGTTGAAATGCTTCAGGCTTCCTGACAAGCACAAGGTGCTTCAACCCCAGCGATGCTTCACCAGCGTCATAGAGGCCCGGAGCCAGCTTGGCGCGCGGATCGTTTGCATCCGCCCCCGTCATGCCCGGTGGCAGCACAGGAGCGGGCTCCGGAGCAAATGGATTCCGTTCTTCCTCCGCGGGTTGCTGCGCGGGCGGTGGAGGCGCAGGCGTCTGCGCCTGTGACTGCGGTCGGCTCACCCCGGGAAATAAAATGATTGCGATAACCGCCATGCGAATAGCAAGACCTTGCACTCGGTTCATTGTTTCTCCTCCGGAAATTTTTTCTCCAACATTGTCTGCATAATCCTGATCTCGGCTCGTTGAGTATTGTCCGCATCCGTCGCAAAGTCGAACAGCTCGGCATCCTGTCCCGCGCCCGCGGTGTCGAACAAATCCTTCACCATGGTCAAAGCGCCATTGTGGTGCTGAATCATTCCTGTCAAGAATAAATGGTCGAACTCGGTGTCCTTCGCCTTCCGCAACGCCTCCATCTGTGCCGAGGTAAGCATACCGGGCATAAGGGCCATTGGATGGCTGTCCATGCCCCGCATTCCCGGCATCGGCATGGAAACTGGTTCTCCACGGGCCGCCAGCCAGCGCCTCATAAACTTGATCTCGTCTGACTGCGAGCTACTGATGCGCGCCCCCAGCGACCGCAGATCCTTGTCCCCAGTATGCGACAAAATCAGTGCCGTCATCTCTACCGCTTGCGCATGATGCAGGATCATTTCTTGCATGAACTCCACTTCCGCTTGCGAGCGTGGCGGCAGCTTTGCCGTTGCGGACGGCGGCAACCTCGTGCTCGGCTTACCTGGCGCACCTGGCTGAACCACTACAGGGGACGCCGGATCAGTCTGCTGTGCGCGCGCCACAGAGCAGAAAAAATCTGTTGGCACGCTCGCTGCCAGCAGCAAGCCAGACACCACTGCAAATGCTCGTGCAGACCGGAGCTTGCGGGGAAAACGATACAGCCGCCAATTCGGAGCATTGCTAAACATTTTCGTTTCGATTCGATGAAAGCTTGCCACGGAATACTAACATTTTCAAAGATTCTCTCCAGGCATACGGGATGTGCCATTCTTCCATTTGTCGCAATTCTCTCACCCGCGTGCATAACTGTCTAAAACAAGGTTTACGCCACTTAGTGGTAAGTGGCGAAACAGTGACATTTCAACGGCAATCGCTACCGAAGATTCTTCATATCAGGGACGATGAAGCCGAAAACCGAATTCAAGACCTGTATATCGTACCTTTTGGTGCAGATTGCTCACCAGTCGCCGCCGCAGCTCCGTTCCCTTCGTGCCCTGGGTGCCTCGACTTCTCTTGATCAGCAGTGACCCAATCAGCAGTGACCCAGGTCACATACGCGATCGCTGCCGTAAAGAAGAATTTCAGTGAAGGTTCCGAAAGGATACGGACTTCAGCTGCTCCCGTACCGGGAGTTCGTTATAACTTGGAGCCAATCATCAAAAACAAAGTGCCTGCCTGGCGAGGTTTCCATATGGGTCTCCGCGGAACACACTCCGGCTTCCACACCGGCCTCTATGAACTCACCATGGCGGGCTACTTCCAGAACTATTTCCCGGCGCGAGCTATTTTCGAATTCTTTGTCCGCCATCTGCCGCCGAAAGCCTCAGCTTCATACGCCACGAGAGATCCTGGAACAATTGCGGTCGCGCGGCGCCGGCTGCTCACAACAGCACAAGCACTAGCTCTTGTTACTCCAGGTGCGCTTTCAGCGTGAATACTCCCAGAGCGGTGGGAGTTTTGAGAACCAATGCAGATCGAAATGTGGAAAGAACGGTAGGTGCTTAGATGACAATGAACTCTCATCCACTTGGTGCGGCATACTTTTCTATGGAGATCGCTCTGGAGGCAGGCCTGCCGACTTTTGCGGGCGGATTGGGGATTCTGGCTGGTGACACCCTGCGTTCTGCCGCCGATATGGGCTTACCGATGGCGGGAGTGACGTTACTGCACCGCAAGGGATACTTTGAGCAACATCTCGATGCGCATGGAAATCAATCCGAGACCCCGTCAGTCTGGACCCCCGAACAAGTCTTGCAGCCGCTCGAGGCACGCTCTTTTCTTGTCCTCGAAGGGCAAAAGATCTCGATACGGGCATGGCAATATACCATCCGCGGTTGTAGCGGGCATTCCGTTCCTGTATATCTCCTGGACACAGCCCTTCCAGAAAACCCTTCTTTTATTCAGACCATCACAGACCAGTTGTATGGTGGTGACGAGCACTATCGTCTCTGCCAGGAAGCGGTCTTGGGTATCGGCGGAATCGCGATGTTGCGCCAGTTGGGGCATCATCACCTCATGACGTACCACATGAATGAAGGACACCCGGCGCTACTGACGCTCGCGCTTTTGGAAGAACATGTTGCGGGACGATCCCCAGCAGAGGCATCTGCGCAGGACCTTGCCTTCGTGCGCAAGAAATGCGTTTTTACAACCCATACCCCGGTGCCCGCCGGTCACGACCAGTTTTCAAGCGACGTCGTGCGACGCGTCCTAGGTAACGATCGCACCACCGCCTTGGAAAGGGCCGGCTGTCTGGGCGGCAAAGTGCTCAACATGACTGACTTAGGCTTGCGCTGTTCTCACTACATCAATGGTGTGGCCATGCAACATGGCGAAGTGTCACGGGGTATGTTTCCCGAGTACTCGATCCGGGCCATTACCAATGGTGTGCACGCCGGCACCTGGGCATCACCACCATTCCAGGAGCTCTATGACCGGCACATTCCGGAATGGCGCCGCGACAATCTTTATTTCCGCTATGCAATCGGCATCCCTCTAAAGGAAATTCAAGACGCCCACGCTCAAACCAAGAGCGCGCTCATCGGGGAAGTAGCACGTGCGACAGGCGTCCAGCTTGATGCCAACGTATTGACTGTTGGTTTCGCGCGCCGTGCAACTGCGTACAAACGCGCGGACCTCTTGTTCTCCGACCTCGAGCGACTTAGATCCATTGCCCGCAACGTGGGGCCTTTTCAAATCATCTATGGCGGTAAGGCGCACCCACAGGATGAACAAGGAAAGGAGCAGATTCGTCATGTCTTTGCGGCGATGGCAGCCCTGAAGAATGCGGTCCGTTCTGTTTATGTGGAGAACTATGACATGCGGTGGGCCTCTCTACTGACGAGCGGTTCGGATCTATGGCTCAATACACCGGAGCGACCACATGAAGCATCCGGCACAAGCGGCATGAAAGCGGCGCTGAACGGAGTGCCCAGCTTTAGTGTTCCTGATGGATGGTGGCTCGAAGGACACGTCGAAGGTGCAACGGGCTGGGACATCGGACGCGAGGAAATTCCAGAGACTTCAGCGGATGAGATCGCTTCTCTATACCACAAGTTGGAGAAGATCATCGTGCCGATGTTCTATGGCCGTCCCGCCGCCTATGCTGAAGTCATGCGCCTCGCCATCGCCCTCAACGGCTCTTTCTTCAACACGCAGCGAATGCTTTCGCAATACATCTCAGATGCATACTTTGAAGGCAAGAAGGCGATGCCGGTGGAACACGTTGTCAACGAGAGTCGGCGCTCTGGTGCGGCATGAGCCATCCACACGCCCGGGCATGCACGGCACAACAGAAAGCCGCTCAGCGACGACAGCTACGCTGGCAATATCTAGCGTGGTTGAGGCACAATCAGGACCGGGCATTTCGAGCAACAACTGATCTCATAAGCTGTACCGCCGATGAAATGACTCGCTGGTCCGGAAATGCCACCTAACCCACGAGCGCCGATGACCACAAGATCAGCCTGCTGCTGCGCTGCCACCTCTACAATCCTGGTTCCCGGCTTGCCGACATCGACCAGGCAATGGGCGCCGATCAATGCCGCAGACATGCCATCAATATGGTCCTGCAGCCAGTCCTCCAGTTTTTGTTGGGCCATGACCCGATTGAATGAGAATCCCAGTTTTGGATCAGGCTCAACATACAAAGCAATGAGTTGTGCCTCATGATCGTGAGAGATTCCGGACGCATACTGCAATGCCGTCAAGGAAACTGCCGACATATCCGTGGCATATAGAACTCGTTCGAACTGTTTCTGAGGCGCCGATTCTGTTTGCGAACAACCAGGTCCTAGAATCAGGACAGGCCATTGCACTCTTCTGAACACTTCCTCGGCAATCGAACCAACCAGCCACTTTGCGACTCCCTCGCGTCCATGGGTGGCCAGCACCAATAGGCTTGGGCGGCATTCGTCCACCTCGTCCAGAATCCGTCCAATACTAGTCTCGCGGATCATGGCTTTCGTCCGGAGGTCATGCAGGTTCAGCTTGTCGGTCAGAGCCTTGATTTTCTGTTCCGCATCTTGTTTGGGAGGCAATCCGCTTGCGGGCCAAACCGGGAGCGGCTGAGAAGGGATTGCCATGGAGGACTCCGGCGCGTAGGCATGAACGAGCAATAACTCGGATCCATACCAGCGCGCCAACGAAGCCGCGTAACGAACCATCTTCTCTGAATTGCTCTCCAGGTCCGTCAGGACCGCTATCCGCTTAAATTCAATTAAACGTTGGCTTACACTCGTTAACATATTGACCTCGATTCCCCGTGAAACTGTCACTGGATGCCGGGTTGCCTTTCTTCCGGTGCGCACAGTTTAGGAGGCACATAAATTACGGCCATGGTTTCCGGAGTTCGGTGGCGTTTATTGCCTGATGCCGAACAATGTCACCAGGAAACGCCCCATTACGATGATTCTGCCCGGATCTCACTCCAGCAGTGACCAGCATCACATCGCGTCACCTTAGACTGATTTGGGATGCATTGATCACTCTGTAACCGAGATCTCTGCGTGGCAGCCGTTTGTCCAACCTTCCGGCCAAACCGATAATCAAAACGATCAAAGAGGTGCGCCCATGTTTCATTTGACGAGCACGGCATTCAAAGCCGAAGGCGACATACCGCAGAGGTTTACCTGTGATGGTGACAATATTTCTCCGCCACTCTCTTGGAGAGGAACCCCAAACGGTACCAAGTCCTTTGCATTGATCGTGCATGACCCTGATGCTCCGCGGCCAGGCGGCTACACGCATTGGGTGATCTATGCCATTCCCTCAAGCGTGACTCAACTTGAAGAGAACGTTCCTAAGCGAGAGAGAGTGACCGGAGGTGGTGTCCAGGGAGCAAATGATGGTGGGCGCCTCGGATACACCGGGCCTTGTCCGCCTTCCGGGACCCACCGCTATTACTTCCGCATGTACGCTCTTGATCGTGAGGTCAATCTGAAGGCTGGCGCCGGCAAATCCGATTTGGAGGCTGCGATGAAAGGGCACATTCTAGCTCAGACCGAGCTGATGGGAAAATACAAGAGATCTTCCTCGTAAACTCAAAAATAAGCCTTCAGGTGTTATCTGCCCGGAGTCACGTCAGCGAACTGCCCCCTCATACTTGGGGCGCATCATGAGATGAATCCCCCGGATTTAGTATTCCATGTCGCCGGTCGTACGATGCGGCTCCTCTTTTTTCTCGGGAATCTCGGTTAACGTAGCTTCTGCAAGGAGCAGCACGCCTGCAACCGAAACTGCGTTTTCCAGTCCGACGCGTACAACTTTGGTCGGATCAATGATGCCCGCCTGCACCAAGTCGAGATACTCCCCCTTGGCAGCGTCGAACCCAACATTCCCGGAGCTGTTGCGCATCTTGTCGACCACAACGCCTCCATCTGCACCGGAGTTTTCCGCAATCTGGCGGGTTGGCGCTTCAAGGGCGCGTCTGAGGATGCGCAGGCCTGTGAGTTCGTCCCCTTCGGCATGAAGTTCGGCGGCTTCAATCGAGGGAATGAGCTTTAACAACGCCAGTCCCCCACCCGGGACGATGCCTTCCTGGATAGCAGCTCTGGTTGCACTGATCGCATCGTCAAAAGCTTCTTTGCGATTCTTCAACTCTGACTCTGAGGCTGCGCCCACATGCACCACCGCTACACCACCGGAGATCTTAGCCAGACGTTCCTGCAGTTTTTCCTTATCGTAGTCAGATTTGGTCTCCTCGATTTGCTTGCGCAGTTCGTTCTTTCGCCCCTCGATCTCTTCCTTCTTGCCCTCGCCGCCAATCAAGGTGGTGGTTTCTTTGTTGAGCACGACCCGCTTGCACTTTCCCAACTGGTCCAGAGTGACATTCTCCAGCTTGATTCCCAACTCTTCTGAAATAACGTGGCCACCGAGGAGAATGGCCATGTCTTGCAGCATCTCCTTGCGCCGGTCTCCGAATCCCGGGCTTTTGACGGCAGCCACCGGCAACGTGCCTCGCAGCTTGTTGATGACCATGGTCGCCAATGATTCGCCTTCCACATCTTCCGCGATAATCAACAACGGGCTTCCGGCTTTGACCACCTGCTCCAGCAAAGGCAGCAGGTCCTTGATAGCGCTGATCTTGTGCTCGTAGAGCAATACCATCGGTTGTTCAAGAACCACTTCCATCCTTTGCGGATCGGTGATGAAATAGGGTGAGAGAAAGCCACGATCAAACTGCATTCCTTCAACCAGTTCAATCGTGGTTTCCGTGCCCTTGGTCTCCTCAACCGATACCACACCGTCGGATCCAACCTTCTCAATTGCATCGGCCACGAGTTGGCCGATCACACCATCATTGTGAGCGGAGATGGTCGCCACCTGCGCTTTTTCGAGGGAAGACTTGACCGGGCGTGACAGCCCTTTGAGAGCTTCGACGGCGACTTTCAGCCCTCGATCTAACCCACGTTTGATGTCAATGGCGCTTGCGCCGGCGGCGACATTGCGCACACCGTCAGCGTAGAGCGCATAGGCCAGAACGGTAGAGGTGCTTGTGCCGTCTCCCACAGCGTCGCCCGTGCGCTCTGCGGCCTCGCGCATCATCTGCGCGCCCAGGTTTTCTTCTGCATCCGCCAATTGGAATTCCTTCGCGATGGTGACCCCATCGTTGCAGACCAGGGGCTTGCCCCATTTTTTCTCAATGAGGACACATTTGGATTTCGGCCCAAGGGTTACACGAACTGCATCTGTGATAAGGCCAGCTCCATGAAGGACTTTCTCGCGGGCTTCTGCTCGAAAAAGCACATGCTTGTTAGCCATGGCTTCCTCCTTCGCTCTATCGTTCCCTGCAAAATTTCTGAACCTTCCACCTGCGCCTTCCCCTAACGGGTATACGATTGGACACTCAAGTGAGGACAGGAGCAGTGTTGCAAGGCTTACAAACTAACTCACATATCAATCTTCGGCGTGACCGACCTACCCCGCTGTGACAGGCATCACGTTGCAGGATGACAGCCGTGAAAACCACGATGAAAGGACTAACCCGAAGTGGTGATCAAAATCACAGCGAGCCCATAATGGCCTCCGGTAACCTGATAAACCTTGTTAACCAAAGGAGCTGTCATGGATCAGTCCTTCACCTTGAAATTTTCACAGATTCGAATGAGCGACATAGCGCGTGTTGGCGGGAAGAATGCGTCGCTTGGTGAACTGTTTGCTGCATTGAAGCTGAAAGGTGTGGGGGTTCTGGATGGATTCGCCGTCACCACCGATGCGTACTGGGGACTGCTGGAAGAACAGGGTCTTCGCGAAAAACTAGAACAGATCTTTTCCAAACTGGATCCGGAGCTATTCTGCGTGGAGAGCAGGAAACTACATCTTAGTTGCTGTTGTGAAGAAGTGAGCCTTTGCAGCAGCAGAATAGGCTGAAAGCCCGTGACACTGTTTCTTTGCGGTGACGTCATGCTCGGCAGAGGAATTGACCAGATCCTGCCGCATCCAAGCGACCCCATACTGAAGGAATCGTATGTCCGCGACGCACGGGATTACGTGGCCTTAGCGGAAGCCGAGAATGGCCGCATGCCTAGACCGGTCGATTTCCCTTACGTGTGGGGAGATGCTTTGGCTGAACTGGAGCATGTCAGTCCTGATTTCAGGATCATTAATTTAGAAACCAGTGTGACCGTCAGTAAGTGCTTTTGGGCCGAAAAAGATATTCACTACCGTATGCATCCACAAAACATACCTTGCTTAAAGGCGGCGAGAATTGACTGCGCGGTCCTGGCGAATAACCACATACTGGACTTCGGCTATCAGGGTCTCACGGAAACTGTAGCAGCGCTTAATGGTGCTGGCATCAAGACTGCGGGTGCTGGTCAAAATTCAGAGCGAGCGGCCGAACCTGCTGTTCTCGATGGCGGTCGCCAAAACCGAGTCTTGGTTTATGCTTACGGGCACGCTTCGAGCGGTGTAAGTGTCGACTGGTCCGCAGATTGGGACAAACCGGGAGTAAACTTTCTTCCCAACCTTTCTGATACGATCCTTTTAGACGTTCAAAAGAACGTGGCCACCTGGAAACAGCCGGGCGACACGGCCATTTTTTCTATTCACTGGGGCGCAAATTGGGGTTACGACGTAGACCCTGTGCACAGGCAATTTGCTCACGATCTGATTGATAAAGCTGCGATTGATGTCGTTTATGGACACTCATCGCACCATGCCAAAGGGCTAGAGGTCTATCAGGGCAAGCTCATACTTTACGGCTGCGGTGACTTCATCAACGACTACGAAGGAATTGCCGGGTATGAAGCTTTTCGAGACGACTTAACTTTGATGTACTTTTTGCACTTGAATCCGAACGGTTCCCTGATGGCACTGGAGATGGTGCCGATGCAGATCAGGCAATTCCGTCTTCAGTCCGCCTCGAGCGCAGATGCTCAATGGCTGTACGAGGTATTAAAGCGTGAGGGAGAAAAATTTGGCGCAAGGATCGAACTAACTTCGCAGAATGTCCTGCTTCTGGCTCAGTAGCGGCTTGAGCATCAGATGCCTGCTGTGACAGCGGTCACGGTGCGGTTCCTTATGCCGAGCTAGCCTGTAGGGGTAACTGGCTTGGCTGCATCAACGTCTCACGCTGGATCGAAAAGCGCTGGCCCCTGTCGGTCATATGAGCCCTTTGATGAAGAGGATTTATGCCTTCATCGCATAACTCGTGGCTTCCTCGCTATTCAGGCCTTCTGACCGACCTCTATGAACTCACGATGGCCGCGGGGTATGTGCAAAATCGCTTTGTTGCTCGCGCCACTTTCGAGCTGTTTGTCCGTCATCTTCCTCCGCATCGCAATTATCTGGTTGCCGCCGGACTCGAACAGGCACTTGATTTTCTGGAGCATGTCCGCTTTTCTGAAGAGGAGATCTCCTATCTCCGTGCTCTGCCGCTCTTTGGGCATGTGCAGTCAGAGTTCTTTGACTATCTGAGGAAATTTCGGTTCACCGGCGACGTGTGGGCTTTGCCTGAGGGGACGATCTTCTTTCCCGGCGAGCCTATCCTGCGTGTTACGGCCCCGATTGCAGAGGCGCAGCTTATGGAGACAAGTCTCCTTTCCGCCATCCATTTGCAAACGGTTATCGCAAGCAAAGCCGCGCGGATTACGACCGCTGCTGCCGGGCGGCCAGTGATTGAATTTGGCTCTCGCCGCGCTCATGGAATTGAGGCCGGCGTCCTTGCTGCACGTGCTGCTTTCATCGGGGGCTGTGAAGGCACATCCAATGCGTATGCTGGTTACGTCTTTGGAATGCCGGTGTATGGAACGCAGGCACATTCCTGGATTATGGCCCATGATGACGAGACTGTTGCATTCGGCAATTTCCTGAATGTTTTTCCCGAACAGTCGACGCTTCTCGTTGACACTTATGATGTGCGCGCCGCCATTGAAAAGATCATCGCAATGGGCCGTAAACCGCGCGGGATTCGTTTGGACAGCGGCAACGTTGTCTCGGACAGCATCTGGACGCGCCAAAGGCTGGACGGGATTGGCTGGAACGACGTGCAGATCTTTGCTTCTGGCGATCTCACTGAAGAGCGAATCGCGGCCCTTCTGGCTGCGGGTGGCCGCGCTGGTTCTTTCGGAGTTGGTACGGCGCTTTCAACTTCAGCAGACTCGCCCACGGTAGGTGTCATTTACAAACTGGTAGAGGTCGAGTTTGAGGACCATGTCCGCAGCACGGCAAAGTTTAGCCCTGAAAAGAAGACTTACCCCGGACGCAAGCAGGTTTTCCGGTTTCGCGGCGACGACGGAATATTGTCTGAAGACGTCATTGCTCTGGAGGACGAAATATTTCCTGACGCCGAGCCCCTCCTGGTTCAGGTCATGCATGAAGGCCATCGGCTCGAAGCAGCTGCCCAGGCCCCTGCCGTCGTCGCCAGATCCGCGCAGTCGAGATTTCTGGCCGCCCGGCAGCATTTGCCTCCGCGCTTTCTGGGGCTTGGTCCAGCAGACCCGCCTTTTCCTGTCCACTATAGTTCGCAGCTGGAAAAACTGAGCGATCAACTCAGACTCAAATTCGCCGGCTTATCGTCTACTAAACACGCTGGGGCTGCCGGGAGCGCGGTTTCACCGCAGACTGTCTTTTGGGAAGTAGATGTGCAGCGAGACTTCATGAGTCCGGATGGCAAGCTCTATATTCCGGGCGCCGAGGCGATC
The DNA here is from genome assembly GCA_020072585.1 of Terriglobia bacterium. Taxonomy (GTDB): domain Bacteria; phylum Acidobacteriota; class Terriglobia; order Terriglobales; family Acidobacteriaceae; genus Angelobacter. The sequence continues at coordinate 208,665 of JAIQGL010000011.1, read as the reverse complement.
ATCCCGAATGTTCAGCGTCTGATTGAGGTTGTTCGTCGGGGTCAGGTGTTCCTTATCTCGGAGGTTGATGCTCATCTGATGGATGATCCGGAACTCAGCGAATGGCCGCCGCACTGCCTTAAAGGCACGCCCGGAGCAGAGCTGATACCTGAAGGATGCGCGGCCACTCGGCTTGTGGTCCCTAACCAGAAAGGCTACGTGTTCCCTAAAGACCTGAGTCAATATCAGCAGATCGTGCTGGAAAAGAACACACTGAATGTATTCGACAATCCCAATACGGATATTTTATTGGGGCAGATTGGACCTCAAGGTTTACCAATGTTGGACCGAGATGCAGAATTTGTGGTTTTCGGGGTCGTGACTGAATACTGTGTCCGCTGCACAGTCGAAGGGCTGCTGGATCGGGGCCGCCGAGTTGCCGTGGTCATCGACGCCATACAGCCCCTCGATCCAGGAAAAGGTCAGCGCGTACTGGTTGACGCTCAAGCCCGAGGAGCAAGAATTGTGACCACAGCAGAAGCATTAGCGCTGGTTACTCCAGCACTTGTGAAATCTGCCTAGGGTAGTCTTCATCAAGTCAGTCAGCTGTGCGATCTACATTGCCGGCGCGCGCATGCGTGCGCTGCTGCGATTGTCAAGTCAATGGCCATGAATTTACGCTCTCACACCATTCCTCAACTTGTTGTGTCACATGTCACATGCTCCTCATAAAAAACGGGTATTTTCGCAATCCGCAACCGACGACAGGTCTAGACAGTGACGGGCGTCACAGAAAAAGCGGAGTCAGGGAGCGGAAGATTTTATTGACCATTTGAAAAGGGCAGCGCCGCAGCACGGGCTTTAGCCCCAAACTGTGTTGGATATTCGCGGCGGAATCAGACATCTCGGTAAAGCATGAACTCAGCTGCGAATCGGACCGCAAGGCAGGACCGTCGCTGAGGCAGGTTTCTTGGAGGCTGGTCAAGGTCTCTATCTGTTTGAATCGGCATGAACCGTCAGGTCCTGCCGTGAGGAGTTCGCAATGAACATCCGTACAGTATTGCTGCTTTTGCTTTTCCTGCCGGTAGTTATTTTGGGTGGCATTGTTCTCGCCAAAGTGCCGATGAATGCCGCGTTCGTGGCTATTCTGGGCGCGCTGATGATCTACTTGGCATACCACTTTTATGCACGCCGGATCGACCGGGATGTCGTGCAGCCCGATAACAAAAAGGCAACTCCTGCCAAGCTCTACATGGACGGAGTGGATTTCATGCCTACGGGACGCAATGTGCTCTTCGGGTATCACTTCAAATCCGTTGCCGCAGCCGGCCCCATTGTTGGACCAGTCGCCGCTGCTGCTCTCTGGGGATGGCTGCCAGCGTTGCTCTGGCTGACACTAGGTGTAGTGTTCGTGGGATGGGCAAGCGACTATTCCGCAATCATGGTAGCGGTGCGCAATGACGGCAATTCGCTTTCGGCAATTGCCCATCGCCTGATTGCCCCAAGAACGCGGACTATTCTGTTCGTCTTCATCTTTTTCTATCTGCTTCTGCTTGCGGGAGCTTTCGTGGGAATCCTCGCTGGGATCCTGGATCCACGCGCTGATGTGCCTTTTGGCATTTTCATGCTTGCCCTTGCTGCTCTTCTCGCCGGGCAAATGCTGTATCGCTGGAAATTCGATTTGATCCTGGTCACGCTTATTGCGCTGACCATTACAGTGGGATCAATGGCGATCGGCGCCAGAGGTATGACACCTGCAAAGGGCACCACCCCCGATGGCAAACCGGCAACTGCAATCACCTACACCGGCCCGATCAACCGCATCATTGAAAAGATTGACGACGGAATCAATCGAATCAGCGGGCGCAAACCTATGTACACAGTAGTTGACCCAACCAAGGCTGATCCCCGCCTGGGAATCACCACCATCACGCCGGAAGGCAAGGTAATCCCAAAGTACCTGGATCAGACGGGCGCTATCAAAATTCTTCCGTCTTTCGTCTTCTGGTGCCTGTTCGTCTTCGCATTTTCGTATTTAGGGACCGTGCTGCCAATCTGGCGATTTGCCCAACCAGTAAGCTATATCGGGTTCTGGCTCACCTTCACGACCATCCTGCTTTCAGCGCTCGGGGCCATTGTGGCCGGCGTTATGGGTCTCTTCGGCAATGCCGAGATGCTCAAGGCGGTCACTTTCCAATTGCCGGTATTCAAGGCATGGATGCCCATCCAGCAAGTTGCCGGGCAAACTCTGCCGGCCATCCAGCCGCTATGGCCCATGTTGTTCGTAACGATTGCCTGTGGCGCGATTTCTGGATGGCATACCCTGGTAGGCTCCATCGGCACAGCCCGGCAGTTGGAATATGAAACCGACGCGCTGCCGGTGGGCGGCGGCGGAATGTTTGCGGAGTACTCCCTGGCGCTCCTCTCGCTGGTTGCTGTTTCGATTGCGGGTGGTGTCGGCGCCGGCGCCTTTGCTGCCGGCGTGGGCAAACTCCTGGGCATCGTGACTTTCGGACTTCTTCCGACAGCCTACGGTACAGCTCTTGGGTTCGGCGTGTTCGTGGTGATCGTGCTCACGGTCGTTCAGCTTGTTTTTCGCGTGATGCGCGTGACACTTGGTGAATGGATGGGTGGGGCATGGGTTGGCTTCAAAAACCCGCACATCGCGGCATTTATCTCCATGGGTTTAACACTCGTGCTGGTTCTAAGCGGAACTTGGATCTACTTGTGGCAGTTATTCGGGGCCTCGAATCAGTTGATGGCCGCCTTAGGGCTGTTGGTGGTTACACTCTGGCTGTATTCAACCAAGCGTAATCCATCCTATGCTTTCTTCCCCATGCTCTTCATGTATCTCACGACCATGGCGGCCATTGTCGTAACCGGCTACAACTTGTACGCCAGCATCCTCTCGAATCCGGCGATTGCAGCCCAGAAGATCAATGTCTTCGGCGCGGTAGGAATGATTGTTCTGGCCGCGCTGTTGTTTATCGCCGCGTTGCTGATTGCATGGGATGCATGGAAAGCGTTTCAAAAAATGCGTAAACGGCCGGTTGAAGGACGCATGATGGCAGCGGACTGATTTAAACACCCGCAAAAGGGCTCGCCCTGGCTTGCAGAACCCGGGAAGCCAGGTGCGAGCTCTCAAGGCCGGGCTGATAACTGTTTGTTGATTTGAAGGAGAGCTTCAAAGAGGCGTCGTGAAGAACCATCGTCAAAGCGCAGCAGTTCCCACTGGACTTCGAGCTGAGGTGCAGCGCGGCGCACCGCCAGGCGGACGAGCGGTAGTTGACTCTCCGCAGCGAGGGCGAGGACGGCCTGAGCAGATTCCAGTGCGCCTTCGCCACAGGCAACCACTTTCAACCCCTGAGGAACAGTCACAGGAGACCACTGTTTCCGCACCGCTTCTTGTTGAGAATTGCGCGCAGACCAGGCATGGGGATCGAAGGCTTCGAGTTGAAATTGGGGGATCGAGGAAGACTGGCAACGGACAATCAAAACATCGCGCCGGCCACGGGCATGGAAATAACCCCAAAGCAGAGGGATATCGCGAGGCTCCAGCAAAATGAAGACTTCAACATTTAGCAGCGGACTGTGGGGGCTCTGGATCTTCATCTCGAGACCGGAAGACCCGAGCCAGCGCAGCGTTGTTTTTCCGCCGAGCAGCGGGAGTCCTTCCTGGAGCCATCGTGCGACCGCATTTCCCCGACGCACATTCCAGAACATACCGGCTGCAAACCAGCCGACAAGTATGACAACGGCCAGGAAGAACAGTCCACGGCCCACTTCCGGCGCGATTATCAAAGAGCCAGTCATAAAAGAGTGGTTAAGACGGTCTTGCCGATATTACCAGCACTCTCTGCAATCGAGCTGCAACTTTTTCCCGGAGGTCACATTGAAACAGAAAACTTTCGGCACCCGTTTGCGTGACTTTTTCTATGGAATGACCGGCTGGGAGTTTGAGCGGCAGGCAACTGAGATGCGCGGAGCCCTCGAAAATGTTTTTCTGACGGTGACGCTGGGAGACATGCTGGGACTTCCGGTGCTCCCACCGATTTATTCACTGCGTCTGTTGCCGTACGCAGTACCCAGCATAGCCACCTGGAAGCGGCGCGTTTCGCGCACGCGAGAACTTCCCGAATCAGAGGAATACGACCTGCACGGCATGTGACGTGCTCAACCAAGACGGAGACAGATCATGGCAGAAGAAAAAAACGAACCCAAAAAAGAAGAAAAGCGCAGCACATTCACCAAACTCAAGGAAATATTGTACGGAATGGGCGCGCATGACATGTCGCGATATGCGGTCCGTACACGCGCAAGTATGGAGCACCTTTTTATCCTGATCACGATGGGGGATTTGATTGGTGTACCGATATTGCCTCCGTACTACTCCTTGCGCCTGCTTCCTTATGTGGTTCCGAATATCGCTACATGGAAACGGCGCATGCTGCGCGAGAAAGATGTTTCTGACGCAATGTTCTGAAGCCAACTCGAGCACGCATTGGCGATAGAACTTTGGCTGTGAGAGTGAGGACACTATGTCATTGCGAGAAGTATTTGAAAAAAATCCGGACCGCCGCTACATCATGTTTGGCGGCAAAGGCGGACTCGGCAAAACCACTTTTTCCGCAGCTACCGCCTACTGGCTTGCCCAGCAGGGCAAAAAGGTGCTGGTCTTCTCTGTTGATCCCCAGGCTTCGCTGAGCGATATCTTCCAGCGGGATATTTTCGGCAAGGGCGCAGTTGAAATCATGCCCAACCTCTACGCCCAGGAGATCGACGCTGACTCTCACATCAAGGCATATCAGGAAGAGATTCGCAAGAAAATCCTCGACATGTATGGGTTCACCGAACTCCCTGAAGAAATTGATAACTACATCAAAGCTGCTTCGGCTGAACCCGCAATGGAAGAGTCGGCGATTTTTGATGCGGTCGTGGATATTGTCGTCAAAGGCGACTACGACTACTACATCTACGACTTGGTGCCGCTGGGCCATGCTCTCTATTACCTTTCCATGGCGAAGGTCTATGACGAGTGGATCAATCGAATCACCAAGCTTCGTCAGGAAATGCGGGAGCATGAGGAGATGGTGGCGCGGATGAAGCGCGAAAAAGTAACGGAAGAAGACCATATCTTGAGCGAGCTTGAATACATCAAGGGTCGCATCAACCAGTCATCGAGCATTCTTACCGACAAGAAGAAGACGGCATTCTTCTTTGTTGTCGTCCCCGAGCGGATGATCATCGGCGATACCGAAAAAGCGGCACAGATGTTTGCAAAGTTCGATGTCCCGCTGGCCGGTTATGTGGTCAACCGCGTGCTTCCAACTGAGCTGTTGAAGAACCACTGCCCACCCTACCTGCGAAATCGCATCCAGATGCAGGCCCAGTACATGGACGAGATCAAGCAGAGGCTGGGCAACCAGGTCATGGGTTACGTGCCGGAGATGCAGCGCGATGTCACCGGTCTGGAAATGATTAAGAATCTGGCCGGACAGATGTACGGTAATGGACGGAGGTAGACACATGATGGGCGAAATAGAGCTGAGCATGAGCGCGTTCGTACGGTCGAAACCCGGCCTGAAATACATGTTTTTTGGCGGAAAAGGCGGGGTGGGAAAGACAGTCATGGCGGGAGCTGCTGCCCTACATCTGGCCGACCAGGGGAAGCGGACTATTCTGGCCTCCACCAACCCGGTACATAGCCTGAGCGGCCTGCTGGACCAGAACGTTTACGGGAAACCGACGCCAGTCACAGGAGTGAACAACCTGTGGGCTTATGAGATTGACACAAAAGAGACAATCGAGCGCTCGAAGGCTGACATTAAGCAAAAAATCCAGTGGTTTCTGAAATTCGCAGAGATTTCCACGCAGGCTGATGCCTTTGTGGAGAGCGCCACCATGAATCCGGCATTTGAAGAATCAGCCATGTTCGAGAACATGGTGGACCTGATGTTCAAGAACGAATACGACGCCTACGTATTCGATACAGCACCGACTGCGAATGCCCGCCGGTTGCTGGGCATGAGCAGTGTCTATTCCCTTTGGGTGAACAAAATGCTGAAGTCGCGCGAAGAGGCGCGCTCCTTGCGGGACTTGCTTTCTTTTACCAAGAAGAAGGAGAAAGATCCGCTGATGGACTATTTGCTGGCCTTTCGTGATCGAATTGAGCACGCGCGTGTGCTCCTTACGGACAAGGAGAAGACGGCTTTTTTCTTTATCACGCTGCCGGAGGCACTTCCCATCGCTGTGGTAAAACGGTTTATCCAATGGTTTCACGACTTCGGCATCCCGGTGGGTGGCGTGATTGTGAACATGCTGATACAGAAAGAGCAGGTCCACGCCGACTCGCCTGAGTTCGTCAAGAACCGTGTCGCCATGCAGGATACTTACATGAACCAGATATGGAAGGATTTTGACGGCTCGGTGCGGGCGGTGGTCCCGTTATTTGATAATGAGGTCCGTGGAGTGGCAGGCCTGCGCAAGCTTGCTGAGTACGCTTTTGCTGAGAGCAAGGCTCTGGTAGAGACCATCTAAATCTCTGTGGCTCTTCGGTATGAAGGTTGACCCCAGCGCAGTCAACTCTTGTTCTTCCACAGACCATATTCCAGGAACTCCTCAGGATAGTAGAGGGAGGGCCTATGGGGAATTCCATCAGCAACACGACCAACAGCTTCAGATTCCTGGACCGTTCTGAAGCCGGGTACCTTCTGGCGAACTGGCTCTCGAAGAAAACGCAACGTGCGGCTGGGGAATAGCAGTGAGCATAGCTGATTCGCCTACCCGCCGCTGGGAGCACTTTGAGCACGCGGCAGATATGGGTGTGCGTGGGATTGGTCCCACGCGTGAGGCGGCCTTCGAAGAGGCTGCCGTGGCTTTGTGCGCGACCATCACAGACCCCGCACTGGTGCGCCCCGTCGTCCTCATAGAGGTGAGTTGCCATGCCAGCGACATTGAATTCCTCTTTGTGGACTGGTTGAACTTGGTGATTGCTGAAATGTCTGCCCGCCGCATGATTTTCAGCAAGTTTGAGGTGACGATCCTGGATGGTCATCTGCATGGCCGACTGTGGGGCGAAGCTGCCGTTCCAGATAAACACCATCCTGCGGTTGAGGTGAAGGGAGCCACACTGACAGAACTCAAAGTCTTTCAGGGTGCTGACGGCCTGTGGATCGCGCAATGTGTCGTGGATGTATGAGGGGAAACAATGGATTTAGATCGTCTGACGCGAATATCAAATACGGAATGGTGGATTCCCCCTGCGGGCAAAATGCGGGTTCCCGGTGTGATTTTTGCGACAGAGACGCTCGTTCGGGAAATGGATGACAAAGTATTCGAGCAGGTTTCGAATGTGGCGAAGCTGCCAGGAATCGTCAAAGCATCCTTTGCCATGCCTGACGCGCATTGGGGGTATGGCTTTCCGATTGGGGGCGTGGCCGCTTTCGATCCTGACCAGGGTGGCATTATATCTGCCGGTGGCGTCGGCTTTGACGTTTCCTGTGGAGTGCGAACATTGATCACGGGCCTGAAATTGGCCGATATTTCTCTTTTCAAGAAAGATCTCGCCCACGCTCTTGCACGCGCGATACCCGCCGGGGTGGGAAGCACGGGGCGGCTGCATCTCGAGGAAGATCAGATGACGGCGATGTTGCATGGCGGTGCGCAATGGGCCGTGCACAAAGGGTATGGACACCTTGCAGATCTCGACCACATCGAAGAACGTGGCCGCATGGCAGGCGCAGAGCCAGAACACGTTTCCCAGCAGGCGCGCAGGCGCATGCGCGATGAAGTTGGCACTCTTGGGTCAGGCAATCATTACCTGGAAGTGCAGCACGTCGCGGAGATTTTCAATGCGCAGACCGCCGCTGCCTTTGGCATCCATGAGAATGACATCGTCGTGAGCATCCACTGCGGTTCCCGCGGGCTAGGACACCAGATCGGCACTGAATTCTTGCGGGAGATGGCCGAGGCGTCCGCCTCCTACAATATTGAGCTTCCTGACCGGGAACTTGCCTGTGCTCCCATCCGTTCCCCCCTGGGCGAACGATATCTGGGTGCAATGCGAGCGGCGATCAATTGTGCGCTGGCCAACCGCCAGGTCATCACCCATCTCACGCGTCAGGTCTTTGAAGAAGTATTCCCTGACGCAGAATTGCAACTTCTTTACGATGTTTCCCATAACACGTGCAAACTTGAATCTCATCGAGTGAATGGACATGAAGAGCAGTTGTTCGTTCACCGCAAAGGCGCCACTCGCGCCTTTGGACCGGAAGCGCCGGAACTGCCTTCTGGTTACAAGACGGCAGGTCAACCGGTGTTGATAGGAGGCACTATGGGTACCGCCTCCTACATACTGGCCGGCACTGTTGGCAGCGAACAGAAAGCTTTCAGCTCTGCCTGCCACGGCGCCGGTCGCTCGATGAGCCGCCATGCGGCAACCAAGCACTGGAGCGGCCGGCAACTTGTGGACGAATTGGCCGCACAAGGCATCATTGTAAAAAGCCCGTCTTTGCGAGGCGTGGCTGAAGAAGCCCCAGGAGCATACAAAGACGTAGATGCCGTGGTTGCGGCAACCGCGGAGGCGCAGCTTGCCAATAAAGTGGCAAAGCTCTTCCCGCTCATTGTGGTCAAAGGATAGAGGAAGGATCCACATGGTCTGGTGCGTTGAAAGCGAGAAAGAAGCGGTCCAGAGGGCGCGTGAAAATATAACCCCCAGATAGCACCCACGATGTGGAGAATGATCTGCGGGGATGACCGCGGCGGGCCATGAACTGTTCAAGATAAGTCATAGCTGAAGTCCTCCCCGTTTTACCGAAGCCCCTTCGGTGCTGAAATTGTTTTTTGCCCAAGCCCGAGGGAGCGTGCTGTGACGGCGTTCACAGCTAAACGATGCAATCGGCCCATTTCGACGCTGCGGCGTTCGGCTCGTGAGGTGCGAAGTTCGCCCAGTCGCGGCAGCAGATCGTCATGTTCGGCCGTGATGCCCGTCACGGTCGATTCGTGCCGGCCGGTCTACGCTAGAGAGTAACTGGAGGTCTCTTATGATCCACCAGAGCGCACTCTCTTCTCCGAAAGAAACGCACCTCAAGACCACGCGAGTACATTTTGACACTGTCCTCGTCGCTGTGGATATGTCACCTTTCTCTGCAAATACGCTGAAGATTGCCGCTGAGCTGGCGCAACGGTCCGGTTCACGATTGGTCGTTGCCCATGTCATTGACCCGACGCTGGTGCTCCCTTCGGAGGCGGCAGCGAATGCGAAGGATACTCTCGATCTTTGGATGAGACCGTATATAAAAGATGATACGCGTTGCACAAGCATCGTTGCTGAAGGCGACGTTGTAGATGAGATCACCCGTCTGGCGGGACAATACCGCGCCGATTTGCTGGTAATAGGCACGCACGCGGCTGAGGGCGTGACGAAATTGTTCTTCGGGTCCAAGGCTGAAGCACTATTTCGCAACATGGGCATTCCGGTTCTCACGGTTGGACCGCACGCTCGCCTTTCTGGCAAACGGCTCTCTTCAATTCTTCTACCCATCGACCTTGAACTGCACTCGCTCCGTGCCGCGCAATATGCCGTTTCTCTGGCCGAGGAGTCAGCCGCGACTCTCACTCTCTTGCATATTCTGGAAAAGGATGCCGATGCGGAATCACATCAGACAGCAGCCCCACGGATGGAACTGCTTGTGCCGGAAGACGCTGCCTTGTGGTGCCAGCCGGTATTCAGGACCTTGGCAGGAGATCCCGCCGAAACAATTCTGGCAACGGCCAAGCAAGTCGACGCGGACTTGATCGTGATGGCAGTCACGCATTCCCGCCCACTGGCCGACCACGCCAGTTGGTCGATTGCGTCGAAAGTAGTGCGCCAGTCTGAATGTCCGGTACTTACAGTTCGAGACCGTTTATAGGAGGGCACCATGAGCACAGCTGTTCATCGCGAACTTACAAGGATATCTGCTCCCGCAGTATCGGAGACGAAGCAGGCGCCAAGTGCGTCTTCCTGGGAAACACTGTGTGGGTGGTTGACTCGAGACCTGCGAGGCATGATGACCACGATCGAACGACGGGAAAAGGGCGGGGATTGGGTGGTGGAGTGCCTATCGTTTCCTATGGAAAGTGTCACCACGCATATGGCGTCGAATGGCGTACGAGTGATCTCCGTCGGTATTCGCATCAATGGAAGTTGCAAGCTGTTTGAAATCTCAGGACCCAACTCTATCGGGCTGCGCCGGAATGCAGCCGGATGGCCGATCAGGGTTGAATTGGGGTATGAGGAAGGACAGCTCGTCCTCCTGTTCTCGGGCCAGATGGATCCTGAGAGAAGGTCGAGCAGCAACACCTGGGGTGAATAAACTCAAGTCTATTTTGTGAAACGTGCTGCCGGTTGGGTAGCGGCTGCGATCATTGGCATATTGGCAGAACTCGCCTGAGGAGCAGATTGCTCGTCCCATTTGCTGTAACCACGACCACCTGCGCGGTGCTCTGGAAGTGCTTAGTGGACCAAATTGGTTTTCCGGGTTCTTCGTAAGTGATTGAAAAGCTGGCGGGGACGACGAGACTCGAACTCGCGACCTCTGCCGTGACAGGGCGACACTGTAACGTAATTCATTGATATCTAACGGTATTGGCGGACAGCTGATGATACCGTGTGATACAGGATGTATGCTCTTATCGTCCCCTTAATGTACCTGGATTTACGCAGGATCCAGGGTTGCCGATCTTTAGATTTGATGGCGAAGTCCACTTCAAAAAGAATATAAAGCTGAACAGTACCATTACCAGCCGCGGATTACGATCCCCTGTTCTGGCGGTTCCTTAGTGCCTTGGGTTCGCTCGAAAGCTTCGAGCTTGGCAATAATCATCTTCAGAACATCTCTTAAAACCTCAAGCAGGCTCTTTTGAAGTTTAGACCAACCTTGGGCGTCGTCAGCAGCAATGTAGGTCTGTCCGGTATAGCGATTCAATATTTCGCCTATCCGCATCGCATTCTCACCCGCCTTGCTTCCGCTCAAAACGTCATGTGCGCCAAAATTTCGTAATATCTGGATGTCGTTAAACCGGGAGCTGTATAAATACTCACGAATCTCGTCCAGTGGAGGAGGCGGCGTTTCCCGCTTGTGGCGGACAGATGGGATCATCTGATCGTCGAATACAGACCAGAGCGAGAATAGGAAAAGCGTAAATTCCGAGTAATTTGCGGGAGACGCTGAAATGTGTTGCTGGAGTTTGATATACGACTCAATCGAGGCCTCAAACAACCGGGTTCCTACAAGATTCATACATCGTAGATTTACTTCCTGGTACAAGCCTTCCAACTCATTGGCAAGAGCCTTTGTTTCCTGATCTTCTGCAACGCCTGGAGCCTCACTCCGAGGCTCCGCGGAGGACACTTCGTGCTCCACTCGTGAACGCTCCTCCGGCGTCATTCGGGGAATTTCTCTTCGGATGCCACGCAAATCAACCTGCCGGGTTATGCCGCCGGCCAGGGAATGAAAGTATTCCTCGACGACCTGTGCATCGCCTGTGCGCGCGGGATCACCGCCGCCCACCTGGACTAACCGCTCCAGTAGCGCGTGGTTCGGACGATTGCCAATCTGCTGGTCACTCTTTCCTATCCTGCGTAAGTAATCATCGTATACACGATCGTTGCTGATACCGATTGCATGAAGATGGATCTTCATCGCCTCATGCAGGTGCTCCATGAGAGAGACCGGTTCCTCGCTGACCTGTTCGAGGATCTCACCGGTTTGTTCATCTTTGGCTGGTGCCCAGTCAGCGCCATCCGAGAGCAACACGATAAGCCGCTCATTCTTAGGATTGCCATATTTGGAGAGATGTGAAGCCGCAAACGAGATGGCCAGACCGATTCTGGTTTCCCCCATGTCGGCCTGCAGGGTGGCAATAATATCGCGGAAGCGGCGAAGACTCTCGGGCGGTGTGCTCTGGTCTAGCGGCAGCATTCCCTCCTGGTACGGGAACAGCAATCGGGGTGCGGTTCCAAAGCCGATCAAAGCAATGCGCGATGACGATCCGGAGACCCTGAGCCGGCGATCGAGCAAATCGAGAAGTGCGCGGCGCAGTACATGAATCCGGGGTACCGAACGCACGTTGCTGGACGGATTCCAAACACCGGTTACCCGCTGGAAGAATGAAGATGCGCCCGTCTCGCCTTCCATGGTCTCGGTCAGGTCAGGAATGCTCATTGAGCCGCTGCAATCTGCCAGTATTACCACGTCCACGCCCACTCGCTGGCTGGAGGCGAAGAGTGAGACCTGGGTATGCGGCGCTTCAATCGTGTACACGGTGTCCCGTACCGCAGCGGGAACAAGGCTGCGGATTCGAAACGGCACCGACTCTACCTCCAACAACTGGCCTGCCGCTGAGGCTTGCGCAGCCGTATAGATCATGCGGCCAGGCAGCTCTTTGGAAAATGCCAGCAACTGCGAGGCCTGGTCGATGGATTGCTCTGACGCCATCTCGAGGCAGATTTCCCGGGCGATGGGGGAATCGAAGCCCCCGAACCGCAGTTGCCAATGCGGGCGGTTATTGCCCCATAGTCCCAGTTTTTTGATGAGTTCTTCGCTTGTAACCAGTGCACGCGCGGGTACATTGCCGTCCGGGTACACCATAACGGGAAGAATGGTCTCCGCGGGTTCCCCGGGATAAGCAACGAGCAAAGCCGCTCCCGGCGCGTCGAGCTGTTCTCGTCCGACCAGGACCTCCTCGACCCCAAGGGAGCAGTGGGCCGGCAGCGTCACCCATTGGAGCCCCGAAATGTTCCCCGAATTCATGCGAGTCTCTCTATTTTTACCTCAACTCCCAACCGTTGTGACAAGCCCTTGATCTTAACGCCGTCCTTCCCGATAAAACGGGGCACCAAATGCTGCGGCAAACGAACAAACAAAGCTGGCCTAGGAGTCGGTCCCTTGAAGAATCTGGGCCGGTAATCGCTCAGTTCGATAACGCTGATGAAATCTGACATTCCGCTTTGCGCGAGGATCGCCTTCAGACGTTCCATCAGAAGCATGCCCTCGTTGATTTCCTTCTCTTCTGTCTCGACCTGCTCTTTCCATCGCGGCCTTGCGCGCGTGATCAAATCCTGCATTTTTCTGTGAAGAGAAGAAGCCTGCCGAATCTGCTTGAGCTGGTCTTCCACGGTCAGAAAGAAAACCAACACCGAACGCGCCGAATATTTCTGACGCCGTGCCTTCAGGAGAATGTTTTTCAGGGACGGCAGTGTAGGAAGATTGTACTTGTTCTGGGCACCACGCAGATGCCGCAAGGCCGTTCCGGCCACTAGTTGCCAGGCCACCTCCAGATCAGACAAGGCGCGGATGCCACGGTGCTGCTGGCACCGCGCCAATCCAATCTTCTCGTATCCAAAAACCTGCCATCGCGTCACATGGATGTTGCACACGCTGCGACCGCAAGGCTCTCCCACTGCCGGGTCGACATGCTCGCAACGATTATGCGCCACTTCATTGCAGCTTCCTACAGCGCATGCCGGATAGATCTGCTGGTAACATTTCGAGCAGTAGACCTCTCGCGAGGTGGGATGCTGCATCTGGTGCCTGGAACACCACGCAACCCGGCCGCCGCATCCTGGCCCAAGACACCAGAACTCTGCGCGTTCATTACACTCGCACTTTGGCAGGTGTTCCTCGCAAGTCGCAATGACCTTGCTTTTGCGGATGGCATTACGCAGTAAACGCACGTGGTCAAAGCACAAGCCCGTGCCCCGCTCCTCCTTGCATTGGTCGCACTTGAAGAAGCCTGCACGCCTTTGATCGACACGGGCACAGTACCGGCAAGGCGGGTACGCGTTGGGGACCTCGGTCAGGCTGTAAATTGAAAAATCTGTCTGGTCGGTCACAACGACCGGAGCCGGCGTGCTGATGACAAAATACGAGAGCTTGCGGTGGTCCGGTAAAAGAAGGTCCGCAGAATCACCGGTGTGCAGTGTTCGACCGAAGATTTGTGCGACCGACGAATTCCAGGCATCGAGAATATCTTGCGGACCACCGGTACGTTTTCGCAATCCGCGGACGTCTAGATGCAACTCAACCGAGGCGGTCTTCATTACTTTGCCGCCTCCTCGCGTCTGAGCAGGATGAGTTCCTGGCGAATTTTGCCTTGAAAACGCGGACGAAGCCAGTTAAACAACTCGATGTCCGGCGGAATTTGTCTTTTAAGCTCAGCCAGCCAGTCCCGCAACGGAACTTCTTGCTCCTGCCGTACTTCCACGGCCATCACCGACATCCCCTCATTGCGGCAATTGGCGACTGCTTGCGCGGCGTTCGGGTGGTTCCAAAGCTGGCTATCGGGCGTAAATGCTCTTGCCCGCCCGGAATTGGGAGCGAGCCAGGCTTTGACCACCGACTGCCGTTCCGGAGGCAACTGTGACACGGCCAAGCCAATCTGCATGGATTTAGCATTTAAGCGAAAAGAGCGCAACAAAGTTACCCGCTCCTGCAAGCTGGGAGCCGGACCCAGTTCCTTCTTTTCAAGCAACGCCTTCAGATGGTCGCCGACCTTACCCGGCTGCGAGGGCGTGCTTGGTTCGCCACTTCCTTTTGCAGGACCTTGCCTGCGCCGGTTTTCAGGCATTCTCCCATCGGGTTTTCTTGCTGCTCCCATGGGCCTTTGTGACGTGGCTAGGTCCCCTGCAGAACCTTTATGTCGCGTTCCGGGCGTTGATGATTTCAGCCAGGATCCCCACCAAGCCATCAGCTCTGAACTCATGGTGCCGTAAGATTGTTGGTTCCTCTCCAGCAGGAGGTCCCGCAAACCTGCCTTCATGATCAGGTCAGAGAGTCCATCCTGCAGTGATTCCTGGTTCTTGTTGTAAGTGCGCACAGTTTTTTGGAGCAGTTCGTTCTCCGTCTGCATGGCGCCAAATCCCAGGGTCCGGAGATGAACGCCCAGAATTATCGGTGCGAGTTCTTCCGGCTCTGCCTCCAGGATCTGGAACTCTTCCCGCAAAGACTCGATCAGATCAAGGAGTGTCTCGCTTGCCAGAGCGGAACCTGGCTCGAACCGCGCCTGCAGGCCGTCCGATATCGCGCGGGAGCGGTTACGCTCAAGAACCTGCTGGCTCACGAAGGGGAGCGACTCTTGCCTTCCAGCGATTGCTCTTGCGCGGAGATAGAGCGCCTGATGAAGGATCGCGAACGCCCGGATGGTTGCGGGCAAAGCCTGAGCATCTATCAACCATGATTGAACTCCCGTAAGAAAGTTGGTTGAGCGAGGCACTACTTCCAGAGAATCGAGACTCGGAATTCCTTCGCTGCTCTTCATTTCGGCTTCGGCTAACGCAAGAAATCGTGGCTCGGTAGATACCCATGCCCGGGGTGAGAAACGAGAATTGGACTCCATGCGCAATCTGGAATTTCCACTCATGGATCCGATTTTGTCGATGCCACCGCGGCCACCGGCTGCAATCAGGCAACTGCTCCAATAACGAAGCAGATTTGTATACATTAGCTGCTCTTCAAGATCAAATGACTCAATCTCGAACAAAGCTGATGCCGCCGCCTGATCCCATCGGTAGTTGTTGATGCGGACTCCGCAGGGGATTACAGAAGCGCCGCGGCGCCTGGCCTCGCCGATCAGATGAGAGGTGAGCCGCGCAAAGGATTGAAAGAACCGTTTACGAGCAGCGGGGTTGTGCAGCCAGACGGGCAATGATTTAATGTGCACGATCGTGCTTCCATTCGCCGGCACGATCACCTGTAACGTGCCATCTTCAGGCGAAGACATTTGCGACATATTTGGGACCGGCGGGCCTAGCAACACATACGAGTTTTGTAGGATGCAGCGCGACGGGCCCCATCGATAGAGCTTCCTAAGCATTCTTATCTTGAAGAACTCGATTGTATTATTGCATGACTTTCCAAACAGGCAGGAAGCAATGCAAAATTTTGCACACCAAAAACCTGCGAAGTCCATTTACTCCACTGCAAGTTCCAGCTTGGAATATACACGGAATGTTCTATAATTGAGTCTCGGCAGAGCCTCTGGGGGATCGTCAATGGACTTCAGGTTCTGGGGATCACATTCAATCTTACCCATAAAGCAAAGTCACCAGATCATTTTTGCGAAGGGTGTCTTGGATTTCATTGAAAACCAGGTACTTCGTGCCCGGGAAGAAATGGAGACCGGTGGTTTGCTGCTAGGGACAATAGGTCCAGGTACAGAGCGCGTTGTGCTCGCTGCCACTCCTCCAGGCCCCTCGGCTCTTCATCATCCGGTGATGTTTGAGCGTGACCTGCGGTTCTCCCAGTTCCTTCTCGACAACATGCATCATCAGCACAAACTGGAGTATTTGGGAGAATGGCATAAGCATCCCAGAAATTTCACGGAGCCAAGTTCAGGTGATGAAATAGGTTGCCGGGCAATTTTGAGTGATCCTGCATATAAAATTGACGGCCTTCTGCTTTTCCCGATTTTTACAGTTACTGATGATAGCAAGGTAAAGCGCCACTGTTATTGTATGGATACTTCGTTGCGATACTGTATCTTCTCGCCGACAGTCGAGGAGCGCGCTCACTTCATGGATAGCATACATAGCTGGGAGCAGCAGTATATTGCTGGCGCAACAAGCAATATATCAACAATTAGCATAACAGCTGCCACGGAGCCGTCGCGGGCGCAGGATGAGGGTGCCGACGCGCCATTGACCGAGCCCCACTGGTATGAAGTGGGGCGTGGTAAGGAAGAGCTTGCCAGCATCATGGCGCTGACAACGAAAGGTTTGAACCTGAGCGCCAGAATCCTCCCTGACAAGCGAATCGCTATCGCAGTTAACGGGCCGGGCCATCAGGAGGTTACCGTTATATGTGACAAGTCTCATCCACAAACCCCTCCTATAGTTCACATTACGTCAGCGCATTTCTGGCATAGCAATTTAGAGCTCGCACAATTTATATCGGATATTCACCTGTTTTTCTCACGGGATTCATCCAGCCGATTGGATGTGGCCGATGAGCAGATATGATTTCGCCACAGCAGTTTCCGAAGCCCGATCGTAATAACTGCGTCCCACGAACGGAGCTCCGCTTGTCTGTGTACCTTGCGGCCGAAGCATTTTGGCATTCAGAAGACGCCTGCAGCTCCGCGAAGCGGGCGGCGATCATCTCCGAAAGCTTATGACCAGTATCACTTGCCCTCGCTGTGTAAATCTGGTAACACTCACAGAGATCCGGATCTGCCAATCCTGCCAGCTAAGGTTTTGTACAAGGTGCGCATCGATGCCGGAACCAGAGAAATTCTTGTGTCCGGCGTGCAATTCCGAAGCATCAGCCGATTCATTTCAATCGCTGAATGGTGTTGGAGATGACTTCCAGTGGTATGAAGCTCCTGCGGGCCGGATGAGACTTGTTTCAGAGTTGATGGAAATTGATAAGAGGGGTTTCACGGGTGTGGCTACTTCTTTACTTCCCGACCGCCGGCTGGTATTTCGTTTCCCATTCAGGGAGGGTGCGGGGGAAACAAAACATCTTGTCATGATCACTCAAAAGGACCATCCGCTATCAGAGCCTCACATTGTACTTACTTCGAGCAATACCATAACGAATCCGCAGCAGCGGGACTCTGAGCTGGCACGCCGCTTGGATGACGCGGTGGAACGATATAGATCTTCGTGCAAAGAATCCGCTCAACTCGCGCCCGTTGCAGTTTGCTTTGAATTGTTCTGCGATCCATCATCAACGGGGCAAAATGATGTGCCACGCAGCGCCAATTGGTACGAGAGTGCTGAAGGAAGACTTCGCCTGTCGGCTGAGATTAGTGCCTTAAGAAATGCGCGCGTCGATTTCGACTCACGCCTGCTGCCGTCAGGGGAACTTGCATTTGTGATGGATGGAAACATTCTGCGGCGAGAGGGTACTCTGGTTGCGGTTTTCCCCCAGGCCTACCCGGCAGTATCGGCCGCGCTCATCAGTGGTTCCGAGAGTCTGCAATGCAGCCGCCCGATTGATCCCGCGCATCCACCGTTTCTTGAGGCCGCCCCGCTGCTGGCGGATCTAATACTGTCGCGGCGGGGAGATGATTCTTAAGCTGGACTTCGATGCCTGAGGCCCGGCCGTGGCTTGAACAACACATTGGAGGTCATGAATTGAATGGACGCAGATGATATTGCAAAGCAACTCAGTGAATCACGCCCCATACACATTACTTCAGAAGGCGAGATCATCCGGCCGGAAGATACTGTGGAGACGGCTAATGGCACGGTCGAAAGGAATACCGATCAGCCGGTTACCCAGTTGAAACCCCAACGCTGGTTCGCATGGTACGAGAGCCACCGACGCCGTCTGGTTGATGAAAAAGAGGCTATGGAAGCCCGCTTTCCATCCTTCCAACTGCATATGACGGGTGCTGTAGTAGGTTGGGTAGGCTGCCTGAGGCCGCAAAATGCCTCGTCTTCGTACACAATCTCCGTTGTCTACCCTGACGATTTCCCTTACGCCGCACCGAGAGTTTTCGCCGTTGATCCAGAGGTATCGTCGCCCAAGCACCAGTATTCAGACGGTAGTCTTTGCCTTATGTATCCCGGCGATGGCACCTGGAAAACGAACACAACCGCTGTTCAAATTGTGACTATGGCTGCAGCGTGGTTCTTCTGCTACGAGTATCACGAACGCCACTGCGGATGCGACACTGTGCCTTGTGACTACTGGCCGGGCGAAGAGGCGAAGCACAAATAAGATCGGAATGGAAATGGACAAGAAATCTCTTTTTTCGCGTCTGCAAGATGTTATTGAGACTGATGTGCTCTCCAACCGTGTTGTCACTGTTGTTGGCCTCGGGACAGGCGGATCCCTCGTGGCGGTCGAACTGGCTAAGTGTGCCGTTGGAAAATTTCGCCTGATCGATTTTGATCGCCTAGAGACGCACAATGTGGTCCGCCACGCCTGTGGAGTGCGTGATCTGGGCAGGCTGAAAACGGATGCAGTCAAGGATGCTGTTCTGAATTGCAATCCCTTCGCCAGCGTTGAACTGTACAACCTCAACGTCCTAGATGAGGGCGTGGACCTCGCACAGCTTCTCTCGGGCTCAGATATCGTAATGGCGTGTACGGACAGTGAGCGCTCGAAATACCACATCAATCGCTGCCTCATCAATCTGTGGTTCGAGCAAAAGATCTCCATACCGGCCATTTACGCCGGCGCGTATGAAAGAGCCTTTGGCGGCGATGTTATGCGGGTGGTTCCGGGGGCCTCTCCTTGCTACGATTGCGTTATTGGTTCGGTTCAGCAATTGCCTTTCATGGCCACAATGCCAAAAAGCACGGTTCCCTATTCGGCTTTGGAGAATTCGGCGGCGTTTCGCGCGGAACCCGGGCTAGGTCTAGACGTTCACTTCATTGCTCTGTTGCAGGCAAAATTGGCCCTCATGACCCTGTTGCGCGGAACGGACACTCAAGTGGCGGACATTCCGTACGACTTTCTGTTTTGGGGCAATCGCAAAGAATGGATCTTCCCTGAACCATTCAAGTGCATCTTCGCCAAGACAGAGATGCGCCCCGACTGCGGCACCTGTGGAACGCCAGCACGAGCAGCAACGCCGACCGAGGAGCAAGACTTGCAGCAGAAGAGCCAAGAAATAATTTGCGCCGCCGCGAAAGCCGGCGCCGACACGAATTCAACGGTGAATGGCTACGAGGAGGTTGAACTCGCTCCTCACCTTCGCGAATACAGCTCCTGAACATGCGCAACGATACTTCGCAAAAGTAACGAACAAATCGACACAGCAGGGGTCTGGATTCCTCGGAGTAGGTGACGTATTCGTACTTGGCCTGGAGGCGAAAACAGGTTGTTGAGGTGTCTTACAATTGCCGAAGTTAAACAAATTCGGTGAGATCATCAGCGAGGGAGAAGAGCAACCGCTTAGGCGCTCGCCATCCTTTTCACCTCGCCCATCCCCGCCCGTTCCAGTCCGCCCGCCTTCGCCTCCTCCGCAGACACGCACAAGCGGTTCTTCCGGAGCCGCAATCTTCGTCATTCTTCTGATAATTGGGGGTTTGGTGTGGCTTGCGAACAACTATTCTGCGCTGACTAACCCTACGACTTCAGGGAATGCCGGCACTACCCTACCTGCTCAACCTCCACCTGTTCAACCACCTTCATTTCAGCCAGTTCCGTGGCCGTCTGACTCGGAATCGCTGATGCCAAGCGGATTCATTTCTTCCCTCAATGCACAAGTGGAACAGCTCCGATTTTTTGAGAGCGGTCAAACCCCGCCTCCGCCCTTGATGAATCGGAACTACGCAACCGAGTTTCACAGTGATTCGACCAGGTTCATTGGCTGGGATCTGTCCCTCCACTATCCCGCCAAGCCAGTCCGGCAATCTTTTACCATCGTCGTTTTCCTATATAACCCAGACGGCCGCGTCCACAGTCAGACACAATTGCCTTCATACACCGACGCAGGTTGGACTGGCTCATCTCATGCAGACTGTTGGGATTTTAATTCTGATTCATTTCCCCAGGGTACATATCGGATCAGCGTTTTTGTGGACGGAGCCAAGATAGCGGCTGGAAGCTTCGTGGTGGCCGGCCCTTCTGAAGTCTCGACAGTCGGTGGCACGCCACCTGAACCAGAACCAGAGCCACAGCATAGTGCGACGCCACCCGCCCCCCCGGGTGCAACCCCTGAACCCCCATTCGATTCAACAACAACGACGCCGGCCGACCATGAAGCTCCGCCGTCAGATCAAGGTTGGCATCGTTTTGGTGATGACTCCAGAGCGGCTCCACGGGTAGGTGGAAATGTGGAGCAACCGCGTTTGTTGAAAAGCACGTCTCCCAGATATCCTTCGTTCGCCAAGCAAGCGCATGTGCAAGGAATCGTGCGCCTGGACGCACTCATCGACTCCGATGGCCGCCTTCGCGACATTCACGTGATCTCTGGAAATCCTCTCCTGACTGAGGCCGCAATACAAGCCGTAAAAGAGTGGATATATCAGCCTGGCCGGTTAGATGGCAAGGTGATCGAGATGAGGACGGAGATTAATCTCAACTTCACACTAGGCCAATAGGTTTGGGAGTATGGCTTCGCAGGCGGAATGCAGCCGCGGGACGGACACGAGGAATAAAGCGGTGGCGATGGAATCACTTGGCCCCGAGCCATTTTGTGGCACTACCACATCACGAGTCGCTCTTTGAACGGTCTCAAGTGTTGAAACTATCTCGATCGACGCCCACATATGCGTCGTTTCCACTCTGTGGCTAGGACCCATGCTTCCTGTGACGCCAGGGTTGGATAAAAGAGAGTGTAATAGCTCCAGCAAACAAAGCGGCTAAGACGACACCCCATGAAACAAATGAGTCACGGTCCCTGAAAAACTTGGCCGCCCATGTCGGAAACCACCCTTTATTTTCATAGGAGAACAAATGCCACAGATCGGCAGCCGCAACGGAAACCACGAAGACCTCTAGCCACTCGACCATAAGCTGAACACGCGCAACCACATCTAAGTGTTGGGCCATCTGCTCGTGGAGCTTCCTGGTTGCCTCAACGTTTTTCGCCATGTCTTGTTGTAAGTCGCGTGTTGCAGCCACGCTTCGCGAAGTTTCCTGTGCGATCTGAGCCTGGTTCTCCGCAGAATGTCGTGCATCGAGATCGGCTATAGCCTGGCGAGCGTCGCTCAAAGCATTTCGGACATCCAGGCCCTGCTGGCACATTCGATAATACCGGTGAAGAGCTTCCCTGGTACTGACCTCTGTAAAATGACCCACCAAAGCGAACTCCAACAAGTGGTTCCGGAGGTCGCTGAGAGCGCGCCCTGCATCATCCTCTTTTGACATCACCAAGATGCTGGCCTCATCAATAATCCGGTGGAGAGTAAGTCGCTGCAGCAACGCCAACAAATAAGGAATGAAATACTTCAGCACGACGCGAGGTACACGAGCAGTATTGAAAGGGTGGCTCAGAGGCACTTGATCCGCAACAATATGCGCTGCACCAAGAAGGCCAACGCCCACCCAGTGCCGCCGATTCAACATTTCATTGGTCACGCCGATTTCACCGCGTGCCGCACCTGCGTGGCCGGGTTCCTCCACTTGGGCGAGTGCTGACAGAAAAGCCGCCATGTCGGCACAAGCCTCGGCATTCTGCAGATCGACCTTCTCGCCAAACCTCGCCACCGTGTAGGGAGAGAGTTCTTCTTGCGCTGAACGGAAACCCAGCTTCTCAAGAGGCCGCAGAAGTTCGTGGGCCAACCCGAAGAGAGTGAACTCACCACCGACCCGCCCGAGCTGCTCCAAAAGCGGCGCATTCGTTGCAGGAGGTTCCGGAACTTGTGCCTTGATATGCTCAGGTAGGGCAGACCATTTCTCAGGATTGTCGGAAGGATGAGGAGTGCGTAGCTTCGCAGCAGTGTGCTCCCTGGCCTGAGAAAGCCTATAGTTGAATTCCAATGCCTCATCAAGACTGACAGGTTCCCGATCCAGAGCGAGCGCTACGGATAATACGCCAACACCGTACTTAGAGAAAAACAGCTCGATTCTTTCCGACAACAAACGGATGGGAAGTCGTCGTTCGGAACTCTTCCCTTGAAGCCTCCGAGCCGGCAATACAACTTCCAACTTGTTGAACCACATGTTACTAATTGACGGAGACAGTTTCAGGTAACCGCATTCCGCCTTCTCGGGGCTCAGGAAGAGCATCTTAACGACGTGTTCAAGAAGTTCTTCCTTATACAGGTCGTGCGGTTCAGAACACTCCCATAAGACCAGCGATTTGTTGTCTTTGCCAACGATAGTGACTTGCTCGAGCACCGCACACACTTCCCTGACATGGTTCCTTCGGAAAAAGAAAGGAAACAAAAACCGTGTTTGAATTTCGGTCGGTCCGACAAGGTCTGAATTAAATGTATGCATTCGAAGCATCCTCAATGGCTACGAAAGAAATCCGTTCCAAATCGCTGAGTTTACACTTTGGACGCATTCTACAATGAAGCATTGGCGAAGGCGACGTCCACCGTGCCAACAGCGATCGCAAGAAGGCCAAAGGGGCTATGTACCCCACTCAGAGTAAATCAGCTTCGCTTCTCCTTTATACCCAGCATCGCAAGAAGATTAGAGAGTGGGTAATTCACGCAACGTCCACAATGGCACGCGAGGCGCCGGCACGTGCATCAGTGGCAATTCTTTAGTGCTGGGTTCGACTGGAAACATGTGGCACCACTTGCGTTTGATAATTCGCTGACTGCGCTTCATTGCTCGCTGTATGTTAAGCGTGGGTGTACGAAATGAGGTGGTGTTCTCGATATGGTAGATTTCAACGTCTGGCCGGTACACTATCTGGCGATTTCTCGCTCTGACTCTAAAACAGTAATCCACGTCTTCGCAGCCAATTGGATTGAAGACTTCGTCCATTGGTCCGATCAGCCGTATCAGTTCGGCTGACAACACCATGCAAGCACTGATTGTCCAAGGACAACAGGTAACATAGTTAAACTCCGGTTTCTCGCGCTCTTCGCCTCGCCCAATCAAATAGCAATCTCCTTCCCTGGTAATGCCTCCGCCTGCACATTGGATCCTGAACGGTGAGCATGGGTACACAAACTTTGGAGTCACGGCGCCTGCTCTCTGATCTTCCCTTAGGTGCCCGATGAGGCGCTCGAATAAACCCCGCGATCTTATGATGACGTCGTTATCCAAGAAAGCTATGTATTCGCCGTGGCATATGTGAATAGCCCGATTGCGAGCTACGATCGGACCAAAGTTTCTTGCGAGTCGCACCGTTCGGAACAGAATTCCCACCTTTTCTGCAATTGGTCCGAAGGCCTCAAGCGTTGCCGGAGTCCCGTCAGTCGATCCATTGTCGACGACAATCACTTCAAGTGGTCGAAACGTTAACTCGAGAAGGCTACAGAGACACAACTCTGTGATGGGTGCTTTATTATGCGCCGCTATAACAATCGACAGGGATCCTAATTTCGAATCCATATTGCCGTGCCTCTCAGAACTTAGCTCCTTCTATTGCTGCGTCAATCGCAGGATCGCGTTTGGTATTAAGCCTCTTAAATTCAAGTTCAGCCCTCGTAGGGTCTACTGAAATCATTGCTCGAGCGCAGGCAGTCCGAACGCTCGCCGCAGGGTCTGTTTCAAGTCCCTTGAGCAGCTGCTCGAACGCACTCTGGGGCGCTCCATTTGTGACCGCGTGTACTGCCGCCAAGCGCACTGATTGTTCTGGGTCGTGATTCATTCTCTCAATGAGTGCGGCTGTTGCCTGCGGGTGCCGCCCCGATAACGCTCGCACGGCCTCCTCTCGAGTTATTCTGTAGGGGATCGTGGGAAGTATCAATACCAGCCGATTGATCATTTCAGCGTTGTCACCTAGTCTGCGCAGAATTGACGGAATTCCGGCGGCGCTGGAACCGAGCTGTTCTGCGGTAAGCAGGTCCAGCAGCAGCGTCCAGTTTTGCTCCGGCGATTGCTCCAAGTAATTGATCCACGCTCCAAGAATTACGGGAACGATCTCCTCACGCATCCGCGTTTGCACTCTTATCTTATCAACTGCGTCGGGTGTATCCATTGCATAGTAGAGCAGGAACTGGAGGGCTTTCATGCGCGTGTCTGGATCTTTCGATTCCACCAATTCATGAAGAGAAGGCACCGGCGACGTGCCGAGTTGACTACGCATTGATTGCCACATAATGTGCGAATTCTGGTCCTCAACTCCCTTCGAGGTGCCGTAGCCAACGGATCGCGTTACAATTTTGAGCCTGACAGCTTGAATGAATGGCAGAACTGAGTCCACAGCAACAGTGGGCCTTACAGCGCGACCGCTTTTCTTCACTTCTTCGGGTTCCATCGAAGGCTGTTCCAGCACAAGGACCACTTCGACGGTGGCCAGGGGCGGGATTCTAACCACTTTTGGCGCACATAGGAGCTGTAGTTTCGTGGCACTTAGGATGTGTACCCCTGATTCTACTTCCACATTCTCGTTTGTAATCTGTTTTCCGTCTAATTCCACAAGAGCACCGGAAGGCTCTGTTCGCACTCGAAGTTCTCCCCGCCGGATTTTGGGCAACCCTTCGTAAATGGCACGCATGAGCTTTTTGCCGTCTTCATATCTTTCAGAGGCTTCGTAACGAGTGCATTTTAGAAGAATCCGTCGCAGACCCTCAGGAATCGATTGGATCGCCTGCTGCTCGAACAGTGTTCCAGAGTCACCAGTCTTAGAAATTCCTTTACGAGTTGGCAACCTCCCCATGAGCAGCTCGAACATCATCACGCCGAAGGCGAATACGTCCGTAGCTTTTGAGGCGACGCTTCCAGCAAGTTGTTCCGGTGCCATATACTCAAGAGTCCCTAGCACGCTGAACACTTCAGTTAGAGCGGGTTCGTTCGTGCGCGACTCAAGCGCTTTTGCGAGCCCAAAGTCCGCTAGGCGGATACTGTCATCACCCATCAATAGGACGTTCTCCGGTTTGATATCCCGATGGACAACGTTGAGTTCGTGCAGCTGCTCCAAGGCAAGGGCAACCTGCTCAAGAATCTTGAGACGGGGCTCTAGGTCCCAGCGGATGGGATCCTTGCTCTCCTGAAGCGGGACACACATCGTCCGGATAAAAGTTGATAAGTCTCCACGTTCCGCATACTCCATCACGTAATATGGGCACGGATTGTTATTAACATCTTTCCCGATGCCCCAATCAATCAGGCCAACGATTCCGGTGCTGCTCTTGAGCTTCCCCAATTCATTGATCTCGCGTTCGAACCTCCGTTGGGTTCGATTGTCGCGATGTTGAAGAACCTTGAGCGCATAGGCGCGACCAGTTTCATCAGTGGCAACATATACGACTCCCATACCGCCGTGTCCTATTCTACGCACGATCGTGTATCGCCTTTCCTCACCAAAGACGGCGCCAACTAGTCGGTCCACGGTTTCCCGGTGCAACGGCAACAAAGACTGGCGGCTGGTCTCGAGCCGACCTGGGAGCGTCCGACGACGCTCGCGCAGCCAAGACAGGTCTCGGTGTTCTACATGCTCAGCCTGTTCAAAATGAAGGCGCGGACCTATTCCGACATATTCGAGCGAATTGAAATGTGCACGGGTCTGGCGTTCAAAAACGAAGAGCCTTCCGAATGCTCCTTTTTCTTCCGGCTCGGAAGCGATCACGAAAGGCCAAAGATATAGGAGTCGACCTCCGTCTGGATGCACGAGAAAAGGTAGATGCTCTTTGAGTGACACCGACAACTCAACGTTCACTTCATTGTGGTTCGGTGACAAGCCCATTGCTCTCATAACTGAATAGTGGTTCTCCGAGGCGCGACGCGATGAGCCAAAAGGATCCTGGCGTCTTGCGATGCACAGCGAGTACTGCCTCAGGAAATGCAGATGGCCGAGCCAACGCGCCAAGAAGGGCTTGCCTTGACGCAATAATGCAGAGATCTCGTCATCAGTTAGTTCGAAAGCACCGCCCGGATGGACGAACTTATTTCTAAGCGTGACTAAATTCGAAATCAGGGAGAACACATCGCGATTCTTTACGAGGTTAGGTGCCTCCGACATGAACGGCGCCCGCCCGCTCGTCAAATTCCCGACCTCTTGCAGCGCGCGTAACCAAACACCGAACTGGAGCGCGCGACCCGGCTGGAGAGTGTTTAGCCAATCAGGAATGAGAACAGGCTCCTTAAGATCAGCTGACCTTGGTGTTTGGGACCAGTAGCTCGTTACGCGGTCAAGGAGGGTCTTTGCTGGTCTCAACGGATCAATGGAGAGGAAGTCCGCTGTAATAACAAGCGTCAGGTACCTAACAGTAACCTCAGCGACAGCGAAAAGGGTCCTCGCTTTCCGCACGACATCCTGACCAGAAACAGAGCAGTACTGTTGGTAGGCGATAGCGATCGGCGCTGGATATGATTGCACTATATCCCAATGGCTGATCTCCCGAGACTGTTTCGACACACTCAGGCGTCTCCCCAATCCAACAAAGTTCGCATCTGCACCCGCACAGGGTCTCTTTTCAAGGCGAGGTCGGTTTTTTGACTCCGACATCGTGGCTGCACCCATGTTCAGGCACTTGAGAAACCTTTGTTGGCAAATGCTTTTCCAATACACCGGTGAACGCAAATTAATGTAACATGCGTGCCCCTCTTGTGGGTTCACCCATAAAGCTTAATATCGAGTATCCATTGAGAAGGCGCTTGAGATCGGCGATAACCCAAGCGGGCGCCAACAAACTTGTTGTGGAAACCCGTGCCAGTGATCATGAGACTCAGGAAATCTCGGTTCAGCGCGCCAACTTGCGACGCGCACGAGGCTTTACAGCTTTTGTGAAACGATCTCCTGCAGGATCTGCCGGTCCATACTCAGGTCTGCCACCAGCCGCTTCAGACGCCCGTTCTCTCCCGCAGCTGGCGCAGTTCACGCAGCTCGCTTACTCCCACTCCCGAATACTGCCGCTTCCACAGATAGTACGTCGCCTGGCTGATTCCCACTTTGCGGCAGATCTCGGCCACCTTGGCTCCTGCTTCCACCTGCCGCAATACTGTCAAGATCTGCTCCTCCATGGAACCCGGTTCTGACGCCAATCGAGAAAGAGTAGAAGATGAGAAAGTACCTGTCCATGCCGGCGCCGGTGAAAATCACTGATGAGGACATCTCTTTTTCTAGAGATCGTGTTCCTGCGGGCGTTCCAAAGGGTCCTTATCATCCATCTCAAGGAAGAAGAAAGCCACGTCCCGTGCAATTTCAGCCGCTCGTGCAACCGTGGAGCTTCCTTGGCCAATGCTCAATGCTCCCTCGAATTGCATTTTCTTTGGCTCAATCCAATGAGCACCGCTGCGATTGGTCTGGTGCTGATAGAACACCAATACGTAGCCAGAACGTAGGGCACGACCAAATGTGTGCCAGTTCTAATTCGAGCACGTGTTCAGGCCCAGCCTTACCAGGCGTTCCCACGTGCAGGGTCGTTGATACAAAACCTGAAAAATGTGCTTGGCACGACCCCGTTGCACAAGCTCTAATCTAGCCGCGAATCCCGCCATCCCCACTCTTGGTGTTGTTACCAGTGTTTGTTCCAACGCTTTCCCAGGTGTTCCTGCGCTGTCACGA
Organism: Terriglobia bacterium; assembly: GCA_020072585.1. GTDB lineage: Bacteria > Acidobacteriota > Terriglobia > Terriglobales > Acidobacteriaceae > Angelobacter. The sequence goes on along the minus strand of JAIQGL010000011.1, from coordinate 180,615 downwards.
ATGTCTTGGTAAGAGTGGGCTTTTTGGGGCGAATTAACGGCTGGTAAGTCGTTGATTCTAATTTGGCTGTCCCCCAGGGATTCGAACCCCGATATGCTGATCCAGAGGCAAGCGACTTTTGATTCTGCGGAATTCCTGCGGTTCTACTGACTTCCCAGGAAATTCCTTTCTTTTCAGTGGATTTGCGATGCACTGAAGCACCGCATGACATCGATTGATATCACATGACAGCTGTGGAAAACAGATGAAAAAGGAAAAATTGGTACCGGTTTTTGGTACCGATTCTCGGGGCCGACATGCTGATCGCTGGTACCGATTCTCCAGACCCGATATGCTGAGTTTTGGTACCGATGTCAAGCTCATATGCCGATTTTTTGTCAGCTTGCTCAAGCGAGCCATTCCACCTACGCGTCCGCCTGCTGCTTCAAAGAATTCCGCCGCTCGCGCGCATTTCAATAAGGCTGGCAGAGACCTCAATAGAATGGCGAACCTGAAGAGCCTCCAGCCGAATGGGCGACGGTCGGATAGCGATGACGATCCGGGTAATCCGACGGTGAACTTTCACGGCGAGCGGCTATCGAATGAAACGCACGTGTCCACCACGGAAGCGGATGCGCAACTGGCTCGCAAGGGCGAGGGCAAGGAAGCCAAGTTGAGCTACAGCGGCAATCTGCTGGTGGAGAATCGCAACGGTCTGATCCTAAAAGCGAAGGTGGCCCAGGGACAACCAAGAGAACGATTTGAAGGGCAAAACCAAGGAATGGCGAAGGATGCAGTCTCCGCTAACCCACCTGACCAAATACCCTTAATTCTTATCCGGCGCGTTGGGTTCTGCGGACGAGGGAGTTACGGCTACAGATGCCTATCCAAGATAATGCCTGGCTTCTGCGGCGCAACTGAAGTTTCGAAAGGATATTATGGACGTGTGTCTTCACGGTGCTGAGACTGATGGCTAATTCCTGGCTAATCTCTTTGTTGCTTAACCCAACTTCGATGAGGCGGAATATCTCGCGTTCCCGCGCAGACAGACGGAAGTTGATCTGGTTGTCCAATAGCGTCATTTCCGTATGCGCGTTGTTTTCAGCCGAATACTGGCTATTTCTCAATTGAGTAATGGCGGAAATCAATTGCTCAAGGGGGGCTGAATCATCAACACATATTGCGACGCCCTCGTGAAGCAAATCTGCGCGCTTGGAATACTCCTGTGCTTCCACGATTGCAAGGGCCGCACAATTGGCGCAAACTTTCCGGCACGTTTGTATCTGTGTTGTTATCGTTCCAGGCAGCATGCTCTTCGTGAGCAGCACCAGGATGAGATTGCTTGTCACATAATTTTTTTCTAGCACCAATTCCGCGATTTCGAATCCAGCGGCACGCAATGCGCTGACAAGGCTGTCTCTCATTAGCTTTGCCCCTCCGGTAACTACGATTTGTGCCGAGTTGCCCATAGCGTCCCCTCGTATGATAGAACTGGATCACTGCATGGATCGCATGATCAGACGGATCATCGTTATTAGCATTGCACTGGAGTTCTTTGGCTTGTTGAAGATGTTGGGTAGTGCGATCATGACAACATTCTTGTTGGAAAGAGCCGCAAGTATTATCTTTGGATATTCTTCCAGTAAATGACTCCAAATGCCGGGAACCCGATCATTCTCCAGCAATCGCAGTATAACGGCATCCGGCGACAGTTCACGCGCCCCAACCAACAGAGCAACGGATGACGCACAACTGCCTATCACTTCCATATCCTGCTGCGCCTCTATCATGGTCCGCAGCTCTTCACCGGAAAAAGGATCCATTGCACCGAACAAAATTCTAATTTTGCGCTCGGGCATCGCTCTACTATATATCGCGCAATATTGAAAGGTAATAAGCCATAGGTATCAAAAAGGATTTAGATCATTTTTCAGCCTTTATCCTTGCGCTAGGGAGCGATTGGCCAAGAAGCCGATTAGCAAGAACGAAGGCATGAGATCTCTTCTGAATGCCCAGTTTTTTGAAAATACTGTAAATGTGATTTTTGACGGTATGTTGTGACAGGTTCAAGTGGCAGGCGATTTCATAATTTGTGCAGCCGTATGACAGTTGTTGCAGCACCTCTATTTCGCGGACGCTCAAATGCTTTGTACGAATCAATTTGTCAGCTAATCCGTTTCTGCCCGGTGTATATGGCTGAGCAGGCGGAGCAAGAGAAGGACCTGGAAACATCAGGAGTTGTCCCATACACAAGGATTCCAGATTTTTCTTTACTAGATCCAGAGAAGAATGATCAGGAACAAAAGCAGTGACGCCGGGAATAGCGGAAGAAGCCTGAGCCCCCAGGAGAATGAGTTGCGCGCGTGAAAATAGACGCGCGATGGTTGCTGTCCAATCTGGTTCTTCGGTCTTAAAAGAGCGGATATCAACGAGGACCGCATCATAGAGATCTGTATGCAAGGTCGTATTGAGATGCAGATCCTCGGGCATGATTATTGATGCCTGGAATCTGTTATCTATATTTAAGGCTGTACTCAATGCTTCAGCATAAAACAGGCAGTGGCTGATCGTGGCGATACGAATCTGAAACACGGTCGCTTCCTTTCACGCGCTGAAAAAGTTTGAGGAGTCGATCAATTGTCCCCGATCGACGAGCGCAAGGAAACGTTCAGCAAATTCTCGCCAGGAAAGTTCAATCCTGCATGAGCATCCACTTACGACGACGTACCTCTAACTTGCACCGTCGAAGAGTGAGTTGATAGATTACCAAAAAACGACCTGACATTATGCAGCGCATTAACTCACTTGTAAACATGTAATCTGGATGTAAGAGGACTAAGGCCGCTCATTCATCTGAATTAAAATATTTTAATAAGTCGATTTGTCAACTTGCCTCGATCAAGTGCGTGGAAAGAATGAGAAGCAATGAGCGAAAAGATGTAGACCACTTTTGAGAACAACGTGCCATTGACGTTGCGCCGATAAAGATTAAACTGCAATCAAATTGTTTTTTGCCGTCAGGCAAGAATATGCATAAGCAAGAGTTTTACTTATGAATGGCGGCAGCCTGTTCGGGTGTGGCTATGGCATCGGGCACAATGGAAGGGAAGTGGTTTGCAGTCCAAGTACGATCCCGTGCGGAAAAGTGGGTGGCTGCCGTGCTGCGCTATAAGGGATACGAAGAATTCTCGCCTACTTGCCAGGTGAAGCGATGTTATGGTCGAGTTTCCAGACAACTTGAGCTGCCTCTTTTTCCCGGCTACATCTTCTGCAAGTTGAACTCACAAGTCTCATCTCCGATTCTTGGCACGCCAGGAGTCATTCGCGTTGTTGGCAGCGGAAAAACCTGGATTGCCGTCGATGAAGCAGAGCTATTTGCCGTAATGACCGCCGTAAAATCAGGATCGCCTCTCCATTCTCTCTCTGGGTTGCGTATCGGAACCAAAGTGCGCATTCAGGACGGACCGCTGAGAAATATAGAAGGCGTACTGCATATGATCAAGAAGGAACGGTACCTTGTGATTGCCTTAAGCCTGCTGAACAGGTCGGTGTTTGTCACCCTGGACTCACACTCCGCTACAGCGATTCAGTGCTGAAATAGATCTCTCCCGGTTTGTTTTTCGGCAGTGCACGTCTACGCGCGCCAAGTCGCATCTACCCAGCTCTAAGAATTAGTAAGGCTGCTCGATATTTTCAACGGATCCTAGATCGCACTACAAAGGAGAAAAACATGAACGCAGAAAGAAGAAAACCACTCACAGAGGAAGAAGTCGTAAGTAACATGAAAGCGTGGCAGGAAGCATACGAAAGTGGAAGTCCGAAGTTCTTCGACTTTTTCGATCATTCTGTCAGCCTCTTTACCCTGAGCTCACCGACGCGTGTGGATGGACGCGATGTTTATCGCCGTGGATTTGAGCAGTTCTTTCTCAATACCAAACGCAATTCGCAGATTCTCAGCCCTGAAGTGCGGCTGCTGGGCGAGGATGCGGCAATGATGACATTCCACAACCGTATTTTGTCGGGAAATGTCGCCACCAATATCCGTGGAAGTGTGGTTTTTATCCGGGACAATGCCGGAGCATTGAAGTGCGTCCACATGCATAATTCTCCATTGGGCCAACCCACCGCTCTGCCGACTTTCGCAGACGCCGCAAGCGCAATGAATATCAGCGTTCTGGAAGAAAGGGTGGCTTCGGCCTCCGCGATGACAGGCACGCCGAAATAACCAGGAGCGGTTTTTCACATGCAACCCCCAAAAGTGGCAGTTATCGGCATTGACGGTTTCTCGCCGAAACAGATGGATTTCTATCTCTCGCAGGACGCGTTGCCGAATATCGGCGCGGTTGTTCGAAGCGGAGTTTACGTTCCATTGATCTCAACCTTGCCTGCGTGCACTCCGGTGGCTTGGGCTTCAATGGCCACCGGAGCCTTTCCATCGGTGACGGGAATCGAAGGATTTCTGCTTCACCGGCAGGGATGCCAATTTGACGAGCGCATCAGCGGTTGTTATGCGCACCGGTGCCAAGCAGAACCAATTTGGTCTACGGCAGCCAGGAATGGCAAGCGTTCCTATGTGGTCAAATTTCCGCTTTCCTATCCTTCAAACGAAGGGACATTTCGTCTCGATGGTGCTGCGGGATGGGGAGGGATTAAGTGTCTGCACGAATCGGCCTCCAGTTCCGTCGGCGCAAACCAATATGCCCGGCCGGGAAGCACTAAAATTGCCGCCTCCTTAGAACCATGGCGCAATGAAAAGGCAATCAAAGGAGAGATCCAGTGGCGGGGAGTCTGGCGGCTGCCCTGCTTGTGGAATAACAACCATGTGGATGTGCATATTGCCTTGCTGGACTCCGGTCAAAATCTTCAAGTGATCGTGTCGCCATCGAGCGACGCGGAGCAGGCATGGGTAAGCCTGTGTCAAGGTGAATGGAGCCCTCCGCTGGTTATTTCAGCTCCTTCTCGCCGTGGGACCGTTCCCTGCGCATTTCGGGTGAAAGTTCTGGAATGTTCAACCGGCCCTCCCGTGCTCCGATTGTTCAATACCGTGCTGCATGAGCTTTCAGGCCATTCTTATCCTGAAGATCTATGGTCGCGATACAGGGAGATTGCAGGTCCGATTGAAGAACAGAGCGAACCTTCGCTTGTCTTCCATGCGGGCCTTGATCTGGAGACCCAGTTGGAGATTTTTCGCTTAAACGTGGACTGGCTCACGCGTGTCTCTGTCGGCCTGCTTTCCCGAGAACCATGGGATCTGTTCATGATGCAAGTGCACATAATCGATTGGGCGCACCATCTACTTCACGGGAAAATCGATCCTGCCCATCCTGACTACGAGGAGAAAATGGCAGAGTATTATACCGGCGTTATGTTGCAGTGCTATCGGATGGTGGATGAGTTGGTGGGCGCGGTAGCCGAAACTATCGGCAGCGAAGCCAACCTTATTGTAATGGGCGACCATGGGCAGGACGTCCAGCATTCCACCTTCCGGACTAACGAGTGGCTAGCAACCCATGACTTGCTGGCATGGAAAGACGACGGCCAAGAGGTGGATTGGGACCATACGCGCGCTTATGCCGCCGGCAATTACATTTATTTGAACCTGGTCGGCAGGGAGCCCAAAGGAATTGTCAAAAGCAGCGAAATCCCAGATTTAATTTCAACAGTTGTTACAAAATTGCGAAAGTTGCAAGATCCCACGCGAGGACAGCCTGTGATTCTGATTGCCGATCCCAAGGAGGCATTTGCGGAACTTGGCGGAGACGGAGCAGGCGTTGGAGATATAGTTTTTTGCTGCCACTCAGGGTACCAGGCCACCAATGGCAGAGGAAACGTTCTAAGCGGAACCAGGGTCTTTCACGAGTTTACCAGCGGCCATGATCATTACTGGCCGCTCGACGAAAAAATACAAACGCGCATGTTTGCGTCAGGCCCATCGTTTCGCCGAGGGTTTCGTTGCAGCAGCTTGGCGCGAATCATAGATGTTGCTCCCACGATCTGCAGTGTGCTCGGAATTCCCGCTCCGCAGCAATGCCAGGGCAATTCAATGAACATGCTGTTTGCGGACCAAAACATACCTGTTCTTTTATAAAGGCGAGACTATGAATAGCTCTGTATTGAAAACTGCATCCTTGGACCAGGAGAAGCCTGGGGCTCCCATCGTCCTGCCCTCGACGCACAATCTTCTTGCGGTCGACGGCGGCAAGCCGGTAATTCCCCAAGGCTTCATTTTGCATTCCCGCTGGCCGCGGATTGAGCCTGAAGATGTCGAAGCACTGACAGCAATCCTGAAAGCGGGACTGCTCACGGAGATGTCCGGCAGGGGACTCATACAGCAATTTGAGTCGGACATTGCCCTCTATTTCGGCAGCCGGTATGCCATGGGCACAAACAGTGGGACGGCGGCTCTGCATTGTGCTCTTGCAGGGATCGGGGTGGAAGCGGGTGATGAAGTGATCGTGCCGGCATTGAGCTACATCGCTTGTGCGGCAGCGGTCTTACAACAGCATGCAATTCCGATATTTGCCGATGTGGATCCGTACACTTACAACGTGGCCGCAGAAACCATCGAACCCAAAATCACACCGCGAACCAAAGCTATTATGGTGGTGCATTTGCATGGGCTTCCCGCTGACATGGATTCAATCATCGCCATGGCAAGCCGCTATGGCGTGCCGGTTTTGGAAGACTTTTCCCAGGCGGCGGGAGCAGCTTATAACGGCCGATCTGTTGGAGGGATTGGCGCAGTGGGCGCTGCCAGCCTCATGGCAGGTAAAAATCTTCCCAGCCTGGGTGAGGGCGGCATTCTCATTACCAACGTGCGCGAAGTCAGAAACCGTGCTGCCAGCCTGAAGTGCTTCGGAGAAGCCATCGGCGAGAACGGCCGCTACTCCCTGATCCATGAGACGGAAGGCTGGAACTATCGCATCAATGTTTTATCGGCTGCGATGGTGAGCCGGCAATTGTTCAGGCTGGACAAATATAATGATACCCGGATTGCATCCGCGGCGAAGATCGGAAGCGTACTGGCAGAGCTGCAGGGATTTAGTGCTCCCGTAGCGCTCCAAAATAGTCGCCATGTCTACCACATGTATCGCTTCAGGTTTGATCCGGAGAAAGGCGGATGGCCCATTTCCGCTGACCAGGCTCGCCTGGCTTTGCAACAAATTTTCCTGGCCGAAGGCCTCCCTCTTGTGGAATTTCAAAATGTGCCGCTTCCAGGCCATGCCCTCCTGCAGCGCAAACAAGGACATCCGTGGTCGTGCCATCAGCGCAATGATATTTCCTATAGCATTGCGGATTACCCTGGCTCTCTTGACGCAATTCGCCATTCGCTTGTGGTCGGCTATCCGGCACAGGCACCGCTGGCGAATCCAGAACTTGTGGATGGATATGTTGAAGCTTTCCTTAAGCTAAAACAGAATTTCCGCCGCTTCATACGGATTGCTTCTTCCTTGCCGTCAGCTCCGCCCTGGACTTCACCAGCAAGATTGTTCTGATATGCAGGAGACCAACCTTTTCGATCGCCGTTCCACGAGAGACTTAAGCCGGGATATCCGTCTCTCTATTCTGCGCACCCACCGCACGGCCGGCGGGGGGCATTTGGGAAGCTCTCTTTCCATTGTTGAAATCATGGCTGTGCTGTTTCATCGTCACATCCGGCCTATTCAGCCGGAGGAAAAAACATGGTCCGGGGACAGATTTGTCCTTTCTAAGGGTCACGCCGCACTTGCTCTTTATTGCACTCTGGAGAGTACGGGACAGATAAGCGCTCCACAATTGGCCACTTTCGGAAAAAATGGATCCGCCCTGGAGCCGCATCCGAATGAAAATCTTCTGCCTCAGGTGCATGTTTCTACCGGTTCACTTGGACAGGGCATTTCGGCCGCCGTGGGTTTAGCTCTGGGAATGCGATTGCGCCAGACAGGCGGGCGAACATTCGTCCTCATTGGCGATGGAGAAGCAAATGAGGGGCAGGTTTGGGAGGCGGCGAGAAGCGCAACGATGCTTGGCCTTTCCAATCTGGTGGTTATTCTTGACGACAATCAGATGCAGCAGGATGGTCCTACGCCGGATATCATGCGCATGGCTGATCTCCCGGCTTCCTGGAGCGCCATGGGGTGGGCCGTTGCCGAATGCAATGGACACGCTTGCAATGCGATTGAAACGGCTCTGGACGTTCTTCTTGCCACTAAAGGGAGCATGCCAAAGTTGCTCCACGCGCGCACCGTGAAAGGATGCGGTGTGGATTTTCTTGAGAACCGGACAGAGTCCCACTACCCTCCGGCTTTATCGGAAGAAGAACTGGCGCTGGTGCAATACCGGCTGCAACGTTTCTGAAAATGAATCATAGCTATCGCGATCTGCTCCTCGCCATTGGCGAAGTAAACGGCCTTGTTGTAGTTCTCGATGCAGGACTCGGTACGTCCATGCAGACGGAAGGTTTTGCCCGCGCTTTTCCCGATCGGTATTTCAATCTGGGCATAGCGGAACAGAATGCGGTCAGTGTGGCAGCCGGGCTTGCTCGCCAGGGGTTTATTCCACTGGTGCATACATTTTCCAATTTTTTGTCGAGAAGAGCGCACGACCAGATCGCTCTCTCCGTAGCTTGGCCTGGTTGTCATGTAAAGCTCGTTGCGGGATCTTGCGGATTATTCGATGGGCGAAACGGCCCTTCTCATACTGCGATCGACGATTTGAGCGGGATATGCGCGCTGCCCGGCATGGCCGTTCTGGAACCAGGAGATATGGCGCAAACAGAATCGTTGTTATCATGGGCCGTGAACACCCCGGGACCATGCTATTTGCGCCTGCGCCGGCATGGAGCGCCGCAAAATCTTTTGCCGGAGCGCGAACACATCCCAGGAACAACGCTGGTGCATGCTTCAAATGCTCCCCAATGCACTCTTGTTGCATGCGGTTCTATGCTGGAAACGGTGATGCGGGCCGCCGAGCTTTTGCAGGATTATGGCTGTGCACTGGATTTAATACATATTTCCAGAATACGTCCTCTCGACGCCGCACCAATCCTGCATTCCATTGCAAGAAGCGGGCGCCTGTTTACTATCGAAAACCATGTGTCTTCGGGAGGCGCCAGCGATCTCATAGCTCAGGCCATCGGACCGGTCGGCGTGCCGCATTTCCGGCTGGCGTTGCCCGATGAATTCCTGCCCGCGGGAGCCCCTGAATGGCTGCTGGGCTATTGCCGGCTTGACGCCGCCTGCATCGCTGAACGAATTGCAGCGATTCTGTCCGGAGATTCTTATGTATCGATATACAACTCCCTACCCGGTAGAAGCGAAACCCAGCCTACCCGATAAATGCCGTCCGATCATCCGATACCATGAGGAGTCTTTCGGATACCTTGTGGCATTCCCCAGCGGCAAAGTTGGAATGTACAAGCATTCTGTGCTGCCCCTTTTAGTCAAAGGGGCCACAATCGAGGAATGCCGCCCGCATCTGTTGTCCCAATTGTCCGTTCCCACGGAGTTTCATTTCAGCACCCCACTGATGGCATGGCTGGAAATCACGCGCAAGTGCAACCTGCAATGCCCTCACTGTTTTGTGGAAGGCGGACAAAAGCGCAGCTCTGAGTTGTCGACCGGCAGAATATTGCAATTGCTCGAGGAATGGGCGGAGATGGGCGTCTTCTCTGTCGTGATTACCGGCGGGGAACCGACCATTCATCCGGACTTCATTACCATTGTTCGCCACGCTTACGAACTGGGTTTTGCCGTAAGCATTGCAACCAACGGCATGGCTTTGCGCCCAAAACTGCTCGACCAGATTCCTCAAGATGACGTCATTATCAGCATGAGCATCGACGAAGCGCATGGGCAGGGGGCGGCGCGCGGCGTCTCGGACTTCGAATACGTTACCCAGCGATTACTGCAAGTCCGGGATTATGGCTTCAATACCAGCATCATGACCACCACCACGCACGAAAACGCGCGTGGCCTGGAGCGAATCATTGATTGGGCGTTGGCCAACGACATAAGTCTGAGGAGCGTGCCCTTCGTACCGATGGGCCGGGGATCGCTCTATAGAATGATGTTGAACACAACGGCCGATGTTGAATTGGCTGCGCGCTTCTGGCTGGCAGAAGAAAAATGGGAGCGTGTGCGGGACCATAAGCTCGGGCTCTGCACTGGAAAGATTTTCAACTTTCTTCTCACTATGGTGTTCGCCAGCCGCCGCTGCATGAGCGGCCGCGGCTTATGCTATGTGGATTCTTCCGGCGATGTTTATCCCTGCACTACCTGCTCCGGAGCACGGGTGCTTTGCGGCGGCAATGTGCAGTACAACCAGTTTCAAGACATCTGGAAGAATGATGAGAACTGGGCAATCAGGCGGATAACCTGGAAGGACTTTGAAAAAACTTGCCAGGACTGCCCGATCAATGACGATAAATATTTTTGCACCGGCCGCTGCCCCGGCAGCTCGAGCGTTCACAACAACACTTTAAATGGTTGTGGAATGACAGAATTCCTGCGGCGCAGCGTCTTGAGGCGCGAAGAACTGTTCCGGGAAAACGTGCGTTCGGAACCACGGGTGGAAGCTGTTCCCTCCTTTCTAATCTCGAGCGATGAAGAAATCGGGGGCAAGGCATGAAAATTACACTCTGCAGCAGTCTGCACCTTGATCATGGCAAGCTTTTGCTCGATCAGCAGCCGGGTGACCAGCCACCGATGCAAAGCTTTGTCCCCATAGGATTGCTCTCGCTCAAGGCTGCGGTGAAACAAGCCAGGGTGGAAGCCGACGTTCGCGTCACCGAGATCAACGGGCTCATCAATCGAAACATTGTTCTTAACAATGAGAACTTTTACGAGAACATCCTGGATGCTTTTTTAGCCGAGGACGACGATCTCGCCGGTCTGATGACAGATGCCGACTCGCTTCCTCATACGATCCTTCTGGCCGAGCGGATCAAGAGACGCTCTCCTCGGACCAGGGTATGCCTGGGAGGGCCAGCCTCTTCTCCCATTAGTTCTTTGCTTCTGGAACGGTTTCCTTTTATAGACTTTGTTGTTCGTGGAGAAGGTGAAGCAACTTTCTCCGAGCTGATTCAGGCACTCCATGGTTTTCGGCCGATGCAGGAGGTGGCTGGGATTACCTGGCGAATCGGGGAAAAAGTTTTTGCTAACCCCGAGCGGCCCATACTGGACGATCTGGACGCCTTGGCGTTTCCCGAGTTGGAAGCGTACGGCACGAACAGCGACTCGGCTCTGTACCTGGATGTGGGGCGAGGCTGCCCTTTCCGCTGCAGATTCTGTGCTACCGCGCCTTTCTGGAACAGGCGCTATCGGATGAAATCCACGCAGAAGATCCTTCAGCAGATGAAAATGGCGAAAGAGCTTCTGGGGCGCACGCACGTCAACTTTTCTCATGACATTTTTACTTGCGATCGAAAATGGACGCTTGGCTTTTGCCGGTCGCTCCGCGAGGCAAAATTAAATATGACCTGGAGTTGCAGCACGCGTACAGACATTATCGACCGTGAAGTGCTGGAGAGTCTTGCTGGCGCGGGATGCGTTGAGATCTATTACGGGATTGAAAGCGGCTCTGACGCTACTCAGCAAACCATCGACAAAGGGCTGGACCTCAACTATTCGCGAGAAATTGTCGCCATTACGGCCGATTTAGGCATACGGCCCGTGACGGGATTCATTACCGGGCATCCCACGGAAACCCTCGGCAGCCTCGGCCAGACGTTGGAAAAGTTCTTCGAATTTCTTGCGATCGGCAAAGGCAGGGGCCACCTGTTCACTTTGTGCCCGTTTCACGAAGCGCCTATGTACAAAAAGTTTGCCCCTGCCATCGAGAGGTCGGCCGAATATGCAGACTTGCCCCTGGCCGGCGCCCTGTCTTCCGAATGGGAGGAGCTCAAACAGCGCAACAAGGATGTTTTTTCCAGCACCTTCCGTTATTCCACCCCGGAGGTTCCCGCCAGATTTATCGATGCCACGGAGGAAGTTTCTTGCCATCTAGTGGTGCTGAAATCGATCTGGCCTTTGCTGCTGCCGCATTATGAGTCCGCTCTGGATTGGTATTGCCGGTGGGTCAATTGGATCGAAGAATACAACGCGCAACGCCGCCCGGCATCCAGGTTAATCCATCAGGGGAATGCCTACGATTTGCTGCAATTCATCAAGGAAGAACTCGTGCACCTCGATCTCGCTTCCGGAATCCTCGGCGACCTGGTCCGCTACGAAGAGATCAAGCTGGCAGCCCGCGCGTTGCCGGAGCCGCTGCCGGGATCTAATCTTCGCCACCCGCTGGAGGGAAATATCGTGATACAGAGCCGCTGCCAATATCTGGCGGCAAGAGTGCAATACGACATGAAAGCTTTACTTGCGCAGGAAAGCGTCCTGAAATTTTCTGAAAACCAGGAAATGTGGGTTGTAGTAGGAAGAACCGGCGCAGACTACATCGACACGCTGCAGATGACAGCGGCAGGCAAACAACTTCTTGAGCTGGTCCGCGTTCCGCAGTCGGTTGAACAATTGAGCGCCCTTTTCGGCCTGTCAGGGGGCAGATTTCATCACGGGATGCAGGTACTGGACGACCTGTGCTGCCGCGGATGGATTCGCGAGGTGACATTATGAAACTCGACAAAGAAGTGCTGTCAGCAGGGATATCGGACAGTTCGCCGGTATATGTATACGATCTGGCTGCATTGCGGTTTCGATGCAAACGTTTTGCCGGCATTATGCCGGCAAGAAAACGCATATTCTTTGCCACCATGGCGAACGATCATCCTGAAGTGCTTGCCTGCATTCATGGCTGCGGATTCGGCGCCTTCGTGAATTCTCCAGCCCATTTGCGCCTGGCGCAGGAAGCCGGCTTTCCCGCGGAACAAATTATTTATGCGGCAACAAACATGCTTCCCTCGGAAATGGAGATGTGCGTCCGCAAAAAGGTAAACCTTGTTCTAGACTCCATTGGACAGGTCAAGACACTGGGGCAGGTGCTAAATGGCCGTTCGCTCGGCATTGGTGTCCGGCTGAACGTAGGAAGGAGCACGCCGGACCTTCCGAAGATACATCTTGATCCTAATTACAGGTTTGGACTTCTCCCCAGCGAGATTCCCGAGGCAGTGGCCATTGCAAGGCAGGCAAAAATCACGATTAAGGGGGCCCATTCGTATTTTGGCACCGGGTTGATGAGCGAAGAAGTGCTGGTCGCAGGGTTGCAGCGGCTGGCGGAAGCCGCTTCGGCGTTGCCGCATCTTGAATACCTTGATGTCGCGGGCGGGATGGGGGTACCAGGCAAAAGGGGGGAAAACGAGTTCGATATAGATGCCTACGGTCGCCAGGCGGCGAATTTGCTCGCCCAGGCGGAACGGGCATTGGATCGCGAACTCACCTTGTTTATAGAGCCCGGGCGATACACCGTGGCCGATTGCGGTTATTACTTCGTAAAAGTGGTGGATTGCAAAGTTCGTCCTGATCGCGTATTTGTCGGTACCACGGGTTCGGTGGCTACATTTCCCCGGCCGCTTATTTATGGCGAGCAGGCGCGTCATCCTTGCGAGATTGTAGAAGCCCAAGAGCGTCCGAATTGTTCTCTCCCGATCTATGTTTGTGGCAATTCCACCTATTCGCAGGATTTTTTGGCTCAGGGTATTTCATTGCCCATGCCTGAGCAGGGAGAGCATCTGGTCTTTCACCATGCCGGAGCCTATTGCCGGTCGATGTTCAGTAACTTTCTCGGCAAAGACAGGCCGGATGAAGTAATGCTTGATTCCAGAAGAGCCCTGCGTTCTGTCGCTAAAGTGAGCTGACGCTGTGGGTTCCGGAAAGGCAGCTTCAGTTCGGTTGTTCGAATGGACGAATGTACGCTTTGCGGCTTTTCAAAGACACAATGGCAGTGACTTTACGTTCCTGCAATGCAGCGGCGGCCGTGGTTGCGCAAAGCAGGGGGGGGAATATGATCTTTTTTCCGGGCCTCCACCGCAATCATGGAAATGCGATCTGGACGCTCCGAAGCACCAATCGTCCATTGCAGAGACGTCCGCGATCCTTAAGCGGCTTGTATTGCCGTACCGGGGACGCACCATGTTGTATTACACGGCCGTTACCGGCAACAGGACCATTCTGGATGAGTCATTCACCTCCGCGATACGTTCTCTCGCGGTGTGGGGAATCACTGGATTTCTTGAGACACTGACCGGAGTCCGTGGCCCGATAGGCTGGAGTGGAAGAGGCGACGGCCTGCAATGGATTTCAGATCATGGCGCGCGCGAACTTCGGGAGTTAAACATAAAACTGGAACGGGCAACCGCTTGTCCTTCCGGAGCGTTTGATGCGGTGTTATCACCGGCGGCAGCAGCAGTGCTCCTGCACGAAGCCATAGGCCATGTTGCGGAAGCAGCCCATCTTTCCACAGGACAACGGGCTTTCGTGCCAAAAAGGATCGCCAGTGAATATGTTTCAGCCTATGATCACGCCTTGGAGACGGGCGGCCCGGCGCACTACGAATCGGATGATGAAAATGTCAAATGCCTAGGGCCTACCCATCTGGTGCATCAGGGAATCCTTATCAGGCAGCTTCATTCTTATGGATCGGCCGCGCGGACGGGCACCCTGCCTACAGCGAATGGGCGTCTTTCTTGCGTGTGGAAGCCGGTGCTTCCGCGTTTTTCCAATCTGATATGCGTTCCGGGAGAGAGCACGGAAGAACAATTGGTTGATGCAATCCACAATGGGATCTACCTGATTCGGCTGGCCAATGGAATCTACAATGGTGCGGACGTGGAAGCTGATATTGTCCTGGCAGAACAGATCCGGAACGGAAAGCGCACTGGCCAATACATGACCGGCGGGCAGATTAAAGAGCATGCCGGTCTTCTTCTACGCGTGACCGGTTTAGCAAACAACTCCACTTTCTATAACAACGCGCTCTGCGGTAAGGACGGCCAGATTTTATTTGATGTCGGGACTGCATCTCCAGCATTGCTCATTAGACAGCTCCGAGTCGTCGCATGAACGGATTCCCGCCAGGCTTTGCCTATGAACGCGAAACAATCTCTGCTGTTATTCATGGGGCCAACCCTTTGGTGGAACGCAATATCAGAGTGCGGCTTAGGGCCAATAAGCATGGCCTTTGCGGAAATCTAATACCGCCGGCAAGACCGACCGCCAAGTTTCAAAGAGCAACCGGCAGATTGCAGCTAAGGTTAGCGGCGCACATCCCGCTGCCGCGCGCGGAAAATCTATACATCGAAACGGGAGAAGTCCGTGAACAATTCCTGTCTAAAGGAAGGCGCCATGACGCAGGCCAGCATCCTTATTGTCTGGTGCACTGGTGTGGCATGGTGCTTCACCTGGAACAATACCTACTCGACGTGCGCAAGTTGAAGCCCCTTTCCGTTATCTCGTTCCAGCAGGTTCCCGGAAGTCTTCCCGTGATCCTGGGGCCCTCGGCGATTTTGAGCCTTACGCTGGAGCTTAGGGAAAAACCAGAGAGCCAGTGGTGCGAAAATGAAAGCGAGAACCCGATAGCAGTCCTTGAAACAGACATATCCCCTTATCCTCCTCATTGCATTCCTCAGGCAATCGCGGCGATGGGAGTTTACGGTTATGTCTCGTGTGACCCGGAAACCTGGACGTCGCCCCTTTTGGCATTGCCCATGCAATATGGCAGCTTGATCATCCAGCATAGAAAGAATGGAGCGCTGCCCCAGCCAGCGCTCGTTCTGGATAGCGCGCTGCCTTTGGGAACGGGGCCAGACTCTTACTTTGAATGCGAGTTTCATGTGCTGGGCGCATCTTCCGCCATTGAAAAAGGCGAGTCGCCTATCCGTATTAAGACCAGCCCTGAAAAGATGCTCGGCGCGGCTGTCGCCTCGGTTAGACCACCTGAACCAGGCGTTGTATGCGATCCCATTTTGGGCAACCGTTATGGGCGGGCGGCCACCATGGTTACCGAACTCAAAGCACACGACCTGGAGATTTGGTAGGCGATGAAACACAGCATCCTCGATCTTCATCCCTATCGCAATGCCTGCGCGGCAACTTGTGATTATGAACGCACTGAGGGGAGCATGAATGCGTGGGGAAATTCTTTTCCTGCTGAAGAAATGCCGTCAGGGCGTAACGTCGCCGTGCATGGAATCCCTTTTTTTGTCATGCCAAAGAGCATTACCGGGGATCATCTGGAGTCTCTTGGGCAAACTCTTCCCTCGTCCGTTCGATGTCCCGTCAGCGGTGCCGCCTTCCTCTGCTGTGGCGAGATGGGCGACCAGGAGCTTGAAATTGAATTCAGAGGAGAGAAAACCATTTCTATATGGGTCCGAACGAAAGGCTGGTTGGTGGATGATAAAGGGGCTCTACGCGCGGGAACAGCTTCTCTGGTCTTCAGTCATCTCCACTACCCGGGAGACTATGAGCTGAGCCTGCTGCGTCCTGTGATTTGGATGCACTCCATGCCTTTTAAAGAACCCATGTATGTCGAAAAACTGACTCTTGGATTTAATCCTCTATTTCACGTGTTTGCGATTACACTTTTCCATTCTTAGGTGACCCAGTGGTACGGCCATCAGTAAGCAGCATGTTTCTCAACCTGGATAGACTAGCGGAGCTTTCCGGGTTAATGCATGGGCGAATTTTACTAGGAGCCCGGTGGTCCTTCTTTTTACCATCTCCAGAATCTCTCGCAAGCCTGACAGAGTATAGTTTGCCTGGAGGAGTCTTATCATTTTCTGAGCGGATAGCTTCACGTACCGGCGTGAAGATTGTTCAACAGGATGGAGCGCGCAGTTCCAGTCTTTTTAGTTTCCTGGCAACCGGACAAACAGCAATTGCAGTGGTTGATAGCTTTCATCTGCCTTACCGGCCGGCATTCGGTCGCGTTCATAGCCATCGAACAATTCTTGTGCGCCAGGGGTTGGATCCCACGGGGGTATTGGTTGAAGATGAATGGCCGCCTGCCTATCACGGTCCGGTTCCTGTGCGCTGTTTGGAAGCAGCCAGATACTCAGAAGTTCCTCTCGATCCTGTGCGTGAGCCGGTCTTTGCCGGCGGTAAAATCCGGGGAGAATGGTTCCATTTGGAGATGGACGGGCGAAGGCCGGACAATCCTGGATTGTGGCTGGGAGAAGTCCTGATCTCAATGTATGAGGAAGCGGTATCTTCCGCGCGAAACCATGACGGCTTATATGGATTATGCGCCATGAGCGAATTCCTGAATGGCCTTACGGTGGCATTCACGGCCTCTCGCGCTTTACAAATTGAGCGGCTGCGGGTCGCCAGCCTGCTGCTGCGCAGCGAATTAAGTTCCCGCGTCTTTATGTGCGCTTTTCTCAAAACGGCGGGCAAGTATATCGAAGATGGGCCACTGCTCGTGGAGATAGACAAATATTATGCGGCGCTTGCATATGTGCAAAAAGCGCGCGATCTCCTGATCAAATGCTTGACCCAAGACCCATCCAAATGCAGGCAGCATATTCTTGATTGCATTGCCGCAGCCATTGACGCGGAATGGAAGCTTGCGCCCGCAGTCAAGAAATGCAGCGAGCATCTTTTGTCCCTCCGCTTGAAAACGGCAATTCCCAGTTCATCAGCTTAGTCGAGGAGAAATGTATGGCAGCTTCACCGAAAATTTATGACATGTCGGCAACGAACATAGACGCGCGCGACCCTTATGGCTTGGTCTCGCCGGAAATCTTCTTCAACCCGCATCCCCTTTATCACATGCTGCGATACTCAGAACCTGTGCATTGGAGCCAGGTTCTGAATGCCTGGATTCTGACTCGCTATGATGACGTGATGGCTGCCTTGAAAGACCCGAGGTTGTCCAATGCCATGCGACGGGCGATCGGAACAGCCCAGCTTTCACCGCAGTTGCGCGAGAAAATGGCACCTATCGACCGGTTCCTGCTCTTATGGGTGCTGAATCTCGATGATCCCGAGCACCACCATTTGCGGGTGCTGCTCAGCAAGGCATTTACACCGCGGGCCATGGACAACATGCGGCCACGGATCGAACAGATCGCAAACGAATTGCTGGATGCCGTTCAAGAGGACGGGCACATGGATTTCGTGAAGCAGTTCGCGCATCCGCTTCCAGTGCGAGTGATCGGAGAATTGTTCGGGATGCCGGAAGACAGCCATGTCGTCCTCAGTTCATGGTCGAAAAACATTTCCACCTTTTTCGAGGTGGGCCCGGCAAAAGTTGAAGTGCTCGACAACATGATCCAGACCGTGAACGATATGACCGAATATCTGCGCACGGTGGTCAATGAAAACCGCGCCAACCCCAAGGACAACATTCTAGGCAGCCTGATTCGCGCCGAGGAGGAAGGAAGAGTTCTTACCGAAGACCAGCTTCTCGCTACCGGCATCATGATTCTTTTCGCTGGCCACGATTCAACCGTAAACCTGATCGGCTCCGGCATGTTTTCACTGCTCAAGAACCCCGATCAGATGGCCTTGCTTAAAAAGAAGCCGGAATTGATCGGCAGCGCGGTCAGCGAATTTCTCCGCTATGAAAGCCCTGTCATGAGGCATGATCGAGCCGCACGGGAGGATCTTGAGCTCCACGGTTACAAAATCAAAAAAGGGCAACGCATTATCGTCGGCCTCGGCGCCGCAAACCGTGATCCGGCGCAATTCGCCAACCCCGATATATTGGATATAACTCGCAAAAATGCCAAAAGGCATACCACTTTCGGCAATGGAGCTCATGCCTGCTTGGGGGCCTCACTGGCGTGCACGCAAGCCGAAATCGCAATCCAGCTTGCTTTGCAGCGGTTGCCTGGAATTCGGTTAGGGACGAAGAGCCCTGTGTGGCGGGAACATTTCAATTTCCGCGGTTTGCGAACGCTTCCGGTAGATTTCTAGCCGGATGGAGGGTGACAGCCAAGCCATCTTATCGAGCAGGCTCATAGCTTATCCTTGGGGTGAGTTGATTTTCCGATTCTCACCTACAGGTTCTCAGGTGGCTTGGCTTCATCAAAGCGCGAAATGTTTATAAATATCCAAGCTCGGTCAAACGCTTCAGGAGTACCCGTTCCTCGTCGGGAGATACGGGAGAAGGCGTGGGCAAAGCTCTTGGCATAATGGCAAGCTTCTCGAGCCAATCGACAAAGTCCGAGGGAGTGGGGACTCCTTTTCCAATAGGATATTCAAAATGCCTGCCATGATCATCGTAAACAGTTATACCCTCATTGCCGCTCTTGGTGGACTTTATTTCTATACTTATGCTGCGCGATGCAAGCAGCGCTTTTGCCTGATTGATAAAGTCATCTTTGGCTGCGCTATTCAGATCATATAAAGAGAAATCAATGTACATGCTACGCTCCTTAAGCATGATACTAACCTATCTTCTCTATCTGACGAACACTATTTGTATTTATCATTAATATTAGCTTTAAGGAGCGATAAAAATAGTAAGTCATACAAAACTGGACGAGGGGACTCTGGCTGCGTGGGAACAATGCGCTTGCTTGTAAACGCAACCCGATCATCTATGATAAGTGTTTGAAAAGCACGCACGTTCACATAAGGAACTTATAGATGCCCTCCCCCAAAACGACTTCGACGTTGACATTCAAACCGCTGACAAAGGAGTTATGGAAGGATTTTGAAAGCCTTTTTGGCCAGCGCGGCGCTTGCGGGGGCTGCTGGTGCATGTCATGGAGGCTGTCACGGGCGGAATTCAATGCAAATAAAGGAGAGCGCAATCGTGAGAGCATGAAGCGCATCGTGGCATCCGGGCCTGCTCCTGGAATCCTGGCCTTTGACGGAGAACGAGCCGTAGGATGGTGCGCTGTTGCTCCCAGGGAACGATATCCTGCTCTGGCTCGATCGCGTATTTTTGCCCCCATCGATTCCCAGTCCGTATGGTCAATCTCATGCATATTCATTGCCAAGCCATACCGGAATAAAGGCGTCAGCTCGCAATTGATCAAAGCCGCCGTGGATTTGGTGCGCAAACAAGGCGGAAAAATCGTGGAAGGGTATCCCCAAGACCTGAAAGAGCAGAAGCTTCCCGATGCATTCGTCTGGACCGGGCTTTCTCCTGCCTTCAAACGGGCGGGTTTCCATGTTGCCGCCCGCAGATCTGCCAAGCGCCCCATCATGCGTTATAAAATCGGGAGCTAACCCGATCATCGTCGAACAAGCTGCGGCTGTTCTTCTATCTCCATGTCCGCATTACCCAATGACACGGAAATAATCATCGTAACGGGCTTGCCTCGCTCCGGCACATCCCTTGTAATGCAAATGCTTGTTGCGGGGGGCGTGCCGGTCATGGCCGACGGCCTGCGAAAACCTGATACAGACAATCCTAATGGTTATTTCGAATTGCAAGCGGTGAAAGAAATCCGCCGCAGCTCTTTATGGCTGGATGAAGCCACAGGAAAGGCGATAAAGATAATCTATCGGCTTACCTATTATCTTCCGCCTCGCTATAGATATCGTGTTCTGCTAGTCCAGCGAAATCTTGCCGAGGTAGTCGCTTCTCAATCCGCGATGCTGCGTCGGAACCGTGCCGCAGCAAGTGATATACCGAACGCTCGCCTCATCGAATTGTTCCAGGACGAGCTTTCGAGATTTCAAACATGGCTGCAACAGCAAAAAAACATCTCAACTCTTCATCTCTGGCATGATCGCCTATTATCTGAGCCACTGAAAGAAGCAATGCGGATGAGGGAGTTTATCGGACGAGGCGACGTCAAGTCAATGGCTTCCATCATAGATGGAACACTATACCGGCAAAGATACCGGCTGAATACCGCATAACTGAGTGCGAGAGGCGTGAATATGAAAAACAATTTGAGATTTTTCCTGGCCTATATCTTTCTGGTTGGACTCCCCCTGAGCGGGATGGTTGGGATATTGAGATATGGAAGGAATGTGGCTGCACCGACTGGGCTGCAGGGAACATGGAAGCTACTTGTAGAGGATTCGCGGTGCGGGCCATCGGGCATTCCGCTCCAGGACATTACTATCATGCAATCCGGCAAGAATCTCGTGTTTTATCTGAACAGCATGCGCATTGGGGAGGGAGCAGTAGAGCGAAGCGATTTTATGGCTTCTATTTTGCTTTTTCCTTCCTCGCTCCCGGCTGCTGATCGTGTCTGGCAGAGAAAAATATCGATGAAAGGACGCGTCAAAGATAAGGAGGATCCAAAAGTAATTGAGGGAGAATTTGATTTGGAAGGCGGCCGTGTTTGTGGCCTTTTCGTATTCCGCGCGCTTTCGACTGAGTAGTGACATAGGAAGACAATGAACCCAGTATCCAGATTGATGTTGCAGATTGTTGTTATCTTGACGATGTGTTGGGCCACGGGCAAGCTGGCTCGACTCACTGGGCAAACAAGAGTCATCGGAGAAATTGTGGCAGGGATTCTCCTGGGGCCGTCGCTTTTCGGCTGGCTCGCCCCATCATGGTACCTTTGGCTGTTTCCTCCATCCAGTATTGGAAACTTAAATGTGCTGAGCCAAATCGGTCTGATCATTTTTTTATTTGTGGTTGGCCTGAATATCGACATGGGGGAATTGAGGCGCGCTGGGCACGCCGTGGTATTGGCCAGCCATGCCAGCATCACGATTCCATTTTTCTGCGGGGCTGTTCTGTGCATTTATCTTTACCCTCGCTTTGCGGAACATACCGTATCGTTCACGGTCTTTACGCTTTTCATTGGCGCGTCCATGAGCATCACAGCATTTCCAGTGCTCGCTCGCATTCTCTCGGAAACCGGCCTGATGCAGACCAGGCTGGGCACAGTCGCCATAGCCTGCGCCGCAGTCGACGACGTGACGGGTTGGTGCATTCTGGCATTCATTGTCATACTGATGCGCGCGTTAGGCATCAACAGCCTGCTGGCCACAATAGGCGGAATAGCGGTGTTTTGTCTGATCATGGTTTATGGCGTACGCCCCGTCGCCAAATATTTCCAGCGCATTTACCAGAAGCAGGGTGGCCTCTCTACCGACGGATGGGCGCTTTTGCTGATACTCATCATGATCTCCGCCTTTCTTACAGAAAGGATTGGCGTACATCCTCTCTTCGGGGCTTTTTTGACAGGCGCAATCATGCCCAAGCACAATGATCTCGTACGTTACCTGAGAAGCCAGATTGAGACTATCGTGCTGGCGTTGTTGCTCCCATTGTTTTTTGCCGTTAATGGTTTGAATACCAGTATTACTCTGATCCATGGGCCCGGGCTGTGGATGTGGACCATTCTCCTCATACTAGTGGCTACTGTGGGGAAAATGAGCGGATCTGGCATAGCTTCTTTTTTAATGGGGATGAATGCTTGGGAGGCGGCAGGACTAGGCACACTGATGAATACCCGCGGCTTACTGGAATTGGTTATCTTAAATATCGGGCTTGAACTGAAGATCATTTCGCCGACCATATTTTCCATGATGGTCATCATGACCCTGGCGACTACCAGCATGACTACACCGGTGATGCGATGGATGTCTTCCAGGATGATACAAAGCAAACTTGCCGAAGGAAGCCAGAGGGACGCTACACCGAGCCAGTTAATCACCGTCGATGCCGGTAGCGGCACAGCAGCTTAGCGGCCCCCGGATTCCAAACCTCCCATCCGCCACGCGATTCATTTCCCATCCACAGGTGTGATCTTCATTTTTGAATGAGAGGATCTATGAAAGAGACCCGCAAAGAACTAAATGCCTTATTTGAGAAAACTCAATCACTGAGAAATCAACTTCACAACCATCCCATATACTCCAGCATTACCAGCCTGGAGAATTTACGGAAATTCATGGAAATCCATGTCTTTGCCGTATGGGATTTTATGTCTCTCTTGAAAGCTTTACAGAGAGGAATTACGTGCGTTGAAGTGCCATGGATCCCACGGGAACACGCAGGTGGCCGCCTCATCAATGATATTGTTCGCGATGAAGAAAGCGATCTGGACCCCGAGGGAAAGCCAGCCAGCCACTTTTCTATCTACCGGTCGGCAATGTGCGAAGCCGGGGCTGGTATGGCTTGCATGGACCGCTTTCTGCGCCATCTTCAACTAGGGTACTCCATAGCGGCAGCCCTGGAGCAAAGCGATGCTCCCGCAGGAGCCCGTGAATTCGTCAAAAGCACTTTTCGCATCATCCATAGCAAAAAGCTCCACCAGGTTGCGGCTGCATTCGCATTCGGGCGCGAGGATCTCATTCCCCAGATGTTTAGCGCTATCGTTCGCGAAATGAAGCAGAGCATTCCCGGTTTGGAACTGTTTTATTATTACCTGCAACGGCATATCGAACTTGATGGCGATGACCACGGCCCGCTGGCGCACAGCCTGGTGTGCGAGTTGTGCGGAGACGACGCCCGGCTTTGGGAAGAAGCAACTGCCGCTGCCAATGAAGCACTCCAAGCAAGAATAGCGCTGTGGAACAGCGTGACAGCAGAATGCTCCTGCCCACTGCACGCATAATTCTCCAGGACCCAGGCGGTGCAAGCTGACGATGGCAGCCCTTACTTCCATTTCACAATCCGATTTGATCGGCCCCCCTGGGATAAGGCGGCTCTCGCATCTGGACATGCTGGAGGCGGAAAGCATCCACATTCTGCGCGAGGTCGCGGCGGAATTCTCTGGTCCGGCGATGCTGTATTCCGTCGGAAAAGATTCCTCAGTCATGCTCCGGTTGGCCCAAAAAGCCTTCTATCCAGGCAACGTGCCATTTCCCCTGTTGCACGTGGATACGACCTTCAAATTTCGCGAAATGATTGAATTTCGCGATGCCTATTGCCGGAAACTTGGCGTGGAACTGATTGTTCATACCAACACTGCGGCAATTCGCGATGGAGCAAACCCATTTCTTTTGGGCACGCAGCGCTGTTGCGGTTTGCTCAAAACGCAGGCGCTGCTGGATGCATTAAAGAAATATGGCATTGACGCCGCAATTGGCGGGGCGCGAAGAGACGAGGAAAAATCTCGCGCCAAGGAGCGCATCTTTTCTCTTCGCGATGCCTTCGGCCAATGGGATCCGAAAAACCAGCGGCCGGAAATATGGAACGTGTTCAATGGCCGTATTCGGGGCAACCAAAGCATCCGGATTTTTCCTCTGTCCAACTGGACAGAACTGGATATATGGCAATACATCGAGGCCGAGAAGATTCCAGTGGTCCCGCTATATCTGGCGCGCGAGCGTGAAGTGATCGTGCGGGGCAAATCTCTGATCCCAACAGAGAACATGGTTCCATTGCTCCCGGGAGAGAAACCCGTGAAAGTTATGTGCCGCATGCGCTCCCTGGGCTGTACGTATTGCACTGGAGCGATTCCTTCGCAGGCGGATACCATCCCCAAGATCATCAAGGAACTGAAGGGCTTCCGGCGCTCCGAGCGAGAGAACCGCGTTATCGATCATGACCAGGAAGCTTCCATGGAACTAAAAAAGCGGGAAGGATACTTTTGATGTGCCCTGCCGGACCAAGAGGGCTTTTGCGTTTTCTCACCGCCGGCAGCGTGGACGACGGCAAATCCACGCTCATCGGACGGCTGCTTTACGAATCGCAAGGCATCTATGAGGACCAGTTGGATTCGGTCCGGAAAGCTTCCCAGGAAAGAGGCCGGCAGATCGATTTGTCCCTGGTCACGGACGGCCTTCGCGCAGAACGGGAACAAGCAATTACCATCGACGTCGCATACCGTTACTTTTCCACAAACAAAAGAAAATTCATTATCGCTGACACACCAGGTCATGAGGAATATACGCGGAATATGGTGACGGGAGCATCCACCGCCGATCTGGCGGTTCTGCTGGTGGATGCCCAAAAAGGTCTCCTTCCGCAGACGCGGCGCCATGCCTACATTATTTGGCTGCTGGGAATACGCTGTGTGGTGCTGGCAGTGAATAAAATGGATCTGACGGGCTACTCTGAGCAGGTATTCAGCAGAATCCGAAATGAATTTGAAGAATGCACCGCTTTCATGAAGGGTGCGCAAAAACATTTTATTCCGATCAGCGCCTTGGTCGGAGAAAACGTTGTTCGTCCCAGCGCAAACATCCGCTGGTATACCGGACCTACACTCCTAGAGCTTCTGGAAGCAATCGACGTGGAAGACAGCCTGGACGATGTTGCCTTCAGGTTTCCCGTACAAAGCGTAATCCGTTCCAGCCCTAATTTTCGCGGATATGCCGGACAGATTGCATCAGGAACAGTAAGAAGGCAGCAAGAAGTTGTCGCTCTCCCTTCGGGCCATCGCACCCGGATCCGGGAAATTATGTTGTATAAGCAGTCACTCCAAGAAGCATCTTCTCCGCAATCTGTGGCGCTTACGTTGGAAGATCACATAGATTTAGGGAGAGGAGACATGCTTGTCGACCCTCGAAAAATGCCTGCGATATCGAACCGGTTCATTGCCGAACTGATCTGGATGTCGCCGGTACCGCTTCGCACAAATGCGCTTTACTTACTTAAACAACACACCAGGGTCCTATGTTGCAGCATATCGAACGTACTTGACCAATGTGACATCCATCGATTCAGCGCCAAAGCGGCCAATATACTGGAACAAAACGACATCGGCAGAGTGGAAATTGAAACACATCAACCGATGTTCTTCGAGCCATATTCGGCGAACCGTGCCATGGGCGGCTTCATCCTGATTGATCCTGGCACGAACGATACGATCGCGGCGGGAATCGTTTCAGAACAGGTCATCGCTAAAGCCGATGAAAAGAATAGGGGCGAGCCCTCCTCCCTGCTGCTCGGCCAGCCTGCCGGTCTTATAGTGTGGTTTACAGGGTTGAGCGGCGCCGGCAAAAGCACCATTTGCAATGCTGTGTATATCGAGCTACTGGCGCAAGGCTTTAAAGTGGAGACGCTGGATGGCGATGTCATACGCAATAAACTGAACAATGATCTCGGCTTCAGCCCAGAAGATCGCCGTGAGAATATTCGCAGAATAGCGTTTGTCGCTCAATTATTGGCGAAGCACGGGATCATTGTATTGGTTGCCGCAATTTCTCCCTATCGGGATGTAAGAGCCGAGATTCGGAGAAGCATTCCTTATTTTCTCGAAGTGTATGTGAATGCCCCGCTTAAAGTATGCGAACAGCGCGATCCAAAAGGATTATACAAACGTGCCCGCAACGGGGAGATTGCAGGATTTACAGGAATTGATGCCCCCTATCAGCCTCCTTTGCTGCCCGAAGTGGAATGCAAGACCGATCGTGAATCCGTGAAAGCCTGCACCGCCAGAGTCCACTCTGCCATCTTTGATTTCTTCGTGTCCCGCCGCCAGTCCAGCTCTGCCGCCATCCACCCCACCGCTTCCACCCACGAGTTTTGCGGATCAGGCAAATAGCGAATGGCCGCTTTGAGTCCGCTGTAGTTTGCCAGCCACTCGCATTGAAGCCTGTTCCAAAGGTGGACTTTCGTAGCTCGTCGAAATCAGGCAATCCCTATTTCCTGCACTCTCGGCAGTAACCCGCACATTCCCAGACACTTCTGCAAGGTGTAAGAACCAAGAGTCAGCACTCACCTGTTACCACCAGGGGGCAGTGATTTTTGCGATTGATATCACATGATAGCTATAGGAATGAGATGAAAAAAGAAAGATTGGTACCGATTGTTGCCCAGATATGCTGATGGTAGTTCAGCTGTCCCGGCCAGCGAGACCGGGATCACTTACTCGATATGCTGTTCAGATCCAAAAGTCGACGAGGGCTTGAAAAAATGGCCGCTCCTGATCGGTCGAAGGTATGTTTGCAAGCACGCTGCGACGGAATTCGTTAAGGCTCAAGTCCGGTGGACCCCACGGCAGGGCATCGAGTTGCGAGTGTGCGAGTTTAAGTTCGTGGAGGGCAATCAAATAAGTTTTCAAAGCTGCAACACACCATTCAAGGAAGGTTTTGGGCAGGAAGATCGGCCCGTTGCTTTCCCGCACGTCTCCGTCTGCGAAACCAGATGTCCCGTGTGTGTACTTTGAGACAAGTCGAAAGAATCTGCGAGCCAGTCCCTTGGGGGTCTGATCAAATAGCGTGTCCTTTGTCGTAGTCTTCAGGTGCAGTTCGAGTCCTGCCACAACTGCGTTCTTCTGAAGGAAATCGCAGGCCCACCCAAACTTGATTCGTTCGTCCCCTCCTCTCCAGTCTGCGAAATCCTTCGGGTCTTGACTGAGGCTGAGTTGTGTCGCGATTGTCATTTGTTCTAGTACATTGCGCAGACACGAGAAGGCTACGCGATAGTAGCCAACCAGTGAGGCGTACGTGGCTGCTTGAAATTCGTCACAAGCGTCCAAAGCCGCTATCGCCATCGCCGATTCTTGTGGCTTCTTGCTGAGGGCTTGAACGCCCCCAATTACACGAGTCCACATGCCCCAGTAGTCCCACATGGTCTCGAGTTGACCACCATACTTGTCCGAAGTGCGGATACTCACGTCGTCGGGCAGACTGACGATACTCTTCCAAGTGGCTTTGTCGATGAGGTTTGTTGGCCCTCCGTAGCGGCCAGATGCCATCGCGAAGTCCTTCTTTTCGAGCATATATCGCCGGGCGCGGAAATCTGACAAGGAAAGTGGTTTCATGGCATTCCTCTTCTGCTAGTGACAAAAACTAGACTTAGCTAACGATCTGGTCGGGAAGCGGAGATTCGGACTCCCAATCTTCCCCCGAAGCACGCGCCTTCAACCAAGCTAAGCCACTCCCGAGCTTGTTGGCGAATCAGGCGTGGCCGCTACCCTACACCAGGATTGTTGGAGAGGGCCTTTCGAACCCTCCCCTGTTCATCCCTTCACGCAGACCACCTGGCGAAGAGTGTGCACCACGTCCACCAGATCGCGCTGCGCTTCCATCACGGCGTCGATGGACTTGTACGCCATCGGGGTTTCGTCGATGACGTCCGCGTCCTTACGGCATTCGACGCCGGCCGTTGCCTTCGCGTGGTCATCCAGTGTGAAGCGGCGCTTCGCCTCGGCGCGCGACATGGCACGTCCCGCTCCATGGCTGCAGCTCATGAAGCTTTCCGGATTGCCCTTGCCGCGCACGATGTATGAGCGCGCTCCCATGCTGCCGGGAATGATTCCCATGTCGCCCTCACGCGCTCGAACGGCGCCCTTACGCGTGATCAGGACATTCTCGCCATAGTGGTGCTCCCAGGTCACGTAGTTGTGATGGCAGCTCACGACTTCCACATTGGTTTCGAACGCCGGGACTTCTCCCGATCCCTGCACGGCCGCGATCATGTTGCGCATCATCAGATCGCGATTGGCCAGTGCATAGTCCTGTGCCCAGTGCACCGCACGGACGTAGTCCTCGAAGTGCTCGGTGCCCTGCGGCAGATAGGCGAGATCCTGGTCCGGCAGGTTAATCATCCACTGGCGCATGTCATTCTTGGCCAGCTCGATGAAAAACGTCCCGAAACGATTGCCTACTCCACGCGATCCCGAGTGCAATAGGAACCACACGTTCTCGTTTTCATCAAGGCAGACCTCGATGAAGTGGTTTCCAGTTCCCAACGTTCCCAGGTGATTGATGCGCTGCACATGGTTCAGCTTGGGATACTTGTCGATGATCGCCTTGTATGCCGGCTCCATCGTCGCCCACACGTCAAGATGATGCGCGGGAGCGTCCGACCACGCGCCACGGTCGTTCTTACCGCCGTTGTCGGTTCGCCCGTGCGGCACTGCCTTTTCAATGGCGGTGCGGATCCCGTGCAGATCGTCCGGCAGATGGTTGGCATGAAGAGAAGTCTTTACTGCCATCATGCCGCAACCAATGTCGACGCCGACAGCCGCGGGAATGATCGCCCCGCGCGTGGGAATCACGCTGCCCACAGTAGCGCCGATACCCCAATGCACGTCGGGCATCGCCGCCACCCACCTGTAGATGAAGGGCAGCTGCGCAACGTTCAGAAGCTGCTGACGTGCAGCATCTTCCAGCGGGACTCCCTTGGTCCACGCCTTGATCGGTACGCCGTTTTCGAGCTTGATCACGTTGTATGTTTTGTCTGTCATCGTCTCTTCCTTTTTGCGCTCAACGAACCTTGCACCTAATTCTGGTCGGGGAGGGGAGATTCGAACTCCCGATCTCGTGCGCCCGAGGCACGTGCCTTCAACCAGGCTAGGCCACTCCCCGAATCTTTGGTGGCTCGTCACGGAATTGAACCGTGTCCACCGGCTTTTCAGACCAGCACTCTACCGTCGAGTTCACGAGCCAAATCTGGTGGACGGTGCGAGACTCGAACTCGCATCTCACGGGTGCAGGCCGTGGATAATCCCCTTATACGAACCGCCCACTTGGGGCGAGATGAGAGAATCGAACTCTCGTGACCGGAGCCACAATCCGGTGCCTAAGCCATTCGGCCAATCCCGCCATCGAAATCTGGAGCTGGTCGAGTGAATCGAACACTCGTCGGAGAGGTACAAGCTCTCTGCACTGCCACTGTGCTAGACCAGCAAAACCTTGGAGCTGGCACGCAGCCTCGAACTGCGGTCGGGCGCTTACCATGCGCCTGCTCTTCCCGTTGAGCTATACCAGCGGAGCTGGCGCGGCGATTCGAACGCCGATCACGGACTTACGAGGCCCGCGCTCTTCCCACTGAGCTACACCAGCACAAAACCCTGGAGGTGGCGGGGAGAATTGCACTCCCGATGATCTGCTTTGCAGGCAGACGCCTTTCTGTCTTGGCTACGCCACCTCAAACTGTGGAGCGGAGTACGGGAATTGCACCCGTGCTTCCGGACTGGCGATCCGGGGTACTGCTCCTATACGAACTCCGCCTTGGAGCGAGCAGCGAGAGTTGAACTCGCGTCATCGGGTTGGAGGCCCGAGGCACCAGCCGCTATACCATGCTCGCTTCATCAAAACTTGGCGGTCGCAACGGGAGTTGAACCCGTCCCTCCTGATAGACAGTCAGGCATCCTGCCGCTAGACTCTGCGACCATACTCAATTTGGCTGCGAGGGCAGGATTCGAACCTGCATGAACCGGGTCAGAGCCGGTGATCCTATCCAGTTAAATGACCTCGCAAACATGAGGAGGGAACAATCAGTTACGGTGTTTTCTTTAAATGAGAAGTAACCGTAGCCTTCACCACTCCTCGCTTTCAATTCACGACAAATCTGGCTGCCGGGGAGCGAATCGAACGCTCATGACGAGCTTCAAAGACTCGCGTCCTACCATTGAACGACCCGGCATCACACCTCCAATCAGTCCGTTCAAACACACAAACTCCCGGTAGCAGCGGGGAGAATCGAACTCCCATCTCAGCCTTGAAAGGACCGCATCCTGGCCGTTAGACGACGCTGCCACTTCCTGACGCCGGCGCATGCTGAAATGCCCGCAAAAACTAAAAGGCCCCCGATTTTTGCATCGGAGGCCTCAAAAACCACGCGTAAATGATTGCCCCCGTTACATGAACGTACCTTTCCCGGCTCCTTGGCACGTGGCCGGAGTCGCGAAGCAATCGGTATGGGGCTTGCGTATCATTGCTGAACTCAATTACTACTCTGCCATTGTTCTATAACACCGTCAACAACAAAAAGTGGTAGGCAGGGCGGAGATAGAAATTCGTAACCACCCGAACCAAGCAGCACTCCTAGCTGTAACGATCAAGCCCGAGAATTCCTCTACGGTACCAACGCCCCGGTGGAATGGCACCACGCAAGCTTTCATTGAGAGGCGTTCTCTCCTGAAGGACGTAGATGCCAATATGGTTCACTGCCTCGCCAATAGTGGCACCTGCAGGACCGAACTTGACTCGAAGAAGCAGTGCAAAAAGGCTCCGGCCAAACTTCTTATATAGCCAGTCTAAACTCGGAAGCTGTTGCTCAATAAAAAGCCCGAGACGAGTTGGCCGCTTCATTTTCTCGGGATCCATTTCCTCGAACGTCTCCAATATGTACTGCCAATAACCTTCGAGGGCGTGCAGATAGTCATTGCGCACGTCTTCCATCTGAGCTGGGTCTATTTGTCGACGCGCGATTTCAAACACCTTCTTTGCCTTCCGACGAAGCGCAATGACCTTCTCAACAGAAAGGCATTCAAACATTTCAATGCTAGGTGATGGCAACAAGACAGGGGCCCTTTCCATTAGGTCATCGAGGTTCTTAGGCGGATAAAGCGTCGCGTCCGCCTCAGGCGCCAGCGGTCGGCGTAGTTGCAATTCAAGATTGAAAGATGCTAAGGACTCGGGCGTTATGTCCTGCGCCGATTGTCCAGCATCGACGAGATTGGCAAAACACTGTTGATTAACATGTCCATGCAAGATAATCGATTCTCCTGCATTTTTTGCTTTTCTGAGTACTCGCCATAATTCAGCATTGGTAAACCAAGGGTCATTCAGAGTTTCGCGATATTTGCGTTGGAGCTCTCGTGGCAATTCTGCAACGCTTCGTGAAAGCCTCGTTGATCCATTCTCAAGTTGCTCGCGAATTATTCGCCTAAACCCTGCTTTCACCAAATCAGGGTTGTATCGCTGAATTGTACCTGGACTCGCGATTAGATCGTCGATTTCTCGGCAGTATGCCAAACGGATCTTTTTATCAATTTGAGTGGTATATCCCTGTTCTCCTTTCCATTTTGTTTTGTCGCGATAAAGCCAGCCTTCGAAAATTTGGCGTATTGTCGGGTTGCTTGGAACGCGGATTTCTTCACCCACAACGACTTTATCCCGCATCAACACGCGCAATATTCCTTGTTCAATGAGAGCCTTCAAATGGCGGAAGAAGCCACTGTGAGCTCTTTCATGGAAACTCTTGATGATCAGCTCGTGATCGCCGAGTGCTATGTCTGGCAAATAGATCACTTCGTGAAAAAGGGCTGCAAAATTCAACAGTGCGACAGCTTGTCCCGGTCTTAAGAGATCTGACGTGGTGGTCTCGAAATCGGCAAGATGACTGCACAGCGGTGGGCCTTCACGCACTTCCATACAAACTCCCTTGGTGCCTTGGACTCAAAGAGACTCATTGCACATCGAGCAGCAAGACGAGGATGTGAATACATAGATTATCGCTCTTTCAGTAAGGCAAGCGAATGACTCAACGACTCAACAGCAAAAAGTGGCAGGCAGGCCGAGAATTGAACTCGGATCTGCGCCTTCGGACGGCGCCGTGTTCATCCGTTACACTACCCGCCTAGCGTGGAACTCGCGCCGGGAATCCAACCCGGATCTCTTCGTTAGGACCGAAGCGTCATCATGCGTTAGACCACGCGAGCAAAGAACTGGAAGGGATGCAGAGAATTGAACTCTGATCTCACGGTTCGAAGCCGTGCGCCCTGATCCGTTGGACCACATCCCCAAATGTTGGAAGGCGCTGCCGGACTCGAACCGACATTCAGAGCTTAGAAGACTCTGTCCTGATCCTGTTGAATGAAGCGCCCTCATATAAAACCTGGTGCGGGATGCAGGAATCGAACCTGCTTCGTCTCGCTTAAAAGGCGAGTGCATAGCCGCATCTGCCAATCCCGCAAAACTTGGTGGGTGACGCTGGAATCGAACCAGCCTGGTCTCGCTTAAGAGGCGAGTGCATCAGCCATCTCTGCCAGTCACCCGTGAACTTCTGGAAGGCGCGGTGGGAATCGAACCCACATGAACTTGATTCGTAGTCAAGTGCCTGATCCGTTCAGCCACACGCCCTCATACAAACTTGGTGCAGGATGTTGGAATCGAACCAACACCTCGCGATTATCGATCGCGGGCTCGACCTTCGAGCTAATCCTGCCTGGTGCGCCGTTCGGGAGTTGAACCCGCATCTGTTGGGTGTAGGCCAACTGTTCTGATCCGTTGAACTACCGGCGCAAAGCATCTTTGGTAGAGGGTGCAGGAGTCGAACCTGCCTAGCCGCGCTAATCTGGCGCCGAAGTGCTTATAAGGCACTGCTCCTCCCGGAGGCCCCTCCACTGGTGGCTCGCGATGGATTCGAACCATCCACAACGGCTTTATGAGAGCCGCGTTCTTCCTACTGAACTAGCGAGCCGCTTTTCACAAAAATCTGGCTGGCCGGGCAGGATTCGAACCTGCGCATAGCGTGAGTAACAGTCACGTGCCTTTCCAGCTTGGCTACCGGCCAAAAACCTCCGCAAAATGCAAAAGGCCCCGACTTTTTAGTCGGAGCCTTCGAGAATTTGGATCTGAACTTAGAGTATTACGGACAGACAAATCCCGAAGGCCGAACGCGATTGACGCGCCGTCTCATCATGGATTTAATCCGTATCATCATTGCGAAAGCGAGTATAGCACGGAAATAAGGAATTATCATTGGCTTTGATGGGCATCCGCAAAATCGTCCACATTGACATGGACGCCTTCTATGCTTCAGTTGAACAGCGGGACAATCCCGAACTGCGCGGAAAACCTGTCATCGTTGCATGGAAGGGAAATCGTTCTGTCGTATGTGCCGCTTCCTACGAGGCCCGTAAATTCGGTGTACGTTCGGCAATGCCGGCCGTCCGAGCTGAGCGCCTTTGCCCCGACGCGGTTTTCATCCCGCCGGACTTCGCTCGCTACCGGGCTGTCTCACGGCTCACTCGTGAGATCTTTAAGCGCCATACTGATCTGGTGGAGCCTCTTTCGCTGGATGAAGCCTATCTGGACGTGACCGAAAACAAGACCGGATTGCCCACCGCGACCCGCGTTGCCATTACTATTCGTGATCAAATTCGCCAGGAATTGAATCTCACAGCCTCAGCCGGGGTGGCACCGAATAAATTCCTGGCGAAGCTTGCATCTGACTGGCGCAAGCCAGATGGACTCTTCGTCATCCAACCCGAGGAGGTCGATTCATTTCTCCTTCCTCTGTCGGTGGACCTCTTACCCGGTGTCGGCAAGGTGACCAAGAAGCGGCTTGGGGAACTTGGGGCAAAAATAGTCAAAGAATTGCGGGAATTGGATCACCCAGCTCTGGAAAACGCTTTTGGCCGCTATGGTCTGCGCTTGTACGAGCTGGCCCGCGGCATCGATAACAATCAAGTCGTTCCAAACAGGCCTACAAAGTCGATCTCCGCCGAGGATACGTTTGAGCGGGACGTCTCTTTGTCAGAAACCGAGCCGATGATACGTCGCCTGGCCGAGACGGTCTGGGCCGCCTCGCGGAAGGAGTCGCGCACCGCGCGAACTGTGGTCCTCAAACTGAAGACACGCGAGTTCAATCTCTTGACGCGTAGTCATACGCCAGCGTCGCCGCCGTCGTCCTGTGAGGAGTTAACGGCAATCGCATTGGGACTGCGGGATCGGGTCCAGTTGCGCCCAGAGCAGCTGTTTCGATTGGTCGGCGTCGGTTTGAGCAATTTTCATGAACCTGAAGATCAGCGTCCACAACAATTTCTTTTCGCGGCGCGCGATTCAGAAGGATGATGCAGGCCTAGCGTTACCGAGTTGAATCATCAGAATCTGTTCCGATCAGAACGGCTTGAACATGATTCCATATTTGATACTCAGAAAGCGTTCGAGAGTCGCCGGCAGGCAGGATGCAAGTTCTTGCCACGTGAGGATCTTGCATCTGGTCCGAAGATCGGCGGGCAGCACGCACCTGATAATTCCATACCACTGTTCGAGCAAGTCCGGTCGTCGCGCATCGAGCAAGACACAGAATTGCAGGCTCAGTGCGTATGCAGCGAGTACATTTCGCAGCAGTTGATATGACACATAATCGCGGCCTCTTCGCGGCAGCTGGGAACAATCAAATACCTCGCGGAAGTCCCGATATTGTTCAAGCGTACTGGGACCTTGAATCTGAAAATCTCCCTCGGTCAGCTTCGCTTCAAACAGAACACCACCAAGCTTCATATCAACTTCAGTTCGCTCTTTTCCTCCACTGAACAGCGGGACATGTGGCCTGAATCCAAACTCAGGGACGTCCCCCATATCGGTGCCTAGCAAAAGGCTGACTTCCCGCCTTTTTGTTACTCCTGGGTAGCAGAATATGTTCATCAACAAGGCATCGGAACTCATTGATGAGTCCAGTTCTCGCCAGACGTATTCGACTCCGGGCAGTGCATGTTTGGCTTGGCTGTGTACCTTTTGGAGCCGTCGGCGCCATTCGGGCCGGCGCATGATTGCCCGATAGCTGGAGGAGATGAAATTGCCGTGTTTACGACCGCAGACTGACGGCTGATAGACAATTACAGGCGGCTCACCGTAGCTGGTTACGTGCGGCAGATTGTGCAGCGCCGCATATGACGCGTTCCGAGCACACAACTCCTGGCGAAGAAGGGAACCATATTGGCTGGAAGCGAGCATTATCAGGATCCTGCAGCGCGTCCAAAGTCGCTCTGCATTCGCTCGTAAATCCTCTTCGCGAGTTGAATGGCATCTGCGATTCTGCTTACTACCCGTGGTGAGTTATCCCATCGCTCCTCGCGTGCGAGGCGTACCGCAGCGATGAGGCAAGCCCCAAGATAGCCGATCCTTGCCGGTGCCTCATTGCCGTTGGTCACGGTGGCATGGTAGGCGAGTATATAGCGAAAGTCAATGAGCCCATTCTTTTCGGAGATCGTGCGCATGGCAGCAGGGAGCCAGAGATTACCCATTTAGTGACTCAGGTAACGAAATCAGTCGGATGTGAACTTGGAGTTGCCGGTGGTGTCCTGTATTGACTTGTCAAGCTCAGCATTACACGTCGAGGCCAATCGTGAATGATAAAAGGACGTTATCATCCACAGTGGCCGTGGATTGAACAGGGTTCCTGGAATATGCTGTTTCAATGCCCACGAGTGCTCAAACAGACTTAGAGAGCCAAGTTCGGCTCTGGCTCAAGAAGAACAGGAAAGAAAATACCCGCCTTGAATTCAAACTTCGCATCGATGTAAGCATTCCCGAGATAAAAGCGGAGTTCATTAAGGATGTGCTCTCTCTCGCGAATTCCGAAGGAGAACGCCCCCGCGCGGAAGGGCACCTCGTCATCGGCTTCAAAAATGGCAAGCACCTTGACGTTAGAGATGCACATTACGACGGTGCCACGTTTGGTCAGATTCTCGACTCCTACATCTATCCACCTGTCAATGTAGCGTATGAAGAATACGGGCACAAGAGCCAGCCTCGCATCGGCGTACTGATTGTGAAGCCTGACCCCGGCACCCTCTATGTTGTGAACAAGAAGCTTTCGGGCGACAAGGGTCAGGCACTGCTCTTGCCTGGTCAGTGCTGGGGGAGGAAATCCGACCGCAAGGTGGAACTCACCGGCGAGGCAATCCATGCGCGGCTGCTGGACATTTTCGAAGGCCGCGTCGAGGAGAAGACGCAGCCGCTGAGGCAGAGAATAGCCAAACTTGAGAGCGAGAGCGGCGCTGCGTTGCA
Organism: Terriglobia bacterium; assembly: GCA_020072585.1. Lineage (GTDB taxonomy): Bacteria > Acidobacteriota > Terriglobia > Terriglobales > Acidobacteriaceae > Angelobacter. The sequence continues at coordinate 144,427 of JAIQGL010000011.1, read as the reverse complement.
AGTCAAGCAGATACGCTTCGAGATGGAAGCGAGCAGGGATGCGAAAGCGCTTGAGTCATTGGTGGATAAACTGATCCCGTACGCGCAGGAGTTCGACCACATCGTGAAAAACGAGGTTCTTGATGCGGTGATGGTCGTGAGCGGAAGGGCGCAGCAGTCCCTGCCTATCGCATTGGCGCGGTCGGTGGACGATGTTTTGGGCGCGCTCATGCCGGTCGGCTGCGGCGGTATGTGGAGGCCAGGAGGGGAGGAGATTCCCCCGGAGGATTGCAGGTTGCTTGGGCGGATAGGACATATAACGTTTGAACTCGGCTGGGCCGCCTGCCGGTATCTGCACGACCTGGAACTGGCGGAGTTGGTCGCTCAACGCTACTGGGTGCTCATTCGCTATGCGACGTTGAATGAATTGAAGCATCTGCAGTCGGAGTATCTGCGCGATGCGCGCGAGTGCCAGCGGATATGCCTGGAAGACCGCGAGGGCAATGCGTTTTCCGAGGGACGCAAAAAACTAGACTGGGCCATGACGAATGCGCTGGACGCATTTGAATGCGAGGGCTACGAGGTCAGGGCAATATCCCCTAAAGAACTCACTCCCTCGGATCTATCCGCCTGCATCGCCATCATCAAGACCGGCGAAGCGGTCGATTGGAAATCGGCGAAGGGGGAACTGCATCGGGCGAGCGCGCTTGTACTTGCCCGAAAAGCCAAGCAGATCGTCGGCCTCGGGGCCATCAAGCGTGAAAGGCGCGAGTATGCAGCCGGAATCGCGGAAAATAGCGGCGTCGAATTTCCACCGGAGACCTTGGAACTCGGATATGTAGCAGTTTCTCCCGAGCACCGTGGGCATCACTTGTCGCATTGCATTGTGCGAACGCTTCTTGGGCACCACACAGGGCGGCTCTTTGCAACCACCTACAGCCCATATATGAAGGACACTCTGAAGCGGTTTGGGTTCGTGAACAAGGGCAAAGAGTGGAAAGGCAGAAAACATATGCTTTCCTTCTGGGACAAAGAATGAGTTGCGTAAATGCAACGGTCGCTTACACACCGAAGTCCAGTATGAATCAACCGTTGTTTTCTAACTCGATAAAATACATTATCGTGTTCTAATCGCCGCAAATCCGAACATACACGCCGCGCATATCGTGGCGATGTTATGGCGTTTGTCGCGTTCCGTGGCTGGGCTTGGCCGCAGGATGCCTCCCATCTACTGCGCGTCTCCATTCTCGACGTGCAGGCGTTCAAGGATCACATGGTGAAACACGGCGGCGCGCCGAAGACTATTAACCGGCGTATATCGTCGTTGTCCTCGTTCTATAAATTTCTGAGCGGAGCCGCGGCCGAGCTGCGCCTCCCGATCACCGTGCCCAATCCCGCCCATGCGCAGTTCATCTCGCGCGAATCATCGGACCCCGTCGATGAAACTCGCGCGCTTTCGGAAACTCGCGCGCGCCAGCTCGTGGCGATGGTGACGGGCGACTCGCTGCTGGAGCTGCGCGACCGCGCCATCCTGAAGTTTTATGTCTATACGGGCGCGCGCATCGAAACCGGCTGCAAGCTTAACGTCTCCGACTTCCACCAGGACGGCGACGAGGCGACGCTGCGCTTTCAGCTCGAGGGCGCGCGCGCCAAGACCAAGGGGATTCATTTCAGCGCGGCAGAGTCCATCGCCGAGTACATCGAGTCTCCCGACATCGAGAGCGGCCCCTCTTCCGCCCTCGCCTCTCCGCATACAGCGACGGCCTCGCCCCGCGCCGCATCCCAGCGCAGCATGTACCGCATATTGATGAGCTATCTGGAGCGCATTCCCGGCGCAATTCAGGAAAAAGAGCTGCCCTCCGGCGAGAAAATCCGCGAATGTGTGTTTTCGCCACATTCGCTGCGGGCAACGACGGCGACCCTGCTGCTGGATTCCAGCGTGCCGATTGAGTCTGTGCAGGAGCTCCTCGATCACAAACACATCACTACGACCCAGATTTACGATAAGCGGCGGCGGTCGGTGCGGGGTTCCGCGTCGCACAAGGTGCCGATTTAATGGAGGAGGCTCCCTGATCGCGTTAAGCCTGCCCAAGTGGACGGGATATAGGTTATAACTTATGCAAAACACCAAAAAATATAGAGTGTACCTAATAGGAATCTTGATTAATGGCAGAGTTCGCTTCCGCTCACAGCTATCGGCAGTTTGAATACACGGTCAAGCACAAGACCCGCTATTTTCACGATGAGCAGGTTCGGGCTTTCCTCAACACTGTGCTTGAGACCAGCCAGTCCCGAAAGGAATCAATCAAAAAATTCTCGGTGCTATTCCGCGCACAGAGGGGCTACACGTGGCGCAAGGACAATGAGGGGCAACCTGAGGAAATGGAAGTCCCTGATGCTTTTCCGCCGGCTCGGATGAAGCCGCTGCCGGAATTCGTCGGTGACGGTCGCGTAAACCCGAAAGGTATTCCATGCTTATATCTCGCATCCTCTCTGGATACAGCCATCGCGGAAGTGCGCCCCTGGGTCGGTTCGAATATTTCATTGGCGCAGTTTCTCGTCATGCGCGATGTCGTTGTTGTAGATTGCTCGCGGGACAAGAGGAGGCTCCCCCTCTGGCTAGTAAACGGAGAGCCCCAGGAGATGCCCCCGGAGGAACGCGAGGCAGTGGTATGGGGCGACATCTCCTATGGGCTCTCACGGCCAGTCACTCCCGATGAGCCCGTCACTGAGTACGTTCCGACGCAGGTGCTGGCTGAAGCGTTTCGTTCTCATGGATACGACGGGATTGTGTACAGAAGCCTCCTGGCGGAAGGCTATAACGTTGCTTTATTTGACTGCGATGCAGCGGAGGTGCTGAATTGCGGCCTCTACGAAACGAGGTCGGTGTCCTTCAAATCCGACCAATGTAGCAACCCTTACTTTGTTACCAAATATTATGAAGAGCTGAAAAATCACCGAACATCTGAGCTGAAACCAGAAGTGCCGGAGCCTCCGGAACCGCAATGAACGGGATTATCACGCGTGTGGAAAACATGTACAGATGTTACGAGTGTTAGCACTGAGAATCTACCTTCTACCAAAAATTCGGCCATTGGCGGTCTTGCGAATCTCATCGGCATATACGACGCCACCTAATCCGCCTGGATGGTCCTCAGATGTGACTACCCGGTCCCAATAGCCGTTATCTCGATACCATTGCTTCTTCAAGTCCCACTCTTCCTTGTAGGACGCTTTTTCGAGCATACCCAAATGCTCCCAGTACCAGGTGCGGCCCTGATGATGGATGGTGAAATCCGGCAAGCGGAAATTCTTGGGATTCCCATCTCTTGCCGGAAGCTCCTTTTCGTATTCGATCGACAAGCCGAGGGAAGCAAGGAGGTCGTACACGATGACCTCGCTTTTCGAGCGGACTGCCGTGCCATCGGACGTGCGGTGAATGAGGCCCTCGGGGCGGTACGGCCCCTTAACGCCGATCTCGCCGGCGTCCTGGCCGATCAGCAGTTTGAACATGCGCGTGGTCCTGCGCATCGTGTCGGAGGCTTCCGGCCGGCGCAGGTCGAGCAGCGGCTGGCTATCCCTTTCAACGAGCAGGATTAACTTGCCCTTGAACCGGGTGAGTCCGGTGTACAGAAGCTCGCGGGAAAGTGTTTGCGCCTTGCGCGGCACAATCAGAATGACCGTTTCAAAATCACTGCCTTGGGCCTTGTGCACTGTCAATGCGTAAGCGAGTTCCAGGGCCTCCTTTACCTCTGATTTCCTGTAGCCATAGTGCGCTTCGGGCTGAGTAGAGAACACCACCTTCACGTTGTCAGGCTTGCCCTCCCTGCCCTTCCATGCTTCTGTAATGATTCCGATCTCGCCGTTGGCGACGAAGCGCAGGCCTTCCGCGTCCTTGGGCAGCCATTTCGCCTGATTGACGGTCTGCATGACCTTGTCGTGAAACACAATCTCCTGCTCGCCCATGGGCATGGGCCATTTAGACCAAGGATTCCGCGCCAGGCTCAGCAGTTTGGCGCGGAAGCGGCCTTGAATGATGCGATTCAGTTCATCCGTGCCAAACGGCTGAATGCGGGTTGCAGACAGGATTTGCCAATTTTCGCAGGCCCTCCAATTCTCTTCGTCAATTCCCAATGAACGGTCGAAGGCCGCGTCATCGTCGCCTTTGATGTTGAATTCCGATGCCAGGACCTTGTCGATTTCCGATAGAAGCTCCGCGTGATCGTTCCAGAAAGCAATTCGAACGTCTCCAATCTCTCCCCTCTGTACGAGTTCGGACAACACAGCATCATCGCCGGGGCCACCCTCGTCTCTGTAGCCCGCAGCCAGCTCCAGTCCTTTGCTGAACATCTCTCCCCCGGCGATTGAGACTACTCGCATGCACGTTTCCAACTCCGCAATGCACTCGGGATGTTGCTCGCGCATCCAGCGGAGAATATCGACAAACGGACGGCCTGGTCCAATCGGCGGCAGCTGATAGGGGTCACCGACAAAAATGAGCCTGCGAAAGGCATTCGTATCGACAGCGCGGAAGAGCGCGGCCAGCAACTCCACGGACGGCATGGAGCTCTCATCGATGACGATGTTGGTATAGCGGGTCTTGCCTTTCGTGGGCTCGTCCAGAATGCGGTATTGCGGCCCAAGCATGCCGGCCCGGTGGAGAACCTGATGAATCGTATTCGCCTCTCGCTCCGTGACTGCCCGGAGTCGAACACGGGCCTTTCCCGTTGGAGCCGCCAGAAGGGTGGCTGTCCGGCCTTCGACCTTGCGCAATTCTTCCAAAAAGACCCTCAGCACGGAAGTCTTTCCCGTTCCTGCGCCGCCGGTCAGAATGCTGATACGGTTGTTGAACAGGATTTCCAGCCCGCGCACCTTCTCGGCGATGGCGTCAGATTCCCGCAGCGTGCTGGGCTCTCCGAATCCCCCTTGTTCCTTCTTGCGCGTCAGCAGGGCGCGCCAGTTAGGAGGAGATTTAGGCAGGTCATCTAATTTGCCCAATCCGTCCAGCACCTTCGCGATTTCGACCTCCTGGCGGCGAACCGACTTCAGCGCCACCAGTCGGATTTCAGGAATGTCAGCATCCTCTTCGGCTTCGCCGGCTCCAAGATCCTCCACAAGGTCATCGTCCACACCTGCAGCCGCTACGCTTGCTTTAGGCACGGCTTCAGCGATACGCCAAGAATCGGGGTACGCCTCCTCCTTAAGCCAGAGGATGGCCTCGTGGAACTTGCGGTCCTCACCTCCCCAAAATACTTCCGGGTCAATGAGGCAACGGCGCTTGTCTGGAAACAGCTCGTGCACCTTGCGCACGAGGGTCTCAAACGGCAGCAATGTGTCCCCAGCCTCGCCTGCCTGCCGCAAAACAGCGCAGGCCGATGCGCGGACTCGTCGGCGGTCACCATGAGCCATGAGCGGCCCTTTGCGGAAAAGTGCGGCATTGCCTTCCGGCCACATGCCCTGGTCAATGGTTTCCAACCCAATGGGTTCGCTATCTTCGTCGCCCCTATCTTGCTCGAATAGAACGTAAGGATTTTCGACAATCTTGTCGGCGCGGGCGGCGATGCCCCGCTTTTCGCGTAAGTTTTCGTTAGCGATGCCGGTTACTTGGTCCGCCGTCAATTCAAATCGAACAAGAGTGTCTAGCAGGTTGTGGCGTGATGGCATCTGGCGCCATTGCTTCGCCGCAATATGCAATCCTTCTTGATAGTGATCGGACGGGGGAAGAATTCGGCCGGCAAAAATGCTTTTGACATATTCCCAGGGATCTTTTTGTGAGCGTTCGAGAGGACGCAGCACGGTCGCATGGTAGTCATGTCCCTGGGTGCAGCCGAGGTAACGCAGGACGGAGCCGATCCCCGGATAAGCGCCCCGTCCTGACCACACTTCATCCAGAACGCCGTTGCACCATGCAATGGCGTCGTCCCAGGTGCCTGGAATAAAGCCATCCGCGCGGACCCGTTCAAGTGACTTCAGTATGGCAAGGACAGCGGACACCGCCTGGCCGTCGGAGAGATGTTCCGCGACATATGAAAAGGGAAGGCTGAGTCCGTTGGGCGGCTTGCAGATAATCGGTGCGGGGTCTTTGCCGAGGGCAAGATACTCTTGGTAGGGAAGACGGACCCCCTGTTTTGGGAAAGCGCTACTGATGCGCCGCGACCAAATCGGAAAATTGCCTGGCTTATCGGGGCGTTTGCCGAAATACAGCGGATCGCCAATATCAGCGATGCGAGACACGCCCACAATCATGCGCGGAATCTCCTCATCGACAGCGTTACCCCGATTGCAGTAATAGAAAATGAGAGATTGGCCCTTCTTCAACTTGCCCCAAAAGCGAGTGAGCAGCGCGCGCTGGCGGTTGTCTTCCATCACCCATGTAGGGGAAGAATCGAGATTCTTGCGCTCGGGTATCAGCAGGTTTTCTTCTTCGCAAATTTCACGGAAATTCTCTTCAAGCATCCACCGGTAGGGCGTGGGACAGCAGGAATAGGGCGGTATCTCTTCCTCCGCGCTCGGTAAACCACGTCCCTCAAGAGGATCGTCATGCCGTATGACAAAGCGCTCCGCGCCGAAGGCATTGGCGTCGCGCTGGCATGGCGGCAGGTAGCCTATCTTAGTGTCTGGTTTACCCTGAATGACAGTAAGCGTTTTAGACCGCACAACATTGAGGGGTTCTCCGCGATGGGCTTCCTCAATGTCGTCTTTACGTGAGTTGCGGACGTGCTCATGAACCATGCATGCAGCATTTAGCGTCGGATGGGTGCAGATTCGTCCGTTCCACGAGTCTTCATGCCACGTCAGGCGGGCGGATAAATGCGTAGTCATTTGGTCTGTTCGGCCATGAGCTTGCGGAGCCAAAGATAGAGTCTACCTTATAGCTTTATTGGGCTAAAATGGAAGCTGCAATTCTAGCAAGTATTTACCTGCATACGGTAATTTGCACACGTAGATTTCAGAAGCCCCTGCACGTGAGGAAACGTTTCGAAAATGCTCGTAGCCGCCGGGACCATTTGAATAAACCGGATTATCACGTACTGTATGCGCTGCCAAGAGGCAGCCGGGATGACGGGTTGGATTGTGCTTAGGTGATACGGGGAAGCAACTGCCGCTAACATTCATCGCTGAATTTCATCCTCTGCAGCGGCGAACTCTCGCATTGCTTCCTCTAGATCCTTGAGAATTTCTTTCATCAGTGCCTGAGGAGTTTCGCTTTGGGGAGTATTGGTGGTCTCTTGCTGCCATAGTATGTCGAGGTTCAGTTTGTCCCGTGCAACGATCTCAGCATATGTGAATCTCCGAAAGCGCGCGGTTTCCTTGCGCTTGGTCCGATCATCCGCATGGTAGCACCGGATAAAGTCTGCTAGATCCTGAGAAGAAATCGGATTCTGCCTAATGGAAAAACTCCGGTCTGAGCGCAGATCATAGATCCAAAGCTCTTTGGTTGCTGGGGTCTTTGCCGATGGTTTCTTGTCAAAGAACAGTACATTCGCCTTCACTCCGGGTGAATACCAAATACCAGTTGGCAGGCGTAACAGGGTGTGGACATCGGATTGCTGAAGCAACGCCCGGCGAATTTTTTCGCCCGCGCCACTCTCGAATAGCACATTATCCGGGACAACCACTGCAGCGCGACCGTTTTCCTTAAGCATCGAGTAAACGTGCTGGATGAAATTAAGCTGCTTATTGCTGGTTGTGGCCCAGAAGTCCTCTCGTTCGTAGGAGATTCTATCAGTATGGTTCTTTCCATCCGCACCAATGATGGTGAAGCTGCTTTTCTTCCCAAACGGGGGATTCGTAAGAACCATATCTACCGGTTCCGCCTTCAATTCAAGGCTGTCGCAAATCTTGACTAGCGGATGATCACCGTCCGTGCCAATGCCGTGAAGGAAAAGATTCATGGCGCACAAACGTGCGACATTAGGAACCAGGTCTATCCCATGCAGGGCTCGCGTTCGGAGGAAAGCAGCCTCTTTCGCATTCTTGCTTCTGCGGTCTAGATACTCAAACGCTGCCAATAAGAATCCGCCCGTGCCACATGCCGGGTCAGAAATCCGCATCATAGGTTCCGGTCGCATTACCTCTACCATCGCCCGGATAACCGGGCGGGGTGTGAAGTATTGACCTGCGCCGCCCCTAACATCATCAGCATTTCGGGCCAACAACCCTTCGTATACTTCGCCTTTTACGTCTACGTCGAGCTTGGACCAGTCCTCACTGTCAATCATTTGAAAGAGGAGGTGAAGCTTTGCTGGGTCGTTGATCTTACTCTGGGGCTTGGTGAAAATCAGGCCAATCAGCCCTCGGAATTCACTTAATTTACGGAGTCCCTGATGATATCGCTCCAAGCGTTTCCTATTGTCGTTTATGTTTTTCAATACATCCCAGCTGTAGCGTGACGGGATCTTACCCACCCCAGCTTTTCGCTGCTCCTGGACCATTTTCAAAAAGAGAAGATATGTAATTTGCTCGGTGTAATCCATGAACGCCAACCCGTCATCCTTGAGGACGTGGGCGTAGTTCCACACCCTTTGAACTAACTTAGTGGCTATAGTTGACATGAATTCTCAGTATTGGGAACAGGGGGTTGAATCCGAGGGTATCGTTGCTGTGGCTGCGTTGCCAAAACCCTAGCCCACTCATAAGGTGAATTGTGAAGACAGCTCGCAGCCACTGTGGCAAATGGCTCGTCAGGGTCAAGTAACTTTTGAAGGGCGAGCAATGCATCATCCTTTTCTTGTTGTAAAACGGGACTCGGTGTGCCCTCCTGACGCTGCTTCGTCGCTGCATTCACATATCGTTCAATCAAACCTGAGCATGTTTGCCAAATTCTTTGCCGCCCCTCCGTTAGCGGTTGAAACCGGCTTAGGCCAAAACACTCGTTAGTTATCACAACACGAAGATGGTCCCATTCTGGGAGACCAGATCGCGGCCTCATCCCGCCCGTCTCGTCGTATGCCACCAGGCAAACATCGTCCAATTTGCGGGGATCTAAGAAGACTGGTATCTCACCTCGGTTTTCGGAGAACAAACAATACGCTTTCAAGTCCTTCGATTCTCAACGTCTCCCGGAGAAAGTCCCGAACCACCGGATCTTCCTTGGTGAAGAACGCCAAGAGGACAAAATTGCTGTGAACGGGGCGCGCATAAAACATCGGGCGGAAAGGACTCTCTTTCCCTTTGAGCAGATCGCGGTAAAACTGTTTCTGCTGCGGGCGGAAGTGCTCCTCAAGTCGGTCACTCGGGCCGGAGTAATATGCGAAGACATGCCGGGGCAACCATGGGCGGCCTCCCAGGTCCTTGAGATCATCCCGACGAAACTCTTCTTGAGTCCCATCTTTCTGCGTAACGGTGAAACTAAATCGAGCCTGCGCAGACTCTGCTTTAGGATGATTTCGAACGCAGATCCTCGTCTCACCTCTCTTCAGTGTGTAACGCAGCTCATAGCCAAACTCCGTTTGGTTTCCACGAAACAAATCTCGGAAAATAACCACCAAAGCTTCGAGCAGATTGCTCTTGCCCAGACCATTCTGACCGAGCAGAATGGTGAACAGTTCCTCCGGGTTTTCGTCGAAATCTACCCTAAAGTCCTGGAGGTTCTTGAAATCCTCGACCCATAGATAATCGAGTTTCATGGCTTGACCTGCAGCAATACCGTGTTTCGGTCTGGACGTTTTTCAAGAACTGGTCCTTTCGGACCGACTTGTTGACGTAACTCTTCATAAAACCTATCCACGACCTCCTGACGACACTCGTTGTCTTCAAACTCCTGCTGGTAACCGGAGTCCCTGAAGAGTTGCTCCGGCGTCATGGGCTCGCCGTGTTCGCGCAGAATGTCCAGCAGCGGACGGAGCATCAACTTCGACTTAGGCTTGGATTTCGGCATACGCTTACCTCTTGGGTTCTGGGCTGCCTTCTCGCGGGCGGCACGGATATTTCTGAGCAGCCCCGAAGCAGGTTCATCGTTCGGGTCTTGGGGGAGAAGGTGACCGCTGAATGCCTCGTGCAGCAAAGACTGGCGTGTGGCGGTGGCGCGAATTAATTGCAGTTCCAACGAAGCTTGGAGCCGGTCTGCTGCAGACAGACGACTCAGCACTTCACGGACAATATAGGCTTGTTCAGGTGCCGGTGGAAATGGAAGAGGAGTACACTTGAGGTTCCGACCGGAAATACCCCATTGACCAGCGGTCGTGAACAGGTGCGCCTCAATGTACCGTCGCGATGCGCCACTGTTTGCGGCTATTGCAACGAAGGACGAGGTCTGAGCGCTAATTTTGACGGGGATGCCTCGTATAAGTTTGTCTGGATAGACAACGGTTTGGTTAATTGATGGAACCCGCCCGCATACCCCGGCAAGATCACGGCTGCCATTGTAGCGAGTGAAAAGGAGATCGCCCTCTTGCAACGCGTAATCCTTATACTTCTCGGCTGTGGAGACTGGCAAATAGCGGCAATCTTTCAGCTCTACGCTCAGGGCGCGCACGGCGCTGATCCGTAAAATAGGGAGCCCGTCTGTTTCACGTGGCGCTTGCGAGATTCCGTTCCGCAGGGATGAAAAAACTTGGTCAAGAGACACCCACGACCATTCTCGCGGGAGTTCCGTAATATTCTCAGTGTCCGGCGAAACGGGTTCTGAGTAACGAGATTTCGATTTGTTGTCCTTGGCGGTCTTACGGGTTTTTTGCAGACGCTCCAACTCGGCTATTTCCCAAAGGTGGCGGCGAATATTTAGAAGGTTTTGCAGTGGAGTTTCTGGGGTTTTCGACTTACCTTTCTTGGCGTTCCAGTCAGCTTCGCGCCAGGTGCGGGAGAGTTCGCCGCTGACAGCAGCATCAAGAACGGCTCCACGGTACCGGCCAAGTCGTTTCTTCGCCCGGCGCGCTGCTGTTTCAGCTCGGTCCACTTTGGAGAACGCGGCACTCAGCTTGTTAACAATTCTTTCCTGTTCCGAAAGCGGAGGGAGAAGGATTTGGAAATGTGATAGTTTCTCAAAATCGACGCGTGGCCGTTCACCGCTAACTTGACGGTTTGCGAAAGAGACGAAATCCTCTGAATTCAAACGGCTGCCAAGGAACTGAGTATTAAGTCCGTCTTGTTTCTTGAAAACGAGGAATTCTGCCGAGCAAAGTCCATCGAATTCTGCAACCCAGACTTTGTTTAGATAGGGACGCATTTTGCCGTAGAGAATGTCCCCCTTGGAAAACCGCACCGCGGAACTCCGCGCCTCACGAGCATGGCCGTACTTAAGGAGTTTCATCGAGTGCGGTTCGATGTGTTCTAATCCGACATACCGCATGTCAGGGAATTCCATTGGCGACGCGCGCTCCCGGGATGGCTCGACGGTATCGCCAAGGGTCGTCTTTACCCATCCTTTTGGTAGGTTTTCAGGCATTGGAGTGCTTCAATATCTCCGGCGAGCAATTGATTCCACAATGTTTATACCTTCTTTTTGTTTTACGTGTCACTGGGAAAAGCCCGAACGGAATTTGTGTCGCGATAGGATAACGCAGGCTAGCCCCTGCCCCTCTGCTTACCGCGCTCTGCCGCTGCCGCCGCATTCTGCGCGATGATGAGCGCATAGCCCACATTATATGCAGACGTGCGGGCTCATGGGCCTTAGCACATTTATCGCCCAAGTCCTTATCTGGCCGTCATCCATTGAGCACCTTTTTCAGATCCTCATGCTCAAAAGCCGATGCCATCCGGTAGATCTCGTTCTTGGTGATGCCCTGCCCGGCCGCTTCGTCCCGCCATTTCGAGGTGGCTTTGCCGACCTGGGCAGCTATGTCACGCGCCTGGACGTCATCCAACTCAAAATATCCGGCCACCTCCATGGCCAGGGACAGAGAAGCGGTGGTGTCCTCTTCGTTGATGGCCGTGGTCAGGATGCGGGGTTTCACATCGACCGGCACAGGGTTGAGATCATAGGCCGGTGATAAGCGCCAGCCGTCGCTGCCCGCATACAGAAATCCGTGGTTGCGCAGATGGTCGTCGGTGTTGGAGATGAGGATGTTGAACACGACAAGGACATCCTCATTTATTGCATTTCTCGGGTGATGGCGAAGAAGAACGCGGGCGAGCCCCTTACTCAAACGCTTCATCTGAACGCGCACGAGCTCCTGGTCTGGACAAATCGTGAAACCAGTGGCGACGGATACCGCCGCCTCAAGGAGGCTCTTGAGCGCCTCAGCGGAACTCGGATCACCACAAATATTAAGGCGAATGGCGAGGAGATCACTGAGGGGTTCGGTCTGATTGAGAGCTGGCGCGTGGTGCGGTAGACGAAGTCAGGACGCATGAGCGAATTCAAGGTGCGTCTTTCGGACTGGGTCTACCGGATCATCCAGGGCTCCGAGGTACTTACGCTAAGCCGCGATTACTTCCGGCTCAGAAAACCCATCGACCGGCGCGTCTACGAGCTGGCGCGCAAGCATTGCGGCGAACAGGATGAATGGAAGATAGGCCTTGAGCTCCTACATAAAAAACCGGCGCGAGCAGTCATTACCGGGAATTCAAGTCGATGATCCGCGAGTTAGTGCAGAACGACCACCTGCCCGACTACCAGGTAGCCCTTGAGGACGACACGGTGATTTTCAGGAAGCGGATGAACTGGCAGGCTCCCAAAGGCTGGTATGGCATCACGACATTTTGCCGTTGCGGCGTTGCAAACGTGCGACACCGCAGAAGCACAGATGCGAAATTGCTTGACGTCATGATGTTTCAGCTTCTCGCTGTCGTGACGCTGTAACGGTGTGCCATCTTGCCGTTATCGTTCTATGCCGTTGTGACGTTATAGTGTTGTGCAGTTACGCCACCTTGCTGCTGCCCCATTGTGACGGTGCGGCATCGTAACTGCATACCGCTTCAATTGCCCACCATTGTGATTGCGTAATGGCGTGTCGCTCCGGTATCGCAACTACAAAAAACTATGGCGCTTTGATGCGTGATGTTGTGGCGTTGCGACTGTTTGCCATCTTGGGACTGCGATGTCATGACATTATGGCGTCACAGCATTATGCCGCTTCGGTGCCAGTAAGGCATAAGGAGCTGGCATGGAAAGGGATTTCTTCCGTACACATGGAAGAGGGGAGGGGCCTCGCCAGCCGATTCTCCAACCCACCGGTCTTTTTTTAGGAAAACTATTACTAATGCTCGAACTACTTTTTCTCGATTATCTTTTGAGTCCCTTGGATTGCAGGTGCTACTTCTGGACTATCGAAAGCGCCGGGACTCGAACAACCGTCTTCCCCGTGTCCACAAATCTGCGAACGCGTACGGCAACGTCCCGCCATTTCGCGGTGATCCGAGTTAAGGTCGAGATCTTCTAGGACAGGAGTTTCATATTTTGACATGACAGTCTTCTCCTTTGTTGATCATCACATTAGTAAAGGCCGTGGCTCTCTGACGTGCGGTGGCACAGAATTCTACCTCTCGCAACGATGCTGGAAGCCAATAAGCGGCAGGACAAGTTCGGCAGAATTCAATTGAAGGACAAGAGCGACAGCTAAAATCATTTGGAACCGGGCGAGCATTCATTTGATTTAGGGCCTGCCAAATCGCCGCGAAGGTATTCTCCGTAAGGGAAAATTCAGGGTTTCGCACCCGTCCACACATCGATACATAGCCAAAGGGATCGATGTTGAAACTCGTTCGACCAGCTTGGCAACAGAAAAGGCGTTGATCATATGCGCGGTGCCGATCTTTGGCTGACTCAGACCACACGCGCACAATCTCATGTGGGTTGCCATCCAGTTCGATATTTACGATATCAATTGGGCTAAGCCTTACATCTGGGCCAACATCCTGTCCGTCGAGCCGGGCATGGACATCCGCATCAAACCGGAACTTTTTGCCATGGTCATATGCAAATTGTCGCATCTGCGGCAGTTCTGACCAATTGTCTCGTTGAACCATTGACTTGAGAGCGTAATTGATGTCGTAGCGCTCAAGGAGATCACAAACATGCTGGAATCTTGAAAATCCGCTTTTATGGCCCGTAATCTTATTGTAGGTGCCATTGGACATCCCATAGACACTCAGTTCTAAAAGCATAGGGGGGTATGTAGCCAGAACTTCGCAGATCGATTCATTCAGTAAAAGCCCGTTTGTAAATACTGAAACCAGAAATCCTTTTTGCCGGGCATAGCTATAAATTTGATTAAAATCGGGTCGTAACAGCGGCTCACCTCCCGTGAGGAGGAGCCAAAGACAGCCACTCTCGCGGATTTGATCGAGCGTATCGAGAATTTCAGTCGTACTCCGTTCAGAACGTTGCCACTGACACCATATGCAGTAACAATGCTGGCAACGAAGGTTGCACCGAAATGTGAGCTCTAAAGACCCCTCAATTGGCACCCAAGCTTGTTGTGCATCGCGACGTAAGACAGTTTCGGAGAAGTGGCCATCTGAAATTGCTCCCTCGAGCGTCGGTGTTCCCTGCACGCATTGATCAAGACGTTGCAGAAACCCCGTAATATCTCGTTCGAGAATAGCGTGACTGACAGAGGGGTAATCTCTCGTAAAGCCTGCAATTATTTCAGCCGGGGCTGCGCCTTCAGATGTTTCTTGATAGATCCTGGAGGCAGTTTGGTTCAGGTAAATCATCTTGTCCCCGTATTTGGCCACGAAGACCAAGAGCGAATGGTCACCTATGCAGCGCATTTGAAAAAGGGGAGCAACCATGGACGAACAAAGGTCCTTTCAGCAGAATGCGGCGGCAATCCTGTCAGGAACTAACGCGCGCTAACATATTGCCCGCAGCGGTTTGGGAGTGGCTGTGATAAGCGTCACGTCAAATTGTGATGAACCGCTGCTATGTATAGGTGTAATTCTTCAACCCACAGCCCAACCCACAATGCTTAATGTCTTGTGCGATTTACGCGTACTTTGGATGTGGCTAAAGAATCACCGATTACGATCAGCGATCAGTTGCTCTAGCATTTGGGCGACGAAATCGCAAGCGTTGCCGGCGAATCTCTGTTCGACGGCCCCCAAGGTTCATTCCAACAAAGCCGGTGATCCCCGTTCATCCGGCTTTCCTAGTTCATAAGTCAGGATTCAGAGCCTCGATGTAGATGCAACGGCACAGTGGTCATCTTTGTGCCCAACGCCGTGCCGGTGGAATGATTCAATCTTAGGTACTGACTAAGGCGGGCATGAGGGTCTTCCGGAGCAACATGATATCCCGTCTCGCTTGGTGACAACGCAAGCCGCTCGGACCTTGTTCTGAGGCCCAGCTGCTTGCGTCATGCGGTTCGCTCAGGCGCCTCGCCAGGCTCTTCAGAACGTTCGGGACCAAAGGATGGCGGCGGCTCATCACCAAATTCATTGAACAGCGCCTCATACGCGAGCCTTTCTTTCTTGCTCTCGCGCACCGGCAGCAACTCCGCGTGACTCGGCGGAAACACAAAATGGTAGACAAAATCTAATCGTTCTTTAGTCAGGCGGTTTCCAACGGCATCCCTTGTGTGCTCTCTGCAGAATTGGCAAAAATCCTCCGCCTCGATCACTATGCGCATGCCGCGGCCTGTTGTGATCTCCGTCGCCTTGAGCCAGCCGCGATTGATCCAGGACTCCACGGTCTCCGGACGAACATGCAGCGCTACGGCCAGCGTGTACTTCGTGAAGCTGTCTTTGCCCATCTTCGCGTTGGCGCCGAGTCGGTAAAGCATGTGCCAGATCGAGCTTTCCGATCGTCGCATCAGTTTCGCGACTTCGTTAATCGGATGCAGATCAATGAGCTTCAGCAAGCGTTGCTGTTCCGGTTGATTCCAGACGCGATAGGGCCGCCTGGATTTAAGTCCCATGCGCCGGACAAATCTTCTGCACGCCCATCTGGGGTTGCCGGATTCTTCGACCAGCTTGGTAAGCAAAGCGCTCAATTCCTTTCCGCTCGCGTTGATATTTGCTCGCACAAGGTCACGTGCCGCTTTCGACCAGCGAAATTCGCGGCGGGAGTCACCGTCATGTACATCACCCATGGTTCCCGATAGTCCAGAATTGTAAAGCGTTGGTCTACCGTCTTCCTGGGCCCATCGGTAGCTCAACCTGCCGGCGTTCTTTTTTCCAGAGTTCCTCCTTACCTATATAACGCCGTCAGAATGAAATCTGTACTGCCAAAAACATAAATGTTTTGAGTTAAAAATTGTTTGCAAACTACGGAACCGAATTCGTTCCTTATTCGTCTAAGTAAGCAACCGAGTACCGCGTTCTGGCCCGCATGTTTGCCCAGGTGCCAGTGGATTTGTTATGGCTACCATCCCTGATAACGGTCCCCAATGGTGGGATCGAGAGGTGGACGATCAGGGCACGCCGATTCGTCCCGATGTGCGTCAGGCCGCACACAGTCTCTGGCCAGGCGCGTGTAACCGTGTGCGCTCCGTTCTAGGAGACGACGGTGAGGCAGCAGAACTGATGGAAGCCGCGGTTGTCTATATCTCGCGTCATCTGAATCGCGCCAAGGTGCCACTTTTTGCTGACAGCGTGCGTTCGCTCCTAAAACTTCATTTTTGCCAGGAACTAAAGCGGCGAGCGGCCCGCTTCGGACGGATCAAGGCGGTAGGCGCCGCAGCAGACATCGATGAATGTGCCTCTGTTCCTGATTGGGTGGACGATGTTAACCGTCGCATCGATTTCGAAAAATTGCTGCCTTATCTGAATGAAAGAAGCTGTACCATAGTCGGGATGCGGAGCCTGGGGCATGACTGGAAGGAGATCGGGGAAAAGATCGGCATCGCTCCTTCGACTGCCAGGAACGGATTCTGGGAGGATGTGCATGAAGCACTTGCCAAACTCAAGCGAAAGAACGGCCGGGATGGAAAGACAAACGGATTAGGAGAGAAATGAATAGGGATGAATTCAAAACGGGCCCTGGCGGATATGACCTGCCGACTGACGTCGAACCGGGCGAGCCCGAATTGCTGGAGGCGTTTGATCGTTGGGTTCACACGGCGTACCCCAACAGAGAGCGCACGGGCTGTCCGGGACGGTCAGTGCTGATGGCGCTGGCCCTGGCAAAGGAAAAATTTGAAGACGAATACACTCTGACTCATATTGGCCGCTGTGCTGCCTGCCTGGACGATCTAAAGCAAATAAAACGAGAGTTGACAGAAGCTGGATCGTCCCGTTAGTGATGTGTGGTTTGAAGACCGCCAGTGTTTTTTCTTAAAACTCCATTGAAGGAACACTAAAGCGTAAGTTACCTGATTTCAATCTATAGATTTCATCCAGTTCGTAACGGCTAACCAGCCTGTTGGTACCTTGCATGCGCAGATAGAAGCCCTTTTCTTTGACTTGGTAAGGTTTGTCTTTTCCTTCAAAAACGGTGACCATCAAAACTGCTGTTCCGCGCACGGTTACATTTTCGACCTCTAAATCGAGCGTTGGTTCGCAGCGATCTCGTAATATGTTTGTCACAGCTTCTTTAACGTTAGGCGAGCTGTAGCCCACTATCTGCCCGTCGTTTTCGACACCAATGAAAATCCTTCCTCCTTTCTGATTTGCGAAAGCCACCGCAGTCACGGCGATGGCTTCTTGCTTCTGAGGGATCTGGCTTTTGAATTCAACTGAATCAGATTCTCCGCCGGCTATAAGGGTCTCAACATTTTGTGCAACTTCTTCGATTGTCAAGTCTGTTGGCCGAAACGGGATCTCAGCGTCGAAGATTCTTTCATCAATTAGCTCATGGCTGACCTTCGAGAACAAGACGACGACGAGGCGGCGAGGAAATGAATTCGCAGCCACAAACACATTGTCGCTCCCTTCAAAGTCCAGGTCCTTCATCAGCCGTGCTCCTTGGGCGTCCTCGTAGTATAGTTTTGCTCCAAGAGCGGAACTCGTTCCTCCCTGCGGATACGCAATCTGTACAGATATGCCGTTGTTCAACAGGCGGATTCCGGAAATCCTTCCACGATAATCAGGTACCAAAGCGGTTAGCACACCTTCGTAAGCACGGTCGTCACCAAGTCGGGTGTGTAAGAGATCCTCGATGGCAACACGTCCTGAGGGATATAAAGGCAGATGATGGGTCCACACCGCTGAACTGGGAGGGACCGCTTTGCAGGATTGATCTACTGCAAATTGATAATCGGAAAATGGAAAATGAACCGGATAATTTCGAGCATCGCTTCGCCAGAAATGCCGTGACGAACCTGGATACAAAAACGCTAACAACCGAACTGCTGGAAAATGTGGAAGCAGCAATTGCTCTCGTTCTGCGATTCCGGTCAGCACTGCCTTTGTCTCTCTGAGAGACATTACGCCTTGGCCAATTATGAAGTCCCCATAGTCATACTTAATTGACAGGGGGGCCTGTTCGCACTTATGGAGCGGACGAAAGAACGTGAAGACATTCCTCCACGCGCGGTCCGTTTTCGCCAAAACGGATGAAAAGAGAACTTCCCCGTAGAACACCGCTCGGGAATCCCACAGAGAAAATAGTTCCTTCAGTACGGAAACTGTCGTCTCGACATGGGGCGGCGCTGCTTTCAACCTTAACCTCGGCACGTGCTCATCGTAACATTTTGCTGGTGTTACGCAATCGCAGGCGGGCCATATCTAAATCTTTCGGAATCAGCGAGGAAGTTTCCCTAATGCACGGTCTGCGCCTCTCCACAACACTACTGAATAGTAAGGGGTGCTAACCTCCCGCTTACCAGATTGATGAAGCCGCCTTGGTGTGTAATCGCCCCATGGCGGAATAGCCGGGCGAGCATTGCCAGCGCGTGGTATGCGAGTGTTTGATTGATGAACGGCTCCTGCCGTTTAAGCGCTTCGACCGCGCTGCACGAAGGAAGATCGTCGTTCTTGTCCAATCTGGGTTTAACGATCTCCGGAAACAGTTCAGCAACCGTTGGCAACCGATTGGGTGTTCTGCGATTCCGATTGTTCCTCGGTTGACCCAAAACGAATTGCCCGCCGTCAGCTGTGTTACCGATGTCTAGCCAATAGGCGCATTCCTTAAACAAAGGTGAGCGGATGAGTTCAAAGCGTGCCGACCGCGTATCCACGCAAGAGATGACAATGTCCACTCTCCCCTGGGTTTTCCTGGTTACGTATTCCGTCGAAGCCTGCCAATTCAGCCCCCAAAACAGGTTTAGCCTGTTCACAAGGACAGTTGATTTGAACAGGCCGATCTCCGATTTCGAGAATGGCTGCCGAACACAGTTAGTGGCCGATACCTTGTCGCCGTCAGCCACTATGACCTGGAGGCCAGGATGCCCTGTCGCGAGGAGGGCCTGGTGAAGGAACGGCAACCCACCGATGAGGGAAGATCCGGTTCCGCCGCATCCGATCACCATCATTCTGTACATCGCCCGCGAGTGATTGAGCTTGTGCACTCTCATGGTCTTATGCTGCCTCTCCCACAAATTGCTGCAGAGTCTGCCTTGCCGGTACGAGGTACTGAGTGGGGAACTGTTGCGTATCGGCCAGTTCTGTCCACAGCCCGATGAACCCTCCAGGATGACTTGTCAACTTGCCCACGCCGCTGGGGTGCGTAAATCGGCTGTTGAAGAACCCCTCTTCCCATTCGAGCATGTTGCTGATATCGGTCTCACGCGGCCTCCGCATGTCACCTGCGCAAACGTCTCCCCGTGAAGGTTCAGTATTCCAGTAAGGAGCAACCGTCAGAGGAGTTGTGGGTGTGGGCCGAACGGAGTGGTCGAGCGCCCGGAGGGACAGGCGTCCGTGTCTGACCAGCCATACCAGAGCTGGATGGGGACAGACCTGGCCATGGAGTTCGTGGCGATCCTCAGCTCCATCGGAGAAAAACATCCGATGCTGCCTCGGCGGAGTCCACCACATCAGGAGATCCGATGTGTACGCCAGGATATTTTCGGGCAGGATTATTGCTCTTCCTCTACGCTCGAGCCCGCGGCACAGTTCCTTCAGGAAGGCAGTTGTAAGAAGCCGGCCCGGGCCCAGCCGCGATAGTTCTTGAGAGGAATTGTCGCGAGTAACATCGTGAAGGGTGACAAATTGGTCGCGTCGTGAGACCTGGTCCTCATATATCAGCAATGCCCGCTTTAAAACAAACTCGTGCCGATTACCGATCTCCGTAGTGACACGCATTTTCGAGCTCCGCAGCAAAACGGACCCATTCGCTGAGTCCGGCTATCGTCCGCACTAACACAGGAAGGACATCAATAATCTGGAGGAAAAACTCGGTTTCCTTTGGACGAAAACACAGAATGATTGGCGCGCGTGCTGTTGAGCCACTTTCGAACTGTTCCTGGCAGAACTCATCAAACCAGGCGACAATCGGATCGTCGCGCCAGTGGCTTATGCCCAATCCAGGGATCGGGTACGCGTCCATGTAATATGCGGCATCGTCCAGAATTCGACGGGAGTCCTCAGACATGCTGGGCAGCTTGATTCTGCGCGATTCCAGGAACATTCGATTGGCACTCACAAATGCCGCCCTGAGTTTTGGATCGGCGATCGACCCAACCGCCGCATCCACCTCTTTGGCCTTCAAGATCAACTTGTGGGAGTCGCGGATGTAGCCCATAACTTTCGCTGGATCGGCTGCCTCAACCTCACCTTCAAGATCGACATCCTCTCCGTTCTCGCGTGCCTCGCTGTAGCACTCCCTGCGCCACGCATAGACGTTCTTCGCCTCGTCGAAACCAAATGGAACGAACACTCGCGAAGCCGCACCATAGAGCCACTGGTACAGGCTTGCCATCAGCCTCTCGCGATGCGGATTTCCCTCCAGCTTCTCGAAAACAGGCAGCAAAGGGATGTACTGTGGATCCATGGAATTGGACCAGACAAAGAACAACACCCCATCCTGCTTTCGATAATCATCAAGCCGATCAGTAATGCACCCATTCATGTCGAATTCATCCTTGGCGCCTGCGAAGTTCTGATTGACGATTTCAGTTAACGCCCCTTCCAAGGCACCAACGGGCGAAGTAGCGCCTTGAAGATGGTCCTCGCGCAGGAGCCCTCGCTGTATGAGCGCACGAGTTAACGGGAGGGCCGAGTCGCAGCCCAGAGAGAACTCAAATCGCTCCTTGATGCCGGCCAACGTCGGAAGGGTCAGACTGTGGGCAGGACCAATCAGATGAACGGATGTATCCAGCTTGCCTCTGCCAGCAAGGGTTCGTCGCCGCCTACGCTGGACTGCGACGTGCTTAGAGCGCTGACAAAAAGTGCGCACGCGGTTTTTGAGGATGGGCATTTTTCAAATTCCTTCAGCAACTGTGCATCTGCAGACCGGGCTTGATTTGCCATGCGTTGAAGAGTCTGAAGCAGCCGCCTTTTATCATCCGAGCGTTGCATGTTATCCCTTGTAGCCGATGGCCCTGCTGAAGGTGTAGCGCAGCTTGCCATCAACCGTCTCGGGGCCGGTCACGCTGGCCGTCGTGATCTCCGGGTACGTGGGAATGTACATCTCACGCACTTGCTCGACGGACATCTTCGGATCTGGATCGGGAAGCGGATGTCCATCAAACACGAACTCTCTTTCAAGCGTCGTGACTGTTACAGGCATGGTGTCACTATCTCCTCAGCATTTGTGGATTGGCTATTCGGCTGCGGGCCAGCAATCCCTGCTCCTGCCGGGCCGCTGCTGCTCGTTGTAGCAGCACCGGGAGGAGCTACTGAGCTGTCCGTCCACCAGAGGGGCAGACTCTCATCAGACTTGGCCTTGCCGTCGCCAGTTTTTGTCTTGGGATCTTCCTTCTGTTCGGCTTTTGCGCTGACGGTTTTGGACTTCGACTTGTTCTTGTTCCGCTCGTCGATGGCTTTTACGGCCTCGGAGATCTCAGTGCACGCGCGGTCAAACGTAGCCTGAAGCTGTGAGTGCGATTCAACAAACTGAAGCAAGACCTCGGGAAGCTTCGCGTCAATTTCCTCCGGTTTTCCTGTCAAGGAAATCGGTGTGGTTAGAGCCTTGACAGCCGCTTCCGGAATCTCGGCAACCTCATCCTTGTGCGAATACTTGATCTGTTCGTTGGCCTTACTTTCTTCAGGACGCGAATGCGGAATGATATTGACCCTGATTTGCTCTCCATTCAGCGCCGCAACTGTGATGGTGAGCGAGCGCTTCTTCACTAGGGAATGCAGTTCTTGAAACATGAGTGACTCCTTACGAGATCCATCTTTTTCGTTTATCTCGGGATTGCTTGGTGCAAGATAACAAGCGTGATCTCCGCCGCCTCGTAAGATTGAAGCGGAGATCACGGGCTAATTCGGCAGTTGTGCGAGAAAGCCGCCCAACTTCGCCGTCGCCTTGAACTGCGGTACCGGGTCGAGCTTCTTGAACGCGCTGGTAAACGCATTCGAGAGACTCCACATCGTCCTGGCCGCAAATTCCGGGTACTGCGGCTCGAAATACAGCCGGTGTACTTCGGGGAGCAGAGTTCTCGGGGCTTCGAGCTTGCCGTCAATGAACGCGGAGTAGAAGATCAACTTCGCCGTGTCGTCGGTGATCTGCGTCTTCCTCCACAATTCCACCTGGCGCTGCAGAGGCTCGAAGTTCCTCTGAATCCTGTCCACGCCGACCGAAAGCGTATCAACCAGATTGAAGCTCTTGGTGTGCTTGGCCAGGACAGGCGTGAAATCGCCGCTGAATGCCATGTTGGAGCAAACGAAGACGCGCAGGCCTGCGGTGAGTCCCAGACGAATGGATTTATCGTGGGAGTTTCGAATGCCGATCGAGAAGCGGCACCCCTCCATTTGGGTTTCGAGATCGAGCACGCCAAACATCTTCGCGCCGTCAGGGGATACAGCATATTCCTCCTGTACAACTCCGATGTGGCGAAAGCTCAGGGTTTCAACCAGGGCCTCAACGATCGTGTGATGAGGCACCGGCTTGTGGGTTGAGGTTGCTTCAGGGACTGGAATCTGCGCCAGCTCAGGCCGCCCGATCTTGGACAGCCCGCTGGCTACAAGTGTTCCACTCATGTGGTGTTTCTCCTTTCTTAAAGCAGGGGTAAATCGAATTGGCGGGAGGTTTCTCTAGTTCCAGTTAAACAACGAGGGTTGCTCTGGAATCGAGGTGGCGCGAGGCCGGCGCCGGGAGGAGCGCAGCGCATCCGAGCTTTGCCCAAATACCAGGACAGGCCCGCTGTTGATTGCTGCGTCGATCAGGTTTGCTGCCCCCGAATTGTCATCTGGTGCAGTCAAGGCAGGGTGGTCGCCGATTGCTGGTGCGCCAGGTTGCACCGTGGGAAACAGCTTCTGATGTTCCTCATTGAGCGAACGCCAGACGGCATCGGCAGTGTCTCCAATCCCGTTCTTTTCGACAAGTTCTCGTGCCATGGCCGAAAGCACGTCATCATCTTCATCAATGCTCTGTAGGCCCTCTCCGGCGAACTTGCCCTCCATAGTGAGCGCGACCAGCAGTTTCTTGCCCATCAGACGCAGACACGATCCCTGCATGGTGCCTTCGTAACATAGGAACTTCACCCGCACCGGCTGGTTCTGTCCAATGCGCCACGATCTGCGGCTCGCCTGTCGCAACGTGTGCAACGAATATCCTGATTCATAGAAGATGATGGTGGGAAAATCGAGCAGATCTAGTCCGGTTTCGACCAGCTTGGGGTGACAGATCACGACCTGCTAGTCTCAGCCCGGATCAAGCCGAGCTTCGGAATGCTCAACTGCCAAACAGAGAGGAGTTCAAGCAACATAGCTTCAAAAGCTTGGGAAACCTTGTCTAGCTCATCGATGAGCAGCACGCACCGCTGCGGATATTGCAGGGCCCGGAGGAGCGGGCCGGCGCTGAAGAATTTCAACCCGTGCAATTCTTCCTTCAGTTGCTCCCATTCGATCAGCCCTGACCTCGACCGCAGTTCAATTGCCAACCGTTGCAAGGCTTCATCGAACCTGCCAATCGCTTTTTCCTCATTTATTCCCTCAAAACACTGCAGGCGTTCGACTTCAGTGCTTATGGCTTTGGCAACCGCGTACGCGAGCTCCGTTTTGCCGCTACCAGGTGGTCCCTCGAGCAGGACGGGCTTATTCAGCCTGGCCGCAAGATGCACAACCGTGGCGGTTATTTCATCCGTGATGTAACCGGCCGAGGCAAGCGCCTCCAGCGTTTGCTGCGTTGAGGAAAACACCGGTCCTTCTCCTATTTGCACAGCCGATTGGCTGCTGCACAAAGAGAACCTATGTCCACATCAAAATTCGGTCAAATTTCCTTCGCATCAGCTTTTTTGACCGAACTCCAAAAGGCGGCTAAAAAGGTGAACATTGGGAGTTTGCTATGAACAAAACCAGCCGCAAAACACTAAGACGTACGTTGCCCGAGTTGCCATGCTCAATCGGATTGCTGGAGAGATTAGAAGCTCAGAGAAGTGCCCTGAGGGAGGTTACATGCCAATAGGACAAATAAGTCCGTCGGGCAGCCGCGATAACGGTGTCCGAGGCGGGTATCCTGCCAAGACAATCTTTGAGCCCGAACCCTTCGTATCCGCCGAAGAAGCAGCCCGATTTCTGGCGATCAGTAGGCGTCATTTACTCCTGCTTGCTCGGAAGGGGATCGGCGGCGCCTATGCTTTGGGCACGGGAACGAAACGAAGGATCTGGGTATTTCGACTCTCAGAGTTGGCCGCGGCTATCGCGACGAAAGAGCGACCGGCGCCGGCCACAGGACATGCGAACGGATATACAATCCTCTCAGGCAGTCCCCGCTGAAAAGAGGAACATGGCTTATCAGCGAGGATCATTGAAGAAAGTTTCGCGCAAGGAAGGAGCAACCTGGGTGCTGCGCTTCAGGGTAATGAACGCGGAAGGCAGGAGGGTGGAGAACACTCTTTCGGTCGGCCTCGTGCGTGACTTCCCGAAAGAGCAGGATGCGTGGCGCGAAGTGGACCGGCTGGGACTGGCGACTCGCGTCAACAGCGACGCCCCCTGCCCCGGTCGCACCCGGTTCGACATTCTTGCCGAACATTACCTGAAAGCTGATTTTGGGGCAGACGCGGTACGCCCGAAGTCGGTTAACACGATACCCATCGTCGAGCATTATGTCCGGGACTATCTCATCGCCCGCTGGGGTAAAGAGATTGCCGATGACTTGAAGCCGCTCGACATACAGCGCTGGCTCAAGGCGCTGCACATGGAGAAGGGACTCTCCTGGACGACGATTGCGAAGATACGGGGCATCATGCTCCGCATCTATAAAATCGGCATCCGGCATGAGCGGGTCACCAGCAATCCCGTGCAGCACGTAGAGACGCGCTCGAAAACCAACTACAAGGCTATCGTCATCACCCCACAGCAGACGCTGGCCATCTTAAACGCACTCCCCTCCCCGCTTCACCACAGTTTGGTGCTTACCTGCGCGGCGACGGCACTGCGCGCTTCGGAGATTCTCTCGCTGCGCTGGGCCGACATTCTCTGGAATGAAAGCCGCATACGCATCTCCAAGCGCTGGGCCAAGGGTGAGGACGGAGAGACTAAAACGGAAAGCTCGGACGGTTATGTTCCGCTGCATCCGCTGCTCGCCGCGCAGTTGCGGCAATGGCGGGAGCAGACGCCCTATGCGAAGGAGATGGATTTTGTGTTTCCTTCGATGAAGGCGAAGGGCAAGCTGCCTCTCTATGCCTCAACCTTCGTTGCCGATCATCTGCGTCCGGCCGCACTCAAGGCCGGCGTAGCCATCAACGAGGGCCAGCGCTTCGGATTGCACAATCTCCGACATTCACTGAGCAACTGGCTGGTGAACAAGGCGAAGGTGGAGCCGAAGACCGTGCAGGGTATCCTGCGTCACAGCAAGATACAAACGACGCTGGATCTCTACACTCAGGAAGACAGCGATGAAGCACGGGCGGCGCAGGGCCGGTTTCTTACGGCCGTGGGCATCACGGAGCGGATTCAGTGAGCTGTGGGTCGAATTGTGGGTTGGAGTTTCCGGTGTCACTCCGGATAACTCCTTGAAAAGAAATGGCGGGGACGACGAGACTCGAACTCGCGACCTCTGCCGTGACAGGGCAGCGTTCTAACCAACTGAACTACGTCCCCAGCTTGTTTTCATCGGGTTAGGGCTAACCCGTTGATTTTCCTGTCTTTTCTTCCTGTCGATAGCGTCGCCTGTGTCAACTGTTTCCACCCCGTATAACCGATTTCCGGGGTTTTATCGACAGGAAACCGTAAGGAAGCAAGCCTTTTCGATCCCCAAAAGCGAGCCGTCGATCCGAAGCATCTGTCCATGCCCCGCGAATTAAATTGTAACAGAGGGAGTCCGAAAATCCCCAAAAGGGCGAGCCCAAATTTACGAATGCCGCATTCCGTTCCCGGCATCGAGTTGGAAGTAATTCAATAGTGATGTCTATGAGAACTGGGTGAACCCCAAGCGGCCGCAACCGTGGCGGCATCCATGCCGATGGTTCCGCGTACAACGGTGTGAGCGCTTCGGAGGACATAACGGTTCCGGCGAACTCATTGCTGGTGTTCGCACGGGACCAAGGATACTGGTGAGGGGGCCAGGTGATTACCTATTTATTGAGCAGCCGAACAGAATGAAACTGATTGCAAACAGATTTGGAAGCCCGTGTCCCGAATTGGACCGGTAGGCCCCGGTTTGCTCCTGGCCCATAGTGAATCATAAAGGACGTTATCATACGCTTATGGCGATCCGGTCCTTCTCATCACAATTCGACGACACTACATCCAACCGTTCAATCGACAACGACGCTCCGCTACCTCTACGTCAAGAGTACATAGACGCGGTTTATTTACTTCTGGAGCGACAGCCCAATGGGTTTAATAAGACGGACGAAAGAAGGCTTTACAACGTCGTCAGCCAAAGCCTTGGAATCCAGCCCTCGGGAGAACCATATTCAGGCTTTCGGTACGCGATTAGCCGCGATGTAAATAAGGTTTCATGGGAGCGATTTTACGACCTTATTATTCGTGTTGGAGCTGAGATTCCCGCCATCTTTCGGACTGAATACGGGATGCTGGTTAATCAATTGCTCGCCAGCTACAGGATTGCCTGGGAGTTGCGGGACGATGGAAGGCTCCATCGCGTGTTGCCAGGGGCAATAGGGGATCAGATTGAAGCTGCTTTTCGCGAGCTTAGCCAGCCACGCTTCGCTGCTGCGCTCATTTCTTTTCAGGAAGGAATGGCTGCCTACAATGACCGGCCGCAGCGGGGGCGTGACGCGTGCAAAAACATCTTCGATGCGCTTGAAGCAGTTGCAAAGGAGATTGGCCAAAAGCCAAGGGGGACATTCGGGGACGTGCTGAGTGATATCAGAAAATCGCAATTCCTCTCCAGCGAGACGATTGCAAGCCTGCAAAAGCTTTATGACCTGGCCAATAATAATTTCCGGCACGGCATGACGAGCTCATTTGTCCTCAAACCGGCTGAAGTAGATTATGTCGCCGTGTCCTGCCTAGCCGCAATTCTGATGTTTGTTCGATTGTAGGAGTCGTGAAGATTGAAAACGTCTGAGCCTGTACCATTGAGTGTCGGGATTCTTATCATCGGGTCGTTGCTGTGGGACGAAAGACGGCAGTCGTGGCGCAAGGCTCGATTGAACATGGGAGCGATGGATACCGTCACAGCACCCATTCGCTACGGCCGCCTGTCGAGTTCGAGAGGCGATACCTACACCATGGTGTTTTCACGTCTCTGTAAGACTGGGCAAGCGAAACTGGTTCATTGTTCTCACAGTGTTTCAACCGCGGAAAACTTGATAGCGGAAGCAGAGCACCTCTGGAAAGCGGAGCAGTCTGGGGCCAAAGCGCATCGTATCGCGTCCGAGTGGGGATGCGTTGCGTTGTTGGGTCATCCGAAACGAAAGCCGCCTGAAATCCTTTTGAATGCATGGGCAAAGCGGGTTGCACAAGAGCCCGACTACGGAAATGTGTCGCAGATGGCCGATGAAGGCGAGCTTATCAGCCCGGAGGGCATGCTGCGGATCGATTGGCCGCGTTGCGTCGCAGGAGGAGCGCCGGTTGACCTCGATCTGCTGCTGGTAACCGCGAATGATCCAACCCTTACCGGAACACCGCCCTCCTATGCAACCGTGGAGACGATAGTGAACGCATGGAACAGCGCGGCCCAGGAACATGCGGAATACTTCTGGAAGAACATCGACCACGGGATAACGACATTTCAGGATGATGAGATCCGCGCGGGGTTGCGTCCAAGGCAGCAGGAGCGAGCATGACACTCGACGAAATAGTGAGTGACTATATACGCAACTACAGGAACGACGCGCGGAGAGAAATGCGTTTCTTTGAAACTCAGCGCAATCCTTCCGAAACGATACGCAAAGCGGCGTTGTGTGAGCTGCCGAACGGCAAGCGCCATCCTCATCAGCGGAGAATCCCGCGAGCCCTTCTCGAACACGTTGAGGCGAAGCTTCAAGGAATAGGCCGCGCGCTTGCACGAACGTCCAGTTTCGCCGAACTTCATCTGGCCGTTGAGAACGAGATTGGAGGTGTCAAGGGTATAGGCGCACTGACCGTCTATGACATCGCACACCGGATTGGCGCTTATTTCAAAAAAGCGCCGGAGCGTGTGTACCTGCATGCGGGTGTGAGGACCGGCGCGCAAGTATTCGGCCTCGGTGGCGATTCTTTTGATCCGAAGCTCCTGCCCAAACCATTCTCTCGCCTGACCGCATCAGAAATCGAGGATTGTCTTTGTATATACAAGGATGAGCTTCGCGGCGCTGCTCGTGATGTTCGAAACTCTGGATGCGGTGTTGCAAGACGGCAACGTGTTTGCTGGGAGTGATTTTGGGATCTTGTTTTTAAACTCGATAAAATACATTATCGGGTTTAAAAACAGGTCGTTAACGACTGTTCGCTTGATGTTCGCATCCATCGCACGAATGCCTACTTTGTGGCGCGGAAAGTGAGAAATTGTCTCAAAGCCACCGGAGCCGAAAATGAGCCTCGACCGGACTTTCTTTCTTTTCCTCAAGGCGCGACACTTGAAGTTTGAGCGTGCCGTAAGGCTTGGTCTTGGCCTTGTCACACAAGTCGATCTCCAGTGTGAATGAGATTGTGTTTCCTGGAGGTATCAACACAGGTGCCCACGGCGAAGGCTTGGAGACGGGTGCTGAGTCAAGGGACATGTTCTTGAACTCAACTTTGTGCAAGGTGTAGCTCTTGCCGGTCGGCGCTTCAAGCTCCGTTCTCTCGATATAAATTCCATGTAATGTCTGATTGGTGACTTTCAGGGATATTCGATGGTGCTGCTGATCAAATGTGCTATCGAGGATCTGTACGACAACTGGCTCTGGAGACCTCAGACCGCGCACAGCTTTTTCGCCCACATTGACTCCCAGAGCGGCACTGGCAGCTAAGCCAGCCAAGGTGAAGAATTCCATTGTAGGCGGGCTTACAACACTCTGGGCCTGATGCTGTTTCTTCATATACTCTCCTTCATTCAGCAAAGCCGAGTAATCCACAATTCTACAGAACAGAACCGGCAAGTTTATAGTGCGAACGTCTTTCCGGTTGTTCTGTCTGATAAATTCTGTTATCAGCAATATTTGCTCGCGTTTGTAAGCAACTGCGCGCGCTATCCCTCCACACATGTTAAAATCCTGGGCGTTTAGCTCATGTATAGGTCGCGTGCCAGGAAAGGGATTCTCCTGCGTTTGACGGAGCAGTTCTACTTACCTTGCCTAAACTCATCCTCAGACGCAGGGTGAAGGACTGATGAGATCGTGGATTGCCAATCTATATCAAACAATGAGACGGGGAATTACAGCTGCCCGAAACACCTCTGCGACTCCTGCTGAAGCCAAGGGACAGGGGGAGAATGATGGATCGGACGTCGTTCGTTTCGATTTCACTCTTCGTGTTCCGGGCGCAGTGGGCTTGATTTTTGAAGCGGAGCGCCTAAATACGGAAGAAAACGCAGCGGATGCGATCGAAATGATCGATCTCTGGCTAGGTTTCCCCGACGCACCTGATGACAAAGCATGGTGTGAAGCAGCCTGTGGCCGGCTTGACGAACTTTCGAAGGATTCCGTAGCTTTTCCACCAGAGTCTGGATTGACAAATCACGATCTGATGATGCTGGTCATGGAACTGCGCGGCCGTTGCTTCGTCATGTATCTCAGCTCACACGTGGGCAGCAAAGAGGTTGTGCATCGAGCCAGGCGTCATGCCACCCTGATCATTCTGCTTAAACCCGATGATCCCCACTTTCTGTCAATAGCCGCCCGAATATTTGCATTGATCGATGACGTTCCGACCGCACTAAACACTGTCGGCAGAGCGCTGGCAATCAACCCTAAGCACCAGGAATCCCTCGAGACCAAGAGGCTGATCGGAACATTAGGGCGGGGGAATGAATAGCATTATTCTCGGGGAGCATGACGCCCGCGGAGAATCCGCCATCTTGCTTGACAATCTATCTCTATTCATGGCCGCACGATTGTTGAGGTTGGATTCGAATCATCATTTTTGGGATTTGGAAGCAAAACAGGGCGTGGATGCCTCCGTTTTTGCCGAAGTTTGCGGACTGTCAGTGCTCGTCGATGCACTCGTCATGTTCGACAAAATCTACGTCCAGAGCGATTTTGCCGACCGATGGGTTGGAGCATTGAAAGAACTCAGTCCAATTGTCACTTTGGTGGACATTCTTCCAAGCGAACGAGCAACGATCACGGAGTATGTTAAACAGCGTTCCACGGGATGCGCATTCAGTGAGCATTTCAGGAAGTACATCGCTTCACTGGAGGCGATGGATCTCGAAGGAGTGGTGCTGCGTAGCGCGAGACACTATCACGCGAACGACCTGAGTTGGATCGAATATGCCGCAACTCATTTGGGCACCGACGTGGAGATCGGAAGAGGTGGCATAGGTTTGGGACTGGGTGATGAAGCGCTAAAGGTTCTCGGAGGATACGAGGGTGATTCTATTGTTCCAGAGATGGCGTTGATTCTTGCAACAGGTGCATTCTTCCATCAAGCCGTCGCGTCTCGGCTGGGCGTAGGTTATTTACCACACGCTTTTAGGCAGCCGTTTAGCGTCTTCGACGACTGGCGTTCGAGAGCGGTTGTCGGCGTTTCTTATGCTCCGATTCGATTGCTTGAAGACGCAAGACGGCGAGTGGGTGAAACCGTCAATGCCCAGCTAGGTGATAGCATCTGCGACCTGTATATTCCCGCTCTATTTTCGATGGTCTTGAAGCGAGCGGGCTCCCCAGACACTCTATTAAGAGAAGCGATTGAGATAAGGAATTCTGGTCCAGCGCAGGCATTCCGCGCTTGGCTCACGAATGCCGTAGCACTAATCCGGGATGGCCAGATCTTCAAGCTGCGCCTAATACTTAATGCGGTTGACGAACTTGTTAAAGAAATGGCTGGCGAGATCGTGAGGAAAGTTAATCTGAAGATCAGTATCACACCATCAATGGAGGTGCCCGTATCGACCACTGACGTACGGAGGATCACGACGCGAATGGACCTGCGTTTTCTAAAATCCTTGTGGGCCAGCATCGGAGAGGCGGCTGTAATTGAAGAGGACTTGAGAAGGCTGTGGGGAAAAGCGATCGAGGATCGCATATCGGACCTTCAGAAAGGGTGGCGATGGCTTCGCATCGATCCTGTTCAGCTAGCCAAGGAGGAACAAAGGCGAGGATCAAATTAAATTCACGGACGCCATCATCATAATTAAGGTCAATAATGCAAACCATTTAGGATGGCAGGATTACCTCCCATAAAAGAGGTTATGGGACGTAATCTGGTTGACCGATCCGCCAGCTGTCGCTATGGTGACTCGGGTTCCACAATGCCATTTTGTAATTTGTGAGCGAGTCTCGAACCGAAATCATCCCCCGCCATTCGCTGCGGCTGGTGACAAGGCCAGCGAACACTTCCTTGAATTCTTCGCCGCGACGATCCGCAATAAAAATACCCGCGCGGCCTATGTCCAGGCCGTTGCCCAGTTCTGCCGCTGGTGTGAGGATCACGAACTTAAACTCGCTTCGATCCGGCCGCTGCATGTCTCCGCCTATATCGAAGCCAAGACATTGACCGCGCCCTCCATCAAACAGCATCTGGCGGCGCTGCGTGGACTTTTCAACTGGCTCGTCATCAAGCAGGTTGTCCCGAGAACCCGGCGATGTTCGTCAAAGGCCCGAAATTCCCGTACCGTGGGCATCACGCCGATCATGGAAGCCGAACAGGTGCGCGCGCTTCTCGACTCTATTCCTGTCACCCGCAAAGTGAAACTACCGAAGAAACACGGCGGCGGGTTTAGGGAGGTAGCAGATATCAAGGGCCTGCGCGACCGGGCGGCGATTGCAATCATGGCCTATACCTTCGCGCGTGTGAGCGCCGTTGTGGGCGCAAAACGCGGCGACTACCGGCTGGAGGGGAAGCGCGCGCGGCTGCGCCTGCTGGAAAAAGGAAGCAAGGAAAAGCTGGTCTGGCTGCACCGCGAGGCGGAGGAGTTTCTGGATGGTTACATCGCGGCTGCTTGCATCGACAATGCGGAAGCA
Organism: Terriglobia bacterium; assembly: GCA_020072585.1. Lineage (GTDB taxonomy): Bacteria > Acidobacteriota > Terriglobia > Terriglobales > Acidobacteriaceae > Angelobacter. The sequence goes on along the minus strand of JAIQGL010000011.1, from coordinate 112,025 downwards.
CCGCTGTTCCAGACGCTCGATAAGGCGCACATTCTCACCGGCGACGCCATCACAAGGCGGGACATGCTGCGCGTCGTCAAGGATCGCTGCATGGCCGCGGGGCTGTCGGAAACCTTCTGCAATCACACATTTCGCGGCACAGGAAAGACTGTCTTCCTCAGCAACGGTGGCTCGCTCGAAGCCGCCCAGGATATGGCGAATCACGCCGATCCGCGCACCACGAAGCTCTACGACCGGCGCAAGGACCTGGCGTCCCTGACCGAGATCGAGCGACGGATCGCTTTTGAATAGCCGGTTTGCTCCATGCGAGCGTAGGCCTGGGTGGCCCCGCAGCCCTCGGCTTGATATGCCGGATAGAATGAGTGAGAGTGGCTGAAAGATGTTTATGTTCAGCACTGCCGGAACGCCCAACTTGCCTGCTGTTTTGAGAATGGTGAAATCATTGGCGGTACTTAGGTCCGACATTGAAAAAGCGCTCGACGAGCTGATCTCAAATGAAGAGGGAATGAGATTTCAGGGCCTTGCTGTCGTCCTTGCCAAGCAGCTCTGGCCCGATCTGATTGCCTCTGAACGGAAGAAGGATCTGGGGGCGGACGCTGTCGGAGGCGGTAAGGCTCTGGCGTGCTCCCTCACGGCGACGCTCAAAAAGATAAAGGAGGATGCAACAGACATAAAAGCGCATTTCAGTGGCGTGGAGAAACTGATCTTCGCAACTCCGAAGAAGGTGTCGAACGCCTTGATGGAGCCTTGGAAGGAGGAAGTCCAGAAGGAGTTTGGATTTGAGCTGGTGGTGATGTCGCGGGAGGAGATCATCACCGCCCTCATGGAGCCGAAGAATGCGCCGCTCTGCCGTACTCATCTCCATCTAGTGGCGGAAAGCGAGCCGAGCATCGAAGATCTCGCTGGCAAAGCCAGGGAAGCTGCGGAACCGGTTATCAAAGCATGGTCCGTTCGCGTAGCTGCAAAGCCGTTGATTGATCTGCGCGCAGTCAAACTGGACGCTTCTGGAGCGGAAACTAACGAAGCTTTTCAGCTCGAGGATATTCGTGAAGCGCTCGAAAAGAGCCGCCGCATGGTGCTTGAAGCGCCTGCCGGACGGGGTAAGACCACGACCCTTGTGCAGCTTGCAAGACAGTTGACCAGTGCTGGAAGCGTTGTGTTCCTCATCGACCTCCCGGTCTGGATACAGTCCGGCAAGGATGTATTGTCATTCATCGCCGGAATGCCGGCATTTCAGGCTCTCGGGCTCGGCACGCAGCGGTTGGCACAGCTGCAGAAGACGGAGCATTCGTTCCTTCTGAACGGATGGAACGAGATTGCGGAGTCTGATTCATCGCATGCGGCGCAGGCATTGCGGCAACTGGACCTGGATTTTCCGTCCGCGGGAATCATGGTGGCAACCCGCACCCACCACATCGTTCCGCTGTTGGAGGGCGCATTGCGGCTTCGACTACTTCGCCTCACGCGGAGCGAGCGGGGGAATTATTTAGAGCAGCGTCTCGGAAAAAAGGCAAGCGAACTGCGGACGCAGCTCGATAACGATCCGGTGCTGGATGAGCTTACGCGCACGCCGCTCATTCTTTCCGAAGTGACAGCTATCTTCGAGCAGGGCGCACCGATCCCGAACACAAAAATGGGTGTGCTCGCCGCCGCTATACAGCTGCATGAGCAGGCGAAGGAACATTCCACTGCCCTTGCCATTGCGCCTCTCGATGCTCGGGCAGGCGACTATCTGGCTACCCTGGCTGAAGCCATGACCGGGCTGGGAGCGGTCACGGTACAGGAGGAGTCTGCTCGCGCCATCGTCAGTTCGGTGGGAGCGAGGTTGCGCGATTCCGGGCAAATTGCACAAGTCCGCGAGCCCGCGGCAGTACTGGCCGCGTTATGCGGGCACCATCTGCTTGAGCGCGTGGAGTACCCTACCCGCTCCTTCCGCTTCATGCATCAGCAGTTCCAGGAGTTCTATGTAGCAACGCTGCTGAAAAATCGGCTACTGGCACTGGCGGGAAAAGAAAATGCCAAAGCCGCCCTGGAATTTACGAAGCAATATGTAAACGAGCCGGCGTGGGAGGAACCGCTACGGATGATAGCCGAAGAGATCGGCATTGTTGGCGAAGCCTCTACAGACGAAAGCGTGCTGAAGATGGGTGCGCTGCTTATCAGAATGGCGCTTAAGTGTGATCCGGTTTATGCAGCTGAACTAGCGTATTTTTGCGGGCTTTTGGTTTGGAAGCGAGTGGGCGGGGAAGTCAGCAAACACCTGCGTTCTATGTATGCCAGCCCGGATCACAATTACAAGGAGCGCGCTCTGGTGGGCATGGTGGCGAGCGGGTCTCCGGATTTTGGTGACATTCTCCTTCCTCTTTTGACCAGCGCGAATCAGCAAGAGAGGTTGGGCACTTATAGACTGTGGCACGACTTCCATCTCTCCAGCCTGGGCAGCAATTGGCAACAGACCCTCACAGGATGGGATGAGGAGATCCGGGCGGAGTTTGTGGGGGACCTCCTTCACTTTGGCAAAGCCGTGCGGGAACTGGCTCCCTTCGCTTTGTCTGACAGCAGCCTAAAAGTGAGGGTTGCCGCAGTGGCGGCGCTATCTTGGATCACCTCCCGCGAAGATCGTGCGCAGCTCCTCGGGCAACTGGATGAAGACACATTCAAGGCGGCCGTCCTTGAATTGCCGGTGGAAACCATTCCGGCTGCGTACCGAAATCGGGCATTGTCTGTATACCAAAACCGCTACGGCGAGACTTCCGATCCCGTGGGCCGACTCCGGATTTTGCTCCAAAAGGCGGAGCTGGGAGACAACGTCATCCCTGAAATGAAGGAAGAACTGACAAAATGCACACCGGACAGAGTGAAGGAATTGGGCGATTTTCTCTTAAAGCCTTTACTCGATAGGGTTCGGCGCGTGGAGCCGGAATGGGTGAGTCACTGGGTAGCTGCGCGGATTGTTGAACAGGCGTTGTGGTCCGACCATTGGATCAGCTTGGTTACGACGATTCCGGACGAATTGAAAGAACGCCTGCTTCACAGGCTCGAAACCGAGGATATACAGCACTCCCGTCAGTCGAATGGCAAATCGGTGCTGGCAGCCTGCTGCGATGCCGCGATGGTGCAAAGGGTGTTCACGAAGATATGCGATCTTGAACGCATTATGTTGAGCGCTCCTGACCAGCGGCATGAGCTCGAATACACAATCAAAAGGCAGCTTGAGGAGCTTTTTCGTTTATTTCCAGGTAACGTGTCGGTTGCGGGATTGTCTGGGCGGCTCTCCACAAACCCGGAAAATCTCGAATTGATGGTGGTGGCCGATCTGTTCAGCAGGGTGGGCCGGGCCCCCTCCGATCTCCGCGCTGAACTAGACACCGAGATTAGGGGAGCGCTGCGCAGCTACCTTGTGAAAGGGGTGTCCATAATGCTGCAGCAGGAGGATTTCAACGGCGAGCGCAAGGCGCATTTAGCGTCGGCGCTCGCTCGGGTTGGGAGACCGGAGGACATGCCTCTGCTGGTGGGGATGATCCACGCGGACATCGAGAGGGTGAGGACGGGCCGCGCCGCAAAGAAGCGCGGCGAAAGGAGCAGATTAGCCAACGGAGGAACCATGAGCTACGCGCCATGGCACGTGGGAGCCGTCACGCAACTCGATCCCGATGGAGCCGGTAAGGTTCTTTTGGATTTGTTACAAGAGCCTGAATATGAGCTTGCGTCGGCCAGCGCTTTGGTGCACCTCGCCGGAGCTGGCAAGATTGAAGCGGCGTATGGTGTCGGCTTCGGCTTTGGATTCGGCAACAAGCTGGATTACAAGCAGATGTGGGAGGCGCGCGCGCATGGGTTTTCCGGCAGGTTCATCGAGGAGCGCCGGAAACGCTTTGCTGTTGCGCTCAGGAATCGGATTACCAGCCTTCTGAAAGGCGCAGAGGGTGCGGGCCAAGCTACTCTCAACCTGTATAACCTCAGAGGGATGGCTAATGCACTGGCCGTCATCGATCCGCACGATTCAGCCGGGCTGGTTCTGCAGGTGCTGTCGCTTCCGGGAAGACACCTTGGCTATTCCGCCGTCCAGGGGCTAGTAAGCCTTCTTTCCGGAGGTGTGGTGCTGCCGACTTCCGAGACGTTGAAGATTTTCGATGCGCTTCAGGACGAAATCCGTGAAAGCCATTCGAGTGATCAGGAGCTTGACCTTCTCGTTCGCGCGCTTTGCGTGTTGCCGTTTATTGATGAGCCTTCCAGAGGCATCCAGAGAATCCGCGAGACGGTAACAGCGTTCAAGCTCCGCGAGAGGCATGCTTACCAGCTTCGTGATTTGGCGGCTGCGCTTGGTCAGTGCCGTTGCGCTGATGCCGTCTCCCTGCTTCGCGAGCTTGCGTCTGACCAGATCAATGCGCAATCGATTGACGAATCCTGGATTAATGCCCTGGCCGCGTTGGACACTGAAGAAGCAAGGAATCTGCTGCTCAGTTTCGTGGACCCGGAGATTTCAGGGCTGTCATTCGAGGTTGTTTTCCACCGGGAAGATGTCCTGGCGGCGCGATTGGCTGACCTCGCGCGGCGAGTTGGTGCAGTCGAGCAGCGCATTTTTGACCTATGCTCCATGAAACTGCCCCCGGCGAAACGCGCACTATTGTCAAAGGTGGGTTGGCTGGATTGGCACTCCCGAGGCTGCGCTCGCCGGACTGAATCTCATCGACGACAACGCATCCCAACCGGTGCTGCGCGACACGTGGAAACAGATCGAGGCAACCTTCGTCGAACACAAACCCCACGAGGAGCGTGCGAATACCTATACCTTGTTGCCCCGAAGTTTCAATGAGGTGAGGACAAGGTTGTTCGACATGGCACAAAACGATAAGTACAGGATGAAATCCGCCCGGAATCTTCTCGGACAGATTGAGGTCTGGCGGCTGGAATATGGAAGGCCCAACGGTGAGCCCAGAAGTCTGGAAATCGAATCGGAATCCGCCTGGCCGACGGTTCCCGTTGGCAAGCTCCAACCCGATGCTGCGCATAGCTAAGCAACACTGAATCCGGTTTTTTCTTATTCTAGGGGCGGCTGGAAACGAGAATCTGATCGATGTCGGGGCCTGGAACTCTCAAATATTTGCCGTCCTCATCGTAGAATATGTATCTCCCACGGCTCAGGCACTCAGCCAGGCGGTCCTCGCGGCACCATGCGAATTCCCCGGTGTATGCCATTCTCCTCGGATAATCAAAGTCCACAAACTTGCTGTAGCCATGCTCGTTGTGTGGTCCAGGCTGCGGCTTCTCGGAGAGCACCAGCCAGCGTTGCCCGACCGAGATCCACTGAAGCCTGCCGTCGAGCTGCACAAGCGCTGGAGCATTGTCACGAAACCGATGCACGTTCTCAATGAACGAAACGGGAATCTCGACCGTTGCCATAGAATCGGTCTTCTGAAAGACAAAAGCATTACCGGAATTTGATTGCACAAGCCATTCCGTTCTCTCGAATCTGCGGGGCACGATGGGCTCAATTCGCACCCTGATACCGTCCTGCAGATTGACACCTGGAGCGCTGCCCGAGGCCGCTGTTTTGCCGACCCTATTGCGAGCATCGGCTTCCGCAGTGCCTTTCCACCTGAGCAGCAGGTCAACCCCAAATCGCACCGCATCATTATCCACAAGCTTGGCGCAGTTCTGGCAAAGCCATAGTCCATTGGAGGGTGCGCTACGCTCTTCCGGCAGCAGTTCGGCGTCATACCTTGGCCCGCCAGGAGAGGCGGCGGTAATATGAGCGGCGACACCAAGATTGACAGCTTTCGCCGGGTCGTCCTGCGGCCCGCTGGTAAGAGCTCGGCACTCCGGGTTTGAGCAGAGATTGCCTACGCGCGATGCCAAGGCTCTCTTTACCGGATCGGAAAAGTCGTCGGACATATTTGTGCAGTATATGCGGGCTGATGGCAATCAATAAACCGGATTATGACGTGCTGCCCCCGATATGATCGGCCGGAATAGGTTTTGCATCTTGCTGTCGCTGCCGATTGAAATGCAATGCCCCCTAGCCGCTGGGAATGATTGTTGCCTTGATTCTGTTCGCTAGATTTTGCCGGAGATCGGTCGGGCCGGACCACTTGATATGGTTGATGAGTTGTGTGTCGAAGTGGCGGTCTTCGAAATCAGATGCCTTGCAGCAATAGATTACAGGGCGTCCCAATCCACGAGCGAAACCAGCCTCGTAATAAACGCCGCCACGATTGCCGGTGAAGTCAGCTACGACGAACTCCGCATCGCGAATCGCCGCAATGATCTCGTCGGTTATCTGGTTGTTATGCTCCTTTCGATCAATGCGAATGGGGGGTGGAAACCCACAATCCGTGACCGCTCTTGAGATCCCCAGTTCAAACACTTCAGTCATCGAAGTGTCGAACCACATGGCTACGAAGCACCGGCCGGGGATGCCTCCAGCCCTCGGAATCGGCTGAACTTGTTTCCACCCTTCCATAGAAAGCGTCAGTTGAACGGTATCCGGGCCGGCTCCGGTCCGAAACACGAGCTTCTGGGTCTCCAGCCACTCGATGTGCCAATTGAACTCTTCTGCGCTGTGGCAGTCGATCAAAGTAAAGTCCTGCGTCAGCGAGAATGAAGCCCCCATCTGGGGCCTGCCCGCTCTTCTGGCAGCTTCGCGAAGCAAGCGTTCCTGGTTGTCAGAAACCCGCGTATCCATGTGAGGCCCAGCGAACTCCACCACATTTGCAGCCGTAATTCGGAGCGGCTGGCCAGCTGCAAAGGCCTGACGTGCGGCACAGGACAAGCTACTTCTGATTTCAGGAGTCCATTTATAGCTTGAAGAAATAGCCTCTAGACCGACCAGCTCATATTGGCCGCACCGGGGACAATCGATCAGCAGACCATCGAAAATACCACTGTTGCGCATTTTGACGCCATCCGAAGGCGACTGATCGCAGATGGCGCAATTCTCTGCTTGCGATGCCATACTCGTTCCTTTCACTGGCTTTTGCTGGTCTCTCGATTGGTTAAACGCAGCGATTCACCAATATTGCCATGGGAAATTGCCGATAAAGGCGACCAAACTATATCTCTTTAGAGAGGATTGTTAAACTTATCCCGAACGGTTCAATGCAGCAAATTGGATTTGGATAACACTGGGTTGACCAAATCACTGAGTACCCGCTTAACAAAGGTTGCAAGCTCGCGATCCGCTGAATCCGCCAGTTGACCCAGCGCTATATGAAGCCGCATGAGTAAAGGCAGTGAATTGCGTTCAACGGCTTCTTCAATCCAATCCTCGGCCTGCGGACCCGCAGCGCGCAAGAACTTGAGGATCGACAAGGTGATGGGCTCCACTATGCCCGCCCTTTCGCATACAACCTCGACGCCAGAAATATGATGCGTAGAGACCCTGGTCATTTCAAGGTCTGGACCAACCGCGCGTAGCACAATCGGGCACGTCCCCACTTCGAGAAGAACCATAGGATCTACGCGTGCGCCGGGTTCGCCCTCCTGCTCAATTGCAAACGGCCGACCGCCAAAGTGCGACAAAATAAGCCAGCTATGGACATTTCCATAAGACGTGGGCTGTTCGTCGCCGGGGTCTACCTGAATCTTGTGACTCTGGCCATGGGCATGAAGCACTATCGAGCCATCATCCTGGAAAGTCATATCCATCATTCCTGCTCCGGGAAGGTACATGGCTGCCCGTGTTCCGGGGGCGATAACGCGCTTTTCCGGAGGAGACTCAATTAAGGCGGTAATCAGGGTCAGAGGGAGGCTGCCATGCCGATAAGCGGCGTCGATTACTGCCTGTGCGGCTACGATATCGCCCAGAGGAATATTTGATGCCGTCGTTGCGAGCCATTCCGCAGCGGCTTTCGGATCGGCGTTCACCTTTGTGGCAAGCTCAAGTCCCAGAACGTCCGCGGCTTCGCTTGCAAGCAGTTCCGGCAGCCGAATCACCAGGACCGCTTCCCCGGACCCGTGCAACATCGGGCGAAGGAAACCTCGCGCGACCAAGGTTTCCACCTCGGCATGCTCTAGAAAACGAAGAAGCGTCTTACGGCGGACGGCGTATGTCGCCATTGATGCCAGGACGAGTCCGATTGGTCGTGTCCGATCCCCGGCGTCCTGCAGGACCGCTTCCGCTGTGGCGCGAAGCATTCTTCTGAGCTCATCGTCCCACAAGCGTTCGCGTGCGTGCTCGATAATATCCAACCCCAAAAGCGGCTGAAGCCCGGTTATCAGCTTTTCATTCGCGTATCGCTCCTCAGAAACAATCTGGGAAACGACGGCGCGCAATATCCAGGAAATACGCAGCTCCGGGCTGGACTCGCCGCCTTTCATTATGGCTATCCTGCGGTCCCACAGCATTTGCACGATCTGTTTAAATTCATCGTCGTCGAGAACGTCGAGTCTTATGCGGTGCGCCCGCCGGCCGATTGCAGATTTTTTTCGCCCAGTAGAATTCATCACAACGCGATCCGCTACGCTGTCGTCGAGTGCCAGAACCACACGGACACGGCTGCCAAACAGATGAGAAGCGAGATCGTGCACGTCATTGGGAATGTCATCCCGACCAATCCCCAGTCCGTCCACGGCGATAACCAGGGATGGCCCCGCTCCCTTGGAAAGACGGAGGAGCCAATCACGGGCTTCATTCCGTGAAACAGGCCAGGACAATGCATTCGCCAGTGCGTCAGCGATTGCTTGGAAAATGCCCGCGCCTGAGTCGGCTTCGATAAACAGAACCACGAGATCTTCGGCGTCGGCGGTCTGCACCGTGAGTTCCCGCAGAACGTTGCTTTTACCGCTGAGGGGAGGCCCTTCGATCAGAATAAACCGTTGGCCTTGCCTGAGCAGGTTGAGTATCGTTGTGGTGGCCTTGCGCGGAATCAAGAAATCGGGCACGAATGGCTGGAGCTGGTCGGCCCAGCTTCCCGACAATTCTGCGATGGTCACTGAAGAAGTCTGGCGGATGGCTTGTACCCAAATGTCGGGGTTTGAACCCATCAGAGTGCTAACGGCACGCTTTACGTCTTCGCTCGCCACCTCAGTGGCGGATTTCAGAAGATTAACGAATTCAGTCTGCGATGCATCAGAGGGAGTCCATTCGTTCCCCGTATGGGTTTGCAGGAGTGAAAGGTCGCTACCGTTCGTCACGGCAACCAGCGGAGGACGGGGGTGCAACATCCGTGCGTAGGACAAGCCCTGCTCGATATCAGCTGCAACGATAGGATGACCGGGACGCTTCAGTTCCAGCACGGCGAGAGGCTCGGGATCGGCATAAAGCAATATATCGGAACGAGCCGTGACTTGGGATTGGCTCCTTCCATCAACCTCAATTGTGGCATGCCCCCACTTGAAAGAAAATTTCGTTTGATGACGGATTGATCCGGGCGGGAGCCAGGGAAACGCGCGGCGCAGCGCTGCCTGAAGATCTGCCTCAAAATCGGCTTCTGTGGGCCAGACGGTAACTTGCTGAACGGGCATTTACTACATATACGCTTTTGTTCCGGTAAATCGCCACGCGGTCTATTGGCCTGCCAGTCCCGCGAAACCCTCTTACGCAAACAGCTTCTCCTGGCGCTCAATGCGGACATGGGAATTGAACAGCATCAAGGATCGTCTGAAAGTCCGCGCTTGATGTGTTGTGAGTATGCGCTATAGGATCTCGCAAACCAGAGCCAGCGCAGGATCACTAAACTTACCCTCTTGGGATCGCACTTTTGAAAATGAGCTTCTTAGCTGGCACGAGGAAGCATTGTGCCCGTAAACACGGAGTTGGCGCTGTTGGTACGGCGGAATCCGGCCTGACTGGATTCCCATCGATCTTCTTCCGTTCTAAAGCATTTGGAAATGCCTCTAAAGCGTAATGCGCAGCGCCTTAAGAGCGATAGGACGAGCTGTTTCGTAATCACATGGTTTTGGTTAAAGAGGGTCGCCAATCGACCGATCCTGCCAAAACAAGTGAAACACAAACCCCAACAGCAGTGCGGTCGCAGAGGACAAGAGGACCAACCCGAGGGGAGGAGTCATCTGCAGGTTCCTTGCGCCCATGTAAATGGCAAAGCCGCCGACAGCAGCGTAGGCCGCGCCTATGAACGTTACGACAGCGGCGCGCGCCAATGCCGTGAGCCGAGGGAGCCCGGCGGTGCGATTCAGAACATTGGCCAGGGTGTGCAGGAATATCGCGGCCAAGGAGACAGCCGGCAAGCAAGCAAGCCAGCCACGTTTCGCCTGCGCGCTCTTGAGAATGTCCTGCAGCAGGCTGCTTGATGAAAGCAACAGGAACCCCGCAAGGATGCCGATGGCCAGACGCCAGTGGAGCAGATCTTTCAACCGCCAAAGGCGCCACGGCAGGGGCTCGCCGGCCTTTTTCAGGGACGAAGAAACTACAAGAGCGGCGCCGAAGGCGTGATGGCGCAGCAGAAATTGCCACATTCGGGTAAGGCCAAAGAGCGATTCGCCGCTGTTTTTCAGTCCCGCAATGTAGGGCGCGGCATTGGCAACATCGGCATCGAGGTCGATAAGCAATATGCGGTAAAGCTGATGGGTGCCGCTCGTGGAATCAATCGACTTTTTGATCCAATCACGAATCTCCTCAGGGTTTTCGTCTTTCCAGAGTTTTGCGTGTTTATCCTTGAAGTTGTCAAGGTTAATTCCATCGATCAATCTTTCCATGGTTCGTACTCCTTGACCTCACCAGGCTCGCCATTCTTCTCGAACGGCAGAAGCACCGCGGAATCCTGGCTTTCATGCTGGAAATACAGTTCCCAGGCATGTGCCCGGGCGAAATAGGAGAGAAAGGGAATCGTGCCCTTGAAACCCCCGGTGATGTTGATGATGACATGGTCTCTGTCCTGAATCCCATATTCATCGAAGACGGTCTTAAGCGCGGCCTGGGTGTTGCTGAAACGGACATCGAGTCCTGAAACCTTTCGCCGTTCCACAGGGATTTCAGGAAATAGTTCACGCAGGACGAACTCATTAATGCCCGCGGCCAGCCAGCCTTCCGGGGTGTCGGAAGACAGCAGAACTGACCGCTTGGGTACGTTCGCTGGCTCTTTTGCCTGAAGACTACGCACCAGAAAGACCGTGCTGGTCAGCTCCGCCGAGGTGTAAAGAAAGTTCCGCGGATCGTTGGTGAAAAGGGAATCGGCATGCCAATAGCGGGTGTGGGCATCGATCAGATCGCTGCGCAGCCGCCCCCATCGTTGTTCGTCCTTTTGCGGGGCAGCGAAATAGCGCTGAATCTCAGCCTTTAGAGCGCCGTTGTCGCGGTCGTCGGGCGCTCGGCCGACGTCATTTTTCAGGGCCGATGTTCCTACGGTAATAAAGAGGGTGTTCAAGGCCGCCGCCTGTAGTTCGCCAGCGCTTCAAATGGCAACTGGTTAAGGTAGGTGGTGATCTCCGGGCCGATGGCGGGCGACCGGTCCTGTAGTAACTCGATCTTGCAGGCGCCGAAGCCGAGCGCTTTGCCGTAGCCCAGTGTGTGGCAAAGCGTGATTGCGCCGTGGGTCAGTGTCAGGGCGAATTTCAAGACTGCGTATTCTTCAGGGTTGAGATTGGTGTAATCCACGCGAAAGCGAAACTCAGTTCCCGCAGGCGCACACCTAATGGGGCCAGGTTCGAGTTGCGGCCGGGTGCAAGGAAAGATGAGCCAGCCGGAGCCTGGAGCCTGCGGCGGCCGCTGAGTTGGCACCATATGCCTTTCCCAGCGTACCGGCACGGTGACGGTATCTTCAAAGCGCACCTTTCCTGCCCAGCCTGAATCACTTTCGACAAACCCGAAGAGCCGGCAGCTGATGCAAGTAGCGTCGCGGGTGCAGGTGGCGAGCAGTGGAGGCGACGGCCGATCGTAAAATCGGCCGCAGCCCGCGCCCAGCATCTCCACCACATTGCGCACCATCCCGCGCAAAGAGCTGCCGGGAAGGTAAGCATTTTCGTTTTCGGCAAGATTGCGAAACAAGGCATGAATGGTAAGCGGCGTGATTGTCGTGAGTTTGCATCGCCAGATGCCCGAGCCGGTGCGTGGTCTTCGGTCGTGGCCGTTGGCGGAGCACGGCTTTCGGCTGAGTGGCTGTGTCGTGAATGGGATTCTTTCGCTCATGCCGGCCCCCCGATCTTCACTGGAATCAGATCAACGCACCTGTACAGGCGGGTTGGAATCCCGGTTGAGGCATTGGCGAGCTGATAGTGACGAACGCGTACCGCCAGACGCGAGTTGGCGTCGGGATCAGGAAGTGGATAAGAAGGCGTCCTGGGAATACGGCCGTCAGATGCACTCCACAGAAACATGTGCTGCGGCTCGGTGGCATCGCCCATTCGCTCCAATGGCGATTGGTGTGGCGCATCGACGCAAAACGGCAGGTTGTTGTCGCTCAGGTAGACAAAGTGCAGGTGTCCTGCGGGCCGCCGCATCCAGCGCAATTCGGCGTCCGGCCCAAAGGCGACGCCTCGTGGAAATTCCGCAGCCTGCTGCACCTCCTGGGGGCCGAGAAAGCGCACCTCGGCAGGCGATTCCACAATGGCGTACCGGAACTCCGCCCAGCGGATGGCCGCCGGCCAAACCGATTGCCCCGGCAGGGAAGAAATCAGCGAACTCATCACACGCCTCCCGGCAGGGTGCGCGCGTTCAGAGCGGGAAACTGATCCCACCACAGGAATTGCCGCTCCTTCCAGATTTTTTCGAACTCTTCTGAATCCACATTTCTCTCCCATCGCCACGGGCTGCTCTGGTTCCACTGACCGGACCGTAGCGGCGGCATATCGGAAGCAGGCTTCAGACCATAGCGCTGCTGGTACCACTTACCCGCAGTTGGATGTTCAGCCACGCCGCGAAGTTCATCTGCCGGCTTCTCCAGGCCGAATGCCGTCAGGCGAACCTCTTTGATTGCGCATACCACCTTGCCGTAACCCTTGTTCTTGCCAGAACCGAGCGGAACCAAACCCCCGGCTATCTCTTTCAACAGGCCGCTTACCAACTGCAAGTGCCACAGCTCAAAGTTGCGAATGTGCAATGTTGTTTCAAAACTGGCGCCCTGCAGCGCGAAGATTTTGAATAACATTCCTTTTGCGACCTGCCCGCTGGAGCGATCGATGCGCACGTGTTCACGGGCGGCGATAGAACCTTCCCTGGGATTAATGCGTTCGCCGTCGCTGATCTTCAGGCGGGCGGCCTGGGTGGTGTGGCCGAACAGCTTGCACACCGGGCACGACAGCCGATAGGGAACCACAGGCTGTCTCTTGTCCTGAGGCTGCTTCTCCATGGCGTCACGAAAGCGAGTGGCATAGTTCGAGCATGATTCCTGGGCTTGTTCTTCCTCGAACGGGTCGCACACCTGCGCCTGCTCGGGTGGGTTGATACCCCGCACCACCCGTTCCAGGTGAGAGCGCCACGACCCGCGCAGGGAGCTGCCGGGCACGAAGAACGGCAGGGCCTCAACTGCTCTTTGGGGAGTGGCTGCCGTGACTGCGCTTCGCAAGTCGTCATCGGAGGCGCGGGAGATGGGGATCATGTTGGGCATGCCCTTCTTCATCTCGTCGTTGCGCGCCCACTTGTCCCGCCGATCCTGGTCGTATCGCCCATCCTTAATAAGGAGCGGCGATACGGCCTTCAGAATCAGCCGGACTTCAAATTCGTTGGTTGTCTGCATCAGCATGGGCTACCTCCGTCAGGAACTCTTACTGGGCTTGCGCCACTCATCGAAAGATTCTTTCAGCCACCCTTCGAACTGCCCCTTGTCCACCTTGGCGAATCCTTTATCCAAAAAATCGAGCAAAGTGTACTTGCGGTTAAGATCGAAGTACTCTACGTCGTACCCGGTCAGCATCACACGCCCCAGCCCGCGGGCGCGGCGGCCCCCCACCTCCACACCGTGCTCCATCTCCTTAATCGCCATATAGAGCAATGCAAAATCACTGTATTCGCCGTTCTCCAATTGGATTGAAAACTTGAAATCGCAACCGCGCTCCAGCACCTCGTAGTCGAATTTCAGCTTGTCACGCGCGGTTTCGGTGTCGCGGTCGATACCAACGCCATCACGCTTGGCCACAACGGGTGCGGCGGGCAGGGCATCGCTGACTTTCAGTTTTGAAGCTGTGAGCGTGGAGCCAAACAAGCCACAAATGGCGCACACCTTGAGTTCAGACCGAATTTTGTCAAACTCTTCTGCTGTGGCCTGCTCAAATCTTTCGCGTTCTTTTTTCGTGCCGGCCACGCAGTTGGCCGCAGCGCTTTGTTCGTCGAACAGAATGCAGCAGCGGCCAGGGAACAGAGTTTGCGCCATGCGCTCGACGGTCGAGCGCAGCACGCCGCGCAGCGAGGAGCCCGGCAGAAAGGGCTGCCCACCCTGGCGGAGAAAGGGGGCGTCGCTTTTGGTGCTGGGGACGCCGCTGCCAATATGCAGGCCCTCTTCCCCGTGAAGACGGCCATGCAGAACGTACCGGTTTTTCAGTTCCAGAAAGCTCATGGTTCCTTTCCTTCCAGTGCGCGCTCGGCCTGGATGCGGGTTACGAGCGCATCGACGAATGCCTGGGCCTGCTCCACGGCAATCTGGTCGCGAAGACTTTGCGCCTGGGCAGGAAGTTTCGCAAGCTGAAGCTCCAGTTCCCTTCGTACTTCCCCAGCGTCGGGCTGGGCGACAGCCGTGATCTCATCGAGCAGGGCGTCGAGCAGCGCCTTGGGCCAGCGCGGCTCGAATACCCCCTCTTCTATTTCACGGCTCAGCCCCACGCGAATGGCCTGCTTATACTCGCCGGGCGTGGCGGCGTTTTCGCCCATGCGGCGAAGCGCTTCCCACTGGTTGGGGCGGATGCGCCCGGCTTCCTGGCTATTTTTCAGCAGCCATTCCTGGGCACTGGCCACTGGCCGGTCAGGATGCCACCATCTCAGGCTACCGAGGAGACGGGCGTTGCGCTGTTCGCTCATGGCAGGATTGCTCCCTGGTAGTGGAACTCCGAACAAAACGCTGCTTCGCCATGGCCTTCTTCGCGGCGCTCACCCAGGCGTTCGTTCTGTACTCTGGTGAGGATTTCTGCGACCCGGCGGACCTGTTGCTTTCTGTCGCTGGTCTGCTCATGCGCGAAGAGAAAACATGAGCCTGCGGCGATGGCGCGAACTTCCGGCTTGGGGAGTTGGGCGCGGGGACCGGCGTTCCATCCCACAATATCGACCGGACGGGTAAAGCAGGTGAGCAGCTTGTAGCCTTCCAGTTCAGGATCGATATCGGCCGCCGATACGGAATCTTTGGAGAGCAGAAACTCATCGAACAGGATGGCCGCAGAATCCAGAGTGCATGAGAACAGGACTTGGCCGGCGAAGCAGGAAAAAGCGCGGACTGCCGCCTGATTGAAGGTGTTGATCTGCTGTTCCATTTCATCGGTGGAGATGCCTTGGTCATCGTCGACCCATAGCGTGATTCGCCCCTGGCCGCGCGAACGGCCGCGGCCTATCCAGAGCGGCAGGCCTTTGCCGGTGATCTTCTTCAACGTTTCCGCACCTTCAGGGCTGGCCCAGATTTTGCCTTCGAAAGTCTGATGGCGGGTGAGGACGCTGGCTGAATGGAACCGCCCGTTGCGTGAACGCAGCACGCCGGGGTCGATTTCAACATGGGCGACACGGCGCGTGTCTGGGTTGCCGGCTTCATAGCGCTGATTTGAATTAAGAAAATAGTAGCCTTCGCCGGGGTAACCCATCTTGGCCTTGCACGTGCCACCGCGGCCAGCGGTTGCCTGGCACTCAAGCAAGGCTTCGAGGTCTGGCTTATTTCCGGCGGGCGTAAGCTCGCGTGCGCCATAGAGGAAAAGCAGATCCATGAGAGGATGCTCAGGATTCTCGCGGCACCAGCGAGCGGAAAGCGGCCAGCGCGCATTGCCGCCCAGGCGCAGGTCGCCGAACCGCACCTGATCTTCCAGAAACAAGGTGGCAAAAGTGCGGTCTTCGGCCGAGCCTTGCCGCAGGCAAGTTTCGGCCAATGCGCCACGCAGGGTCGTCCCCGGCACAAAGGCCAGGGTATCGAGGTCGTTGCCGGTAGCCCGCCGCTGAGAGATGGCCGTGGGAGTTTCGAGGCGGGCAGTTGCGCGCAGAATCATCCAGCGACCTCGACCAGGCAGCGGCACAGGCCCAGGCCGCGGGCTGAGTCGCCACCGAAATGGTCCAGCAGCCTGGCACTAGCGATCAGGCAATCAATCTCCTCGCGATTGAGTTCGCCCATGATCTGCGACTCAAAGGCGAGGAGGGGTGGAACGACTTCCGTGGAAAAAAGGTGTTGTGAGCGCGCCCGCCGGCTGTAGCGGTCGATGGCCGTGGAAGAGCGCACTTCGCTGCCTCCGGCCAGCACCGGTGAGCGACTGTTTTTGTTCAGGGCCCTTAGGATGGCATCGGCCGGCGGGGCAGGATAAGCATCTTCGAACACGGCCAATCCCGACCGGCGCGGAGAACCAAAAATCCGGCACAGAAGGCAGGCAGTGGGGCCGCTGCACCAGGGCTCACCGGGTGGCCCGCAGGGTTGGCCGCCTTTGGCCCGCAGCAACCGCGAGGCAGCGAAGCGAAATTTGCCTTTGAGCGCCGATCCGGCGAGATAAGGCATAGAATTCTCGTCGCGCAGGATGGCGCGGTCGATGACCCCGGCGATGCCAAAGCCGCTGCCATGATGCACGGCGGTATCAAATTCGATCATCAATCGCAGAGGCATCAGACAAACTCCCAGAGTTCAGCGAGGTCCGCAGCCCGGGTGGCCACGGCGCCGGTGTCGCTAGCTTGCCACAAGCCCAGCCCCACCGCTTGCGGACGCCGCATGATTTCACGGGACCGCGAGTCGAGTCGCGAAAGCAGATGCAGGTACTCCAGTTCGGCCTGCAGGTCAGACTGGTAGGCGATGTGATAGAGCGCCTTGACCTTCGATGCGGGCGCGCCGGTTTTCTTGAGCTGAACCAGTTCGCCTGCCAGATCCTGGAAGTCAGCCCACAGATATGGTTTGGAGGTTCGCCGCCTCTCAAATCTCTTGCGCTGCTCCAATACTTTGCCGATCATGGAGTTTGTGACTACTTCATAGTCGATCGCGTCCTGTTCTTGGAGCCGCTTGGCGGAGCGCAGCAGGTCCTCGGCAATGCGCATGAACTCGGCGATCGGGAAATGGCTGTGGGCCAGCACCATGCCGGCTGAGAACGAGGGGCGCGGCCTTCCGGCGTGATGGTCGCCGCCCTTGGCCTCTTCGCGATTCCAGAATTCATCCATTGCCTCTCTGAAGACTCGCAAGAATTTCAGGGCGTGCTGCGCGGCCATCACCACCACGGCATCGTCGCCACCCCGGACAAGGGTGATACTGCCCGGCGCCTGCTTGCCTGCCTCAGTTACCGCATGTTTGATTGAGTCTTTTACCCGTGTGCTGAAGACCGTGTAACGGCTCTCTTTGCCCTCAATGACCGCCTTCAGATAGCGCCCCAGCCGGTCGAAGTCGAGATAGATCAGAGCCAGGTAATTCTGCGGGTGGCTCTGGCGCGCGATGTCCTCGAAACTATGCGGTTCGTTTTCAGCCGCCTGCCGCAACTTTCGCGTCTGTTCTTCCCGCAGGCAGCAGGGCCGACAGATGATTTTATGTCCCGGCGCAACGGAGGCCCCGCTGGCAGGGTAGAGCCCGCAGGACTGGCAACTTGCAAAATAAGGGCTGCCCCCGTTGAAATGCCCAGATGTCCGGCGCTGCTTCGCGCGCTCCAGCATGAAAAGCAGATCGTCGAGCGATTCCTGGAAGCGTTCAGGGGACGGGTACTCTGCAATCGCCGTGCTCACGGTTGCGACCTGGGTCTTCTCCCGATATAGGTCCCGGACTGTGCGGCAGAACTCCTCCGCCTGTGCTCCGGTGGGGAACTTCGCGAGCACCTGCCCACCGCCGTCGAAGATCTTGCATCCAGACATGCCCGAGCTCACGAGCGCAGCGGCTTGGTCGTTACACGCATCGAGCAGGCTGCTGCCGCCGCGTATCAGTCGCAATTCGTGGGGAGCAAAAACATAAGAATGGATGGCATCCGCATCGGTGATGGCCAGGTATTGCATTCCTCACGGCCTCCTGTCTATGACACTCTGCGGTAAAAAGAGGTAGTCGTGTATGCGGTCAGCATCAACAATCGCGAGAAATCCGCTTTCCATGGATACTCACAAGGCTGCTTAGAATAAGGGCCTCAAGGGGGAATCTTAATGTACCACAACTTTAGAGATGCCAGGCACAAATGAAGATGCTGATTCTTGTGGTGCCGAAAGGTGGGGTATAATTCATCGATTCTAAGGCTTGACTTTTGATGAGGGTTGGAAACTGTTCCCCGATGAGGAGGGGATTGAGACCTTCGCCGTGTCACTTGCCATCGCGGGCCTCCCGCAGTTGTTAGAAACTGTTCCCCGATGAGGAGGGGATTGAGACAATAAGCGGACAAGTGCTCGTTTCGCCTGTATCTCGTTAGAAACTGTCCCCCGATGAGGAGGGGATTGAGACATCAGTTTGGATCTGTAGTGGCTGGTGGGATTAATCGTTAGAAACTGTTCCCCGATGCGGAGGGGATTGAGACGGGGAGGGCTTTGCAGCTAGTCTGCAACCACGCGAAAGGCAAAGCGTTAGAAACTGTTCCCCGATGAGGAGGGGATTGAGACTTGCCGTCCGCGGACACGTTCAATGAGTCATAGGGACAGGTTAGAAACTGTTCCCCGATGCGGAGGGGATTGAGACGTAGACAAACCCTGGGAATCCAAGTGGCCGATGTTGCCGTTAGAAACTGTTCCCCGATGCGGAGGGGATTGAGACGGCCACGAATTTGTATTGTTGCGCTTCGTTGAGTTCATGTTAGAAACTGTTCCCCGATGCGGAGGGGATTGAGACCATACTTCCTTATTTCCTGAATGTCGCTATAGGACTCTTGTTAGAAACTGTTCCCCGATGCGGAGGGGATTGAGACAACGTGGACAGGATGCAGACAATGCCAAAAATGTACGGTTAGAAACTGTTCCCCGATGCGGAGGGGATTGAGACGTCACGAGGGTCCCGATTGCCAAAGTACTAACGTTGGTTAGAAACTGTTCCCCGATGCGGAGGGGATTGAGACTTTCGGCTGAGATGTTTTAGCGTGTAGACTGACCAGTGTCCGGTTAGAAGCTGTTCCCCGATGAGGAGGGGATTGAGACGAACCGGTTGTTGCCCTGTCCCGGAAACCAAGACTTATCAGGTTAGAAACTGTTCCCCGATGAGAAGGGGATTGAAACGAGATGGGCTGATTGTGATCGAGATCGTCCGCGATCGAGGGTTGGAAGCTGTTGCCCGATGAGAAGGGGATTGAGACGGTTGGCCGGTTTTCACGCACGCACAGGTCCTTGACCAGGATTCGTTAGAAACTGTTCCCCGATGCGGAGGGGATTGAGACTCAACAGTGTCACCTTCGCGGACAAGCACGGGTCTTCGTGTTAGAAACTGTTCCCCGGTGCGGAGGGGATTGAGACGTTGGTTGGAAAGTTGAATGCAGTTGATTTCATCGGTTGAACATGTTAGAAACTGTTCCCCGATGCGGAGGGGATTGAGACAGTCATAGCTATCGTCTCCTCAATGGTTTCGATAAAAGCGCGTTAGAAACTGTTCCCCGATGCGGAGGGGATTGAGACTTGATGACAAGGGGCACTGCCGACTTCGGCAGGTTGGCGCTTGTTAGAAACTGTTCCCCGATGCGGAGGGGATTGAGACGTTTTGTTTTATTTCATGCCAGGATGCGAGTGACTCCCGTTAGAAACTGTTCCCCGATGCGGAGGGGATTGAGACAATATCCCTTTTTTACTAACGGCGACTGAAGTTCGCTCGTTAGAAACTGTTCCCCGATGCGGAGGGGATTGAGAGACCAAAGCTTTTGACCTCGGGGTGATACAGCATTGAGGGTTAGAAACTGTTCCCCGATGCGGAGGGGATTGAGACTTTAATGGATCAATCACCTTTGCGGGTCCATCCTCAGGTTAGAAACTGTTCCCCGATGAGGAGGGGATTGAGACACGGTTAAGGCGAATACAAACAGGATAGTGGCGAAGTTAGAAACTGTTCCCCGATGAGGAGGGGATTGAGACGTGTCTTCAGAACTTGAGGACTGTGTCCATGTATTTTTTCTGTGTCAGTCGTGCGGTCCTCGCGCGATTGTGATGGGAACGGCGGAAAGCGTGAGCGATCAGGATTTCTACATCATTTGATTTTCTCGTGTTGCGACAGATTCAGACGTGGTACCAAGAAACGAGAGCAACTCTCGTATTTTCAACGGACTGTCGTGATTTGGAATTTGCACCAAAACTGGGCAGGGTGCCGGTGAGTCCTTGAGGCTCAAACTTTTCAGTCCTTTGTCCAGATTTCTAGAAGCCACGCCAATTCTCTTTGGCAAACGAAGATCGAATAATTTCAGGGGTGCCGAAAAAGTGGAATATAATCCACTGATTCTAAAGGTCGAGAATTGACTAGGGTTAGAAACTGTTCCCCGATGAGGAGGGGATTGAGACTGTTCTTTCGGTTTGCGTCTTACCACTTACAACGTATTCACTGTTAGAAACTGTTCCCCGATGAGGAGGGGATTGAGAACGTGAGATACTCCGGGGTAATGGTTATGTCGAAGGATAAGTTAGAAACTGTTCCCCGATGAGGAGGGGATTGAGACACGTTCCCCACGCGCTGGTACGCGTATTTGGCGAATTCGTTAGAAACTGTTCCCCGATGAGGAGGGGATTGAGACGAGTTAGAGCGGCATACTGTCGGATTCGTAAATACTGTGTTAGAAACTGTTCCCCGATGCGGAGGGGATTGAGACCTTGATGATTTTCTTTGCCTTGAATGCTGGCAAATCCGCCTCGTTAGAAACTGTTCCCCGATGCGGAGGGGATTGAGACGACGATATAGAGCGTAAGCAGGCTTAAGGCTGGGATAAACGTTAGAAACTGTTCCCCGATGAGGAGGGGATTGAGACCCATTTCTGCGCAATCGTAAAGTTATCGGGATTCACGTGTTAGAAACTGTTCCCCGATACGGAGGGGATTGAGACCACCGCAAGCCGGTGAAGCCAAGTGGAGAAAGCAGATTGTTAGAAACTGTTCCCCGATGCGGAGGGGATTGAGACGAATGGGAGCGGTCCTGTACGACCATCCCAAGCTGCCCGGTTAGGAACTGTTCCCCGATGCGGAGGGGATTGAGACGTCATCATCGGAGCCGTGGTTGCGGCAGTCATTGCAGTGTTAGAAACTGTTCCCCGATGCGGAGGGGATTGAGACTTCCAGACGGTAAAACTGAGAACGTCCATTACGTTCTGTGCGTTAGAAACTGTTCCCCGATGCGGAGGGGATTGAGAACGAGACCCACTGCGAACCAGGCATGGTCCGTAATGTGGAGTTAGAAACTGTTCCCCGATGAGGAGGGGATTGAGACCTCCATAGATCTTTACTGCAGTAGTGGTCGTTTGCGCACCGTTAGAAACAGTTCCCCGATGAGGAGGGGATTGAGACTTGGCCAGCTGCATGCCATACAGATCAGCTTTGGATTCCGTTAGAAACTGTTCCCCGATGAGGAGGGGATTGAGACTCCCACAAGGCGACCTGACACACCACTTCTTTCACGCGTTAGAAACTGTTCCCCGATGAGGAGGGGATTGAGATTTTAGTACCTGGCCCGGTTGCTTTTAGTTGGACTTCGGTCCGTTAGAAACTGTTCCCCGATGAGGAGGGGATTGAGATCTGTTGCCCTGCGCGCAGCCTGTTGCCAGGATCTGCAAGTTGGAAAGACTCCCCCGATGAGGAGGGGATTGAAAACAAGAGGTTGAGGATGTTTAATACTCGTTGCGGAAAACGTCCGTTGGAAGCCGTTCCCCGATGAGAAGGGGATTGAAACAAGAAGGTTTTGAGGTTGTCCGCGCCGATCTGCTCAGGTTGGAAGCTGTTCCCCGATGAGAAGGGGATTGAATCGCCCAGTTGAACTGAGAGTTCGGAACAATGTACTGCGTTGGAAACTGTTCCCCGATGAGAAGGGGATTGAAACTTGCCGAACTGCTGACTTACCGCCAGAAACGTCTGGAGGTAAGTTGGCTTGGAAGCTGTTCCCCGATGAGGAGGGGATTGAGACTTTCTTGTCGACCGTTGCGAGGTACTCGTCAGTGATAGCGTTGGAAAGACTTCCCCGATGAGGAGGGGATTGAGACTTCCTTCGGGGTGATGTCACTGTGGTTCAAGATGGGATGTTGGAAAGACTTCCCCGATGAGGAGGGGATTGAGACATGCTGCTTCTGGGTTGAGTCCATTTGGACAGTGGCGTAGTTGGAAAGACTTCCCCGATGAGGAGGGGATTGAGACAACCTGACCACCAGCCCGGCGCTTGTCTTCCACAGGCTGTTAGAAACTGTTCCCCGATGAGGAGGGGATTGAAACTCCGCGATCAGACCCGCGACCTCCCAATTTTCATCAGAAGTGTTTGGAAGCTGTTCCCCGATGAGAAGGGGATTGAAACTCCACCTCCGCGACCTGTCGCGTCTCTTTTTCTCCTCGTTGGAAGCTGTTCCCCGATGAGAAGGGGATTGAAACGGCACCTGAAAGCTGCCTGCAACTACGGCTACTCTGGTTGGAAGCTGTTCCCCGATGAGGAGGGGATTGAGACGTAAAGCTCTTTTGCGGCGCCGAGAATATCCTGCTCGGTGCGTTGGAAGCTGTTCCCCGATGAGGAGGGGATTTGAACGACCCGCCACAAGATCGAAGCCAGCCGCTTGCCCCGCACCGTCCCCTCACTTTCGAACTCTTTGCTTTTCGCTTCCGGTTCCGTGCCATGGAATCGCTTTACCTTCCTCCGGGGAAGGCCGGCAATGTTATCCGCGGGACGTTGGGCAGGATATTTCGGAAGTTTGTTTGTGCGCCGGGGTGCCCGGGGGCGCGGACCTGTGGGCAGCGCTCGGTGTGCGCGTATGCCCGGCTATTTGAGCCTACGGCCATTGCCGAGGGGCCCAGCGGGCTGGCGGACTGGCCGCGCCCGTTTGTGATCCGGGCCGCCCATCTTGACGGGCGCCGGTTTCGCCCGCAGGAACAATTTCACTTCGACCTGAACGTCTTTGAGATGCGCGACCCGGCGCTGGCCTACTTTGCCTTCAGCTTCTCACAGTTGATGCGCGAAGGGCTGGGGCCGGGACGTCCGGGCGCGGAGCTAATTGCCATTCACCAGTTTGAAAGCACAGGCCAGGCTGGCGCGCAAGGCATGGATGATGACGCTGAGCCCAGGCTGGGCGCGCAGATCTTTGACGGACACATCCTGTCCGATCCCCAGCCCTTGATTTTAGCGCTCAACATCTTGTCGCTCGACGCCTTGTCGCTTAGTGCCTCATCAAACAAATCGCTCAATCACACCCAACCCGCGCCATCGCCTGCAGACCCGGTCCCGCAACCGTCCGCTCACACGGATACGCGTACATCCGTTGCCGCGACTGGACAGCGCATCCGCGTGCGCTTCCTGACGCCCACCGAGCTGAAAGCCGAAGGACGGGTTGTCCGCGAGCCGGAGTTTGGTGTGCTGTTCGCGCGGGTCCGCGACCGCCTGCATACGTTGCGTAGCCTTTACGGAGAAGGGCCGCTCCCGCTCGACTTCAGCGCGGCCGGCGAACGCGCGCGGGCCGTCAAGCTCATCGGCAGCGACCTGCGCTGGGAAATGAGCGAGCGCCGCAGCGGCCGCACCGGACAGACCCATCCCTTGGGCGGCTTCACCGGCTGGGCGGAATATGAAGGCGAGCTGGCCGAGTTTGTCCCCTACTTAAGGGCGGCGACATGGACTGGAGTTGGAAGGCAGACTACTTGGGGGAAAGGGCATATTGAGGTTCAACGCTGAGGAAAACATGATCATGCGCGCTGGCCAGGGTGCCGAATCGCATAGTGCAGTCCACTGGGGAGGCGGTCACGTTCTGAGAGCGCAGTCTTGCCGGGGTCGGAGACTAGGGCCGAGCAGGCCTAAACTGCTGGCAACAAGGCACTGGCTTTGCGGCAGATTGAGTTGCGACACGTTAGCGGTACGTTTAGAGGCTGCAGTGGGCTCCAAAATCATCTCAAAAGCCACGCCATCAAAAAGTATCAAGGGCTGACTAAACTGCCAATCTGGCGATCCTGCCCGGCGCGTCCACAACTTGCGAGGGCAGGGAAGTTGACAGTGCCGGACTCTGTTTTCGCTTGTGCGCAAATTTAATCAATATCCCCTCGTCCTGGAGATCCGGCATGAGAGTTGGAACGATCCAGAAATACTCGGCAGGCTTGCAATGAGATTTGATGTTTCAATGCGATGCAGGAAATAGTCGCCGCACTCTTACTGAGAGCCGCCGGATTAATATTCCCGGCACATCCAGCAATAAATCGATTATGGTCCAGGCTAACGATTCCATCTTAGGCCCCCGGAGATCGAAACAGGATTATGTGTTCTCTATTCGAGATTCCTTGATTTTGACTTTCGGCTTTTCATTGGAGGAAAGCTGAATGTTATTCTTTGTTTTTCGAAGTCCTGATAATCGCGGAGTTCGATCGCCGTCATCGCCTCCGTGGTGCTGAAATTGACCGCACTCCGAATTTGATTCGCCAATATTCGATATCCGTTCAAAAACGGGAGATCGAGACCGGAGTTGTCCAAGAAATCTAACGAATTAATACACTGCTGAATTCCAGCGTTAAGGCCATGGAGAGCTTCATATATTTCGGTTTTGTTTACGTTCGGATGGACGAATGCGTTGGGCGCCGTCTCGCGTTCGTCGCTATTGCTTCGTATTTGCGTTGATGGCGTCTTGTATTTCCTGTTTGCCGCTGTCTGCGAGAAGGTCGCTGATGTAAAAGCTCTGGCGGGTCGTTTGGCCCTCGACGAGTGCCCGAATTTTAATAGCTTTTCTTCCGACATAGCAGTCGCTATCAACGGTTATCGATTCTGTGATGAGTCTCTTTCCATGCTTCGTATAGATCGCCACGGCCTCAAGAATCCTGTGCGTCTTATTCCTTGGGGTTGCGCATAAAAGGCAAGAAGGTCACTGCTCAGGCTCCATGGGTTTCGCTTGAGATGACCTTCCAGGCCATGTTGAGAACAAGCGCGGCTACCGGAAATAGCCGCGGGTTCAGTTTCGAATTGAATGCTTCGGTAGGAATCCCCGAAGGTGACAGGCCAAATCGTCTTGGCCAAATTCAATGGCTTCCCACAACATCAAATAGAGAGCAGCCGCAGAGATGCGGGTCATCGATGCTCTGCGTTCTCACAGCTGACGAAACAAAGGCTGTTTCAAAAAGATCAGGCCGCGAAGATGTATCTGATATTATTTATTATTGAGTATATCTGTCAAGCAGGGAAATTTCAGCGAAGCCTTGTTCCAAGCGCGAAGGGGAATGACGACGCAGGGTAATCTTTGCCAGCAAAAGGTGCTCTGGTTGGGTTACTTCTGTTTGTTACGTGCTTTGTCGATTGCCTTAAGGGCAAGCGTAACGCCATAATTTCTGGCTGCCATCCCCTTGCCGGCAATGTGCTTGGTAATTGTTTCGTGCTCGTCCTGTGACAAGTAGTAACGCAGCGGCATCGTTTCGACCGGGGCATGCAGCCTTTGCACTTCCAGATTGGGCTGGAGAAGCTCATGGATAAACTGGCCAATCGAACCTTTGTTACGCAGCCTGATCAGCAATTCCAATTTCTCTTGCTCTTCTGGTGTCAACTCAAATTCGGCTCGGATCGTCACCTTCCGCTTGCGCTTGGGCTTGGTTTTGAGCGCATCTTTGATCATCAGGTCAGCCAGGAACTGGCTCACGCTGATTTTCTGCTCGACGCAGTATGCTTGAATTTTCTTGTGTTCATCTTTTGTCACGTCAACATAGAGGAAGTGGCGGCGTGGGCTTTCGGCCCGCGGTCTCAAGGAACTGCCGCGATTCGGTCGCACTGCTGATTTCTTGCCTGGCGTAGTCATTCGTTATTCGGGACCGCTAAAATTCAGCCAAGCTACGGCTGAAGTCGCAGAACTTGAGTCAGTACCTGAACATTCAACGTGGAAAGTGCATGTATATGTTAGCAGGATTTTACGTCCAGCCTGAGCCAATTGCAAATGTTCATGCCTGTTGGCGCAAAATTTGTTGGACATTGAATCGCATGAGTCTTATCGCCGGGACCAGACTGGCGATGACCGCCAGCGTGAATATGACAAACGCGCTGGCAAAATAGACTCCTGGGCTAAGGACGTTCACTCCAATTAGGAGTGAGGCAAGGACGTGGGTCAAACTCATCACTATAGCTGAGCCAATCAGAATGCCGCCCGAAGCGGCAAGAAGACCAAGCCGGGTAATAAGTGCGATTATGCCAAAGACGGTTGCTCCCATCGCCATGCGGATTGCGATTTCCCGCCGCCGACGAAGCACCGCTGCTGCGACCACGCCGTAAATGCCAAACATCCCCATTACGATTCCTGTCCCAGCAAAAGCGCTAAGCAAGAGGAGGCTTACCCTACGGGCGCTGAGATAATTATCCAAGTAAGTGTTCATGGTCTGAAAATTCTCGATTGGCAGGTCTTTGTCCAATTCATGAATCACCTTGTCTATAGTGGGTTTGACTGCTGCTTCCGGCATAGCCGCATTCAGCACGAATGACAGTGTCGGCGACGGGTCCTGGTACTGGGGTACATAAACTTGCATCCATCTTACTTTTGTCTCAGGGCCAAAATGCTTGATCTCTTGAACAATTCCCACAACTTCAAGCGCGCGGGAGGTTCCGCCGGTGCGCGCACTCATCCGGACCTGCTTGCCTAGCGGGTTTTGTCCCGGCCACAATTTGGCGGCAAGAACGTTATCCAGAATTACGACTGTGGGCGCGTTGTCGCGATCCGCATCCGTAAAATCACGGCCCTCAAGCAATGGAAGCCGCATGGTTCGGAAGAAGCCGGGCAGAATCGATTCATATTCCACCTCAAGGGGCTCGCTGGCAAAGGGCGATTGCCCATCGACTTCCAGGCGGTTCACTTCTCCTTGGGTGGTGAGCGGAAGTCCGGAGATCCCGCTGACGGATTCCATTCCCGGCAGTTGAGTCAGCTTGTCAGTTGCTAGTCTGAAGAATGCCGTTTGCTTGAAAGGTTCTTTGTAGCGTGCGGGCGGAAGATTGACTTGAAATGAAATGACGTTTTGAGGTTTGAAGCCCAAGTCAATTCTTTGAACCTCGTAAAGGCTTCTAACGAGCAAGCCCGAGACAAGCGACAACACTGAAGCAAGAGTAACCTCGAATAAAATGAATGCACCACGCCCAAGAGCGCGGTATTTCGGCAGAGCGAACCAGGTCCCCTCACCCTTGAGTTCGCTGCTGACGTTGAGCTTGGATACGTAAATTGCCGCTGTCAGAGTACCGGCTAGAGTCGCGACAAGTGCCATGATGATGGTCAGCACAATGACCTTGAAATCGATTGTCGTCTCTTGGAATCGGAGAACCGCACTCGGAAAGTTGTGCAGAAAGAATACAAGGCCCAACTTCGCAGCCGACAAACCCACGGCGCTTCCCACGACGGCAAAAATCAAAGCATGAATGAATAATTGCCGCATTACGCTTGACCGGGTAGATCCCAAAGCAAGGCGAATACTCAGCTCTTGACCGCGTTCAATGGTGTTGCTCAGGAATACAACGGTCACGTTCGCCACTGCCAGCAGGTAGATAAGGCTGGAAGCGATGAGGAGCAGTAATAAGGGCTTGGCGCCGCTGGGGCTGAGCAGATCGCTCAATGGCAAAACCCGGATCCCCATATCTTTCGTTGTGTTCGGGTATTGAGCGGCCAGGCGGCCGGCGATCGTCTCCATTTCAGCGCGCGCCTGAGCAGGCGTAACATTCGGTTTCAGCCGGGCCAAAGGAAAGAACAGCCGGGTGTCCCGCATCATCACATGTTGATCAAGCATCGGGCCGTTTGCTACCCAAACATCGGCATATTGCAATGTGCTGATCTGCGTTGGTTGGAGTACGCCTATGATCTTGTACGACAGATCGTCTAAAACCAGGTTCTTGCGTAAAACGTCAGGATCACCTCCAAATTTACGTTGCCAGAACTCATTGCTGAGAATGGTGACACGCTCCGTTCCGGGGTGGTCGTCCGCTTCCGTAAAATCACGTCCTAAGACCGTGCTTACTCCCCAAACGTGAAAGCCGGCAGCGGAGATCGCTATGCCTTTCAGATGTTCGGCGGCGCCGGTACCAGTCATGGTAAAAGAAACCGTCCGCATCGCTGCAATAGCGTCGAATGAGTGGCTTTGGGCTTTCCAGTCCAGATAATCAGGGTAAGAGGTGCCCAAAGGCGCGTTGGTCCTATTGGCTTTCGTGTTGAGCCATACAACGCGATCCGGCTCGCGTATCGGCAACGGGCGGAGGATTACTGCGTTCACCACACTGAATATCGCCGTATTCAAGCCAATGCCGAGTACCAACGTTGCAATGACAAGGAACGTCATTCCTGGCCGCTTACTCATGAAGCGCAGGCTGAAGCGGGCGTCCTGAATCAGCGAGTGCACTGAACTAAGAATCTTAGGCTCCTGTCGTATGCGGCATAATAAATGGCTTCAAAAGCGAGAGTTTCAATCGAATATTGCGGCGAGGGGATGCTATCTTCCACTGACTTCGGTTGTCAAAAAGCGGGATTCCCCGGAATAAAGGATTGGCATCCAGAAACCAGGTCTTTAAGGGTAAAATTCCGCTGTTCTGGGGGCGGAGAGATGGGATTGCCGGGCTGCGTACGGGCGTGATTAATGCGACCTTGACGGCAGAGATCAAGGTGCGGCCACACAGTGCCCGCAGAATAGGCGAACCGCACGAGTTTAAGGACACACCAATACGCTAGACCCTAATGGAGATATGGACTCGCGGCTCCGGAAACTTTTGCGGAGAACCCGGAACCGCAAGTCGTTTTTTGCGCTTCTCCTCGGTGAGCCTTCCTGTGTCTTTAGCGGGGGAGGAAGTCTCCGCCAGTCCGATGTGGCGGCCCCGGAAACTGTTGCCTACATGTACGTGATATTAGGAAAAAACAGGCTATCTGTCAAGTGGTTTCAACGAAAACCGGACAAGCGAAAGTTTGCAGTTTAGGAATTAAATCAACCCCCTTGGAGGAAAAATGAGAAGCAGGATCAATGTAGTGATGATGTTGGCGGCGAGTTTCATCGTATTCATGGCCGTGGACAGTGCGAATGGCGTTCAAATGAGTGGTCGTCAATTCCCGACTGCTGTCCTAACGGACGGCGGTGGGCCGATGTGTATTCCAGATGCTCCCTGTGCATACGATTTTGCTGTCTTAGCGAGCAGAGCGCGTTTTCGACTGGGAGTCTTGATGGCAGACGGGACGGGGCCAATGTGCATTCCACACACTGCCTGTGGATACAAATATGACATGGTAAAGGGGCAGGATCTTCCAGAGGCAATGTTATTGACAGATGGGACCGGGCCAATGTGCATTCCGGGCACCGCATGCATGTCTCAGCTGTATATGCCTCGCTCTGTTTGAGAATCTCTTCAAATGTTCGAGTAAATGTGCGTTGGCGGCTTAAGCCGTGAGAAAATCCAATACCCTTAAACACGTCGGGATTTCTCATGGCACTTTTTCTAATCAGCGCCGGTCTCGTAGTCGATGCTTGGCTTCTGGTCATCGTCTATCGACAAGGTGTCAGAAAGCAGCTGCCGTGGTTCGCCTACTATGTCGCTTGGGGCGTTCTGTTGCAGTCCGTCCAACTTGCTACCTGGTTAGCTGGTCCTCGCCTATATGTTGCGGTTTATTGGTGGATGGAATTAATCGCAGTAATTCTGATCGTGGCGGCGGTCCGGGAAAGTTTCCTGCGAATATTCCAGGGGTTCACCTCCAAGGCGGGTTTCCGTTGGTTGGTATGGACCGTAATCCTGGCTGTTGTCATTTATTCGGCTTGGAAGGCGATTTATGCGCCGCCCGTGCAAAGCACCCGGCTTGGCTCCTTTGTAGTTGGAGCTGAATTCACTTTCCGTTGGGGCATCTTCGGGATTGCGGTGCTTACCGCTGTCTTCAGTCTTGTACTGAAGGAACCTATGGACACGCGGGAAGATGCCGTTGTAACCGGTTTTGGACTTGCCTCATTTGGGGTCTTGGCAGGCATTATCAATTTTTCCCTTTTCGGAACAAAGTATTTATTTTTTACCAAGTATGCTCCCTCTGTGGGATACTTTCTGGCCGCATTTTGGTGGATTTGGGTTTTTTCGCGTCCGGTCACAAAATTCGGATTCAAAGAATTGGGAATGGGACCGGAGGACATTGCCAAAGAGTTACGCCGTTACCGGGAAATAACTGAACGCATGATGAGGAAGAGATGGTAACTTTGCTCGTTGAAGTGGTCCTGCCCGCAGGTGTCCTGCTTGCGGTCCTTTTTGCCGCCAGTTTGTACAGAAAGCTCAAATATCCTTCACCGCTCGCCTTGGGATGCATCATACCAAAGCTGTGTGCTGTAG
The DNA here is from genome assembly GCA_020072585.1 of Terriglobia bacterium. Taxonomy (GTDB): domain Bacteria; phylum Acidobacteriota; class Terriglobia; order Terriglobales; family Acidobacteriaceae; genus Angelobacter. The sequence continues at coordinate 81,588 of JAIQGL010000011.1, read as the reverse complement.
GGTCTGCAGAAATTCTGCGCTACAACAAAAAGGAAGGCGATGAGCAACGCACGGCAAAGCATTTGTGGCGTGAGGTGCGTTGGAAGCAATTTAGAGTAAATTGGGGTTACCTGTGTGAGGAAGCCTCGAATACGATGCTGTTCCAAAGGGCGGTGAGGTTTGAAAAGATGAAGATTGATCCCGCCAAGTCAGCTCTTGAATATGAACAGCGGGAAATACTCATCTTAGAGCTGGTCTACCAAGCCGACGAAATGAGATGGACGCTGTTTCGCGCACAAGCTTCCCTGCTGGTGCGCACGATGTTACGGTTGGACGTAGACCAGGAACTATTCATTACGCTGTTGGCACAGTACAAAAAGCTTGAAGAGGACATTGTTGCTTTGGCTGGCATGGCTGAAGATGATTGCTACCGCCAGATGCTGGTCGAGAGATTGGGCTTGAGCAATTGGGGCCTGATCGAAGGCGGTTCTCCGGAACCCGCCTGAAAGGCACGGCTTTAGGCGAGAACCCGTCTAAATTGTGCCTACAAACCCTTCGAGAGTCGGCTCAAGCCTCCAATCCTGTTGGCGCAATACTTCTTAGCGTGGCGGCGGATTCTTGTAGACGATCACCAGCCGAGCAGGGTAGTCCTTCAGTTGCGATAGATGTGTTAGGCCGGATGTCCAACTTCTTACAAGCTACATCACTGCCTCGCTAGTATTCCTATCAGGCACGAACCATTATGGCTCGGTAATCCGTTACTACAGGTACTGGCGCCGGCTCCTTCGAATCTGGTCAGCAAAATCGTGCCCTTCAAGCCTAACTGAGGGTCGAAGTAGCCAAAGACCGGAACATTGTTGCTGCTGGGGAACATGAGAGTCGCCGAGAAAGCGTTAGCAACGGCACTTCCGGAAATGGCGAAGCTGCCATTCGTGCTATCGGCGCCATTGCCGGTGATATTTCCTTTGGCATCCTCCGCCAGATTCATCGTAATGATCTCGGTGCTGTCGCTGGCGCTTACTCCCGAGTAGCTGCCTGCGAGCGAACTAGCCAGGACGCCTGTGATGGGAACGGTTTGGCCGTTCGATGCACATGCTGGGCCTGACACCGTTCCAGTGCCCGAGAAAGAAGGCAGGCCAGACGAATTCAGGGTGCCATTGATCGTGACCGTGAAGCTTCCGCCGACGTCAAAGTGGAGCGTTACCTGGTTGGACGAATTGATGGTTCCTGTCAGGGAGCGAATTCCGTTGTCGGTGCTGCATGTATCTCCGAGAAAGTCGACGGCGATCTCGAAAACATTGGAAAGCGAAGAACCATTGAGGTCCGCCTGGAACACATTTCCTGTCGGACCACTAGGAGTCACCGTACCTATGCCTGAAATATTTCCATTGCTGTCTTGCGTCAGAATAGCTTCGACTGCGACCGGGTGAGGCGTGCTCCCGGTGATGGTAGTGAAATCCCAGGATCCGGCCATCGAAGGCGTCGGACTGCCCGTCGCGCAGTAGGTCGCCACCACTGTGCCCGTACCGGGGTGTCCCGGATTCGGGTCGTAACCCGCATTCGGCACGACCACAATGATCCTGGACACGTCTCCCGAGATTGTTGATCCTGACTTGCTAACCGTGGTGGAAACGACCACTCCCATGTAGCTTGGCAAAGTCCCCGCTGGCGGCTGTGAGCTGTTGCCTGGATCGGTGGTCCAGGCGCTGCCGCACGCGGGTGGCTCACTGGTGTTGGCAGCGAAGCCCTTGAAGGCATCTGGAGCGGGCCCGCCGGCAAGCATGTTCACCGTGGCCCAATTGTCTCCCCAGAATTCCACTACACCTGACGCGGTCTGGTCTCCAATCACAAAGGCGCCTTGGGCCGGGAACGCGAACAAGATCGTGGCAGCACCGTTCGATGACGGCAGATAAAGACCGTCACCCGCGAAGCTGGCGGCAATGGTGCCGGGACCGAGAGGCTGGTTCACAACAATCGAGCAGCTCGCTGTGCCGGTAGCGTCAGTTGTTCCGTTACATGTCTGGGCTGTGTTACCCGATCCCAACATGATCGTGATCGTGCGGCCCGCGATAGCCACTGCACCATCTTCCTTCAGTACGGCGCTAAACGTGGTGTTCGCACCGTTGGCAATCACGGTAGGACCGGTGTAGGCGGTAGCCGTCTCCTCTCTGGAAATGGTGAACCCCGCGGAAGCGCTGCTGGCCTGGCGGTTGCCTGAGCCGGCAAAGCTCGCGCTCACAGTATAAGAGCCAGGAACCTGACTGAGCACAATGCTGCATGCCGCCACGCCGGCGGCGCCAGTTGTACCTGTGCAACTCTGCGCGCCCAACGTAAATGTGATCGTCTGGCCGGAAATTGGGGCCGACGTTCCCTGCGCCACCAGCGTGGCTGAAAGATTGGCGATGTCATGATAGTTCTGGGTGGTTTCGCCCGTATACCTAGTGGCTGTAGTGACCGCCACAGGGATTGCGGGGCGAACCGCAGCAAGATGCGGTGCAATGCCGGCGCCGATCTCGGTGAGCAGAGCGGAAGGATCTCCGGCGAGAACCTTGGCTGTGTCTACAACCGCGACAGAATCTTGTTCGCGCAGAGGTATATACATTAGTTTTCCATCTGGGGTCACATCGTGGACGACCGCGAAGTTGGTCGGCGTTGCCGGCAAAGCGAACGTTGCGAGCTGAGAAAAGTTATTGGCAGCAGGATTGAAGTTGAAGATGGCAACCACGTTCTGGACGTTGTCGAATGTATACATGGTGTTGCCAATGATTCGCGGGTGGAGCCGGAGGGGGCTGAATCCGGCTGGCGGCGTACCTTGAATCGTGGCAAAAGGAACGGGAGTCGCCGGACTGCTGATGTCAAAAACGTGAGCGCTGCCGTCATCGGCGACCAGCACGAGGAACCTTGCATCCGGGCTGAGTTCCAGCGCGGGTTGGAATGCTGAGACGCCCAAGGTGCCCATGGGAATAACAGTCGAGGCGCCGCTGGTTAGATCCAGGATTACCAAATCCCCTGTGCCATTAGTCTCTAATCCGTTGACAAAGGCAAAGTGGCCATCGGGCGTGACGGCAATCCCGCCGGAACTGGGACTCGCGTGAGGCTCGCCAGTAGGCAATGTGGCCACCACGGAATTGAAGGTTGCGCTGGCTGGGTCTGCGTCAATCACATAGAGCGTTAAGGAAAAACGACCGGGTGCGGTGCGAACGCTTGAGGCCACGTAGGCTGCTGGCTTGCCCGTAGAGAACCGGGGCGCGATCACGATTCCTCTGGTCTGGCCGGGCTGTCCCGCGGGTGACGCGTTCAATGGGACACTGGCCTCGAACGAGTTGGTGATGAAATTGAAGATGTCAATCGTCGCTGGTGCAAAGGTTCTTTCCACATAGGCCCGCTTGCCATCTGGTGTGATGGCAAGCCCCACGATCCGGTCGGGAGCAGCAAAGACCGGGTTCGGCGTCGCGGTGCTTGCGTTAAGAACTGAGAGGGTGGCATCGCCGGCATTCACGATGGCCACCTCGTTGATCGGTTGAAAGGCAGGCCCGCTGGCGATCGCCAAGGCGTTGCGAAGGATGCCACTCTGATCTGCGCCCGCCGCTCCCTGAGAGAGATTGGGATTGGTCACAATGATGGATGCGTCCTGGGCGGGCGCATCCGCCGGGACTGAGACCTGGAGCAGTGACGAGGAGATGAACTGCGCGGCCTGCGGATCCAGATGGCCGATTCTAACTTGAGCGTCAGGTGCAAATCCGCTGCCTGAAACCTGAAGCGCGGTGGCGGCGGAATTGACCACCTGCGGGGTGTTCACCGCCGTAACCACTGGTGCGGTGGCGGGAGGCTGATTCAGCGTGATTCTCGCATCAACACCGCGAATGTTTGTGTCCAAGGAGATTGGGCTTCCTACGAGCGCCGGGGCGAAGGGGTTGCTTGTGTCCACAATGTAGACGTTCGGCTTGACGGAATGGGTGGTGAGCAGCACGTGCGTGCCATCGGAATTCGGAACAATGTGGGCCATGAGATCGATAGGGAAGGATGGCGGCAGCGCCAAATCTCCGATGATGCCAAAAGGCACATCGACGATGCTGAAGTGCGCGGTTGCGCCCAGAACTCGCAGTATGTAGGCGTAGTTGATGCCGGTATTGATGTTCACATTCCGGCTGGCGCTGACTGCGAATGCGAATGTGAAATCTAGCGAAGCCGACCGGACCAGGTTCGTTGAGGTGTTGATGAACACCAAAGCCCCGTCGCGGTTGATCATCACAAATCTGCCGTCTGCTGTGGCAACGGAAACATCCGAGATGGGGTTCAAAAAATTACTGGCCGGAGTCGACCCAAGATCGGTCACTATCCCGGTCCCCAGATCGATCACGCCGAAATCAAATTCTGTTTCCAAATAGACTTTATTGCCGACGACGACCGGATTCGAGGCGAAGGCGTCACCATCCACGGTTGGGTCGTCACCCAGCCGCCCATTAAAAGAGATAGTCCGGATTACGCTCAATGTGCCGGCGTCGATTACGGTAATGCCATCGTCGTTTTGGTCCGTTCCCACTACCGTAGCGCCGTCTGCCGAGATGCCCAACTGGAATACAAAGGCAGGAATGCGCTTGATTTCCGCCGCAATCGTGAGATCAATCACCGATACATAGTTGGAGTTAAAATGGCTCACAAATGCGAGGCGTCCGTTGGGAGAGATGACCATTGAATTGGGGCCGTTTCCAACCTTGATGGCCGCCACCTCAGTGTTCGTAGCTGCATCGAACACGTGTGCCGTGGCCCTGTTGAAATCGAGGGTGACATAGCGCTCCGCCGTTTGCCCAAACGCAGTGCCCGTAAGTATCAGGGTGGCAATCCACAAAACTAGCGCCGTGGCAGTGCGCCGATTTCCACTGTTCGCTTTCATTGTTTCTCCTTGACTAACTCACCTTCGGCGAGAGCTAGCATGCATTTTCCCATTCGTCTCAAATCAACAACCCCAGGGATTCATTCGTATGTTTTTTCTCCTGAGTTCAGCTCGTGAGATCCTTAATCGCTCACAGCGGGCCGTCAGCTTTTAACACACGAATACAGGCCATAACGTCTTTCCTTATGGTTTCGGGACCTAAGCTTGGGGGGTGATGAAAGCGTGACTAGTGCCTTCAACAGTTAGTGAAGAATTTGGTCCAAGCGTTTCATATTTCGTCAAATATTTTGAAGATGTATAGAAGGTGAGCAAACATGGGCTTGTTCCGGCTTCGTTCGAGGCGAACATCAAAACATAGGTTGCGGTAACTGATTAATTATGAACAAAGACAAGCAACGGCCCAGAAACTGGAGCGGCCCGGGTCTCGAAAAGCGCATCATTCTTAAGAATGACTATCGGCTATCAACCACTTTGAATGTGAACCGATCGGTTCTGCCGGATGAATGCAGATGTGCGGTGTAGTAGGTGTCGGCTTTCAACAGATCGACCGGAACAACCATCTCCACAACCGAGCCGTTGTCGGTCCGCGTTGGCTGGAGAAAGTTCTGTGTCATCAGCGTCTGATCCCCTGTGAAGGTCTTTAGCTCAGCGCTGTAGCTAGGAGTCCCCGCTATCGAGGTGAGTGGAAGTTCAAGGCTAATTGCCGGCGAATGGAGATGCAATGAAATCTCAGGGATGCCGATCGTCTCGGTCCCGCGGACCCTCTGATCATCTCGAATCAGAGCATAGGAAATGATCGCCCGAGCAGCTGTCGGCGACAACTGCTGTTGATTCCAACGCGCAAGCTCGAGTTTTTGTTCGAGCTCTCTGACCTTGTGCGAGTAGAACGCACCCGCAACTCCCCAGCCAATGAGGGCCATCGCTAATCCTGCGAGGAGGTACGCACGAGGCGTTATCCGAAAGCTAGCGAACTCGCGCCATGCGATCAGTGGACGAGTCCATTGGAATCGTGCGTGATAATTCAGGCTCAATATAGCCTGAGGCGGCCTCTGTCCCACTGTCGCAACGGGTATGACTTTGAATTCGAGTTCGCCCCGGCCAAGTTTCGCTGTTCCCCTTGAGGGCTCAAAAGTGTTATTTACGTAGGGAATGAAGTGAGTGGCCAAAAGGAGGTCGCCGCGTTCGTCTCTTCCGCGTATTTCGATCAGAGTGGCGCCCGCCTCAAGGCCAACCTGCAATTGGTATTTCTGTGCCAAATCGAGCTGCGCGTGTTCTACGCCGTCGATCATGATTGTTACTATGCGCGGATTTGCGTTACGTCGGCGCGCGTCCGTCACTGCCAACCGCCGCTGAATCTGATCCAAGTCCTCCTGGGATAAATTAGGGGGGCGCGGTGGTTGGACATTGTTATCGTCACTCTTTTCTTGTTTGTCAGGCATAACGAATCTTGGCAAGGCCAGCCTCGTTTCTGGCGCATCGAACGCCAAGTCCTTCATCAATTGGTCGTAGCAAGTGGGTTCTATCAAAATGTGGCAGCATCTCAGCTCACTGTCGTTCTGATCAGTATTGGCAGGCTTCTGTGCCGATTTCAGCTTGGTTCTGCCATTCACGTTCACGAATTGAGCGCAGTGTCCTTGTGTGCTCCAGGGAGTGAATAGGCTCAGGGAATCACTAACCGCGATGACCCATTGTTCCTGATTGTCCGAGGTCTCAAACCTAAGTTCTCCATGGTCCACCCGGGCTACCTTTAAGAAACCGGCAAAGCGCTCGCTCAGCTTGTCCATCAGCGCAGATTTGGCTCGGCGATATTCATCTGGCCCAAGAAAACGGGATGTAAGCATTTCGTATACACGTTGTGTGTCAGAAGTGCTGTAGTTGTGGAGTAACCGGCTCACACCGACGTTGACGTAGAACGAGGACATGGAGGTTGTGATCTGTATTAGGTGTTTGATGTAACGGATCGTCATGCCCGCCGATGAAATGGAGCCGGCCCGTTCCTGGGCCCTTTCGTCTTGCTCGGCTTCGAACATGATGAGCCACTGCAACATGTCCATATCGCTGCGAGCAATCCGCCTAACTGGCCGCTCGGCGTGCTTATCGCGCCAATAGAGCCTCTTCATTTCGCGCCGGCTTCGTGCACGGATTTTCTCGAGTGCACGGGTGAGTATGTCAATTGAAGTCACACGATCTGGAATGATGAAATAAGCAAGCTCGAATCCCCTCTGAAGCAGTTCGGCGGGCGCATTAGACTTTGTTGCGTCCCAATTACGCACAGGTGGTGCAGGCCCCTGCAATTGGGGTGAAAGGCTTGATCGTTGTGATGGTCCACTGCGCATTACGCGATTCCACTCTTCGTTCAGAAAGAGTGAGTGAGAGTGTACCGCAACAGCAGCGCTCAGAAGCGTGGCACTGTTGGACTAGTCAGGAACCCTGAGCAGGGTGGGCGTACCGCTCAGTGAATGCTTTGTCCCGTGCTTGAAACTGGCATTAATGGACGGTTGTATTTGTACTGTGCACTTTTTGCAACGCTTTGGTTGGACTCACGCGAATTGCCAATCCAAAAATCGCTGGGATATATCCTGAGCATCTTCGGCATGCCGAGCCTCTTTTCAGCGTCGGCCAAAAGCCCTTCTGGTCCAGTGAAGAAAAACAGTGACCTTGCTTGTTGCTGTTGCGACGTACATTCGTTTTTAATCAAAACTGGACAAATCGAATCCGCTACTATGCTGGTCAATTCCGAAAGGAGGTTGGGTTCGGCGCGTAACTTCAAGATCGCTTCAGAAAAGCGGCGCACCTGAGCAGGATCGTTGCCATCACGAATGTCCGTGGCAATACCAATGCCCCTCTCCGTGAATGTTGCCATCGATCTTGGAGGAGGGAAAGTTTGCTGTAACGCGTAGTCAATCAATGACTCGTCGTGGAGTTGCGGAATCGCCGCCGCAATCGAGTTCACGAGATTGACAAGGGAAGGGATGTCCGGGCTCCGGGCGGCGTAGTACCGAAGTAGCCTCAGCCTTGGGTCACTGCTGATCGAGCTTCCATAAGCTAACCCATCTTCTTCAATTTTTGTATACACGGTCTGTGGTCCGGAACCGGAAACGAGCTTGCTCGAGAGCGCTCGCAACAGCGATTGGCGGTCAAGCTGGGAATATCCCGGAAAATCCGCGTAAAAGACCATATTGGCGGTCGCGTTGCGGGGATCCTCTAATCCTACATACCAAGGAAACGCTAATCTACCCAAGTTATAGCGTCTCCTCACATTGTCCATAAGAGGAGTTTCTTCAGATGCATTGTCTGCTAAATCCCCGGGGTAGGCGCTATCAGGAATTGATTCCAGAAATTTCGCCAGCTTCGGTTGGATCTCCGCAAGGTTGGCGTGGTCTAACGTGAGGTCAATGCTGAGTGTCCGACGGTTGAGCACGATTTTCTGGAGTTCTCTAAGATCAGCAATGGTCTTCTCTGGCCCCGTTTTCAGGTCATCCTGCACTTCGACGGCGAGCCGCTTCAATCCGGCCAATAATTCATCCTGAGAAAATGAGGGAATATTTCTCTCCCAGTATTCAACCAATTCGCCTTCTAGGCCCTGGGCATTTGATCTACTGAGAGTTTCCGAAAGCTGCTTGCCCGACATTCCCGAGGAGGCAGAGAGGGTATTCGCCGCGAAATGGGCCAAGCTCGTGATTTCTGCCGGCTGTACCGGCTTATGCAGCAACCATTTCAACCTGCCGTCCCAATGAGCACGTGTAAAAAACGATGAAAGCGTCAGGTACAGGAAATCATCTTGATATCGGAAAGCGTTTGATGGATTGATAAACCAATAGTCATTCTCTCCGGTGTTGAAGAGATCGTCCTCCGCGAGTCGCTTGTCAACCACATCGCGCAATCTGTCCACGTTTGAAAAATCCAAATAATTGAGAGTGGTGATGCGTTGGATCAATGCCAAAGCACGCCGAAACTCGGCAGGAGTGGTCGTCGAGGCTTGGATCCTGAAGTCCGCCCGTTGCGACACTGGACTGAAGTCATAGCGGACCGAAAACTCATTCATAGCTGTTTGTGTTTGGGCTTGCAGGTCAGCGTAAGGGATGACCTTGTCTGCAGTCTTCAATCCCAAAGAATCCAGGCACCTGGGCAAAATCGGAAGGTACTTGTAATACCTCTGCGGAATTCTCCGCAGATCAAACGACAGCCCGAGGTCGATGGTAGGCGCACGATCGAAAAATGTGGCGATCACGGGCACGCTATTGAGACGGAATTGGGTGTACCGGATGTTATCGTCGGGAGTAAGCGGAGGGTGATCCGTGAATCTTGGCCGGCGAACCCGCGCAGCGATCTTGTCAATTTCCTTTGTTTTAACAGTTTCTTCCTTCTCGAACCGGGCGAGAGCCTGCTGTTCATCGTCAGTGTGAAACCGATCCATGAGCTGTTTAATCTTAGCCTCAACGCGTTTCCGCCGATTGCTATCCATTTCTTCCAAAAGTTGCTGTGATGGTACCGAGGCAGTAGCGTAGGGGACTTCTAACAGGTGGAAGTTGCGAATCAGACCACCCCAAATGTTCTTTCCAGATTGCATCCGTCTTTCGACCGCCCTCCAGACGGGCTCATCCGAGATGGACCGCGTGAAAGAGGGATCCATCTCGAGATATTCAAGGTGCTCTTTCCATTGAGTTTCATAGTTCAGTCCAAACTGGGGAGCGCTCTTGGTCCAAACGCTTTGGGAGCGGTGCCAAGCCTTCGCATACGATGTGATCAATTGGTTGAAAGCGACAAGACTCTCCGAACTGTCGGGGTACTGGGAAATCCGCCGGATCGTGGCAGTAATACGGTTTCGCAATTGCTCGATCCTCTCTTCCGTCAGTTGCTTGCCAGCGATCCCGGAAAAGCCGACAAACTCGGCCGGAAAATAGGGCGAGTTTTCGAGGAAAACGAGCGACTCGACGTTCGTAGCGCCTGAAGCGAACTCGCGTGTCTTGCTGTCAATCAAAGACTTGTACAACACCGATTTATCACCGTCGGCGAGGGCTCGGAAGAAAAGTTGAAGGAGTCTCAGGTCAACCTGAGATTCGGTCTTGACCGGTTTCCAGCCAAAGCGAACCTCGCCGCGATCTGACTCGCTGTTGCTGGGGAATGGGAAAAGTGTGATTCCAGCATTCGACGCCGGTTGAATCGAATACTTGGGCTTTATCACTTCGTTATGGATCTGCTGGTGTACATCCGAGTCCGTAAACTGATCAACGTCCTGCGATATTCGATGCAAGAAGCTGAACGCATCTTCTTTGGGACTGAGAGCAAAAATGAATCCAGTTGTCGGGCCAAGGTGATAATGTTCATGGTGGAATCGCCGGATGTCAGCTGGGACCACATGCCGCATTTCATCCGGCACGCCGCTGCTGTAGAAGCCAAATGGATTGTCTGGGCCAAAAACACGTTTGTTCAGCTCAAAATAGTACTGATAGATGCCTTGTCCTGTCTGCATCTCGTCGTACACGGAGCCCTTTTCCACCAAGGTCTTTTTCTTTGTCGCTGGATCAACAGATATCCCAAAGTGATAGAACTCACGCTCTGCCTCGAGATCGGTAAAATCCGGCATATAGAGTGCATCAAGCCAGGCATGAAACTGCTCAAAAAGACCGTCCAAGCCGGTTCCCGAAGAGAAACTGTATAAATTGAAATCGTCCGTGGTTGCCGCTGCGCTTCGGCTCAGTCTCATCTCTCTCAACAGGCTGACATAACGTCCTTTCGTCCCTTTGCCGCCAAGCAGATGTTCCAGAGCATGCGCGACGCCTTTGTTCGAATGAGCGGGAGTGTCAACCCACATAAATACCTGTGGTACTGTTTCGATCTGCAACAGATAAATTGGGGCACCTGACCGAACATCCCAGAACTTTCCCCCTACGACGTGCCCTTCAGCATCGGCGTAGAGATTGGCGCAGCGGAGGCTGCCAACCAACTCGCCTTTCTTGAGCGCCGCTAAATCTCGAGTCGATGCTCGACTGCAATTGTGAGCCACGGCGAGCAGACAAACCACAAAAAGAATTCGGCCAATCATGATCTCTGTAAACAGTAGAACGGCCAAGACTCTACTGCAAGACCCTCGTTTGCAGCGTGGCACTATTGGACTATCAAGGGACGAAGCGGCAGCTCACAATTGACATTGCGACTTGGCTTTTCATAGTATTCCGCCAGCGAGTGTACTTTTTCCGTTTTTCGGAGATGCCATATGTTGGACCTTCTTCTCATCTTTTTCGGACTGACCGATTTCTTAAGTTCAGATCTTATTCAGAAGCCCAAGCCGAAGCCTCTTCCTGTTCCTTTACCTCCGTCAGAATGACGGAACCAAAAGGTCTGAGCGCAGCAAAAGGTGTGAGATAACGAAAGCCGGTGCGACACGTGTCTTCCTAGCTGTAGGAGCACCGCATTGTTGCTGCTCGTCCGCTGGTCAAAGCGATGAAGTCTTTTCGCTCCATCACCTTGTTTTGCGTGGTCCTTCTCATAGCCCTGTCTGCTCACGGCCAGAACTCGATTTCCACCCTAGAGCGAAGATTTCAGTTGCAAAAGGGCCTTGTTGTAGAACAGGTTGCACAGAACACGCCAGCGCAAAGAGCCGGAGTGCATCCCGGCGACATCCTGCTGAGTTGGAGGCGGGCGGGCGCACACGGAGAGTTCGAATCTCCATTTGACCTGGCTTATATCTTTCTTGAGCAGGCACCCCGGGGGCCCGTCAAGGTTGTCGCGCTTAGAGGCGGGCACCGAATCGAATGGATCTTTCGGTCTGATACCTGGGGAATTTCCGTACGTCCAAATTTCACCGAACCCCTTCTCTCGATTTATCTCCAAGGCAAAGAATTATTTGAGTCCGGCAAACATCCCGAAGCAACCGAACGTTTTCGACTGGCTGCCGCATTAGTACGCGAGGGAGATCCTTTATGGCTCGGCCCGTGGCTCTTGTCTAATGCTGGCAAACTCCTGATGGGTGCGCGCCAGTGGCAGTTGTCTGACGCTGTCTACCAGGAGGCAATTGCGCGGTCAGCGGGATCTGGACCTGTCGTAAGGGCAGAGCTGCTTCGGCAGCAGGCTGTCGCGTATGAACGCCGCCCAGATCTGGTTACTGCGACGAAGTACTATCAGGACGTTTTGCAGGAATGCCGGAAACTGGGCCGCAAAACGATGGTTGAGTCGAACGCTCTTCTCTCTCTGGCGGTCGTCGAATTAAAGCGCGGTGCCTATGGCGGAGCGGAAGAGCATCTCCGCAGCGCGATGACAATCGATGAAGCGCTTGCGCCGACCAGTATTCAATCGCTTCTAACCATGACGAACCTCGCTGTCTTGTATCAAGATCAAGGCCAATTCGAGAAGGCAGAAGAACACTACCTCAAAGCCCTAGATAAGGAAGAGAGATACTTTACCCGCAGCTCCCTTTTAGAGGGCACCCTTGATGACCTTGCGGTTCTTTTTGACCAACAAGGCGATCTTGCAAGGGCAGAAGCGTACCACCGAAAAGCGCTCTCAGTAGCAGAGCGATTGGATCCTGACAGTCTGGATGTTGCCGATATCCTTTCGAATCTCGCCGAATGCATAGTTGAGCAAGGCGGTCTATCGCGAGCTGAGGTCTTCCAGAGGCGGGCTCTCTCAATCAGAGAAAAGGCAGCTCCGGACAGCCTCCCCACTGCATATAGTCTCGCCGGCCTCGGAAAGATTGCTCGGATTCGTGGCAATTTAAGGAAAGCCGAGGAGTATTACCGTCGGGCGCTGGCGATTGCGGATAAGGTTGATGCCCCGAGCCGCGACCGCGCAAGTTTTTTCATTGGCCTGGCCGCGGTCTTCCGTGAACAACTCGATTTCTCTGAGGCCGAACATCTGTACCGGCAAGCTCTGGCAATTATTGACAATGAAGATCCAGGAAGTGCCGATCGTGTTACGACTCTTGCCAATTTGGCTGGAACGGTTTATCAGCAAAATCGCCTGGATGATGCCGCACAGCTGTATCACCAGGCCCTGAACATCCTGGAGAATCGAGCTTTCCATCTGGGCGGAGTACAAGAGACTCGCTCTCTATATCGGGCCGAACATGCTCGCTATTATCAGGAATATATCGGCCTTCTTATAGCGCAAGGGCACCCAGAACAGGCATTCGAGGTGCTGGAGGGCTCTCGTGCACGCACTCTGTTCGAAATGTTAGCGCACGCCAACGTCGATGTTGAACAGAGAGCCGATCCTATGCTTCGCGAACGTGAGCGCAAGTTGCGCCAGATGCTTAATGCCAAAGCGGAATATCGAATACGAATCGTTGCTGGCGACCACACCGACCAGCAAACAGCGGTTGTCAATAAGGAGATTGAAAATCTTCTGTTGGAGCAGCAGGAGGTGGAATCCCAACTTCGATCCGGCAGCCCAGCTTATGCTGCGCTGACTCAGCCGCAGAAGCTGGGCATCTCCGAAATTCAGAGTTTACTCGACGCAAACAGTCTTCTGCTCGAATACTCATTGGGTGAGGAGAGGAGCTACGTTTGGGCTGTCACGGCCAAGTCCTTAAGAGCCTATGTCTTGCCCAAAGGGCTGGAAATTGAGGCCGCCGCGCGACGGGTTTACGATCTTTTGACTTTGAAGAATCGTATTGTAAACAAGGAAGGCGAGGACCGCGCGAATACAGCAGAGAGAAAATATGTGGAGGCAGCAAACAAACTGAGCGAGATGGTAATCGGTCCAGTAGCGCACCTGCTTACTGGAAAGCGCTTGCTGATTGTCAGTGATGGCGCATTGCAATATATCCCATTTGCTGCCTTGCCCATGCCAGGCAATCGCGCTGGTTCGGTACCGCTTATCGTCAAGCACGAGATCATCAATCTGCCTTCCGCCTCTGTGCTCGCCGAATTGCGCCGACAGCAGATCGGCCGCAGGAAGGCATCGATGACGGTGGCCGTTTTGGCAGACCCAATTTTTGACCCCACGGACGAGCGCCTAAAAATGCTGCCCCTGCAGAAATCTTCATCATCTGCCTCATCGTCTCGGCGGGACTACGACGTAATTCGCTCCGCCAAAGATCTCGACTTGACGAGAGGGGCCCAGCCTTACCTTAGCCGACTCCTATACACGCGCAATGAAGCCGACGCTGTCATGGCGGTAACGCCCCCAGGCAAAGGAATGTTGGCTGTCGACTTTGACGCGAGCCGGGCACTAGCGACTAGCCCTGCACTGGCAAAATACCGGATCGTGCACTTTGCGACACACGGAATCATTAACAATAGGCACCCGGAGCTTTCAGGACTCGTGCTGTCGCTGGTGAATAAACAGGGCAAGGCGCAAGACGGCTTCCTCAAATTGCAGGACATCTACAGTATGAAGTTGCCGGTCGATCTTGTTGTCCTGAGCGGCTGCGACACCGGGTTGGGAGAACAGATTAGCGGAGAAGGGCTCCTGAGCTTGACCCGGGGCTTCATGTACGCCGGGGCGATTCGGGTCGTCGCTAGCTTATGGAGCGTAAGCGACGTTGCGACTGCCAGCTTAATGGCGGACTTTTATAGGGCCATGGAACGCGACGGCATGCGTCCCGCCGCGGCTCTGCGGGTAGCCCAAATCCACATGTGGAGACAGAAGCAATGGAGCTCTCCTTATTACTGGGCTGCCTTTCAGATCCAGGGCGATTGGAAGTGAATTCTTAAATGGCTCCTTCCAGGCACAGCCCGGGAAGGAAGCTGCCCTCCGCTGAAAAGACGATTTATACACTGAAGAGGTTCGCACTCCAGGCTCATCACTCCTGGCACGCCTGTAAGGCATTTGTACTCCGATAGAGCCACACCGCTGCCGCTCATATTGAGGTAGAAATACGAGAGTAGGAGGAACTCTGGAGCTGTGGCGAGCAGTGATGAGGCTGTGGTTGGGCTTATCGGTATGAGCGAACGGAGTGGGCGCAGGAAACGGCGCTCATTTCGTTGGCCGGAAGAAGCAACACAATTGGTCAGGGAATACTTGAGATCTTCGAAACCCGGCCAGTTCCGTAGCAGAAATAGTGTAACCGGCTTGGCGACAAAGCTAGTCGCACTCTCGGGTAACCCGCGGGATGCCTGCTTCCGATTCTTGCATCAGCAAGGCGTAACACAAAGGCGCCCCTGGAAACCGTGGACGAAGCCGGAGCAACAACGGCTCTTTGATCTGATCGAAACCTGCCCAATTGAAGAAGTCTCAAAAATCATGCAACGTTCGGCGCGTTCCATTCGGTCCATGTTGCACCGTTTGGGGGAAAGCTCCCAAAGAGGGCGAGATTGGTTCACACCATACAGCCTCGCGGAAGCTTTGCACGTCAGAGTTGACGAGGTGCAAAAGTGGATCAATCACGGTTGGCTCAAATACCGGGTTGTGGAAATAACCAGCGTCAAAAAGCGAATCATCGATCCTGATGATTTCTCTGATTTCGTAAAGCAGCACGGCCGCGCTGTGGTGGGCCGGCGTTTGAATGCCGACGGGCTTTGGTTTGTCCAAAATTTTGTATTTCCGCCCAAGCACGCACACCTCCTGCCCCTCAGAAAGAGCGCGAATATGCCTGGTCGAGAAAATGAGGATAGGGACGAAGCCGAGACGACAGTCGAGCAGATAGCTTAAGTAAGCAATGGTTTTGGGACGGCAAGAGATTCCATTGGGCTATGAGCCATCCGCTGGCACGCCGTACAGTAAATTGTTAATTGAGGTACCCACAACTCAAATTGAACTTTCGAACTCTTTCTGACCAGTAGAAAATAAACGACTTACAATCTGATTTTCTGAAAAGCAGCAAGAATGGTTTGCCGGTAAAGCGATGAGTGAAAAAGGAAACTTTCTGGCGGAGAGAGTGGGATTCGACCTACCCCAAATTTCTCAAGTTGTTGATTTCCGGCGACATAGCCTCAAATACGCAT
This sequence comes from Terriglobia bacterium, assembly GCA_020072585.1. Taxonomy (GTDB): domain Bacteria; phylum Acidobacteriota; class Terriglobia; order Terriglobales; family Acidobacteriaceae; genus Angelobacter. The sequence continues at coordinate 65,829 of JAIQGL010000011.1, read as the reverse complement.
GAATACAGGGGATTCTTTGCTTTCGCCCTGTTTGCCCAGTAAAACCAATTTCTCCATTTTTATGGACAGGATGGACAGCAATGTGTGCTGGTGTCTTCTCGGGGCAACTACATGTGAAGCACTGGTGTGTTCACGCCGGTGCTTGCCAAGCACACCAAGAGCTTCAATCTCATTGATACGCTCTCGGTTGGCGTGGACAGAATTCAGAGGAACTTCGAGCCTCTGCAGCGCCAGGTCGAATTGTGGAGGAAGACGCAGATCACGGATGATACGGCGAAGCTGATCTTCTACTCCGCGTTCATTGACGGCAAGCTGGAAGCGCCCAGAACTCTGCTGCCCGAAGTCCACAGGCTGTATTTCGAACCGCAGTACCCGGAATTCGCTGCCAGGACCATGTGGAGTCTCTCGAACGCGTTTACCAGCGCGTTCAAGAAGCTCGACCCGGTGCCGCAGTTCAAAGCAACGGCCAAGCTGGGCGGCTTTCTCGCGCAACTTCCCAACTGATTCGTGATCTCCGCTTTAATCTGCGATACAGCGGAGATCACGCCTTTCTCTGTGCTCTATGAAAGCTTACCGATCAACGGCGGTGTCCGCAATATGACGATAGAGCACCTGGTCCCGAACCAGATTCAAAACCTTGTCGAGCGTATTGAAATTTGTTGTTCGTAATTGCTTGATATTGAACCTGTTGCGTCCTGCTTGTTGAAAGCTGTGAGTTATGTGGCTCTTGGAGGCTTTGACAGCTACAAAATCGCCTACAAGCAAAGAATTCTCCATAAACCGAACGGCCCTCGCATCAAATCGAGGGGTTCTGTTGTTTGTTTATAATACCGCCGCCCTACTGGCACCATAGAGTTTTGGGCTTCCGCCGATCTGTCCTGAAGAGACTGACAGCTCAAACCATGTGGCTCATGGCCGCGAAAACCCGCGGCCATGAGTCGAACTTCGCTTCGCCTGTTGGGACCCTCAAGTCATGGTTGTGAAACGAAGAAGCCTCCGTGCATGAAAAAAGTATCCGCTGCCTGATGCCCTAAGGCTGAGTACCAAAATACTGGCGTGCCACCCAGAAGGGATTCGCCATTGATCAGCGATGTGTAGTCCTGGGGATGCTCCTCACCAGGTCGAGCCAGAGTCACAGCTACTTGAACGTCCTGATTCGAGCCCGCAGGAATAATAGGGTTACCTGCGCCGTTGGCTGCAAAGAAATTCGCGTCCACGAATCTCACTGCACTGCCCCACCGCCAATGAATATGGCCGCACTCCGGGCAACCTGGCGCAGCCAAGGTATAGTGACCTTGAAACTTCTTAAAGCCAGGTTCTGAGACTTGTGCAAGCGACGTCTGATGAAGGTTATCGACAACACCAGCATTCCCGCTTTGGATCGCAGATATCGGTCCTACCTCTTGCGGGATCGGGTTACCCTGTGGTGCGTCTACTACTGAAAACTCCGGGGGGATGATGTGATGGATTTTACGTGGAACGATCAGATCTTGAAAGAACGCCGAAGCATTCGTTCCAGCACCGTCGATGTCAAGCTCGAGGCGCTGAACCGTGTTAATTCCGCCCGCGAAATTCTGGCCCGGCGGAGGGATGAACTGGTACGAGACAATAGGTTGAAAGTGAGCGCATGGCGAAAGGAGCCCAGAAGGCTCGCAGAGCACTAAGGTCCCTTCTTCACCAAACTGATAATTCTGTGTGATGCTCAGCGATGCGCCTGGGAGTCCAGGCAGTGCTGCTATATCATAAGTCGCGCTCACGACAAGAGCAGTACCACTGTCGCCTACAAAAACACTTCCGTTTCGCAACTGACTCCCGCATGGCGTACCTGAGGCTGCAGCAACTTCTAGCTCGCAGCGTGCAAGAATGGCACCATTCGAGTCAAGCAAAGTGTAATACGGCAGGCTCATTCGCCGCGCGAGCAACCGGCTACCCAACTTGACGTCTGTGAGGATTAGACCGTCATTACCGCATGTGGCGTAATTCAAGCTCCAGTTATGTCCCATAGCAGCAGTTGCCGACTGACATGTCGGGCTCTTGAGCTTGATCTCCGGCGCTGATAGGTCGGCGATGTTCAAACCGGTGCCGCAGACATTGAAACATTGGGTAAAGAAAGTGACAGAAGCAATGCCGGGCCCCGTCAGAGTAAAAGGCTGCGGCGCGAAGGGGGAAAAAGTGCCGAACAAGGAGGGATCGCCAGCACTGGAAACCACATTCCCGCTTGCGTCAAACGCGGTAGCCGACCAAGCCGCGACCAAGGTGCCGGAACCGCCGCTCTTCGAATTGCCGGCCAAACTGAAGCTGAGGGTGCTCAGCGGAGTGGAAAACTGGAGTGTATACGACATGCCGTTGTCGTTGCCGGATTGAGCGAGAACGTTGGGCGGTGTCGACGAAACGATACTATTGCCCCCACACTGCCCGCATACGACAGCCACCGTGGTGCCAGGAGTCACGTTTGCCAGCGTGATGCCATACTGCGCCAGAAGGTTCGTAGTGGTGATATCGACGAAAAACGGAGTGCTGTTTGCGTTGATGGAATTGATGTTGACCGTATCCGCATATATTGAACCGGATAGCATAAGGCACAGGAGGCCCAGAAAAACAATCGAAAGAACAAACTTCACTCTCAGATTCATAATTATCTTCCTTTCATTATAGGGCGCCTCGCGGGCCGGACAATTTGACCCGGACGAGCTGAATCAGACGCAGTATTGTGCTTTCCACTCCTTTCACGCTGAGCGTGATAGATGGAAGTCCCGAGATCGCGTTCGCTGTCAATCCTTCTCTGTAATAAAGCCAAAAGATCATCCGATCGCGAGCGGAGTTGGGGCCACCCACATATGTCTCTAAACAATCATCGATCGTTTGTAAGAGAATTCTTCGCTCCGTAGCTGGGGTCGGGTCGTTGAACAGCGTCAAAGCCACACAATCAAGTGGCATGCCGGTCACCCCACTCCCACGTTTTCGACTATTAACTCCACGAAAATGATCTCGTACAGTGTTCGAGGCCACTACTTTGAGAAAGCCGAACACCGAATTTTCATGCTGGACAACAAAGTGTCGTAGCGCCTTGAAATCATTGCGGCATAACCTCAAGTAAGCCTCCTGAACCATATCATCAACTAGGCTCGGTTCCGGTCTGATCCAACGCCGAATAGTTTTGATGATGACACCAGCAATAATTGGATGAGAGCGATTAACGAACTCTGTCCAGGGGGTTTCCTTGCCCGACAGAATGCAGAGTTGTAAGAGTTCGTTCAAAGGCAGCACTTTGGGGCTCAGGACTTGAACTGCGGAGAATCTTTTGACGGCAGGGGTTTGGCTGTTGACCCGAGCGGCGTCTTTCTGAGATCTTTCGCGTTTATCGTCATTCGCTGAAAGATGCGGTGGCTGAATTCTCATTTGATTAACCTTCAATGGCCACGCAATTTGCGCGCCTGCTGCCCGACGAGAGTTCCTGATCACACGTAGACAGTACCCTTGCGGCGTCAAAAGATAAACGTCCCAAATGTCACTTTAGGGATACTCAAAAAGAGAGGGGTTTGTATTGCTATTTTGGGTAAGAAGAATGCGACCTTAAAAAGTATTTACAGTTGAACAATTCCTCTACGCAATGCTGTTGTCACAGCTTGAGTCCGGTCGCTAGCCCCAAGCTTCGAAAGAATATTGCGGACGTGCATCTTGACCGTGTCTTCAGAAATAAAGAGCCGCTGAGCAATCTCCTTATTTGAATTCCCATCGGCGACGAGTCTCAAGACCTCGACTTCACGTTGCGTGAGATTGTCTTCGGTTAAGAATTCCCCAAGCTTTGCGGCTACCGTAGGGTGAATTCGCTTTTTGCCGGCGTGAATGCATCGAATCTCTTCGAGCAGTTCCTTGCTCTCCATTCCCTTCAGCAAATACGCCTTCGCTCCTGCTTTTAATCCGGCCCGGATGTCCGCGTCTCCTTCATAAGAGCTCAGAATGACAATGCGCGCCTCGGGAAATTCAGCGACAATCGTTTTGATCGCTTCAACTCCGTGAATATCGGGCAATCGCATGTCCATTACCGTCAGATCAGGAAGATGCAGGCGAACCTGTTGAATTGCCTCTCGTCCGCAGGAGGACTCTGCCACCACGACCATGTCAGGTTGCTGATTGATAATTCCAGATAAGCCATGACGTACTAGTGGATGGTCATCGACAATAAGAATCCGGATCTTTCTCGGTTCTTGGCTCATGTATTGTCCTCCATCGACTACTGCTGCTCACGATTTTAAATCGATCCCTTATTTTTACGTCTTAGCACCCAATTCGCAGCAGATTGCATGAACACCGAAGTACGCTTGTTAGAAAATACCGGAAGCGCAACACGCAGAACAATCTCGGTTCCGACGCCCTGCAAGCTATGACAGCTGAATTGAGCGCCTATGCGTTCGGCTCGCTCTTTCATCCCTTGAAGGCCAAAATGCCCGGAACGCCCCTGATGTAATATTTCCGGCTCTATTCCGCAGCCGTCATCCGCGACCCGAAGTGTCAACTCGCGTTCCGTGCAGCTCAAGGTGATGTCGATCGTTCTGGCGGCTGCGTGGCGGATTGCATTGAACAAGGCTTCGCGGCTAATTTGGAAGACCTCATCTCCAATCAGCGGCGGCAGCCAGTTAACGCTTCCTTCGACGCGTATTTTCAATTTAGGACCCGTCTCGCTCCGCAACTGCTCGCTTAAACGTTGCAGAGCGTTCGCGAGGTCCCCGTAGCTTATGTTAGGCGAACGAAGATCTGTGAGTGCCCGACGCCCAGCGGCCACGGTTTGCCTTAACTGACCAAGAACTCCTTGCAGTCTTCCTTTTGCATCTCCTGGGCGCGACGGCAGATCATTAGACGCTAATTCAATATTAAAAACCAAGCCAACAATATCTTGTAAAAACGTATCATGTAACTCCTGAGCAATGCGTGTGCGGTCTGCGAGACGCTCTTCAAGCCGTTGCTGCATCTGCGTGGCCAGTTGCCGCTTACGCATGAGGTACAAACCCGCCAGACTCGAAATTAAAATCAGAAGACAGAAAATAAGGAACCATAGCGTCTGGTAAAATTCAGGCCTGAGAATTATCTCCACGGAAGCGCCGGCTTCATTCCAAGTTCCGTCCAGATTCTTTACTTGAATCTGAAATCGGTATCTGCCAGGGGTGAGATTCGTATAATACGCGCTCCTCCGTGTGTTGGCCTGTGTCCAGCTCTGGTCGAAACCCAAAAGCCTATATCGGAATTGAATTTTGTTTGGATCGCGAAAGGTCACAACACTGTAATGAAATTCCAAGTCATTCTTTCCTGGAGGCACACTGCCGCCGCGGATTGGGTCGATTCGTATCAAGTCAGCTGAAACACTATCTATAAAAATATGCAAAGGTGTCATTCCGCGCGAAATCCTGAGCGGGTCGACCCGTACGATTCCGGAATCGGTTGCAAACCACAGATTGCCTAGGCGATCTTTCATACCAACTGGTTGGGTGCCCTGGCGGCACGCCGTCCCTCTCATTCCGTCCTCAATTCCGTAGGTCGTGTAATTCCAAGAAGCAGCCTTCCCGGCAGCGTAATCCGCCAGCTCCTGAGCAGGCACTCGTATGACTCCTTTAGCCGAGGATATCCATAAGTGCCTATCCTGATCTTCTACAATTGCACAAACGTGATTTTGCAACGCATGTCTAGTAGCGGTGGCATACGTAGTGAACCTGCCGCCTTGAAAACTGTTCAAACCTCGAGGGGTGCCAATCCATAGGGTGCCATCGCTGCTTTCAAAAAGCGCAGTGATCAAATTACTGGAAAGGCCGTCAGTCATTGTGTAGTCGTGGAATGTTCCTTCCTTGAAATGGCGAAGGCCGCCTCCCGAGGTTCCAATCCACAACCCCCCGTCCGTACTGCTAGTGATGACGGAAACCGCGTTGATAGCCGATCCGGGTTCAGTAAAATAATTTGCGTATTCTCCATTTTTTAAGCGCACCAATCCTCGATCTGTTCCAACCCAGAATGCGCCCTGAGGATCCTCATACATCGTCTCTACTGCTCCGATTGATTCGGTGACGCCCGGCGGTGACATGAGCTTGCCTTTTTTGAAGACCTTCAATCCAGCCACGCTGCTGACCCATATCTGTTCGTCACTGGTTTGATAAATTGAGAGGATGGCCCGGTTAATATAGCTTTCTCCCGCTCTCGTGACTAAGGGCGGCGATGTCAATCCCGAATACTCTGTTATCCCTTCGTCTGACAGGCGATAAAGTTTGCCGCTTAAGGTGCCCACCCAAATGCTCCCATCACGAGCTTCCATCAGATTGAGAGCGGATTCATCAGTGATCCCTTCCTCTCTGTCATATGAAGTAAAAAAACCCTCCTGTAGAAGATCAAGTCCCTTCGAAGTGATGATCCAGTGATTGCCGTCCCGATCATCGAAAATCGAACCCACCGAGCTACTCGAAAGTCCCTCTTTCATGCCAAAATGTGACACACCTTGTCGATTCCAAAGGAAGATGCCGTCTTCTCTTGTTTGAAACCACAAGTCCCCACGCTTGTCCTCTTGGACGCATGTGATCGCGGGTTCGGGCTCGCCTGGACGTAGCCGATATTGCACTATCTTCCCATCTAGGAATCGATCGACGGCCTTGTCTGTCTTGATCCAAATAGTGCCGCGTCTGTCCTCGAACAAAAGAGTGACGTTATTACTGGAAAGGCCATTTCTTGTCGTATATTTCGTTTCTTTTCCATTTCTTATCACGCTTAAGCCGCGGACAGGGAATGAGGCCCTCCAGATATCGCCATTACGGTCTTGCAACATCGACTGGCCGAAACATTGCCGGCTTAGACTTGTAAGAAGGCCAGCACGCTGGATATCGGCAGCAAACCTGCCGTTGTTCCACTGGCTAAAGCGAAGTCCGCCGGATGAAACAAATGCTTGAATCGACAAAGTACCATTTCCATCCATGCGCAGAGCGCCAATGTTATTTCCGCTGAGACCGTCTTTTTCCGTGTAGTGGTCAAAAATGCCATCTTTCAGTCTGAGCAAGCCATCTTGGGTTCCGATCCAAAGACTGCCATCGGATCCAGCCGCCAAACTATGAATGTCTTCGCTTGTCATGGCTGGAGTATTCGTTCGATCAAAAACGCTAAAATTCAGCCCATCAAATCTAGCCAGTCCTCCGTCGGTTGCTAGCCAAAGAAAACCGTCAGATGTCTGCACAATTGCCCGAATGGCGGTGCCAGGTAAGCCGCCATTGAAGGTCCAAGTCTTATGCACGTATTGTGTAAGGCTTTTGGGAGCAAACTGAGCTTGTTGGCTTTCATTTTGTAGTGCATGAGATTGGGACAAAGCATTCGCTGTGCCGCTTATGGCGGCCGAGCAGAGCGCAACAAACAGCATCGCTGGTGCGATCTGCTGTGACCAATGGTTTCCAAATCCAGCTGTAACCCAGCTCATGCGTTGCCCAAACTCTTGTCTTGAAAACAGACGACCGCTGGCCTCTCATCCAGAAACGATAGAACTGTTTACCCTCCAAGAGAACGCCCAAAAGAGTGCTTTATAGGATCCTTCCAAGAGGAGAATGTCGGGAGTGATTGGCTAAACGTGCAGCCCGGTCCTCCAATCTCGTAAGTGGGGTTAATCACAGTTCAGTCCCGGACGGGTGATTCGGCAACAATAATCCCGAACACTACTTCATCTTTGCACTCTTGGTCTGATCTTGGCTGCCTGGCCCCTTAAAGAGGAGCTGTCGCCGTAATGGCACTCTGGAATCGCGATCATAGAACCATTTCCCGGTAATCGAAAACGTATTGACGATAATCGTCTGACCAGCGACTTGGTTCTCATAGAAGAAAGCGGTGTATGTTGGGGAAAGCGTAAAGTTGCGTAGTACTGGAAAGTTGATTGACGTGGTGATCGGGAACGCATACCGGGTCTGTGTGGACAAGCTCGCGCCTGCTGGACTGGGATTGAACAAATCTCCCCTGGAATCAAGTGAAAGGCTCATGGCGGCCTGCCCGTATTTCTTCAACACACCCCTCTGTAGATGTACATCCCAGTACCAGCCGGTCGCGTGAAGGAGTTGGAACTCGGTCGCCTCTTTACCTGTAGCCGGATTAGTCGGAGAGGTCGTCGCGTCGATTGGAAAGTTCTTGTTGGCGCCGAAACACTGCGGGATGGTCTGCGTACCGTTGGAATTGCAGGTCAGACTGGCCGCTCCAGTAAAGAGTGTGACCGACTGCAGAACGTTGTACTGTGCCGCAAGCTGGAATCCAGCTTCGAAGTAGCTGCCGCGATCCGCTTTCCACCATGAGCCGCCGCCGATCTCATGCCGCAGGCCAATACGGCTTGAGTATCCGTAAGCGCGCGGTAGAGATACCGTCAGCTCGCCATTTCCGACAGAGTGCGATAGGAACAGAAAGCTTCCGACGACCTGCTGCTGGTACTGGATCGGGGTCAAAACGATTAGAGTGCGCGGCAGCTCGCGGTTGGCCCAATTGCCCTTGGCAGTCCTTCCCGCGTCCCAAAAGTAGGGGATTCGTTTCTGGAAAAACAGGTTCGTTGAGAAGTTATTGAGCGAATAGTTCGCGTTAATGGGTTTCTGCGAAAGATTGCCCTGGACGGCGCGGTCATATTCGAGCACGGTTTGATTGCCAACGGAAAATGGGAATTTCCAACCCACGTCCCGGTACACACGGGTGGTTGCTTCAAGATCGAGCTCTTGCTGCGTGGTCTGACTGGCCTTGGATTCAGCGACGCCCTGGAATGTAGCCGCCGCAGCATTGCCGCCTACCGGATGACGGATCGAGAAACCCGCAACCCATTTGGCGATGTCGACATGGAACAGGTCCCTGTACTGCTGTGACTTCGAATGGACGCCCGGATCGTACGGCTGTGACTTTGAATTGTCCGGATCGGCGTGGAGCTTAAGCTCGCCCGCGCCCACGAGGGCCTCCTGCAATTCCCCGTTGAAAAACATACCCCTCAACTGTTGATGATATCCCGACGGAAGACTGCCGAACTGCGAATAATCCGTCGTGTCGCGGGCAAGGCTGTCACTGGTTACTACCCAGTAGCTGCCGTCGTCCGAGATAGTAGCCCCATTGACGCAATACGGCTGCTCCTTCTTGGCAGCGCTCACGTCGCCGACGCAAGCCTTGTTCTGCGGCAGCGAAAAGCGTTCGCTGCTCATTTCAATCCGTGTCAACTGTTCTGGTTCATTCGTTACCACGCCGAATGTATAAAGCCACTGACCGCTGATATCTTGCGCGACCAAGTCTCGTTCCGACTGGGCCTTCTTTTGCGCTGCCTTCAAAACAGCTTTCAAATCCTGCCCGCTCATCATCACCCGCTGGAAGTAGTCGCCCCTCCAGAACACGCGGTCGAGGGCGACCCTGGTGAAGCAGTAGCTCTTTTCGTCGTCCCTTAAGCCCTTTCCCTCGCACGCTTCATATTGCGCGTACTCGTCCGGCAGAGCGCCAAAATAAACGTCCCGGCTTGGCAGCACCACTACATCCGCCTTCTCGTACTGCACGAGCCTCTCAAAAAGGAATTCCACAGTATTAATCCGGTCGGGATCATGTTTCAGATCCGTGATGCCTGAGGCCTTGAGTCGCTCAAGCAGAAGCCCCAAGGCTGATTTCTCACCAGGTTTCACGTACCAGTGTGGAGTTGAGTTGACTGTAAGCATAGTTCGCTGGCCGCCGCCCAGACTGCTAAGCGTCACCGTCGAAATCGGGTCCTCGACGTTTTCTGTTGTGACATTGAAGGCTCGCCTTGGAGTGACCACCGGAATAAGCTCACCCGAGTCATAATCCAGCTGAACATTGGACGTAGCGCGGTCCGGCTGGGCTTCGCTCAGGATCAGCTCAACGTGGAGCGCGTTCGCATCGGTAGTTCCGGCGAGTTTCCCAGACGTTAAATGTTCGCGTAACTTGAGCAGCTTGCTGCGAAGCCGCGTAGCGAACTCCTCTGCATCGGAACGCTGCATTTGCGCCATGATGATGGTGCGCCGCACGGGCTTGTTTTCTTCCTTTGCCACCAGTGAGGCTGCTCGGATCAGCGTGACCGCCGTAGTGAGCGGGTCGAACGCCTTCACGCTCGCATCATCGGCCGTTGCATAGGTTGGCGACACACCTTTCATCGGAGTGTCCCCGATCACGCCGATGATGAGCGTGCGCCCATCCATGCCGTCGCGCTCGTCGAACGTATAGCCGATGTCTTTTTCCTCATCCGCGATTTTTCGCAGCATGAGACGCTCGGAAGCGGCCCGAACACTATCCGAAAGGAAACCAGGCTGTCTCGTCGGCATGGCATCGAGTTCGTCAATTAGAGTCTTCGCCAGGAGGCACAGATCCTTTTGCCTCTCGCCTTGAATTTCGTTCGGGAGGCAGTGGCTGTTGGTGATATCCTCCAGTTTCGGCTTAGGCTTTTTGCTGTCTGCAAAGTCCACCTTTTTCTCTCTTGTGATCTTGTACGCCGATTCCTTCGCAAAGTAGTCGAGTGAAGACGTGAGATCGGGCGGTGTTTGCTCGCTCTGTTTTTGCTTGGGGTTCTTGTTCGATGAACCAGAAGCGACCAACCGCAATTGCTCCATCTCGTTGACCAGCATCTGACGCCTTTTACCAGGATCTTTCTCCGTCTTTTGCTTGATTGTGTCTTCCACTCTCAAGTCCGTAAGCGTCAGGTCTATGCGCGTGATCCAATCTTGGGCCTCGGGAACCTTTTCGCCTGAAGAGTCCACGCAGGAGGTGTTGGAATTGTCGTCAGCGAAAAGCAATCGGCACTTCTTGTCATCCAGGCGTAGATTGCCCGCCAGCAACAGCACCCCCTTGTCCTTTCTGGACTTATTGTCCTCTCTGAACTTACGCGCTATTCCTTGCAGCCATGTGGCGGAATAGAGGAAGTCCTCGCGTCCCGGCACAATGGCCCGATACCCGGCGTCGATCAAAAATCCTGCCACGTTGTCACAGTGGGCCGATTTGGCAGTCCGGCGTTCGGACTTGTAGTAGAGCTCCGGCGGTATCGTGACCGCGGGGTTTTTCGACGTCGTGCTCTTATCTGCCGCGCTCTGTTCGAGGCAGGGGCCGTCATACTGGAGCGCGGCGCCGAACTCGGGACCGAAGTTGTCGCCCATGCCGAGCAGTAGAGTCGGCCGGTTCGTGCGGCTTTGAAGAAATTCCTCCACCGCGTGAAGCTTCTCTTTAGGATTTGGCCCGTCATTGCGGAAATACCCGAACAGCGCGCCCGTGTAGTCCACCTGGATGTTCGAAGCGGATTGCCCAACCGCCGGATCACTGGCGAGAACGAGACATATTGACAGCGTAGCAAGCAGCATTAAGCGACAGCCTGATGAAAAGGTTCGAGGATGCTGGGCAAATTTATTTCTCATCGCATTACCCCATTTCGAATCGCCGCCACATGTGCACCAAAGAGATCAGTGCCCATCGAGCAGTGCTGGACCTGGCCCCCTGGCAAACAAGGAAAGGAGCTACGGCCGAGAGGGCTCAATGGAAAATATCTGCTCCATCATTCGAGAAAACGTAATTCACGCGGATAACCCTTCGCGCAACTCCCCCTGACTAGTGGATAGAAAAAGAAAAATGTTACAAAGAATATGGGGTGGGCGGTGTTACCCCAATGCGCTTCCCGGATCGAGATTCCGCCTACCCAGAGTCGAGCACCTGGTGCAAACCCAGGTGCTCTACCTGATCGCGACCTGTCTAAACTGTTTGTCCTCAATACAATTTGGAACCGACGTAGAGTCCCGAACAGCGACTGCGGTCGATTTCGTAGCTGTCAAAGCCTCATGCTTCAACAGCTTTCAACAACACGTAAGAATTTTGCCAACATTGTCTCAGCCGTGTTCACGCCGGTGCTTGCCAAGCACACCAAGAGCTTCAATCTCGTTGACACACGCTCTCGGTCGGCGTGGACAGAATCCAACGGAACTTCGAACCGCTGCAGCGCCAGGTTGAGACGTGGAGGAAGATGCAGATCACCGACGATACCGCAAGGCTGATCTTGTACTCGGCGTTCGTCGACGGCAAGTTGGCGGCGCCACGAAGCCTACTGCCCGAGGTCCATCGGCTGTATTTCGAGCCGCAGTACGAAGAGTTCTCGCCGCGTACGATGTGGAGTTTGTCCAACTCCTTCACCAGCGCATTCAAGAAGCTCGATCCGTTGCCGCAGTTCAAGGCCACCGCCAAGCTGGGCGGGTTTCTCGCTCGGCTGCTCGTCTAGCACGATCTCATTTACGCTTCGGGTCGACGGCTTTCTGCGGACGGTGCTCGAGGATCCTCAATTCATCCGATCTCTAGCCCCCAATCGATGATGGAAGACCAGAGGGCTGCGAAGTGCTAAGAAGCCGAGTACACCTGTTTGAGCGAGTCTTTTTCCTCAGCGGGTAAAAACAGATGCGCACTCGCTGGAGAAGATGACCGTTTCAGCCGGTCGACTCCACGCCTCAGTAACTCATAGTCAAAGCCCAGCGTACCCGTCATCACCAGCCGCGGCTCTGTGCTCTCTGCTTTGCCTTCGGTGTTGAATATTGGAAAGCGGAAATTGAGTCGATTGCGAGGCCCAAGTAGAGTGGGCACGCTTTCCACGCTTGCAAAGGTCTTGCCGGTATGCCGTACAACGTCATCGTGGGCCCTGATCACAGCAGCGAACGAGCTGTCCCATATGTCTCCGGAGAACCGGTTCTCAACCTCGCTCCTGTGTTTGCCCAAGACTTTCGTGTATTCCGAATTCACGCAAAGCAACCGGCCCTCGAAGTCCTTGACTGTCGCAATCGCCGGCAGGGAATGTAGGAAGTCTTTCAAACAATGGAAGTCGCACTCCGGAGTCGTATTCACCTTCGTTTTGAAGGGCTGGAGTGCCTGCCCTGTCTCCGGCGCCAGAGACTTAGTGACGCTTTCTACTTGCTCGAGGTCGAACCCAAGGACTCCAATGAGTTCCAAATCGCTATCGGGAGGTATCGGAAACCGAATTGCCATCCGGCGCTGCGGCTTCCCTCCAAATGACAGCTGTTCCAGACACAAGAGTGGGCGTCGGTGCTCCAGCACTTTTTCGTCAAGCTTCGCGACCAGTTCACCCGATCTCCGATCCCTGATGTAGTCTGTCGCGCGCTTCCCAAAAACGCCGGCGGTCGGTGAGCCGATTAAATCCAGGAATTCACCGTTTCCAAACAGAACCCGGCCGGAAGAGTTCTTAACCACGCCTGTCATCGGAAGCCAGGACAAATAGGGCAGAACATAGCGGGCGCGGCGTATAGCGGCTGGCCCATCGACCCAGTCTTCGACGAGTTCATGGATCACGGAAGTCATCTTGCGATTCCTTCTATCCAGGCTCTTGCGAAATTTGTGGTGCAGCTTCGGGGGAAGGCGAAACGAGGTTTGAATCGAAGAATCCTCACTACCAGGCACGTCGGTTAGGTCCGTGGAATCTCTCAAGATGCAGTCTCCTCCCTTTGTTCTCTAGCATTTTGTTTGACATGCACGAGGGAACCCTTGAGAGTTGCCCGCCCCCAGGGCAAGAACCGCTGGCAACCGCTCTTGACGGATGCATCACGGGTGAAACAATACCACATGCTTAAACGATATGCTACCACCAAAATAATAATGTGGTGTCAACAATCCCCTTGACATGGGGTCTAATTTGGTACTTAATACTGTCTCCGTAGCTACCGGCGCAAATAACTGCTAATGGGTAGCAACTGCAAGTGCCGCGAAGCTTTTTGAAAGGGGCCCGCCTATGCCACTTCCAGCGCCTCGGTCGTCTGCCCGTACAGAACGAAGTCCTTCTGACCTCCAAGCCTTTGATTGGGACGGCCCCCAATTGCAGGCTCGCGCTGCCGAGTGGATTGTCGATATCGAATCGGAGACGGCGCATCCTCAGCTCCAGTCGTTCCTGAGTCAATACTCAAGTCATTGGAAAAACCCTCTCGATGTCGTCTGCCCGGAATCGTTGAAGCACGTCGGCCGGCGCCTCCAGGACCTCGTTCTTGGGCAGACGGGGGTTGCCGTTCTGAAATGCGGAGCGAAGTGCTCCGCCGACGAAGCACGGCTGCTTCAAATCGTCCTTGGTTGCGAGTTTGGCTGCAATGTCACGGTAACTCCGAATGGCGATCATCGACCACTCTTTGCTCTTGAGGCCGTTCAGGATCCGACTGCCAATGGCAGGTACTCGGGAAACGGCCTTCGCGGCAATACCATCGGTTTTCACACCGATGGTAGCGGTATCGCTGACCGTAACGTGGACCTGCTCTCGATGCTATGCGTTCGCCCAGCGCGATTCGGCGGACAGTCGCGAGTAGCCAATGCGCAGATGGCGTACAAGTCACTGCCGCCGACAACAAGGGACGAATTGGCTAAGCCTTTTCCGAGGGAGAGTCCTTTTGCTCCCGGCGCAACGGACGCAGGCTTGAAGTCCGCACCAATCTATTGCGAAGCGGAGAGGAACGGCGCCCGCTACCTCCATTTCTCATACCACCCGCAACGTGTCAGAAATGGACTCGGACACGACATGGAACGGCTTGAAGCGGCACTCAAATCGCTCAACATGTTGGACGAGGCATTGGAGCGCTTCTCATGCGACATCAACCTGATGCGTAACGAGATTTTGTTTGTTAACAACGCGGCCATCGCGCACGACAGGAGGGCGTTCATCGATGATCCACTGGCGACGCGCCTGCTCGAACGCTTCTGGGCAGGCACTTTGATCAACACTTCAGTGACCGGAGGACGTGATGATCAACGCACCTTGTGCGCCGTCGCTGGAAACTAATATCCCGACAAAAGAAGTGAGATCAGTTGGGCACTTCGTTGACGAGGTCGAACTCATAGCCGAGGAATGGCGACGAGATGCGAGGGACCGGCTTGATCCTTCCGAAGAGCCATATCCGGGCGAAAGCGTACCATGGCTGAGAGGGGTGTCTGACAAAGACTATCCGCTTGAACCCACACTTTTACGTTCGAACGATCCCGTGCTGAACAAGTACAACCAGGACCGAGACACTCTGCTGTGGCTAGAAGGGTACATGTTGAGCCGGTTCAGAAGCGGAGGACAAAGACTCGTTGAGGTCCTCCCGAAGACGCACCTTGGCTGGATTTTTCTGATGCAGCATCACGGCCTCCCGACACGCCTCTTGGATTGGTCTAAAAACGCTCTTACTGCGCTGTATTTCGCTGTAAGGACCGCGAAGGAGACAGAGGCTGCCGTCTTTGTCCTCGATCCGCGAACGCTCAGCGAGAAATGCGGTCTTGGGCGAAGCATTGCTGACCCGATGAACCGAACCACAAAAGACAGATACATCGACGAATACTTAAACCTGTCCTATAGCCAGGGGCCCAGAGACTACTATCCAATTCCGCTTATTCCACCCCAGATCAGCGATCGTCTGGCGGCGCAACACTCACGTTTCACATTGCACACGAATCGCCGCGGCGCGCTCGCCGATTTTATGCGCAAAACCCGTACTCCCAGTTGCTGTCATATGAAAAGGCTCACCATTCCGGTACGTACACGTACGACAATTCTCCGAACGCTTAGACTGACCGGCGCTACACAACCAGACATCCTTCCGGGGCTCGACAACCTGGCTACTGACATTCGCGAAAGAATCGAACTCGGATTGGCCGACATGCGCGGACCCGCACCGGAACACTCCGGCAGTCATCCTGTGGTGTTGACGCCGTGATTTACTCAGGCGGCTTGCGTAACTAACCTGCGTTGCTATCTAGAGCGTGCCTCGACAGCGAAGCGACTGAAATAGTTTCTTCGGACATATTTAGACAAATCGCCCGCATCGTTGGAATGCGCGGTAACGTTTGTCTTGTCAAAACTTCGTCAACGAGGGGCATAAAAACTTCGTCAACGAGGGGCATAAAAGGTACTTCGCTTGCCCCAACACGGTAAAAGTGAGAGCTGAACCACAATTTGAAACATTGTTTCAGGCGATTTCACGCCGGTGCTTGCCAAGCACACCAAAAGCTTCAATCTCATTGATACGCTCTCGGGTTGGAGTTGACAGGATCCAGAGAAACTTTGAACCGCTGCAGCGCCAGGTTGAATTGTGGCGGAAGACGCAGATCACTGACGATACGGCGAAGCTGATCTTCTATTCCGCGTTCATTGACGGCAAGCTCGAAGCGCCGAGAACTCTGCTGCCCGAAGTACACCGGCTGTATTTCGAGCCGCAGTACCCGGAATTCGCGGCCAGGACGATGTGGAGTCTCTCGAACGCGTTTACCAGCGCGTTCAAGAAGCTCGACCCGGTACCGCAGTTCAAGGCAACGGCGAAGCTGGGCGGCTTTCTCGCGCAACTGCCGGCATAATTACCTTGGCTCCGTTCGGCGCGTTCCATTCGGTCCATGTTGCACCGTTTGGGGGGAAAGCTCCCAAAGAGGGCGAGATTGGTTCACACCATACAGCCTCGCGGAAGCTTTGCACGTCAGAGTTGACGAGGTGCAAAAGTGGATCAATCACGGTTGGCTCAAATACCGGGTTGTGGAAACAACCAGCGTCAAAAAGCGAATCATCGAGCCTGATGATTTCTCTGATTTCGTAAAGCAGCACGGCCGCGCTGTGGTGGGCCGGCGTTTGAATGCCGACGGGCTTTGGTTTGTCCAAAATTTTGTATTTCCGCCCAGGCACGCACACCTCCTGCCCCTCAGAAAGAGCGCGAATATGCCTGGTCGAGAAAATGAGGATAGGGACGAAGCCGAGACGACAGTCGAACAGATAGCTTAAAGGAAGCAATGATCTTGGACGGCAAGAGATTCCATGGGGCTATGAGCCATCCGCTGGCACGCCTTACAGTAAATTGTTAATTGAGGTACCCACAACTCAAATTGAGCTTTCGAACTCTTTCTGACCAGTAGAAAATAAACGACTTACAATCTGATTTTCTGAAAAGCAGCAAGAATGGTTTGCCGGTAAAGCGATGAGTCAAAAGGAAACTTTCTGGCGGAGGACGCAGTCTGCTGCTAACCCGTCTCTGGGCAAATTCCCGTTAACAGGGAAATTTACAGGGAATTTGGGCTGTCAAACGGGGGGGTTGAGTGCATCTCCGCATAAACGCTGGCGTAAATGGCTTTCGGCATGAAATCGTAACAGGGAACGAGCAGGGAAATAACAGGAGGGATAACAGGGAAAATGCGCTGAAGAACAGGAATCTGCTTCCACCTTGGCGTTTCCAAGTTCGCGGCCTGCTTTATCGGCATCGGCAAAATGAATTCCACAGTAACGCCGCGCATCCCGGCCTGCACGGCGGCGTCGGTGAAAGTGGTCCACGAAAGCGTTCGCCTGGAGCGAGGAGTCAGGCCAGGCTCAATCTTGGACCGCGCACCTCAAAGGTGGTACGAGTCGCCGAAATCATCTTTTCCCGTGAACAGCTTCAGGACTTCTGCCCCTGCAGCGCTGAATTGCTGTGACCGGAGACGAACTCCGGGAAAGGCGGTGTAGCCGCCATGGTGACTGCCTGGTACGGCTGCCATTGCGAGCCATCAATCTGCGTGCCTTTAAAGCGGCCTCCCCATGCTTCCACTGTCTTTCCCGCAAACAGAAAATGGATCGCTGTGATAGGCCGAACTGAATCGTAGGCACGTTTCGCATCCCAGAATGGATTCTAAATATATCGTCAGCGTAATTTACGGAATAACGGTACTCTTCGTATTGTCTCGGGGCGGTTGGCTGATAGACAATCTAAAAAAACCCGGATTATGGAGTGTGCCGATAGTATCCTTATGCTGCTTATAAATTTAATTAATAATGCCCTTGATGTAAGATTAAGCCTTACGAGGATATGTGCTCTTATGTTTTGAATAATATGAACTCTCTGTTCTTGTAAGCACCTATGATTGACCGGATTAACGCCCATAGAATGAATCAATTACTGAAGCAAGTCCCCTTGCGCCGTCCTGTGGCCATTGAAGGGCTTTTATCGCGATGGGATGCAGCACGTCTTTGGACAAAAGATTTCTTTTGCACATATTATGGCGACCTTAAAGTAACCGTGCGCAATTCTGAGAACTATGACAGTGTGCGTACAGTGCCACTCAGTGAATATATTTCTGATCTGGAAAAAGGTGGGCCATGCACAAACTATTACCTGAAAGATTGGCGTTTTGAGTTTGATTGCCCATCGCTAAAACAAGATTATTGTGTGCCTGAATACCTTTATTCGTGGACGGAGCGGCTGCCGGCGCTTATTCGCCCCATATGGCGCTGGATCTTCATTGGCCCGCCTAACACTGCCTCCCATCTGCATGTTGATTTTTTAAATACCAGTGCTTGGAATGCCTTACTGTCAGGCAAGAAACGCTGGATATTTTTTCAGCCGGGGGAGGCACGTTGGATGTATCGCGGTAAAGTTAACGCGTTTTCGCCGGATTTTGAGCAATTTCCATTATTCCGCAGGGCAAAGCCTATCGTATATATCCAAAATGCTGGAGAGGTGTTAGTTACTCCCGGCGGATGGTGGCATGCGGTGCGGAATGAAGAGGTTTCCATTGCCTTATCAGAGAACTTCATTAATCGCACGAACTTTTCAAACTATTTTTCTCCGAGAGCGTTGTACAATTTTTTTCGATTCGCCGACCATCCGTTGTGGTTGAAATAAAGCCTGCGCGGCAGCGGTTCGCCTTAAAAGGCCAATGCACGCGCTCTGCTTGCTTTTACAGCAGCTTTCAGCAGGGGACGGCGTACTGACTCCGGAGCGAGCCCCGCCCTGAGACAGTTCAATACACCGGCGGCTTCCCAATAGTTCTCAACCATGGTGAGCTGTCCTGCGGACCAAGGCAAAGCAGCCAAATCATTGCGCATAAGATTCCGGTTTTCGCGTACTGCGATCACTGGAATGCCCTGCAGTAATGCAGCAAGTGTGGGCAAGCCTATGCAACCATCCGGTATAACCAGACATGAGCAATCAGCAGCTGTGATCACGCCGGGAAAATACATTGCATCGGGGTTTGCGATGATGCCTGGACTCCGCTGCAGCCCTTTCAATACCGATTGCAGAAAAGTAAATGAGATGACTTCAGCGGCGATCCTCGGATCGACAACACCGGAATCCGCAATTGCATGTTCTCGAAAATCACACATGGGAGCATGGGCGGTAGGTATGTCATGAAGCAATGAGATGGAATGTGTGAGCATTGCTTCTACGCCACCCCAGGGATTGATGATTTTTTTATCGCTAGAATAATAGTCGGCGCGCAATTGATCATTGACTTTTACGGCGGAAGCAATTGCCACTGCATCATATTTCGATCGGTTTGTTCGAAGTACATCTAATAGATCCTCAATTCCATTAATACGTCCCACTGCCCTGCCGGAGGGAGCGTATGCGCTAACCATCTGGAATTCCCGGTCTAATAAGATAATTTCCGGCACGGAAAGGCCGTAGGTGGCCCTCGCGGCGTTTACTGCATTTATCGCGGCGTCTACGAAAAATGGGTCTTTCGAACACCCCAATACAACCAGAACACGGTTGCTGCGCACGGTCCGAAGGCCAATCTGTCCCATGAGCAGCCGGGAAACCACTGAACCTTCGACATACAGGCCGTTTTCCGGGAGCTCATTGATATCTGAGCCATTCACAACATTCGGATGAGTGATCAGGATGTCGCAGCAAGAGGCAAGGAGGCACGCCGCCGGCCCGCCATCGCCATCATGGCCTCCCAATTCTGCGCCGATTCCTGTCGGAATGACCAAAATTGCAGTGAACTGTTCTTCCCGTGTAATTTTTCTTTTATAAAACTCGAATATACGGCCAACGTCCGGCTGATCGCATTCCGTGAGCACATCCATTTCGCAGGAAATCACGCCTGGTGTTGCTGTAACAGCGAAGCGGACCGGCACCTCGCCAGGCAAAAGATGTGTTTCTGCGGATTCCCGGATACTTGCGAAGAGACCGTTTGTCCAGGCAAATGACGCTTCAAAATGCTTTTCATAAAGTAGCATGCGGCGTTTCTCCATTTGCCAGCAAAAAATCCTCATATTTGCAATCTTTTCGCAACTCAAAACCAGTAGAGCTGGAGAAGGTGTAAATTGCAGGCAGTTTGAACCCATTAAACATATTCGCCTTCACCAAGGTGTATGCTCCCATATCCGTAAACACAATCTTTGAGCCGATTTCGAGCCTCTCATCGAACCTGTAAGTGCCAAAAAGATCGCCCGCGAGACATGTGGCGCCTGCAAGTAAATATTCATATTGACCCATTGTCGAGGCGCTGGAGACCGGCGGCGCGAACTGATATTCGAATGTTTCCGGTGCATGATTAATGGATGTGTCAAGCACCGCAACCTCGCCTTGGCCACACGTGAAAAGATCAACTACGCTCGCAACAAGGAATCCCGCTTGCCGTACCACGGCAGCGCCTGGTTCTATGTATACGGTCAGACCATAATGGGAACGCAGGCGATGAATTGTTTCGAAAAGGCAGTGCACCCTTTTCGCACCATCAAAAAGATACCCCCCACCAAGGTTGATCCAGCGCAACCGGTGCCGGCCCATCAAGAGACGGCATTCGATTCGTGAAACAGTGTTGAAGAGATAGTCGAAGTCGTCGAGATCGCAGGCTGTATGGATATGGAATCCTTCAAGGTTGTCAAACTCGGCGCTCCTCCCCTCGAGAGCATCGGCGAGTAAATCAATGGGGACGCCTAGCTTTGAATCTTTTCGGCACGGGTCGTATCGCCTATCCTTGACAATTGACAATCCAGGGTTAATCCGCAACCCGAAAGAGCAAGCATTGGCAAGATTTCTAAACCGATGCCACTGGGACAACGAGTTGAGGACCAGCACGTTGCAAATTTCTGTAATCATCCCAATTTCTTCAGATCGGAACCCTGGAGAAACAGCATGTATCTCCTTTTGTGGACCCAGAATTTCACGTCCCAGTGATGCTTCGAAAATTGAACTTGCTGATAAGCCATCGGCTTGCTGCGCAACTGTCCGGATGACCGCTCCGAAGCTGAGGGCCTTCATGGCATATAAAAACGTGCAGCCAGCCTCTTGCGCCAGGCGTTTTATACCTGTTGCCTGCTCCAACAATTGATCATTGTCGATAACAAAGGCGGGCGTTGCGAGTTCGCGCAACTGCCCAGAGAACATCTTTATTCTCCTTTCGCACATCCGAGCCGGCTCGGGAGAGGAGATCCTGCAATTCTGTCTTGGAACGGCCTGCTCGTGGTTGGTCGGTCGAAGATGGTTGAGCGTTCCCGGTCTTCGCTGAGCAGCAGATGCGTTATCCTTTATGGCCCGGTATACTTGTTTTTGGAATTGACGAATTGATTCCTCCATTCGGCCTAATACGCCGACTCCCCTGTACACTTTGGAGGTTGCGGCCCTTGCCGTGAAATAATTCAGCCGGATGTCCTCTTCAATCAGTTTGACTTGTAACGATCGAACATTGATATCGCGCGCTGCTGCCATTGCTCTACCATAGTCTGTGCCCAAGTCGAGCTTGTGGCCATAGCTGCGAATGCGTATTCGGCAGTTGTCTGGTCCCAATGGAATAAAAGACATTGCCTGGATGTGATCCGGAAAAACTGTAAGACCCATCGTGATAGGAGATTGGTCCTGCTTGGCGATTGATCCGAAGAAGGTAAATCGCAGTGGTGCAGATATATATTTTTTTGTATCGGCTAGTTCACGAAAAGCGATCTCATTTTCCTCCGAATGAGGAGGTGAAGTACGTAAATATGTGGCATAGCTGAGCTCTTCCTTTGTGCAGTATGGAGATAATGATTGACGCAGAGCGAGCAAGTCCGATTCGGGACGCACATGGAATAGCCGGCAGGTGCCCTTATGAACAGCCTGGAAGTGGTACAATTCCAGAAAATTTTCCCATAAGATCTTGTAATTGGCCTCTACATCGAAATCATACGATCCCGATTCAATGGGTTCCATTTCCCACAAACGATAAGGCTCCAGGAGCCGTGGGTACTCCCATGTCTCTCGTACCGGCTGTCCCTTTCCTGAGAGCCGGATAAAAATAAGACCGTTCCAAACTTCAAGATCAACAGGTTCCAGGCAACGCTCCAACGAGGATATCCCGGGCTCTTCCACGAACCGCGTAAGCATCCGTCCGGCAAAAAGCGAACCATCTGCACGCCGTCCGACATAAACACGTTCACCAACAATATCGAGATAGGTCACATCGCCGACAGAAGGAATTTCTTTTTCGTGACAGATGAATTGCCACGTGGGCTTGATTAAATGCTCGACCTCGAGCAGGAACATTTCCCTGCTGCAATATGTCCAAATCGGCAAACTTTTTAGACCTGCTTCATCGCACGCCGCTTCAGAAATAGGCCTGGTGCTACGGGCTGGTGCTTCCGGCCTAAGTAGCAATAGTTTTTCCCTGAACTCTGCCCATCCTTCTGGCAAAGAGCCGCAATCGAAAAAGCCTTGCCGCAATTCCAGAAGATAAAGGCTAATAGCATTGCTCTCTGCAGGATGCAACTCTCGCATGCGTTCCAGCAACTGCCAGATCGGCATCCTGTGAGAGGGCAAAATAGCTGCAGCTTTCCGTTCGAGGGCTGCTTTAAGCCAGCCAAGACGAATCAAAAACCGCACGTCATCGGGGAGCTCCGGGTTCCTGACATCCGGAAAACTCGGATGCACTGAATCCAAAAGTCTTGCAATGCGCAGGGCCGCCGGTCGTCTGGCCATGCTCTTCGAGACTGGCGAACTGGGCAGGCTGGGGGACTTTCCTTCACCCAGCCATACGTAAATATATCCATCCACTTCGGCAGAAGGCAGTTGCTGGAGATGATATTCTGATATTGGCAGTTCAGATCCGAATTCCAAACGACTTGATCCCGGAATATTCAGGCAATTTCCTTCGCAGGAAAATGCCCACAAGTGATATTGGCAGCGAATTCCTGCCTGTCGCAGCCGCCCGCTTCCAGTCAGTAGCTGGGTTTGACGGTGCGGACATATATTGAGAAAGACCTCAATGCCCCTTTTATTTCTTATCGCGACTAATGGCTCTTGAAATACCTGTAAAGTTACATACTGGTATAGTTCCTGAAGCTCAGAAGATTGGCAAATTAGATGCCATCGCATTCCAAGATCGGACGTAGTGGCCTCGGTCGTCCGAAAAATTTTGGCGGCACAGTACCGCCATAATGCTTCCGAATCGCAATTCTCATTGATGGAAGCAGCTATTTCTTTCGCAAGCCGGCTGGCAGTACAAACACCAACATTTCTCCTCCCCGAAATAATCGCATCTGCAAACAACTCCCAGTCTGCCTGCGGACCGACCACATGGTGTTGGGCCTTCACTGCCAAGGATTCGAGAGCGTGGCCTAACTCAAGCAACATTTGTCTTGTGCGGAAGGTCTGGATTGTAACGCCGTGTACATAAGCTCCTCTTCCTTGCACACATGCTGTACAATTTCGCTTGCCATCAGGTGACATGTCGTTCTCGTTCGCCTCCGCTCAATATCTGCTGTTGTATTCAGCGGAAGGGGTTTGCAAATTTAACTTTTGATAACTGAGAATTATGGTGAGTAAGGCGGAGAAAATTGAATTCGTCAACAGAAGTGACGAATTGGAAATGCTCCGCAGTCGGATTTCACCCGACGCACAAATGTCCACAGTTACATTTCTCTTGGCGCCGGCGGGATATGGAAAAAGCAGCTTAACAAACCGACTCATTGAGACGGTCAAAGCAGACGGCCCTACATGCGTGATTGTCGATCCGGGAGTTCGCTCTCGTAGCCGATCCGATCGTATTTACGCTTGGTTTTTCGTGCAACGAGCTGCGGATCCAAATGCCAGATGTGAACAGGGACGCCGCGAATATAAATCATTCGCTAAGTTCTTGCGTGAGAAATTATACCGGGCAGTCGATCGAAAACACATTTATGAGAATCTGAAAGAGGCAGTTACGCGGGGCAAGTTGCTGAGGTTTTCCGTTGAGTTGATTGAGAATTTATTTAAGATCGGGCGCTATAAACCAGAATCGATTCTTCAAGAAGATAGCCCGTTTGCCGCGCAGATTGCGGAGGATTATGTAAGAAGGCTTGCTGGATACCGTCCTACCCTATTTATAGTACGTGAATCGCAGAATATCGATCCAGAGAGCCTTAATTTTTTCCTCACTTTGGGTGACGATACTTGGCAGTCATTTGTTATTTTCGAATACACAAACCCTCAAAGCCGGTTTTCGGTTGATCACGAAAAGATCATTCATGAAACTGTATTGGATAAAAGTTCTTTAAAAACGTATGAGCTTCACAAGCTCAATATGGATGATTTCAGGTTTCTTCTCCGAAAATATGCCCTCATAGACCGAACTATTGAAGCGCAAATGGAGCTGCAATGGGATGGAAATCTGCGCATTATTAAAGCCCTCAATATAAATATTATGGTGGGAAGAACTGCTCCGGTCTCACCACCGCTCCTGCTTGACGCGCATCGGCACAATCTGGAAACTCTTTCAGATCGGCGTAAGCTCGTGCTCGCAGTGGTGGCCGTTCACGAGGAAGCGATAAGACAGGATGTACTATGTGCGGTGATACAGAGTATTGATGCCATCTCCAGCCGTCTGGTAATAGAAAATGAGCTTACAGGCCTTGCCAATGAAGAAAGATACATAAGAATTTCAGGTGACCAGCTTTCTTTGTCGGACGAGGATCTGCTTGAGGCGATTGCAACTTCAACAGCCATACGAGCAATGCTCAGGAAAGCCGAGGTAAGTCTGCGCGAGTTCTACCTCAGCTGCATAGATGGCACTTCACCCGTAGGAGCTCCTCTTCATCAAGCATTACGGCAGGGGATTGCACTTTGTGCGCGTACTGGAGACATTTTTGCTTTACGTAATCTGATCAAGATGCTGGATTCAACTATCCGACAAACCTATGACCAAGCATTGTATGTAAGCATTGTCACCGAGACAGTATTGGGACGCTCCGATCTTACGGAAATGGAACGTCGCGAACTCATCGACTGGGCTTCAGGCGCAGCTTATGAAGTGAATGACTTTCCAGCCGCTATTGCGCTTCTGGAAAATCTTCCCAATCCGAATGCATACCACATCGCGCTGCTTGCCTGTTGCTATGGCGAAGCCGGACGAGCTGAAGAAGCTTTGAGCCTTTCTCGCAGCCTTCTCGTGAATTCAGCTGATCCATATTCAAATATTGCTCTTGCGGCTGGGCTCATTGAAATGGTCAATCTTGCTGGATTGGGACGAAATGCGGAAGCTCGAGTATTATATTCCCGGCTACGCTCTGATAAGACTTTTGCGAAATCAGCTTTGTTTGGATTTCTGTTGCGGTATGCAGAAATTTTTCAGGAGTTTCCAACCTCAACAGCAGACGTTCTCGCCAGCGTGGCGCAGTTCCGCAAGCATGGTTTAAACAAATCTGCTGCCTATTCTCAACTGGCTGCAGCTATTTTTCTTGCATTTGAGGGTCGCAATGCAGCCGCGCGAGCTCTGGTCGCCGAGGCCGAAGCTGAGCTCTCGCTTCATGTTCGGGATAGACAGACAATCCTTAACAATGCGGTTGTGGTTTCTCTACTTTCATCCTCACCTGATCTAAAATGGTGTATAGAGATGCTGAATGCAGCATTGTTTACTGCAAAGGATCAGTATTCACGGCTGGTCATTCAAACAAATCGTTTGATTTGCTATTGGATGTTAAAAGATTATATTCGAGCTACGCAATGCGCTGACATCATTGAACACATTCTTGCTGCGCCTACTTTTGGCCACCGAGGGGTTTTTTGGCCCGCCTGTTTCAATGCATGGACGCTTTTTACTGAATTGGGAAATCTGACTAGGGCGGACTATTTTAAGCAAATAGCCCTTAATCTTGGTTTTGATGGCAGCGCTGATGAGAGCTACTGGAAGACACGCTTTGATATCCCTGCGGTATTGATTCCAGAATTCGAGTACCTGATGAAATTTGCCTATCATCCGGAATATCTTAGTCACTGGGTTATTGATCTTGAGGGAATTTTCTTGCTGAGAGAAGCAAACGCGCAATAACTTCCTGGAAAGGAAGCCCGAATCGGGAGCTAAAAACTCCGGAAGGGTCTAGCCAAGGATCCGGTGTAATCTCAATGAAAGTGAACTTGCCTTCCTTAAGCTTCCCGTCAATTCGCCCATAATTAAGGCCGCCTATGAGCTTAAGCATACGCTCCATTGCCTCCGCATCACCACCTTCAAGTTCCTTCATGATGTTACGGAATGCCCGCTTTTCATCATCAGATTTGTGTTCAGCATCGTACAGGTGATCATCAAAATGCATTGGTTCATCATTCCACACTATTTCTGTAAAAGATCGAACGAGGTCCGTCCCGCCTCCATTGAGAAAGCACCAGCTGACCTCCCTGCCAGGAATAAAGGCTTCAACAAGCACTGGTTGATGAAACGTATCGAGAACACGTTGGATCACGGCTTTGCCCTGGCTAGATGTCCGAACCAGATTGTCCGGTCCAATCCCGATTGAGCTGCCCTCCCAAAGCGGTTTGACGACATATGGCATGGGCAAATCCATTGACCCTGAATCCGATGCATGCCGTATGATTCGATGCGACGCTACGTCAAGGCCTGCGTCGCGTGCGATTGCTTTTGCCACCTCCTTGTCTTGGCAAATGATGCTGCTATATGCATCAGCACCAACATATGCAAGTCCAAATGCTTCACAGATAGCGGGAATGAGTGCCAGACGGTTTCGGGAATGTTTCCCTCCGAATAATGACAAAACGACATCATTCGTATGATTTGCCGCATAAGTGGCAAGCGCTCTGGGAGTTTCGTAAAGATAAGCTTTTAGGCCGAGTTCTCGAACCGCAGTCAATACCGCTTCGCGTGTCTCCTCATGGGTCATCTCAAGATCATGGCGCAGATGTAAAGGGGTATCCTCTTTGTTATCAAATAAATCCGCGACAATTGCTACACCGCGATAATGAAATTGCTTAGGAGAGTCTTGCATTATAATTCTCAGTTATCCGGAGCAGCTGAATCAACAGAAGCTGAGCAGGTGGAAATCGCCGAGCAGCCATGGCGATGTTGTCACTCTTGATTCATCTTGTGAGACAGCGGCAACTTTTATGAAGTGCAATATTTAAAGTCTCGCCTCATGCCGAACATGCTCACGTAAAGTCCTAAGCACATCTCTTGCTGATTCCTAAATCATTTTGGTAGGGTCACGTGTTACTCCAACCGTCGCGACACGATCGTCCCTAGTCGTGAGTAACACTCTTTTCTGGATCGCTTGCGGTTTAATGTGATTAAAGAAGTCTAATGTCCAACTTTCATTGAAAAGGAATGTGCCCTAAGATGTGCCGCAAGTCTGCAAGCCGGGCCGTGCTACTGAATGCAGCTAAATCATGCTTGCACTGATTTTCTGAGTGGCTATTTCTCGACTCACGACCGCAGTGCGAAGACAAAGGCGGCGTACGAGTCTGACCTCCTGCAGTTCCAGGCATTTGCCGGAGGGGAGAACGAAGTTGAGAGCCTCGCCGGTACCACAATCGAGCGCTTCGCAGCTGACCTTCGTCAAAACCGCTATTCGCCCGCTTCGATTCGCAGAAAAATTGTTGTTCTTAAGGTGTTTTGCGGCTACTGGGTTCGCAAAGGGCTATTAACTGAATCACCTTTCTGGCGAGTAAAACTGAGCATTGGTCGGATAGAACAGCTTCCTCGGTCCCTAACGGAACGCGAAATGCGGGCTCTTTTGTCGAGAGCAGCCCAGAACAAGCCAATCGATCTGCAAAACGGGCAAACGTCAACTCAAGAGCGGTTGGTATTTGGACGATACCGCTTTACCCGAAACTTAGCACTGATAGACATTCTTTTTGCGACAGGTATGAGAGTGGGAGAGGCGTCTACTCTCAACCTCGACGATTTTTTTGAAAGCGAGGGTATGTTCAAAATAAAGGGTAAAGGCGGACGGGCGCGTCTGGCCTTCGCGGTCGATGAGAAGAGCCTACAAATCCAAAAAGACCATCTTCGAGCCAGGAAACAGATTGAAACGGAAAGTTCTGCGCTGTTCCTCAATTCATCCCGGAAACGCCTATCCACTCAGGGGATCGCGAACGTCGTCGCTCAATTGCGCCGTGAGGCCGGAATCGAGCGACACGTAACGCCGCACATGTTGCGACACACCGTCGCTACATTGCTTCTCCAAAACGGTGTCGATATTCGAGTGGTGCAGGAATTCCTGGGACATGCATCGATTGCGACGACCCAGCGCTATACACATATCAGTAAAGAGCATCTAATCGCGGTTTTGCAGAAGAGGCATCCGTCTCTCAATCTTCGCACGGAGGCGTAGATCTGTCTGGGAACCCCGGATGGCGAGATTACTGGAGACCGAATGGCAGGAAGGAATGATTCTGCGGGGTTCAAATCAGATGGTGGCTCAGCTGCTTGCCTTTTAGCGGGATACTGCGCAGACAATCTGCAGCACGGCGGGTTTTAGGCACCAGGCCGAGCAGCGAAAGCGCTTTGGATTTACCGTCGCGTTCCAGAACTAGAACACCTGGAAAGATTGGGGGCTATTGCTCTTGTTCACTTGGAAATGGAATGTAAGAGGATTTGGGTAATACTCAATACGATGGGAACTACTCACTCAAGTCAAAATGGCTTGCAACACTATAGATTTTCAAATCTCTTGATTAAGGCGGCCAATTCCCGCTGCGGTAGCCTGACCGCTGGATCATTCGCTAAGAGCCGCAAGGCGGCACACAAAATATCCGCAGCACGGAGCTTGTGCTGATGAATTTCATCCACCACCCATAAAAGACCGTGAACTTCAATCTTGTGTGTGGTTGCCAAATCCCTCAGGTAACCGTCTCCTGTGAGCAGAATACAACCCGGATAGCTTTCTGCCAGGGCAAACGCAAATCCGTCGTTCACGGACAGCCGAGGGGCAGTGCGAATCACCTGCTGCGCTCTTAGGACGCGCTCACCGGGAAGATCAATAACCTTCAGTCCCCCTTTAATCAGTGCGCGCTTTTGCACCTCCGTGAATTTCAACAGCTCTTCCTCGAACAGCGTGTTTGGAATGAGGATTTCGTACGGAAGCTTCAGAAAGACATCCAGAAGGGATGCTTTCCTGAGGTCGATGATGCAGCTGCTGTCACTGACGACGATCCGCATGCGCGTTTTGCGGGCCTTTCAATCCTCGCTCGACTTCGGGCAGCGGCTGCCGCAAAAGCTCCGCAGCTTTGTCCAGTGAAATCATTCCCTCGGCCAGCGTGCGGTAGCATAGCCGATTGAACCGGAGCGCACGTTCGCGCTTGCCCCGCTCCTCCGGCAGTTCAAGCTCCTCGGGCTCCTGCGTGCGCCAGCGGCGCGCGACCGTCTGAAAAGCATATACAAGCGTCGCGTCGTCGATGACATTAATTTGGCGCAGGCGCATGAGCAGGGCAGCGGCGCTGACACGGTAAAGCCGCTTGAGATCGATCAACTCCCTGTAGCCGAGAGAGTGGCGGTGCTTGCCAACTTCGCGCAAGAGGTGCTCCCTTGGCATGAGAAATGCCCCGCCAAACACCGTAGCGGCCTTTTCCCCTTCCTTGGTGGAAAGCATTTGAGCATCGATTATCCGGTGGGCGAGCTCATGGGCCAACGTAAGACGGCGGCGCTCCAGCGAGAATTGATCATTAACAACAATGACAGGCAGATCCGAAGCATTGGGGCGTTTCACAAGACACGTGAATCCGGACACGCGGTTGGGAAGCGAGACCGTAAGAACCTTAAGCCCCTTCTCTTCTAAAAGCTCTGTCATATTGGGAATGGGATCAATTCCCAATTTCCAGTGGCTTCGCACGTCATCTGCCAGTTGTTCAGCTTCTTCAACACGATTGAGTATGCAGCGCATCGCGACGGGGCATTGCCACTCAGCGCTGTCAAGCTCCAGCATCTGTTCGACTTGCAGATAGCGTTCTATCCACTCCAGCACTTCCGTTTCGACATGCGCCCGCTCACGCGCACTCGTGCTTGCCTTGGTCCGAAATTCCACGCCAGACAATTCCACGCTTTGCGTGTCGAGGAGATAAGCGACTGAGACCTTAAGGGCTCTGGCGAGAGCAATCAATACACCTGAGCTTGGGATGTCCTCGCCCCGCTCGTATTTGCCGATGGCCTGGGCGGTGACTCTGCCTTCCATGGCTTCGGAAAGGCCGCGCAACGACAAACCAGCTTTCCGACGAGCAAGCTTGATGCGATCCGCGATCATGAAGAAGCTCTCGGTTTACATTTGCGCATTGTTAGTATTTATTGTAAACTGCATCCAGAGTACGATCAAGCGCTTTCTATGGGGAGTATAGACCTCGACAAGAGAGCGTGGGGCCCCAATCGTAAGAAAGGATCAATGGATATGCTTGGAGCACAGGCGGCTGCCGAGACCCCTTTTTCATCTGCGCCGATCAGCCACGCTGATATCGCGGCGTTTGCTGATGATTGCGTGAATCTCAAGCGAGAGGACGCTGAAGACTATCGGGAGCAGGTACGCCGGCTCCGCGACAAGCTCGACAAATATGCGGCTGATCATCCTGAATACGGCTTGATTAAGACTATGCTCTCCGGAAGCCTCGCCAAAGGCACAGCTCTGAAGACGCTAAACGACATTGATGTCGCGTTCTATGTGAAAGCGGAAAAGACGCCGAGCGCAGAGCCCGATCTGCTCAATTGGTTGGCTGCCCGTCTGCGAGAGGCGTATCCCCAGATGAAGGCGGACCAGATCAAGGTTAATAAGCACTCGGTCTGTATTACATATGCGGTAAGCGGGTTGAGCGTCGATGTTGTGCCGGTCCAATACAAAGATGATCCCGATGGGCGTGGATATCTCTTTGCTTTCGATGGCGGCAAGCCGGTACTAACCAGCATTCCCCTGCATCTGGCATTCATTCGCAAACGCAAGGCCCGCCAGAAGGATCACTTCGCGCAGATGGTTCGCCTGGTGAAATGGTGGATTCGGATACAGAAACTCAATGACGACGGTTTCAAGTTCAAATCCTTTATGGCTGAAATGATTGTCTCGCACCTTGCTGATGATGGCGTCGATATGTCGGATTACACCGTGGCGCTGGAAAAGGTGCTTGCGTACATCGTGAAATCACGGCTCAAGACGAGAGTCTATTTCACTGACTATTATCCCGCTTCGAAGTTGGCAAAATCGACCGGCAAACCGATCGAGGTTTTTGATCCGGTCAACGAAAACAACAATGTTGCTGCAATTTACAACGAAAGCCAGCGTCAGAAAATTGTCAATGCGGCCCAGAATGCGTTAGAAGCAATTTCGGAAGCGCGTTTTGCGACAACGCGTGGCCGGGCGATTGAATGCTGGCAGGATGTCTTAGGACCGTCATTCCGAGGCTAACATCAATGTCTTACAGCTATACACGAACAGAGACCTTTTCAATCATTCACGCGCGCAAATTAGGGGCCAAAGTTGCCACCGACATGCACCTCTGCGCCTCATATTATGGATTGCCTTCCGAACAGGACATCCGCGATTATGCAGAAGAACTGGCGCAATATCTCAATGCGGGTTACATAGAGGAGTACGAGTTCGGGTTCAAAAAGGACAACAAGCGGGTTGTGAGCTGGCGCTACAAAGTTGATGAAAATGGCGTTCTTACGACCGATGAGCGTCCAGGCAATGTGGCGGCATACGTGGACATCAGAGGCGCAACATTCTTCAACTACCTGACTCAAAATTCGCGATTTTTTCAACTTTCGTCAACGCAGCGGGAGAACTTCAAAGCCAATCTGCCGGTTCAACGCGCTAATGGCGAGCCACCGCAAGACGGGGCAGGGTATTGGACAACGGATCGTAACTACTTCTCCGGAGGACGTGGTTTAAGCCGTCGAACGTTTCAGCCTGCGTCATGAATCAAGAAAACATCGAGATTTTTGAAGAGGTGCGAGAATTTCCAGATCCTACAGCGGCAAGAAGATATGCCGCCTTGGTCGGGCTTGACCACATGAAGGAGCGGCTTCTTAAGGAAGCTAGGCTGCTTTTTGATCCGGAGAGTCTGACCGCATGGAGCAGCAAACACCATCGGAGAAAAACTCGTCTCGTTGATTTTTTTCGTGACCGCCCTCCCCTATTCATTTTTGCTGGCGACGTCGGAACAGGCAAAACTGCTTTGGCTGAGACCTTCGGCGATGCGGTTGCCCGAGAAGCGAACATGCGCCTGGTACTCTTTGCATTGAGTCTGAACGCTCGCGGGACTGGTGCAGTCGGCGAAATGACAATGTTGTTATCAAAAGCATTCGGCGAAGTTAAGCAGGCAGCCAAGAAGGCATCAGGACGAGGGGCCAGGCATTCGTCCGGGGTTGTGCTTTTGATTGATGAAGCCGACGCCTTGGCGCAATCTCGGGAACTGGCCCAAATGCATCATGAAGACCGTGCTGGAGTAAATGCCTTGATTCGTGGCGTGGATGATTTGGCGGTGGGAAACCTTCCGGCGATGGTAATCATGTGTACGAATCGAGTGGATGCGCTCGATCCGGCGATTCGCCGCCGGGCCGCGGTGACATTCACCTTTATGCGCCCCAATGAACAGCAGCGTCAGGCGTTTCTGCAGCCGGTGCTAGAGGAGTTAGGTTTTACCCCTCAGCAAATTCACAGTCTGGTAACTGCCACGGGAGCAAAGGATGGGCGCAAGTACGGATATAGCTATTCGGATCTGGCGCAGCGATTGCTTCCGGGTTTGCTTCTTGCTGCCTATCCTTCAAAGCCTATTACGTTCGAGTTGGCTAAGGAAGTCGTCGAGAATCATCCTCCCACGCCACCATTCCAGGCAGAAACATAATGACGGATGTAACCGGAAAAAGTTTCATCAGTTACCGGCGGAGCCGTGCAAATGAAGCTGCGTTGCTGGTTTCTGCGCAACACGATCACGGAATTCCTACTTGGCAGGATCAAAAGGATCTAGCGGAAACCCCTACTGCTGACGAGCTTCGCCGCATTCTAGAAGATAGGTTGACGGCAAGCGCGCTCCTCTGGATCACACCGGATGTCAAAGAGTCCGACATTATTCGGAAAATCGAAGTGCCTGGCATCCTGAAGCGGACTGCCGTCAATGACGGTTTTTTCCTAGTGCCGGTGTGTGCCGGTGGTATTAACTACAAAGCAGCGGCTGAAGCTGTAGACCAGCAGCTATCAGCAGATAATCTGCAAGACTGGAATTTGCCAAAAGTCGGCGGCAATCCGATTTCAGCGGCGGAAGCCGCCTCTGTCGCGACACGCGTATTGCGGCGCAGGCTCGATGCCATCGATAAGCATCTAGAACCATCTCTCCCGCTGCGGTTGTCTCTACATACGCGGGCTAAGCCTGCCTTTCAATCGGGAATTGCCTTGATGCTCGATTGGTTCAAGCGGTTCAACGGACGCGAAACCGATGCGGCAACTTGGCAGGATGTTCTTCTTCCTGCTTTACGTGAAGTCGCAACTCACATCCGAACACTCGGAGGCGGCCGTCCTGTAGTGGCAAGCGGCCTCGCTGCCATTCCGGCGGCAACAGCGCTGGGTGTGGCTTTCTTGGCACAGACGGGGCAGAAGATTGCATGGAGCCAATATACCTCGGGACGTCCCGAACAGCTTTGGAGTCTGGAGGCAATTCGGGAGGATGCAGGTTTTGTTTATAAGACCACAGAACGAGACATTGCAGCACAAGATCTAGCGGTGCTCGTTTCCGTTACTGAAGACGTAGAGCCCGCATTTGCACAGACTCCCAGGGAAACGCTGCCCAGATTCAGGGCAATCACTAGAGTTTCAAATAAAGAGAATGTCAGGTTCGATATTAAAGCGCCTGGACAAGCAACGGACATTGCGAATGTGGTGTTTGAGGCCATACGAAATGCCAGGCAGAATTACCGCCCGCTCGGCGCTGTTCACCTCTTTATGGCGCTACCAATCGGCCTTGCAATGCTGATTGGTCAATTGCTTAATACACTTGGATCGGTCCAGACATACGAACATATTTCTACAGATGCGATTGGTATCTACCGACCGGCAGCCTTATTGTCGCCGTCAATTTAGAAAGTAAAGAAGAAGCCGTTTATTTTTCGGCGCGAATCACAACAGCGTATTGATTTTGGGGCTTCCGCGAAAAGGAACGACTCACTCGGCCAGTAGAGAAAACAGCCAGATTTTAAGCCTATTCGGACGCGCCAATGCCCAGTTCGTTCCCACTTAAATCGGGAAAAGCCAGGAATCGGGCCCTGTTGCGGGAAATCAGAGAACAATTCTCTGATCGGCAGACTGTCTGGCGGAGAGAGTGAGATTCGAACCCCCGATACCCGTTGAGGTATGTCCGCTTTCGAGGCGGGGCTTCTTTTCAAGGGCTCCGCAACGCTGCGCTGCTGCGCCCTCTTGCTTCGTTCGCGCAATCCAGCGCTCGCTCTGCAATTCACCACGATCCGCTATGTAAATAAATCTGGCGGAGGACGCAGTCAGATGCGAACCCGTCTCTGCGGCAAAATTCCCGTTAACAGGGAAAATTACAGGGAATTTTGGCTGATCGAGTGAGCTGGATTGCGGTTTACCCCGCAAAGACACTGGGGCAAACGGCTTTCGGCCTGAAATCGTAACAGGGAACGAGCAGGGAAATAACAGGAGGGGTAACAGGGAAAATACAGAGAGGAACAGAGAACCATTGCTCCAGCCCTTATTTAGCTGCTCACATGCTATTCCTTAATTGCTCTTTGTTCTCTCGTTTGAGGAGGGAATGAAACGAGTATTTATTTTGAAGAGGGGGCAATAGGGAGATTCATAATCATCCGTTTGCCAAATGGTGAAAATATTTGCATTGAAAAAGCGGCACACCAGCAATTTCTACAAAACCCCTTATAATTTCAATTCTGCGAAATGCTCTGGTGCGGATCGATAACAAATTTCTTTGCAGCTCCATCGTCAAAGTCCTTGTACGCCTGCGCTGCTTCGTCTAATGTGATGATAGTAACGTTAACAGCCTTGGCGATCTCAATTTTGCCATACAGAATTGCCATCATTAGTTGGCGGTTGTACTTCAAGATGAGATTTCGCCCAACTCAAGCCGACGCGGACACTCAGGCTGCCGACTTTAGCAGCCTCGTCGACTCCTCCTGGATCACTAGCCGTGTAGACTCCCAGAATGCCCAGCGCGCCACCGGCCCGCGTGACCGTCATCAGTGAATTCACTACCGTTGCGGGAGCCTCTCTGTCACAGTCTGGACCTTGGCCTCGTGCTTCAAAGCCGACGCAGTCGACTCCGCAATCTACTTCTGGTACACCCAGAATCTGTTCGATTTGCTCGGCAACAGTAGCACTCTCGGAAATGTCAACGATCTCGCAGCCAAAGCTTTTGGCTTGAGCTAAGCGTTCTGAAACCAGATCACCAACAATGACGCAGGCTGCACCGAGCAGGTGGCAGGCGGCTGCGCATGCGAGACCCACCGGGCCCGCGCCAGCAACATAAACCGTGGAACCTGTAGTGACACCTGCACTCAGAGCTCCGTGATAGCCAGTCGGCAGTATGTCTGAAAGGCACGTCAGGTCTCGAATTCTTTCCATGGCTTGAGCTTTATCGGGAAACTTCAACACATTGAAATCGGCGTAGGGGATCATTACGTATTCGGCTTGCCCACCTGTCCAGCCGCCCATGTTGGCATAGCCGTACACCGCACCGGCACGAGCAGAATTCACACTCAGGCAAAGGCCTGTTGACCGCTCTTTGCATCGGGGAGAAACTCGCGGCCGATCATCCCGAGTGCACCGGATTCACGTTTCATAGCGATCCAAAAGGAGATTGCGATAAATGGGCGTACCCGGCCAGCATCTCTCATGCACACTTTCGTGCCCAGGCGTTCCCTGATACAGACACACCCAGAACCCACGATGCCTTTCCACCGGCCGAGTACGACATTTCGAACCGTAACATCGAAATGGTGCGACGCACTGGCGGGGTCCTTGGAGCTTTCATCGGGGAAAGCCGAATATCTCAATCCGGATTGCCGTTCCCTGCGGATTGTTCTCTCTCGTCTGAGTTCTTCGGGTACTCCTTCCATTTCGCGCATACCAAGCTCAACTACAATGGCGTCGGAGTCGCGACCGATTTCACCCTGATCCCCGGCGTATCGCCGCGTTTCGGGAAGAACGCCTGTTGGGGTTATCACACGGCTGAACATCCCGATGATGAAAAGACCGCTCATCCGGAACGCTACAAAGCGTCCGCTCAAATCGACGGAGTAGTGTATGAAGGCATGCTACCGAAAAAGGGCGTGACGACCGGCGTGAATGCTCCACTCAAACCAGACCATCTGGGCAAGCGCATGTTCGACGTAAACGTCGACGGTCTCGCACACTTCGGAATGGTCCCCGATGTCTTACAGGATTTGAAGAATCTTGGACTGCCGCCGGAAGACTTCGAGGCTTTGTTCTCTTCCGCTGAAGGCTATATCCAAATGTGGGAAAAGAGTATCCAGCTTTGCGTATCCTGCAACCCGTCAAAATCCTTATCCCCAACGCGGACAGCACGATAGTCTCTAA
Organism: Terriglobia bacterium; assembly: GCA_020072585.1. Lineage (GTDB taxonomy): Bacteria > Acidobacteriota > Terriglobia > Terriglobales > Acidobacteriaceae > Angelobacter. The sequence goes on along the minus strand of JAIQGL010000011.1, from coordinate 29,342 downwards.
GCCCTAACGCTTGGGGCCACTCATCCAAACTCACGCCGGAGTGGAGTCGTGCCGCTCCGGGCTGATCTTTCAGGCTGAGCCCACGAGCGCAGAACGTTTGACGGGGTACCTAAAAAAGGTTCCAGGAACCCCTCTCTTTTGAATGATAAAGGACGTTATCATTCACTATAAGCTACTCTACGATCTCCAAGATCCGCGCCACAGTGTCCTCGAATCCCGTTTCTCAACCGAGATACGAAGCTCCCGCACCTTAGTTTCACTTTTTCATGGTTTCGCCCAGTGCTCTGGCTGGCAGAACGGGCGCGGACCACTGTGTCCGCCATAAACACCAAGAATAGCCGTTGGGCGACCTGAACACGGGGCCTGTAAGATGTTTGAAACATTATCCTGTTTTCGGGCTTTTCCCGGACTTCTTCTGGTCGTCCTCTGCTGAACCGGTGTTATTCTCGGGTTTCGATTCGTCCTCCTCATGTAAATTGCGGTTTAAGACGTTGTCCAAGCCCCGCGCCAACTCACGGAGACGAGTAGCTACGTCATCATTGAGAACTCCCACTCCCCGCTTTTCTCGGTCCTTCGCACTATCAGTCAATGCTTTGAGGTCATTGGGCGACCTTCGGGTTTTGACCTCAAGTTCAAGATAGGCTAGTGCCTTCAGATTTACGTCTCGTGGGAATTCATTCGTCACCACGAATTCCAGCATTTGATCAAAAGTGTGCAGCTTCTTAAGCTCGACGAAACCCTTTTTTTCTCGGTATTTACCCCACCCAATGCCGACCAGAGAGGCTAAGAACAGAAGTGCCGACACGGTCGACACCTTGGTAGCCAAGGATTGAGCCATCTTCCTCGCCTGTGATTTATCCCCGATAAGCCTTTGTTCAAAATCTGCATCTTGGATTCTTCTACCTAATCCTTCGGCTGTTTGTATATCCCTATCAATCTCCTTAGCGGAGCCGATCAGCGGCAACAGTGTTGTGCGGCACTTGTCGGAAATGTGATTGTTGTCCGAAATGTCCGACGCTCCCGCTAAGAATGAGGAAACTGCTCCTTTAAGGGATGGCAGGGGTGCGGCAATTTGACGGAAACGCAGAAGGTGCTGATCTGCTCTCCTGTAGGTCAAAAAAAGATCTCGGACTCGCGGCCCTGACATAATGCGCGCCATCTCATCAACGAATCCTGCAGCATCCTGAGCGAGAAAGGCATGCAGATCTTTCGCTTGTTGGTCATCGATGTCATAGTTCTGGGTTAGATTCTCGCAGCGCGCTTCTACCAACGCATCCCTTTTCGAGGGGGTATTGGGAAGAGGCAATCCGGAGCCTTGTGGTGGCAGGTTCCGTGCTAATGCTTCACGCACTCGCTGGATTTTCTTCATTTGTACCGATAGTTCCGCAGGGTGACCGAGCTGATCAAAGGCCTCCTGAACCCAATTGATTTCCCGAATTCTTGACTCCGGGTCTTCGGTCGACTTGGTATCAAGGATCTCTTTCATATGACCTTGAAGAGCAATAAGCGCCTCCCGTTTCTCTTTAGCATCCTGGCGAACGCTCCACTTGCGTTCAATAGCTTGAAGGTCGATGAAGGCCTGCTGGAGCTTGGATGTCGCCCGATCTACCGTTTCCGACTGCGACGGGTCTTCAGCTTGCACTCTGATTGCATCAGCTCGATTGTTTGCTTCGTCAAGGTGGCGACGAAGCTGAGAAATGACAGACAATGCATCCTTCGGGTCTTTATACGCGGTGGTTCGCAACAGCTTGACGTCAGAAACCAAACCGTCAATCGTTCTGACGAGTATGGGGATCTCATCCTGCAATTCAGCCGATGTCAGTTTTCTCTGGAGAGAAAGAATTCGCTCAGAGAATGAGGCATGAGCCACTTCGAGGCGCTTTGTTGCCTGCCCTACCGCTATTCTTGTTATCGGACTCAGGGAACCATCTTGAAGCCGTCGTCCCTCGTCTAGGGACTCTTCCAGTCGATTTTGCAATTGAGTTGCCGAGTTGATGTACGTGCGAAGCATCCTCAGATTAAGATTCTCAGGACTTGTACGCTCATTGTCACGAACCTCCCCCAGAAGAGCGGGGATCTTGTTCAAGAATTCTGATGCGGCCTCGCGCACTTGCGCCACTCTCTCGTACGCGACAAGCTGCGAGTGATAGTCAGTTTCTAGCTTGTCAAGCGAGTTAAGGGCTTCGCGAACTGGGATAAGGTCCGCTTTCCTGCCGCCGCGCAGCAATCGATTGGTAAAAGATTCAGCATTCGCACGCAGATTCTGCAGTTGAGAGCGGAGGCTTTCGTCGACTCGGAGAAACGACTCCATTTCGTTCGTAGATGCGGCAGGGCGGGGTTGCTGAAGGCTAACAATGGTGTCCCGTAGGCTCTCAACTGATTCGTTTAGCTCATTCCATGCTGCTGAGTTATCCTCTTGCACTAAGGATTCGGAGATCCTGGACTCTAACGAGTTGACTCGTTCTTTAAGCGAGGTTAGCTGCGACATTGTTGGTTGAAGATAGCGTCTGGCCAGAACGGCCGGGGCTTCAGTACGTAGTGCATCGGCGAGAAGCTCATCGATTTGCTCGTTCTCAGATGTTAGCCGATTATGTAGATTTTCGAGCTCAGGCTTCTGAGCCCCATTTGCGATTTCTCTCGTGGCCTCTATGTTGAGATCCACACTTTGTTTCTCATGTGTGGATGTTTTTCTGACTAGGTCAAACACATTCACAGACTCAATCACTACTTTAGAGATATAGCGGATTGGAAAGTAAAGCGCGGATACAGCGATCGCCCATGTGATCCAAAAGGCAATTCGCCGGCCACGCACCGCAGGCGACGGCTTGGTTGAGGTGAGAGTCGTCGGCCCAGGCTTCCCTGGCGATTTGTCTTTCGCAAGATGTCGTTGTGCACGAAGGTCGATGTTGTCCGACCCGACGGCTCCGGACGTGGCCACGTGACCGGGTGGAACTGACATTTCAAGGGGCACTAGCTCGATCAGCATGTCCGGAGATCTAATAATCGCTATGAATAGCCGTTTGGCTAAACGTAATATAAAATACGGCATTGCTACCGGTGCCTCGCTCCATGTGCCTACCACGCCTTTTCTGATATACCACTGTGTTGCCAAACACATGCCCAAACAAACGAATCCCAACAAAGTAAGGAGCACAGCCCACCCAAAGACTGCCGGCCCCAACAAAACGACAAGCAAGAGGAGCGCTACCCCAAGTACTTGCCGTGTGCGAAAGGCCAGCCAAATCGCCGTCCTCGGTCCCCAGTTGGCATGCGTCGTGGAAATGAGTTCCAGATATTTACGTCTGAATAGCAGTACGACGTCGATAACATACAACGACAGGGAGAATCTGCTAATTGGGAAGCGAGGATGATTATCCCTGATCGGGTAGAGACATTTGTACGAAAGCTGTTGATATGACCCACCCTCTCCCAAAATCCCGTTGTGGATGCTCACCCAACTATTGATTGCTCGCTTTTCTCTTGTCTGATATACAGTTCCGAAGATCATTGCTGGGTCAGCTATCTTCGTTGAGAGAAACTCAGACGAATAAACATTCCGGAAGCATTCCAGGCATTTGCGGCGAAGCATATCTCCTTCAGATCCCGTCGCATCGATCACCTCACGTAAACCGACGTAGTGGTAAAGGCGGTGCGTTTTCTGTCCTATGATTAAAACGATGTCCATCAAGGCGGGGCGTGGCGGCTCTTCCATGGGTGATGGCAGAAAAGCAATCGCAGAGGACGCGTTTATGAGCAAATTAGCTGCGTTGTTCAGGCGCTTAAAAACATCCGCAGCACCTCTAGACATAATGAAATCAAAACATGTAACGCATTCCGCAAGAAGATCTTCTGGCATGCGACCAATTGCAGCATAAATGCGTAGGGGCTCACGGAACCAAGCATTCGCGAGATGCCTTTGGATGTGTGGGCAATTGCGAATCCCCACCCTATCGATGTGCAAGGCCACAAAATAGTCCTGCAGCCGGCGGTGTCTAAAATGATCGATTTTCTGCCCATTAACGTCAAGAACTGCTAAATTGCTCCTTTTCAAGACGTTGAACAAGTGTTCCTTAATGCTTATCGCGACTGACTCTTTAAATTCTGAGAAGGGAATCGTCGCCGTTTTTGAAGCCTTCAGTAAGCTTCGAAGCGTATCCACTTCGCTCTCGTTCCAGTCCAATTGTTTTAGCAACTTGGTCTGGAGCTTCATCTCAAGCTCCAGGTCGTTTGAGAATACGGCTTGGAGATATCCGCCATGAGTGTCATCTCCGAACAAAACAGTGGATAACTCCGGTTCTGCGCGAAGAGCTTGCAGAAAGTCAACCTCGCGGTCGACGCCTTCAATGCTAGAAGTAGCGGTGAGATAGACATACGGCGCCAAGAGGCGAACAACATAGTTAGCTAGATGATGGGATTTACTGCTAACCTCCGTTTTCATTAGTTCTCTTTTCAAAACGTCGTCAAATACTTGCTTCAGTGTTGTTGCCAGTTCTCTCTGTGGATACGTGTAATATCGAACGATTAAGGTCAAAAGATATGGGTTGGCAACATAGTTTCTTAACAATCCATTCTCGTGAGATTCCTCCAAGCCGGCGATCATGCCCTCAATCCTCTTGATCGCCTCCTTTCTCGCTTCTCTGGTGATATGGCGATTATTGGCCGTGTATTGCCGTCGACGGCGGAGGTACTTCATTACACGTTCCCATGCAAGTGATTCCAGGGTAATGAGTGTGCCTCCGATTTTTCCTTGATTATCCTCAGTGCGGCAGGAGACTATGTATCGGTTCTTGCCTTGGAACTCATAGCCTGCGCCAGGTCTTTGTTGGTGCTTCGATCTTGGATTGAGCAACGCATCCAATGACACTGCCATCTCTTCATATGCTTTACGATCCTGGAACTCATCGAGGCCATCAAAGATGATCAGAAATCGATATTTTCCAAAATGGGTGTTTAGGAAATCGGACATTTCAGCGAAGCCCCTGCCTTTGGGGCGCATGCGCTCGAAATACTTAATCAATAATTCTTTGATCGTGCCGCATGACTGCACATCTTGCAGCGAAAGCTGTCGTACAAAAACAATTAGCGGTATCCATCCATGGCCCAAGGCCTTAAGACGTTCGCAGGCGATTCGGAAAACTTGAAAAATCAGCGTCGATTTTCCCGCCCCTGGGTCTCCCTGCAGAACTAATGGCAAAAGAGGCTTATCTGAAAGTAGGTAGCAGCTGTCGATGGCATCGAGAACGTCCTCCATATGGTCGGGTAAGTCTGAGGAGTCGAGAAGAAATGACTCATTCTTTGCTTTGAGAGGAACGAAGAGACTATAGTCCTGAAAGAGTTCTTCCTCCGTGACCTCATCTCGATTTATGGAATCAGCAGCCTCTACATAGTGAGTGATCCGTTTGAGTTGGTCATCGGTCAAGTCACGATTGACTGGCAGGAGACGTTTACGAATTACCGTTGCAATATCTAGCCCAAATACCACCTTAATGAACAGATCGATAAGCCGTTTGATTAGGCCGCTGGCGAGGAGGTACGCCCAACCAGATGGCAACGGGATGGCCTTTCCAAGCCACTCTGACCATCCATATGCAGCGCCCAACTTCCTCAGCACGATGAAAAAGAAGCCCACGAGTATAAGCCAATATGCCCAGGTGATCAAAGGAGCATTCTTAAAGAGACGCTTCCGCCATTTAGTGAGCATGCAGTAGTACCTCGCGCGTGCCATCGGCCCGGGATCGGTTTCGCAAAAAACGCCATCATTGTACACTGCAAAGAGTTGGCTGCTTTCTGGCAAGATGACTTTACGTCGCGTCAGTGCGGGTCTCACAGGTCCGCTGTCGTTCTGTGATTTGGCTCGTAGGTCAAGCTAAGTCTGCTCCTTAGCTTGCTATGGAGGGTGAGCACGATATGAAACTTACCACTGGACCTGATTTGCGATACACGGCCGTGCTTTCCAACGGCAAAGCGATTCGTGGCTCTCGGAATAAGATATTGAATGACGCATTGCTCGCTGCGACCAAAGGAATCACCGTTGTCAAATGGAGGGCTCCCGGAGCGACAGAACAAACCAAACAAGGAAGAATCGACCGTTTGGATGAAGAATACAAAGCTGGCCTGCGGAGCCTCTAGGGTGGAATCTTGACTACGCTTAAAGCCGGACCGAACAGGCTGATGATAGCGTCCTTTATCATTCACTATCCCCAGGCGCGATCCATCGCAAGGAAATTGCTATTGTCTCCGTCGCCCAATTAGAAATTATTAATGTCATTCCATTCTGATTTTCCAGCAATAAAAAACACCAACTCACCCACTCAAATCACTAGACTATAAAGGCAAATCAACCAGTTGCACGACGATTTGAGCACTCCTTGCTTCATGCAGGCATTGCTCCGCGTTGGGGCAATGGATGTTGGAAAACTCTATGGCAAGCCAAGCCTCACGCATGCGGCTCGTTTCAGAAAAGGATTCTAGCGCAGCACCCTCAAACCAAGAGCGTCCACTGCACCCCAATACCCGACAGCAATTGGACGACGTAGTTAGCGTTGCTTACGAGCAACTGCGACGCCTGGCTAAGTCCATCCGGCGCAACGATGCCACCGCCACGGCCAGCGCCACAAGCCTGGTGCATGCGGCCTGGCTCAGGTTGGCGCAGTCGCTCAAGATTCCCCCGCAATCCGAACTTCACTGCAAGCACCTGGTAGCGCAGGCGATGCGCCAACTGGTGGTGGAGGCTAGCCGCCGACGACATGCGCAGAAGCGAGGCGGAGTAATCCACTTCGTTTCTTTCGACGAGAGTATTGGTATACCGCTCTCATCCGCTCGCGATCTGCTGGCGCTCAACGACGCGCTGGAGGAGCTTGCGCAGGCTAGTCCTCGTCAGGCGGAGATGATCGTATGCCAATGTTTTGGCGGCATGAGCATCGCGGACATGGCAAAGCATTTCCAAATTGCGCCAAGAACGGTGAACCGGGAATGCGCCGCTGCCAAGGCATGGCTTGCATCGAAGATACGCCGCAAGGGCTGATTTCCATTTGAATAGCCCAAAAGGAGCACCCTATGGACAGCAGTCGTTGGGACCGGCTTCAGGCACTTTTTTACGAAGCAAGAACCCTACCCTCTTCCGAGTGGCGCGCCTATCTGCTGAAGGCGTGCGAGGGTGATGAAGGCTTGGCAGCGGAGACGCTGGCGATGCTGGATGAAGATGCGAGTCGCGCGTCACTGCTCGACGAGAGCGTCGCAGCCGCAGCTAAGGCGCTCTTGAGTGATGAGTCCCGGTTGCCCACTGACTTCGGCCCTTACCGGATTACGAAACTGTTGGGGGAAGGAGGAATGGGCGCGGTCTATCTCGGTGAGCGCAAAGATATCGGCGGTCCGGTCGCCGTGAAAATTCTGAGCGGAGCCTTGTCTCCGCAGCGGCGCAAGCGCTTCGCCCGCGAGGAAAGCACGCTTGCGCAGCTCAATCACCCCTCAATTGCCCGGATATACGATGCAGGCATCCTGTCGGACGGCACTCCCTGGTTCGTAATGGAATATATCGAGGGCGTTCCTATCACCCAATACTGCCGTCAACACGGGAAGTCAGTGGAGGCGCGCTTGCGGTTGTTTCGCTCCGTCTGCGAAGCCGTGCGGCACGCTCACGGAAAGGCAATTATCCATCGCGATCTCAAGCCTTCCAACATTCTGGTGAAGGCGGATGGGAGCGTGAAACTGCTGGACTTCGGCATCGCCAAGCAACTGACCGACGATGCCTTGCCGCAAGAGCAGACTCAGACTTGGCTGCGCATGCTCACGCCCGCCTATGCGGCTCCGGAGCAGATGCGCGGCGATCCGCCCAGCACCCAAATGGACGTATATTCGCTGGGCGTGCTTCTCTACGAGTTATTGACCTCGAACCGTCCTTTCGAGCTCTCGAAAAAAACGCTGGTGGAAGCCGAGCAGACCGTGATGAAGGAGAATCCCGAACTTCCGTCGAGCGTTGCTAGGCGCATGTCAGAGAGGCATGCGGATGAGAGTTATTGGAGCGAAAGAACCGCCGCATGGCGCGACCTAGACGTCCTGTGCCTCACGGCCATGCACAAGGATGTTGAGAGGCGATACCCATCCGTCGAAGCGCTGATGCGCGAATGTGATCATTTCCTGCTGGGCGAACCGCTGGAGGCAAGGCCCGACACCCTGTTCTACCGAGCGGACAAGTTCGTCCGGCGCAATCGCCGCCCACTTTTGACAATGACGGCAACTTTGCTGACGCTTCTCACTATGGGGGCCTTCTTCACTGTCCGGCTAGCCAGAGCGTACAACGCCGAACGCACCGAAGCCCGTCGCACGCAGCGAATCGAACAGTTCATGCTGAATCTGTTTTATGGAGGAGACCAGACCGCTGGCCCGTCAGCAGACCTGCGAGTGATGGCCCTGCTTGATCGCGGCGTGAAAGACGCCGAGACGCTCCAATCCGACCCGGCAGTCCAGGCCGAAGTCCACCAGACGCTCGGCAATGTATACCAGAAAATCGGTAAATTCGACCAAGCGGATGCGCTTATGCTTTCCGCCTTGGCCGAGCGCACGGCCTTCTCCGGAGCAGACAGTCGGGAAGTCGCCGAGAGCCTCACGGGGCTTAGCCTGCTGCGAGTCGATCAGGCGAAAGTAGACGAAGCGGAACGCCTGGCAAAACAGGCGCTTGCCATAGCCAAGGAGCTGCCTGAGCCGCGCGCCCCGTCCCTGGCCAGAGCCATGTTTGCTTTGGGTCGAGTGCTCGAAGAACGTGGCGCCAATGACGAAGCGATCAGACTTCTTGAAGAAGCTGTGCGCATCCAGTCCGCCTCCGGGGAGAATACGCCAGCCCTTTCCGACAGCCTCAATGCTTTGGGGATTGCGCACTACTACAAGGGCCGTTTCGCCGAAGCCGAATCCGTTTATCAACGCTCACTGGCGATGGATCGCGTTCTCTACGGAAGTCTGCATCCTCGCGTTGCCGAGGACCTCGTAAACCTGGGCGAAATCCAGGCATCTTTCCGACGTTGGTCAGACGCCGAGCTTTATTACCGCCAAGCGCTTGCCATCGAGCAGTCCTGGCACGGCAAAGACCACCCGGATACCGCAACGTGCATGGCGGGCATTGGCAACGCCCTCACGTTTCAGGGCCGATTCGACGAGGCGGCGCAAACGTTGCAAGAAGCACTCGCAGTGCAAGAACGCATCTATGGAAAATCCCATCCACAGGTCGCCATTGCACTTAACATGCTCGGGGCACTTGAGATGCGTCGCGGACGGCTGGACGATGCCGAAAAGGATTTCCTGCGGATGGAAGTGATTGACCGTTCGGTTTATGGCGAAAAGCACAGGGTGACGATAACAGCACTTGAGCAGCTCGGTGAAATTTATCGCCAAAAGAAAGAGTTTTCGAAGGCCGAATCTTACTTCCGCAGAGCGGTGCAAGGATTCGCTGAGATCTACTCAGCCGGACACCCGGATATGGCCATCGCGCATCTGGGACTCGGGCGCACGCTGTTGGACGAGCAAAAGTACCAGGAAGCCGAGCTTCATTTGCTTGAGGCATACGAATTTTTCTCTAAGCAATCTGCTCTCGGCAGGAATTTTCAGGATACGTGCGGCGATCTCATTACTCTCTATGAGGCGCTGCGCGAGCCCGACAAGGCATCCAGGTTTCGCGCGGAGCTTGCCCGCGCTGGCGCACGAAATATGCAAAAAGCGAGTTCACCCTGAAACTCACTACCTTCCTTATGGATGCTGGCCGGAGACACTTGCGGAATTCGCAACTAAGCACTCCACTGCTCCGCTTTTGTCGCATGTAATGGGTCTCTAAAATGTTTTTGTTGCATGGCGTTTTTCCTTTCGTGTTTGCGTAAGGGATTGGGTGAAGGCACCGATTTTTGCCGATACGCTTGGAAAGGAAAGCCCATGCGCTTCTTGTCTCTTTTTCCCTCACGCAGAAACCAAGGAACCACGACCATCACCCTACTGCTGACGTTTCTGGCCTCCTTCTGCGCTTATGCCAACACCAAGGAAGTTACGGTTAAGCCCGGCGTCAACACCACTACGGTAATCGCGTTCTTTGTAACGGGCTTGTCAAACTGTACGCCAGTGCCGGGCATGACCGGGCAGATTACCGCGCAACCTACGCATGGAACGGCGACCATCGCCTCGGGAACTTATACCAGTCCAAGCTGTCCCGGTGTGTCCTTCCCCGGTGTGGAAGCCGACTATACGTGGACCGATGTGGCAGGGCAGCCGGGATCGGGCAGCGACGCCTTCCATGTCCATTTCATCGCTCCGCCAGGCCATCCGCAAACCGTGGACTACGACATCTACATCGCGGAAGGCTCGCCTACGAAAATTCTTGGAGATTGTGGCTGCAATCAAGACGCCCAAGACGGCACAAACATCCCCGGTCAGGCGAGTGCGGACGGCTCTGCCACCTCCGGCGGTGGTGGCTCCTCCGGCCATGCGCCATCGTCTTCAGGCCGTGGGCCGGGCCTTGTTCGCCGCGTCAATTCCGGCTCCGGAAACCTTTCCCAGCAGGCAACCGACTATACGACAGCAGGCGAGAATCCCCTCGCCTTCACCCGCTATTACAACAGCCAGGGCAGCATCACGAGCCTCGCCACCAATTTCGTCGTCATCAGCGGCAACCGGGCGGCAGGAGCGCGCTGGCGCAACAATTTTGACCGCTATATCTCCATCCTTAATTCTTCCGTGGCCGCGGTGGAACGCTCCAGCGGGCAGATGCTGAGCTTTTTTGCGAGCGGCACGGCTTGGGCATCGCAGACCGACGTGGACGGCACGCTTACCAAGTCCGGCACTACCTGGACCTTCACCGATTCCGACGACAATGTCGAGACCTTCAGCCAGACGGCGCTGGGAACGCTGGACGGAAGCGTCGCACGCCTCACTTCCATCAAAAAGCGCAACGGCTATACCCAGACCCTGAGCTACAACCCAAGCGGCCAGCTGACCACTGTCACGGACTCTTATGGACGGGCCTTGACCTTCACCTATAACCCGAACGGCACGTTAAACACTTTGACCACGCCAGACAACACGCTGATTACCTATGGTTACAGCGCGATTGGCCTGGGAACGAATCTCACGTCAGTCACTTATCCGACCACGCCGGCATCAACGCTGACCTACGTTTATGAAAATGCGAGCCTGCCCAATGCCTTAACCGGCATTATCGACGAGAACGGCAACCGCTATGCGACCTGGGGCTACGACACCAGCGGCCGCGTAACGAGCAGCCAGCTTGGCACGGGCGCAAATGCTGAACTCACATCGGTGGCCTATAACGCCAACGGAACCACGACGGTTACAAATGCCTTGGGCGTGACGGACACCTACACTTTTACGACGCTGCAATTCGTCCCGAAGGTATCGCAGGTCAGCCGCGCCGCCACCTCCACCACGCCCGCGATGACGTGCAGCTTCACTTATGACGCCAACGGCTTCCTTGCCAGCCAGACGGACTGGAACGCCAACCAGACCACCTATGTCAATAACACGCGCGGCCTGCCGACCACGATCAACGAAGCCGTAGGCAAATCAGGCGCGCGCACCACGACCATCGCCTACAATACGACCTTCCCGCATCTTCCGGCGACGATCACCACTCCGGGCGTGACCGCCAGCTTCACCTATGACACGAGTGGCAACATGCTGACGCGCACACTGACGGACACGACCACGACGACCGTGCCCTATTCCACCAAGGGGCAGGCGCGCACATGGGCTTTTACCTATGATGCCACCGGCCACGTCCTTACCGTGAAGAACCCGCGTTCGGATGTTTCAGCCATCACTACCCTTGCTTATGACGCAAGCGGCGCGCTTACCTCTATTACCGATGCATTGAATCACGTCACCAGCATTACGTCGCATACGGGCGGTGGATTGCCGCTAACGGTCGTTGATCCCAACAACGTGACCACCACCTTGGCCTACGATGGTCGCCAGCGTCTCACATCCAGCACCGTCGCCACAGGCGCTGGCAATTTCACCACGAGCTACGCCATTGATCCGGCGGGCGAGCTTACCCAACTGACCCTGCCCGACACGTCCTTTCTCGTTTACGCCTATGACAGCGCCCACCGTGTCACACAAGTGACGGACGCCCTGAATAACGCTATGCAGCTCACGCCCAATGCATTGGGAGAAACAACCCAGGTCAATGTCTTCAATAGCGCCAATGCGCTTCGCTATCAGCATTCGGCCACGTTCGATGGATTGGGCCGCAAACTCACCGATGTCGCAGGCGCGGGCCAGACCACCACCTTCTCCTATGACAATAACAGCAATGCGCTGACAATCAAGGACGGTCTAAATCACCAGACAAGTCAGGCATTTGACGGCCTCAATCGGCTCCTCAAGATCACGGATGCGAATACAGGCGTCACGAGCTTTGTCTATGATGCGCACGACCGCACCACCAGCGTCACCGATGCCACGAGCCATGTGACAAGCTATGTATATGACGGCTTCGGAGATTTGATTCAACAGGCGAGCCCGGACTCCGGAACCACGGTCTATCATTACGACGCGGATGGAAACCTGACGAGCAAAACCGATGCGCTCGGGATAATCACGAACTCTACCTACGATGCGCTGGATCGCATCTTGACCCGTTCTTATCCGGCGGACGCCACGCAGAGCGTGACCTTCACCTATGACCAGAGCGGCGGTTCCTTCGGCTTCGGCGTGGGACGAGTAGGCACCATGACCGATGTGGCGGGCTTCGTGAACCTGGGCTATGATGAGCGCGGCAACGTCATAAGAAACAAGCGCTTCAGCAGTGCCGGCGTCAACCTCAGCAACGTCTTTAACGCCTATGATCAGGCGAACCGCATTACGAACATCAACTATCCCTCCGGTATCAACGTCTCCTACAACCGCGACGCCATCGGCAATGTCTGGAAGGTAACTGTCCAAGCTCCGAATTCCACCACGTTTCAGACCGTGGCGTTTCCCGCGTTCAAGCCTTTTGGCCCGCTTTACTTCCTGACCTTCGGCAACAACGAGGCCGAAGGGCGACAGTTCGACCTCGATTACCGCACGCAGCAAGTGACCGACACCAATACCAGCGGCATCAATCTGATGGATCTCACTTACACTTACGATGCTGCCAACAACGTCAAATCCATCGCGGATTCGTTGAATCCCGGCAACGGCCAGACCTTTGGCTATGACGTGCTCAATCGCCTTACCAGTGCGGTAAGCGGCACAGGCGGCTACGGTAGCCTGGCTTGGAGCTACGATAAGAACGGCAACCTGCTCACGCGGACGGTTGGCGCTGCCAGCACTACCTATACATACACGGCGGGCACAAACCGCATCGCCAGCTACACTTCAGCCGGTGTGACCACGACCGTGGCGACGAACGCCAACGGCAACATCACGAGCATTCCACCAGCAAACAGCAGCTTAGCTGCGACTTTTTCCTACAACGTGGCAAACAGGCTCGCCTCCGTGAGCGGTTCGCCGCTGGGCGCGAATTTCATCTATGACGGCTTCGGCCAGCGCTACAGCAAGACGAACCCCGGTAGTGTTCCTATCACCTACACTTACGACCAGGACCGCAATCTGATCGAGGAAAACAACAACGGTGCGGTCACGGATTACATTTATCTCAATGGCGTGCCCGTCGCACTTTTCGTGCCCAACGGCGGCAGCGGAACTGTGTATTACGTCCACACCGACCAGATCGGTACCCCGCAGCTTGTGACCGATAGCAATCAACTGTCGGTCTGGAGCACGACATACCAGCCTTACGGCACTACCGGACCCGTGATCGCATCCATCACACAAAATTTGAGACTACCGGGACAATATTTTGACAGCGAGACCGGGTTTCACTACAACGGGTTCCGGGATTATCTGCCAAGCCTCGGGCGATATCTCGAAGCCGATCCCCTCAATCTCGGGGGAGGACTGAATCCATATCGCTACGCCGACGCAAACCCGCTTGCTTTTACGGATAGGCTTGGTTTGGAGGAAGATTCTTGGCTAAAAACGGCTCAGGAAGGATATGAGAAGGCGGAGCATGCGACTGGTGCTTTTTCGAACGGAGCCGACATCGTTGATCGTCTGAAGAACTACGAAGAACTGAGCGACACGGCATCTGCTCTAGACAAAGCGTTGACAGCATCAAACGAGCTTGGTGGCCTGTTTCAAAATAAGCTGCTATGTAGAGCGGGCGGCTGGTTCTTCGGGGAATTCATCCTAGCTACTCAGTATGTTGAGACCGGATCACAGTTAGTCGCCGGGGGGGTATATGCTACGTTAGAGCCAAGTGCGCAAGTAGTCGGAGACTTCTTAGGTCGAGTATCAACGCTTATCTACAATTCACCTGGGAATAACTTTACTGGTCCCAGAAGTATCGAGCATGTGCAAGATAGGGACTACGCTGAGTGGTACTACAGGACTTACGTCGCGCCCTCACGCTGACACAAGCGCTCCCTGACGTGGAACGCTAACTGAGAGTGAACAGCAGTCCCTGTTCGGGGATGGGCTGCGATTTGCGCCGGCCGTTACGAACTAGCGGACCGTCGATAACCATCAGGCACGACGAAGGCGGGTTTGTTGTGGCTGAACCCTCAAGCGGCAGCAAACCCGGTACTGCTTCAAGACCGATCAGCTGCGGAGTTGGCTCGGGAACACTGCCGAACTCTGGAAGCCTGTCGTCCATAGTTTGCTCGGGAGGCCACACCCACTCCTCTACAATGGCCAGCTTGGCCGTCCCCTTATCGAGTTCTGTCTTGATCGGCAAGCTCTCCGCGGGCTGTTCTTTGGGCGCAAGTACAGGGTATCGCTTCAGCAACGCGGTAAGAACCGTCAACCCCTTCGTCTGGTCTGTTGGAACAAAGAAGCGCTGCTTCCATTTGATTTGCTCGTTGATCAGGCCGAGTGTTCTGAGCTCTGGAAATCTTGCCGGATCAGAGCACTCGAGTTCGATCGCTTCCGCCGCGGCATGCGTGGCTAACTTCAGCTTCATCTTGCTGGCGAGGCTAATCTGATCGCCTTGCTTCAGCACGGTCTCGAATATTTCTTCCGGATCGGTGATTGCGGCGGTGACACCGATGGCTCTGAGGACCGCGCCGAGCCGCCTGGATGGAATCTCGATTCCCACAATTCGTTTTCCATCGTCCGTGGCTACCCTAAGAACTCGCAGCTTGGAGTCTCGGTGTGCTTTCAAGCGGTCCCACAGCGGTATGATTGCTCCACCGATGATGTTGATCCCGTCGGTGTCAACAACGGGGACCCGTTCATAGGCACTATTCCACCAGCCCCGGACCGAATTCGGAGAAACCGGAACATACTCTGCGTTTAAGTCCCCCTCGGAGACGTAGTCAGAACGTGGCCCTTCTGGTTTCCATAAGGCAAACGTGAGATACGTTGTTCCCTTTTCAGGGTTGGTGTGGCGGCCGGATTGGACCGCAAGGACGAAATTGCCATTCTTATTGTGACGGAGGAATGCGCCGTTGTGCGCGGCGCGCACTCGGTCCGCCTGCTCGAAATCGATTCGGTTGCTCCAGCGATCAACTTCCAGCGGATAAAGTATGGTCTCGGCGCCCGTGACGCGATCCACATGCACGACGCGCGGCGGTTTCGCGATACGGATCGCCAGCGCGTGTATGTCAGTCACTCCCGCATCGAACGTCCCATTCGCCTTCGCGTAACTCACCGTCTGATCGAAGAGTTCGGCGAAGTAGTCAAAGAGTGCATTCTGGTCTTCGACGCCTAGAGCGAGGATCCGGTTGAGGAATCGCGGAACGTTGCGGAGATCTTCATCACGCACTGTCTCTCCCCCTTCCCGGCGCACGAGAAGGCCTATATCGCGGAGGGTCTGTTTGGGGTCTTTTAGCCCCGGCACGGCCGCCCCGTCGGTGATACGCCGGAACAGCAGACTGAGCGCCGACTTGCCTTGCTCGGTTTCGAAGTTGTACCTCGCCCAGTCGGCATTGTCCGCCGCGCCGCGATCTCCTTTCGTCAGCGCGCCGAGGCTGCCGAGCCTTCGCGCAATGGTCGAGCTGAAACGCTTCTCACCCCCGAGTTTCGTGGACAACAAAACGTATTCCGGCGGCACAGCCTGGTCACTTCGATGAGTACGGCCGAAACATTGCATCTGCTTGTCGGCGCTCCACCCGAGTTCATGGGTGATGTGCACACGTCGCTGATGATTGGGTGCGCGATTGGAGGCGTGCAACGAAATACCAATCGAACCAGCATCACTGATAATGGCCACTCGGGTATTGCCGGCCTGGAACTGCTCCATGCCATAGACGTTGACATGCTGCATGGCGACGCCTTCCGGGGCCCTCTTTTTATAGTGGGTCTCCCCGGTCCTCTTGTCGCGGATAAGACGCCGGCCTCTGCCCGTGATCTCGGAGACATCGAACTCGCCAAAGTGATTGACAAGCTGGTCCAGCGGGTTTTCCGGCAAATGGAGAGCGGAAAGGCCGTCGAGCAATCGCTGCTTCAATTTGAGGGCTTCTTTGCTCTGGATCGGGTTTCCTTTCTTGTCCGTCGCGATGACTTTGATTATCTTTTGGCTGACGGGGTCGGTCTCGTCCCGATAGAGGGTCGTGGGGAAGCCTCGCTCAATCAGCTTCCCGAGAATTTCGCGCGGAGAGAAATCCAGGTCCTCGAGGCTTCCGCCCTCAGCGGTGGCCCTGGCAACTTGGTCTTTCGTCCTTGCCTCACCTGTGCCGACTAGCGATATGACTGGAGACTTATCCTGCTGTAATGCAGCCTCGGCTTCCGCGATCACGCTGGGCACCTTGAAAGAGCAGATGATTTGTCGAAAGAAGCGTTGATGGTCGCCCCAGAACTTGGTACGCGCCTGGCCTCGCGCGCGCGAACTCGCGTTGGTGATGTCCAGAGCCTGCTCGATGTTCTGCAAGACGAACTTCCATGCCCGGGATGCATGGTTGTACATTTCCCGCTGTTCTTGCGTAAGCCGGTGGATCACCTCGCGGTATTCGACTGCCTTCCCGCTCTTGGGGCATACGCCGAACGAGATTGATCCCGACAGATACATGCCGAGACTCTTCATGTCACGGCTCACCATTTCCATGGCGCCCACACCGCCGTTCTCAATGTCCTCCATGAAGTCTTTGAAACCGGCCGGGAAGCTGGTTCCTGGTCCCCAAAGGCCGAGCCTCGTCATGTACGCCATGTTCCGAACATCGGTTGCGCCTGTGGCTGACGAATACACCACGCGATACTCGGGATTGCGGGTGGCGTCTTGCAGGTCAATGACTGCCTGCCCCGTGAGCGTCGGCTCTCCTCGGCCTCCGGCTAATGCGTTCTTTGCCTTGTGCGCTTCGTCAAAGATGATTACGCCGTCCGGTCCCAACCATCGCTGAATCTGGTCCAGCCGTTTGGCGCCGTTCTTCGCCGATGCGATAAGGGACCCGTAGGAGCTGAAGATCACACCACAGCGCAAACGGATGTCGCCGGCCGCAGGATCTTCATTGATTTTTGCCAGCGGGATGTCAGCTCCAAGATCATTCAGGTCACGTCGCGTGGAATCGAGCAGATCATTGTTCACAGAGAACCAAAGGGCGCGGCGCCGGTTCTGAAACCAATTGTCCAGGATGATGGCGGCAAGAACTCGTCCCTTGCCTACCCCGGTGCCGTCTCCCACGTAAAAGCCGGCGCGAGATCCGTCGGGCAATCTCTGTTCGTGCCGTTGCCCGGCATAGATCACACGCTCCAACTGAATGACCGAGAGCTTGCCCTCTTTCACCACTTCGATGGGCAGGCGAGGCCGGTAAGTGATGTCCGGGGGAGCGACTGCCGCCATCGAGGCAGACTCCACAATCACTGCTGGATGCGGTGAGCCCCCCGTAAGTTTGGCCGGCACATACGGCACGAATAATGGTGTGCTGGCTTTAGCTACAGCTTGAGTGGCGCCCTCCGCCTGGCGATTCGCTCGTGGCGGCAACTTCTGCAGAGCGGACCAAGCCTCTTCCACCGTGGCCGCACTGCCCCAAATAATGCTGTTCAGCTTTGATTTCCAGCCGTTTCCAGCTGTCGGTCCAATCTTGTCTATGACGATGATTTGTACGTCGTTGCCAGTGCCATACTTCGAGTACTCTCCGCCTCCGAGCCCAAAGTTGGCCCGGACCGTGTACTCGGCCATCAGCTTCTCCCACCAGGGAGTGATCGCCGGGCGGTGGAAGCTCACGCTCTCTCCCAGGATCGCGACCAGGCGCCCCCCTTGCTCCAGTCTTCTAAGAGCGCTTTCGACATGCAGCAAACCATACCTGGAGTGGTGCTGCACGACGCGGCCAGCGGTCGCGCTGAAAGGTGGATTCATCAGAACTGCGGTTGGCCGGACATCGTCTGGCAGCAGGTCGTGAATGATCTCTGCGTCGAGGTTGTACGTTTCAAATCCGAGAGTTTCCAGCAAAGTACGCCGGCGGGTGCTGATTTCATTGCAGACAACTCGCAAGCCCAGCGCACGCGGCCAGATTGCGAGGCTGCCGGTCCCCGCCGATGGTTCGAGGACGATATCTTGTGGCTGTAGCCCCAATAACTTTGCGGCAAGGAAAGCAATTGTTGGAGGAGTGGAGAACTGCTGAAACTCAGTCTGCTCTACTGTGCGGTCTGTCTGGGTCGGCAACTGCTCCATGAGGGCGCGAAGACTTGGAAACACCTCTGCGTCGGCCTGCATAAAGGTCCGCGCTTTGCTTTCCAACAGGAGTCTGTTAACCGCAACCTCAAGCGCGTCGTAGGCGTCGCGGCACGTGTATGCGCCTTGTGTACGCGTGCCGCCAAAGGCGTCATCCGCAAGCGCAGTCAGCTTCGGATTATCAAAGCGCTCGCCCGCGGCAAGCCTCGTGACCAGCTGCTGAATGAGCCGGCGCATGCCAGCGACAAGTTCGGGGTTCAGTGTGTCATTCATTACGATTCCTGGCGTTTGGTAAGGAGAGATTGGAAGGAGCAGGCTCGTCTGCTGTTATGAATTGGGATTAGTGGAAGCCGTGGCAACTCGGGGCGCTTCTGAATCCCTGGGGGGATCGCGCACAGAGAACAAGAGAAAGATTTCCTACGTTTTTCTGCAGCGGCTGATCGGCTTGTGGAGTGCCGGCGTCAGCGGGAGGTGACGTTTTGCCACGTCGGGGTGACCCCGTGCGCCTCAAGATCAAGGCAATGGATTGCCAGTGCCTCGGCATCAGCTTTCATACGCTCACGCCATCCCTGCTGCTGCCAATGATCGTGATCGAAATGCTCGATGCGTGCACCCTTCCAGTAGATGTAGCGCTCGTGATCGCGCGTCATATGCTCGATCCCGAGGAACCACGGAACGGTGTAACCCTCCGGCTTGGTGGCGTTGCGGTGCAGTTCCATGAAGGCGGCTTTGCCGGCCTCATTCAAAAAACCATTGACTGCAAGCTCCAGCAGTTTGAGATCCGGCGGGGCCAGTTCATCGCCGTCTTTGGTAGCGCGGAGAATGTCGCAAGCTAGTTCACAAAAGTCCGAATCCATAAAGGAGTCTCCCGAATTCGTCAGTCGCTTCAGATCCCGGACTCAGCGCGCGCTGTCTCCCACTCAACGCTTGCGGTGGGGTTCTGGCGCTGGATGGCGGAGAGGACGTCGGGCCGGGGGTGGCGAGAATCGAAAGGCGTAGCAATGGTGTCCGTCTCGAATAGCGCCTTGATCTCGTCCGCATGCGGGCCGCTAAACCGCGCTAAAACGGGTTGGCCGGGAATCAACGTTATGCGGTTCTTCCGTGAATTGGTGTTGTCCTCAACGGTCAGTTTCGCCAGTTCCGCATCTTGGCAAAGCGCGGTCAGTGAATCTGAGTCGAGGTGTGCGATTGTGTGTTGTGGCCGTTGCGATGGAGTTGTGTGTGCGATCATCCAGCACAGCGCGCGGGCGTTCTGCGGTGTGACGACGTAAGAAACGCCGATGGCCGGCGATTGTAGGAGATGGACGAGAAAGTCTGTAGGCATGGGTTTCGTGGATGGGATTGGCTTGGTGCCGTGGCACCGATTCCGAGAGCGGTCCAGTGCCCGGCTTATCAGACCCGGATCGGCATCACCACATATCGGTAGGTGCAATCGCCCGAATCTGCTTCCTGGGGCCTCAACTCGCCGGCGGTCTGCGCGTTCTTGAACTCAAAGCGCACACTGGCCGATCCAACGACCTTCAGGAAATCCAGTAAGTATTGCGAGTTGAATCCTATGAGTGTCGGATCGCCGCTGTAGGTGGTTTGGATCGTATCTTCCGATTCACCAATTTCCACGCTGGATGAGGATACTTTCAACTCGTCCTTTCCCAGGCGGATTCGTACCGCATTGGATCGCTCATCAGAAAATTGCGCGACGCGCCTGATAGCCAAAGAGAATTCTTCTCTCTGGAGGACCACCCTGTTCGCGTAGTCCCGCGGGAGCACGGCTTGATAATTCGGAAACGTTCCCGTGAGCTGCCGGGAGGTAAGCAAGCGACTTCCAATCACAAAGAATAAGGTGGAGTTATCCCTTGCGAACTGGATCTGCCCGACCGGTGATGACATGAGGAGTGAAGCCAGCTCGGACAGCGCCTTGTAAGGAATCAAAATCTTGATCTCGTTCTCCTGGATCAACGGTGTTGTTTGCTTTTTGTACTCAACCTGGGCCAGGCGATGGCCGTCCGTCGCCACCATGGTGATGCTCTGCGGTTTAAGGAGAAGCAAAGCGCCGTTTAGCGTGTACCGGGACTCCTCCTCCGAGATCGCGAAGATCGTTTTGGCAATCAGGTTCCGGAGAACATCCGCGTCGAGCGCGATGGCTGACTCTCTGGGGAATAATGGCAGCCGTGGAAAATTGCGCCGTGGTAGCGCGACCATCTTTGTGTGTGATCGCCCGCCACGGATTTGAATCCAGTTGTTTTCAAGAGTCTTGATCGTGAGATCGCCTTCCGGAAGCAGCTTCACGTAGTCGACGAGTTTGCGGGCCGGAACGGCGCAGACTCCGGGCTTCTTGACCGCCGCCGGGCAGGCGCTGCGAAGGCTGATGTCGAGATCGGTGGCGGTGAGCTGCAGGACATTGCCCGAGGCCTGCAACAAGATATGGGAAAGGATCGGAACCGTGGTCCTGCGGTCAACGGCGCCTTGAATTTGGGTCAACTCCTCGAGCAGGTCCTTCCTGCTCACCACAAACTCCGTCGCTTCGTCTGCGGGTGACGTATGGGAAGGGGTATCGGATGCTGCCTGTGTTACGGATGGTTCCATGAATGTATGTAGACCGAGACTGGCTCGGTCTTCCTTTCAGGTTTGCTCAGTTATAGACAGATTGGCGGGGAAGCAAGATTGGTAGACGCTGATCGCTTGCTTCTCTATGCGTGGCTCGTCGCCTCAAGGATGAATTTGCCATTCCGTCTCACCCATCGCTGTGTGGGTGACAGAACCACATTGAGTCTTTCGGCAGCTTCGGCTTCGGTTCGGCAACCGAATAAGTAACCGCAGTTGCGATGTGCGGTCCAAAAGGACTCTTCATGATTTCGCAGTATGAGAAGCTCATGATCTTCGCTTTCCCAAAACTCATGGGCGTCATTGTCGCCCCAGTAGAGGGCTTTGTCTGGAATCATCGGCCTCTACCTCCATCTGCGTTCTGGAATTGCGGCCCCAAGCATTTCTATTTGTTGCTTGGTGTGTTTGCCCAGGCCAGCCCTGTTCAGGAACCCAATGAATGGGCACATGCCGGATGATCTCCCCATGCGTACCGTCATCGTTGATTTCCTGAGATTGGTACGGCTCGATATCTTTTGTGTGGCACGTGGGACATTGGTCATTGCATATGCAGTCCCACTCGTCGGTCCACTCGGCCCTGCAGTGAACGTAATAATTCAGAAATCTCATGGCTGGCTCTTGGCTGGATTGTTGAGGCAAACGGCGGTCTTATCGGCTTGTTCTCGATGGGCGTTTTCTGCGAAGCGTTTTACTCGCCGCCGTATGGTCGTTGCGAGAAGGAAGGGCCGGCGTATGCTCTGACTTATTTGCTTCGAAAAGACGTTGCCAGGCAGAAGGGCTCACCGGGACGGCGGCCGTCATCCCACCTGCCAGGTTGACGAAACCTGCGTGATAAGACAAGCGTCCGTGCCGGAACAAACGGGCGAGCATAGCGAGGGCCAGGTTCGCAAGGCTCTGGTTGATGAACGGCTCTTGCCTTGTCAGGGCCTCGACGGCGCCGCAAGCAGGCAGGCTGTCCCGCTCATCACGCTTAGGCTCGACGATTTCCGGGAACAACTCAGCCACTGTAGGCAGGCGGCATGGAATCTTCGCGTTTGTGTCGTTATCTGGTTGTCCAAGAACGTACTGGCCGGTTGCGGCGTTGTTGCCGATGTCCAGCCAATAATGGCATGACCGGTAGGCGTGGGTGCGCATCAGGGTATCTCGTGCTTTTCGAGTATCCACACAACTGATGAGTATGTCGGTGCCGTCTCGCCAGGACTCATCAACAAAGCGTGTAGAAGAGCGCCATCCCAGGCCGTAAAAGAGGTTGATGCGTGTCGCCAGGACGGTCGACTTGTACAGTCCAATTTCGTTCTCGCAGAAAGGCTGGCGAACGCAGTTCGTCCTAGAAATCTTGTCGCCGTCGACAAAGCAGACATCCAGACCATGCGGGTGGCCTAAGGCGAGCATGGCCTGGTGCAGAAGCGGCAGTCCCGCCGCTATCGCGGCGCCTGTTCCTCCGCATCCTGCAACGGTCACCTGCACCTGTTTTTGAAGGAGTTGGCCCCGGAGTAAGTGCTCGGGTGCGCTATGGGGCGTCGGTTGTGCGCTCATTTGGATTCACGAAACTTGCCAGCGTTTCTTTTGCCGGCAGAAGATAACTTGTAGGAAAAGCCTTCTCGCCTCGAAGAGACTTCCACAATCCAACGATTCCATGCGGGTGCTTTGTGGGTTTGTGCCTTCCACCGGCGGCATGAGTAAATTCGCTTTGAAAGAATGCGGTCTCCCAGGTCTCGACCACGGAGACTGAGTTCTCCCGGGGAATTCTCATGGTTCCGGTGCAGACGCTCCCGCTGTTGTCACAATTCCAGTAGGGAGCAATGTGCATGACCGTGCTGGCGTCAGGGCGCTTGTCCGCTTTCAATGCCCGCACCCACAGCCGGGACCCAGACGCTTTGAAAACCAGTGCAGGATGCGGATACTGCTTGCCGTTCATGGCACTCAAGGTTGCATCGCCGCTGCGGTCGCTGAAGAAGAGAACTCGCACGTTGGCCGGCAGCCACCAGACGATCGTATCCGTCGTCCGGACCAGGACGCGTTCGGGCAGAATTTCAATCGGCACCGAACTTCCAAGGCCCGCCATGATCTGGATCAACAAGTCCGGAGTGACCAATTGCCCCGCGGCCAGGCGCGCGTTGTCACCCTCGTGCACGACCTCGTGGACAGTAAGGAATGGATGCCGATAGGGGATGCCGTTGTAATCACTCGTCCCGTACACCAGCAGGGCCCGGCTGAGCTTGTAGTCCTGACTTCTTCCGATGTTCACGGAGGCGTTCATCGTCGACCTCTCTGATGAGATTCACAATCCTGGCTCCGACGCGGAGTGAGCGAAGCATTGCGCCCGCGTGGCCGAAGACTTGCTTAACTTCACGGTCCAGCTGATGCGGTGGCTGTGTGAGCCGGATCCGCAGCATCATGCTCGATTGCATCGCAGCATTCTGGCCCAGATATTGCATCTCGTCATCGAAGGCAGCGCTGATCACGTCGTCCTCGTACCACGTGATAGCGCAGCCAGGGCCGCAATCGTCTGCGTCGGACAAGTATTCCTCGAGGCCTGGTATCTCTTCCGCAAGTTGCGAGGGCCACCGGTGTTCGTGGCCTCTCGACTCTTCATACATTTCCAAAACATCGGTTACCAGTCTGCGAACGACAGAGGCGCGGAGGTTCCTGATCCTGGATTCTAAAAGCTTCACTGCGTTAGTAATACTGCGCCTGCTGAAGCTAACCGGGGGCGCTGGCAGGCATTTCGGTACGCTGAGGGCAATCTTGGGGTAAAACGAGTCCTGCAGCTCTTCTTCACTAAGGCCGTCCATCACCATCTCCGCGTGAAAATGAGCCTCGCTGTAGTCATAGACCCGCATCCACGGATAGAGGGAATAGACGAAGGCCCTATAAAACGCGGCCGGAAGCAGATCATCTTCGCACTCCAAGCGCGTCAATGCTGCTCCTATAGGTATGGACGCCGCGGATTCATACTCTCCCAGAAGAAAGAGAGTATCGGCCGGCGCATTCATCTCCGACTGGGAGTTGTAGTACTCCAGCTCCGTCATCCGGAACAGGCTGTCCGTGATCCAAAGGCTGCCTTGCCAAATCTTGCCGGCGTCCTCAGCGCCATTTTCCTTGCAGAAGCGCTGGAAGCCGCGTTCCACAAAATCGACAGCGTTGCCGGTCCAATCCTCAGGCCGGCAGATTCCTAGCCGAAGCAGGCTCTTTCCCAGTTCGGCTGCGGGTTGCTCGTCCCATCTGGTGCAGAAGCGCCAGGGAATTCCCATGAGCTTGGGGACCGAAACCGGCGCCGCGTTGCCGATTAGATGAAGGGGGGCATGACCAGTCCGGCCGGTGGTAAGACGCGCTCGCCGGATTCGCGGTCGTACTTTAGGCTGTCGCATACCTTGCCGATCAACTCCCCGACTTTGAAGGCTTCTGGGCATAGGCGTAGCTGCTCCTCGATTGGGTTACGGGCTTGTCCGTCGTCTCGGATTACGCGGTCCAGGGCACGAAAAACACTCGTTTGCTGTTCGCGTTTTCCAGGCATGACGCGGCAGCGTCGCCTCACCCGCTGATTCCTCATCACCCCTTCGCCCCAATCGCCCGTACAAAGGTGTACTGCATCACTCCGTCCACCGGCGCAGGACCTTCTATCGTGGCCGTAGCAAGTTCCGGGTAGGTGTTCACATACATGGAACGCACTTCTTCAACGCTAAGCGATGAGCCTGGATCCGGCAATCTCGCACCATTGAAGACAAAGACTCGCTCAAGCGGTGTAACTGTAATCATCTAGTCTTCCCCTTCCTGGTTTGTATCTTCGTGCCCCTTGGACGCGGCACCACCCTGAGGAACCGCGGTGGGCGTAGCGCTGGTGCTCGGCGGGACGCACCAGGCGAGTGGCAGATCCATTGGTTTGTCGCTTTCGGAAGGCGATTTCGCTTCTTTCGAAGATTGACCCTTGTCTTTTGCTGAAGGTGACTGCTTCGCCGCAGACTTGGCCTTGTTACGATCTGCGATTGCCTGGACTCCTTCTGCGATCTCGGTCATCGCACGTTGAAGTCCATCGTGGAGCGCCACATGGGCTTCCGTAAACTTAGTGAGTTGGTCGGGCATTCCGGAATCAAGCTCGGCAGCCGTTCCTTCAAGGCACAACGGCGTCCTGAGCGCCTTGATCGCGCTGTCCGGAATCTTTTTTATTTCCTTGTGACTCCCGGCTTTGTCGTTGACGTGTTCGTCCGACTCCACGGTTTGCGGAATCACACAGACCCTTATTCTTCCACCACCCAAGGTAGCCACGGTGATTGTGAGTGGCCGGTGATTGAGCAGAGGCATCAGCTCTGAAAACATAGACCTTCCTTCCTCGGCGATGTGTCGCCGCCATACTCGGCTTGCGCCTTCTCTGCAGCACAAGCAGTCACATACTGCTCAGGCGGGGAGAATAGAAATACTGTCTGTGCGGCCGAGAAGAAACAAGAATTAGAGATCAGGGAACCTGGCGTTGAACGCGAAGATGGGCGTCAGCTCCGAGCAATTACTTCCGCAATCATTCCCTCGGGCACTCCCGGCATTTTTCGGCATGTGGTGTCGCGCGGCCACACTAGCAAGACGAAGCTAAGCCCCAGGCCTCGGGTCTCCATGATTAAACCCTTCGACAGCACACCACACGTCATTACATCGTGACGGTGTTTCAAATCGTTGATGAACCTGTGACCACGAGAGGACCACTCCTCCACGCCAGGGCCGTGTTGCAGGTCATACATATCTGTATTGTCTGCCATTCCTGCAAAGGCAGATCGCCGCGGAGCAGGCGAAACTCAATCGGGGGCGTGACGAAATGGAAGGCTTGTAACTCGACCGGCTCACCCAATTGCTTTCGGAAATCGAGACTGATGGAAGTCCCGAAAGGCTCAGTTAGAGAAAGAATCATGAGCTAGATCTCCGAACTGCAAAAGTTCAAACGCCAACCGCCGGCAATACCTGTACATAAGAGCGATTGCGACGCCTGCGCTTTTTAAGCCGTCCTTCTAGAAAGAGCTGCATCACGACGCGAGTGGCTTCGGTCTTGACGGCGCGATGCGCATGCATGATTTCGTAGCAGAGATTCCACCGTAGATCCTCGCTCAAGTGCTCCGCAACATTGGTCCAAGTTTGATGGGCTACCAGGTCAGAAAGCAGATAGGCTTCCATGCCGCCGCCATGGGAAACAACGATGACAATTTCAGGCCTGCCAAACTGCCGCGTAAAACGATAAATCCCGAACTTATAGGCATCGCCGGTCCAGTCAACGTTGCGGACACCGAAATGTGCCCTCGCCAGAAAATGCAACTCGCCGATAGGAACTTGCGCAATTTCGCCGCGGTTTAGAGTGTCGTGCAAGTTGTAGCACGAGATATGTGTCGGCGCTTGTGGGCCGGCCTCGTTGAAGGCCAAATCCGCCGCATCGTTTGTGCGCCAATAATAACCAGGTGCCTCTTGTGCTGGGATCATTTGAATTCTCGCTGGGGAATTTCCGTGCAGCAGACGTTATCGGCTTAACCCGGGCGGCGTGGGGGCTGCTTGTCTTTGAGTTGCTTTGCGCTCTGATGAGCTGAGGTCTTCAAGTGAATTGCAGCAGACGAGCCCTGCAAAATCACTGTTAAGGTGCTCAACATGGCAGTGCCCCATCGTGCCTGCCTTGGGGCATCCAGGCAGATTCACGACGCGAACAATGTCGCCCTCCCGGACGTTGTAAGGTGGGTGGGCGCGATCCAGAAGTACAGGTTTGTAACGATAAAGTCTGCCAACTCGAACCCGTTTCATGTTGCTCCACTTTCGCAAGTACTGCCGTATGTGGCACTCGGCCCGGCATTACTGCCACCCTCGGTCGATTGCCAAGTGTGCGTTAACGCTAGAGATGAAATTGAGTGGCTAATGCAATCAAGAAAGTTACAGAATTTCGATCCCAATAGGTGAAAACGCCTGACCACCTGAACTAGGTTGGTTATCTGCGGAGAATTTCGATCTCGCTCAGATGTTGCAGCATCGCGATCACCGCGTCGAGATATTCCATCAGTGAGCCGTGGAGATCAACAAAGCGATACTGAACGGGCGGCCGCGCCCGAATGACATGGCGGTGGCCTGTCACTTTTCCGGTCGCGTCCGTCATAACCTCACCCTCGCGTGATTCCAGGTCCGAGAAGAATATTGCGTAATCGACCGATGGCCGGATGTGATGCATGAGTTTCCGTCGGTAGCCCACCGCAATATCGGCGTGCGGCGTTGCCTTTGGTATTTGCAGGGCGACAGTAACGGCGTTGAAATCGGATGGCGATAACGCGCCTAACGCGCGTTTTGCCTCCAAACCCTGTTCGACACTCAGGCGCGTGAGTTGTGTTCTCTCCCAATCGGGTTTGCCGGTATCGACGAGGTCGCCGCCGAGACTCTCGTGCAGGAGACGGTTGACGAGGTCCTGCACCTTGATCAGTTCGTAGACCGCGCGATCGAGCGCATTCATCTTGCGGTCGTGCAGGAAGTAAAGCTTGTCGATGGCATCGTCGTCCTCGATTGGCGGCTGCTTCGCGGGTTCGAGCTCCTTGAACGCCCGCGCCATGTCGAGGTCGTGCTCGATGCTGCGCACGAGGTTGCTCAATTCCAGCCAGAGACTCTGGGAGTTACGGACATCCCACCATTCGCTGAAATCGATTTTGCTTTGCGGAAAATTGAGCCAGTTGTCAGCGATGGCGCTATGCTGCGGCGGAATTTGCTCGCGCATGGCAACCCGCAGCTCCGAGAAAAGATGATGCGCCACCCTGCCCTCGCCCTCCGGCGTTCCGCCGCGCGGTGTCTGAAGGCGGAGACTATATTTGCGGGCCTCGGCGCTTTCGTCCGTAAAAGTGATGGCAAGTTCGACGTCTCTCATTCATGTAGATTAAGGCAGGATGAACTCCGAGGTAAATCTCCAATGATTTCAGACGACGCTGATGAATTCGAAAACGAGCTCACGCCGGCCGGGGGTGAGTGGGAAGAATTCCGCAATGACGATGGAGATCCCATCGGCATTGAGGAATTGAAAGCGCTCGACCTGAAGCACATGCCGGAGGACGTTATTGTTCGCGTCATAGACAATTATTTTCCGGATGTCGCTATCCGCCGCGAAGGCGAGACGCTCGTCTGCGGGATCGAGGAGCATCTCTACACGAAATACTGGGAGCACAAGTTTTCCGCCTATGCTTTCGCGGAGGCGATGGAGCGCGCGGTGCGGCGGCTGGCAAGGGAAGGCCATCCGCTCGCGAATCCATCGCGCGACGCTGAAGACGTCCATATCTTCGTGCGCTGGGATCTGAGGTTGCCGCGCGACACGCGGCCAGAGGTGCTGGCGGACTCCGTCAAGGCGGGGTTCGACCTCGTCTACAAGCGGGCCGATTCCATTCTTGAGAATTCGGATTCAGTGCTCATTCTTGGGAAGGATACCGTCGGGCCGGCGCTCGACCGCTTGAAGAGCATTGCGGCAAAGCTGGAAGATCTCGGCTACTACACTTACATCATCAAGGAGCAACCGGACAAGGCGGGCGAGAGCGTGATCCAGAAAGTCTTGCGGTATGCGCTCTCAGTCAAGTTTGTGGTGATTGAGAACAGCGAGCCTTCAGGTCACTTGTACAAGATTCCGCACGTGGCAAAGGCCGCCGAATGTGTAACTGTCGTGCTGCAGGAGGAAGGACAGGGCGCGACCTGGATGTTCGAGGATGCCTATGCCAAGCATCGCCATTGGCAGAAATTCACATACGCGAAAAACGGACTGCCAGCGATCGTCGAAAAGGCAGCAGCATGGGCAGAAAAATTCGTGGGCGAGTTTGCCGCCTATCAGGAAGCGAATCTGCCGTGGATGAAGAAGAAATAGTTTCGCGCAAGGCTCTGGGCTCATCCCGTAAATTATGCCATTCCAAGCACTGTGTCCTACGACAGGGCGGCGGGGTATCGGGGGCGGGCGCCCTCTATCTCACTGCGCTCCTAGTAAAAGCGGGAGACCCCCCGGCTCTGCCGGGGAGGCAGTAAAAGTTTGACAACTACTGGAGTCCATCGCGGAGACTCCCAGACGTGAGCCGCCAAGCACACGAAAGGGAGTACGCGATGGACGAAATGGAAAGCC
>JAIQGL010000048.1 GCA_020072585.1 Terriglobia bacterium | reverse complement strand
CCGCCTTGGAAAACGCTGCGCGTTTCCCACTTTCCCACAGCCTCGACGGCTGCGGGCCTCAACTTAAAAGTGATATGCTCGAAACCCCAAACCAGGAGAATGTCTCACTACGAATGGACTAAAGATGGGGGGCAGGTCAGGGCCGGGTGCTAACCTGGCCCTTTTTGCTGCTCCATTTCGTGTATAGAATACGACGAACTCAATTCCAAATGAGCGGAGGCTTGATTGCTTCATCACGAACATCCATTCACACTCCCCACATATACGTTTTCAATACCAGTTTGGTGCTATCTACTACTGTGCATATTTGGGACGCTCGTGCTTCGAGTCATCTTCTTTACGTTCCGAGCATGGGCCGTGCAGCGGGGGGATTTTCCCGACAGTGTGAAGGAAGATGGGAAAGGTGATCCAGAGCCTGGAAAGGGCTGGCCTTTCAAACGCGCTTTTTGGGAGTGCTTCAATGGGTTCAGTCAGAGTAAGGCCCATGCAGACCTCTGGCTAAACGCCTTCATCGGCTTCGCAGAATTGGCCGCGTATCCGGTTTTTATGAAGCTAGGGTATATGACGGCCATCGCGGGATGGATGGCGGTAAAGACAGCCGGATCATGGGGCGGATGGAAAGTCTCGCGCACGTCATTCAATCGCTTTCTACTCAACAACATTCTTGAACTCGCAATTGCTTATTTCTGGCTGGTTTGTTTTGTTCAGGTGAATTAGGACACATCATGACGGCAACACCAACAGTTGAGATTTGCTGTAAGGTTCCTTTGACCGACCGCATCATCCTCGCCACGCAGGAAGATGTCTCATATCCTCCGCAGCGCTGGCGTCTGACAAATGGAGACATGGCATCAGTGGAAGTAGAAGTGGCGGCGGACAAAATACGCCACGATTACGCCACCTATAGTGTTAAGGGGAAGGACAATTATTTTGTCAATTCACGCGTCGAACATCTGCGCGTGATGCTTTCGATGGTAAACGTATCCACTGACGATTTTGACCGCCTGAATGGAAAGCACCCGACTGCAGATGTTCATCGTGCCCACCTTGTGAGCCGTACCACAGGTGAGGGTGTTGATATTGACTACCAAGATGCAGAGGTCTTTGGTAAACGGGTTTATCAGGAAATTAGAGAAGCCGTAAACCATGTGCTTGAAATAATCCGCGATGTCTACGGCCAGCATTGGCTCAAGCTGCTTGTCGATGAGCAAAGTACTCAGAATTTTCTTGATGAAGTTCGGGCAACATACCGCTTCTCACCTTCCGCAGAATGGAAACATTTGCTGGTGACACCGAATGTTGCGAGTTTCGGTCCTGTGGGTGTGGGCGGTGCCAAGCGATTTCTTGAGATTTCAGACTGGATCGCGATGCAGACTGCGGTTGACTCTGGAACCCGCCCTAACCTGGTGCTGACATTATTGTCCGAGGCAAACGAACGTTTTGACCGGGGCGACAAACAGTTAGCAATAATCCATCTAAGCTCTGCACTGGAATGGGCCGTTACAACTTATCTGGAGGCGCAACTTGCGTCAAGGATTCCCAAAAAGCCGCTTGACCAAATACTAGATCAATCGCATGGTCGCTTACTGGAGGATTGGGTTTGGCCTCTAAATGGCGAGGTTGGAACAGGCATTACGCAGCCAGAGTGGCAAGCCGTTAAGGGCGTACAAAAGCTCAGACAAAAGGCTGGCCATATATTCCTGTCTCCCGAAATCGAGTCCCTGGCTGACAGAGACTTCCAAGTATTACTAGTCAACTCTGCTGCCTTCATACAGAGAGTTACAGGAGTCCAACAGTTAAAGAGGCCGTTCCCAATGTTAGGCATCTCGCGTGTAACCACGGGTTGAAATCCCGTTCATGTCGAAGAGACATCCTTGCCCAACTGGGCGTATTTAGCTCCAGCCTGTGTAATTGCCGTGTTCACCCATTCAGAGAGCTTGCATTTGGCATAGGGATTGGTGAGCAACTGAGTCTTGACCAGCCATTCATATCCTCTTTCCAACGGTCTCATCCCGCCCTCAAACAGGCACACCCCGCTCACGCGAGTGTGCATATTCGGCTGGAATCGGCGCTGGAATACTGAGGCCCATGACTCAAAGCTGCCGTTTGCATGGGAAACATCAATCATCACCAGTCCCTGGTCGTCTTTAGGAACCTGTTTGGCTTCATCTCGCAATATGTCCTCGGCTCTATCATCAGTGAACGGAATACGCACGACTACTTGGTGATGTGGGCCACCATCGGGACCGCCACCAACGAACATGACTACTCCAGTCATGGGTATGTTTTTCTTCCCAGGAATCACGTTCTCTATAAGCTGATTTACAGGGCTTTGGTTCAGGAACAGAAAACCGATATCATCGACCAATTTTGCCTGCTGTGGGCCTTCCAGAACACAGAACTCTGGAAGGCGATTGCACAGCACTTGAATCTCGTCCTCTGTTGGCTCCCGATTGAAAACGATCTCTAGCACACATTGATTCTTCAAATTACTGAGCGCATCAGTAAATCTGGCCAGAATCTTCTGGAGTCTTTGTTTCTCAGCTGAAGCCTCAGGTTGCGTTACTTCTACCGTAGTCCACGGAGCATTCTCAACGCGAATACGAAAGTCTGCTACCCTTCCATCTGCTTCGGGATATAGTTCCACTGGCGAAGTGGGGTGAGCGGATCGAAACAAATGGAGCGCCGTCAGCTCAGCGTCAGCGTTTTGATCTCTTTTGCGGAGGTTGTTCAGCAAACTTTCGGCATCAGCAACGCCGTCGAGGGCCGGTAATCGCAAGCCCATGTCAATAACCGGGATTGTGACCATCAACCCTTTGCCTGATTGTTGCGACGTAATCCAGTCTCGACCGAGAAGGCGCTCAGTCCGTTCAAAACAAGCAACCACTAATTCAGGTGCCAACCCGAATGCACTGATCTTACCGTTTAGAAAGGTTTGTTCAATCTCTTGCACTGTCCACGTCATCGCTGTCTTGCAACGTCATTAATTGTTCTTGTCTAGGGTCTCGGCGGCTCGACGAAAAGCGTCCCCAACGGCCCCGAAGCCATCGTCATAGTGCTCTTCCAGAGGCATCCACAACATATCGAGCTCTGAACCCAGTGTACCTCAGTGTGGCTTACAATCTGAGCTGTGGCCCTACAGAAAGGCAGACGCGATCATTACCTTCCGCAGTCGTACCTGCGCGGCTTTATCGACCCTGCTCGTGTAGATGAGGCGCAGCCAATTTGGCAGTTAGACACCCGCTACCAGAAATGGAGAATGAGGTCTGCCAAGGAGATCGCGCACAAGCCGGGATTCTACGATTACGAAGGCGAAAACCCGGAGCTTGAGGAAATCGAATCTGCCGACGATGCGTTCCGGGAGCTTGAGAATGAATTCCAAGAGGTTCGCTCCTGGCTCGTCTACAGAGGGTTTCGGAATTGGCATAAGAAATTGGATTTTCTGCTCCGTTGCATGCAGATGCTACGTGTCCGGTCGCCTCTTTATTTCGAGCAAATGAATGCTCAGGGTCAAAGTCTAAGAGCTATGGTGATTCAGGAGGTACATCCTGACAATAAGACGTTAACTGTCAGCAACCCTGTGCCGTTGACTTCTCCGCAGATCAAGAATTGGACGATCACAAACATGCGCGAGGAAATGCACAAAGGCCCGGACTGGACGTGGACGTTCACGTGGGCACTTCGCTACAGCGATTCAGTTGCCAATCCCTTTGTGGCGACAGAGCAGCCGTTCATCGCAGAGGGGCCGACCGAGAACATGGCCGAGTTGGTGAAACACCCTGATACGCATTTGTTCTTTCCGATCTGCTGGCAGGCGTGTTTGTTCGGAAGCCTTCGGCGTTTCGACAAAGGGACTGACCAAACTCGACCGCATGACATGTTGTTTATGAGAAAAAAGTACCGGAGTTACGCGAGTCAGTTTCTGGTGTCCCCAACGAAGCTGGACGACATCACCGAGTCCGAAACCATCGTTGCTGCGAATGCGGTCGGCGCTGACTGATTTGGGTAATGGAAAGGTAACCGACGAAGCAGCATTACCTGCTCCCTGAAGATTTGACCCTCTTTCAGGTCAGCGGCCTGCCTTGGGCAAGCAAATGTTCGACAGTCGGTTAGGCCGGTGCAGTTTCATACTGCTACCCTCCTTCCAGACAACGGCAAAGAGTTTACCATCATGCTTGCGTACAAATGTCTGGTTTTTTGGCTGCCGGCGCGGTAAGCTGTTTTTGGGCCAGGATTCTCATCCGGCGTACTGCGTTCCGCAGGCGTGAGGCACACTGCAAGCCTGTGACGCGCAAGCAAACCAAGCGAAACTAACTCGATCACCCTGCCAGAAATCCACCTGGCTTGCCCGTTCAGGGTCTCTATATTCTGACCCCGTAATCCAGATTTGAACCGCCAGTCATGATGTGGGGGTTTGACTAATGATTAAGAAAACAGACGAAAAGAAGATTCCGTGCGCCGTCATCTACACCCGTGTCTCCATTGACGAGCAGGCAAGCCAGCAGCACAACCTTTCCGTACAGGAGCGCAAATGTGTTGAATATTGCAGCCGACATGACCTTGAGCCGACGGGATTTGAACCCGTGTTACCACCGTGAAAGTCCGACACCCAGCGGTAACTGATTGAAACTACGCGGTGCGGATGGCTCACCAAAACCGCAATTAGGCACGCTGTGGACAAATAAGTGGACCATAATTGGACCAAAAGTTTGATGCGATGTAGTACAACCCACCCAGTCTGTTCCAAGCGTGCTTACCTTAGCAGACCGGCAATTCACAGAAATGGGCGCACTGATTGCTAGCACACTAACTCCTCGGGAAGAAAATATTTCCTCAATTCGAGTTCACCTTCCAATTGTGCACCCACCCTTAGGACGGGGTGACGCCGAATCCGGAGTTGAGAAGATCCGCCCATGCGCCATCGCGGGGGAACGGAGCATCCACCACCTGGTCGTCTTTCGAGAAATTCACCACGATGATGAACTGCTGCAGTGACGGTAGGAATCACTCAGCGCATTGGTTGGCACACCTTCCGGCATACGTACTCATCGTTGTTGAAAGCAAATGGGGCTGACACAAAGGTGATGCAGGAGCTGCTACGTCACGCGTCCAGCCGGGTCACGTTGGATACTTACACTCAGGCCTTCCTTTGTCAGAAACGCAAAGCGCAGAGTGAGGTGGTTCGGCTCTTGCACGCGTGAGGGAGGTGGCCGTGTGACTGCAGTTCTGTTTTGTGCCTTTTTGTGCCTACGAAAACCTCGACCTAGTCCGCAAAAACACTGATCATTAAGGCATGACGTCCCGGCGAACATGCTGGGAGTTGTGCCTTTTTTTGTGCCTGCGCGAAATCGGGTGGTTTCGGCTAAGCTGTTGAAAAAGTTTGGCGTCCCCGACGGGATTTGAACACGTGTTACCGCCGTGAAAGTTAGCGCCGAAAGTAGTACATGGGAAGAGTTATTTGGACCCTGATTGGACCTGATTCTTTGGAATAAAAGTTGGGCAAAATCCGCAGAAATCCGTGGCGGTATTAACCAGCCCGCCCAAAAATGCGGCATCGCTATTCCATCTGCAGTGCTCCGCAGGTGCCGCTCAAAATCATCATCCCGAAAAGCAGCCAGCTGTCCGCAGAAATTGCTGTTTCAGCATCTTGCAGCTTCCAAAACGATTATCCGCGGAATGAAACAGATGAGTAGTCGAACGAATCAAGCGGCCATATTTATCTAAATGATGGATCCAGAAAAAAGAATCTCAAAGCGGTAAGAAATGTTCCTTTGCTTAAGATCGTCGGCTTTTAGATAGAACTCAAACCAGAAACCGGGTGTTAAGTTCCTTGAAATCCCAGGCTCCTACTCAACCAATAGTCCCCAAAGGTTGAATATTGATTTGCGGGAGCAGTTCTTCATAGCTGAGAACTGGTAGATCCGGAAAGCTTTTTTGAATGACTTGTCTCAATGCTTTCCGGATGCCCACTGTTGTTAGCAAAATAGCTTGCTTGCCCGACACATTCTGAGCGGTTATCTTCGCGGTCTTGTCAATGATCACGTCGTGCTCAACCTGGTTCAGGGGATTCTCGCTGACCTGCGCCAGGCGGTCTTCGATCGCCGGCGCCAGAAGGATTGCCAGGAGAAGGTGTCCCCCTTCCACATATCTCCAACACGTTGAACGCCGCAAAGCAAATCGCAAAGGTTCGGAAAACTCGTCGACTCCCAATTCATCCTGAGACTTTTCCCGGGTTGTGGGGCATAAGCTCACCGTATTTGGGCTAAATACCACATATTTTTTGTGGTCGATGGAGCTACCTCCATTGACGGCGAGCATGGCTTGAAAAATCAGTTCCAAATCTCTGATCAATACTCCATCTTCTGCGAGATTTCTTATCGAGCGCGTGATCTGGGCCACGCTGAAACGTTGAGTCAGATTGGCGATAAGCAATGGGAATCTACGCCCAATCACCTGTAACCCGTTTTTAACAAGAGCCGATGTTATGAAAGCTGTCGCATGCCTGCGTATTATCTTCTTGAGGTCAAAGATGATCGCATCTACTGGGCTCAGCGGCAACTCTGGGGAGGGCCGCTTGCAGTGACGAGGGAAAAGTAAATCATTTATTTGCAACTGCCATGAATCACCAGGAAAGTGCTCTTGTTGCAGAACAACCAGCTTTGGACGAAGAATTCCAATGTTATAGAATTCGTCCAATTGCAGTTGTGTTGCGGCAGCTTCAATTTGTTCTATATGCGAGATCAGGTTCTTCCCGATGAACAATTTAAGGGACAGTGGACCTGTATGCGAAATCAAATCTTCCGCAACCACCTCTGTCGATAGCAATCTCTCATCGTCTGGAATCTTCAGCCCTGCCAGCCAATTGTTCAGATGGTCCATGCCGT
The DNA here is from genome assembly GCA_020072585.1 of Terriglobia bacterium. Taxonomy (GTDB): domain Bacteria; phylum Acidobacteriota; class Terriglobia; order Terriglobales; family Acidobacteriaceae; genus Angelobacter. The sequence continues at coordinate 20,322 of JAIQGL010000048.1, read as the reverse complement.
GGCCTGCCTTGATGAGCATGCCGAGTACACCGTCGAAATCGATCTGAGATGGATCCTGAATGCCTGCTTTCGCGGCTGCGGCCAGCCATTGAGAACGCATAGCATCGCACAGTGCGGGATTCAAGAAGAGCTCACGATTCTCGCAGATCGCCTCCATGGCAAGTTCGGACACATCCGGCAAAAGATGATTGTCCATACTCTGGACCTCGACATCCGCACTCTGCCCATTGATGTAGATCCACAATGGAGATGCAGCACTCTTGTCGGCCTTCTTTATATGAACCACAAATTGTTGTCGTATCTGCAAGTGGTCGAGCAGTTCGGTTACATATTCCTCCACATCATTTCGGAACTGGAAAGCATCCTTCCCCTCCTCCGCAATAATCTGGCAGGTATTTCCCGTTTCAATCACAACCGTATTGTTCATATTTATTCACACCTCTCATGCCCAGTTGTAAACTCACCGTCATGATGCAGCACGCATAGTTAGTGGTGGCTCAATTACCTCAGGCTTGATGCCGGTCACAATGTCAGCCAGTTCTGCGGCTGAGAACACGGGCAAATCCCCGAAAACAGCTTCTACCATTTTCCGTAAAAGGGGCCTCAATTCACTACTCTGGACCAGCAATGCGCAACGATGCGATGCACGTATACTGTTTCGAATGTGGTCCAGGACATCCATGCAGAGCCGCGGTGGGACCGCCAAAAGCGGTTGCGAGGCTTTGCGATAGATACAATCAGCCAACAACCTCTCCATGTCGCTGGACAGCGAATATATAGTGATTTGCTCGCCATGGGGCAATACGTGCTGTCTGATCTCTGGCAGCTGCCGTACCTTCTCAACAATAGTGAAGATGCCCTGGCCCGCTTTATAGAGCTCCAGAAATGTGTTGCAAATCAATTCAATTGGAGTAATGTTGGTCCTTTCCCACAGCAGCGCTTTTAAAAACTGGATAAACACGGGTAGCACTTTCTCGGTAGTCCTTATTTCGGCCCACGTCTTGATCCCTCGCGCGCTCAGGCACTCATCTATTTGTTCATACGTAAGGAGTTCGGGTAAATATTTCTCGAGCACTACTTCTAGGTGCCGCATCATGTATTCGAGAGGTGAATACATCGGTATTCCAGCTTGCTCAGCAGCGGCCCAGTCGCTCTTATCAATCCAGCAGCCCTCCAGCCCGGTTGCCAAATCGCAAACCGGCTGTAGGGAGATCATGGATGCTGGCAAGCCATCGAACGTGCCTGGAGCAAACTTTCGATCGACGCTTTTGCGTCCCGAGTCGACCCAGACTTCGCGCAAGCCAATGAAATAACTGTTGGGTTCTGCAGAATCCTCCTGCCAGAATTTGATGGCTGGAATATCGAATAGAAATTTTCCGCGCAAGCGTTCGTGCATTTCCCTGATCAGCCGCAAACATTCGAAAGACAGTTGCTCACCTTGCTCCGCCTTTACAAGCTTGGCGAGGCTCGGCGCCGTAGCAACCCAGATGGGCTCGATAAAGAGCGCGAGGCGATAGGCGAGGTCACCGTACAAGGCAAGTAGCTGTTTGCGCTGCTGCAGGGCCTGCAATCGGTGCACATATTCCGCATCCGAAGGAGCCAGGGCAACAGCCTCTTTCAGCTCCGAAATTGCCTTGTCGAGATCTCGAGGATCGCGGGTTACTTCGATATTTCTTTCAATCGACGAGGCGAGATTGGAGTGATAGACAGGATTTGTGGGAAATGCAATGACCGCTTTCTCATAACAGGCCCGTGCGTCATTGTAGCTACCGAAATAATAGTGCAGATTGCCGACAAGATTTTGATAGTCGGCTTCATATGTCATCCCAATCGTCTTGCGAAGCGCAGCATAAATCTGAAGCGCCTTATCTGGGTTATTCAGTTCGCGATAGTATTGTAGAGCGAGCTCCTGCAGACTGCTGCTTGCAGACTCATTGACTGGATCGGCGGTCAACGCCGCAACCAGCTCCGCTTGGGCCGCTTCAGGTTGGCCTAATTTCAGACTAAGCCCTCCCAGGCTGACAAGCAGCGTCGATTCCCATTCTGGGCGAACGCGCCGGCATGCTTGATATAACTTCCTGGATTCTTCCCAAAATAACTTCTTTTTCTGTGCATCATTTTCTTCATCTGCCTCATGCTCACATAACCAAGCTGCTCCCTGGTAGCCATCAATGCATTCGGGAGCTACTTCTCTGGCTTTTGAGAACAGCTCTCGTGCACGGTCGTGATAGGGTCCCTCTTGAATCCAGGTGTACGCATCGGCCACATAACCTTGTGGCCTGTTTTGGTCTACTTGGATGGCTTTTTTATACCAGTCATGTGCCTGCGTGTAATTCTTATTCTGCTGGAAGCAGTTGCCCATACCCAAATAAGCGTCATAGGAGGCCTCTGGATCCATTGCAATTATCCGCTTGAGCAAAGCAATAAGCTGTTGTTTATGGCTATCGAACAATCCCGGCCTGCCAAAAAAGCGAAGTGCCTTCAAACAGTCGTTCTCATCAGCCAGCTTTGCGTTAAGCGCCTTCTGATACCACTCTTCTGCAGATTGCAGCTTACCCTGACTTGCATGCAGGTCACCCATGTGGGCGTAAGCTGTTGACTCGTCGGGTCCTAGTGAAAGGCCGCGCCGAAAGTACTCTTCTGCTTTGGCATGCTGTTCATGCCGCAACCAATACTCACCTACCCCGCACACTACCTCGCAGTCATGCGGCGCAAGACGCTCCGCCTGCTCTAACTGGACTAGCGCCTTTTCCGAAGAATCCAAGTGATAGAGCTGGATCTGAGCGGCAAATAGTGCGATCTTTCCCTGCAGTTCTACCGGTAAGACCTGCGCTTCAAGAACATGTATAAAGAGCTGATATGCCTCCGGAAATCGCTCTTGCGACAGGAGCCAACTCCAACGTTCCACTTTCCCAACCTGTTCGCGAAATGGATCGGGAAAAGGAAAAGGCTCATGACAAAGTGCCAGACAAAGTTTTATCCGGAATGAGGCAAGCGCCCGGGCGAAGCTGTTCATCCACGCAGCGCAGCCCTCGGATGCGTCATGCGCAAAAGCTTTCCGAACGGATGCAAGTTCGGCGATCCGGACTTGCTCCGTAAACCAGTTCTGTAGATCAACCAAGATAGGGCGCAACTTGTCGGGATCGGCGTGCCCGATACCTGCGGCTAAGACAGTCCAAGCATCATAAGGCTTGTCTTGAGCCAGCAGGCCGCGGAAGTCTTCCAGTGTGCGAGCGGTAATGCTCATATCCGCGGCGGCGAGGGCAGCAGCTTCGTAAACCTTGGCAAGACGTAGTGCGAGATCGGGAAGTTCCATCGATATGCCTCTCTTCCGTTTATCGGTGTTATGCTGGCGAATACGGTTCCGGGCGCGTTAGTCTTGTATCCAGCGGCCTGGTGGCTTCTGTTCCAGCGGAAGCGATGGGTTGTGCTGCGAATACGGGGGCCCTGCTTGTAATGCTGGCACTCCCCGCAAACGAAGCGGTGGCGCTCTGGGGTTGCGCTTCCGGCGCCTTTATCTCCTCTGGAATGCACCAGCAACAGTGGTTTGCATCCTTACTGATTTTGCCCCCACAACTTTTACAATCCTTCAAGCGAAGCCCGCAACCATTATTGGGACAGACTCGCATCGCCGGGAATACACGAGTGTTGCACGCGGGGCAGGCCAACTCTTTGGACACCGTTTTTCCATTGCCCTCCGTGGCGGACTTGGATACGGGTACAGGTACAGAATCCAGAAATGAAACATCCTCGGCCTGCAGGAACAGCACCGGAATGCCGAACCGGGGATGGTTCCATGATGGCGCCTTTTTCCCCAATCCCATGACTCCCTTTTTTACAGCCTCATCAATATGGTTGCTCTGCAACACGATCTGCGTGTAGAAATCGGTCGCAAAACTATCCGCATCCTCATGGCTTATCCGGTACTGCATCGCAATCACGGCAGGAATCTTCTCGCGAACCAATCCCTGGGCGAAACTGGAAGTAATCTCCAAGTCCCTGAAGCCTTGCGCAGCACTGCTGCAAGCAGTCAAAAGCACCGCTCGAGGTTTTTTCTTGGGAAAAAGGCCCGCAACAGTTTCAGCTTTGTGCCAATCCGAATCGTCGATACTTTCTTCCTTGAGCCTGTTGGCTGCTTCTCTCGGTAAGTTCTTCTTTGCCTCCTCAAAATCATGTTCAATTGTCTTTTTGTCTTTACAAAACGCAATCGTCTCGGGCTGACCATGGCCAATAAAATGGAAGATGTCAGGTTCGAAGGGTAGCTCGCCCTTCTCTTCGTCGCCCTGGATCGTTTTCCGGACATCTTCCAGAGTCGGATTCGGTAGAATCCTGGCCAGGATCTGCTTCGGATATTGGCTTTGTAATTTATTGATGTACTCTGGTATGGTCGTTTCAATATCCCCCAGGTGTCGAGGGGCACATTTTATGATTAGAACACGAAGAACTGGCACTGGCTTTACCGCGCCCATCTCCGGCGCATCGCCCACATGGCGCACAAGGATTAGCTCCGCTTCATGAGCCAAAAATTCTCCATCCGTTGCATTCGTTGCATTTGGCATGAAAACGTATTCAAACGGCAGCATGGCGAGTTCAGAAGCTTTTTCGCTGAATATTAATTTCAAGCGTAACTGACTACCGCCGTCGGCTCCTTCTTCGCCTTTGAGCTTTCTTAATGCAACGTCGTACAATTCCCGCAGATGCTTATCAAATAGCATGTGGTAGAGATGGAGCCCAAGGATCTGTAGGTCTTCCCGTTCACACTTACTGCTGCCCCAATTGCCGGCAACGAATCTGTGGAGCCGTTTCACTGTTAATTTGGTGAGCTGAGTGTCAGTGAGCACATACGGGCGGTTGCTGCTGTTGCCTCCCTTTGAATCCCAGTAATGTACACAGAGTTCACCCTGTCCGCTGCCCTCAATTGTCAATTTGATCGTTATCATGGCTCATTGCCTGCTCTATGCGACTTTCGTCGTGGTCTCTTCTCTAAAAATCTCCAATGATTTTGACCGGATTGCCTCAATTTCCGGGAACGTCTCCGCCTCTTTTGCACCCAGATGAGATTGCTTGATAGCCATCTCGTGCAAGTTTTTCAGTCTTTCGAAATAGCGATCGACAAGCTTATCTGCGTGTTTATCAGTCAGGTCTGGGCTGAACATGATGTCCTGCGCCAATGTTGTCCAATTGGCCTTTGTACTCAACCAGTCATCTGCGGTGGGCCGCATAGCCTCGCGCCCAATTCTTTCCCAAAGCGGGTAAAATGAGAGCGTATCAATGTCATCGCGTTCTTCAACTTGGCAGAGGCTAAAGAGCGCGAAGTCGGCTTTGCGAAATGGTGTCGCGGCAGCCAGGCTATTGCCGCATACCAACTGGTTCTGCTGGACCCAAAACTTCTCTCCAGGTTGCAGATTCAACTCTTGCTCAGACATGTCGATCAAAGCAAAAAAAGCCGGCTGAACTTTGCCGGCATTGGAATCGTATTCCCGCCGAATTCCCACAATCGGCGTAGTGTCGGCGAGCCCAAGCACCGCTTCGACACCGTCGAGCACTGCTCCGGCGATTTTGGTGTAGTTCATCAGGTTTGCGCCCACATCCAAAGCTCCCGCTGTCCGCCCGACTATATTCAGTAAATTACGCGCATAATCATTCACCTTCACCCTATAAAGAATTACTGAGATTGCTAATTTGCCTCCTCGGAACGGATGAATGCCGGCGACGCGTGTATCTGAGAAAATCATGCCTTCAGGAATTTTGTCCACATTTTCCAACATGGATGCGCCCACCGTAAAAGGCACGGTGTGTTTCTCTCCGTCGTAGGTGAACTCTGATATCACCAGTACCATCGGATCAAATGTCGTGAACCATTGTCTTTCATAACTCAGATACATTTCATTTAGTCGTACCTGAAAATAGTTCTGGTTTGTTTCGAAATGTGCAACCGGCGATATGCCACAATCGGTATCCTCCATAGGAATAGTCACACGGTAAGGCATGCTCCGCTCTTCTTTTGGAATGGATTTGATCAGGCGAGCGCATTTATCGACGAGGCCGCTGAAGTGACTTGGCAGATTTGACATCGGGATACTCCTTACGTCTATCTGGAGCTTAGGAAAGGGTCCAGGAGTGTGAAGACAAAAGACATCATATCGATACATGTTTTGGCACGCCGTGACTTACATCACATATCTTCGACAAATGATTACATAAGAAATAACTAATTATTCAAACCGTCGCGGCTGTTACTTCTAAAGCGAAGCAGACATAGTTAATTTCGTCTGCCAGAGCACCGAGCGCCTGTCCCTCTTGATGGTGAGAGATTCAACAGGGCTTTTGCTGGACGGTAACAAGCAAGAGCTTCTTATCTCACTCCCCAAGTCACTCGGGACAGCTATGACCACAATCGTTGCCAGCAAGTCAATTGTGGCCATCTCGGTTCTCCAAGGCGTTGTCTCTTTATTCCCTATCATTCCTTTTCTTTACCCTGTAGTCCACATTTGGTCGAACCTACAGCGACTTATCACAATCTCCGCACGTCTTAATCACATAAGCAGACTGACGATAGGTCATTCTATCTCTGGGGCAATCAGCACTCCTTGCTCAAGGAACAGCGTGTTTGCGGGAAACCAAGTAACTGTCGCCTGAGAATGTGCGTGCAATTTAGGAAGTGAGGTGGAGAGTGGAGTGGAAAGTAGATGCCAGCGATGTCCTTCTTACGCCGGACCAGGTTGCTGACCGATTAAATGTCTCCGTCGATTGGGTACGCGACCATTCCTCGCGGAAGAATCCTCGTCTGCCGGTGATTCGCCTGGGGGGCGGCCCTGGCCGGAAAGGATTGCTCCGTTACCGGGCGAAAGAAATTGAAAAATTTATTGCGGGCCTTGAGCGGATGAGTGCTGGGCGGGCGTTACAATAGAAAAACCCCGCCCGTAGCAGCTCCCGAATGGGAGAACTATGGCGAAAAAGTCGTATCAGAAGGGGTGGGTTCGCCCCAAAGGTAAGAAGTGGTATGGGTATTACGAAGTAAAGACATTCAATCCTGAGACGAGTCGGGAAGAGTGGAAAACGGCGGCTCCGATTGCTCTGGGCCTTCGTTCACAAATCACCAAGTTTCAGGCTCGTGATGCTCTGATGACCGAGATTGCGAAGCGGACGGGGAACCTCTCCAAACCGCAGACCGACATGAAGGTAATCACTTTTGGTTGGTTTTTTCGCAATCGCTGGCTTCCTCTTAAGGAAGCAGACTGGAAGGAAGAAACAGCACGGGACAAGAAGTGCATTATCCAGAAGGATCTCATCGATCAATTCGATAGCATCCCACTGGAGAACTTCGACAAGTTCAGTTTGCAGGTTCACTTGAACAATTTGGCAAAAACCCGTTCGCGCGATCGTGTGCTTCAGATTCGCGCATACTTGCGCGACATTTTTGCTGAAGCGGTGGATCAGGACTTCCTTCCCAAAGACCCGGCCCGGAAAGTGGAAGTACCGAAGCAGTTGGCGGATACGGACACGACCGTTCTGAGTTGGGAGCAACTGAGAAACGTGCTGGCGAAGTTGGCGTTAAAAGACCGATTGATTCTCGAACTGGATATGACCAATGCTCTGCGTCCGAGTGAACTATTCGGGCTTCGCTGGCGAGACCTTAACCATGTTGAGTGCCTCCTGGAACTGCGGGAGACGGTGTACCGGGGTGAGCTTCGCAACTGGGGGAAAACCCGAAAAGCGCTGCGTCCTGTACACATCCCCAAAGAACTGGTGGATGATCTTTGGTTGTGGCGGCAGGAATGCAAAACTCCTTGGCCTGATGGCTTCATCTTTGCCAATCGTTTGGGCGGATTCATTGATCCCCAGAACTATCGGAAAAAGATGCGGGAGCTGGGCAAGGATTTAGGGCTTCCCAAACTCATCTTTCAAGTGATCCGGCGAACGATTGCAACGCTGGCCCAAAAGAAAGGGACACCCAAAGATATCAAAGTGTTTTGCGGCACTCACGATTGGCAACCACCACGGATGTTTACATGCAGCAGATTCCCGAAAGCGTGAAAGCAACGGTGGCGGCGATCAACCAAGAACTGAGGCTGAAACCAGCGATGGCAGAAGCTTCTTAGGATTTCCGGCCAATTTCCGGCCAAGCAGGATGAGGCGGGTCTGCTAAGTTGTTGAAAAGATGGTGGACCTGGTCGGGATCGAACCGACGACCTCTTCCATGCCATGGAAGCGCGCTCCCAGCTGCGCCACAGGCCCACGAAGGAACCCTTCTATTCTCGCTGACCGGAATGAAATCGTCAAACTAAAGGTGCGGTCAAGCGTCCAAAAAGAAGGCGGGTTCCCAGATAAATGGAACTAACTGCCTAAATTCTCGTCTTGTATATTAGGAAAAGGTTAAACTTTACAGGGCATATCCCTCAGAAATATGCAGATTCCGAACGCCCCAGAATTGAACAGGACAGCCGGTAGCGGCCCGGGAACCTCCCGGCGGACCGCGCGCCGGGGTGTCTCTCTTAAAGAGCCGATCTTGATCGCCCTGGAAACACTGCGCACGCACAAGCTGCGGTCCTTCCTCACGCTGCTGGGGATCATTCTTTCTGTTTCCACTTTGATCGTTGTGGTTTCCATGGTGGAGGGAACGAACAAATACGTGGCCGACAAGGTCGCAAACTTTGGATCGAATACTTTCCTGATCCTGCGTTTCCCCATCATTACCAGCCGGGAGATGTTCGTGAAGCTGGACCGCACGAATAAAAACATTACCTGGGATGACTATGAGTACGTGCGCGACAATATGACCCTGGCAAAAACCGTGGGCCTGGAAATGCGGCGCAATGGCGTTGTTAAATATAAGACCGAGACCATTGAGGACATCAGCGTACGCGGAGTGACTGCGAACATCGGCGAGATAGACGTGGAGGAGCCAGTTCTTGGCAGATACATTACCGATGCTGACAATGAACACCGGTCCAACATCACGATGGTGGGCGCAGACGTGGCGAAGCGCTTTTTTGCCGGCGTTGACCCACTGGGAAAATCCATCTATATCGATGGCGAGTCCTATGAGGTAGTGGGCGTTGCCAAAGAATTGGGCAGCACCTTCGGCCAGTCACAGGATGGGTTTGTTTATATTCCGATCCAGACATATCGCAAAGTTTACGGCAACAATGAGAGCGCCAATATCAATGTCAAGACACTTCAGCCGGACCTGATGCAGCCGGCAGAAGATGAAGCCCGCATGCTGATGCGCGCTCGCCACCACCTGAAGCCCAAGGAAGACGACAACTTCGGCATTATTGAGCCCACGGCGCTGATGGAGCTCTGGCAAAACCTTACCGGCACGCTGGCCAACGGCTCCATCGGCATCGTCGCCATGTTTCTGGTGATTGGCGGAATCGTCATCATGAACATCATGCTGGCCAGCGTCACGGAGCGGACCCGTGAAATTGGTGTGAGAAAATCTCTGGGCGCCACACGGCGCGATGTCCTGCTGCAATTCATGGTGGAGTCTTCCGTGATGGCCGCCGTGGGAGGCATCATCGGCGTGATTGTCGCGTCTGGGATCGCGGTTGCGGTGGGGAGCTTTACGCCGCTGCCCACGTCAGTTCCCGTGCGTTGGATCGTTTTTGCAGTCATTATCTCGACTGCGGTAGGTTTGTTCTTCGGCGTATATCCAGCATTTAAGGCGTCAAAGCTAAATCCCATTGAAGCCTTGAGGTTTGAAACCTAGCCATGATGCACTCCAATCTGTTGAAAGAAGATATGAAGATGGCGCTGGAAACGATCCGCACACATAAAGTGCGTTCGTTTCTGACGGTGCTGGGCGTGGTAATTGGGACCATGGTGGCGATTGTGGTGGCGTCCATTCTGCTGGGTGTGGAAAAAAACGTACAGGATTCACTGAACGAGTTTGGGGTAGACAACCTGTTTATCTTCAAGTTCAATCCCGGCTTCCATTTTGGGCGGCTCAGCCCGGAAGAGCGTACACGCAAGTCTTTGACTTATGAAGACGCCATGGCCATTAAAGAAGAGCTGCCAGCGGTAAAAAACGTGGTGGTGCAGGCGCTACCGCACATTGGCGAGGGCAACCAGCCCGTCCGCACGGCGCGCAATAAGAACCATGAACTGAGCAACATCATTTTCCGCGGGGTCACTTCCAGTTATTCTGAGGTGGTCAACGGCAAAATGAAGGAAGGACGTTTCTTCACGGACCAGGAAGACCTGCACCGGGCTGAAATGGTGGTAATCGGGTTCGACGCCGAAAAGAGCCTCTTCCCTGAAGAACGGGCTGAAGGCAAGGAATTGCTGGTGGATGGAAATCTTTACACCGTGCTCGGCGTGTTTGAGAAAAAGAAAAACAGCATGGGCGGCGGCGGCGACAATGAAGTGCTGATTCCCTATCGCACCTATCACAAGCATTATCCAAAGGACGATGAAAATTTCATCATCGCCATGGCCCAGCCGGGCATGAAAAGCGTTGCGGAAGACGAGGTGCGCGGGCTGCTTCGTCTGCGCCGGCGCGTACCGCCTAACAAAGACGATAATTTTGGCATCAGTAGCGCCGAGGCGCTAGGAAACCAGTTCCGCGACATCATGGCCGGCATTTTTCAGCTGGTGGTCGGCATTGTTTCTATTGGGCTTCTGGTAGGCGGCGTGGGCGTAATGAACATCATGCTCATGTCCGTGACGGAAAGAACTCGCGAAATTGGCGTACGCAAAGCGATTGGCGCGCGTAAACGGGACATCAGCTTCCAGTTTATTACTGAAGCCATGACGCTGACGGGGATTGGCGGAGCCATGGGCGTTGTGCTGTCACTGATCTTCAGCTTTCTGATGCAGCTGATTCATTTTCCGTCTTCGGTGCCTATCTGGGCGATCTTTCTGGCTCTCACCGTGGCCTGCAGCGTGGGATTGTTCTTTGGAATCTACCCGGCGGTGAAGGCAGCGCGGCTGGATCCGGTGATTGCGTTGAGATACGAGTAACGCAAAATTGCCGGTCTCCTAAATAAAGAAAAAATTGGGCCGCGAATTACGCGAATTTTCTAGCGGTTGATTTGGATTCGTGTTGATTCGTGTCTATTCGCGGCTAAATCTTGATCAGCGTTCATCTGCGTTGAGCTGCGGCGAATCGCCTTTCACAAATCCATACGGACAATGGCGGCACCCTGAACGGCAACAGTATCCGCGATCAAGAAGATATTTTGCCGTGAAGACCCAATTCCCATTTTCCAGGTAGTAGTCTTCGCCTTCCACCAGTTCCCTGCCGCCGCTCATAACCGTCCCACCACGCTCAAAGGCATTGCTTCAGGTGTCGCTACCAGCCCGCCATCTTTAAAGCTGACGTATTTGCCTGAGATGGCCGGCACCCGTTCCCCGGGAACCACGATCCCGGCCAGGTTCAACGGATCAGCGGCGGAGATGGTGATGATCTCGCCGGTGAGTGGCAGGTTCTTCATCGCGCGCAGAGACTCAACGGCAACTGGCAGGGCAAATTGCTCGCCGATGAAGCCGCTGATAAATCGTCCACCGCGAATTTCGCCGCGGTCTTCAAGACGGCGGAAGGTGATGAGCATGTCACGCCAGCGCGGGAGCATGGTTTCGCGCACCAGCAATTCACGGAACACCACTCCGTAACGCTCCAACAGCACGCGGCAAACCGACTCCACGGCACGGCCACCATCTTCGCCATGCGGTGGGTAGAGCAAGGACCATCGTCCAGCGCTGTGCCGGGGGCGGATGCTTTTGCCGCTTCCCTGCCCGGAACGCCGCTTGGGATCGATCAAGGCACGCAGATTGTCGAAGCCATCGGCGGTGACCAGCCCTCCGGCCACCAACTCCCACAAAGCGGTTTCAATTTCCGCCTTCAATTTGTCAGTGCCGCGCACAATGTCGGCAAAGAAGGAAGCGCCCCGTGTGCGCAGGAAGGCCAGCACTTCGCGTGCTCCCTCTCCCAGTCCACGGACCTCCTGTTCAGCGTCACGGTGTGCGGCCCGCACGCTGGGCAGCGCCATCCATTGGGCTTCATCGCGAACAAAGAAAGTAATGGGAGCCACGCTGGTGGGCACCACCCTGCGCCCGCTGCCAGAGGAATCTTCAAGCATGGCCGGATGTGGTGAGAGCCTTCCCCATCCAACAGCGCCAGTAAGGCAGAGCTGATCCAGCAGCTTGGGATCGTAGTTGCTGATGCGGCGAGCCAGCACCTGGCGCTCCCAAGCACTGGCCGGAATTTCAAAGCCCTGAAGCTGGCGCAGCACCTGCAGGGCGCCATGTTCCTGGCGCGCCTGCGAGCCGGGGGACACATGCTGCCAACGCAACAGCCAGCGCATGAAGGTGGCCGCCGTAACCGGCTCGACCTGTTTGCGCAGCGTGCCCAGCGTCAGACGATGGATTCGCGCCAGCAGCCGGCGTTCACACCATTCCACCCCAGCAAGCGCAACAGCAGCGCTCGCCGGGGACCCCGGTACTTCAGCCGCAGGTTTATTTGTGAAATGACCGCGAAGAATCAACCCAGTGGATTCAATGCGGAGCAAAGTCTTATCGATCTCCGCCACCGGCAGATGAAGGAGGGCGGCAAGAGCGGCGGCATTGGTTGGACCCAGATGAGTGAGCCAGCCCGTGACCATGGCTTTAAGGGCGTCTTCTTGTGACGGAACTTCGCCATCGACCGGCGGAAGCTGGTCTTCAAATTGAGCATCAGGATAGATCGCGCGGAAGGCTTTGGCTTTTTCGGCAGAAACCCAAAATGTCACAGCCGAGGGCGGCTGTGCTCCATCATTACGATGAACGATCGCGCGCGCGGCGCGGTTGGTTTGCCGCAAGGAATTCAGGAAATCTTGCCATGCTTCCGCAGGCGAACTGTGGGCCGGTGGCTGAAAATTTTCCGGCAGGGCAATCAGGGTCTGTAGGGCATCAGCCAGTTCATCGGCATCCCGCACGTCAGGCCATGCGTCCGCGCGGACTTCCGCTATCGCAGCGGGATCAAGCGCGCCTACTTCCTGCAAGACTGACTCAGGCAGTGTGCGGCGCATCTCCACGGCACGGGCACGGCGCTCTTCCAGCGGAGCATCATCCAGGAAGGCGTACGGATTGCTGTTGAGAATCTCATGGGAGAAGACCGAGGGCACCGGCGTATCCACGGCGATGCACTTGATCTCGCCCGAGCGGATCTTGCGCAACACGTCTTTCAGTCCTTCCAGGTCCATCGCTTCCTGGAAAATATCTTTCATTACTTCGCGCAGCAGCGGATGGTCCGGGACCACGATTGGTCCATCAGCATTCTCCTGGCATTGCGCCGCATCAGGAAAAACAGACGCCAGCAGATCAGCAGAGCGCGTACGCTGGACCTGCAACGGGATCTTCTTGCCGTTCCAGTTGCGCAGCAATGCCAGCGCGCGATTGGCGTCCCACCGCCAGCGCGTCTCCAGTAGCGGAGAGAGCAGGGCGGCTTGCTGCAAAACCTCTTTCACGGTGTTCTCATGGAGGAAATGGAAAACATCGGCCAGGGGAAAACTGTGTTGCTCGGCCAAAGAAATATTTACGCCGTTGTCCGTGGCCGCGGCCTGCAATTCAAAGTTGAAAGAGACGCAGAAGCGCTTGCGGAGGGAAAGTCCCCAGGCCTTGTTGATGCGCGCGCCAAACGGAGCATGGACGATCAGCTGCATGCCGCCGCCCTCATCAAAGAAGCGCTCAGCAATAATGGTATTTGTAGTGGGCACCGCGCCCAGCACAGTGCGGCCCGTGACCACGTATTCGATTGCCTGTTCCGCGCCGGAATCATCCAGCCCGCATTCACGCTTGAGCCAGTCGACGGCGTTCAGCACTTCCGGCGATTTCTGGTTGACGAAGCCGGGAACGGTGTTCGGCGCCAGATCGCTGATGGCCTGGCGCAGTTCGCCCAGCTGGTACGAGAGCTCCGTGGTGCGTCCAGGGGCCTCGCCCAGCCAGAAAGGGATTGAAGGCGGCGCGCCATGCGCGTCTTCCACCAGGATGCGGCCCGCGCCTTCAATCCGGCGGATGCGCCAGCTCATGTTGCCCAGCAGGACGATATCGCCCTTCAGGCTTTCAACAGCAAAATCTTCATGCAGTGTGCCGACGACGGTCCCTTCCGGCTCGGCTACCACGGTGTAAAGCGCCGTCTCCGGAATGGCCCCGCCGTTCATGATGGCGACCATACGGGCGCCGCGGCGCGCCTTAAGACGCTTGTTCACGCGATCCCGGTAGAGATACGCGCCGAAGCGTCCGCGCTGTGAAGCAATGCCGTCGGCCAGCATGCCCAGCAGGTCGTCAAAATCCCTGCGCTCAAGATCACGATACGGATAAGCGCGCTTCACCAGAGTAAAAAGCTCGTCTTCGCCCCATTCCTCAGCCGCGCAGACGGCAACAATCTGCTGCGCCAGAATATCGAGCGGCGATTCAGGAATGATCAGGCGATCCAGTTCGCCGTGATGGATGGAGCGCACCAGCGCGGCACATTCGATCAGTTCGTCGCGTGTGGTGGGAAAGAAGCGGCCTTTAGGAACGGCGCCACGCCAGTGGCCGGCGCGCCCGAAGCGCTGGAGAGAGACACCGATCGAACGCGGCGAGCCGATATGGATGGCGAGATCGACATGGCCGATATCAATTCCCAATTCGAGCGAGGCCGTGGCGACGAGAACTTTTAGCTCTCCATTCTTGAGCTTGCTCTCCGCTTCAAGGCGGAGCTTACGCGCCAGACTGCCATGATGAGCACCCACCACGTCTTCACCCATCCGCTCCGCCAGATTGAAAGCAATGCGCTCCGCCAGACGGCGCGTATTGACAAAAACCAGTGTGGATTTGTGCTCCTGTACCAGCTGGACGATGCGGTCATAGACCTCATCCCAGAGCTCGTTGCTGGCGACAGGCCCAAGCTCCTGCCCGGGAACTTCAACCGCCAGGTCCATCACACGCTTGTGACCGACATTTACCACCACGGGATCCGGCCGGCCATTGCCGGTCAGGAAATGGGCCACGGTTTCAATCGGCTTCTGCGTAGCGGAAAGGCCGATGCGTACGGCCGGCTCAGCATGCAGCGCACCAGGCATTGCTTCGCGCAGGGCATCCAGCCGTTCGAGTGAGAGCGCAAGGTGAGCTCCGCGCTTGTCATCCGCCACAGCGTGGATTTCGTCCACGATGATGGTGTTCACGCCGGTGAGAATGCCGCGGCTTTTCTGCGCCGTGAGCAGGATGTACAGAGACTCGGGCGTGGTCACCAATATGTGCGGAGGCCGCTTCAGCATTCGCTGCCGCTCCTGCATGAGCGTGTCGCCGGTGCGGACAGCGGCGCGAATCTCCGGCATCAGCAGACCTTTTTGGCCGGCCAATGCGGTGATCTCACCCAGCGGGCCTTCCAGATTTTTCTGGATGTCATTCCCAAGGGCCTTCAGCGGGGAGACATAAAGAATCTCAGTACGGTCCGTAAGGTCGCCGCTCAGGGCTTTGCGCACCAGGCGGTCAATACAAATCAGGAAGGCCGCCAGCGTCTTACCGGAGCCGGTGGGCGCGGAGATGAGCGTGATTCGGCCAGCAAGAATATGCGGCCAGCCCTGCTCCTGTGGCTCCGTGGGCGTGCCGAATTTGCCGATAAACCATTCCTGGACCAGGGGGTGGGCCCAAGCCAGGGATTCCGGGACAGGGGAATGCATTTATCTATTGTAACTGTTTCGCAAAGGATTCGCCTGAAAAATCAGGGTGCTCAGATTGGATTCGCCGCCCGGTCGCGCGGTCTCATTTCTTTTGGGCGACGGCGCTTTGCTGGGCTCGATATTGCATCACGGTAAGCGCTTCTTCCACCGTAGGAATCCTCCAGTCGAGCAACTTCGCACGCCATTCTTCAGCGTGCGCCTTGGCATTGGCTTTCTGCTGGGCGGTGATCAGTAGACGGATGGAGACAGGGTTCATGAAGTCCTGTTCCAGTTGCATTGCGGCATCACGATATTTCTTCTGGGCCAGCAATAAGGTGCCCGCCGCGCCGCTATAGGTTCTTTGAATGCTGATGGATCCGGAGTTGGCCATTTTCTCCAGATCGGTAAGCAACTTCTGCGCCGCGACATAATCCTTGCGGGCAGCCGCATGTTCCAAACGCACGCGCATGATGCGCGCCCACTCTTCTTCCATATCAGCCTTGGCTAAGGATTCCCGGTTGACTGCCAGCACGGCCTGGGCCTGGTCCAGTTCCTTTGCGGCCAAATCATGGTCAGTCTGATACATGGCCATAATGCGATAGGCGCGCGCCTCCCAGACCCACTGGCCCATGGCGTGGGCGCTTTCAGCGGCCTGGCGATAGGCCTTATCGGCCTCGTCAAATTTCTGTTCGCGAAGCCATGTCATGGCGGATTTCTGGATGTATTCGGCCTTTACTCCATTGCTTGGGGCTTCCTGGATGGCCTTCGCATACTCAGCACGGGCGCGTTCTTCCTGGCCCATGACGGCGTAGGTCTCACCCAGCTCTTTTTGCGAAATATAAAACGTTGGGTCAATCTTCAGGGCGATGTGGTACTGCTCCAGAGCATCGTCAAAGCGTCCGGACATACGCAGCATTTCGCCATAGGAATCATGCGGATTGGGCTCATTGGGAAGAAGGCTTACGTACTTTGCCATGGACTCAATGGCCTTGTCATATTCACGGCTGCGCGAATACAAATAGCCCATCTGGTTGTATGCCGTCGCGTAAGCGGGATCGTCCGCCAGGGCCTTCAAGGTGAATGTTTTGGAGCGCTCGTACTCATCGAGCTTGTAGAGCCAGTAGCCAATCAGGAAGTTCAGGCGCTTATCATGCGGATACATCTGCGCCACATCATTCATGGCCTGGATGCCTTCCACATAATTGTTCTCATGCACGCCCGCCATCCAGCGGACCATTGACTGCTCTGCCGGAGTAACAGAGTTTATGAAAGCCTTGGCTTTGGCGCGGTTCTGGCTCTCTTCCGCGGGATCGGTGGTGGTGAAACAGATCCATGTATAAGCCAGGGCAAATTTCGGGTCCAGCGCCACGGCTTCACGCCAGTCACGCAGGGCAAAGTTCCAGCGATGGTTTTCATAATGCACCATGCCGGTCTCAAAGTAGCGTGCCGCGGCAGCCGACGACGTAGTAACGGGAAACTTCTTTTCCTTGTCCGCGCCGACCGCATTTTCAGCCACGACCTGCGAGCAAGCCGCTGTTACAGCCGCGGCGACAAAGAGCGCAATCATGAAGCGTGACAATCGCATTAAGAGACTCCAAGGTGTATTGGAGCCTATTTCGCTCATGCGTCACAACGTAACGGAGGTAACCGTTCCACTTTTAGGCAATTTTCTCGATACCCGTATAAGGGCCCAGGCCAGAATAAAAGCGGCCGCGCTCGGGCACAGCCGCTAAAGCTTTCAGTTTGGGACTTCGCAAAGCGAGGAATTGCGCTACTTGTCTTCTTCTATGTCAAAGATATGCAGGGTGTGGCTGCTGGCGTCCAGAGAACCATTGAGCTTTACTTTCTTGCCGGCAAATTGCTCCGCCTTGACCTGATCATCGAGTTTGTAAATGTCCTTCTTTGCCACAAGCACGTAGCTACCACCCATGTCTTTTACGCAATGCTGGGTGCAGCTTTCTTCATCGTTGGCGCCCTGGACACCGCGCTTGGTCATCCACTCATGCGAGTGTGCGTCAGAGTGCACGTTGAAAGCGCACTGGCTGTCCATGATTGCGCCGCGCAGGCTCACGGTGTCTTTGGCTTCTTTGGGTTTGTCTTTGCCAAAAGAATAGGACGCCAGCAATACCAGAGCAACAAGCGAAACCGCCGCTCGCACTCTGCAGGTTGGATTGTTCATGACACGCTCCCTTTGAATATGGGGCCGGATGCTGCAAGGCTGCTTACTGACACCTTTTTTTACAGCCATCGTTTCTTACAAAAAGACGTGTTACCAAAAACTGTTATGGCAAAACCGTAAATTTCATGCGCATGGCTTCATGATCTTCACTACAGATGACCGTGCACAAAACCTCATAATCGCCGGGCACAGCGGGGGCCATCAGGGTAAACTCCTGTGGGCCAGGCTTGAGTTCCAGGTTCCAGCCGGGAACCTTGCTGTGGTCCCTGGCGCGAAGCAACGTAAATCCATGGACCGTGCCGTCACGGTTCCAGGTCTTTCCTTTACGCGCGATGATGCGCAGAAGAAGCGGCTCACCCGCCTTTGCTGTAATCTCCGCGTGGGCTTGGCCGGCGATCTTGAAATGGCTGTCTTTATCGGCCAGCACCTCAATGACGCGGGCCTGGCCAAAAGCCGGCAATGACGCAGCAAGGAACAAACCCAGCGCGGCCGCCATCAAAAAACGGGCCCAAGAAAAACGAACTAAAGTTTGCCGCAGGTTCCGCATGAACTACTCCGTCATATACCGCAGGATCAAGCGCATATCCTGGTCAGTGATCATGGCTCGCACACGCATGTGGCGCACAATGGTCGCCATCATGCGCGGTGGAAACTTAGGCGGAGCGGTATGGCAACGGCCGCAGTTGGAGCGAAACCGCTTCTCACCCTCAAGGTGGAAGGTCTCATCCTGCGTGGATGGGATTGCGTTCACTGTTGTGGCGGCGGGAGCATCTTTTGATGCGTCTTTTGGAGCGTCTTTGCCCCCGCTGCTGGCGAATGCGGCCAGGCTCAAGAGCATGGCACTTGCCAGCAGCGCCGCGGAAATCCGGAACTTTTTCACAGGGAGCCCCCTTGCGGCCACATCGGCATGACGAAGCGATAGGTCATGCCAACTACCCAGAGATTGGCGTTTTTGCCGAGAACAAATTGCCGCCCGTAGCTGGCAGAAGCGCGGATATCACTGCGCAGGTAATAGTTCAGGCCGCCGTCTACCTGGTTTGTATCTTTACCCAACGCCCCCAGCTTCTTGATGGTGGCGGCGGAGAGGTTTTCAGCGGCAAAGAATTGCTGACCGCGGGCCGCCAACTCAAGGCGCCGCAGGGATGGAATCTGGCTGAGACGATAGACTGACTCGACCCAGTAACCGCTTCCCTTCGTCCCTGACGACCGTACATATTCCGAGCGCACGCTCAAGGGAACACGGTTGGGCTGCCAGACAAAATAGAAACCTGAGGAATGCGGACGGTCCGCTTGCAGTACCTGCTGGAATGAAGCGCCCAGTTCCACTCTTTGGCGCGGAAGGAAAAAGCCTAAACGCGCACCCGTGGAGCGGTCCGTCGCCAGCAGATGGTGGGTGTTGTTTGAAGAAAAGTAAACGGCGTAATTTACGTTGATGGCCTCACTGGCCGGGATGCCGCCGCGCACCATGCCACCCAGACTGGAGCCGCTGGTAACGGGCGAAGTTAGCGGTCCGGCCTGGAGAGAGCGTATCCAGTTTGGCGCAAATCGCTCGCCGTAGATATTGAAGGGCGTGATGAAACGTCCGGCGGTCAAGGTCACAAATCGGTTGGCAATGTAATCAATCTGGGCGTAACCCAGGCCGTAAGAGATGCTGCCGTTGTAATCGCCCTGAGCGTTTTTGCTGAAAGTATCAGAGTAAGAGCCTTTGGCGTTAATCAGCCACTTGTCGCCCAGAGGCAGCAACAATAGAGGGCTCACTGACGGAGCGTCCTGGTATTGTCCGGCTGTGACGCGGGTGAAATAGGCAGTGGAGCCGGTCAGGACAGGGACGGCTTTGATCCCGTCACCATCGTCCTGGGCTTGCAGCGCTATCGAAATTACAAAAAAGAGACCTAGAAGACCCGCTTTCGCGATGTGCCTGGGCCACCATACAAACCTGCACATAATCTTTCCCGTCCTGTAATGCAGTCAAACGTATCCCCGGAAGGCCTTGTTTATATCGGTAGAGGCAGGAATAGGACAAGAGTACTGTAGTAACCAGCAGGAGAATCCCGGATTGGGCTTCACTTTTAAATGGTGATGGTCGATAATTTTCGACCTACTGGCAAGCCAACAGGCCCTTCCGGTTATGGATTCAAAACCGGCACCGATTGGCCTGAAGCAGGACTAACTGGGCTGTGCATGCTATATTTTTCTCCGAAAGAGGGAGCTTTCCCCTGATTTGGTGGTTGGCGATGACCGTTTCTGGTGTGCCCATTGGCTGCTTTATCTGGTCACCGCTGTCATCGGTATGGCCAGCCAGGCATTTCACAAATGGCGTGAGGGGCATGCACAAGCTGGCCTGTGGCGCACAAGGCACGGGTGGAGTGGGTCAGGGCTGAAGGTGTTCAGTTTCATGACATCCTTTACAGAATGTTCCGGGACATCCTTTACACTTCGGCCCGCGAGGGGCGGAGGAAAAAGCCCTCTGAAAGAGGGAAAGGATGGCGTGGGGAATGAAAGAGATCCGGGAGCAACGAG
>JAIQGL010000047.1 GCA_020072585.1 Terriglobia bacterium | reverse complement strand
GGTTGCTCTCCAGCAGAGCCCGCCTCTGCTTCCTCAGCTAGCCTCATCCTGCAACCAACAACCTCGTTCGTCGAGCCAATCTCAGCGAACGGTAACCGGGGAGTTTCCACGTTGTCTCAACTCAGGGGTTCACTCCAGCGGAGGATACTGCACCGGGATCCTTCGGGAGCTCGCTCGGCTACGCTCGGGATTTCGCCTGCGGGCTCAGACGCCCGCAGAACCGGCTCAACTTCGACTCGCGCGCGTTCAACGCGCGCCACGCTCAGGACGACAAGGGTCAGGGGTTCTGTTCGGCCCTTTTCGCTTCGCTCACCCCGCTTAAAAGCGAGGGCTGGGCTCGGGCCCTGATATGACGAACCTGCGTGCGGCTAAACGGTCTGGTGCTGTGCGAAAACGAACAGCTCCGTTGGCTTGGTTTGTCAAGAGTGTACTAATTCGTGATTGATTTGGGCGAATAAAATAGCTATAGTCCAACAGCGCCTCAGGGTGTGGGCAGCAAAGATATTTGAAAATTCAGCAACTAGCAGCTGGCAACTGGAAAATAGCCGGCAGGCAGTACCTGGTATTCGGTACTTTTATTCGGTACCCGGAAGAGATTTTGCAACCCTCTGCCGATTGGGTTTGGGATTGGGTGACCCAAGGGTGACGCATGGGTCACGCAAGGGCCACCCAAGCGTCACGCAAGGGAGGCCCAAGGGTGAAATAGCGGAAGTGCTTTTGTTGCAACAAAACTCGGAAAATGCCGGGGTGGGAGGAGAAATAAAACCTACGCCAATCTCTACCCATCCACGCGAAAAGCGCGCGTGGACGGGGGTCCGACTGGGATGATATGGGATACCCTCTCTCAAACCTACGCCAATCTGGGATGGGTATGGGAGGGAGAGGGGAGCGAAGATTTTGAAATCGGGTAATTTTAAATTTGAAATTTGAAAACCCGCGCTTCACGCCGCCCACCCCAACGTCCCAACACTTTAGCCGTTGACTCCCCTGACCCTCAGTAATGCCCGGTTCCGCGCAAGTGACGCTATGCTTAGAGTTACCCCCAGCTGTTACTCAAGCAATGTTACTGGAGCGAGGGAGTTTGTCATGAAGAGCAACCTGGCCGCGATCGCTATTTTTTCCACGACCTTTATTTCTATGACCTGCGTTTCCGGACCAAATCTGGTCGCGCAATCCCGCGGCGCGCAACACACCCAGGTTGTAATGGCCAGCGCCGGCCGCACCGACCTGAACAGCGCGCTGATTGACCTGGACCGCGTTTCACAGGCCACGCAAAGTGACATCGCCAACCTGCACGTTGAGAAATGGAAGTCTGGGTGGAAGTCCGGTTTCCTGAAAGACGGCTCGCACAAGAACCAGGCACAGCAGGCGGCTGGATCATTGCAGCGGAACCTGGCCAACGCTCTGCCTGGGCTGATGCATGACGTGCAGAACTCCCGCGGAAGCCTCTCCGCCACATTCAAGCTTTATGACGATGTAAGTCTGGTGTGTGAAGCCGTGGACTCGCTGATCTCAGCCAGCGAGGCCGCCGGCAAGAAGAGCGATGCCGCCCCGCTGGTGGACGATTTCTCTGCGCTGGCCCGCATCCGCCGCTCCCTTGCCGGTTACATTCAGCAATCGGCGTCCTCTTTGGAGACAAAAGGCAAGATGCCCTACACCGCTTTTTCCGCGCCCACGGCGCAGCCCCAGCAGATGACCTCGTCCTCCGCGCCGCAGGTGATCACGGATAATCAGGGAGTGAAGAAAATCATCATCGATGATACGGTCCCGGAAAAGAAACAGGCTCCCGCCGCCCGGAAAAAGCCGACAACCCTGTCAAATCTGGAATAATCTTTCCCTTAAAGCCGGTTTTCTTGACAACAGTTCTCTTATGGTACGAACCAGAGCGCTGCTAACCAGACAGGTTCGGCCCTTGTCTATCATTGGGAGAGGTTTGTACGGGGAGAGCTCTGTACGCTCCTGGAGCGGAACAGCTGCATGCTTTCCAGGAAAAACGTTGCGCAAGGTCCGCAAGACAGCATTCCCGGGCCAAATTTGAAGAAATTACCCGCAAATATCCGAGTGAATGCGCGTCATGCCTATAAGGCAAAGCGCGTCCGGCGGTTGGCTCCCAGGGCTATGGGAAAACCTGTAACCAGATTACAATAAAGTGCATCATTCATTTGCATTTGTAAGATTGAGAGAACCATGTCTTCATTACCTCTACCGATTGCCGCATTTCTTGCCGGAATCGTCTCTTTCCTCTCACCCTGCGTGCTTCCGCTGGTTCCTGGCTATGTTTCTCTGATCTCCGGCGCCAGCGTGGAAGAGCTCCAGTCGAAAGACCGCAAGTTGCTGAATACAGTGCTTTTGCACTCGTTGATGTTTATCCTGGGCTTTACCGTGGTCTTTGTGATGCTGGGTGCGGCGGCCACTACCGTGGGAGGACTGGCCAGGGAGTACAAGAAGCAGCTCACCTGGATTGCAGGGGCCGTGATCATCATCTTTGGCCTGCACCTGACCGGTATTGTGAAGATTAAAGCTCTCTATGCTGACAAGCGGCTGCATTCGGTGCAGGGCGGCAAGTCGCCGATAGGCGCATTTGTGGTTGGGTTTGCTTTTGCTTTTGGATGGACACCCTGTCTTGGTCCCATTATTTCTTCTATCCTGATATTGGCGGGTAGCGCTGATACAGTCACCAAGGGCGTTCTGCTCCTGTGGGTCTACTCGCTGGGACTGGCCGTGCCGTTCCTGCTTACCTCAGTATTGATCGACCGCTTTCTGGGTTTTTACAGCCGCTTCCGCAGGCACCTGCATACGCTTGAAGTGACCAGCGGCGTGGTGATGATGGTACTGGGCGTCTTGATTTTGACCCGCCGCTTTACCGTTTTGTCCAGCTATCTTGGATTTTTAAATCGTTTTACCTGGTGAGGAAATTGTCTTGAACCGAAACGTCATTTTTATTCTCTGCGTGGTGGTGGCAATCACCGGTCTCTTGCTGATAGGCAAGCGCGGGGCCAAGCCTCCTGAGTCGGCCAACGCCGCTGGCGCGGGCAACTCACAAGCCGCTTCTGCTCCCGCACAGGGCGCTGGAGATCCGACCAAGGGCTCCGTGGCGCCCACGTTTGAGCTGAAAAGCATTCCCGATGGCAAAGCCATTCCGCTTGCGTCACTGCGGGGCAAAGCCGTGCTGCTGAATTTCTGGGCCACCTGGTGCGGGCCGTGCAAAATCGAGATGCCCTGGCTGGTGGACCTGCAAAAGAAATATGGTCCGCAAGGATTGCAGATTGTGGGCGTCGCCATGGACGATACTGAGGACAAAGAGATCGCTGATTTCGCCCACAAAATGGGCGTGAACTACATTGTTCTGAAGGGAACGGAAAAAGTTGGCGACCTCTACGGGGGCGTTGACCGGCTGCCGCTCACTTACTACATTGATCGCTCTGGCAAGGTAGTGGATGAAACCGTTGGACTCGCCAGCGAATCCGTGATTGAAGATGCCATTAAGAAGGCCCTGCAACAGGGGAACTGATATCAGAGGTCACTGGTCAAAGAGCGGCACAGGAGCAGAATGAAACCTTACCGTTTGTTGTTTGCTTTATGTGTGTGCCTGTTGAATGGTGCACTGCTTTGTGCCCAGGATTCGGCCACTCCGCAGGGACGCGTCTTTGTGAACTTTGTCTCAGCCAGTCATGTTGCTGTCTCACCCGGACACTCTGTCCCGATTCAGTTCACCTTCCACGTGCAGGACCCCTATCACATCAATTCCAGCCAGCCGCTGACGGAAGAGTTGATTCCAACACAACTACACTTTTCTCTTCCTGGAGAAGTTGCCTTGGGCAAAATGCAGTACCCGGCCGGCAAGCTGATGAGCTTCCCTTTCGATCCCAGTACTAAACTGAGCGTCTATTCCGGTGATTTCATCGTCCGCGGCGTGGTGGTCGCGCCCTCGGTGGCGTCTGCTGGAACCTACACGATCCACGGTGAGCTGAAATATCAGGCATGTGACAACAATGCCTGCTATCCGCCAAAGAAACTGCCTTTCACATTTAATGTCAAAGTCGGGAGCGCCGGACGGGCTACACAAAAGGCACGTCCAACGGCCACCAGTCCGCACATACACAACTAGGGCGACGCAGAAGTTTTGCCTTAAAAAGCAAATGCTGATTGCCAGCTGCTAATTGCTTCTTACAGCCTGAATCCCCGCACTTCGTGCACTTCCGGCAGTCGTGCAATTTCCTGAAGCACCTCTTCGGGCGCTGGAGAATCAACCTGCACCACTGAGATTGCTTCCGCGCCGTCTTTTTCGCAGCTGCGTCCCAGAGCAAAATTGCCGATGTTCACACCGTGCCGGCCCAGCAATGTTCCCACTTTGCCAATCACGCCCGGAACGTCACGGTTGCGCAGGTAAATCAAGTTGCCGCCCAAGGGCACTTCAATATCGATTGCGTCCACACCCAGCAGCCGTAAAGAGCTTCCGCGCAATATGCCGCCACGCACCGACCGTTCATCCGACGTGGTCTTTAGCAGGACGGTGATCACATCTGCGGCACTGCCGCTGGCGGCATCCGCCTTCTTGCCTTCATGCACCTGTATGCCGCGCTCCTGGGCAATGGCTGCCGCGTTGACCACATTGGCCCGCTCGGCAACGCGCTGGTTCAGCACTCCCTGGATCGCTGCGTTGCGGATCAGCTCAGTGTTCCACTCGGCAATGCGTCCGGTATAGCGGATGGAAATCTCCTGAATGGAACCCGACGCCGGGACTATGTTGGCCAGAAATGCGCCCAGCTTTTCCGCCAGAGCAATATAAGGCTGCATCTGCGTATATTGCTGGTGGTCGATAGAGGGCATGTTCACGGCGTTCTGGATTACGCCGCGCTTCAGGTATTCGCGCACCTGGCTGGCGATCTGCACTCCCACCGCATCCTGGGCCTCATTCGTGGATCCGGCAATGTGGGGCGTGGCGATCACATTTTCCAGCGCCAGTAGCGGCGAATGTTTTGGCGGCTCTTCCGTGAAGACGTCCAGAGCAATGCCGCCAATCTGCTTGCTGGTCAGTGCGGCGGCAACGGCTGCTTCATCCAGCAGTTCGCCCCGGGCACAATTGATGATGCGCACGCCTTTCTTCATCTGCGCCACAGATTTTTCATTAATCATGCCGTCTGTTTGCGGTGTGAGTCCCACATGCAGCGTCAGATAGTCAGCCGAGGCAAATACCTGATCAAGCTCAGCCAACTGGATCCCTTTCTCACGCGCCAACGTGGCAGAGACGAACGGATCATGCGCGATCACCTTCATATCAAAGGCACTGGCCCGACGCGCCACCTCCATGCCAATGCGGCCCAACCCTACGATGCCCAGCGTCTTGCCACGCAACTCTGTGCCTTGCAGCGATTTCTTTTCCCATTTGCCTGCACGAGTAGTGTAGTCCGCGCGGCAGAGATGGCGCGCCAGAGCCAGCATCAACGCGAAGGTGTGTTCTGCCACAGCCACCGCGTTTGCGCCTGGCGTATTCATTACCGCAATGCCGGCCTTGGTAGCGGCTTCCAGATCGATGTTGTCCACGCCCACGCCGGCGCGCCCGATTACACGCAGCTTGCGCGCAGCGCGCATGACCTGCGCATTCACGTCCACGGCGGACCGTACAATCAGCGCGTCTGCATCCGCCAGCGCTGCTTCCAGTCCGCCTGGAAGCTGATCATGCGTCAGGACAGTCCAGTCTGCTTCGTCTTTCAGAAGTTGCACGGCGTTAGCGGCAACTTTTTCTGCGATCACTATCTTCATTTATTGTCGCTCCGCTCCTAAAAAACTGCTCGCGCCGCTCAGCGCGCAAGTCGGCTTCGCGGCGTTAGCTTTCTATTTTTCTTATCTGGCTACAGCAGCCGGCAACGTTACTTCAGCATAGACCTGCTGTGCGGCCCGCAGGCCAGCGCCCAGGTCGATTGGCCTGCCCATTCCTGCCAGCACCTGCTCAAGGGCCCCAATTGCAGCAATGGTGTCCAGATAGTCGTAGTAGCCGAGATGCGCGATGCGGATAAGCTGGCCCTTCATCTCGCCCTGTCCGTTCGCGACGATTGCGCCAAATTGGTTACGAAATGCTTTTACAATGTCGCTGGAATCCACTCCGTCAGGGGAAGCAATTGCCGTGAGGGCCGCTCCCGGTGAACTGGCGGAGAATAGTCTTAGCCCCAGTGCTTTGGCCGCTGCACGCGTCATGGCTGCCGCGGTTTCTGCATTGTCAACAAGCAGCTTGCGCCCAGTGGCCAGATCGCCGCCGCCCTGTTCGCGGATATAGTCCAGCGCCGCCGCCAGCGCCACTACCAGCGCGGTTGAGGGTGTGTAAGAAGATTCGCCTTTGGCGCCGTTTTTTCTCTCTTTGCGCAGATCAAAGTAGTAGCGCGGGTTCTTTGACGTCTCCATTCGCGCCCACGCGCGATCGCTCACTGAGCAGAAAGCGAGCCCCGGCGGAATCATAACGGCTTTTTGCGAGCCGCCGATGATCACGTCCATACCCCAGCCGTCCACGTCAAAATGAGTTGTGCCCAGACCAGTGATCGCGTCAGCCACCAGCAATGTCTCGGTCCCCTTGAGCAGCCGCGCGATTGCCTCAATATCATGCCGCACGCCGGTGGAACTCTCAGTAGCTTGTATAAAGAGCACCCGGTGTTCTGGTTTAAGTTTTTCACGTACCTGTTGCGGCGTCACCGTCTCACCGTAAGGCGCGCGCACGGTTTCAAACGCGCAGCCATAGGCCTTGGCCAGGCCTTCCCAGCGCTCACCGAACTTTCCTGCTGAAACCACCAGGACTTTATCACCCGGCGAGGTGAGATTTGCCACGGCGGCTTCCATGGCGCCAGTGCCGGAAGCCGTAAACATTACGACATCATTTTTTGTTCCCACGAATGTTTTTAAATCAGCCAGCACCCGCGTGTAGATGGCGCGGAATTCCGCGGTTCTGTGGTGCATGGTCGCGCCGGCCATGGCGAGTTGCGCCGAAGGCAGAAGCTGCGTTGGACCCGGAGTGAAAAGACGGCCTTTACGTATCATTTCATTTTTCCTGTATTTAGATTCCCTGTCATGGGGTAACCAGATCTATCTTGTTAAAATCTGCGGGATGAGCTGAAAAAGTTTGCGTGCCGTGCCTCAACAACACCACGCTTGCGGTTGGGTCGTTGGCGTTTTGTACAACCAGCAGAGCATCACCATCGGAAGGAAACTGCGGAGCAGCCGACATCCATTGTATCTTTGCCAGAGCATTCCTGGAAATCCGCGCCAGAACGTCAATCTGGGGGAAGATGGCATCATAGGCGACCATGCCTTTGGCCATCATGCTCACGCGCTTACGGCCGGTGGCATCCACCAAAAAATATGCGGAGTCAATGGCAGCGCCCCGGCCGCTGAAATCGGCCATGATATGTCCAGAGGGTTCCAGCCGGCGTTCGCGCAGAAATCGCAATGCCGAGACCGAAAAATCGTCTGTGCCGGCAACATGCCAACCCTGCAATTGCTGCATACGGGAAGCGTCAGCAGGTGCTATCCCTGATGGTCTGACTAAACTAGCGCTGGCATTCGCTCCCTCGGGATGGCTGTAAGGCTGCGCGAAGAGCAAAGCGACCAGGCATACCAGCCCCCCGGCCAGCGCAATTCTTACCGGCCAGCTGCTGCCTCGGGGCGGCAGAGGTTCAACCTTGATCAAGTCTGCTCCGGGCATTTCCGCCAGTCCGCTTGCCAGAGTCAGCATGGATTGCAGATGGTCAAATACGTGGTTCGCCGTAAAGGGTGGTATGGTCAACTCGCTCAGCTCGATTGTGCGGTCTTTAATAGAAAGCCCCGTCTGGCTTGAGCAGCAGAGCTGTTCCAGGCTCGCATTGGCTGTCGTGCCGGCGGTAAGCATCCTGATTTCCGTGGGATGATCAGTTCTGGAGTTGAACCTTCTGTCCAGCGCCACGCTCCCCGTGCGGATGAGCGTCCGGCCCTCGCTTTCGCTGGTAATGGTTTTTGGCACCAGAAAGAAATTCACTGCTGCCGGAACGCGCATTTGAATGTCGAGGCCCGGAGTATCCACCCGGTGCGAAAAGCGGACGATCGTAGGGCGTCCGCCGTAGTGGCCCGTAATCACCACATCACTGCGTTCACGTACCGGTTGGGTCTTCAGCAGTTCGGCAATCTGTAATACATCGGGCTGGATCGCTTTGTACCCCAGAAAGACGGCAAACCGCCGGACCCAATAGACCACAATCCCTACAATTCCAACGATGATGGCGATGTTCAGGATGAGGGCCAGCGGCTGCATGCTTTCTCCCGAGGGATTAGGCCAGATGATACTTCGGCCAGACGGCAGGAATCAATTGTGCAAGGCCGGGCCCAAGACTGGCAAAGCATATAATCTCTTTTTTCATCGAGTGAGGTCTGAAATGGGAATTGGTGAACAGATCCAAAAAGACATTGTAGAAGCCATGCGTGGCCGCGAAGAGCTGCGTCTTTCCACCTTGCGCATGGTCAAAGCCGCGCTCAAGAACAAAGAGGTGGATAAGCGCGCTCCTCTTGACGACAAAGAAGAGCAGCAGGTCCTCAGCACGCTGATCAAGCAACGGCGTGACTCGATAGAAGCTTTCACCAAAGGCGGTCGCCAGGAGCTGGCCGACAAAGAAGCGGCGGAGATCAAGTTGATTGAGAACTACCTGCCGAAAGCCATGGGAGAAGACCAGATTGCTGAAGCTGTAAAAGCTACAATCGCTGAGATGGGCTCACCCACCATTAAAGATATGGGCACGGTGATGAAGAACGTGATGGCCAAACTCCAGGCAACCGGCGCCCGCGTGGAAGGCAAGACGGTGAGCGAGTTGGTAAAGAAGGGGTTAGGCGGATGATGTCCTGGCAAAAAGCAAAGGAAAGCAAATATCGCCACGCCTGACTGTCTTTTTCCTTGAACAGGCGAGCCTCTTTCAGGAATCCTCGTCTCGCATTACGTCCGATTGATGTGAGCAGTGAGAAATCAACCCGTTGGTTCATTATCCCTCCGTGCTTAGCGCTCTTAGCACTCCCATGGTCTTGCTGCCAAAGTGCACAGTTGCCTTACAAAACACTTGCAGTAGATAACCAAACTGCCGATACTGCATTCATATCAAGCAAGAAGTTTGTTCCCCGATTTGCTGAAGTTGCTCTGGGATGGTGACAACCGTTGTTCCCGGTGTGACATGTGGCGCAGGGAAAAGGGGTGATGAGGTGATACCTGAATCGAATCCGCTCCAGCGGTTTTTCAAGGAAGTAGTTGAACGGAACTATGATGAAGTGGGCTTGCGCAGCTCTGAAGTGCATGCGTACGTAGCTAATCTGCTCGCTGAATTCTGCGAAACGGAAACACTCTACAAAATCAAGAACGCAGATGGCCGCCCCTTGTGCGACGTGGGCGAGATGCTGCTTGAATCCGATCCTGTTTATGGGCCCGCGCCGTCATTCGATCGCGAGCGCCAGGTGCGCAAACACATTGGCGACTATTCGTTGTTCTTTACCGGCATGTTTCCGCAGGGCCTGAACCATTACCGTCTCCGCCGGACACGGATGGAAGGTCTGATTGATTTTGTGAAAGCCGGCAAAGAGAGCTACTACATCGTTTCAAAGTTTGAGCACTTTGAATATGCGCGAGTGGCTCCGCTGTTCCGCAAGATGTCACAGGAATTTGAACGGCTGGTGTATGGCCTGAATCAGGTCAAGAACGAACTGGAGGAGCTGCAACATCCCATCACGCGCCAGACAAAAGAGTTTTTGATGTAGTTTGAGAATCGACGTTAGGAAACTGGGCACGCGGGCAGTTTGCGCGTGCTCTTTTTCATTTTTGGAATCAGCCTAAGGCGGTTTATTGGCGTAGGCTTTTGTCAAATTCGTCATCCCGACGGTCGTGAAGCGAGCGCGCGCCGTCATCAGCGCGCGAGTAGGCCGGAGGGACCTTGTGTTTCTTTTCGCTATAGTGCTTCAAAAATATCTTCCCACTCATCTGGTTTGACTTCGAATTCCCATTCAGCTTGGTGCAAAGCGTCTTCGAGAGACTCATGCCATGTGTCTGTTCCCAGTCCATCGCCACAAAGATGGAAAAGATAATACCCCTCCGAATCGGGATAGTGTGCGATCTCAAGGGACTTGAACGGAGGGAATGGGCGTACTCCTTTGCTATCGCTTATCCTGTGGACAGTTCTTCCGGGACTCAGATGGTGTGGTCCGAGCGTTACCCTTTTGACTGCGATCATCTTAGATACTTCGGGCGACATTTTGTCATTTTAGTCGCTCGTGCAAGTCACCGAACAAACGCGCTTCAGCGTCTCTGCCACGCTAACCGCAGGCCCAGACCTATAAAGACAAGCCCGGTAAACCACTGCTGTAGACGGGCAAATTGCTCGTTGCGACGCAGCAACTCGCCCAGTGTTCCGCCGGCATAAGCAACGGCCAGGTTTACGAGCGTCCCACCGATGTTGAATATCAAGCCCAGCACAAGGATTTGGAACGCCACGTTGCCGCGGTGTGCGTCAATGAACTGAGGCAGAAAGGCAAGAAAGAAGATCGCGACTTTGGGATTGAGTACGTTGGTGAAGACACCCTGGCGGAAAATACTGACAAGGCTTTCAGGTTTGAGTTGCTGCGAAGAGAGATTTGCTCTCTGCGCAATCATCCGGGCTCCCAGATAGATCAGATAGGCTGCTCCGGCATAACGCACCACGTTAAAAGCCACAGGAGAGGAGCGCAACAGGGCGGCAATCCCAACGGCTGCGGCCAGGATATGGACCCAGCAGCCCACAAAGACACCCAGAGAGGATACAATCCCGGCTTTGCGTCCCTGCCCCACGCTGCGCCCGATCACATACAGCATGTCTGGTCCAGGTGCAATGTTGAGCATGAAGGCTGCGAACACAAAAGTAAAGAAAGCGGCTTTTTCAGGCATGAGCGCCTCTCGGGTCCAATGTTTTCCAGACAGATGCCCTGGAACAGCGGCTGGATGGAAAATAATTCTAACGATCTCGCGTAAAGTAGTCGTACAAGCCGGAATGAATAAATTTGGATCCAACATGGAAGCGAACCCTACATGCGCCTGACTTCGCTGCTCGGTTTTATTGCCGGGATATTGACCACCATCTCCTTCGTGCCCCAGGTGCTCCATGCGTGGCGTAGCAAGAGCTGTCATGATCTTTCCTGGGGAATGTTGATTACGTTTTCCGCCGGCGTGGTGCTTTGGCTGCTGTACGGACTGCGTTTGTGGGCCATGCCGATCATCGTTGCCAATGCGGTCACGCTGGCCCTGCTGGTGACCATCATGTTTTTAAAAGTGCGCTACAGGGGGCGCTGACCTTGAATGTGAGGGGGTGCGAATGGTTCATCCCTCGCATGGGATGTAAAGTTCGATAAAATACAAGGTGAGCTCGCACTTCATTCTGCTTTTTCTTGCCGCCGCAGCGGGTGGAACCGTGAATTCCGTAGCTGGGGGCGGCGGGTTCATCGCGTTTCCATCTCTGCTTTTTTCCGGCGTGCCTTCCATCAACGCAAATGCCACCAGTACCGTTGCGTTATGGCCGGGAACCCTGGCTTCGACCGGAGCCTACCGTAAGGCGCTGAGCGCGGAACTGCTCAAGCGAATTCTTCCGCTGGTGATCATCACATTTCTCGGCAGCAGCGTGGGGTCCATACTTCTGCTCAAGACCCGGCAGGCGACGTTTGACAAGTTGATTCCCTGGCTGTTGCTGGCAGCCACATTATTATTCAGCTTCAGCGGCAAGGTGACCGCATGGATCAATCGTCACCACTCGGAAAGTGGTCCTTCGGCGATGCGCGTGATCGGCGTTACGATGTTGCAGGCTTGCGTGGCGGTTTATATCGGATACTTTGGCGCTGGCGTCGGCATTGTAATGTTGGCCTTGCTCGCGATGATGGGCATCGAGAATATCCATAGCATGAACGGACTCAAGACCCTGCTGGCGACCTGCGGAAATGCCGTGGCGGTGATCGTATTCATCATCGCCGGCGCTGTATTCTGGCGGCAGGCGCTGGTGATGATCTTTGGCGGAGCGCTCGGCGGTTACGTGGGCGCGTGGTACGCACAGAAGATGAACCCCAGAACAGTTCGGTACGTGATGATTTTGATCGGCTTCAGCATGACCGCGTATTTCTTCTGGCGGACATCTACATTTCGCTGAGTTCCAGCATCTTATTGTGAGTACACCATGAATGCGGCGCTGTCCCAGTCCCCGGAAGACGAACTTGCCAATGCGCTTACGCACGCGCTCGGCGTGGCGCTGGCGCTCGCGGGCCTTGCCGTACTGGTTACCCTCGCCAGTTTGCATGGCAGTGCGCGGCAAATCGTAAGCTACAGCATTTACGGCGTTACTCTCGTCTTGCTCTACGCCGCGTCCACGGCATACCACGGTGTCCGCCTCCCTAGGGCCAAGCGCATATTGAGAACGCTGGACCACATCGCGATTTATCTGCTGATTGCCGGAACGTATACGCCGTTTGCCCTGATCAGCCTGCGCGGCATCTGGGGCTGGTCATTATTGGGAATCGTCTGGGCGCTGGCGGCAGCTGGTGTGGTGTTCAAGCTGTTTTTCATCGGCCGCTTTCCGCGCACGTCAGCAATCGTATATCTCGGGATGGGCTGGCTGGCCCTGGTCGCAGTCCGCCAACTCTTTATGCATCTGCCGCCTGCGGGGCTGGTTCTGCTGTTCTCTGGCGGACTGTGCTACTCCCTGGGAGTGATATTTTTTGCTTTGGACCATCGGCGTTTTCATCATGCCATCTGGCATTTGTTTGTGCTGGCCGGATCGATCTGCCACTTCTTCGCCGTTTTGACCTCAACCCTGCCTCGTGGCTAGCAGTAGTGGGTGGCTCGGATGGGCTTCCGCAATTTTAGAAGCAGCTCTACTTAGAATCAGCAGATTAAGGGTGGCCACAAGGATGTTGTGGCCACCAATTTCATCGGATGGATGTTACGCAGCCTTTTCCTTCCCAGGCTTGACTGGGACAGCCGCTGGTTTGGTCACGCCGATTGTGATCTGTTTGGGTTTGAACTCTTCACGCTTGGGAAGCGTAATATTCAATACGCCATTCTCAAAAGTAGCGTTTACATTTTGGGAATCCACGCTGGCAGGAAGAGTAAAGGAACGGGTGAATTTTCCATACCGGCGCTCGACTCTGTGGAAGTTTTCCTTCTTTTCCTCCTCCTTAAACTTGCGCTCCCCGTTGATGGTCAGAACGTTGTTTTCAAGAGTGATGTTCAGGTCTTCTTCCTTTATGCCCGGGATCTCTGCTTGTAATGTGATGTTATGCTCGTCTTCGGAAATATCTACAGGGGGAAGGAAATTTGCCGAAGTTAGAGGTTGCTCCAATCCAAGGCCCTCGAAGCCGCCAAAAGCCTGGCTAAAGAGTTGATTCATACGGTCTTGCAGTGAAGTCAACTCGAAAAACGGATCTCTACGAATAATATTGGCCATGGGCATCTCCTTTTCTCATGGGATGTTTCTGGTTTGCTGGGCTAATGCCCTGTCAACCTACCAGCTTCACTTTACATGTCTTAAGTGTTTGTGGACTGTGATGCGAATCACAGGTGGCCGTGAATCCACAAGAGCATTTCACGTGTACCGGCATCTTCAAGGCTAACGTGACACGTCTTCCACGGGAGATTCACGTGCAGACACGCGGCTCGGAACAGTTGTTGCCCCGCGGCACAAGTCAATACCGAGCTTCTCAAAGGAATTGCGGTCGCGTTGGTTCTGTTGCGATGAGCAGAGCAGCATTGGATCGACAAAGCGATACAGTTTTGAAACCGTACCACGCCTGGCTAGCGGCTGGTTTGACCGCAACTGGCCTATCACGTTAAAATCGTAGGGTTTGCCACTGGTGGATATTCCTGCCTGTTGAGCATGGCTGCGAAGCAAACCTTACAAGTCAATTAAGTCCTTTTGAGCCATGCGCTTTGAAGGGGCGATGGAGAGAGTATGTACGCGGTAATTCGCGCCGGGGGAAAGCAGTACCGCGTCGCACCCGGCGACGTAGTGAAGATGGAAAAGCTGGCCGCCGCTAACGGCGACACCGTTGAATTCAATGATGTTCTTGCTGTTTCCGCTCAGGAAGGCACAATCGGTCCTGGTGCAGGGGCCGTGGTGAGTGGCCAGGTGATGGAAGGCGGCCGCGCCAATAAGATTCTTGTCTTCCATTTCAAGCGCAAGAAGCAGTACAAAAAGATTTACGGACATCGCCAGTCGTTTACTTCAGTCAGGATCACTGAAATTGCTTTTGACGGCGAGCGCTTCACCGCCCCTGAATTGCCGGCGCGTAAGCCCAAAAAGGTAAAACCGGCAGAAGCCGCTGAAGGCGAGGCCCCGGCAAAGTCCGCGAAGGCCAAGAGCAAGCCCAAGGCAGTAAAGAAGAGCGCGGCGAAGAAATCTGCCGGCAAGGGCAAGAAGAAGTAAGTTAACCAGCTGAGAAATGAAATAAAGGATTTGTTATGGCACATAAAAAAGGTTTAGGCAGTTCCAGAAACGGGCGCGACTCTAACGCGCAGCGGCTGGGCGTAAAGGCATTTGGCGGCCAGCTTGTTCCCGGCGGCACAATCATCGTGCGCCAGCGCGGTACACCGATTAAGGCAGGCGCAAATGTTGGCCGCGGCAAAGATGACACGCTCTTCGCCAAGGTTACCGGCACCATCAAGTTCGTTGACAAAGGCTCTGGCGGGCGTTTTGTAATGGTAGAGCCGGCAGAGGCCGCAAAAGCGTAAGCTTCTTTTCGACTTGTAGAAACAACTAAAAGCCCCGTCATTGACGGGGTTTTTAGTTTGAGGCCGAAAACTCGGAATATTGGCTCAAAAGCGGCCCAACACTACAATGTTTTTGTTCCTATGCTTTACCTCACGCACATTCCGGCTCCGCCACTCAACAGCTTTGTGGAGCTATTCTGGTTCTATGATGGCTTCTCCCCTCGCGCGCACAAGAAAGAGCGCCTCATGCCGGATGGCTCGGTGGAATTAGTCATCAACCTGAATGAGGACGAAGCTCGGATTTACGACCGCGAAGACCTGGATAAGTGCGAGCGGCTTCCGGGCACGATCTTGTGCGGTCCGCATTCCAGCTTCTTTGTGATCGATACGGCGGAGCAGGATTCCGTCATCGGAATTCACTTCAAGCCCGGCGGCGCGTTTCCGTTTTTCAAATTGCCGGCGGACGAGCTGCATAATCTGCACGTGTCATTGGAAGATTTATGGGGACGGGAGGCAGGCCTGATGCGGGAGCGCCTGCTGGAAGCGCCAACGCCGGAAATGAAGTTTCAGGTACTGGAGGAGTGTCTGATGGCGCAGGCCTTCAAACCACTGGAGCGGCATCATGCAGTCGGTTTTGCGCTGGGCCTGTTCCATAACATTCTCACGGCTCCCGCCATTGCTCAGGTGTCAGATGAAATTGGTATCAGCTCACGCCGCTTCATTCAGCTTTTCTCGCATGAGGTAGGGCTTACGCCCAAGCTTTTCTGCCGCGTGCGCCGCTTTCAGCAGGTCCTGCAGCAGATCCACAGGGGCGCCGCGATTGACTGGGTGGATATGGCCGCAAGCTGCGGATACTTCGATCAGGCCCATTTTATCCACGATTTCAAGGCTTTTTCCGGCATCAATCCCACAACTTACCTCGTCCAGAGGACCGAGCATTTGAACCACGTTCCTATCCCTGAATAAGATCAAAAAGAAGGTCAAATTTTTACAATACAAGCACAAGGCGCATCCGTCAGAATTAGTTCTGTCGCGGAACTTAAGCGCTATGGAAAGTCGAATGGAAAAGTCTGAGGAACGATCAATCCGAAATATCTCTGACACGGCGCTGTGGGTAGCTGTTTATCGCGCGCGTGAAACTGAGCGGCAGGATGCTCTGTTCCATGATCCCTTTGCCCGCAAACTCGCCGGCGACCGTGGAGAACAGATCGCCAAAGATATGCAGGCCGGTCAGCGCTATGAATGGCCGTATACGGCGCGTACAGTGCGTTTTGACCAGATCATCACCGAGCAAATCAAACAGGGAACAGACATGGTGATCAACCTGGCGGCCGGACTGGATACCCGGCCGTACCGAATGGATCTTTCGCCATCACTCAAGTGGATAGAAGTCGATCTGCCGGACATGATCGATTACAAAGAAGCGATTCTGCGCCAGGAAAAGCCGCGCTGCGTTTTAGAGCGGGTGCGGCTCGATCTGGCTGATGTGGCGGGACGCCGTGCGCTGTTCCAGAGGCTGGGCAGCAACGCCAAAAAAGTGCTGGTGGTCACGGAAGGGCTGCTGGTTTACCTCACTCGCGATGAAGTCACCGCTCTGGGCCGCGATCTGGCCGCCCAGGCCAATTTTAGTGATTGGGCCATTGATCTGTGTTCGCCAGGCTTGCTCAAAATGCTGCAAAAGAACCTGGGTGCGCTGAGTGAGGCTGGCTCACCGCTAAAGTTTGGGCCGGAAGAAGGGCCTGGATTCTTTACAACATCCGGCTGGAAGCCAGCGGAAGTCTACTCAATGCTGAAAACTGCAGCCAGGGTCAAACGGCTTCCATTTTTTCTGCGGCTCATGGCTCTTTTACCGGAATCAAGTGGTCGCCAGGGTTCGCGTCCGTGGGGTGCAGTGTGCCACCTGACCAGAACGTAAGAGCAGTAACAACACAAGCAAACATTGCAGAAGGAGAAATTCATGGCAAACAAAGTAAAACCGATTCCGGAGGGATACCACAACGTCACGCCTTATCTGGTGATCAAGGGCGCGGCAGCGGCAATCGATTTTTACAAACAGGTTTTTGGCGCAGTGGAAGTTATGCGCATGCCGCAGCCCGATGGGCGAGTAGGCCACGCAGAACTCAAATTCGGCGATTCGCACGTGATGCTGGCGGACGAATTTCCGGAGCTGGAAGTTGTTGGCCCGCGGACGCTGGGCAATTCTCCGGTTGGACTGCTGCTCTACGTGAATGACGTGGACACGACCGTGGAGCGCGCTCTTGCGCTGGGTGCAAAGCTCAAGAAGCCGGTGCAGGACCAGCCTTATGGCGATCGCAACGGCACTATTGAAGATCCATTTGGGCACAAGTGGACCGTGGCCGTCCACGTTGAGGACGTTTCACCGGAAGAGATGGAACGCCGCATGGCCGCGCAGGCCAAGAAGTAAGGAGAAGAGATTGATGACCAGCAAAGCCCCATATAAGCCAGACGGCTACCAGAGCGTGATTCCTTATCTGCACGTGAACGGCGCAGCCAAATTGATTACCTTCATGAAGGAAGTTTTTGACGCGAAGGAGATCGCCGTTTATCCGCGGCCTGACGGAACCATTGGGCATGCGGCGCTAAGAATTGGCGATTCGGTTCTGGAACTGGCAGACGGAGGCCAGGAGTGGCCGGCTATGCCGTGTGCTTTGCAAATTTATGTTCCTGACACCGATGCGGCCTATCATCGCGCTCTGAAAGCAGGGGCGAAGTCGCTAGTGGAGCCAGCGAACCAGTTCTATGGCGACCGCGTCGCCAGTGTGCGTGATATTTGCGGAAACAACTGGTACATCGCCACGCAGATTGAAGTAGTCAGCCGCGAAGAGGTCGATAAGCGCATTGCTGCCATGTCCAGTCAACACAGCTAAGCGTGCCAGTGAATGCCACAGCCCCGCCCGGTGCGGGGCTTTCGCCTTTGGGGCGAATCTATTGTGTGGACTGTACAATCAAATGGACAGCATGTTTATTGACGAAGCAATCATTCGCATTAAGGCCGGCGACGGTGGCAACGGATGCATGGCCTTTCGCCGGGAGAAGTTTGTCCCGAGGGGGGGGCCGTCCGGCGGCGACGGCGGCCACGGTGGCGACATCGTGATGGAATCCAGTGAGCGGCATAACACGCTCGTTCACTTCCGCTTTAATCCGGAGTACAAAGGTGAGCGCGGACGCCATGGCGAAGGCTCCAACTGTACCGGACGCGACGGAGAAAGCGTGGTCCTCAAAGTTCCGGTGGGCACCATTCTTTATGACCAGGAAACAGGTCAGCGGATCCACGATTTCAGCCAGCCCGATGAGCGCATTGTTGTTGCCCACGGCGGACGCGGCGGACGCGGCAACCAGCACTTTGCCACCAGCACGCACCAGGCGCCAACGGAACATGAGCAGGGATTTCCCGGAGAAGAGAGGGTTCTACGGCTGGAGTTGAAGCTGTTGGCTGACGTGGGACTTGTCGGCTATCCCAATGTGGGCAAGTCAACACTGGTTTCCCGCATCTCAGCGGCCAAGCCCAAGATCGCGGACTATCCTTTCACCACTCTGCAGCCGAATCTGGGCGTGGTTACGATTGGCGAAATGCCGGACGAAGAGAGTTATGTTGTTGCCGATATTCCTGGCTTGATTGAAGGCGCGCACAAAGGCACAGGTCTTGGGATCCAGTTTCTGCGGCATATTGAGCGCACACGCGTGCTCGCGCACTTGATTGACGTTTCTGATGCCAGCGGTCGGCCTGATCCAGTGGCCGATTTCAAGGTCATCATGGAAGAGCTCAAGAGCTTTGGCGCCGATCTGGAAAAGAAACCGATGGTGGTCGTGGCGTCAAAGATAGACGTGGCCAATCCGGAAAAGGTGGATGCTCTGCGCAAGCTCTGCAAGAAGCGGAAGCTGGATCTCTACGAGATTTCCGCCGTTACCGGCAAAGGCATTCCTGAACTGAAGTACGCGCTGGGCAAACGTGTGGCGGAGATCCGTGCCGGCACATATGCGCAGGACCACCCTGCGCCCATAAAGAAAGTTGGCTCCAGCCGCAAAGCCAAGAAGAAAGAGGAAAGCCGCAAACGGGTCTCAAAGCAGGCCGCCTTCAAAAAGAGGCAGACCCGGTAAGCCCCATGAAAATTGCTCTCTTTGGCGGCACTTTTGATCCTGTACACCTTGGCCATTTGGCGGTGGCGCGGGCCGCTGCGGAAAAATTCGGCCTTGGGCGCGTGTACTTTACGCCTGCGGATCTGCCGCCTCACAAACAGAAACGCAAGCTCACTGACTTCCAGCATCGCTTCGCCATGCTGGCGCTTGCCACGGCAGATGATCCTCGCTTTGTTCCATCCCTGCTGGACGCGCACACGGGCCATCCAAATTACTCGATCAATACTGTCAGGCGGCTCAAAAGTACGCTTAAGAAGACAGACAAACTCTATTTCCTGATCGGCATTGACGCTTTCAAAGACATCAGCACGTGGCGACAGCCGGAAGAATTACTTTCTGAAGTTGAGTTCATTGTAGTGAGCCGTCCCGGCCACTCGCTGGCGGACGTGGGGCGGGCGCTGCCGGAGTCTCTGCGACCAACCGACTTGATGTTGCGCGCCATGCGCCGGCAACAAGCCGAGGGAACGATTGAGCTGACGGGCGCTACCTTACATCTGCTCGGCGCGGTGCGGGAGAAAGTTTCCTCCACGCAGATTCGCGCCGCGGCTGCGAATAGATCAATGAAACAGCTTAGCCGCTACGTGCCATCGCTTGTGGCTGAATACATCAAGAAAGAAAATCTCTACCTTGGCGGCAGCGCGGAAAAAGACGGCGCACGCGAGGACAAAATGCTATCTTTTCAGGATGCCCGGCACCATGGGCATGCAGGCAGGAGCCATAAGAACGGATGAGTTCACAGACCAGACAACAGGTTACACGCGCGGTTAAGGCCATTGAAGGCAAGAAGGGCGAAGATGTGACTATTCTGGAAATGGACCGGAATAGCGGAGCATTTACCGACTATTTTGTGGTTTGCTCGGGAGCCAACCCGCGCCAGATCCAGGCCATTGCAGACGAGGTCCAAAAGCAGCTGGCCGAGGTGGGCCAGCGCCCCAACAGCGTGGAGGGCTATACCCAGGCGGAGTGGGTGCTTCTGGATTATGTCGATTTTGTGCTGCACATATTCTCTGAGCGCGCCCGGAAGTTTTATGACCTGGAGCGTCTCTGGAAGTCAGCGCGGAAGTTGACCCCGGCTGATCTGGCCAAACCATCTGTCACCGCGAAGCTGCCTGCTGCTAAAAAGAAGGCGTCGGCAAAGAAAGCGCCCGTTAAAAAGAAAGCTTTGGCGCCCAGGAAAGCAGCACGCGCCAAAACGGGTACCCGGACCAAGCGTCCCCAGACTAAAAAGAAAAACCGGAAATCTGCGTGAAACTTCAGATCGCCTGGATAGGCAAGACAAAGGAAGTAGCGATCCGCGCTCTCACAGAGGAATATTTGAAGCGTATTTCGCGCTACGTAGGCGCGGAGTCGCATGAGATGAACAGCGAATCAGCTTTACTGGATCTGGCTGCTGGAACAACTGGCCGTACGGCGCCGGTACTGATCCTGCTCGATGCTCGCGGACGCCAGTTTACCTCAGAGGAGTTTGCCGAGCTGTTGCGTGACCAGCAGGACCGCGGAACCCAGAACCTGTTTTTCGGAGTTGGACCGGCTGACGGTTTTAGTGACAAAGCCCGCGGCGGAGCCGACTTGATCCTCTCCTTTGGCAAAATGACTCTGGCCCATGAGCTTGCCCGGGTCGTCTTGCTGGAACAGATCTACCGGGCATTTACAATCCTGAAAGGCCATCCGTACCATACCGGCCACTAATATGGGCGAAGTTCATAAGGGTCTTATTATCGTAAACACCGGGCCAGGTAAGGGTAAGACCACGGCGGCCATGGGCACGGCCCTGCGCGCCGTCGGCAACGGCATGAAGGTGCTCATGCTGCAATTTCTGAAGGGCTCATGGCATTACGGAGAACTGGATGCCGTGAAGGCCTTTGGCGACAACTTTGTGATGAAGCAGATGGGCCGGGGGTTTGTAAAAGTGGGCGGCGCGGAGACCGATCCTGAAGACGTGCGGCTGGTGGAAGAAGCATGGCAGGAAGCGCATGACGCCATCATGTCTGGCAAATGGGACCTTGTGGTGCTGGATGAGATCAATTATGCCATTACCTATGGCATGCTCGATCCCGCCAAGGTGGTGGAGACTCTAAAGCAAAAACCTGATAGGGTGCATGTAATCTTGACGGGACGGAATGCGCATCCGACAATTATTGAGTTGGCGGATACGGTAACGGAAATGAAGCAGGTAAAGCACGCGTACGAAAAAGGCGTAATGGCACAACGCGGCATTGAGTACTGAAGCTGAGACCTGGCAGGTGCGTCGGCCAGGTTTTAGTTGCAAATGAAAGGGTGAGCGATCTTGGCGTGGTTTAAACGAGAATCCAGTGAAATCCAGGCGAACGAAGAGAAGCGCGTCCGCACGGAAGGCCTGTGGGTCAAGTGCGAAGGATGCCGGCAGATCATCTGGAAAAAGGAGCTGGAAGACAACCAGAACGTCTGCACCAAGTGCGATTATCATTTCCGCATTGACGCGGAGCAGCGCCTGATGCTTCTGCTGGACGAAGACAGCATTGCAACGCAGGACCAGAGTCTGGAATCGACCGACCCGCTGAACTTCTCTGATACGCGGCCCTACAAAGTCCGCCTGGAAAAGAGCAAGTCAGCCACCGGTTTGAAAGACGCCATTATCAATGCCACGGGTACCATGAATGGCAAGCCCGTGATCGTCAGCGCGATGGAGTACTCATTCATCGGCGGTAGCATGGGCGCCGTGGTGGGTGAAGCGATTACACGCGCCATTGAGCGGGCATGCAAAGAGCGCAAACCAATCATTGTGGTATCGGCATCCGGAGGCGCGCGCATGATGGAAGGCGTAGTCAGTCTGATGCAGATGGCAAAAATCTCCGCTGCGCTGGCGCGGCTGGATTCGGCCGGCGTGCCCTACGTATCCGTTCTGACTGATCCGACCACGGGCGGCGTGACCGCTTCTTATGCCATGCTGGGCGATCTGAATATCGCCGAGCCGGGAGCACTGATTGGCTTTGCCGGACCGCGCGTGATTGAGCAGACCATCCGCCAGAAGCTGCCGGAAGGCTTTCAGACCAGCGAGTTCCTGATGCAGCACGGAATGCTCGATGCGGTGGTCCATCGCAAGGACCTGAAGTCTTACATCACGCGCGCTCTCGATTTCATGACGCCAAAGGCGGCCTGATCTGTGTCCGCATCCTATGAATCTGCCGTACAAAGCCTGCTGGCGCTGGGGCATGAGCTTACGTCAAACCGCAAGTTTGATCTGGCCCATATGCGCCGGCTGGCTGAAGCGCTGGGCAATCCTCAACGCAGACTGCCCAGCGTCCTGATCGCCGGAACAAACGGCAAGGGCTCAACCGCAGCCACGCTGGCCAGCATTGTGCAAACCGCGGGATACCGCACCGCGCTCTATACATCGCCGCATCTGTTGCGCGTGAATGAGCGCATGCAGGTCAATCAGGAACCAATCAGCGATGCCGAATTTGCCGTGATCTATGATCGCGTTGAAGCCGCAGCGCAAGAGCTGGTGGAGCGCGGTGATCTGCCCTGGCACCCCAGTTTTTTTGAGATGCTTACGGCAATGGCCTTTGAATACTTTGCCAGCGCCGGTGTGGAACTGGCAGTGCTGGAAGTCGGTATGGGCGGACGGCTGGATGCCACCAATATTGTTGATCCGTGCATCTCCGTGATTACCGATATCGATTTCGATCATCAGAAGTTTCTTGGCGACACCCTGCCGGAGATCGCGCGCGAGAAGGCCGGCATCCTGCGGACGAAGGGAACTGTGATCTTGCTGCCGCAGCATCCGCTGGTGAATGAGACGCTGGGCAAAGAGATCATGAGCCGCGATGCCCGGGCCATTAGTGCCGTGAAACATATGCCTTCCATGACCCCAGGCGCCGCTGATCCAGAATCATTGGGCACGGCCCGCGCAAGCCACAATCAATTTCCTCTGGCGGTGATGGGCGAAGAGATCAGAATTGATTTTCCACTTGCGGGTCGACATCAGTTGCGTAATCTGGCGCTGGCCATTACCGCGGCGGAGCAGCTCAACCAGTGTGGATTTCGGATTTCACCCCGTCACATCGAGCAAGGCATATGCATGACGCGGTGGCCGGCCAGATTTCAGGTGATACCGCGGACAGATGAGTTTCCTGAAATTGTGCTTGATGTGGCGCACAATCCTGCGGGTGCCTGGGCATTGCGATCCGCGCTCTCCACGTTCTATGAAGATCGCCCGCTCACTTTTGTTTTTGGTTCCATGCGAGATAAAGCCATTGGTGAAATTGCCGATATTCTTTTTCCACTCGCGGACCGTGTGATTGCCACACAGGCGGAGAATCCACGGGCGGCTTCTCCAGAAGAGATTGCCGAGGCGGGGGCCCATACCCAAACAGAGATTCTCCAGGAAAACTCAATGCAAGCCGCGCTGGAGCGCGCTCGTTCACTGGCAGGCAGCAAAGGCCTGATCGTGATCACGGGGTCCATTTACATTGTGGGCGAGGCGCTGGGCATTCTGACCCACGGGCCAGTTCGGCAGAGCGTTTGATCCGTGCCAGATACGACTCAAACTGAGATCAAGCCACAGGAAGTAACCGGTCTGCGCCATTTGCTTTCTCGTCTGCGCTCCTATTTTTTATGGGACCCCTTGATCTGGATTTACACGATCATCCTGGGCTGCATTTCACTTGTCTGCTCACTCTTCGACCGCTCCGGTGAGATACAACACGGCTTTGCACGGCTGT
The DNA here is from genome assembly GCA_020072585.1 of Terriglobia bacterium. Taxonomy (GTDB): domain Bacteria; phylum Acidobacteriota; class Terriglobia; order Terriglobales; family Acidobacteriaceae; genus Angelobacter. The sequence continues at coordinate 5,980 of JAIQGL010000047.1, read as the reverse complement.
GGTCGCGGATGATTCTGGGAACAATCGGCGCAAAAGTGCAGATAGAGGGGCTGGAGAGAATCGATATGTCGCGAGCGCAGGTTTACGTTGTGAACCATCTTTCCGCGCTCGATATCCCTGTACTGTATGCCTACTTGCCGTTTCAATTCAGGATCCTGGCCAAGAAAGAGCTCTTCAGTTATCCGTTCATGGGCTGGCATCTGCGCCGGTCGGGACAGATTCCGGTGGTGCTGGAAAGTCCCAAGGCATCTGTGCGGAGCTTAAACCTGGCGGTGGCGGCAATAAAGGAAGGCAAATCACTGGTGATTTTTCCTGAAGGCGGACGTTCACCAGACGGACAGTTGAAATCATTTATGGGTGGGGCTTTTTATGCTGGGATCAAAGCGCAGGTAGATATAGTTCCCATTGCGCTGGTTGGCACTTACGAGATGCTGAAAATGAATACCTGGCACATACGGCCCGGCCCGGTTCATATGCTTGTGGGAGAGCCGATTCACACAGCCGATCTGTCTCCTCGCGACATCGAGAAAACTGCGCAGAGGGCGCGAGAGGTAATTGCCGAGCTTTATTATTCCCGCTGTGTGGTTCCTGATTTGCGTGGAGAGCATCCTTTGGCGAACGAACCAAAAAGTAAATGTGGGATGAATAAGGGCCTGAAAGGCTAAATTGTGAGCGATTCTGCGATAAATCCTGAAAATAATGGTGTGAAACCAAGGATTGCCATACCGGAACCTTGTTCTTATGACCTGGAATATAGCGGTCGTGCATTGCCTGCCTATTTGCAGGCTGTTGAAGCCGCAGGGGCTGAGCCGGTGGTTGTTCCGCTCAAGAGCTCGCCGGAAGAGATTGCCAGGATCGCTACGTCATGCGCAGCGATCCTGCTGCCGGGGAGCAAGGCAGACGTCGACCCACAGAAGTACAACGCAAAGAAGCACCCTGCAACCAGTCCAGCAGACCAGCTGCGCGATTCCGCCGATGAACTCCTGCTCCAGGATGCTTACAACCTTCACAAGCCCGTTCTTGGCATTTGTTACGGGTTGCAGTCATTGAATGTCTGGCGTTCCGGCACACTGGTACAGCATATTGAATCAAAAGTAAATCACCAGGCTGGCAGCAAGGTGGAGATCGCGCACAAGATCGTGGTTGCTCCCGATTCGCTGCTGGGCAGAGATATTCTGCGCGAGCAGGCAGAAACAGGGGTTGCGGTAAATTCAAGCCATCACCAGTCAGCGGATGTCATAGGAGACGGTTTGCGGGCTGTGGCCTACTGTCCAGAAGATCGTGTAGCAGAGGCCATTGAAGGAACTGTGCCGGGTCATTACGTTGTTGCCGTGCAATGGCATCCTGAGCGGACGTTTGAGAAGGACCAGCTTTCGGGAAACTTGTTTCGCTCTTTTGTGCAAGCCGCGAAGCAGTGGCTTGACCGGCGCCTCAGCCAGTAAACGCCCGCGCTTGCGCACGTGGCGTGTTGTTCCGTATCGTACTTCCCATGCCAGAAAAGGGCGTTGTTTTATCGCTGGAGGGCCGGGTCGCTGTTGTTACCGGAGGGTCGCGCGGAATTGGCGCAGCAATCGTAAGAATGTTTACTCGGGCCGGCGCGCGTGTTGTTTTTAACTATCAAAAGGCCGCCAAAGAAGCAGAAGATCTTTCCTGGGAGTGCGGCGGCGTTAAGCAATGCATTGCAATCCAGGCTGAGCTTTCCTCAAGCAGCGCGGTCAAACCTTTGATTGACGCTGCTGTCCAGCACTTTGGCAAATTGGATATTGTGGTGGGAAATCACGGTGTATGGCCATCTCATGATGCTCCCATTGACGAGATGTCTGAAGAGCAATGGCGCTCCACCTTATCCATCAACCTTGACAGCCTGTTTGGGCTGGTAAAGCACGGCGTGGCCCTGATGAAGAGACAGGGTTCCGGCGGCCATGTAGTATTGATCAGCTCTACTGCTGGCCAGCGGGGAGAGGCCTTCCACTGCGATTATGCCGCCAGCAAAGGGGCGATCATCAGCATGGTGAAAGGGCTGGCAACAGAACTGGCCCGGGACGGCATTTACGTGAATTGTGTGGCTCCGGGATGGGTGGAGACAGACATGGCCGCACCAGCGCTACACGATGCTGAAATCAGCAAGCGCGTGTATAGCACGATTCCGCTGGGCCGGGCCGGCAAACCGGAAGAGATTGCCGCTTCTGTACTGTTCCTCTGCACGACGCATGCGGGGTTCATCACTGGCGAGATTTTGAACGTGAATGGCGGCGCGGTGCTGGTAGGGTGAGTTTCACAAGCAGCGACTCGGCTTTTTCCTGCATCTAAGGAAACATTGATCCCATGAGAATCTTCATAGTCCTTTGCCTGTGCGTAGCTGGTTTGTACGGCCAGCAGGATCCTTCTGCCAAGCCGGCGATCACCGGGCAAAGCAACCAGCAAAAAGCACGTACGGTGATCGACGATATGATCCAGGCGCTGGGCGGGCAGGCATATCTGACGGCGCAGGATTATTACGCTGAAGGCCGGTCGGGCAGCTTTCACAACGAATCGCTGGTGGGGTCCGGCTTGTATTACAGGTTTTGGAAATGGCCGGACAAAGACCGCATTGAGCTGACGAAACAGCGTGACATCGTCCAGCTTTATGTTGGCGAGCTGGCGTATGAGATCACCTATAAAGGTGTTCGTCCGCAAGATCCGCAGAAAGATGAGAAGTTGCGCCAGGCGCTTATCCGCCGCCACTACAACCTTGAGGTCGTTTTGCGCCAATGGCTCACCGAGCCCGGCATCTTGCTGCTGGATGAAGGACCCGGTATATCCGAAGGACATCTTGCGGAAAAGATCACCATCATCAACTCAAAGAACGAATCGGTGACCCTGCTGGTGGATCCAACCACGCATTTGCCGCTGGAGAAACGCTTTTCAACGCGCGATCCGCGCTACCGTGATCGTGACGAAGAAATCACGATTTACGGTGACTGGAAAGTGATTCAGGGCGTGAATACTCCTCGAATGACAGTGATCAAACGCAATGGAGAAACCATCTCACAGCAGATCATTTTGAACATGACCTACAATAACCATCCAGCGGATTCACTGTTTGATCCGGCAGTAGCCAAGATCAATCCCGTCAAGGCCCAGTAGTTCCCCGCACGCCACGGTCTGTGGCTTTGCCTAACAAGCCCCTATTGCCCAATAAAACCGGAGTCTGCCCAAAAAACAGGGGTGACGCCTAGCTCGTGCATTTCGTGAATCAGGACTACGAGATTATGACAAAGCACTTTACAAAGCGTTTCGTTAACCAGAGCGGTATCGGTCTTGCTCCGCAGCGAGTCACCGAATTTCCGCTTGAGCATGGAGAACGTGGACTCTACGTTGGAACGCTTGTGGTAGTGCTGCAAGTACTCTTCTCTTTTGTACATAAAGAAGTGGTACATCTGCTCGTACAGAACGGAAGCCTTGCCCGTTGCGTTCCGCTTGAAAGCCATAAACGGGGTTCCATTGTGCGCTGCAATCGTGGCCACATTCACTTTGCTTCCATAAGCAGCATCGGCGGAAACCTCAGAGATGGTGAAAGCCTTAGCCGTGGCATTGACCAGCTTGGGCAACATGGGACTATCTCCGGAGCGTACTTCGTCAATCTCCACTGCGGTAATGATGTTCGTCTTTACTCCGCACATGACGTGCGCTTTTATCCATTGTGCCTTCTGCATAAGCTTGCCGTATTTGTGGTCATACCAGCGGATATACCGGGATGTCCCGAAGCCAGAGGAATCGACGGCAAAATCAACTTCGACGCTGGCCAGCGGCAAACTGCTTTGCCTTATCAATTCAAGCAGTACAGGCGTCAATCCCTCGTCCTCAAGGTAATTGAAAATCGAGTTGTAGTGAGGAACGCGGGAGATCATGCCGCGAGTGTGGGCTGCCCTGAGATCGCTCATAAAGCGCCGTGCGGACATCGTGGAATAGACCTTGAAGGCAGCAGAGAACACGGCATCACAGAGCGGCAGGGATGGCCGTCCACGGCGCTGTACAGGGGGCTGCTGGATGCCAGCACAGAGATCGCGGAGCAATTCCTGGAATCTATCCTGTTCGCCTGTCTGGGCCGCGTTGTAGGCTGGCCAGTTCTGCGGGTAAGTCTTTCGTTTTGTCACGGTCACCGTCTCTGTGACCGTGGTACTTCCGTCTGGATTTGTTTGCTGCACTACGAAATAGGCAACGGCGTAAATGTGCTTGCAGGGCATTTGCCGTTCTTCGTAGTCAGGGCACGAGCAAACCGGCTCATCAACATTGGCAAGATCAACAAAATAACGGGCATTGCTGGGTAATAATATACTTGACTGACAGAGATAAACCGGCTAAAATTTTGAAATGAAATCGAAAGAGCCGCTAACGCTTCAACAGGCAATAGTCCACTTCTCAGATTACGAGAATTGCCATCGTTTCATGATGGAATTGCGCTGGCCAGATGGCAACGTTACCTGCCCACGGTGCGGCTCTGATGACGTGCAATGGCTCCCGAATGCCAGAGTTTTCAAGTGCTACCAGAAGCATGAAAAGCAAAAGTTTTCGCTCAAGGTCGGAACGATCTTTGAGGACTCGCCAATCCCATTAGAGAAATGGCTTGTTGCCGTTTGGCTTGTGGTCAATTGCAAGAATGGAATTTCATCTTACGAGATTCACCGCGATCTTGGCATCACTCAGAAGTCAGCTTGGTTCATGGCCCACAGAATCCGTCTGGCGTTGCAAGGTGACGGCATTGTGAAGCTTGGTGGCCCTAACTCTACCGTGGAAGTCGATGAGACTTACATTGGCGGCAAAGCACGCAACATGCACGCTAAGGTTCGCAGGCGGCGCAACGTGAAAGACATTGGCGCAAAGACCATGGTCATGGGTGCAATCGAACGTGGCGGCAAGGTGTATGCCAAGGTTGTTCCGAACCGCAAAAAAGATACCATCAAAGATGTAATTTTCCCTGTGATCGAGCATGGAACCACAGTTAACACGGATGAGTTTCCTGCGTATGTGTTTGTCACAAAGGATACTAATTTCGAGCACAAAGTTATCAATCACCTTGAAAAATACGTAGATGGAAACATCCACACGAATGGAATCGAAAACTTTTGGTCTTGCCTCAAGCGGGGATTAGGCGGCACATATATTGCCGTTGAACCGTTTCACTTGTTCCGCTATGTCGATGAACAGGCGTTTCGTTTCAACAATCGCGCAACGAAAGATAACCCGCTGAATGATGCGGATCGTTTCACTCTGGCAATGTCACAGATTGTGGGCAAGCGTCTTACTTATGAGGAACTGACTGGAAAAACAGAAGCGGCTTGTAAGTATCCCCCGGCAGAGCCGGGGGCTTTAGATTGTGAGCCGCTCGAAGCGGCTAAGGCGGGTCGCTAACGCGGCCCGACGGTTAGGGCCACCTTACGGTGGCCGGTCAGCGCCATAGACCCAACTGGTCCAGTCGCGTATCCTCTTGTTCCTGCCGCCGGATGTAGTCACGGATCACGGCTTCATCGCGGCCCACCGTTGAAACCCAGTAGCCGCGCGCCCAGAAGTGCTGCCCAACAAAGTTTCTCTTCCGCTCTCCGTACACCCGCGCCAGGTGAATGGCACTCTTCCCTTTGATAAACCCTATCACTTGCGATACCGCATACTTCGGCGGAATCGAGATCATCATGTGCACATGATCTGGCATTAGATGCCCTTCCTCGATCCGACTCTCTTTTTGTTCAGCCAACTTGCGGAACACCTCGCCCAAGTGCCGCCGCAGTTCTCCATACAACACTTTTCTGCGGCACTTCGGGATAAACACCACATGGTATTTGCACTCCCACTTCGTATGGCTTAGGCTTTCCATTTCGTCCATCGCGTACTCCCTTTCGTGTGCTTGGCGGCTCACGTCTGGGAGTCTCCGCGATGGACTCCAGTAGTTGTCAAACTTTTACTGCCTCCCCGGCAGAGCCGGGGGGTCTCCCGCTTTTACTAG
>JAIQGL010000046.1 GCA_020072585.1 Terriglobia bacterium | reverse complement strand
CGCCTTGGAAAACGCTGCGCGTTTCCCACTTTCCCACAGCCTCGACGGCTGCGGGCCTCAACTTAAAAGTGATATGCTCGAAACCCCAAACCAGGAGAATGTCTCACTACGAATGGACTAAAGATGGGGGGCAGGTCATGCTCAATCCTTCGAGACCATTTTTCATTCTCAAAATAAGCAGCATACTCCCGAAGCTGCGCGACCAGTTCATGAATAGCCGCGGACAGAGTTTTTCGGTCTCTTGATCCCACAATGGTCCGGACGTCCGGTAGTTTTATATCGACAATATCGCACCACTCATGTGTCGTCGGTTCAACAATGAAATCTGGTCGCAGAGATGTGCCATCATCTCTTTGAAGCACGACTTGTGGATAAATATTCACATACCCCAGCGCCTTGAGAATCGCCGGTGTCCTTTCTAGATAGGACTGAATCTCGGACTCGCGAACTCTTCGATTAGAAATCAGGGACTCAAATTGTCTGATTTCTTGCGCTAGCACGGTAGCGGTTTTTTGGGCAAGGATTCCTGGTCGTCCGACCAATATCCCATTTCCAGCCTCGACAGAATGAAGTGCCCGCGAATGATAAGGACTGAAAAGAGCCGAATTACGGTCGATCTGCATCACATATTCTGTTAGAAGCGAATTTGTGGCGCCATGTTGAATCGTATGTTTAATGGTGTTGTAAGCTCCCAGAAAACTCGCAAAAACCTCAAATTCTAGTCGTGCCAGATTCTTCATGCCTTCTTCACTAGCTACAGGTGGAGGCAAGCCTGCACTGGTAAAACCGCTTTCCTCCTCTTCGGCAGCAAGTATTCGAGACATAAAATTGAATTCTTCTTCATTTTCGTCATCCTTTTCCGCGAAAATTATCTCTGGCGGGAAGCTGTCGTAATTGAGGATTTTCTGGTTGTTTCGTACGCTCAGGATATGGATTCGCGACCAAGCATCACTGTAACTCTCAGCGTCGTTTATCTGCATTCCGTAGCGCCAACAACTTATGATTTTTTCAGCGTGCTTAACCGGACAAATCACTGTTACGCCGTCCTTGCCAACGCTCGCAATACCATTCGCAATCTCTTCTGTCAGGTCTGTTACTGATCGGCAGTCACACAACAGCGTGTAATCGGGAAAACCATGCCTTATTACTTTGTGGAGGATCGAATAGTACTCCTCGGTTGCGGTACTTTCGTGAAAACGGGTAACAATGAATCTGTCTTCAACCGCTATTTGGATTGGCTCTTCTTTTGGATCGAGGTGGGAGCGCATCTATCTTAAATATGTCGTCAAAATGCAGACACGAACGTAATGATAGCAATCTTTTTTCGAGCCCATGGTGCTTGTTGAGCATATATCGACAGTGTGTGAACTGCAAGTGATGATCGTAGGCGGCAAATGGCGCATCTTCAGTTTTTCTGAATCTGCGCCGACAAAGGCCTTTTGTAAGCCTTTGAAAAAAGAAAACTACCCCTTCTCTCTTTTCCCTGAAGAATTCAAAAAAGCCTAAAACCTGGTTCGGGACCAGGTGGTCGGCCACCTGGGTAGGCCATGCGGGAGTACGGCTTTTTTGGGGGAAAGAGAGAGGTCCAATCAACGAACGTTAGAGTTCGCCGGACTTCATATAGGCTTGACTCCAATCCTCGATGTACCATTCCTCTTTGCGGACATCATAGATGTCAACGGGGTGATTGTCAGCGCGAAGCAGACCGGCTAACGCCTCCGCATGCATCGCGCCACACACAATCAACATGTTATCCGTATTTCCTCGATGCAAGCGTATTTGTTCGAGCATAAAGCCTTCTCGTTGTTGATTCCATCCGGCAATTTGTTCGACAGTGTAACGACGATTGCCGCCTTCGTTTGCATAGTCGAGAGGAATGCGCAATTCCAGCCTTTGATCCCGCGGCATATCGATATTCCAGTAGGTATTTGGCGGACATGCGAAATCCCTCGCGAAAGTCAAAGCACCGTGTTCGATTTCCTCTCCAATAAACCAGCTTCCTGGGCGGCAAACATAGTCATTCAAAAGCTTGATATAGCGCTCTTTTTGATCTGTTTCAATTCGACACAACGCTGCTGATGTGCTCAAAATCTGCTGCGCTTTACGCTGGAGCTTGTGGTCAGTGGCGATGATAATATTCATCAGTCAGATAATAGCGACTCATCGTGGGCAGCGAACGGCGCATCTTCAGTTTTTCTGAACCTGCGCCGACAAAGGCTTTTGCAAGCCTTTGAAAACAGAAAACTTCCTCCCTCTCTCTTTCCCTGAAGAATTCAAAAAGCCTAAAACCTGGTTCGGGACCAGGGTGGTCGGCCACCTGGGTCGGCCATGCGGGTGCGGCTTTTTGAGAAAGCGAGAGGGGGAATGAAGACCCCAAGGAACCCCTTCAGTCGGCTGATTTGATTTTGAGTTGCTGTTAGAGTCGCTCCCCGCGCGGGACTCATCCGTTGAAAAATTATTGAAAATCAGGGCCGATGCAGATTTTAGCTAGCAACCAACTCTAGTCTGCAGCGGTGAACGCAGGACAGGTTACGAGCGTATCGGAAAAATTAAGCGGAGGGTGGTAGAAGCAAAACTCCGTCTTATGATTGTTGCCGTAGACGTCGGCATATTTAACCAGCCCTTGGATGAAGCGGCTATGTACTGCGCGACCTGGCGGTGGTGCATTTGGTGGACGGGGTGGAACATAGGCGGCGCAATGGAACGGTTTGGTCATCCCGGGAAGGAGCAAATCCTTTTCATCGAAGTGAGTGTACATGTCTTGCTTAATCGAATAATCGGGAAGGGTCTTTGCATAATCCGGATCCCAATGGCGATGAGTGTCATAGCTGCAAAATCCATCGACATAGACATTCATTGCGGCTGTTGTTCCGCCAGCAAGCAAAGTAAAATCAATATCATGCTCTCCGGTTGCAGACGCAGTCACGGCAATAAACGGACGGCTGACAAGCCTTGGATTGCGGTGGGATTCAACAACACTCCATCCGGCAAAACACAAGGAAAGAATCGAGATCACTAAGGCACCGCGTGCCCTCGAATCGGATGAGTTGGCCACGGAAGACTCCTAACGGGACAATATTCTTCCAAAGGGAAGTTGGTCAAGGCCGCTCTTATGCTTTTGATTTTTTCTCTCGTTTTCTGAATTCACCGAGTTTAATCCAACAAAGTGTGATAGCGTTTTTCCCCATGGAAGAATCGCAAGTTGATCTCATTCTCATTCCGGCACCAGATGAACCAATACCCGATAACCTGGATGAACTACAGAAAGAATTTAAGACTTATGACCTACGGCAATTTTCGTTTAAACGAATTGTTATAGGCCACAAAGTAGGAGCCGCAATTGGCTCCATATTGTTTCCTGGCTTGGGCGCAGCGATAGGATCACATTTGCTTCAACTGGCTGCAACTGTAGGGCCGGTGCTTGGAACCGCTCTTGGTGCATGGCTTCAGAGCCGCGTAGGACGCAAAGTGCGCATCAAGGTCAGTCCGGATGGGTTTGAGGCGGAGGCACAGACACCAGAAAAACTTGAACAACTCTTGAAGCGCATTGAAGAGTTCCAACAACGTACCCAATCAAAAAACGATAAAGTGAGTTGATTGAATCTTACAAGAGGGTGTTTATTGCAGGGTGGATTTGATAACCCGCTTGTGATTAAGATTGTAGGCGGCAAGCGGCGCATCTTCAATTTCTCTGAATCTGCGCCGATAAAGGCTTTTGCAAGTCTTTGAAAACAGAAAATTTCCCCCTCTCTCTTTCCCTGAAGAATTCAAAAAAGCCTAAAACCTGGTTCGGGACCAAGTGGTCGGCCACCTGGGTCAGCCAGGAGAAGAGGTGGATTTGCGGCTTTTTGGAGGAAAGAGAGCGGGATTCGGTTTAAAAAAACTCGCTAGACTCGATCGGGTAATCGAGATAAAGACTTCAGTAGTAGTGCCGCAATATGTTGACAATTCTGGGTGCCGAATGGAACAGTGATAGCTGCGCCATTACCAAGCTTGGTAATTAGCTCAAACCTGCGGCTTCCATCAGGACCAACAATTTGTTCAAGTGTCTCTACTGCATCCGCATATTGCAGGAGTTGCATGTTCAATACTTCTCTGAGTACCAATTCTGTTGCTTCTTTCAGATCAAACTCTGTCAGTGCGGCTGTGACTTTATCTCCCTTTCCGATAAATCCCAGTCGAGGCGACTCTGTCTGTTTGCCATCAAATATTGCACGGCTAAACTGCTCCAAAGATGAAGCTCGAATATCAGCTCTCATCTCTGTTAATGCGTCAAGAATTTGCCGGAGGATCAATTTATCGTCAGACTTGCCTGTAGCCAAATGTCTAATCACATTTGCAAGCTTGACCGGGTTTTCGCCAAAGTGCCCAGCTTCAATTTCCTGTGCTTGCGCACTGATTTGAGCACGGGATCTCTCCGCTCCCTCCAGATCTGTCTCAATGCCGATAGTTCGCATATCTGCCACATCAAAAGGAATTTTTTGGTCAGATGCGATGACATGAATAACAGGCTTCTGACTTGCATGCCTCACTGCCAATTCGTAAAAAACATTGGGATTATGGTCAGTCAGATCGGCGACAACCATCTCTGACTCGATCACTCGTTCTAAGATCTGAAGAGTAATAGATCCAGGTTGTGAGATCTCGTCAGCCCTCACCAGTTCGTAACCCAAGGGTTCCAGGGCGGGCTTGAACACGAATTTGAGAACTGTGTTTGCACGCTTCCGCTGGGGGCTATCGGGCTCGCCTAGCGGAGAGATGATGAAGCAAGTCTTTCTTTCCATGACAGGTATCTGAAACCAGCAACATTGATAGTCTACAACGGCTCTTACAAGTGCCGTATCAATGCGACCTTTATTAAAGGTAGGCGACAAGCGGCGCATCTTCAATTTCCTCGAATCTGCGCCGACAAAGGCGTTTACAAGCCTTTGAAAACAGAAGACTTCCCCCTCTCTCTTTCCCTGAAGAATTCAAAAAAGCCTAAAACCTGGTTCGGGACCAGGTGGTCGGCCACCTGGGGCGGCCATGCGGAGTGCAGGATTTTCAGGCTTTTTGGGAAAGAAGAGAGTGGGTGCGTTTTTTGGATATCATCAGGAATATGAAAGTTCCCCGAGATTTTGTGATTGGAACCCTCAATAGTCTTTTTGCTGCTGCATTAGTGGCTGCGATGTCTCTGGTCGTGCGGGGAGTGTCTCCTAGGGACATATCCGCTCGTGTTTTGGTCCCAGGGCTTTACATGCTACTTCTAATCGGTGCCACGTTCGTGTTTCTGTCGCAAGAGCAGAGTCGAATCAATCCAGGCATCCGCCTGCCGCGGTTTGGGCGCTGGCCAAAGATCATAGCAATCGCAGGCCTTGTTGTCGGCCTTGTGCCGCTGGTTTGGGCATTCATCCCATACTCAATACCCCCATTGCGAATTCAGGTCCGCAATCATGGCAAATATGCCGTGTTGATATCCGATCAGGCTTGGTTTCATATCACGTTACCCGACTCCCCTGTTTCTGATACCGTTGTTGACAGGGGAACGTGCCAACTCTCGTGGCTAGTTGAACCACTCCAGCGAGACAAGCCCTTGTTGGTGTTTCCAGACGAAACAGTTGAAATGAAATGTCAAATACTGAACCCTGTCGCATACCGCAGATTCCTTCAGTCGGAGAAAATGGACATTCAAGTGTTTCTGACAAATGGTCAAGGAAATGGGGGTGCTGCGACAATGCCACTGAACAAACATGCTCTCGAAAACCATTTGGCTTTTGATTGAATTCAAAGATCAACAGCGGAGCTTTTAGTCCAGCTAATGTACCTCGGACTTGTCTCAAAGCCGTAGGGGGCAAGCGGCGCATCTTCAAATTCTCTTGAATCTGCGCCGATAAAGGCTCTGCAAGCCTTTGAAAACAGAAAGCTTCCTCCTCTCTCTTTTCCTGAAGAATTCAAAAAAGCCTAAAACCTGGTTCGGGACCAGGTGGTCGGCCCCCTGGGGCGGCCATGCGGGTTTCGGCTTTTGGGAAAGAGAGAGGGGATCAACCCAGGAGTGAGGAACTGAGTACCCGCAGTCAGGGTTCTTGAGAAATATCTCGTAGTAGCCGTTGGAGTAAAGGCGCGGAACGATCAGGCGTGATATGTTCAGAACGCGCAGGCCCTCCCCCAATCTGTCTCTGGTCCTCTTTGGCAAGAATTAATGCTTGCTTAATTGCACGCTGCAGACGAAGCAGAACGCTTTCCACACCCTTAGTTGTAAGTCCTTTCTGTTGGCTGGCAATCTCTCTGGCTGTGAGACCTTGATGATAATAAAGCCAGAAGATACTCGCATCCTGCTGCGAAGCGATCCGCCTAAGAATACGGTCGATTTCACCCAACAGAAGTTGTTGTTCGAGACTGTTCCGTCGATTGTCAGAATTGGCGCTGTCCAAATGAACCGGGGATCCAAAGGCTCCGCGCTTCGCTGCCAAGTTTGCTCTCAAACTCTCTTGCACCACATTAGCTGCGATAGTTTTTACAAGTCCCGCAAACGCCGTATCTTTGCAAGATTGCAGTGCCTTCAGCCCCCTGCACTCGTTGACCATGAGCTTGATATACACTTCTTGGACGAGCTCATCAAGAAGGTCAATGGGAGCATGTTGGTATCGGCGCAGCGTTTGGGTTATCGCTTCGACTGCAAGTGGTCGCGAACGGCGGAGAAATTCTGCCCATGCATCATCGACCCCACGAATACACTCTCCTACAAGGAAGTCGGTATCCATTTCGCGGAAGCGATGGTCCTCAGCACCTTTAGCCTGCTGATTTCCCGCGTCGGCGTGAGACTCGATATGCCTGGCACGGGTTGCGTAAGGACGGTGGAATCTTCCGACTACCGCATGGCTCCAATCCTTCAGCTCCGGGACATCAGAAAGATCAATCGCCGATTCCTTGAGTGAGGCGATTGATGCGATCTCTTTACTAATCTGACTTCTTCTGCTTCTTCTCATAAACACCGCGTTCCTGTGACGTCGCCTTGCGTGCTGTAATGACCGAATTCGCCGGCCAACCACATTCGTTCAGAACTGTATTGTGAGTCACCACCACAATTGCAGACCGGCGGAGCAGTCCGGCCGAACTGCTTAGTCGTCCCAATGTATGCCAAATTGTCAAGTTTTTGGCGCCACCATCGCCAATACTGAGTGCGCTGGGATCCTCGAAAACCAAGGCTGCCGCTTCGAAGCCCAACCCATGTTTCCGCACATTATGTTCGCTACGGGCCGCTTGAATGCTGTCAAGGAGAACGAGAGCTTCAGATTGTCCAGAGTGTTCACGATTTTGGTGGATAAAACCAAGGAGCCGATAGTAGAGCTCACCCAAACCTTGCGCGGTATCAGTCCCCAAAAAGTCTTCTCTTATGCGCTTAATTTCGAGCAAGAACGGATCAACTGTTGATGGCGATGCTGGGTTTCCATTAGATAAGAGTCCCGGGATGAGTTCAACGATGGGTAAGAACCGATATCCACGCCCACGGATCGTTTCTACAAAGCGGGGCGACTTTGCGGAGTCGCATAGTGCTTTTCTGATCCGCTCGATTGCATTGTCCAGGCCGTGTTTGCAATCGTACAAATTGTGCTCCGATAGATGGCCATAAAGCTCCTCGCGCAGCACGATTTTCCCGGAATTCTGTGCCAAGGATTCCAGGATTCGAAACGGCTGACACTGAAGCTTGATCTTGCGGCCACGCTCCCTCAGTTCGCCGGCGCCGAGGTCCATCTCAAAGGATGCAAATCGGATAGAACGTGGTCTTTCAACAACGCTTGCCACAGCAAAAGTCGACCTTTCGCGATTGATGTTAGACAGTGACGATTGCATGGTCAAGAAGAATCATGTAGTTCTTTCAGTCGGATGAGACTGCTTAAAGGCGAGGTAGAGGAGCTTCGGAGGAGGAAATGAGGATTGTTTGGCTCTGCGGCGCTTGTCATCGTTGTCAGCGCAATGCCAGGGGATGCGTTCCCAAATGAACAGTGATTCGTTACTAGTACTTTCAGCATTCGTGAACGCTAATTCAAACTGGAATATTCCCTGGTCGCTTTTGCTGATCAAATAAAAGGAGGATAAAGACCCGTGACTGCGTCGATTCATGTGTTCGCCGCCCCACAAGCAAGCACTCCTACCCTTTCTAGCGCCTCCATAGCCGGTTTTACACCGGACGGTGGGGATGACAAAGATAACGATTCACAGATTAAGACCACACTCTTTGTAGATTTTGGAGGCGGTCTTGTTCAGACGGTAGCTTCAAATAACTTTGAAGCCCATGGGCGCTTCCCGGACGGCCAATCCTGGGGGCCGATCGATATTCCGGTGAAAGGAGTCTTCACTATCGATGATGTTGCGAAGTTGCGCGGGAAAATTGAGTTTCAGCCGAAGGGCGATGATACCTGGAAATTCAGTTACACGTTAAGCCTTAACTTCTCGGACGGTAGGCTGATCCAAAAAAGCGGGAGCAACGAGCTAAGCGACCAGAAGCGGGAAATACCGCTCTGAGTGTGAATATGTCTCCATCGTAAAAGTAGTCATAAGGTAGGCGGCAAACGGCGCAGATTCAGATTGTCTCGAATCTGCGCCGATAAAGACTTTTGCAAGCCTTTGAAAACAGAAAACTTTCCCCTCTCTCTTTCCCTGAAGAATTCAAAAAAGCCTAAAACCTGGTTCGGGACCAGGTGCTCTACTCTGGAGAATCTCGTGGAAACCCTTTGGAATAAGCGGGCAGAAAACCTCAAGGCGTTGAAAGCTTGTTGAACTCGGAGGCATCCACTGGCGCAGATTTACCTGCGGCGGTGGTCGGATAAGGACAAAAGATGTTGAATCAAAAGAATTTCTGCTCGCAAAATTTAGAGATAGACCGCCCAGTCTTGCATGCCAGGGGGCTGAGTTGCGGACCGGGTTGTCCAAAGATATCTTTGCAATAAAGCGAAACGATCGCTGTGGCCACGTCACTAGCCAGCAGAGATCAATATTTGTGTGCGTCAATCCCCCTTTTCAGGGGTATGGGTGTCGAAGCTGATGATGATAAGTATTTGAACCCTTTAGCAGAACGGTAGACGTTTGCGTGACCACAGAAAGCTCCAGCGCTGAAAAAAAGTCCGTCCCCTTCGGCGTAGCGAAGACTCTTCTTGAGTTCGCTGCTTTATGGACCGCTTTCGGGTATTTTGCCGTACGCTCACTCTGTAACTTCTACGGTATGCCACTCCCGTCCGACCTTGGTGCGGAGTCCTATGTTCATGAGTCCTACACGCTGGTTGTGGACACATTTTTGGGTTCATTTACCAATCCATTCTTCCAGATTTTTCTGATGCTGGGTGCATTGGCCGCCCTGCTGTTACCGGGGCGCTGGTTCTACAGTATTCGCACGACCTATATTAAAGTTTTCGCGGGGAAAGCAGTCGCGTGGGGCTTGTTCGCCATCATGCTTGTCGGTATCTTTCTCCTTGGCCGGATTAATATTTATCTGCATGAAGCGGGAGTAGCACCCTTGATTGTCGGCCCTTTGTCGCCGGAACGCCTGAGCCGGATCAGCGCGGTGTGTTATTACCAGACTCTTCTGTTAACGCTGTTCAGTTGGAGTTGCTTTTTCATGATCCGAGCCCACCACGGACCTCCGGGTCACGCCGCCGGGGTCGCGCTGCGGTGGTTGCAGGCGGCATTTTTTCTTTTTGGCGTCATCTCCACTTTTTATCTGCCTATTGCCTATGCCACTTCTCTTAAGTCCGGCGAGTTTTACGTTATCAGGATGGAACTGAGCGGGGGCAAATCACCGCCGTGCGCAATTCGTCTGCTTGAGACTTCATCGCAACTGGTGTATTGGCACGCCGAGAAGGGGACAGGTTATGTGGACTCTGTCTCGACGTCAAAGATCGGGACGACGGAATATGTGCGGGTTGAGAATGTTGTGAAACTCGCGTTGAAGGCTTCTCAAGCCCCTAAACCCGAGCCGAACTGTGACGTTGAATAACCATGAGGACAAACCGTGAATCGCTTGCTTAAGCTGCTGCCTCTGATGGCCATGTTGCTTTTCTGTGCTTCGCTCTTCGGTATGGAGGACAAGCCAGGATGGACCGCCAAATTTAACGGATGGTGTTGTAAAAATCTGGGATACGGATGCGGCGCTACCGGCCTGATCACAACGCGCAAAAGCGATCCGCCGCGCCCAAAAGGCGGAGACCTGGAAATATTTGACATGCAAACCCACCAGGTCAATATCTTGTGGAAAGATTGCGCCTGCTGGTCACCGATTCCTGCCGCCCCGGGAACGCTCGCCGTGCTGTCGAATGCAGGAATCTGGATCGTCCCGATCGCCAAACCCGACGATCGGCGTCTGCTGTTCCCCGCTGAGAACGTCACTGAACTCCTGGGCAGAGGATTCACTTCCGATGGAGCGATTTTGTTTCTTCGATCATCACTGGCATTGGACTGCAAATTTGAAACCTGGGCACTACCGCCCGGAGGTTCTGCTCCTGTGAAGGCATCTCTTGCGCCTGAGCTTGCATGTGTTACGGATTTTAATTTCCAAAGCATCATCAAGCCGGCACAGGTTTCTGAATCGCACCGTACAATATTGGCCACCCTGTTTCACCACGGGAAATTTGAAATTGTTCAGGAGGAAAGCGGATCGCTAAAACCGCTTTTCCCTGCCGAGACCGGCGAAGATGTGGATCGCTTCGATCCTGTATGGATCAATACTTCCTCAATAGCCTTTGTGGTAAGTCGATGAAACCCCGCGTCCGTTTATTTCTTGCCTGCAGCCTGCTATCCGCCACGGCCACTGGCATCGCTGCCGCTCAGAGCCCGTTCCAGTTTCGGGAGGCTTATTTTCTTGAACGTAGGCTGAATGGTATCGGTAAAGACTATGAGATCGGCCACCCCGAACAACTTTTCCACACCGGCCCTGATCCGAGCGACCAGACTCGGGTCGATACCCGCGCTGTCGCCAGCTACGCAGATTACAGGCGCCTGGGACCAATTCTGTCGTCCATCGCCGACATTCGGCGCAGGGGAGGAATCAAGGTAGCGGAGGCCCGCTATCTTGAATGTGTTGAAATGATTCGCAAAGCCCAGGGGCCGGATTCGAGCGATGAGGCACTGCTTCTCGATTGGATAGGCGAATTTTATCTGGAGCTGCGGGATTTTGACCGGGCTTATCAAAAGTTCTCAGAAGCCTTGCGTATCGCAAGGATCGTTGTAGAGAGGGCAAAGAACGATCCGGACGACAACCGAAGGGCGCTTCCGCAGTTCGGGCCTGGCCGGCTCCATCTGGCGGATGTTTTGACGCGGCTCGGCCAGCTAGACATGGCACGGGGAGACCTGGCGGTTGCGAGTGCAAAACTCGATGAAGCAATCGAGATTGACAACAAAGCAGCGTACCTTACCTTTGAGAACCGGCTGGATGCCATTTATTTCAAGTCTCTCGTCCTGGAGAAGCAGGAGAAATGGCAGGAGGCAGAGGCACTTTGGCTAGACGCGATAGCACGGCGCGAAAAAGTCGGGAATGAGCCCTACTGGGACGCCAGGAAAGAACTGGCCGCCATGTTCGCGCGCCACGGAGATTTCCACTCAGCCGCAAAAGAAGCCAATGCGATCATAGCCGGAACAGCCAACCAGCAACTGCACCGAGCGAAGACGGGAATGTATTGGCTGAATATCCGTGGCAGTTTTGACACTTGGTCTTCCTATGAGTTCGCGAGTAACAGTGCGATGCAGGAGATTCTTGCCGTTGATCGCTGGCTCGCTGACGGTCCCAATGCAGCAGCGCCTCTTGTTGGAGCTCCTGTTCACGTATCGATCGATCGGGGATCGGATGCTGACATTCTCCGCCTGTATTCGTGGATTGAAAAAAAAGTCTTCATAAAAATGTCGATCCTGCTCGACGGCAATCCCACGCCCGAACACGTGGCGCAGGCGTACCGCTGGTTGGGCGAGGTCAAAGGCCAGTATCTGGCCACGCTCGCAGGTCTGAGCAGGCGGATGGATGAAGACATATTGAATCCAAGAGTCTCGGGTAACACGGTACACCTTCCCCAAGAACTTGCCAGCGCGAATGAACGTTATGCCAATACATTTCTCTCCCTCGCACTGGACAATCATGGCGTTACTCCTGAGCAGCTACGGCAAAGTGTATCGACCGAACAGACAATTCAAGAGGCAGCTTTAGCGCAATGCCCCCGAATAGGGTGCGGGTCAGGTGGGGCATCATACAAGCTAGCTGCGGATGCGGCAGTTGTTGACTTCACGGCGTGGAATCGGCTGGATCGCAATCATCCAGCCAGGAGCACGTTAGAGTATGGCGCTTTCGTACAACGGGAAGGACGACCCACTGTCTACGTCCGCCTGGGATCGGGAGAAGATATTGATAAAGCTCTGGATGAGCTTGAATTGGGAATTGACGGCTTTTTTCAGAGTCGCAGCGAAGATCCAGCGGATTTCAGACGTGAGCTGCATAATCTTTATTCTTTGGTATTGGCTCCTCTGGAAAACTCGTTGAAGGGAGCCACCCGGTTGCTGGTGATTCCCGATGGGCGGCTTTCCATGGTTCCTCTAGGTGGTCTCATCGATAGCCAAGGCCATTACCTTCTCGAACGTCATGCTGTCACTTATCTCAATTCAAAAATCTCCGGTTCCCAAAGCGACGCTGCATCGGCCCCGGTTGTGATGGCAAATCCTGATTTCGATATGGCTTTGCCAGGATCGCCACAAGCGCCCTCGCGCAGCACCCTGACATTTAAGCCGCTGCCTGGAGCAGAACGCGAGGCGCGTTACATTGCCGAAACGTTGCGAGTGCCCGCCGATCGGGTGATGATCGGCAGAAACGCCCGTGAGCAGCTGCTGCACTCCATCCGCAATCCGGAAATACTGCATCTGGCAACGCACAGCGATCCGTTCCTTCGGGCGCGGCTCCCTGTACAACAGTTTCCGACCTACGATCTGTTTGAGTTTCCGAGCTTGTTGTTGGCACAAGATCCTTTTCTGCATTCGGTGATTGCGCTGGCCGGGGCCAACCGGCCCCAAGCCGGTACGGAAGACGGCCTTCTGACAGGGCTGGAAGTGGCTAGTCTGCATTTGGCTGGCACCAGGCTTGTTGTACTGTCTTCCTGCCAGTCGGCCAACGGAAAGCTGGTGGATGGCCAGGGCATTCCTGGGTTGCGTGCCGCCTTTAGCGCGGCCGGGGCCCGCTCTCTCCTCATGAACCTTTGGCCCGTGGATGATGAAGCCGGTTTTGAATTCATGAAGTTTTTCTATTCTCATCTCGCGTTGGGTGCTGCGGAGGCCATGCACCAGGCCCAACTCTACATGCTCAATGATACGCAATACAAAAATCCCCTGTATTGGGCCAGCTACACCTACTCTGACAATGAAGCGCTGATTCCGGATACTTCTCGTCCGAAGCCGTCTGCCCCAACGCCCGTTGTCACAGCCGCGAAGGCGCCCACTCAAGAAGTGTCCATTGCCCCGCGCTGCTTCCAGTTGACCGGCCACGCTGAAGAATTCCAAGGGCTGAAGGTTACAGTCCGCATAAAACTTGATCGCGTAGTGCGCAATTTGGATACGGATTCCCGGTTGGCGGACAAAGTTGCAGTCTATGATATGCATCTGCCTGAAAATGACATCTCTGTTGTTCGGGAAGTCAATGGCAAACCTGTGCCATATGACACCTCCGCCTACAAGTCCGAAGCAGCAACTCTGATTATTCAAAAGGCCGCTAACAGCAGTGGGATGATTATTCGGACCGCTGCGCCCTTTTTTCAGATCTTTCTGCAGGGTCCGCCCACGCTGTTTCCGACCCTGGTCCCGCCGGAAACTCTACCTGCTTTGTCTGCTTATAGTGCAGCCACTGCGAATTCGCTGGATGGTGCGGTAAAGATTGACACGATAGGGGCCTGCAGTCCGCTGAAGCAAAACGACGAACGTGCCACTGGGACTAAGCGTCCCCACACGCCGATTCCAGCTTCAGGTGTGAGCACAAAAAGCGCGGGTTCGGACAATCCGCGTTCGATCGAACCTTCAGGAGAAGCAGCAGCGCCTTCGGCGAAGGTGTCTGCAGCGGATATTCCCGCTTTCCAAAAGTTGGAGTTCAAGCCACGGTGCTTCCAGCTTTCAGGAGTTTCCCATGCCTATCCCGACATTGCCATCCGGTTTACGGCCCGCATTACACTCACAACCGCTCGCACGATGCAAATTTCCGGTAACGGCGCCATGGCTTACGACCTCAGTCTGCCAGGAAACGAGATTACAATCATCCCTGAGGTGAATGGTAAACCGGCGGAGGGCGGCGTATCCGTAGTCGGGGCCGAAAAATCATTTGCCGAAAAATCATTTCTGGTGATAAGCAGAGACGCTGATAGCAGCACATTCTCGTTGAAGATCGGCAACTCACAGCCACCGAGTTATATTGGTCTGAAAGGCCCACCGGATTTGTTTCCGAAATTCGATATACCTGAAACCCTGCCCCCACTGCGTTTGTACAGAGAGGCATCAATCCATCTCCAAGGCGAGGAGGCAAAGGTTGATACAGTTGGGGCCTGCGGGCCGGAGCCGCCGCAGCAAAACAACGATGGCAGAATTACCGTCTCCTCACCACAGACCCCAGTTTCGTCTGAGGGTGTCGCCACAAAAAACGCAGCTTCGCATTCGAGCATTCTTTCAACGGAAGCTCCTGCGACTGGAGCCCCAAAGGCCGTCCCGAGCGTGCAGGCCGGAGGAGAGATGCTGATCGCGCCTCGCTGCTTCCAGCTTTCGGGCGTATCCAGTACTACCCCCAGGTTCACCACCCGGTTTACGGCTCGCATCACTCTTGGCGGAGTGGTCCGCAAACTGGTCCGCGCGGAACAGTTTGCGATTTATGACATCCATCTGCCGGGCAACGAAGTTGCCATTGTTTACGACATCAACGGAACACAGACTGCGGATAGTTATAGTTTGAGCATGAGAGATGGCTTAACGCTAACGGTAAGAAGAACCGGCTCGGGCAGCGGCATTTCCATACGGACCGCCGACGGGGACACCAAGACCGAATGGATTGTGATGGAAGGCCTTCCGGATCTCTTCCCAACAGTGGATATACCGGAGACGCTTCCTTCGCTGTCTTCATTTACTCAAGCTCTGGTGCATGGAGGCCGGGCCGACTCGATCGGTTTCTGCGGGCCCGAGCCGCTAGTCCGCTACAACGACGGTAAGTTCAGAATCAATCGGTCTGTTCCATCCGAGGCCAACAGCGGGGCCGGAACAAACAGCGCGACCGCTCCGGTTACTGGCTCCGGTTCAAAAAGCGTGGCTTCGGTCACTGGTGCGGGACCAAAAAGCGGGACAGCAATACCGTCATCTGATCAAAACTCCGGAATTGCTCGTCAAATCCTAGCGTTTGCATTGCGGGGCGAGTCTCAGAATGTTTTCAAGCACCTTACACCCGACGCAGACAAGGGGGCCATTGGGGCAATGGTGGGTTTTTTGTCCGGATCCGCAAATAAACTTGGGAACTGTCCAGTGGAGGGGATAGAAGTTCATAAGATCCTGTGGGTTGCCAGAAGTGGAAGATCAGCCCCTGCATACGTGGTGATCGGAGATTGTGAAAAGGCGAGACCCAGGCTCTTACTTTTCATGGACAACAATGGGTTGGTTTACCGAACGGGCACTGGCGGGATAATCTCAAAGACTACGAGCGATCAAATTAAGCAGAGAGCGCAAAACCTGGCAGAGTCATTACTAAGAGGTGACTTTGCGGCCTTTGCCGGTAATTTCTCCTCCTCAATGCCGCCACAGTTTCAAAACGTGTCTGCCATTATAAATTCGGCGGTTCAAAATCTGGGCAGCTTTGAGAAGATATCGGCTTCGAAAACCTTTCCCTACGCCGACGTTGTCGTCGTCACCGCCGTGTATCAACGCGGCACTGTAAATGTGGAAATCTCTTTTGACCCCGCTCTCAAGATCGCTGCCTGGTATGCGCAGACCGCGGATAAACCGGGATATTTTTGGCAGGAATTCAGAGACCTCCAATAACACCACGGCCTCAACAATCCACTGAGCAAAACCGACACCCCTCCGTTCGCCATTGGCATTGTAATCGGAATAGCAATCGTTTTGTTTCCATTCTGGCCGATCATTGCGTCTGGCACAGCTATTCCTCTTGTCGTAGCCGCGTTGGTTCGCCTACTTCGCAAGCACCCCCAAATAAATCGGCGGGATACATCTAATTTGGCTGATTCACAATACCGGTAATCAGACGATTTACGACTCTCGGCCAGACTGGTAGCATCCACCGCAGATTCCGCCGTCCCGGATTGTGCGGATATTTCAGCTGCAAATGTGACAAATCTTTGGACCACCTGCCTTGCAAATGAGTTTTTGATTTTGTATGAATTTTGACCTAATCGCAACCTTGACTACCCACCGACGTTGGGGGCGTTCCCAGAACGCCTCAGCTTGAGTTCACAAAGAACGGTATTTAACTAGCACATCATTTATGTTTTGGCACATCATGAGGGGGCCCTCCACCTTGCTCATGAAAAGATCGGCAATTTCGGCGTCAACAGGGACCTCATTGACTCCGGAAATGAGGATTACAGGCAGGGACGGCCACTTGGTTTTAATCTGGCGCGCAAGCTCCGTTCCTGTCAGCCCCGGCATTAACTGATCAGAAAGCACAAGATCGACTCGGCTGGAGGCAAGGATATCCAAAGCAGCCGTAGCAGAATTTGCCGTAACCACGTCATAGCCGGCTTTTTGCAAAACCAATTTGCGCAAACCACATTGATTAAGATTCGGCCATCCAGCACGGTACGAATCTGGTTTTGCCTTTGAGCCGATCAATCAATGAACTCGTGGGAGAGCTATGCCAATGAGGGTTTTGGTAGTGGAAGACGACCCAGTGGATGCGACCCAGTGCATCGCCTTGCTGAAGAAGCTTGGTACGGCGGAGATTGAGACCGTTCCCACAGTCGCTGCAGCGCTTCTGCATCTTGACGATGTGATCGACGGTAGCCGTCCCGCGCCTGACCTCGTCGTGCTTGATTTGGCTTTCCCGATGGAAAGCGGTTTCGAAGTTCTGCGGCGCTGGCGCGCCCATCCTAAACTCCGCGACATTCGGATCATCGTTTGGACCGCCATGGGCGAAACCGAGCAACGCCTGTCCGAATACTTCGGCGTTCAGAAAGTGGTTCCAAAGTGGGCTGGGCCGAAGGAATTGGAACAAGCGGTAAGAGCGTCTGCTGGCGGCTGTTTGTAGAATGTGCAACATGTCATCCGAGCCAGCAGATCGCTGAAGGTAGGTTGTGACTAAACAAGCCTCCGCCCCGCTTTGGCGACTAACCGAATTTATTTCTTACGCTTCTTGCGGAGCTCTTGTCTGCGCTCTTCAGCGTGGATGAACACGTCGTCAGGATCTCTGAGCCGCTTTTCCTCCGCTAGACGGATTTTCCCGAACCAACCCCAATCGTCCAACTCGGTGGCGTGCATCGTGTCTAGCAGCTCCTGGTTTATTTCGGCTTGCAGCTCTTGCGTATAACCCTGAAAGAGTTTGGTTGATTTTGTAGTGAAAATTCCCGCTTCTCGCAACGTGCCGCAGTGCGTGACGATGTTTGAAAACGAGACATTGAGACGATACAGAGTGTGATAAACGAGGAGTTTTTTTGTAACGTCAATTGCAGCCATTGTTG
This sequence comes from Terriglobia bacterium, assembly GCA_020072585.1. GTDB lineage: Bacteria > Acidobacteriota > Terriglobia > Terriglobales > Acidobacteriaceae > Angelobacter. The sequence continues at coordinate 13,296 of JAIQGL010000046.1, read as the reverse complement.
CTCCTTTGTAACTTTCCCTTGCGTTTTGATCTATCGCTGATACATTTCCGCCCATTCCCTTCGGCCCCGCAGCACGACTTTTCTTCGGAGAACGATCATGAAGAGATTCCTTCGGCTTTACCTTTCGCTATGCCTCTTTGTTTTTACTACCTCAATCGCTTTTGGACAGGCCAACGGCAAGCTCCAGATTCATTACATCGATGTGGGGCAGGGACTCGGCGCAGTGTTAATTTCGCCCGATGGTCAGATCGTATTGTTCGATGACGGTCTGTTGAATAACTGCGACAAGCCCGTCTCGTACTTGCAGCAACTCGGAATCACTCACATTGATTACCACATAACGTCTCATTACCACGCCGATCACTTCGGTTGTGCGAAGGGACGGGTATACTTCGTAGAGCAGTTTGTGTGGAGCTTGTCCATTTACCGGCTGACCCAGAATCTGGCCGGGTGGTAGGGTTTCTGGACACCGACCGACCTTCCGTCCGGAGGGGCCGCTTCGGAGACAGGCCGGGGGGAAATACGTGATCGACCCGCCGTTTCAATGATCGATCGGGATTTTGTTGCGACCATGTTACCACCGCTACTTCTAAACTGTTCGGCCGGCGCAGGCCTCCGGTCAGTTGACAGACTGTTTCGGTTTCGGAGCGTGGACGCTGTGGAACGTTGTCAAATAACGGAGCTCATGTGAAAACGGCAGTTGTCCTCACAGCTCTTCCGGTGGAATACCTGGCCGTCAGGGATCACTTGTCCGATCCTAAGGAAGAGCGGCACGACCAAGGTTCGATATACGAGGTTGGTACATTCAGCAGTCAAGGATCGGCGACCTGGTCCATCGCGATTGCCGAAATCGGCATGGGCAATAGCGCCGCAGCCATGGAAGCCGAGCGTGCGATAGCTTATTTCCGCCCGGACGTCGCTTTGATCGTAGGCGTTGCCGGAGGTGTGAAGGACGTCGCTATTGGCGACGTTGTTGCCGCGACCACCATCTATGGGTACGAATCCGGGAAGACAAAGCGATCGTTCGAACCCCGGCCTAATGTAGGCATCTGTTCATATCGATTGACCCAGCAGGCAATGGCCGAAGCGAAGCGACCTAACTGGATTGCCCGCATCCGCGGCGATCTCGCTCAGAACGCGCTTGCCCCGAATGTCTTTGTTAAGCCCATCGCAGCGGGCGAAAAAGTCGTCGCCTCGACCCGATCTGACACATATAGATTTATACGCAAATATTACGGCGACGCCCTGGCCGTTGAGATGGAGGGACGTGGCTTTCTTGTGGCGACTCACGCAAATCCAAGTGTTCAAGCGCTCGTCGTGCGTGGAATCTCCGATCTCATAAACAAGAAGGGAGCGTCGGATGCTCAGGGAGGTCAGCATTTGGCTGCGATTCGTGCGAGCGCCTTCGCCTTCGAAATACTGGCCAATGTCATTCTAGAGGACAACATCAAGTACCGTGTCGAGTTCTCGGGGACAATACACGCGTCGGACAAGCGTACCATCGACGCTTTGGTTGAAGGGCTTCGGAGCCTTGCAAAAGATCCCACGCTCAGAACGCTCAGAATCAAGTTTGGATCGATCATTTTCGCGGTCGAGGGCAGCAAGAACGGGTTCAGCAGACTACAGGTCTTACTTGAAGACTCGCATGGCGTTCGGATTCACGGACATAATCTGGAAAGCGTTCGCCTCATCGAGGGGCCACTGGCGAGAGGCGAGTTTGCGGAAGTGGAGGAAGAACGATCGGCCGCCATTGAGGTCCATGCTGAGCCCGCCAAGGCAACAGCTTTAACACCGGAAACATCCCTGCCCTTCTCCTCGGAGCGAGAGCTGGCTGAGGCTATGGCGGGGCTGTTTGCACTTATGCCTGAACTCACGGGAATCCGCATGGTACACGGCTCCCAAGAGAAAGCCGTTGACATTCTCTTCGAACTTGCGGCTCCTCTAGGCGGTAGGATTTCATGCGGTTGCCTGATAAGATTTTCTTCCACTGAGGAACGGTCGTCGACTCTTGCTCATTCTTTCGCTGCGCAAGCAAGGGAAGCCCTGCAGTCGCGATATGCCGACGAGCGAGGGCGTCCGATTCAACTATCGCGGTTATATTTGGTCACGCCAGCCCCTTTGTCCGAGTTAGCCAAACAAACCATCATCGACGATCTCGGGGAGTTTTCACACTTGGTGACCATCGTGGCGGGTCGCACCCTGTACGATCTATTTGCACGCTACTGGCCAGCCTACATCGCCGATAAAGCCGACGTCCTCGAGAAATATATGGAGCGAACGGCGGAGATTCTCAACTCGGATTCATCGCTTCAGCGGCTGGTCTCATCGCAGAACCTCGGTGACACAAAACGAACTCTCCAACAGGTGTACATCCGAAGAAGTCTAAATCTTACCGCGATTGAAGGTGAACCCTCCATCGCCCGTGGAGGCCTGCAAAGCGAAGACGTTCTCGATGCGTCAGGCTCAATGATTATCGTCGGTCCGGCAGGGTCGGGGAAGACCTCCCTCTGCCGGATGCACGCTATTCAGGAGGCTCAGGGTTTCAGTGCTGGTGAGAATTCCGCATTGCCGGTGTACGTCGAACTCAACCGCTTTTCAAATGATCCGCTTCCGACTTCGCTCATCAAAATGATCGATGGTCGCGTCGCTGACGCAATCTCTTCAAGATCAATCAAGCTTACGTTTTACTTGGACGGACTTGACGAACTGGGGGCTCCGGAAAAACGCAACCAGCTCGTCAAGATCATCGGCCGAGACATCAGGCGGCAAAGAAATACCAGGGTCATCCTGACTTCCCAGGTAACCGATGACACCGTTAGGGCTTTCGGCCTGCCCGTTTATGCCCTCGCCGATTTCGACTTGGTTTCACTCGAATCGCTTTGCCGAATGTGGCTGGATGCGCAGCATGCGAGCAGGTTCATGCGCGCACTGTCGGAGATTCCTGAGTTGCTGGCTCTAGCCCGCACACCCTTGTTCGCGACTCTTCTAATACTTGTCTTTCGATCAACGGGCGTGCTGCCAGCGAACCGCGCTCTCTTGTACGCCAACTTCGTCGGCCTGTTCGTGGGCGGTTGGGACCTGGCGAAAGGCGTCAGGCGTTCGTCTCTGTTCGGCGCCAGGGTCCGATTGTCTATCGCCAAGCGTGCGGCGCTCACGATGCACCTTCGAGCGATGCGGTCATGTACCGAGGGTGAATTGCGAGATGTCGCCAGTGCAACGATTACCGATGAAATGCTGTCGAGTGGGTGGGAAGTCCTTCGTGCTGAAATTGAGCAAGACGGACTTCTGATCAGGCAAAGTGCGGGCGTCTACACTTTCTCGCATCTGTCGCTACAGGAGTTTCTGGCCGCTCAGGAACTCTTAGAGAGCGGCGACCCCGCCCGACTTCGCTCGATTGTGGACCAATATTTGTCCGGAAATCTTTGGTGGCAGGCCACTCTCCGCTTCGTCATTGAGCTCGCCACCGACCGCCACGACCCTTATCCTTGGATAGCAGCTGAGTACAAGCGGATGAAAAGCGCATCCAAGCAGTCAGACAAGGCGGTCGCGGCTCGCGCGAAAGCGATTATGCACCACGCAGAAGCATAGCTCGCGCCTCGGCTGGCTGGCCGGAAGCCCCGTTCTCAGAAGTTCCGGTTCGGAACGTTCGGCTTGCCAGCCGAGGTAGTGAATGATAAAGGACGCTACCGTCAATTGAGGCGCGGTTAAGCCGGCTGCCTCTTAAGCGATGTCGCTTGCGACCAAAATTCCGCCGCCCCAGTTTTCTCCTCAATCACGCTTTTAGCTTGGCCCGCCCTAATCTGGGATTATTGAAGCAAACGTCCATTATCATTCACTATCCCCCGTGGCCCAGTTAACTTCTTATTTTCACTAGAGTTTTGCGCTTTTTCGCTTGCCAATGGTCCAAAGCGGTGCGCATAATACTCCTGACAGACCATCTCGCAACTGGCAACATTCACCCCCAAGGTTGCAGGTCATAACCGTCTCTGCCCCAGCGGTACCCACTTCTTCTGTAGAGACGTGCACAACTCGAAATAGCTGAGTGTCTCTTCGAAAAATTTCATCTGCCACCCAGCGCCACGATGTGCCGTATTTCCGAAAGGAGGCGTTGAACAATGGCAAACGCGACTGTTCCCTCAACCTTGCTGCCTCTTGATCCATATAGAGTTAGCGATTTCACCCTCTACACCGAAAAGGACTCACCGGCAGGAAAATTGATTACCGAGTTCCTCGCGCAAGCTCCGAACACAGCAACCAGCTATTCGGACCCAATACGCCTCCAACACGAAATGGACCCGCCTGAGGAGTTCAGATCTTTGATTTGCTCGTGCTTTCGCAAGAGTCAGTACAGCATTACGCTGCGTAGGACTGGTAATGGTAGCGGGCGAGAATACAAAAAGCCGATTGTCCGCCACAACGCGACGAAAGACACGGCGAGTGAATACGATCCACTCCAGGCAGACCGCAAAGTGCCGGTGTCAGAGAGACCACAATTTTTGTTCACGTGGCCGAACTACAATGATGTCCTTTACCGGACAACCTTGCTCGCTACGCAAGATAAAGGCGGACTCGTAGTTATCGCCGGTTCGACCTCCACCGGCAAAAGCAATCTGATCAGGGGCCTTATTCATAGTTACTTAACCGGCCTGGTCTTAAAAAAGTCAAGGAGCCCTCATCTTGTTACTTTTGAAGATCCCATCGAAACACTTTTTTATCCAGATCCTGAGACTTCGCAGAAATGCGGCTTCGATTACACGCCGCGCGAAAAGAACATAGACGTTAGCGGCCTTCGCGAAGCGTTACACGACTGTCTCCGCCAGACCCCATCCGCAGTTTATGTAGGAGAGACTCGAAACCTCTCTGATTGGAAGCAGCTTGTCGACTTTGCCGGCACGGGCCACCTGGTTCTTACCACCTGCCATGCGGGATCGCTCACGGAGGTCATCAGCACGCTTTGCAAAGCGGTTAAGGCCAATACAGCGGCGACTCGCAGTGCACTGGCAACCCGTCTTCTCGCTGCCATACATCTTCGCCCCGCCAAAGCAAAAGCTGGGGAGAAAGCTACGGAACCAGCCGAGAAGGCCGCCATTGTACCTGCGCTCTGGCGGAGAACTTCAGCGGGCATTAACGCCATGACGAGTGACGGACTCTCCGCCATTCTGCCAAACTTCTTTGGTGAAGATCATTCAAATGATAATACTGCTGGCGATAACAGTTACTGCTTCGGCCGGACCTACTTCGCCGAGCAACTCTTGCGGGAAATCACCAGCACAGAGCGGTCCAAATACGGAGACTCCCTGCTTTCAAACGCTGTCAAGTTCGACTTGGAGGGCTTGTGACACAGACAATATTGCGTTTTGGAATTCCCAGCCTTGATCGTCTGCTCGGCCTTAGCCGGGAACAGAAGCAGGGAGATGGAAAGGACCACTTTGGGTTTAGCTGCCCCAGTAATGCCACTTGCAGCTTTTGTCTGATCGGTCCGCATGGCAGCGGCAAGTCGATCCTGGCTTTGCACCTGGCAGCCCAATATCTTGCCGACTCTCTGATTACACCTGAAAGCGCGGCCCGAATCTTCTACATTTCCACAGACCTGTCCTTCTCCATGGCTAAAGACCTTTGGTATAACTTCGCGCTTGATACGCCGGACCTGCGCTGCATTCCATTTGAAACCGCTGAGAGCAACAGGCAAAGCCACCTGGAGGACGGGAGCCTGCGGCGGATCATTCTGCAGAGGCAGACCCCGCACACCGGCGAGGGGAGCGATGATGGTTTGGCTGGTTTTCTGGCCAAATGTGTCCAGACCCGTGCGGAACACGGCAGGGCTGGTGGAAAAGAAAACATCCGCGAAGTTGCCTTTGTTGATCTGGCCGCGGCCAGTGCCGGCGATGATTGGGGATTCATACACCGCCTGATTGCGGTTCTCAATCAGCCATCCCCCGGCGAACCACGTCATTTGATCATCGTTGACGCAGTAGAAGGCTTGGAAACGCTGGTGGGTGAGAAGGATGCATTTGGCGAAACCACGTCTCGCAGGTCGAGGATTGCACAGATGTTGCGAACGGCCTCCAACAAATGCCATGTTGTGTTTGTTGCAGAGGAGCCGGCGGAAGGGGAACGCATTCCAGAGGAATTCGTGTCTGATGTCGTTATCCGTTTGCGTTCCGTTCATCAGCACGGGTTCGACCGCAGGACGATCCAGGTGGAGAAGGTGCGGGGGCAGAGCCACATCCGTGGCCAGCACCCGTACATTATTCGGTCTGGCAGTGGAACAACTACGGGGGATCAGCCGAATTGGGACGATCCCGAGATCAAGATGGGCGAAGCACCTTCTGATGGTATCCAGTCCGCCATTGAACAACATGACTCCCGCGAATATCAGGCTTATGTTCACGTTATCCATTCACTCCACCTGCTGACACGCAACATCATGCTGGAGAAAGAACAAGAACGGCCTGTGCCCAACCGGGGATGTGCCCAGTTTGGCATCACTCACCTGGACAGCATGCTGGGCCATGACGCTGCACAGAAAGGTCTGCCACGCAGCACCGTCACTGCTCTGATTGGTGATGCAGGGACTCATAAAAGCGCGCTTGGCAAATCCTTCCTTTCCAAGGGCCCGCTGCCCGGCGGAAGAAGCGATTCGAAGGCCGAGGTGGCCATTCTTCTGACTACCAGCGACATTGACGCCAAGGGTTTAGCCAGGACCTTCTTGAGATGGGAATGGCAGGAACGTAACAGCGGCCAAAGCCGCAGATGGGAGGACGTTGAGAAGTCCCCAGAATTTCAAAACCAAATTGATCAGCTTCTTGAAAAGATCATCTGTCGGCGAATCGAAATTCACAGTCAAACGTCTGAGGTCTTCATGCACCTTGTCCGGGCCGCGGTCGTCGAAGCTCAAGAGAGAATCGGAGTTAAGCCGGGAGATTCTCCGGAGACGAAATACAAGGCTTCCGGAGGCATACGATTGGTGATTGACGATTTCAGCATCTTGCGAACAATGTATGCAGACATTCGAGAAGACTCCCTATTCCTCCCCTTTCTGGTGTTCTATCTCAAGAGGGAGGGTGTCACAACCCTGATTATAGACACTCACCCCGGAAGCCCCGTTCGAGAGGGTCCGTCGCTTTTCGACGACGAACTTCGCACCTTGGCCGACAATCATCTCTACACTTGGCGTGTGCTGTTTCACGGCGAATCCCGTACTGCAATTGCCGCCATACCACCCATCTGTTCCAAGGGAAGATCCAGGATCCGCGAACTTCGCTCCGATTGTGGGCAGGACTGCCGCCCCCAGGTACATCGCGGGCTGGAGCTATACAGCGGCCTGGAGCACGGCAGCCCTCAGCAAGTCCCGCTTCAGGTAAGACTATATGCGGAAACTGGCCTGCTCGCTGATTACCTTACTGAAATGAACACGCTTCTCGGCGAATTCTATCGCCCGGTAAGCACGGACGGGACGGAGCGGTCCAACCTGGTCGTTGCGGTCGCGCCACAGGGATACGGTACGCTCCATGATTTTTGCAACCTTCAGGCTGAACATTCTCTCGATCACACTTTGATCCTGCAGGTGGATGAATTCTGGGCTCTCGGTCCGCCTGGCCCTTGGGATATCCATAAGGCTTCCTTGGAACCGCCCCTTCGGCTTGAGGAGGAATACCTGAAGGCGGATCTTGATGATATTCAGAATGAGCCTCTGCAGTTGTTTGGATCCCAGGGGTGTAGGTTAGAGCATTTCAGCCTGCCTGGTTGCAGTCTGAAGGCTAACGAGATCGACAGGATCCCCATGATGTGGGACTTTGGATTTCTTCTTTGCAATGAGCGTGCCTGGGACATGGCACAGAAGGAAAAAGTGAGGATCGGTTCCGAAATTACCTCGGTCGGAGCTATATGGAACGACTTGCCTTCAACGAGCGGGCAACTGGAAAACACTATCGACTTTACAGCCGCAGGAAAAGGCGAACGTGCAAGCTGGCGCAAATTCTTAGGGGCCTGCCGGGCAGTATCAAAAACACTAGGCTACGGAGAAGAATGGGTACCATTTGAGCTCTCCATGGTTTCAGGCGAGTCCTTCTCCTGCCTGCTTCTCGAGATCTGGGCTTCAGAGATTTTGGACCGTCTACACAGCGAAACCAACAAATCAAAGGCTGCAGCATTTGTTGATTCTGTCTCTCACAAACGATGGACCGCTGCCCCGCCCCCCGAGAATGGGCTCATCGAGTGGCTCAAGGAGGACGCTCATGTGATCGATTTTTACATGGCTTGGCTGTTGCTAGTGGACGCGTTGCCACTCAAGCAAATACTGAAAATTGGACAGCCACTCGACTTCGTCGAGCGGCTCGGCTCGCCTAAAGCTATCGCGTCGCGGCAATGGTACAAAACGGCTTGCGAGCAATTACGGCAACGCGAGGACCAGGAACCTATGTTGGTGGCAGGGCTGCCCGGGCACTTCAGCATGCGCGGAGACTGGTTCCTGGGTGTAGCGAGGGGCAGCAAATCTGATTTGCTGGCTGACCGTGTGCTGGACCTCCTTACCACCCGGCGGAACAATTTCACGCGGTTATACCAAGGCATAGGCCTGCCTGCTCGTATTTTGGGCGGAGAACAAGAAGACCTGGCATTTCTGACCGCCCTCAGTTGGAACGACAAGAGGGGAGAACCGCGAACGGTCCATTATGGAGAGCTGCTGGCTATCGGGCCGACCCCCGTTGCAGGCTCTGCGTCGCCGAGCGGCTTTTATTGGTTATGGCGCAGCGCTCTTCGCGATTACCATAAGCATTCACGAGTTCTCCAGCGCTGGAACAGTCGTACTGTTCTTATGTGGAATGCATTTAAAGCAGAGGCAGGTGAAAATTGGAAGAGCGGTTTTGAGATTTACGATCAACTCAGCAACCAAAGGCCGAGAACCACCGCTGAAATGGACGCGAAGATGAAGACACTCATCGGTAACCAGGATCAGCGGCTGAATACCTGGGAGATATTCAGAAAACGGTGCGATCTCCTGGGCAGGCTGCTTACACCCTTCGCTCCCACCCACGACGAAGCGGAACAGAAAACCGAGGCCGCTACTGCCAATTTGACTTGGCCTCGAATTGCTTAATCGCTGAGATACGTGATGGCCATGGGAATGGCCTCTAGGGTTTCACCCGCCTCATAATGAAAATGAGACGAGTGGTCGCTGGCGTTTACAACGAATCGCATACCGATTAAGGGCGCTCCAGATGAAAATCGTTGGTAGTGTCTTAGCTAATAAGACACCACCAAATCGTTTCACAATGTCGCGAACTGGATCACTAGGAAAATCAAAATCTTTGTTTCAGAGAGCTTCTTTCATCCGGTTGTCCAGCATCCGTTGTTTCAGGCAAAGGCCGGGGAATGGCTGGTACAGCGAGAACGGTTTAAATGGGACACTTCGCAGCTAAAGATTCTGGACAACCTGGTGATCGCACTTTCTGCGCCGTCCCGCAGTGACAAGGAAGGCGCGAAGTCGCAGACGACGGTCGTCTGATGGAATATCTAAGCCCCCTGCCCCGCTCTTTCTCCCATTTGCGGTGGAACAGCCGTTTTTATAGGGTATAGCCTATTGTTGTGCAGCAATTTTATAAGCCATGGCCTATATTTTTGTTGATTAATAATAAGTCATAGCCTATTATGTTCTTGTAAAAATAGGTCATAACTTATGAAAAAAGCCAAATCTGCAGCTCAATCCCGTGCCCATCTCGATCAGCGCCTCAGCGATTTCGGGCCAGTGGCGCGTTACACCCCGCCCGTGAAGGGATGGATCAGGGCCATGCGGGAAGCGCTCGGCATGACAGCAGAGCAACTGGCGCGCCGTCTTGGGGTGAAACAACCGTCTGTAATTCAGATGGAGCAATCGGAGGCGAAGGGCAGTATCGAGCTTGCGACGCTGCGGCGCGTCGCCGATGCGATCGACTGTACGCTCGTTTATGCCTTTGTCCCCAAGAAATCCCTGGAGGAGACGATTCGCGCGCGCGCGCGCAACTTTATCCGCCGCCGCCGCGCACCCGTCGAGCACTCCATGCTGCTCGAAGACCAGACAGCGCAGGGGAAGGCGGAAGACGCGCGTCTGGATGAACTGATCCGCGAGACAAGCCCAAGCAGGTTCTGGGAATAGGCGATGCCCGACGATCTGTTTCAGGAACCCGATAACGCGACACCACTTACGCCCGAAGAACGGGCTGAGTTGATTCCTGCGCACATCGCGTTTCGCGCAGAGTTGAACGAGGCCGAGCAGGAGAACATCACCAGAGGCCAGGACTGGGCGCTTGCCCGAAAGCGTGATCTCCTCAACGAAAAATTCATCAAGGATCTGCACGGGCAGATGCTCGGGGACGTATGGCGCTGGGCGGGGAAATTCAGGACGACAGAACGAAATCTCGGTATCCGCTATTTTGAAATCCCGGTGGCAGTCCGGCAGCTGCTGGAAGATGCCAAGGCGTGGGTTCAATATAACACCTACCCTCCCGACGAGATTGCCGTCCGGTTCCATCACCGCCTCGTGCAGATTCATCCCTTCCCGAACGGTAACGGCCGGCACTCCCGCCTGATGGCGGATCTGCTCGTCATGAGCCTGGGCGGTGAGCGTTTCACGTGGGGAAGCGCACGCCTGCAGCCGGCGGGCGATGTGCGCCGTCGATATATCGAGGCGCTACAGGCTGCCGACAATCACGATTACGGACCGCTGTTGAGATTTGCCCGGTCATAAGGCATGGAGCACCAATGGACATCGCTGTAAGTAGCATTCTGCCCATCAATAATCCTGGCGAATACAAAATCCATTTCGCCGTATGGAACGGTGACGAGCAACCTCTAAGACGTATTCGTCCGTGACCCGGAGGAATGGAAAGGCTGGAACAGCTGGCGGGGTGGCCGCGATGACTTCAGTCGCCGGTTCATCTTTAGCTTGATCCGTTATTATCACCAGCCGGATAAGTGGCTTTTCGGAGGGATTTTTGAAGTGGTGAAACGCGGAGCCAGGCAGAACGTGGTGAATCTACTCGACCTGCATCGGGAATATATCGGACGCCTGCTCGTCCACTATCCTGGGCCTGGGGTACGGGGACGCGCGTTTTATTTTGAGAATCACTTCGACACGCTGAAGGTCGCGCAGATCTTCGATAAGCCCTTCGAGGGCGAGGCGTTTTGCGGCTACGAAAACGTCCAGCATGGATTCTCCCAGCTTGAAGCGGTGATCAAGCAGAACAAGAGCGACTGGAAGGCAGCGCTCCAGAACGTCAAAGGCGTTTACCTCATCGTCGATCGCAGCAACGGAAAAATGTATGTCGGGTCTGCTTATGGCGATTCGGGAATCTGGTCGCGTTGGGAATGCTATATCGGCACAGGTCACGGATGGAATGACCAAACTTACAAAGCTGATCAAATCCAAGGGCATGGACTACGCCCGTGAGAACTTCTATTTCTCAGTCTTGGAGTTCCGCTCCATGCGGACGGACGATCAGACTATTATTGACAGGGAGCAATACTGGAAACGGGTGCTTCGCACCTGCGAGTTTGGGTACAACAAGACCTGAGTGAGCGGGCTTTATCCGGGATGCACGGTGAGCAGAAGAAGGCCGGGGGGCAAATGAAGTCTTCAGACAAGAAAGCGAGTGCAATCGATGCGGCATCTCCGGCGCCGCAGGAAGCCGTCACGGCCAAGTCCCTACTCATTGGTTGGGCAAACCAACAAGACGCTTGGGTTCGTCATCTTGTGTCAGAGGTTGTGATAAGCGGCAAAGCGATGACGGACGGCCAGCTCAATGCCATATATCAAACCTTTCTGGCGGAAAAGGCGCTCGTTTCGGGCCCCCCGGTAAACGTGCCCAAGTTAAGCGATGACACCTCACTGCTGGATGTTAGCTCTGGTCTGTTTCTTACGCAGCTGCGCGACTTGAAAAATGTAAACGCCCTGACAGAAGGCCAGGTCATTGATTTCAATCCCAGGTTGACAATTGTCTTCGGCGAGAATGCGTGCGGAAAGACCGGGTATGTCCGCGTGCTGAAAAAGGCGGCGGCTGTGCGCACCACGGAAACAGTGCTTCCCGATGTGTCGCAGACGCAGCACACCAAACAGCCTCCGAGCGCGCACATTGCATTTCGACTGGGACAAGAAAAGCCGCAGGAACTGGAATGGACAGATCAGGCGGGTCTGGCTCCGTTCAATCGTATCGATGTGTTTGATTCACGCGCAACCGCGCTGCATGTCGATGGCGATCTCAACTACATGTATACGCCGGGGGAACTGGCACGTTTTCCGCTGGTCCAGCAAGGTATCGAGGGTGTGCGCAACCGCCTGGAGCGGGATGTTAGCGACAGGACACAAACAAGCAATCCGTTTCTGCCGCAATTTGACCGGCAGAGCCGGATTTACCCGCTGATTGATTCTCTCGGAGCCGCGACCGATCTCGCCCAGTTGAAAACACTCAGTACGGTGAGCGACGCGGAAAAGCAGGGAATGCCGACGCTGAAAGCCGAGGTCGAGGCACTGCAGACGACGAATCCGGCCGCACAGTTGAAACTCGCTGAAACGGTGAAGCAACATCTGGATGCGCTCTTAAAATCGTTATCGACCGTTGGACGCTTTGACGTGGCGAAATACGCCAAGAGCCTTGAACGATTGCAGAAAGCCCAGCAGCGCTATGAAAAAGCCACGCAGGAATCCTTTGCCGGGTTGCCGATACCGGGGTTGCTCAGAGAAGAATGGCGACGCTTCATCCAGTCCAGCTTACGAGCGTTCACGGCGGGCCCGCTACAAGATCGAAGCACTCTGAATCTGAAAAGGTTGGTGCGGTTCCTGGCGCAACGCAACCCTACGCCGGCATTAAGCGGCGCTTGAAGACATCAGAGAAAGCAGGAAGTCGGTAAATGAACTGAACTAAAGAACAGAACGATCCTAAAAAACCCACAGTAACATCCGTTCCAAGGAACTTCCATTCATCCCGCCTACTTTTTCAACAGGCTCAGATGATTGTGGAACAATGCTCGGGGTTCGTTAAGCCGGTAACCCAATTTAAGCGTCGAAGAGATTGGGATTTCTCGTAGCTGCACTAGCTCATCGGTTTGCTTTACGGAAAGTATCGACGATGCGAGACGCGATCATCACTTAGTCCCGATCAGATTAACGAATATGCCTCTATGGTTGTGACCTGCCCCCCATCTTTAGTCCATTCGTAGTGAGACATTCTCCTGGTTTGGGGTTTCGAGCATATCACTTTTAAGTTGAGGCCCGCAGCCGTCGAGGCTGTGGGAAAGTGGGAAACGCGCAGCGTTTTCCAAGGC
>JAIQGL010000045.1 GCA_020072585.1 Terriglobia bacterium | reverse complement strand
CTTGCCGGGCGTTTTGGGTTCGACCAATGATTTCAGCATCTCCCACTGCACATCAGTCAGTTCCATAGTTACAGATGTGCCTGTAAATTCAACTCCGCGCAATTACTTAGTGCGATACGTATTTATGAGATAGGTTCTAAATTCCGTCTTCGTCCCTAAGTTTTCACTGGCCCACTGTACAAATAGATGGGCACAATCGGGACCGCAAGAGTTCTGCCAGCCGGACACTTCCTTATACTGTCCATCTTTTACTTGCAAAAGATACTTTTGATTTTTCTGTTTTCGCGAAATCCACAGGAGTCTTTTGCCAGTTTTATTGGCTTTCGGTAATTCATTCGCATGCCGGAATCATGAGCCCAAGTTTGAAATAGAAATCATCCGATTGCGAATGAAGAGACAAATAGTTAGTCAATTATTACAATAATTTTATTTTCGCTTGCTGTTTTCCACGCTTCATTCCATTTTCAAAACGAAAGCACAGCATGCGTATTATCAAGTGTTTTTTCCTCCAGAATCGCGCGGCACTTGAGGAACTCTGGTTCTTCATCTACCAGCAACTGTGCAAACTTCTTGGAGGTTCCGCATGCGTCCGCTGCCCCGGAAACCCGTCCGTTCGGTTTTTGCATTTCCTGAAATGAAAAACAATGGGTCAGATCAGGACCGCCAGGGCCCGGGCCCGAAAATCGCGTGCAGATGTTTTCCGGAACCTTCGTTTTCCAATCCGGGAAAAATACCAGCCTCCGGCACGTTCGTGTGGCGCCTGCTCTATCTGGTGATTTGTTTTTTGCTGCCCATGGCTGCTCATGCGCAGACAACCTATATTGAAACCACCGGTAAAGGACCAACTTCCAATGCAACCTGCGATGCTAATGCGCTTACAGATTCATTTCTGTTGAACGCAACCGCAGGCACTGCCACTACAAAATCCGTTACGCTGAATGCGAATGCCTTTTATGCCATTGGCTTTACCACGGTGGCAGGCGTTCCGGGGCTGGCATCATGGCAACCAAGCACTTATTCCCTGGCGGTCGAAAACACCACGACGAACGCCAATGTACAGATCTCAGATGTCTGCTTTTCCCAGGTGAACTCCACCGCCACCGTGCTCAGTTCGCTTTGCCAGGCTGGCACGATCAACACCGCGCTGACCACCACCGGAGTGCGAACTTTCAACTGCAGTCTTACCAATACGTTGTCAACTACAACGACTGACAGGCTCATTGGAGTTCTTCTGTTGAAGAATACGGCGGGCAGCCGCCAGAGTGTCACTCTTAAGTTCAACACCTCCGCAGACACGCTTACAGTCACGCCTCTGCCGATTCCCGCCATCAGTTCGGCGTCTCCAGCCTCTGGACCCGCAGGTACGGCGATCACGATCAGCGGGAGTAACTTCGGCGCAACTCGAGGATCAGGATCGGTTTCCTTCAACGGCACAGCGGCCAGCATTTCGAACTGGAGCGATACTTCGATCGTCGCATCAGTACCTGCTCTGACCACAAGCGGCAACATTGTAGTTACTTCCGGCAATGGGACCGTCAGCAACAACCTGAGCTTCACCATTCCGGCGCCGAGCATCAGCAACATTTCTCCGGACTCTGCGCGCATCGGATCATCTGTCACAGTGGCCGGATCGAATTTTGGCTCAACCGCAGGCAGAATCAGCTTCAATGGCATCAACGCTACGCCAGGGAGCTGGAGCAACACGCAGATTGTTGTTCCAGTTCCCGCAGGCGCAACCACGGGACCAGTAGTTGTGACTCAGGCCGGGGCATCGAACTCCGCCAGCTTCACTGTGGTGCCTCCGCCAGCCATTAGCGCCGTTTCTCCCGCGAGCGGGCCGGTGAATTCCCAGATCACCATCAGCGGTTCAGGCTTTGGCATACCGCAGGGTAGTGGAAGCGTCACGTTTAACGGGACTATAGCCACGCCTTTCAGTTGGAGTGACGGCAGCATCGCGGTGCCTGTGCCCGCTGGAGCTACAACCGGGCCGCTCACAGTTACCGCCGGGGGCATCAACAGCAACAGCTTCACTTTCACCGTGACACCCGGCCCGAGTATTACCGGGATTTCTCCTGCCACCGGAGCTTCAGGCGCTGCTGTAACAATTTCCGGCCAGAATTTTGGCGCAAGCCAGGGAGCCAGCGTAGTGCGCTTCAATGGGCTGCCGGCCACGATTAATACCTGGGGTGCTACCTCCATCAGTGTTGCGGTGCCTGCAAGTGTCAGCACCGGGCCTGTGACCGTAAGCATCGGCCAGCAGGTGAGCAACGGAGTGGTTTTCACGGCCATCACCAGCGGCACATTGTCAGGGACTGTTTCCAGCAGTGCAGATGGCAGCGCGATTGGCAGCGCGACAGTTCAGGCGCTACAGAATGGAACAGTCAAATCTTCAACCACGACAGCGGCCAATGGAACCTACTCGCTCACAGGCCTTGCCGCAGGAAAATATGATCTGAAGGCATCAGCTTCAAGTTTTGGGACAACTCTTCAGAACTCAGTTGCAGTGGTTGCCGGACAGACTGCGACCGCCAACTTCAGCCTCTCTGCTCCCGCCACCATCTCGGGAACGGTCACCAAAGCTGATGGGACAACCCCCATCTCCGGAGCAACCGTGCAGGTTTACGTGGGAAGCGCCTCCGGCAATTCATCCACTACAGACAGCCTCGGCAGCTATTCCATCACCGGGCTTGGTACGGGACCTTACACGGTGCAGGCTGGCGCCACCGGCTATGTTGTTAAAAGCCAGACGGTAAACCTTGCAGGCAGCACGGCGACCAGCAATTTCGCACTACAAAACTCCGGAACGAATCCGATCATCTACGTCTATGACGAATTGGGAAGATTGACCGGCGTGATCGATTCCGCGGGAGACGCGGCCACATACAAGTATGACGCGGTAGGAAATATTCTCAGTATCTCCCGGCAGAGCTCCACGCAGCTCTCCATCGTTTCATTCACGCCACAAAGCGGCACAACGGGCGCGACTGTCACAATCAATGGAACAGCATTCAGCCCGACCTCCTCCCAGGACACTGTGCAGTTCAACGGCACCACGGCAAGCATTGTTTCGGCATCGGCCACGCAACTGGTGGTGACGGTCCCGGCTGGAGCAACCACTGGCCCCATCAGCGTGACCACTTCCGCAGGCTCGGTTTCCAGCAGTACGAACTTCACGGTTTCAGCGGGTTCTGGTGTTCCATCCATCACCAGCTTTACTCCTGGCATGGGGATGCCGGGAACGGCTGTTTCCATCACCGGCACGAACTTTGACATTCTGGCCAACGACAAGATCACGTTCAACACTTCGCACGCCGCAGTTGCCAGCGCCACCAGCACGCAAATCAGCGCCAGTGTTCCGGTGAACGCGACTTCAGGAAAAATTGCGATATCCACTCCTGGAGGCCAAGGCACAAGCACGCAGGATTTCTACGTGCCGTTCGGAACGCACGTGGTTGCCGATATCGGCTTCACGGGACGGGTTTCTCAAGGCGGCAACCAGACTGTCACGCTGCCCGCGAATCAGATTGGATTGCTCTTGTTTGATGGCACTGCCGGTCAAGGCGCCAGTTTGCAATTGAGCGGCTCCACCTTTGCCAGTTGCACGCTCTACATTTTTGCTCCGGGCGGCGCGCAGCTCACATCGTCAAGCTGCACCAGCGGGACATCTTTTGTGGGTTCAGTTACTCAGCCCGTGACCGGGACCTACACTATCGGCATTGATCCGGGAGCAAGCGCCGGAAGCATCAACATTAGCCTGACGCCCGACGTCGCCGGCATCATCACGCCGGGAACGCCTTTAACGGTTACTACCACGGCGCCCGGCCAGAGCGCGCGCTATACCTTCACCGGGACTGCCGGGCAGCACGTCAGCCTGAATATCACGAATTCCACTTATACGGGCTGTTTATCTCTGAGTGCATCCATTCTGAAATCGGATGGAAGCGCGCTGGGCTCCAGCAACACATGCAGCAACTCGCTGTATGTGGACTCGGTGACCCTGCCTTCCAGCGGAACGTATACCGTACTGATTGACCCACAAGGCGCAGGGACCGGCAGCGCCACAGTCCTGCTGAGTGTATTCACGGATATCACCGGCACTATCGCGCCGGGAACGCCACTCACCGCCAGCACCAGCGTTGCAGGCCAGAACGCGCTCTATACCTTCAGCGGCACGGCCGGACAGCAGATCACCGTCAATATCACAAACTCTACTTATGCGGGCTGCCTGTCACTGACTGCGCGAGTTCTCAATCCTGATGGGAGTACGCTGGGATCCACCAGCACCTGCGGCAGCACACTGTTGGTTGATTCGCTCAAACTGGGCTCGACTGGAACCTACACCGTTGTCATCGATCCCCAGGGCACGTCCACCGGAAGCGCGAATGTGGTGTTGAATACATTTAATGACGTAACCGGGACCATCACAGCAGGAACGCCGATCACGGCGACCACCACCACGGTGGGGCAGAACGCGCTCTATACCTTCAGCGGCACGGTCGGACAGCAGATCAGCGTCAATATCACAAACTCTACTTACGCCGGATGCCTGTCACTGACTGCACGGGTCCTCAACCCTGATGGCAGCACGCTGGGCTCCACCAGCACCTGCGGCAGCACTCTGTTAGTAGACTCGCTCACGCTGGGCTCAACCGGAACTTACACGATTGTCATCGATCCGCAGGGGACGGCCACAGGAAGCGCTACAGTCCTGCTGAGCAACTTCAATGACATTACTGGAACCATCACGCCGGGCACGCCTCTTTCAGTCACCACCACTGCGGTCGGCCAGAATGCCCGCTTCACCTTCAGCGGCGCTACGGGGCAACAAATAAGCATCAACCTGAGCGGCTCAACTTATGTCGGCTGCAATGCCGTAGTGGTAAGCGTTCTCAAGCCGGATGGAACCACGCTGGGCTCTGCTGGAATATGCAATGCCAGCACCGGACTCGTCGATTCGCTGACATTGCCTGCGGCCGGCACATATACGGTTAGAGTGGATCCGCAGGGAACCACCACTGGCAGTATCACGCTTCTGCTGAACACTTTTGCGGATGTTACCGGAACCATCACGGCGGGAACGGCACTCACGGCCACCACTACCGTGTCCGGCCAGAATGCTCTCTACACCTTCAGCGGAGCTTCCGGACAGCAAGTCAGCATCAATCTGAGCGGTTCTACGTATGTCGGCTGCAATGCTGTGGTGGTCAGCGTTCTCAAGCCCGATGGAAGCACTCTTGGGTCCGTTGGAATTTGCAATAACAGCACAGGCTTCCTCGATTCGCTGACATTGCCTGCGGCCGGCACTTATACGGTCAAAGTTGATCCGCAGGGAAGCACCACCGGCAGCATCACGCTTCTGCTGAATACCTTTGCGGACGTCACGGGAACCATCACGGTGGGAACGGCCCTGACCGCCACCACCACCACGCCTGGCCAAAATGCGCTGTACACCTTCAGTGGAACATCAGGACAGCTGGCAAGCATTACCCTGAGCGGTTCTACTTATACCGGCTGTAATGCCGTGATAATCAGCGTTCTCAAGCCCGATGGGACTACGCTGGGCTCAACTGGAATCTGCAACAGCAGCTCCGGATTGTTGAACACGCTGACACTGCCTGCCGCCGGAACCTACACGGTCAAGGTCGATCCGCAGGGAACCACCACCGGCAGCATCACGGTCCTGCTCAATAATTTTGCCGATGTTACCGGCACGATCACGCCGGGAACGCCTGTCACCATCACGACTACCGTCTCCGGGCAAAATGCGCGCTATTCATTCAGCGGAACGGCTGGACAGCAGGTAAGCCTCAACCTGAGCGGCTCTACTTATACCGGCTGCAATGCCGTGGTCGTAAGCATTCTGAAACCCGATGGGAGCACCCTGGGCTCGACTGGGATATGCAATGCCAGTGCGGGCTTCCTGGATTCATTAACGCTTCCGAGCACCGGCGCTTACACAGTGTTGGTTGATCCGCAAGGCACGGTCACCGGCAGTATCACCGTATTGCTGAATACTTTTGCGGACGTCACTGGAACCATCACGGCGGGAACGGCCCTGACCGCAACCACTACGACAGCCGGGCAAAATGCTCTGTATGCCTTTAGCGGCACGACAGGCCAGCAGATAAGCATCAACCTCAGCGGCTCCACGTATGTCGGCTGCAATGCCGTGGTGGTCAGTGTTCTCAAGCCCGATGGAAGCACTCTCGGGTCCGTTGGACTCTGCAACAGCAGCACCGGCTTCCTCGATTCGCTGACATTGCCAACAACGGGAACTTACACAGCACTGGTGAATCCACAAGGGACTACTACTGGCAGCATCACGCTTCTGCTGAATACCTTTGCGGACGTTACTGGGACCATCACGGCGGGAACGGCCCTGACCGCAACCACTACGACAGCTGGGCAAAATGCTCTGTATGCCTTTAGCGGCACGACAGGCCAGCAGATAAGCATCAACCTCAGCGGCTCCACGTATGTCGGCTGTAATGCCGTGGTGGTCAGCGTTCTCAAGCCCGATGGAAGCACTCTTGGTTCCGTTGGAATCTGTAACAACAGCACCGGTTTTCTTGATTCGCTGACGTTGCCAACAACGGGAACTTACACGGTCCTGGTGAATCCGCAAGGGACTACTACCGGCAGCATCACGCTTCTGCTGAACACTTTTGCGGACGTTACCGGAACCATCACGGCGGGAACGTCTCTCACCACAACCACCACCACTGCCGGCCAGAATGCTCTCTATACCTTCAGCGGCACAACTGGCCAGCAGGTAAGCATCAATCTGAGCAGCTCCACGTATGTCGGCTGCAATGCTGTGGTGGTCAGCGTTCTCAAGCCCGATGGAAGCACTCTTGGTTCCGTTGGAATCTGTAACAACAGCACCGGTTTCCTCGATTCGCTGACATTGCCAACAACGGGAACTTACACGGTCCTGGTGAATCCGCAAGGGACTACTACCGGCAGTATCACGCTTCTGCTGAATACTTTTGCGGACGTTACTGGAACTATCTCGTCGGGAACTCCGGTGGTCGTAACCACTACCACGCCTGGACAGAACGCTCTCTACACTTTCAGCGGCATTACCGGGCAATCGGCGAGCGTTAGCACCTCCGGCTCAACATATACGGGCTGCAACGCGGTGGTCATCAGCATCCTGAAACCTGACGGAAGCTCGCTTGGTTCCAGCGGCATTTGCAATAACAGCTCTGGGTCACTGGGGCCTCTTTCTCTGCCGGTTTCCGGTACATACACGGTCTTTGTTAATCCACAAGGTGTTACCACCGGCAGCGCAACTGTGACTTTAACCGTGACAGGTCCGTGATCAAGACCAGGAAGCATCATGTGGGAGAACGCATGTTGGACATTTCATTGGGAGTGCAGCAAATGATTACTCGAAGGCTGGTTCGCATTTTGGCTGTGGTTCTTCTTCTTTGCCTTGCCGTACCGCTGCTTTCTGCCGGCGTTCAGCTGTCGAATGCGGCGCAGACAAACGGACAAACAGCCACCCTTCTGTCCAATGGGACCATTTTGCTGGCCGGAGGGCAGGATGCGACGGGCCATGCGACCGCAGCGATGTGGTTGCGTAATGGCCAGGGCAATGAGAGGCAGCTTCAGGCAGCATTGCAGATTGCCAGAACCGGGCACACCGCCACAGTTCTGCCGGATGGCACTGTTCTCATCCTCGGCGGAATTGGTTCAGACGGCCACCTGGTTCAGCTCCCCGAAATTTTTGATCCGCAAACAGAAACCTCACAACTTCTGAGCTCAGGTTTCCCCGCCCCGCGTATTTTTCATACGGCTACTGTGCTCACGGATGGACGTGTGCTGATTTCCGGTGGAGCCGGCGCAAACGGTGAAACCCTGGGCCGCGCGGAGCTGTGGGACCCGCGCCGGCAGACCGTTACTGCAGTTTCAAGCGCACCATTGGCGCGTCGCGGCCATACCTCAATTCTCCTGCGCGATGGCAGCGTGCTGCTGATGGGCGGCAAAGATGTGAATGGAAATTCCTTGTCGTCGGCAGATATTTTTAATCCGCAGTTGCAGAGCTTCTCCACAGTTGCCGATTTCAAGTCCTTGCTGCCGGCGAGCGTGCAGGTGGGTGAAGCAAAAGCCTTCTCTCCCCAGGATGGGGCCGCTGATGTTCCCGTTGATGCGCTGATCGCTCTGCGTTTTTCACGTCCGTTGCAAATGGAGAGCATCAACGATCAAACCGTGGTCCTGAATGGGCCGTTTGGCATGGTTGAGGCCAAAATC
This sequence comes from Terriglobia bacterium, assembly GCA_020072585.1. GTDB lineage: Bacteria > Acidobacteriota > Terriglobia > Terriglobales > Acidobacteriaceae > Angelobacter. Next base: position 24,686 of record JAIQGL010000045.1, on the reverse strand, counting down.
GCCGGCGCGGAAGCCGGCATGCTGGCTTTCATCACTCCGCAGTCGCCACTACTTCCGGGAACAACCTATTTGGTCAGGCTTTCCGGAGCAGTTGATCCTGACGGAAGCAGCGTTGCTTTCAAGGAATTCACCTTCATCACAGCCGGCGATGCGCCCCAGAGCGATGTATGGAACCCAACTCTGGATTGGATGACGCACAATGCTCCTTCAACATGGCAGAACCTGCCTCCGCTACAGGCGCGCTCCGGAGTCACAGCTCTTGCAGGGCAGGTGCTGAAGCTGGATGGCACCCCACTCGCTCATGTGAAGTTGCAGATCGGCGCCCAGTCAGCTTTCAGTGACGGAACGGGGAGGTTTCTCCTCAAAGACGTACCAGCGGGCCATAGTGCCATGATGATCTTTGGCGATGCGGCCAGCACGGTGCTGCGCAAGTATGGTGTTTATGAAGTGGGCGTGGATATCAAGGACCGCGTTACCAATGTTCTTTCGTACGTGATCTGGATGACTCCGCTCGATACCGCCCATGCGGTGAAGATTCCATCCCCCACGGCCGCAGAAACCGTTGTTACCTCACCGCTGCTTCCCGGACTCGAATTGCACCTGCCCGCGAACACCGTGATCACGGATGCTCACGGCAAGGCCGTAACCGAGATCACCATCACTCCCGTTCCGCTGGATCGTCCGCCATTCCCGCTGCCGCGCGTTCCCGTGCCCATTTATTTCACCATCCAGCCAGGCGGCTCTTATATTAAGGTTACTAGTAGCAGCGGTCCCAAAGGCGCGCGCTTGTTCTATCCCAACGCGCACATGTATCCACCGGGAACTCCTTTCCAGTTCTGGAACTACTCTGCCGACCAAAAAGGCTGGTTCATTTACGGACAGGGCAGAGTCTCCGCCGACCGTTCTCAGGTCATTCCTGATCCTGGAGTGGAGATCTATGAGTTTACCGGCGCCATGGTCTCAAACCCGGGCAATGCTCCCCCCACTGGACCGCAGTCCGGAAACAATGACAATGGTGGAGACCCGATTGACATGGGCACAGGTCTCTTTGTGTACAGCAAAACAGACCTAGCCCTGCAGGACCTTATCCCGATTGTTCTGAGCCGAACCTATCGCCAGAATGATCCTGTCTCCCGCTCTTTTGGAGTGGGAACCGGCATGCCATATGACATGTTCATGGTGGGCGACAACAACACCTTCCCTGAAGGCTATACCTTCCAGGACCTCATTCTTCCTAATGGCGGGCGCATACACTTCCAGAGAATCTCGCCTTGCACCGGCGCGAACGGCTACTGCGATTTCACGAATGCGGTGTATGAGCACACCACGTCGGGCACAGACTTTTACGGCGCTATCCTCAAGTTCCAGGGATGCTCCCCTTCTGGTTCATGGACACTCACCAAGAAAGACGGTACCGTCTATTGTTTCCCTGACTCAGATGCGTCGAACAATGGCCGCTCTGCTGCTCCCAACAGCATGCGCGACAGGTACGGCAACTCGTTGATCTTTACCCGCGATGGAAGTCACAATCTCACTCAGATTGCCACGCCCAATGGCCGCTGGATCCAGTTCACCTATGATTCCGGCAATCGCATCACGCAGGCACAGGACAATATCGGGCGCACGGTTTCCTATTCTTACGATGCAGGAGGCCGCCTCACACACGTGGTTGACGCCAATGGTGGCGTGTGGAACTACACCTATGACGCTTTCAACCAGATGACGTCCGTTCAGGATTCCCGTGGGATCTTCTATCTCACGAACCAGTACGACCAGAACGGCAGGGTCATCCGGCAGACCCAGGCGGATAATTCCAGCTTTGCTTTTAGCTATACCACTGATCCGGTAACGGGGAAGATCACGCAGACTGACATGACCGATCCTCGCGGGACCGTTACCCGTATGAGCTTCACCGCGAATGGCTACACCAGCAGCAGGATCGTGGCGCTCGGCAGGACGGAGCAGCAGACCACCACGTACAATCGCGATCCGAATACCAACCTACTGAACAGCGTGACGGACTCTCTGGGCCGCCAGACTTCATATACCTATGATGCTCTGGGGAACGTTACCAGTGTGACTCGTCTAGCGGGGACACCCAGTGCCGTCACAACTTCATTTACTTATGAGCCCAATTTCAATCAGCGCACCTCGGTAACTGATCCGTTGGGTCACACCAACCTGTTCTCCTTTGACGGCTCGGGCAATCTAGTTGGTATCACTGACGCTCTTGGCCACGAGACGACCCTGCAATATAACTCGCAGGGACTGCCTGTCTCCATCACCGATCCGGCAGGCAATGCCCTGCAACTTGCTTTCGATGGTGCTGACCTGGTGAGCATCACTGACCCGCTGGGGAATACAACGTCGCGGTTCGTGGACAGCGCAGGGCGTCTGGCGGCGCTGACGGATGCTTCAGGACGGGTTACTAAATATTCCTATAACGCTTTCAATCAACTCGTGCAGATGACCGATCCGCTGCAAGGGACAACGTCTTTCAGCTATGACAGCAATGGCAATCTGGTCAGCTTTACTGATGCTCTTGGCCACACCACCAATTGGGTCCATGACAACATGGAGCGCGTGGTGGCGCGAATCGATCCGCTACAGCGCCAGGACTCCTTCAGTTTTGACCAGAACGGTAATTTGGTTTCATACACTGACAAGAAGGGGCAGCTCACCACTTTCAACTTTGACGCTCTGAATCGCACCACCATGGCGGGGTTTGGCACGGTCGTCAATGGAGGCTCAACCACTTATCAGGGCACCATTACCTACAGCTATGATGCTGGTAACCGGCTTACGCAGGCCCTGGATAGCATCAGCGGCGCGATTAGCCGGACTTATGACAATCTCGACCGGCTGGTTTCTGAGACCACTCCGCAAGGCTCCATCAACTACGCATACGATGCTGCCGGGCGACGGACCAGCATGACCGTAAGCGGGCAGACTCCGGTCTCCTATACATGGGACAACGCGAACCGCCCGACCCAGGTTACCCAGGGGAGCTCTGTTACTTCGATCGTCTACGATGTAGCGAACCGCCGCTCGTCGGTGACTCTGCCGAATAACGTTGTCGTCTCCTACAGCTATGACGATGCTTCGCGGTTAACCGGCCTGACTTACCAGTTCGGGGCCAACACGCTTGGCAATCTTTCGTACGGCTATGACGAAGTCGGCCGGAGAACACAAATAGCCGGTACCTTCGCGCGCACCGGTCTGCCCGCGCCCGTCACATCCGCGACCTATGATGCTGCCAACCAGTTGATCAGCTGGGGCGGTGTGCCGGTTTCCTATGATCCCAATGGCAACATGCTTTCCGATGGAGCCAACAGCTTCACTTGGGATTCGCGGAACCGTTTGGCGGCGCTGAACGGCGTAAACCTTCAATATGACGCTTTCGGGCGCAGGATCGCCAATCCGGCGGGAACGTCTTTCCTTTACGACATTCTCAATCCCGCACAAGAGCGCTCAGGAAGCACAGTGCTTGCCAACCTGATCACGGGAGCAACGGATGAGGTGTTCAGCCGCGCCGATTCTTCCGGCGTACTGACCGCGCTCAAGGACGGCTCGGGCAGTACGCTCGCCCTGGCGGATGCTGCCGGCAATCTGGTGACTTCGTATACGTACGATCCCTTTGGCCGCACCACGGCCTCCGGCGTCAGCAGCGCCAACGTATTCCAATACACGGGAAGGGAAAACGATGGCAATCTTTATTATTACCGCGCGCGATACTACAACCCCGCCCTGGGACGGTTCGTCAGCCCTGACCCGATCGGGTTTCTGGGCGGTGACGCAAATCTCTATGGCTATGTTCGCAACAGCCCGGTAAATTTCACTGACCCAAGCGGAAATTGTCCCCAGTGTGCCGCAGCTGCCGTTGCAGCTGAGTTTGGTCCCCCGGGCTGGATTGTGGCCGGCGGAATTGCCATAGCCACCGCTCCCATCTGGGCGCCTCCGCTGATGCACGCCATCAACGATGCTGCAAATGCTCTCGGCGATGCGCTCAACCCTGCGATACCTGATACCGCCAATCCGGGAAGAAAGGATCCTCCTGGCGGCGGCAACAACAATGATCCTTGCTACTCCGACGAAGACATTGCCAATGCCCAACAACAGTATCCCAACAAAACTGGAACCCAGGACCATCACATCACGCCGAAATATTTAGGCGGTGATCCCAACGGTCCTACGGTGCCGCTTGATGCCGCGTATCACCAGCAGATTACAAACGCTTTCAGAACCCTCTGGCCCTATGGCTCAGGGATACCCACACCGGACCAACTCCAGCAAATCATGGATCAGGTTTACAATCAGTATCCAATCACTCCTTGCAAGTAGGCGGAGATGATGGGCATGCCGGAGACCAGGTTGCAAAGCGCTCAAGAAGTCTTGGAGGAAATAGCTAGAGATCGTGGGTCAAAGGTCTCTTCATGTAAGGAATTTGATCCCAATGTTTGCACATTCACGCAGGACCAGCGGAACAGGGCGGTGCTGGTTGCGAGTTCGGGCCAGCCATTCCTCCGCAAGACTGCCTTTAAGGTTCGTGATTTGCGTGCGCGGTTGCTTGCGAACGATAGCTTCCTTCGGATCATGCTGTTCTTAGATCTCGATGTTGAGCCAATTGCCCTGAACCGCCCTGACAAGATCCAGCTTCTCAGGCATGCGAACGAAATTGTTCTGGGCGGGCGGAGCTATCCGGTGTTTACAAGGAGTGGATCTCTTCCTGGCCGGTCCAGCGGAATGCTTAACCACGCCGATTTCCTACGTCTGCTTCAGATAGCGAACCTGGGAGCGGAAGAGAGTATTCACCTTTATCGCAATGGGCTGGCGATTTACCTTTTCTCGCCGGCGGCGGATAGGGCCGGACAGATCATCGAAGCTGCAACCAGCTTTTTATCGCACATGCCGTCTGCGCCGCGGGAGACAGATCTTAGCGGGCTTCCAGCCAACCTCAGTCCTCTTCTTCCTCTGATTCGTTCCTGGGGAGCAACAGACGATACGGAGCGGGAAGAGCGGCGTCAGGGTGTGCCTCGCCCAGCGCTCCAGGCGATGGTCGAACAGGTGAAGCCGTATCTGCCGGCAATCAATTCCTACCTGCAACAATTCGGAAAAACTCCTTTGACGGAAGCGGCGATTGCCCTCGGCGCCCTGGCAGAGTTCGTCGTCGAGACAGAACTGTATCTCAAGAATGCTGATCTTTAAGCGCTGAAACTGTCTCTCGCACGGCCAAACATTCATCTGAGTCCGCAGCGGCGTGCATGCGTGCCAGTTATTGCCTCGCGCTCAGGCATTTGGCGCGCGCATGACATTTACCTAGTAAGGTTTCGTTCAGACCGAACAGGGAGCTTAGTTGTGGAACGGTTCTGTCGTAGCAGCGCAAAGGTGGTCAATAGCGGCGAAAAGCTGCTTGGGGTCGAGGGGTTTTGAAAGGTAATGATCCATTCCCGCATGCAGACAGCGGTCACGATCACCTACCATGGCATGCGCAGTCATGGCGATGATCGGAATGTGCCCCCTGCCCGACATTTCGCGCCGCCGAATCGTCGCTGTGACTTCCAGGCCATCGATTTCCGGCATTTGGATATCCATCAGGATGAGATCGAACGGTTCTCTTTCCACCAGCTCGAGCGTTGTTCTTCCTGTTTCCGCGATGGCAACCGCGTGGCCTTTCTTCTCAAGAAGCCGGACTACCAAGGTTTGGTTCACGGGATTGTCTTCTGCCACCAGTATTCTTAGCTGTCTCTGGATCGCGGGACCACCCAGTCCAGGGACGAGAGATTGCTTCTCCGCGCAGTTGTTGTCGTCATATCCAAGCTCCGTCGTGATGGCTCTGAGCAATTCAGATTCTTTGACCGGCTTGGCAAGATAGGCGCCGATTCCAAGCTCTCGACATCGGTCTGCGCCTCTGTGCAATTCAGTCGAAGTCAGCATGACAATAAGCGATGTAGTCCGCAAATGATTTTGATTGATCTTTTCAGCCAGATAAAATCCGTCGACATCCGGCATTTGTGCATCGACCAGGGCCAGGGGAAATGGGGTTCCAATTGCCTCAGCCTCTTCCAGTACGGCTAGCGCTTTCTGCGCCCCGTCAACCATGGTGGGCTTCATGCGCCAGCTGAGCAGAATGTCATGAAGGATGGTGCGGCTGGTTAGGTTGTCATCCACTACCAATACGGGGACATCTTTGAGCTGGTCGGCGACCTTGCCATTGCTGTGGGCCGTACTTTGCAGGGGAAAACAAGAACTGAAGCTGAACGTGCTGCCAATCCCTTCCTGGCTCTCGGCGGAAATGGTTCCTCCCATCATCTGCACCAGACGGGAGGCAATGGCGAGACCCAAGCCGGTTCCGCCATATTTCCTGGTCGTCGAATTATCGGCCTGGGTGAAAGGTTCGAATATCGTGCGATGCTTTTCCGCGGGAATCCCAATTCCGGTGTCAGTAACCGCGAAATGAAGGAGCACATCCCGTTCTGTCCTTTTTCCCGTGGTGATGTGGACCACGACTTCGCCGACAGAGGTAAACTTGATTGCGTTTCCCACCAGATTCGTCAGGATCTGGCGCAAGCGAATGGGATCTCCCTGCAATGCATCGGGAACGTCTGCGGGCACGTGGCAAATCAACTCAAGTCGATTCTGGTGAGCACGGAGGCACAAGGTTTTCATTACATCATCAAGAACATCGCGCAATGAAAAATCGATCGTTTCTATGTTCAGCTTGCCGGCTTCAATCTTGGAAAAATCCAGAATGTCATTGATGATGGAGAGCAGTGAACCAGCTGAGGACTTTATCGTGGTGAGATACTCGCGCTGGTCAAGTCCCAATTGGGTTTCAAGCGCCAGTTCAGTCATGCCAATCACGCCATTGAGCGGTGTTCGGATTTCATGGCTCATGTTGGCCAGGAACTGACTCTTGGCGCGATTGCCTGCATCCGCTGCGCGCTCTGCGCGGATGCGCTCCGCTATCTCCAGGTGTAATGCGTCGTTGGCCCTTGCCAGGTCGGCTGTTCTGGCCTCGACTCTTTGTTCCAGTTCGTCCTGAGTATGCCGCAATTCCTCCTCAATCTGGCGGCGTTCGGCGATCTCAATGGCAAGCGATTGATTCGCCTGCAAGAGATGAGTTGACGTTTCCGCTTCCCGCCGAAAGATCGAAAACATGCTAATGAAAAGACCACTGAGCACACAGGCGTATCCGAGGATCTTGAGGACGTGGGCAGCGATGAAGAGACTGTCAAACGGCTTTCCATAGAGGGCCATATAAGCCAGGTGGCTTGCCGTGGCCACAATGAGAGACAGGACGAGCCAATTTTCAAAATCATCGGTCTTCCACAGCCCCTTGCGCAAGTATCCGATCGTTGCCAAGGCAAAGAAGAGGGCGGGAGCAAGTTCCGCTGGACGGTGAATCATTAGTTGTGGGTAGTAGACCCGGGGCAGAGGCGCCACAAAGAATATGAGAAAGCTCACTACGGTCCAGAATCCGACCAGGGTGTACACCACGCTCTCGCGAACGCGAGCGGGTTTCTGGCCCTCGATTCTCCAAACCATCACACTTGCGCACATCAGGAGCGATAAGAATACCCGTGAAGTAGCGCCACTCCATGTAATAAGGTTGGAAGGAGCGGATGGGCTCATCTTTGTCAGCACGGAAGAGGCAACCACCGCGTGGTAAGAATCAAGAAGGGCTGCCCCCAGGAAACCACTCCCAAGAATCAGGAATGTGCCATCTTTCTTCGTGTAGTAGCGGACCAGGGCCATGGCGCCTGTAACAAGCGCCAGTTCACAGCCTATCGTCTCCAACAGGGTGTGGAACACAGCGGTGGTCTGCAACTGTAATCCGCCAATCAGAGGAGAGCCCAGAAGCAGGACAACGCTGAGAACCCCATAGGATATCTGCCGTGTCCGAATCCGGCTTGGCATTTGGAGGACCATTTAAGACGAACATTATGACCTAGTGATTAGAGCTTTCCCATATTAAAAGACATGGAAAGCGCCTATCGCCTTGTCTCCTCAGGGGCACTTGTGACGCCAGAAGGTGAGGAAAAGAAGGCGTTTGCGCCCCCTCCGGGGAGGGCGTTGGATGTCACCTTTTATTTTCTCGGTCTTATTTTTTCGGTCGGGCGAAGTTTGGATCTAGTATGCCGAGGGTGACGTAAGAACAGGAGCCTTGGCAAAGTTCACGAACGTCTTTAGGTGTACGAACAAACAGCTGGATTCTGAATAACCCGAGTTTCGCTACAAGCCCGAGGGGATGCGCTGTTCCGGTCGTCTATGCCGAAACAGCCCCTGGCCGGTGCTCGTTCGTCCCAATTTGCGCCAGAACAGCCGACTGGAAATCCGCTTTTACAATTCTGCTGCCCGGACAGTTATGGGTGGTCTTAGGGTCTTCCTTGTGCAGACGCAAGGTAGAGGGATCCAAACCCATCAACTCATGCAGCGTTGCCAGCGCGGAAACAGCGTTCTGCCGCACCGCAGGACTCAGTGGCTCGACTGAGTAATCGCCCACGATCTCCACACCCCAGGCAATCGCATTCCAGGATGGCGAGTGCACACCCGGCGTGTTCAATGGTGTGAAGACCCAGATAAGATCATCGGCAACAAAGAGGTGTGGTCCCGCTGACCATTTTTGGGTGTCACGGTAAAAAGACTCAAGGTTCTTCATTCTCTGCTCACCGGGCACATTGTGCCATTCAGCGAAGGTTGGGACTGCGGTATTGTGCAGCACAACAAATTGTGGTCTCCAGGCATTAAACGTAACGGTTGTCACGTATTGAGAAAAATCACTCGCCGTAAAGCCCTTACCGATAATTCCTTTCCAGGCTGGCATGTTCGCTCCTTACATTGTTCCTAGTGCGATTTTCGCACTAAACGTTGCACCATCGTTTTCAAAATGCATGAGAGATTTCAGAGGAACAGTCTAGCACTGGATCGGCGGTCATCCCTCATGAGTTATGGCCAGGACACTGGCTATTTTGCAATGCCCGGAAACGCTCCTTACTCATACCAGTGAAGAGATTGCCATCGCCGCCACCAAGGGTTTCACGACGCGACAAGGGTTCCATGGTGCGCTACGAGCCGCACTGTTTCAAAATTCGGGAATTTGTACAGCGAGAGATTCCTGTTTGTGGCAATCACAACGGAAGGCGATATGGCCGTCAGGCAGTTGAGGCTTGAGTAAACGGCCTGGGTGTTTGTAGCAAATGCGTCCCGTCTGAACTATCCGTCTGAATAAAAATGGAAATACTGGCGACTGCCCAGATTTTTTAAGCTCCTGCGCAAGGCATTTTCTTTATCTCTAATTTATCTCTTTATCTATTGCAACCATTTTATTTTCAGCAAGTTATGCCATCATGGCACAATCGGTTCAGGTGATTGGCCACTTTGGCAGCTTTACAAAAGCAGGACAGAAAACCTCTAGTGGTCAGAGAGATTCTTGCCGAATTTATCTTAAATGGCGGGTACTAAGGTGACCTCCGGCACAGTGGGAGGATCGTTTGGACACCGAAAAACAGGATATTTTCAGGCACGAATCGGGAGATAATTGCCCGGTGCAAAGCCAGAGGGCAAGGTTCAATCATTTGAATAGCGACCGGTTTGATTCTGAATCGTTATGGGACCGCGTGGACGGCGATATGCACCTGCTGCGCGAATTGATTGAGGTGTTTGCCGAAGAAGGCCCAAAGATGCTAGCGCGAATCGAAGACGCTGTTCGCCGTGGATCGGGGTCTGACCTGGAAAAATCCGCTCATAAGATTAAAGGATCAGCGCTGCAGTTTTCCGCGCAGGCCGCCGCTGCTGTTGCTTTTGAGCTGGAAGAGATGGGAAGACGCGGGTCAGTCACAGGAGCCGAGCCTCTTCTGCATACGCTCCGGCAGGAGATCATTTTGCTGCAGGCAGCCCTGAACTCAATGGTTTGTAGCGACCCGGCCATATAAAACGCGGAGGCAGGCCAAAGCGGAACGAAACATCGGTGAATGAAAACATGATTGTGGAGTGAATGGGAAGATGTCAACTCTGGTTGTGGATGGCCGACAGACGGCGCTTCTAAGGGTGCTTCTGGTTGAGGACAATGTTATAGACGCAAGACTGATCACCGGACTGCTCCGGGCGCCCTCAGCCGCTACTCTGCAATGCCACCATGTCACTCGTCTGGACGAGGCCCTGGCGAATCTGGAGATTGATGAATCTGATGTAGTCCTGCTTGACCTGAATCTTGAAGACAGCGCAGGCTATGAAACCTTTCATCGTGTGCGGCATGCGGCGTCCAGGGCCGCGATCCTGGTCCTGAGCGGCTCCGATGATGAAGAGCTTGCCATCCGGACAGTGCGCGAGGGCGCGCAGGATTACCTGGTGAAAGGCTCGTTTGACGGCAGGCTGCTTCTCCGTTCCATTCGTTATGCCATGGAGCGTAAGCGGTCAGAAGAAGCGTTGCGACATAGTCAAGCCACGGTCCGCGCTATCTTTGAGAATTCACTGGATGGAATTGTCATTTTTGAAGGCACCGGGTTGTGCATGGAAGCCAACGCGGCCGCCGCAACTCTTGTGGGTGTACCTCGCGAGGAGTTGGTCGGTTGCCGGCTATGCGATTTTTGTGACACGGGCTTTGAGGAAGTATGGGTAGAGCTGAGCCAGACACAAAGTGGAAGAGGCCAGTTCTGGATCCACCTGAAAAATGGCGCCCGCCGCATGGTGGATTATTGTTTTAGAGCGAATATTCTGCCGGGCCAGCACCTGGCCATGTTGCGTGACATCACCGAGCAGCAAGATTTGGAAGAACAACTGCGGCAGTCGCAGAAAATGGAGGCCGTGGGGCGGCTGGCGGGTGGTGTGGCACACGACTTCAACAATATTCTGGGCATTATCAGCGGTCACGCCGAACTGCTACAGTTGAATGCCGCGGACCAATCGGAGCGCAACCGGGCGGAGAGGATTGTTACCGCAACAGAAAAAGCGGCGTCCCTGACGCGGCAACTGCTGGCCTTCGGGCGCAAGCAGGTAATGTCACTCAAGCTGCTGGACCTTTCCACGATCATGGAAGGCGTGAGCAGCATGGTGGACTGTGCCATGAGCGCGGAAGTCCAGGTGAGTGTTCATGCAGGCAAGAACCTGGGCCTTGTACGCGCGGACCAAAGCCAGTTGGAGCAGGTAATTATGAACCTGACGGCCAATGCCCGCGAAGCCATGCCCGAGGGCGGCACTCTTACGATCACCATCGACGAATTCAAGAGTTCGAAAGACCAGCCTGATCTGCCGCCTGGCGACTACGTCCGTCTTGCCGTGACCGATACAGGCATGGGCATGACCGAAGAGGTGCGCGCGCAGATTTTTGAGCCATTCTATACGACCAAAAAGATGGGGCACGGGCTGGGACTTTCCACCGCGTATGGGATTATTAAGCAGAGCGGCGGTTACGTTACGGTGCAGTCGGCGCCGCAACAGGGATCGACGTTCAATGTTTTCCTGCCCGTTGTGTGCAGTGCCGATGCGGGTTCAGCTCCCTCCCAGCCCAGGATGGCCCTGCCAGTGCCAGGAAATGAAACCGTGCTGCTGGTGGACAACGAGGAAGATCTGCGCAGCGCATCCAGCGAGTATCTGGAAAGTTGCGGGTATCGCGTGCTGATTGCCGGAGATGGCAAGGAAGCGGTTGAGATTTCCGACAAGTATGATGGAGCGATCTCCCTGCTGATCTCTGATATTGTCATGCCCAAATTGAACGGCCGCGGGCTGGTGGAGCACATGCGAAGGACGCGTCCGGAGACGCGCGTGCTCATGATTTCCGGCTACGGTGATGACGCGGTGATGCGCCACGGTATTCCGCTGGACTCTTCCTGTTTCCTGCAAAAACCCTTCACCTTCCAGGCCTTCGGCGCGAAAATAAGAAGCATCCTTGATAGAAACGACAGAAACGATAGAAACAACAAGCAGTAGCCCGCATCCAACTGCCGGCTGCCCACTGTGTTACATTCGTCTTTTCAACTTCCCTTTATGAAAGAACGCGCTACTCCGCGCTGGCTCGACGTTCTTTGGCTCATCTTTCTTGGCGGACTTGCGCTTATTCCGCCCATAGGCGAACTGCACAAGCAGGAATTCCTGCTCATCATCGGTATTTTTCAGCTGCTGGAGAACCGTTTTGTCCAGCTCGCGGGCAAACCCGGACCGGGGCTGGCGGTGATGATCAAAATTACGCTGGCAACCGTGCTCATCAATCACACCGGTAATGTCGCGGCCATCAACAGCGACTACTACCCGATCTACTATCTCCCGGTGATGACCGCAGCCATGTATTTTGGGCCGCTGGGCACGCTGCTGTGGACGGCGGGGGCTTCCGCGGCCTATACCTCGTACCTGTATCAGGCGCAGCAGAACTTCACCATTACCGCCGATAGTATTTCTCAATTGGCGATGCGGGTGCTGTTCTTCTTCTTTGTCGCCATGACCATCAACCGTTTCGTGATGCAATACCGCGTGCAGGTGCGGCAGTACCAGGCGATCTCGGAAACGCTGAGCGAGGCCAATCGAAGCCTGAAGCTGGCGCAGGACGAAGCACGGCGCGCGGAGCGACTGGCGGCCCTGGGACAGCTTTCCGCCGGATTGGCGCATGAGATCCGCAACCCCCTGGGAGTGATCAAAGGGTCGGCGGAAATCCTCAGCCAGAAACTCGGTAATGCAGACCCGATGGCGAAAGAGCTTGCCGGCTACATTTACACTGAGGTCAATCGCGTGAGCGCGCTGGTGAGCCGTTTTCTGGATTTTGCGCGGCCTACGCAGCTCGACCTCGGGGCTTCCGACCTGACGCGTGTGGTCGAGCGCTGTTTGAAGACCGTCGCCGAACAGGGAGCGTGCGCGCGGGTGACCGTCCTGCGCGACTTTGCTCCGGAGCTGCCGAAGGTAATGCTCGACCAGGACCTGTGCGACCAGGTCTTTACCAACCTGCTGATGAATGCCTGTGAAGCCATGGGCGAGCAGGGAGGCAACCTGTGGGTGAGAATTCATGCGACAGATGAAAAAGACGGGGAGGCAGGCGTGGTGGTGGAGATAGAAGATAGCGGTCCGGGAGTTCCTCCGGAGCTGAAAGAGCAGATCTTCAACCCGTTTGTCACCACCAAGAAATCAGGCGTCGGGCTGGGACTGGCAATCGTTTCAAAAATCGTTGATGCACATGGCGGATCGGTAAAGCTGGTGAGTGAAGCGGGGCACGGAGCGTGTTTTCGCGTGACATTTCCGGCGGGAGAGGCGACACAGACGTAGACAAGAGTTCACCGCGGAGGCGCGGAGAGAGCTGCTTCTGAAGTCCCGAGCGTAGGGGGAAACCCTACGGCCTGTAAGACTTTATGCTGAGTAATGTTTCAACTGGACCTGAGCAGATTGTATAGAGGGTAGAGATCCCTCAACGCGCAAAAGCCGCGCGTTCGGGATTGCAGAAAAATGGCAAACATCCTGATCGTCGAAGACGAACCGCGCATGCGCCGATTGCTGGAGATCAGCCTGGGCGAAGACGGGCACACCGTTAACACCGCTGAAGACGCCGAAAAAGGACTGGCATTCTTGCGCAAGGAAGCCGCCGACCTGGTGGTGACTGACCTTAAACTTCCGGGCATGAACGGCCTGGAGTTTCTACAGGAAGGGAGGCGTCTTAACCATACGCTGCCGTTCATTGTGATGACCGCCTACGGCTCGGTGGAAACCGCGGTGGACGCCATGAAAGCCGGCGCCAGCGACTACGTGCTGAAGCCCTTCACCATGGCCGAGATGAAGCTGGTCATCAACAAGGAGCTTGACGTACAGCGGGTGCGCGACGAGAACCGCAGCCTGAAGGAAGCGCTGGGCAAGCGCTACCACTTCCAGAACATCGTGGGCCGAAGCAAGAAGATGCAGGAGGTGCTGGCGCTGGTGGAGCGCGTGGCCCCCACGAATTCCACTGTCCTGATTGGCGGCGAGAGCGGCGTCGGCAAAGACCTGATCGCGCGGGCCATCCACCAGAATTCGCGCCGCGCCTCCGGGCCCTTTATCAAGATCAACAGCACGGCCATTCCGGACACGCTGTTTGAAAGCGAGCTCTTTGGCTTTGAGCGTGGCGCCTTTACAGGAGCATTGGCCAGCAAGCCGGGTAAATTCGAACTGGCGGACAAAGGCACGCTCTTTCTGGATGAAATCGGCGACGTGCCCGCGGCCATTCAGGTGAAGCTGTTGCGCGTGCTGCAAGAGCGCGAGTTCGAGCGCCTGGGAGGTACAAAGACCCTGAAGGTGGACATTCGCATGATCGCGGCAACCAACCGCGACCTGCGCGCCGCCCTGGAAGAAGGGACGTTTCGCGAAGACCTCTATTACCGGCTGAACGTTGTGCCTATCGATATTCCGCCACTACGCGAACACAAGGAGGACATTCCCGACCTGGTCAATCATTTTCTGAAACGGTTTGTTGCGGAAAACGAGAAAGAGATTACCGGTATCACGCCCGCCGCGCTTGCAGTGCTGATGGAATACCACTGGCCTGGGAACGTGCGCCAACTGGAGAACAGCGTGGAGCGAGCGGTGGCGTTGGCGGCTGGGCCGGTCATTGACGCCAAGGACATACACCTGGATGCTGGGCACGGCAGGAGCAATGCAACGACATCGGCGGCTGATCATTTTCTTCCTGCGGGAATGACTCTGGAGCAATGGGAGGACAACATGGTCCGCGAAGCACTGCGCCGCGCCAACGGCAACAAGAGCCAAGCCGCTCGATTGCTGGGCCTGTCACGGAACGCTCTGCGATACCGGCTGGGAAAGCTGGGTGTTGCGGACGAAGGGGAATAAGCGGCCATAAAAGTGGGCTTTGCCGATCTAGATCCTTCATTCGCGGCAAGACCGGCCGCTCTTTCAGGATGACAGGTTGAGGCGCGGCGATTTTGCGCCGCGCGACCTCATAAAGATTGTCAAAAATCGCCGTAATTGCCAAAAATTTACAAATTCATTTTTCGATGACCTTGCATACGTTATAAGAATCGGCCACCCACTTTGTAGTGCTAAAAAGCGGATGGCCGTTCCGGCTTATCGCACCTACTTTTGGCCGAAGAGATTCACTTCCGGCCGGGCTGAGTAGGGTTTGGCCTTGCCATACCACAGCTCAAAGCTCTGGACGAAACGATCGCCCTGCAATGGAATGGGCCGGCTGTGTCGGCCCGCGCGGATAACGTCGCGCACCTGGAGCGTCTCTGATTCGCCATTGCCGTAGTGGACGACGATGTGGTCAAACTCAATGGGCGCGTTGCGGACGCGGACCTGTAGAAAGCGGAAGCGTCCGGCAGCTTTTCCGACTTCAATATTGTCATGGTCATGCTGGCCGTCCACGTGGGCCTGGCCCAGGAAGACCCAGCTGGCTGCATGGGCCGCCGGAGCGAGACAAAACAACAGCGTTGCAGCAAAGAATGAAACCAGAACTTTCCTCATTTGTGATTGCTCTCCTCTCGGACTGCGTGATGAACTTCAAGGGACCGTGCTGATGGTGAAAATGCCACCAGTGGCGGGTCAAAGTCATGAGATTGGCGCCGAAGAATGAAACCCGGAATCGGACAGGAAGTTGCCGAGTGCGATATTTGCCCGGGCGCCTGCTGGCCCTGTTGCGCAACGCATTTTTTTCGCCATGCATCCCGCGCCTTAAGGCTTATCAGCCTAGTGTGATTTGCATCACTGCTTTCGTCACCTGCGGGAACTAACGTTCTACAGAAGGTGATTTATGGCCGCACCGCTTCTGATCACACCAACCCTCCCCAAGCTGAAGAACGTGTTGTTTGCCACTGATTTTTCCGCCGGATCGCTGGCGGCCCTGCCGTATGCCGGCAGGATCGCACGAGCGTTCGGGGCGAATCTCCATTTGTGTCACATTGAGGCGTCTGCCCCGCTGGCCACCGGGCTGGCCGATCTTCATCTTTATGAAGCGGCGGGCAAAGACGCTGTCCAGCGCCTGGTCGCGCTCCGCGGATTGCCCGAGATCAAAGGACTGGATACGGCGCTGGTCCTGGCCGAAGGCGATGTCAAAGACGAGCTGCTGAAGGTTGTCAGCGCAGCGAACATCGATCTGGTGGTGGCCGGCACCCGCGGCCGCACCGGATTGCGCAAGATGCTGCTTGGCTCCGTGACGGAAGAGATATGCCGCGTGGTCACCTGTCCTATTCTCACCGTGGGCCACGAAGCTGTGTATAATGCAGAGGCCCCGTTCCAGCGCATCCTGTTTCCCACCAATCTCTCCGAACTAAGCAAGAAAGCGGGGCCGTATATCGCGATGCTGGCGCGGGAGTTTGGTGCTCCTATCACCGTGCTGCATGTGCTCCCGGAAGATGAAGCCACCACGTCCGACGAAAAATCGCTCAGCGAATCCATTCGCCGGGCCATGAGCAAGGAGTTTTCCGAGCTGGCCGCCTTCCAGCCGGAGTTTCTCGTAGAATTCGGCGACACGGCTGAGACGGTGCTGCGCGTGGCGCGGGAAAAGAAGGCGGGCCTGATCGCCATGGGCATCCGCAATGCTTTCCGCCCCGGAGTCCTGCGCGAGCGGACAGCTTATCGCATCATCGCCGGAGCACAATGCCCGGTGCTGACGGTAAGGTGAGCAGGAAACTGGCCCCTAAATGGGCTACCATCTCGGTAGTGCCTCACGGCCGAGGCAGCTATCGTAATTTTGGCAGAAACGGAAACGATGCTGACCCCAGAGTCGCTAGATTTGGCTCGACGCCTCCTTGCTTATGAAGCCGGTGCTGGCAAGACTTCCGTAGCAGGAGAGTCCGCGGCGTTTCACGTCTATGAGAAGTTGCGCCGGCATCTATGTGTGCTCGCGGGAGTTGCCGGTTTCGAGTCACTTGCTGCGCGTGCACTCACGCTGGCCAGAGCGGAAGCTCCAAGCCTTAGAACAGTGCAGGTTACTGCGGACGGATCCATACAGGGGCTACGCGAACTGGAGCTGCAAATTGACAAAGACGATGGAGGAACCATTCTTATTGCTCGGTTACTCGGGCTGCTTTTTATCTTCATTGGCGAAGCTTTGACGGCGCAACTGGTGCAGGATGTGTGGCCGGATTCCGGAAACAAGGGGAAAGCATGAACTCACAAGATAAAGTGACGATACGCAAGCTACCGACCGGGGTCCCGGGGCTCGACGAAATCGTAGGCGGCGGTCTCTCCGAGTTTTCTTTTAACATCATCGCCGGAACTCCCGGAAGCGGCAAGACCACCCTGGCGCACCAAATCGTGTTCGCCAATTCGACTCCAGAGCGTCCCGCGCTCTATTTCACCGTTCTCGGCGAACCCGCCATAAAAATGCTGCGATACCAGCAACAGTACACGTTCTTTGATCCGGCCAAGGTGCCGAATTCCGTCCGTTTTATCAACCTAAGCCAGGCTGTATTAGAGAAGGACCTGGGTGCGGTACTGGAGGAGATTACCAAAGAGGTCAAGAAGGCCAACCCGTCCGTCGTGGTGGTGGATTCCCTCCGCACCATGGTGCGGAAGCCGCGAGGCGGCTTGCCGGAGATGGAACTGCAGTCCTTTATCCAGCGGTTGGCCCTGTTCCTGGCCGGTTGGCAGGCTACGACTTTTCTGGTTGGTGAATATGCCGAGGACGAGATGCGTGATAACCCCATATTCACCGTTGCCGACGGTCTCTTCCTGCTGGGCCAGATCGCAGAGCGAAACTCTGTTGTGCGGAAGTTACAGATCATAAAACTACGCGGGCAGGCTTCCGTGCCCGGGCTGCACACCTTTCGCATTACCAATGACGGGTTGCAAGCCTTTTCGCGTACTTTTGGGCTGACCAGACACAAAAGCATATTACCCGGCCAACGGCGACTTTCCGTGGGTATTCCAGAACTGGACATCATGCTGGGCGGAGGCATTCCCGAAGGCGATAGCGTCCTGGTGGCAGGGCCTTCGGGGACGGGAAAGTCGATCCTGGCGACTCAGTTCATCGCCGAAGGCATACGCCAGGGGGAAGCTGGAGTGGTGGTGGTCTTTGAAGAACGACCGCAAGAGTACACGAGACGGGCCGGCGGCCTTGGTATGGATCTGGAAAATCCGCAGACCGGGGGGAAGCTCGAAATCCTCTTCATCCGTCCCCTGGACCTCTCGGTGGATGAGACCATGCACGAGGTCGTTGCCGCGGTGCAGAAGATTGGGGCCAAGCGTGTGGTGATCGATTCGCTGGCGGGCTTTGAGATGGCGCTCTCGCCCGGCTTCCGTTCCGAATTTCGCGAATCGCTCTACCGGATGATAAGCGCGTTGAAGGGACTCGGGGTGACGATTCTAAGCACGGTTGAGGTGGATGAATCCTTTACCGAATTGCCGTTCAGCAACTACGCGATTTCCTTTCTCACCGATGACATTATCCGGCTTCGGTACGTATCCATCGAGAGCCAACTGCGCAAGATCCTGGTCGTTGTCAAGATGCGCGGCGGCAACCACAGCAAGGATATCCGTGAATATGAGATCACCTCCAAGGGGGTGATCATCATGGGCGAACGCCTCACGGAGTATGAGGGTCTTATCACCGGGATTCCTACGCGTTTGAGCCGGTCCGGCCAGAAAGAAGAGCCCTGACATGAGTGCAAAGCCAAAAGCAAAAGTTGAAGTCACGGGCGCCGAGACAAAGGCCAAGCACCGCGCGGCCCTGGCACCCGATCTGCCGGACCTTTGCCGCTCAATCTTCGAGGGTTCGCGTTTGCCGATGGCGATGGTTACGGGAGCAAGGCACATCGTGCGCTATGTCAACCCTGCGTTTAGCCAAATAGTCGGTAAGAGCGCAGACGAACTGACGGGAAGCCCCTTCGCTGAAGTCATGCGGGACGGATGCGTCTTGTTCCTTGATCGGGTCTATCGTACGGGGGAGGCCGAAAGCCATTCGGAACCGGGACACTCTGAAGAACATCCTCTGTATTGGTCATATGAAATGTGGCCGGTTCTCGGTGCGGATGAGCATCCCGTGGGAGTCATTTTCCAGGTGACAGAGACCGCGGGTTTCCATCAGCAGGCCGCCGCGATGAACCAGGAGTTGATGTTGAGAGCGGTGCGCCAGAATGAACTCGCAGAAGTGGCTGAGAAGCTGAACGCGCGACTGCAACGGGAAATCACCGAGCGCAAGCAGATGGAGGAGGCCCTGATCCGTAGCGAGAAGCTGGCGGTGACGGCAAGACTGGCCGCGACCATGGCCCATGAGATCAACAACCCTCTGGAAGCGATGACCAATCTCGTCTTCCTGTTGTCCCCACTGCAAACCAGTCCCGAGGCCCAACGCTACATTGCCGCACTCGAGGAGCAGCTAAAAGGCCTCAGCCGTATTTCTACACAGATGCTCAAGTTTTACCGCGACATCAACCGGCCGACCGACTTCAAGTTGAGTGAGGTGCTCCACGATGTATTGAATTTTTATCGTCCCCGAGCTGAGGGGCAAGGAGTAGCTGTCAGAGAGCACATTGAGACCGAGGGCACGATCACGGGCTTCCGGGGTGAAATCGCCCAGGTGATTACCAATCTGTTGCTCAATGCGCTTGCGGCCACCTCCATCGGTGGGAAGGTCATGATTCATCTGTATCCTGCCCCTCCCTGGCTTTGTGAAGTTCATCGCCATCGTGGGTTCTGCCTTTCTATTGCCGATACGGGCAGCGGTATTGACCCCCAACACCGTGCGCGGATCTTTGAGCCTTTTTTCACCACCAAAGGTGAGAAGGGAACAGGGCTGGGGCTATGGCTGTGTGCGGGGATCATCGACCGCATTGGCGGCTCGATCCGCGTCTGGAGCGCACGCCGCCCCGGCCGTTCGGGCACGTGCTTCTCGATCTTTCTGCCCACAGGGGATGCTACCTCCACCCCTGCTCGCCGCAGGTACGAGCAGTAGAAATCGGCATTCCGGTCCAGCGAAATTCTGTGCTGGCTTTTAGCTCTTGCGTTAATCGAACCCCGAAGCCGCCGCGCGTGCGCTCCGCCGCACCAGCTTGACTCGCAGCCGATGATTGAGCGGCTCGGAATAAAAACGAGCCACCGCGTATCCTGCCGCGCCGGCAAGGGCCGCGGTGGCAAGAAACCACAGCGGAGCGGTATTCAGACTCTGGCGAAAATGGAAGAACAGCATGACCATGGTCCACACGACAAACATGTGCGTGAGGTAGACCTCATAGCTGTTGCGTCCGAACCAGCGCAGAAAAGCCGTGAAACGGAAGAGGGCCCGGCCAGCCGCGCCAAATCTGCCGGCCGAATCGGGGAGCGAATCCGCGCGTGATTGGTTGATCTCAAACGTTTGCTGTAGTGCGATCAGCAGCAGCGCAGCCCCGATTCCAAGCACCGTCACATCGAGGCCAACCTTGTACAGAGCGAGGCGGGCGGCGGTCCCGCGAAAGACGGTGATCAAAAGGCAGAGCGTTACACCAATGATTCGCAAAGCAAGGTTTGTCTTGTTTCCCACTTTGATTTTGGCCGAGACCATCGCCATCAGGCAGCCGAGAGCAATGCCGTCCATGCAGGAAAGGTATCCGTAGTCAGCCCAGAGTTCATTCTGAGTGCGCATGCGGACGAATGGTCCAATCACCACAAAACAGCAGAGCAACGCAATCAGAAGCGCCTGCTTTCGCACCAGTGTGCAGAGCAGAGGAAAGAAAACGTAAAATACCTCTTCCACGGAGAGCGACCAGAGCACGTCCCAGGAGGCGGGCAGGTAACCGGTGCGGGCTTCAAGCCAGTTCACGTGGAAGGTGACGGCGGCCAGAAGCGCGCGCCCCAGCGATGTGTGCTGCGTGTTGATGGTGAAGCGCGGTACTCCAGCGCGATCGAGGAGGCCGAGAATCAACAGCAGTCCCAGCAGACATGGCATAATCCGGGCAAAGCGCATCAGGTAGAACTGACGCCGGTTGAGCCGGCTGAGAGCGCTCCAGCGTTTGAGTGACCAGGCGGTAATCAGGAAGCCGGAGATCACAAAGAAAACTCTCACACCGTAATAGCCGTTCCAGAACAGCACGCGATTGGCCGCAGGCCCAATCCACTGGCCAAAGCCGCTGTCACGAAAATGTATGCGCAGATTGATATGGTGCAGCACCACTGCAATAATGCAGAGCCCGCGCAGCACGTCAATGCCATGGACGCGCTTCTCAGGTCTTTCAATCACCGCTTGCAAAGGATATAGGCCCATTGTTTAGAGTGTTCTCTCCGATAACCGTACTGGATTACTTGATGGTAATAGAGATTGGCAGACAACACTTCTTAATGAAGGCGTGCATCACATTGGCGGCAATTTTCCACTTGCCCTTGCCGCCCGACTACGATTAAAGTTAACGAGCCCCCCTTGTAGCTCTCTTCGTGGAGCTAATGACCAATCTTAAAAAAAGCTTTGAGGTTCTATGGCAAATATTGTAGGCATTGAAGGGATGACTCCTCAGCAAGTGGCAACGGAAGTCCAGCAGGGGGCGAAGTTCGTGCAATCCAATATTGTGTTTCCGCTCTCATCATCACGTTCAAACGCGGTACGGACATTTATTTTGTCCGCGCTCAGGAAAGCCGTCCGGTCAAGGGATTGCAATGGACACTGCTCTCGGCCGTGGCTGGATGGTGGGGCATTCCCTGGGGTCCAATCTATACCGTCCAATCCTTGTGGGTGAATCTGCGCGGCGGACATGACGTGACGCCAGCGGCGGCCAGCGTGCTGCGGCTACCTATGGACATGAGCACTCTCTTTCCCGAGCAGGGCAAGGCGATGGGTGCGGACTAAGGTAAAGCGTCAATCCAAATCGGTGGCTACAAAACAAACGCGTTAGTTCTTGCTGGGCCTTTTCGGCGTGAGATCGCAGGCCTGCTTCACCTGCGCAAGATCAAGGCCGGCGGGCGAGAATTCCGCGATTTCAGGGCCTCTTCGTCCGGGAATTTCTATCTTGAAGATTTGCGCTCCAATCAACTCCCGCGTTGTGCCTTTGTCCATGGAAAGAAAGCGGCCACGAATCCAGTTCCAGCCATGGTAGTGGTGCGTATCGTCCACGCGGATCCTGACCTCTAACTGGGGCTGCCCCCAAATGCCAGGACGGTTCGGCGGACCGAGCGGGATACCGGGATTGAAGTCAGCGTAAGAGTATTTGCGATTGGTGCAGACAAGCTCGATGCGCGGCTTGTAGTCCGGGCTGGCGCTCAGGTAGTTGTCTGACTGGAGCTCAAAGCGGACCACTTTTGCCGCGGTCATCTTGTCTTCAGAGCGGAACGCGACCCACTTCCCCCCAACGCTGACGCCGTCATGCTCGCCCTGATACGGGCTCATCACACTCTGAGCGCCGGCAGAGAGCGCCACGGCGCACATGATTGCCAAGCCTGCAAAAAAAGCCTTCAGGGCCAAAGCCCGACGGTCCCAAAGCCGCAATGCTTTCAAGGTACGCCTCCGCACAAGACAGTTTTACCTACAGTTTTACCTAATGTTGAACCCGGAAATCCAATCGAAGTTGCAAGACTCTGGAATTTCCGGCGCGCACAGATTGTCGGGGGCGGTTTTTGCCAATCGCAGACGTGCTGCCCAAGTGTCTGTTTTTTTTGCGCGCAACTTCTTTTTGTGCGCAACTTCCGGGGGTTGAAGTAAGGGCGGGACCGGTTTTTGCCTGCGGCTCCCGCCCATCTTTCAGCTTCAGCGCGGATTATCCTTTGACCCGGTTGGTCTGGCTATGAATCAGCGGCCACTTCTTGATCGGACGCCAATCGCCGGTCTTCCAGTCAGCGTAGTCGGTTTCCAGAGTGAAGGTTGGCTCAATGACAAACTGCATGGCCGTCTTGTCCTCAAAAGCCACGTCAAAGCAGTGGAATTCGCCCATGGTAAAGAACTCAATGTAGTCCAGGGCTTTGCCTTTGGCTTCTTCAAAGCGATGGAAGGTGCGTCCGGGAAAGCGGCGGACCGTGGTCTTGCCGCGCTGGGTGACGGTGGAGCGCAGGGAAGCCGGGAGGGTTTCGCGCTTTTTGCGGAGTGGTTTGGGATTGCGGGGTTGGCGGGCGCGGGGTTGCGCCAGGGATACAGAGCGTTTACTTTCAATAGCAGCCATGTTGCCTCCAATCTAGGCGATTTGGTTAGGGCCGCGCTGGTGTTCGCGCACCGGCGTGTGCCCGTTAAGGGTTTGGCTTTTGGCCATTGGCTCTTAGCTTTTGGCCAGGCCGTTTTGGGCGATCACGTTTTCTTCTTTGCCTTGGTTTTGCGCGGCACGGCCTTTTTGGGCTGTGCCGTTTGTTTTTCCCGGAGCTTTGAGTACCGGGTTTTTCTGCCGTTGGCAATCCTGGGCAGAAGCTTGCGGACGTTTTCGATTTCGGCTTCGGTCCAAGCGTGGAGGCTTGCGCTCCCAACCTCAACAATACTAGGCGCGGGTAGTTTTTTGGCCTTGATGTATCGGCTCAAGGTCGACGGATCCAGACCTAGCATTGCTGCTGCCTCGTTATTGGAAAAGCGTTTCATTCTGCCATAGTATTGCTGATAGCTTGGGATCTGTCAAGAAAATTTATGAGACATCTATTCATCGTGAGGACTAAAATGTTTCCGGACACATTCAGCCCGAAAACCGTTGGTTTGAGAAAGCTGTTGGAACCATATCGCTTATGCCACGCACTTCGAGAATTATTGAGGTTTTGATAGCTTCTCCATCTGATGTTCAAGATGAACGGAATATCCTTACTGAAGTCATTTTGGATTGGAATAGTGCTCACTCCCGCAGTGTGGGCATAACGCTTTCACCTGTCCGTTGGGAAATGGACGCTGTGCCAGCCACGGGTGATCGCCCGCAAGGCCTTCTAAACAAGCAAATCGTTGAGAACGCCGATATAGTAGTCGGAGTCTTTTGGCATCGGATGGGAACCCCGACGGGCGTTGCTCTGTCGGGTACCGCAGAGGAAATTGAAATCCTGCGTACTAAAGGTAAGAAAGTCTTATTGTATTTTTCCGAGGCGGCGATTCCTCACAATCATGATAGGAAACAACTTGAAGCGCTAAAATCATATCGAGATTCATTGAGGCAGGACACCCTCTATTGGACCTTTCAGGATCGCGACACATTTCGCAGGGTTGCCAGTAAACATTTGGCCCGTGTGCTTAACGAACTGTCTGAGCACTTTTTGCCTGAGGGATCAGGGACGTTGGAGGAAGAAACGCAGTTGCGTGTTGACGCGATGAATGTATCTGCTCGGATCACTGAAAGTTACTCTGAAAGCTTTGCGCTTCTTTTGACAAATGAATCCAGTGAGATTGTGAAAATTCGAGACATTAGACTTTTCAGCCCAGACCGTATCGCGTTAGCAGCGCCACATATATTGCCGCTACTGCCGCAAGGAAGTAACAATTTGATAGAACCCAATGGTTCATTGGCGGTGCGTTGGCAGCCGAAACCTAATCCGGCGATGAGCTTGGTGAATCTAAATTGGAATTCTATTAAAAGGGAAGTGCAGACAATTTCTGCCGATATGCTATTAGACGTTGGATGCGAGGCGCTCAAGAAGTTCAAGCGTTGCGAAACGAGAGTTCGTGTTCAATTGGACACATGGAACAAAAGAGTTGAACAGATGTGGATGTAAAGCTGATAAAATTGTACTAGAACCTATCTCATAAATAGGTATCGCACTAAGTAATTGCGCGGAGTTGAATTTACAGGCACATCTGTAACTATGGAACTGACTGATGTGCAGTGGGAGATGCTGAAATCATTGGTCGAACCCAAAACGCCCGGCAA
>JAIQGL010000002.1 GCA_020072585.1 Terriglobia bacterium | reverse complement strand
AAGAAAGCTGGTCAAAATCGTCTACGATACTCTGAAAAACCAGTGGGTCTTCGAAGATTTTCCCAGCTTTACCCTGGCTGCCTAAAACCAGCCAAAACAACTTTTGAGTGGACATTATTCATGGGAGGCACGGAGACACCGAGAACAGCCAAGGTCGGAGGATCGGAAACACCGCCGAAGGCGGTGTCACAAGAGAACTGATCGAAATACGAGTAAAGGAAAACTCACTACTGATGAACACGAATAACACTGATCGGAAATAACCGGAGGCATAGAAAAAATGACACCGGCAATATCGGTTTTCTCCGTGCCTCCGTGGTGAAGATTTGCCTTTACAGCTTGGGCAGCACGATGCCCGTCTGCTTCTGGTATTTGCCGGCTTTGTCTTTGTAGCTGGTCTCGCATGGTTCGTCGCCCTGGAAGAAGAGGATCTGGCACAGTCCTTCATTGGAATAAATTTTGGCGGGCAAAGGCGTGCTGTTGGAGATTTCAAGGGTGACAAAACCTTCCCACTCCGGCTCAAAGGGCGTTACGTTGACGATGATGCCGCAGCGGGCGTATGTGGACTTGCCCACGCAGATGGTCAAGACGTCACGCGGGATTTTGAAGTACTCAACCGAGCGCGCCAGGGCGAAAGAGTTGGGCGGAATGAGCACGAACGGGCCCTGGACGTTGACGAAAGAGCGTTCGTCAAAGTTTTTGGGGTCGACAATGGCGGAATTGACGTTGGTGAAGATCTTGAATTCGTCAGCGACGCGCAGATCGTACCCGTAGGAGGAGACGCCGTAAGAAATTACGCCTTCACGTACCTGGCGGTCATTGAAAGGACTGATCATTCCCTGCTCTTGCGCCATGCGGCGGATCCAGCGGTCACTTTTGATTGCCATGCAGCGTGGTTTCCTCGGGTTTTAGGGGGATTTTGTGGAGCGACAAAGAAGCCATCTTATAGGCGAAACTACTCCATTGACAACTTGCGTAAAAGTCCAATAGCATCTACAAGTTACGTCCTTTCTGGGAATATTGAGGAGAGCTGACCCGTGATAAAGCTCGATATCATCAACGAAGTGGTCAACAAAACCGGCATTACCAAAACCAAAGCTGAGCTGGCCGTGGAAACGGTCTTTGACAGCATGAAGAAATCGCTGGCCCAGGGCGAGCGCATTGAGTTGCGCGGATTTGGTGTTTTTAACGTGCGTCCGCGCAAGACTGGCATTGGACGCAATCCGCGGACCGGTGCCGAGGTCAATATTCCTCCCGGAAAAGCCGTGCGCTTTAAGCCGGGCAAGGAGTTGCAGTCCATCGATTAGACAAGTTGACCGTTCGCACGCGGCCACGCATCAATATCTCAGGGCTATTGCTTCATGCCGGACACCCAGTCTCTACCGCAGGAATACCACGTCTTTGATCCTGAACGAAATGAGATCAGGGTCGTTGTGATCCAGCCGCCGCGCCGGCGCTATTGGGTGCACGCGCTGCTTTTTTTCGCCACGCTGCTTACCACCCTTTGCATAGGCGCCGCCATGCAAGAGACATTCAACAGAAATCTGGGGCTGTTTTCCCAGGACGTGGATTATTTTCCCTGGATATGGGCCTTGCAGAACTGGCGCAGAGTACTGACGCTGGGCGCGCCGTTCTCACTGTCTCTTCTGGGAATCCTCACCGCGCACGAGCTGGGCCACTACATTCTGTGCGTACGCCGCAAGGTTTTTGCCACACTGCCGTTCTTTATCCCCGCACCAACTTTGATTGGAACGCTGGGAGCGTTTATCCGCATCAAGTCACCCATACGCAGCCGCGCAGATCTATTCGATATTGGCATTGCCGGACCGATTGCCGGCTTTGTGGTAGCTGTGCCGGTCATGATCTATGGGTTACTGGCTTCACGGGTGCTCACCGGAGACGCCGCTGCGGCGGCAGCAGCCACCATGGCGTCCCCCAATGCGGAGAACGGAAGCATGCTCCTGGGCTTCCCTCTGATCTTTAAGCTGGCTCACTGGGTCGCGGCGGCCGTGGGCAGCAATGCCGCTATTGCGCACGCTCCTGTCAGCGGACTGTACCTGCACCCCATGGCCATGGCGGCCTGGGTAGGGATGCTGGCGACCTCGCTCAACCTGTTGCCCGGTGGTCAACTGGATGGCGGTCACATCATTTTCGCGGTGAATCCCCGGTGGCACCGTCCGGTCTCATTGCTGAGCATTCTGATTCTGCTTCCCCTGAGCTGGTATTGCTGGGCTGGATGGCTTTTGTGGGCCGTGGTGCTGCGCTTTACCGGTAGCCGCCATCCAGACGTGCCGCTGTTTCCGCCTCTTGATACCAAACGCCGCGTGCTGGCGGTGATTGCGCTGGTGATGCTCGCCTTGACAATCATACCGGCGCCTTTCGGAGACCAGGGACTCGGCAAGGTGCTCCACGATAATCGGCAGGAACGGCAGCAGCAACAGGCGCAGCCCGCAAAATGAGTTTCGCTGCCATATCCTGATTGAGACATGGCGCATGCAAGGGTAAAGTAAATGTCCGTGAATTCCTGTTACCTCATCGCAACTCTGCTGCTGGCCCCTGTTTGCGCCGCAGCCTCTTCTGCCGATAAGGCAGAGAGAATTGACGTGCAGGAAGTGGTTCGACAGGCTGTGATCAACTTCAACACTCGTGAAGCTGTGCCCCGCGACTACACATATGTTGAGAGTTCCACGGTCGAGCATCCGGGAGGAGCGGGCGGACACAGCGACGATACATACGAGGTCATTGAGATCAAAGGGCACGCCTTTCGCCGGCAGATTGTGCACAACGGCAAGAAAGTGGCCGCACAGGACGGAGACGACCGCGAACAGGACGAAGAGTACCGGGCAAAATGGGTTGAGGTGGAACACAAAATCCTGGAAGAACAGATCAAGCCCGGCCACACTCCGGAAAGCCTGGCGGCAGCGGTGCAGAAGATCATGGAAGAAGCGGGCCTCAAAGACTGGAAGCCGCAGCTGGTGACCCCGTCACCCGCATCATCCATGGGCGTGGTCGTATTCGCGCAATCGTTGTACAAGTTCCGGCTGCCTTTGCAAGAGCTTGACCAGAGCTTCAACTTGAAATCCAAAGGTGAGCAGATCATCGATGGCCGCAAGTCTTACGTTGTACAGGCCGATCCAAAGCGCACGAAAGATAAAACCAGTGATGCCAGAAATTTCAAGATAACGGTATGGATTGACCAGAAAGATTTGCAGATCGTAAAAGCGGAAGGCAAGGCCTTAAGGGACGGCCCGCTGGCCCATGCAGATTATGCCGCATTCTCCACCAGTTCAGCGGACCTTTCAAAAAAAGAGGTGGACCAAAGCAAGCAGCAGCTTGCCGATTCGAGTTTGTACTACAGCGAAGGCACCACGGTACTGCACGAGTGGACAAAGGTGAATGACGAAGTATGGCTGCTTCGTCGCCGACATGCCAAAGGCTCTCATATACTGGTGGTGAAAGGGCAGAGCCGTTTTCCCGCGGCAAATATTCCGCTGCCTGTGGAATATGACACGCTGAACACAAATTACAAAAAATTCCGCGTGGGACATCGAATTCTGCCGGTTGGCTCAGCGCCGCAATAGCCTGAGATTTACAGCAGTGACAGCGCATCAACATCCACAATCACGTTGGTTCGAGGGATTTTTTCGGCGTCGGCAAAGGCCAGCATTCTCCTGAGTGAAGCATTGAGCTTTTCACGGCTGGCAGCTTTCAAGATGAAGTGATAGCGGTAATCGCGCTTCAGGCGCATGATGGGCGCAACGGACGGACCCAGCACGCGCACGCCTTCATTGCTCGTGGATCCAAACCACTTGCCCAGCTGTCCCGTCCACCGCAGCGTCTGCTCCAGCTTGTCACTGCGCACCAGCACGTTGGCCAGCGCGGAGAACGGCGGATAATGCATCCACTTGCGGAACCTGACTTCTTTTTCGTAGAAGCCCAGATAATCGTGCTGCTGCGCAAATTGAATCGCATAGTGGTCTGGATAATAGGTCTGGAGCACAACCTTGCCCGGCGTCTCGCCACGCCCTGCGCGTCCGGCCACCTGCGTGAGCAACTGGAAAGTTCGCTCCGCGGCGCGAAAATCAGGAAATCCAAGCGCGTAGTCTGCGCCAACAACGCCCACCAGCGTAACGCCATGAACGTCATGCCCCTTGGCGATCATCTGCGTCCCCACCAGCAGATTGATCTCTCCGGAATGGAACTGGTTCAGCACACGCTCAAAGTCGTGGCGATTGCGTACGGTGTCGCGGTCCAGGCGGCCGATCCGCGCCTGAGGAAACGCAGCGTGCAGGCGCTCTTCTACTTTCTCCGATCCAGTGCCCAGAAAATAAATATGCTCACTGCCGCACTTAGGACAGTGCTTGGGTACGGCCTGCCGGTAGCTACAGTAGTGGCACTCCATGCGGTGCGCGGCTTTGTGGAAGGTCATGGCAATGCTGCAGTTCTTGCATTGCAGCGTCTCACCGCAAGCACGGCAGAGCACAACGGATGAGTATCCCCGGCGGTTCAGCAGGACCATGGCCTGCTCGCCTCGCTCCAGCCGGTCCGTAACTTCCTGGATCAGCTGCCGGGAGAAGATCTGGTCCTCGCCTGTCTGCTGGAACTCAGACCGCATATCCACCAGTTCCACCACAGGCAGAGGCCGCTGCTCCACGCGCGCCTTGAGTTGTATCAGCCGGTACTTCCCTGCTTCAGCATTGTGGTAGGACTCAATCGACGGCGTGGCGGAAGCCAGCACCACTGCTGCGCCCGTCAACTTGCCACGCATCACTGCTACATCGCGGCCGTTGTAACGCGGCGTTTCCTCCTGCTTGTACGAGCTATCGTGTTCTTCATCCACCACGATCAGAGCCAGATGCGCCACCGGAGCAAAAACAGCCGAGCGCGTACCTACAACGATCCGCGCTTCGCCACGACGGATGCGGTGCCACTGCTCCGCGCGTTCGTCGGCTGAGAGCGCTGAATGCAAAATGGCGACTTCATCGCCAAATACCTGATGCAGATTTGCGGCAGCAGCCGGTGTAAGGCCAATTTCCGGGACAAGCAGGATGGCGGAGCGCCCTGACTCCAGCACTGCTTGCATCGCCGCAAGATAAACCGCCGTCTTACCCGAACCGGTAACCCCGTGCAGCAGAGAAACTGAAAACTTTCGCTCTGCCACTGACCTGTCAATCGTCGTGAGAGCCGCTTTTTGTTCCGGATTGAAAATAAAGTCCAGATGCGCAGGCCCGCGCTTCTTCATGCTGCTCACATTAAATTCAGCGGGCTCTTCAAGCACCTCGACCATCTCGCGCTTGACCAGCGTCTGTAGCGTGGTGCGCGGGACATCGAGCGGGCGCAACTGCTCCACCATGGCCCTCCCGCTCTGTTGCTGTAGAAAAGCAATGATCTTCTGCTGATTGTCATTCAGCTTGCCGCCTGGTTTTCCAGGCACGGGTTCTTTCAGTACGGCAATCTGAACCGTGCGGCTCGCGTCGCGGACGGAAGAAGCGTCTTCGCGGGCGATCCATTTCTTGCGCAACAGCAGATCCAGCACCTGGCGGTTTGCGCCGGTGGCGGAGCGGATTGTCCCCTCCAGTGCGTCGTCGGACATCGAAAGATAATCCAGAACGGCATACTCGACCATCTGCGTGTCAATGTCCTGCTTTGAGCGCCGCGACGACCCGACGGTTGCCGAAGCATGCAGCGCTTCGTAACCGGCTTCAGTGATGCGGTAGATCCTGGCTTTTTTGATTTCTGCGGCCAGCGGCAGCATGCCGCGGAATACATCGCCAATGGGGGCAAGGTAGTACTGGGAAATCCATTGCCCCAGCTTCATCAACCCGTCATCCAGCACGGGCTCCGTGTCCAGCACCTGCAGCACTGTCTTGGCCTGCATGGAGGGCTGGCGGTCATGCAGCGCCGTCACCACGCCGGAAAGACGCTCGGTTCGAAAAGGGACCAGCACCCGCCCGCCGACGACCGGCAAGTGGTCGGCAATCTTGTAAGTGAATGCCATGTCCAACGGGACCGGCAGGGCTACATCACAGAAGGTGGGCATGCGCGCTGGGGATTATTGTACGGGAAAGATGCCTGATCTTAAGTCCGCCGGCGAAACCGGCCTTCATCGCCAAAATAACTCCGGGAATGCGATCCATAGCTAATGCCTATCGTTTGTTTTGAAATAATAGCCAAAGGTGCTAGGATGTGCTGGCTAGATATTTATATCCCTGCAGGCGGCTGGCGAAAATGGAATTCTCTCTGCGATCACTCGTGGTAGGAGGGTTCTCCGCTGGCCGCCTTCCATTATCTGCTGCTTTGGGATTGGGTTTTAATCCTGCGGAGCTTTTGCCGGCGGATTCAAGCCCAGAAATTTCATTACCATCTGTAAGTCTTTCCATGCTTCTTTCTTTTGTCTGGGATCGCGCAGCAGATAAGCCGGGTGGTAGGTCACCAGCAGTTTCGTGTCTCTGAAGTCATACCAGCGGCCACGCAGGTTGGCCATGGAGTCACTGACGGCCAGAAGGTTTTTTGCCGCAACCGCACCCAAAGCGACAATGACCTTGGGTTTGATCACGTCAATCTGGCGCATCAGGAAAGGTGAGCAGGTATCACACTCGTCTTTTTCCGGCGTGCGATTGCCCGGCGGGCGGCACTTTACCACGTTGGCAATGTAAACATCTTCGCGCCCGATCCCCATGGCGGAGATCATGTTGTTCAAAAGCTGTCCCGCGCGGCCCACAAAAGGCTCACCCTTGGCGTCTTCGTCCGCGCCCGGGCCTTCGCCTACAAACATAATGTCGGCATTTACGTTGCCCACGCCAAAAACCAGGTTCGTGCGGCCCTTGTGCAGGCGGCAGCGGGTGCAGTCGCCAATATCTTCACGAATCAGTTTCAAGGCAGAAGGCTTATCACTGATCGCCGGTGGGAGTGTAGCTGCTGGTAGTTTTGTTTTTGCTGGAGACATGTTATCCGCGAGTAAATTTTCTGTCGCTGGCTGCAAGACAAATTCAACGCCCTCTTCCACCGGCCGGCGATAGAAATCATAGATGCCCATCTCACGGTAATAATTCACTCGCGAGGCAAGATGTTTTTTAGTTTGTGGGTCCAGGGACTTGGGCATCAACGATCAGTTTACAGCAAGAAGAGACCATCGCGCGGAGCCTCGCGTCTGGTCATCATCAATGCGACGAAGGATGCACCTTCACCAACCACAGGCCCGATTCGCCTTGTGAATCCACTCCATGGTCGCCGGTATCAACTGAATTAAAAGCAAACCCGGCTTTCTCGTTGATGAAACGTACCGTAGAAAGCCACTTCCTATTTCCCTGGAATGTATCGTCCGAATTCGCTCTCCAGCTCTTGCCGCCATCCATCGTATGGAAGAGACGGGTGCCACCATCATTAAAAGCCCAGGTAATAAGCCAACCGCGCTGTGCATCTAGAAAAAACAGGTCTCTCACTTCGGCAATATCTGGACCAGCATTAAGAATACAAGCTTCCCAGGTCTTTCCTGCATCGGTAGTCCGTAGAACCAGTTCTGTGTCGTCCTGTGTTTTTCCTGAAATCCAGCCTGTTTGTGGATTAAGAAAAAAAGTTTTATCTGCATACTTAAAATTTGGCAGCGCGGACTCTTCCCAGTTGCGGCCGCCATTTAGCGTGCGAAAAAAACAGGCGACTTCGCTCTTGCATGAGCTCACGCCATAGCCTTGGCTTGCACTGAAAAATTGGGAAATTCGAATCCCATTGTCGCTCAATACCTTCCAGTGGTGTCCGCCATCTTCAGTCTGTCGGATTGCCCAATCACCAGAAGCCATAGAAGAAACCCATCCTCGCTGCGCATCCAGGAATGAAAACGTGGGTGCTTCAGCGTGCATTCCGCTGGCAGCAAATTCCTTCCACGTAATCCCGCCATCGGTGGTGTGAACCATCACGTAGTCACCCGAGCCTTGGCCATGATACGGCCACAGGAAACCTACCGCCCATGCTTCCGTTTTACTCACAAACTGGATCTCCGCAAGTTGCCGGGCAATCTTGCAATGCTTGCACTTCCCTTCGATCCAGGTAAGCGTAAATGGCGGGCTTTTCGTCGGCTGATTCTGCGATCTGGCCGCGTTGTCAGACAAAATAAGATATACAAAGAGCAGTAATAGGATCCGGATATAGGGCATGACAATCTGGCGTACAGAAACGCTAGCTTCTCAGGGACTGAGTGGATTTCTTCCGTTCCGCCTTCAACTTCACCACGGCATCCAGCACCCGGTGCGCTACTTCCCACTTGCTGGTCTCGGGCACGGTTTCACTGCCGGAGTGGGTCAGGATAGTGACCGCGTTGCGTTCTGAATCAAAGCCAATGCCGGGCTGCGAGACGTCGTTGAGCACGATGGCGTCGAGCGACTTGCTTTCGAGCTTCTTGCGGGCATTGGCCAGCGCGTCACTGGTTTCTGCGGCAAAGCCAATCACAATTCGGCCGCCTTTTTTGGCCCCGACCTCGGCCAGAATGTCGGTAGTCGGTTCAAGTTCGAGCGTCATCGGGCCTTTGCGCTTGATTTTCTCAGCGGCGGCGGCGCGCACGGTAAAGTCGGCCACGGCGGCGGCTTTGATCACGATCGTCGCATGGTCAAGATGCGCCATCACGGCGTCGCGCATCTGCTGCGCCGTCTGTACCTGCACAACCTCAGCGGAGGAGGGCGGCGTAAGAGCAGTAGGTCCGGAGATCAGAATGACTTTAGCGCCACGCCGCAAAGCGGCTTCCGCGAGCGCATATCCCATCTTGCCGCTGGATCGGTTGCCAATGTAACGCACCGGATCAATCGGCTCACGCGTGGGGCCTGCCGTGACCATCACGGTTTCGCCGGCTAAATCCTGCCTCGCTCCCAGGGCTTTGAGTACGGCTTTTACGATCGTTTCATTCGCCGCTAGCCTGCCTGCTCCAACCATTCCGCAGGCCAGATAACCGCTGTCTGGCTCCACAATGGCGTAGCCACGCGCTTTCAGCGTCTGGAGATTGGCCTGTGTGGCTGCGTTCTCCCACATGTTTACGTTCATCGCAGGCGCGATCACCACAGGCGCAGTCGTTGCAAGAAAGAGCGTGGTCAAAAAATCATTGGCTTCGCCATGAGCGAATTTGGCAATCACATCGGCTGTGGCAGGAGCCACGACCAGCGCATCAATGGCCTGGGCCACGGCAATATGCTCCACCGCGGAAGCAATGTTGGGGTCTTCGGCTCCGGAACCAAATAAGTCGGTAATGACCTTCTCTCCGCTGAGCGCGGCAAACGTCAGTGGCCGGATGAACTCCTGGGCTGCACGGGTCATCACCACCTGAATGCGCACACCGCGGTCTTGCAGCAGGCGCACGAGCTCAGCTGCCTTATATGCGGCAATTCCGCCGGTGACTCCCAGAGCGACCTTCATAGAGAGATTGTAATCCGTGGCGCAAGCGGAGTCATAGTAGCGGGGTTGAGGCTGGAGACCAGCAGGCTCCCTACCTTTTTACTTCCGTTGCAGCAGGGGACGCCACGTCAAAAGTGCTCAGAATGTCCCTGATCTTGCCTTCCATGTTCACCTTCAGGCATTTTCCCGCCGTCGCCAGATACCTCTTTTCTTCTGGAGATGGAGGTTTGCCCGAACGCCTGATGCGCTCTCCCAAAACGATGGCCTGCAACTGGTCTACCGACTGCTCCAGGCGGTCATTGATCAAAATGTAATCATAGTTGGGATAATTTTCGATCTCGCGGCGGGCCTCATCCAGCCGGCGGCGGATCACGTCTTCCGCGTGAACGTTCTCACTTAGGCTGCGTTTGCGCAAGCGCGACTCCAGCTCAGCCCGGCTCGGTGGCAGCACAAAGATGCTCACCGCATCCGGCATCTTTTGCTTGACCTGGCGCTCGCCCTGCACGTCGATATCGAGCAGCAGATCGTTGCCAAGCTCCTCTGCATGCTGCAAAACTGACCGGGCAGTCCCATAGTATTTGCCAAAGACCTGCGCATATTCCAGAAAAGCATCGCGCGCGATCATGGCTTCGAATTCTTCACGCGAGATGAAGTGATACTCCCGGCCGTCCTGCTCGCTGCCGCGTGGAGAGCGCGTGGTAAATGATACGGAAAATTCCAGGTTCCTGACATATTGGCGCAACTCATTCACCAGCGTGGTTTTGCCGGAACCCGAGGGCGCAGAGATGATGTACCGTATGCTGCTCATTCCAGGTTTTGCACCTGCTCACGGCATTTTTCTATCTCTGACTTCATTTGCAGACCAAGTTCGGTAATGCGCAGTCCTTCTCCCGCCACACCTGAGGTTTTAGAGAGCAGCGTGTTGGCTTCCCGGTTGAGCTCCTGCAACAGAAAGTCGAGCTTCTTGCCCACTTCTCCGCCCTGGTCCAGCAGCTTGCGGAAGTGGTCAATGTGGGTGTGCAGCCGCACCAACTCTTCCTGGATGTCACTGCGCTCGGCCAGGATGGCGGCTTCCTGCAAGATGCGGTCCTGGTCGGCGTTTTCCAGCAGCTCCTGCATGCGCGACCGGACCTTCTCCATATAGGCCTTGGAAACCGCGGCGCGCAGTTTTGCGACCTCGTCCGTGGCCTGCTCCAGTGAAGTCAGGCGGCGGCGCATCTCGTCCTCCATGCCACGGCCTTCCTGTTCTCGCATTACGTTCAGCTTCACAATTGCCTGGTCCAGAGCGGCCAGAACGGCAGTTTGAAAATTGCTGTCAAGGGGCGTCATGGCGCCCAGCGCACCGGGCATACGAAAGATATTGTTCAGATCAGGCTCGCCATTGGTGCCAAACTCACGCGCCGCTTTGCGAAACGCTTCAACGTAGCCTCCTACCAGCTCGCGATTGAACTCGTATCCTTCGCCACCCCGCCGGTCCACGTTCAGAGTGACCTCCACATGTCCACGCGCCAGCTGCTCTTTGAGCACGCGGCGGACCTTCATCTCCAGTTCGTCCAGCTCCAGGGGAAGGCGGAGCTGCGGATCGAGGAAGCGATGGTTGACGGATTTCAATGAAAGCGTGAATGAGGTCCCCTCACCTGCCTGGGACTTTACCTGCGCGAATCCGGTCATGGAACGGATGGACATGGTTTGTTCTTCGGGACCTTTAGTGTTTGATCTGCTCGCGGGCGATGACACCAGCTTCTTCACCCATTTTGGGGTCTAAATCCATAAACTGCAATTCATATAATTTGCGATAGGTCCCCAGGCGGGTCAGCAGATCTTCATGCGTGCCGGAGTCAGTAATATGACCACCTTCCAACACCACAATGCGGTCAGCGTGGCGAACGGTAGTCAACCGGTGCGCGATCACGAAAACCGTCCGGCCGGAAATCAGGTTCTGCAGGGCTGACTGCACCAGCGATTCGGACTCGGTATCGAGCGCAGAAGTAGCTTCATCCAGGATAAGGATCGGGGCGTTCTTGAGCAGCGCGCGGGCAATGGCGATGCGCTGGCGCTCTCCCCCGGAAAGGCGCAGACCACGCTCACCGATCATAGTGTCATAGCCTTCAGGCAGACGAAGAATAAAGTCGTGGGCCAGGGCAGTCTTTGCGGCTTCATTCACCGCTTCCTCGGTTACGTCCGGCTGCCCGTAAGCAATGTTGTTGCGCACGGTATCATTGAACAGGATCGTGTCCTGGGTCACAACGCCTATCTGGGCGCGCAGTGAAGCCAGCGTAACATCTCGAATATCGTGGCCATCCAGCTTGATGGCGCCTCCAGTCACGTCAAAAAAACGCGGAATCAGATTGACCAGCGTGCTCTTGCCCGCGCCGCTGGAGCCCACAATGGCCACAACCTCGCCGGCGCGCGTCTCCAGATTCACATTGCGCAGGATCTCCGGTTCAGCTCCGCCCGGGCCGGTGTAAGCGAAGCTCACATTCTCAAAACGGACACGTTCGCGGAAGGCCGGCAGCGCAATCGCGTCAGGCTTTTCCCTGATCTCGTCCTCTTCATCCATGAAGCGGAATATTTCCTGGGAAGCACCCAGCGCCTGCTGAAAACTGTTGTTGAAAAAGGCCATTTTGCGGACCGGATCATAAAGCCTGAAAACGGCGATGATGAAAGTAATAAAAGCGCCTTCCGTCATCGCGCCCGTGTTGATCGTGCTGCGGCCGAGCCATAGAAGCAGTGCGACCGCCACTGCCCCCACAATATCCATGAGCGGTGAGCTGATGGACTGGACCGCCACTGACTTCAGGTTAGCGCGAAAAAGCTTTCTGGCCGCGGCCACAAAGCGCCGGCTCTCCCAGCTCTCCATGCCAAACGCTTTTACGATCCTGTTGCCTGTAATGCTCTCATGCAGAATGTTCTGGATGTCAGCGAGCTTGTCCTGGCCTTTTCGGGTGGTGGAGCGGACGCGGCGTCCGATCTTTCCCGCCGAAATAATCACAAACGGAACAAAAATCAGCAGCACCAGCGCCAGCCTGTGGCCTTCCACGATTACCACTCCGACCAGGAAAATCAGAGTAAAAAATTGCTGCAAAAATTCCGCCAGCGCAATGGTGAGCGTAATCTGCACCTTCTCCACGTCATTCACCACGGTGGAAACCAGCGTGCCCGTGGAAAAGCGGGAGAAGAACGCAATCGACCGCCGCAGAATCCGGTCATACAAACTGTTACGCAAATCCGTAATCAGGCCATATCCGGCGTAGTTCACCAGATAGGTGCCCACGTAGTCGCAAACCCCTTTGATGACTGCGCTTCCCGCCAGCGCCACCGCAACCACCGTGAGCGGATTGGCAAAATGCTGGGGAATAAAATCCTGCAGATAGACAATGCGCTCGGTCCCGGGGATGTGAAACAGCGTAAGCGACCGGCCGGGAGTCTTGGGAGTCAAGACCCTATCGATGATGGGGCCCATCAACAGGATGCGAAACGCATCCATCAACCCCACAACAGCCATCAGCACTATGGAGCCGACGAAGTGCGGCAAGTAAGGACGGAGATATGCCAACAACCGTTTCAGTTGTCGCATACAGCACCCATGGCGGCGGAAAACATTGCTCCCATTCTAAAGGAGTGTGGCTGAATCAGGGATGCATGAGTCAAAGTAAAGTATTGTTTATCACTTGGGCGCATCCCGGTGCACAACCTTAACCCGGTATCCGGCCTTGGCGAGAAGCTTCTTCACCTCTTCACCAATCAGCACGGAGCGGTGCTGGCCGCCGGTGCAGCCAAAGCCGATGGTCAGGTAGCTCTTCCCTTCCCGGACATAATGCGGAATCAGGTAGATCAGCAGAGCGGAGATTCGATCAATAAACTCCTGCGTCTGCGGAAACGAACGGATGTACTTGGCCACCTGGGGATGGCGTCCGGTGAACGGGCGGAATGCAGGGATAAAGTGCGGATTGGGCAGGAAGCGCACATCAAAAAGCAGGTCAGCATCATTGGGAACGCCGGCCTTGTATCCGAAACTGACGATGGAAACCAGAATGTCCTTGTCCGTGCTGCCGGCGGCGAACTTGGCGGTGATGTGCGAACGCAGTTCGTGCACGTTGAATTTGGAACTGTCGACCACAATGTCCGCCAGGGCGCGGATGGGCTGAATCATGCGGCGCTCCTTCTTGAGCGCAATTTTTACGGTGGAATCTTTTCCCAGCGGGTGCGGACGGCGGGTCTCACTGAAGCGGCGCAGCAGCGCCTCATCAGAAGCCTCAAGAAAAAGCACGGTGGTCTTGATCTGCTTGCGCAATGCCTTGATGATCCGGGGCAGCCTTTTGAGCTGTTCGCCTTCACGGATATCGGCCACCAGCGCTGCTTTTTCGATTTCCGCGGACTGCTTGGCCAGGTCAGCGAAGCGTGGGATCAGGTCAATGGGCAGGTTGTCGACGCAGTAATAATCCAGGTCCTCAAACGCCTTCAGGACTGAGGCTTTGCCGGAGCCGGACATGCCGGTAATCACCACCAGATGGGTGGCGCTGGGGCGAGGCCGCGATTTTACACGTCCCCGCTGCACTTTCCTGGGAGCGGACACAACAGGATACTACCACGAAGCGGTTTGCTGTTTTTCCGGCGCAGAGAACGCCGACTGTAACGCAGACGGGTCAAGCTGCCTTGAAAGCGAATACATGCTGCGCCACGCGCGAGTGAGCATACGCGACTCCATCTGGCGCTTCCACTCCGCGGAGCTCTCCTCGGCCAGCGTACGGCCCGGCGATGCGGGCAGATCATGCAGCTCTGCCAGATAGGCCGTGCCAAGTTTCTCCCAGGCGTCAAAAAGACGGCCTTCAGCCCACAACAGGGCTATATCCAGACGCAGCTTCTGCAGCCGTGTGAGCTTTTTGTTGCGAATGCGGTAGACCCAGAAAAGCGCTTTAGAAGGATTGTCACGGAACCACGCCTGAAAGACCGCTGCTTCCAGAAACAACTGATCACGCAGCTTCGGCGTGGAGTAAGCCAGGGTCTCCAGAGCGCCTTCCAGGTATTTTGTGGCACAGGTGATGTCCTGGCGTTCAGCGGCCCACAGGTAGGCCAGCCAGCGGGCGATAAAGGCATCCCGCGAATCATCATTGACGGCCGCAGCATGCCCGACGCAGGTCTGGTCCCAATCACGCGGGTGACGCCCCTGGTTCAGGGCTATCTGGCAGCGGATATTGGAAAGCCATCGTTCCGCCTTGGCGTCATTTTTCAGGAGCATCAGCAGGCGCGCCCCGTCAGAGAAAATACCGCGCCGATTTACGTCAGGAAGAAGAGCGGCGACAGCAAACAGCGCTGACAGTGCAGCACCAAGATGCATGCTGAAGGCAATCAGGAATCGCGGCTGGACCATCGCCATTGACAACTCCAGCGCCCCAGCCAGTAAAAAGCTGGCGCATGGTCCGCCGAGCAACAAGAACAGCAAACGGCGGCGCAACGCTGCATCATTCTGATCGGTCACACGCGGCTTAAGCGCCGCAATGCCCAGCGTGAGTACATCGCCGCAATATGGTTCGCGGCATCTGACATGTTTGCCAAACTGCAGCGGGCCAATTCTGATCTGTGTGATCTTGAAACCAAAAAGCATTCCGGCCAGTAAATGTCCTGCTTCATGTCCGAGTCCGGCGATGAGCGCAGCCGCCAGGGGCAGAAGCGCGGACCAGTACGCTGGCACGGACTCTATCACGACACGCAGGCTGGACAGGCCCACCAGCGTGAGGATCACCAAGCTGCTGGCAAGAAAATATTCCCCCGCGCTGAGGTTTTCTTTGCTCTGCGGGGGCAGCGGACGGAAGACATCCAGAACAGGCGTCGATGTTGGCGAATAGTGTTGCGCGGTACTCAGTTTATTTTTGGCTGCAAGTTCCATGGGGAGTAGGGGCCAAATGGCCTTCCACTCCACATCATAAGTTCAAGCGCACTCTGGCTGCATGAGGTCGTTGGTAGATGGTCTTTGGTCACCCCAAGGGGTTACTCAAGAAAACTTGCTTTGCTGCCGATATGGGGCCCGAAAGAAGCAAAAGGCGGTGAGATTTTCACCGCCTATGCACACAATGCATGCCTCAGTGATCTCCGCCTAGCGTCACTTTAATACCGCTGTGGAAGTTGAAGGGCAGAGCAGGAAAACCAGGGACGGGATCGTAATGCTGTCTGGCCAGGTTTTCAATGGATGAATAAAGCTGAAGATAGCGGTTGATCCGGTAGTTGCCGCTGACGTCAAGCCGCTGATAAGCCGCGGCCAGATTGTGATTGGGCAGAAGCAGGCTGGAACCAAAGTTTGAGTCGAAGAGGAATGTACTGCTGTCACGACGGCCAACAAAGTTTCCGCTCATTGTGAGCGCCAGCTTCCGCCGCGCATAGCCGAGATAAAAACTGCTGGTGTGCGGAGCACGATTGAAAGGCCGGTTCCCCACCAGCGGCGAAAATGCTCCGATAGGAATGCTCGGAAATGCCGGATTGAATGAGGGGAAAAGTTCGTCACTGGAGAACGAGCGGCGCACAATCCCGTCAAGATATGTATACGCAGCGCGGGCCGTGAAGCCATGGCCCAGGTTCACCTCAAGCTCTGTTTCCGAGCCCATGGCACGCGTGTCCAGTGAGTTCACAAACGCCCCAAACGGTGTTTGCGACACCACGTCTTGCGGCACCCCCAGCAAAAGCAGCCCACCGGGGCCAACGGATTCAATCTGGTTGGTAAAGCGATTGTGGTAGAGGGTGACTCCCAGTTTTACGCGGCCATTCCATGCCAACTGCTCAATGCCGGCATCAAAGCTCCGCGAACGCACTGCGCCAATGGGACCTATGTGGAACTGAGAAATAAGCTGCGGCCCCGTGGGCAACTGTGACAGCAAGGCCAACAATGAATTGTCCGCGGAGAAAAAATCAGGCTCCTGGATTCCCTGTCCATAGTTGAACTTGAGCCTGGTCCCGGTAAGAGCGCCGCTGGAGCGCGGCCGGATGACATAGTAAGCCAGGGAGGCGCGAGGAGTGGCCGCCGTACCGAAAATGGCATTCTTTTCCACGCCCAGACCAAGAGTCGCATAGAGCCGGCTCCACAGATTGCCGTGGACCTCTCCGGTGTAGCTGAAATTTGTACGCTCAGCCGGCTTGGTCCCGCGTTCATTTTCATAGTGAAATCCGAAAAGTACGGTCAGATGTGTACCGAACGCATAGTCGGACTGGAAGGTGAGGAGGTCACGATTATTCAGAATGAAAAACTGCTGCGGATACGTGCCGCCAAAATCGAGAATGGCCTGGCCGGTGGTGCTGAAGCCGTTCGCGCCTTTGATCGTCACCACGTTGCCCAGAAAATTCCCGAAAAGATCGGGGATGCCAGTGGGTGAAGGGTTTACAAACTCTGAGTTCTGGCGCGTGGCGCCGTAACGCAACAAGTTGTGCCAGTGTGAAGTCGTTTGATTTTGCAGCGTTGCGCCAATAAAAGTGTTGGCCTGGGCCTGGAAGGAATCGTCCGGAATGCCAAAGAAATCGACGGCGTTAGGCACGTCCACTTTTGCCGCAACGCGACGGAGCGTCAGCCGCAGGCTGGTGGAAGCCAGCGGCGTCCAACCGAAGTTCCCGGCGTAGGCAGCATGATGGAAATGGGGATTGGCGGCGGTGTTGCCGCCATCGAAACGGGCGAATTCCGAGAAATAATCCAGTTGGCGAAAAATGCCGCCCAGCGCCGCGTCATGATGAAGGCTGTTGAAGTTTCCGGCATCAAAGGAATAGTTGAGCTGCGGACGAAAAGTGGCGCCGCTTGCGGTGGTCAGGTTCACCACGCCGGCAAGCGCATCAGCGCCATAAAGCACGCTGTTGGGCCCGCGAAGCACCTCAACCTGGTCAATTCCTGTGGTAAAGACGCCGCCAAAATCCACGGTGCCGCCAATTTCATTGAGTGGAATACCATCCAGCAGGACCTTGTTTGCCTTGCTCTCACCACCGCGAATAAAAAGGGATTCATTGATTCCCCTTTGCCCGTTTTCCAGTATCTGCACGCCCGGCACCTGGCGCAGAGGCTCCAGCAATTCAGGCTTGTATTGATACCGGCCTGAGGTAACCACGGAGATGGAGGCGCCCGTTTGTGTTTCCGGCAAGTCCGTGCCTGTCGCCGAGACAACAATCTGCTGTGAGACACTGCCGACTTTCAGCGTGAGGTCCACCGCCGTGTTACTGCTGCTGCCCACATAAATTGCCTCACTGCGTTCCGCGTTGAATGAGGGGGCTTGCGTCCTGACCTGGTAGCGTCCGGGCGCGAGCGGAGAGAACCGGTACTTCCCTTCCGCGTCCGTGGTGGTGGCGGCTGCCGGCTTGCCTTCCCGAAATAACTCCACTTGCGCGCCGGGTACCACGGCGCCCAGTGGATCAGTGACAGTTCCATGAATGCCGCCGCTGGCAGCGGCAGCGCGAGTTGACCATGCTGTAAGTGCAAGCACCAGCCCAAAAGCAGTGCAAAGAGCGGTGCAACGAAAAGATTTCATTGTTGAGACTCCTCCCGCGGAAGTAGTCAATGGAACGTTGCGGCAACGGAGGATGGTAAGAGAGCTTTCCCGTACAGTAATGACGAAATGCAG
Organism: Terriglobia bacterium; assembly: GCA_020072585.1. Lineage (GTDB taxonomy): Bacteria > Acidobacteriota > Terriglobia > Terriglobales > Acidobacteriaceae > Angelobacter. Next base: position 265,721 of record JAIQGL010000002.1, on the reverse strand, counting down.
ATGAGCACGTTCGGCAGAAGAGCGATTTTCAAGATGCTTGCGGGGGCCTTTTCAGGCCACAACTTGCCAGTTCTTCCGCAAACACAGTGCGGAATAGTGGTGGCATCACAAACAACGCTATTCCGAAAAGTAACAATGAAACAAACGCAGCTCAGACTGCTGGAAAGCTCTCCGGCCCTCCCTGCGCGGCCGGAAACGCCCAATGACGGGCACCTGGCCGGTCTCCTGACTTACGCCTCACCGAACCTGAAGCGCCTTCCCGGGTCTTCCCAGTGGCATGTTGTTCAAGTTCTCAGCGAATACAGTTGCGGGGCAGTGGCGGATTCTCACCGCGCTTCCCAATACCAGATGGAGAAAAGTTATAGTCGATAAGAGAAGCACCGTCAAGCACTGCGGAACAATTATCCAGAGGACAGCCGCATCTCTGCTTCAAAAAAAACGGGACACGAAGAGTGTCCCGCCATGCGTTAGTTGGTTAAAGACTACAGTGAACGCAGGAAGTTCAGACGCATGTCTTTGGCTCCAGATCAGTCCGTCGCCGTGTCCGTTGCCCGAACAGCCGGTGGGGCTGCACCAAACATGATGCCGGTTTCAACCTCGAACCGCTGCCCGTTCCGTTCGTAAGGCCGGAACCTCCATTGCTTCAAGGCATCGCTGATCACCTTTTGCTGCTCAGGATACGCCCTCAGAAAGTGGATGTGCCTGACCTTGCCTTCCTTATCGATAATGATGCGCACAGGGATTGGGTTATACCGTTGCTGCGTAAACACGGGCTCAACCCGCTCAAGCACGCTATCACCCGCTGCGTAGTCCTTGATGCACACGGGGACATTGCCCCCGCCCGTGCCTCCGGTTAAGCCTGCCTCCGCCGGCAATTTCATTTTATTGTTCATGTCCCGGACCAGTTCCTCCAGCGTCTTGGGATCATGGTTCATCAACACGATTTCCACGGTGTGACAGCGAATCTGGGTAGCCAGCACGTACCAGTGCAGTTCCGCATCCGGGGACCAATAGGCAAAGAACATGAAGGGCTGGCCGCCAACCGTGGTCTGCGTTGGCTTGAGTTCCACTTGATAGTATTCCGGCAGATGGTTCTTGGAGTAGTTCACAGATTGCCGCGCATTGGCGATGGGCAGCGGCGTAAAAAACATGTCCTGGGCGGTGAACATGATACTGCCCGTGGCCTCTCGTTTGGAGCCGTCGCTCTGGCCTAGCTCGAAGCTGCCGCTCCGGCCAAGCTGCGCCAGCACGTACTTCCCGGTATCCGACGGAGGCGGTGGCCCGAACTTCTGCATCCAACCCGGCGGCAGAGCATAGGTGATGCCAAAATATTGGTCGGTGAAGACATTGTTGATCAGTGTGCCGCCCTCCGGCAGCGGAGTTACGGAATCGCTGGCGCTCGACCATGCGCCTTTGACGATGATGGTGTCTTTAGGCACGATTCCTTCAGGTTTTGGATGGGTGGTGGTGGAAAAATCGCCACCATTCACCAAGGAACCGGGCTGGACTGGGACAGTTTGAGCTGGGGCATTTTGAGCTGGGGCATTCTGGATTGGGGTATTCTGAACCGGGGTATCCTGGACTGGTTGGATGCTTTGACCCCAGGCCATGAATGATGCCAACAGGCAAATAGCGATCAGGAAACCCGAACGTCTGGACTGCATACTTCTCTTCCTCCTCAACCAAGCTTCTGGCTGCTGGATAAAACCAACTGAAATACTATTCTTCGAAAAAACTGGCGAGACACGATCTGTGCCTCGCCAGCAAAGCTAAATCAACAAAATCACAGCGAGCGCAGGAAATTGATCAGATCCTGCTGTGCGCTGAGGCTCAGGGCGGCGGCGGCGTTGAGCGAGGCATTCGCCTCCGATCCGTTGCTGCCATGGGCGTTGACGGCCGTGATCAGGTTGTTGGTGCGGCCATCGTGCAGGAAGAAGATGCGCTGTCCCAGACCCCACAATGGCGACGTGCGGAACTGGTCTCCGCCGGCTCCACCCTGCGAGACGTTGTCCGCCAGGCCTGTACCCATGTGATGGATCTCAAGATCGGAGAACAAGTTGGCGTTGGCGTTGCTCAACCCCGCCGTCTTCTGCGAGGGCTGAGTTCTGAGAGTTGGCGTATGGCAGACGGAGCAGCCAACGGCGATGAAATTCGCGCGGCCGCGGCTGATCGAGGTCGCGCCGCCGGGAACGGTAGTGGAAGGCGTGGGCGGAGCCAGATCTTCCATGAAGATCGCGAACAGCGTGACATCGCTGGCGCTGGTTGAGGCGTCAACTCCATCAGAGTGGGCGATGTCTTCCGGGTAGCCGTTTCCAGCAAGGTTCAGGCAGTTCGCTGGAAGCCCTCTGCCACCGGTTCCACCAGCGCCGCCTTCGCCTGGCAGCGGGCGGTCCTGCATGAAGAGTTCATTGCTGATGCCCATCTCCACGTTGTAAGCCTCACCGGAAAAGAGCAGCAGCGATTTGTTCTGCGCCTTCCAGCCAAAGCGGCTGATGGTGCCATCGTTGCCGTTACGGTTGAAGTCTCCGGCAATACCGAAACCGTTGCCGGCTTGGGCTGCCTGATTGTTCAACAGGGTCGAGTCGTCAATGTTCGCCATCAAGCCCGAGCCAAACACCGGCGTGGGAATGCGGAAGATCAGGTTGTTGGCCGCCGCCGCCTGGGCAAAGCTGGGCTGCGTCAGGCTGCAAGCGCCGGCATCGGCGCGGCCGCTCACCGTGAACAGGTCCTCGACGCCACCGTTCGGGTTGTTGACGTTGGCGCCGCCGGCGGCGTTAAAGAAAAACGGGAAGCGGGCTTCGCGCACCGGGCCGTTCGCGGTGACAAACGACGGGATGGTGTTGGTTGTGCTTCTCACGAGGCCATTAACAATGGCTTGGCTCTGAGGGTTGGGTCCCACGTTGGGAAAGACATTGGCGCTGGGGCTGGTTCCGCCGGGGGCCGGCTGGGAGTGACATCCTCCGCACCCGTCCAGGTTGAAACGTGGTCCAAGGCCGGGGTTGTCTCCCGTAACTGTTTGCTGCTCGTTGAACTGATCGAGTCCGCTGTTGAAAAAGGCCAAATCGGCGGCATTGGCCGAAACCGATGCCAGCGGCTGGCCTGCATTGACTCCCGTCGAGCTCCGAACGCCAGGGTCGACGACTTGGGCAAACGCCATTCCAGTCAGGAAAAGCGCTGCGATTGTGAGAGTTAAAACAGAGATGTTCCGCCTCGTCATTGCGAGTTCCTCCTTGATAAATCTTTCCTTCTTCTGCCTGTTACCTGTGCCGCTGAAATCAATCAGGGATTGCGGAGCCCAGACCAGATACGTCTTGTCTGCAAAAAGCAAAGTCCGTGCATGAAAGAGAAGTTGAACTGTTGTCGACAAGAACTCCTGGCGTACATGTGCTTGCGTGTTGCGAACACCAGGAACTGAAACCGCACTGCAGACGATTGAAACTATCTGCCAAAAGTGAACGGATGGAATTGTCTCCGCTTCGATACTTGCCACAAGTGGCGTATCAAGCGAGTGGCGGGAAGGAAAGTACCTCAATGCTGTTACACACGTCAATTAAAATAGTTAAAACTTTTCTAATTAATCTCTAATTCGGAATTTTGGTTTCTATTTAGGGAATTCATAGTTCCGTTTTGGAACTTAGATAGGGAACATATAGTTCTGTTTTGGAACTACAAGCCGCTGCTTGTTGCGACTCTATAAGCTTTCACGAAAACGGCAAATCGTGCTGGTAAAAGAAAAACTGCGGATGGTGAGATCACCATCCGCAGTCGAGAACTAACTTCGTTGAATTTACAGTGAACGCAGGAAGTTCAGAAGGTTTTGCTTGTTGGTGGCGGAAAGCGCATTGAAGTTGGCGATGACAGTGTTGGCTTCAGAGCCGGAGCTGGCATGCGCGGTAATCGCCGTAATCAGGTTGCTGGTGCGCCCGTCATGATGGAAGAAGATGCGCTGTCCCAGTCCCCACAGCGGAGCTGTACGGAACTGGTCACCGCCGGCTCCACCCTGGGAAACGTTATCGTTCAGCCCCGTTCCCATATGATGGATTTCCAGATCGCTAAACAGGTTAGCAGTAACGTTGCTCAACCCCGGTGTAATCGAGGAGGCGCTGGTGGTCAACGATGCCGTGTGGCATGCCGCGCAGCCGATCGCATTAAATACATTGCGTCCGGCTGAGATGGAAGTTGCTCCGCCTGGTACGGTCGTGGACGGCGTGGGCGGGGCCAGCATGCGCATGAACAGCGCAAACTTCACCACGTCGCTGGAGGTCCCCAGATTGTCGGCACTGAAATGCGTCAGATCTTCTGGAGTCGGGTTGATGCGGCAGTTGGCCGGAAGTCCGGTTCCACCGGTTCCACCAGAGCCGCCTTCGCCCGGCAGTGGACGCTCCTGCCCGAACACCTCGTTGGTCACGCCCTGCTCCACGTTGTAGGCCTCACCGGCAAAAATCACCAGCGACTTGTTCTGCGCCTTCCAGCCGAAGCGAGTAATCGTGCCGTCATTGCCGTTGCGATTGAATGAGCCGCTGACGCCAAACGCGCCCGCGTTGGCGGCTGCATTGGCCAGCAGCGTTGCATCGTCAATGTTCTCCATCAAGCCCGCGCCAAAAACCGGCGTGGGAATCCGGAAGATCAGGTTGCCTACAGATGCCGCCTGAGCAAAGCTGGGCTGCGTCAGACTGCAAGCACCGGCACCGGCAAGACCTGAGATGGTAAAGATGTCTTCCACACCGCCGTTGGGATTGTTGACGTCCGCGCCGCCGGCGGCATTAAAGAAGAATGGGAACCGCGCTTCGCGCACCGGGCCATTCTGCGTAATAAAAGCCGGCCGCGTGTTGGTGGCGCTGCTGGCGACTCCGCTGGAGATTACCGTGAACTGCGGGTTCACGGCCGGGCTGCTGCCGCCTGTTGCTGGCTGGGAATGACAAACACCGCAGCCGTTTTCGTTAAAACGCGGCCCCAGACCGCCGGCGGTGATGGTATCTATTTCGTTGAACGTATCCAGCCCGTCGTTGAAAAACGCCAGGCTGCCTGCGGGGTTGTCTGCGGCAACAGAAGCCAGCGGTCCGCCGGCAGCGGCTCCGCCGTCACGTACACCGGGATCGGTTTGGGCAAACGCCATTCCAGTCAGAAAAAGCGCTGCGATTGTGAGCGTTAAAACAGAGATATTCCGCCTCGTCATTGCGAGTTTGCTCCTTAAATTTAAGATCTTTGCCTTCTTCAATACCTGTGCTGTTGGGATTAATAAGGGTCGCGGAGCGCAGACTCAATACGTCCTGTCTGCAAAAAAAGCAAAGTCCGGCATGAAAGAGAGTCGAACTGTTGTCGACAAGAACTCCTGGCGTACATGCTGCGTGTTACGACCACCAGGAACTAAAACCGCACTACAGACGATTGGGACTGTCTGCCAAAAATGGACGGGAGGGAATTTTGTTTCCCGCTCGATGCTGCCGTAAATGGCCGTATCAAGCGAGTAACGAAAAGGAAAGTACCTCAATTTTGTTGCGAGCGTCAATCAGAATTGTTAAAAAATTTTTAATGAAGAACCATTTTGGAATAAATAGTTTTGTTTTGGAAATTATGGTTCTGTTTCAGGAATGATGGTTCTGTTTTGGAACTAGAATCTCTCTTTTTTGGACTGCGATTTGTTGTGGCAACTCTAATAGCTTTCGCGTAGTGGCAAATCGTGTTGGCAAAAGAAAAAACTGCGGATGGTGAGATCACCATCCGCAGTCGAGAACTAACTTCGTTGAATTTACAGTGAACGCAGGAAGTTTAGAAGGTTTTGCTTGTTGGTGGCGGAAAGCGCATTGAAGTTGGCGATGACAGTGTTGGCTTCAGAGCCGGAGCTGGCATGCGCGGTAATCGCCGTAATCAGGTTGCTGGTGCGTCCATCATGATGGAAGAAGATGCGCTGTCCCAGTCCCCACAGCGGAGCTGTACGGAACTGATCGCCGCCTGCTCCACCCTGGGAAACGTTATCGTTCAGCCCCGTTCCCATATGATGGATTTCCAGATCACTGAACAGATTAGCGGTAATGTTGCTCAACCCCGGTGTAATCGAGGAGGCGCTGGTGGTCAACGATGCCGTGTGGCATGCCGCGCAGCCGATCGCATTAAATACATTGCGTCCGGCTGAGATGGACGTTGCTCCACCTGGTACGGTCGTGGACGGCGTGGGCGGGGCCAGCATGCGCATGAACAGCGCAAACTTCACCACGTCGCTGGAGGTCCCCAGATTGTCGGCACTGAAATGCGTCAGGTCTTCCGGAGTCGGGTTGATGCGGCAGTTTGCCGGAAGTCCGGTTCCACCGGTTCCACCAGAGCCGCCTTCACCCGGCAGCGGACGCTCCTGCCCGAACACCTCATTGGTCACGCCCTGCTCCACGTTGTAGGCCTCACCGGCAAAAATCACCAGCGACTTGTTCTGCGCCTTCCAGCCGAAGCGGGTAATCGTGCCGTCATTGCCGTTGCGGTTGAACGAGCCGCTGACGCCAAACGAGCCCGCGTTGGCGGCTGCATTGGCCAGCAGCGTTGCATCGTCAATGTTCTCCATCAAGCCCGCGCCGAAAACCGGCGTGGGAATGCGGAAGATCAGGTTGCCTACGGCCGCTGCCTGAGCAAAGCTGGGCTGCTGTAGGCTGCAGGCACCGGCATCAGGCAGTCCGGAGATGGTGAAAAGATCTTCCACACCGCCGTTGGGATTGTTGACGTCCGCACCGCCGGCGGCGTTAAAGAAGAATGGGAACCGTGCCTCGCGCACCGGGCCGTTTTGCAGAACAAACGCCGGCCGCGTGTTGGTGGCGCTGCTGGCGACTCCGCTGGAGATGACCGTGAACTGCGGATTCACGGCCGGGCTGCTGCCGCCTGTTGCCGGCTGGGAATGACAAACGCCGCAGCCGTTTTCGTTAAAACGCGGCCCCAGGCCGCCGTCGGCAATGGTATCTATTTCGTTGAACGTAGCCAGCCCGTCGTTGAAAAACGCCAGGCTGCCTGCGGGGTTGTCTGCGGCTACAGAAGCCAGCGGTCCGCCGGCGGCAGCTCCGCCACCGCGCACACCGGGATCGGTTTGGGCAAACGCCATTCCGGCGAAGAGCAGCGTTGCCATTGTGAGCCCAAAAACAGGGAATTTCCGCCTCGTCATTGCGAGTTTCCTCCTCTAGATTTTCAATTGAAACAAGGTGATTCTTTTGAGCGAAAAACCTGCCGTACTGCAGACGATTGGAGGCGTGTCTGCCAATTGTGGACGGGAAATAAAACAGTACGTTTGTTCCAAATTTGAATCGCGTTTATCAAATCCTAAAATGGAACAACGGGAAGATACAGCAACTTTGGATTCTAAGTCAATGCAACATTAAAAAATTTTTATATAAAATGAATCATCGTTCTAATATGGGAAATATGATTGTTTTGTAATGGAATTTATGTAGCCATGGAATATTTTTTGGTATACGGAGCAACAGACGTGGTTTTGCTCAATTTACTGCTGGCTTCGAAATCACGTTTACATGAGAATTTTCCAATGTACAAAAAGAGAGTACAATGTCGTGGCTAGTTCAAAGGGGGGGCATTGCGACCCAAGGTTTTCTCACTGTTAACGGTTATTCTTTCTGTATCCCTGCTTGCAGGAGCGCAGAGCACTGACGCCGCGAATTCATCCACCCAAGATACTGAGAAGCCACCCCAACAACCATTGTCGGGCGACTTCGCCGTGGACAATCCAGATGCGAAAAAAGTGCCCCAGGGTGTGATTCTGGTAAAGGGTGCGGTACCGAGCGCCAGCGATGCATCGATACCTGTGCCCGAAACTGGCAATGTCACTGAAAAGGTTTATACCAATCAGTATTTTGGGATGACATACCCCTTTCCAGCGGACTGGCGTCAGAAATATGCCGGCCCGCCGCCTTCTGACACTGGTTATTACGTGCTGACCCAAATCGAGCCCAGTAAGACCTTCACTGGCCCAAATCGAGGGACCATCCTGGTCAGCGCACAGGACCTGTTTTTCGGATATACGCCGGCCAGGAATGCGCTGGAGTTGGTCAATGCAAAAAGAGGCCGCTTGAACGCCGACTACAAGGTGGAACAGCAACCCACCGAGGTAAAGATTGCGGGGCGGACGTTCTACCGGATGGATTACATGTCGCCTGTGGCGGAACTGCATTGGTATACGCTAACGACCCAGATCCGTTGCCATAGCGTGGAGTTCATGCTGACCAGCGGCGACACGAAGTTGCTGGAAAGCCTTGTTCAAGGGATTGATAAGGCCAGGTTGTCAGAGGAGAATGCGCCTGTGTGCGTCAAGAATTACGCCACCGGAGAGAACATTCTACAGAAGGTCGATCCAGTGCTCACCGATCGCAAATTCAATCCTATCCCGGTGAGAATTATCATCGATCGCTATGGCAAGGTAAAACATGTTCACGTGATCAGCTCTTTTCCCGAGCAGGCCAAGATCATTACCGATGCGCTGCTGCAGTGGGAGTTCAAGCCGTACAAGAAAAATGGAGAACCAGTCGAAATTGAGACCGGCATCATGTTCGGCAATGCGCGAATGCCAACCAGGACCGCTACCAGCATGAAGGATTAGTGGTTCGGTTAAGTCTCCGGACCCGACGATACGGGCTTTGCGTTCTCCACAAACGCAAAGCCTAGGTGGTTCGTTTCCGTCTTTTCCACACCGCGTATGCGGTCGCGCCTAGTAACGCGCCAATCCCTGTAAGAATGATCCATACTCCGTTCTCTGGTTGACCTGCTGCCGCCGGAGGTGTGACGGCAACTGCTGTTGCCGGATTGCGGGCAGCCGCTGCCGCAGCAGGACTTGTCGCGGGTGAAGATTGGCTGGCCTTGGCCGGCGCCAAGCCAGTCCCGGAGATCTCAAACGCAGGGACATCGCGCACGACAGGCTTGCTCACTGCCTGTTCAACACGCAGGCCCTGTGCCTCGCCAGGACTGGTAAATGCCTTCGGCTGCGACGATTTAAAGGACATGGAAGGAGGATGCATCACCGCGAAGCTCTTGATCGGATATGCCAGCTTTACGTGCAACGTAGTGGGGCCTGCATAGGGGAGATGGTAGATAAACTTGAACAGTGTGTCCCCGGGCCGTATGGGAAAATCTATTGCATAGCGGCCCTGCTGCCCCTTGACGGGAGTTGGCGTAACGTTGACCCAGATGCCACCGCCCTTTTTCACGGTGGTGGAATCCAACGTGGCCTTCGGCGGGATGGAAATCTCAAAGTTGCGCGGTCCGGATTGCGTCACCGGAGGAACAGAATCATTGGTGATGCTGTACATCTCCGTGATCTTGAGCATCTGGCCGTCAGACTCCACCTGTGCAATGCCGATGCTCCCTTGCAAATTTTGTATGTGCGGGACAGCATCGAAAACCGGGATCTCCAGGGGGCCCTTGCCGGTCACATTCAAGTCATAGTTGACTCCACGGTGAAGCACCCGAACAATATGCTTGGCATTGGCGACAGTGAGTTGCAGAGCAAATGCGCCCTGCGCATCCGTCCGGGTCTTGGCTTCCTCCTCCATGCCATTTTCCAGCCGCAACAGGACGACCTCGTCGCCCGCCGCCGGCTGATTGGTTGTCTGATTGAGGACCTTGCCGTTGAGGGTATCAGCGGCAAAAGCTGAGACTGCATAAGCACAGCACATGACGGACAGAATGCTTTTGATTCCAGAACAGATCTTCATGGGACATCGCCTAAGGATTGCTCGCTTGAACAATACTTTCTTTCATGTCAGGAGTAGAAAAAATAACGGCTTCCATTCGAGTGCCATTCTGACGCTTCGTATGGAGAAATCTTCCAGTTCTGCGCACCTCATCTGTTGCCCGCGCAAAAGCGCGGACTTGCTTATTGCAGTTCAATCTTGCTGACCTTCATTTTGTCGCCATCCATGCTGCCAAGGACAGTGATTTTGAAATCATTGGCCTGGTTAGTTTCTGCGAGCAATTTCCTGGCCTTCTGATTGCCGTCGTCATCAAATTTGATGAATTGCTTTTCTTGAGTCAGGATACCGTAGCCGCTATCGTTGCAGGAAGGCATTTGCATACACAGCCTGCTGTGTACTGTGGGGGGCTCCGGTTTCCGTGCCCGGCGCGCCGAGCAGGCAACATCCACCAGATACCCTTTGATCGCAACGTCGCTGGCAAAGCTGCTGGAGCTGAATATAAGAATACCGATCAAGACAAGTAGCTTGAGATCGGTTCGGAAAAGGGAAGACATGGATAGCACCTCACGGGGATCTTCGTAAAATTAAATCGTGAACGGAACAACGATCCTAAGAAAAATAGGCGCATGTTTCAACTGATTTCCAAAAAATGGGCGAGACACCAAAGGTCTCGCCCGCAGAAGCTCATGCGCAACTTTGGTTTACAGCGAGCGCAGGAAGTTCAGTAGGTTCTGTTTGTTGGTGGCGGAAAGTGCGTTGAAGTTGGCAATCACACCATTTGCCTCAGAGCCGTTGCTGGCGTGCTGGGTGATGGCCGTAATCAGGTTGCTGGTGCGTCCGTCATGATGGAAGAAGATGCGCTGTCCCAGTCCCCACAGCGGAGCGGTACGGAACTGGTCGCCGCCTGCTCCACCCTGGGAAACGTTATCGTTCAGCCCCGTTCCCATATGATGGATTTCCAGATCACTGAACAGATTAGCGGTCGCGTTGCTCAACCCCGGTGTAATCGAGGAGGCGCTGGTGGTCAACGATGCCGTGTGGCATGCCGCGCAGCCGATTGCATTAAATACATTGCGGCCGGCTGAGATGGACGTTGCTCCACCTGGTACGGTCGTGGACGGCGTGGGCGGGGCCAGCATGCGCATGAACAGCGCAAACTTCACCACGTCACTGGAGGTCCCCAGATTGTCAGCATTGAAATGCGTCAGATCTTCTGGAGTCGGGTTGACACGGCAGTTCGCTGGCAGACCGGCATTCTGGCCTTCGCCCGGCAGCGGACGCTCCTGCCCGAACACCTCGTTGGTCACGCCCTGCTCCACGTTGTAGGCCTCACCGGCAAAAATCACCAGCGACTTGTTCTGCGCCTTCCAGCCGAAGCGGGTGATCGTGCCGTCATTGCCGTTGCGGTTAAACGAGCCGCTGACGCCGAACGCGCCCGCGTTGGCGGCCGCATTGGCCAGCAGCGTTGCATCGTCAATGTTCTCCATCAAGCCCGCGCCGAAAACCGGTGTGGGAATGCGGAAGATCAGGTTGCCTACGGCCGCTGCCTGAGCAAAGCTGGGCTGCTGCAGGCTGCAAGCGCCGGCATCAGGCAACCCGGAGATGGTGAAAAGATCTTCCACACCGCCGTTGGGATTGTTGACATCCGCACCGCCAAAGATGTTAAAGAAGAATGGGAACCGTGCTTCGCGCACCGGACCATTCTGCGTAATAAAAGCCGGCCGCGTGTTGGTGGCGCTGCTGGCGACTCCGCTGGAGATTACCGTGAACTGCGGGTTCACGGCCGGGCTGCTGCCGCCTGTTGCCGGCTGGGAATGACAAACGCCGCAACCGTTTTCGTTAAAACGCGGCCCCAGACCGCCGGCGGTGATGGTATCAATTTCGTTGAACGTATCCAGCCCGTCGTTGAAAAACGCCAGGCTACCTGCGGGGTTGTCTGCGGCTACGGATGTCAAGGGCCCACCGGCGGCAGCGGCGCCACCGCGCACACCGGGATCGGATTGGGCAAACGTCATTCCGGTTAAGAATAGCGCTGCCAATGTGAATTGCAGAATAGGGAATTTCCGCCTCGTCATTGCGAGTTTCCTCCTCTAGATTTTTCAAATGGAACCGTTGGCTTACGGTGAAGGATCCGGCCGTTACTGCAGACGATTCGGGATTGTCTGCCAAAAGGTGACGGGTACTAATTCGTCTTACTTGATTGGCTTTCTGAAATGCGTTTGCATCTTCCCATTTTGGAACATGAAAAGCAGTGCGGAAAAATATCGCAACTTTGAAACAGAGTCAAGCAGAATTAAAATATTCTAATTTTATTTTTTAAACTACTTTAAAATCATGCACTTATTAAGTTTTTCGCTCTACGCCCATTGTTATATTGGAAGCCAAGTCATTCAGAATCTTTGGCCCTAATAGTGGTTTGCCATTCAAATTGAATGCCAATTCGGGAATATCTCTCTAGGAATCCCAAGAAATCTGCACAAATAACGGTGCATAACAATGAACTCGTTCCATATTGGCACTTTTTTGAATATGGCCACGATTGCCCTTTACCGGGCCACGTCTTTGGCACTGATTGCCATTTGCTGTTGGAAAAATTTAGGATGTGCGGTTCGAAAAAACTATGCTTCCCCGGAGAAAGTACAAAATGTCCTGCGCTGCATCTGCTAAAGAAATCCTGACCCACCGCTGCTTACCACTACTAGCCGCAGTAATGGTGTTTTGCACCTGCACGTTTGGACAAGGCGACGCGAAGCCAAAGCAGACTAAACAGAGCAGCAAAAAGACGCAGCCGGGCCCACAAGGCCAGGAGAAAAAAGCGGACACAACACAGGCAGGCGCAGAAAAATCCCGGCCTGCGGTTGCTGAAGAAAGCGATCAGGAAGAAACAAAAGGACCATGGCACGGGCTCACATGGCGGCTGATTGGACCGTTCCGGGGCGGGCGCGTTCTGGCGGTAAGCGGTGTGGTGGGCGATGCGCACACATACTATTTTGGGGGCGTAGGCGGCGGGGTCTGGAAGACCTCGGATGGCGGGCTGACTTGGCGTCCGCTGACCGATAAGGTAAAAGACATGGCGCCTTCGATTGGCGCGATTGCAGTAGCGCCCTCAGACGCTAACGTGATTTATGCCGGCACGGGTGAAGCCTGCATCCGCGGCGACATCATCAACGGCAACGGCGTATACAAATCAATCGACGCAGGAAAAACCTGGATCTTCGCCGGATTGCGGGAGACAAGGGCGATCGGTCGCATTGCTGTCCATCCAAAAAATCCTGATATCGCCTATGTTGCAGCGCTGGGACACCCATTTGGCCCTAACGCCGAACGCGGCATCTATCGCACTACTGACGGCGGAAAGAACTGGACGAAGGTCCTGTACAAGGATGATCATTCCGGCGGCATTGATCTGTCTCTTGATCCCACAAATTCTAACGTGATTTTTGCCTCGCTGTGGCAGGCACAACGCTCCCCGTGGGGCATGGAGAGCGGCGGCCCAGGCAGCGGGCTGTATCGCAGCACTGACGGCGGCACAACATGGAAACAGCTTACCGGGCATGGATTGCCCGAGGGAACGCTGGGACGCATTGGCGTGGCGGTGTCCTACAGCGGCAATCGAGTGTGGGCGCTGGTGGAAGCCGACAAAGGCGGCCTCTTCCGCTCAGACGATGGTGGCGATACATGGACGCTGACGAACAGTGACCGCCAGTATCGCCAGCGGGCTTTTTATTACACACACGTATTTGCCGATCCAAAAAATGCTGACGGCGTCTACGTTCTCAACACGGGGATGTATCGCTCCAACGATGGGGGAAAGAGCTTCCGTCCCATCCGAGTGCCGCATGGAGACAATCACGGACTTTGGATTGATCCTAACGACCCCAACCGCATGATCGAATCAAATGATGGCGGAGCCAACGTGAGCACCAACGGCGGCGCAAGCTGGACCGGACAGTCCGGCCAGCCGACCGCGCAGTTCTATCACGTGACCGCGGACAATCGTTTTCCCTACTACATTTACGGCTCACAGCAGGACAACACCTCCGTGGGGATTGCTACCGCGGCGCCGGGCGGGATCGACCGCACAAGCTGGTATGCCGTAGGCGGTGGCGAAAGTGGCTACATTGCGCCGGACCCGCGCGATCCGGAGATCGTGTATGCCGGCTCTTACGGCGGTGAGATTACCCGCTACGATCACCGGACCGACCAGAACAAGAACGTGACGCCGTGGCCGATCAATCCCATTGGCGCGGCCGCTGACGCCCAGAAATACCGCTTCCAGTGGACTGAGCCGATCGTGTTTTCGCCGCACGATCCTAAAACTCTGTACTTTGCCGCACAGGTGCTGTTCAAGTCAACGGACGAAGGCACGAGCTGGCAAGTCATCAGCCCTGACCTGACGCGTAATGAAAAGAGCAAGCAGGTCGCTTCAGGCGGGCCCATCACCAAGGACAATACCGGCGTGGAAGTTTATGACACGATCTTTTCCGTGGTTGAGTCCCCGGTGCAGAAGGACCTGATCTGGACGGGCTCGGACGATGGATTAGTACAACTGACCACTGACGGAGGCAAGAACTGGACGAACGTCACTCCAAAAGGAATGCCGGAGTGGGGCACCGTGAGCATGATTGAAGCGTCCGCTTACAACGTGGGCACGGCGTATGTTTCCGTGCAGCGCCATAAGATGGATGACTTTGCTCCGTACATCTTCAAGACCACGGATTTCGGAAAAACCTGGTCGAGCCTGACCAGCGGCATTCCCGCCGATGCTTTCGTCCATGCGGTGCGTGAAGACAAGAAGCGCAAGGGGCTGCTCTATGCCGGCACAGAGCGGGGCGTGTTCTTCTCCTGGGACGATGGCGGAACCTGGCAATCATTGCAGGGGAACCTGCCGGTCTCCCCGGTGTATGACCTGATTACGCACGCCAATGATCTGATCGTGGCCACTCATGGCCGCGCATTCTGGGCGCTGGACGATCTTTCTCCGCTTCAGCAGTACAAGCCGGAGATCGCAAGCGAAGAAGTTCACCTCTATGCTCCCAGTGCCGCCAATCACACCACGTTCGGCGGTGGCTTTGGGGGCGGTGGCGGCGAAAGAGGACAGAATCCTCCATCTGGGGCCGTGATTTATTACTCCCTGAAAACGGCGCTGAAAAAGCCAGGAGAAAAGAAACCCGAGGAAAAAAAGCCTGAGGCCGCAGGCCCAGCCAGTGCTGCATCGACGGAAGGAAAAGAGCCAGGGCAGGCGCACACGGCGAATGCCCCCGTGCCTCCGAAATCCGAGCCCCCTGCCGGGGAGACCGGTGAAGACGCCAAAGCAAAGGCTGATGCAATCACGCTGGAGATCCTGGACCAGAAAGGACAGGTCGTCCGCAAATTTCCGCCCAAAACACAGCCGGGCGAAGCAACAGGTGACGATGAGGGCTTTGGACGGCCGCCGGAACGCGGCTTGCCCAGCGAAGCCGGGCTGAATCGCTTTGTGTGGGACATGCGCTACGAAGGCGCAACGCGGGTGCCACGCTCACCCTTGTGGGCGGGCAACACGGATGGACCCCAGGCCGTACCCGGCAAATATCAGGTGCGGTTGACGGTCAATGGCAAGTCTTCTACGGCGCCGCTGGAGATTGTCCCTGATCCGCGCTTGAAAGTGACCCAGGAAGACCTGGAAAAGCAGTTTGACCTGCTTCTGAAAATACGGGAGCGCGTGACACAGACCCATGAAACGGTGAATCAGATTCGTGACATCCGGGCGCAGATCACGGCACTGAACAAGCGCCTGGAAAACCAGCCCCAGGCCAAATCCGTGGCCGCAGCGGGTAAGCAACTGGACAAGAAAATGACCGAAGTGGAAGAAGTGCTGATCCAGACCAAAGCCAGGAGCAACCAGGACGTGCTGAACTATCCCATCCGGCTGAATAACTATCTGGTGGCGCTGGGAGGGGTAGTGGAGAGCGGGGATTCGGCGCCGACCCAGGTTTCCTATGAGGTATTTGCCATGCTTGGCAAACAATTGGATGAGCAACTGGCCAAATGGAAACAGATCCTGGGTACAGATGTACCTGCTTACAATGAAGTCGTAAAAAAACAGGAGGTTCCAGCCATTATTCTGGCCAAACCGGCCGATTCTAAGGGTGCCGGGATGCAGTAGGAACCCTAACAAAATCAAGCTTTTAAGGGTTTGCCTGAAGTTCCATTTTGGGAATAATTAGAATTACCAAAGTGTCCACTTCCCGCAGCAATTTAGATTGACCTTGGCTACGTGTGAGGGTACAGTCTTGCGTGTAGCACCTGAGACGAAAGAATGTCCAATACCATGCTTGCTATCTGGATCGGCTTATCGGCAGGGATTCTCCTGCTGTTTCTTTATGCAGCGTTTTTGAACCTGCGGCGGAGACAGTCACAGGGAGTAGAACTGAGTGATTTGATGAACTCGTTCCTGCCGGTAAATGTGGAGGTGCTCTCAGAGCTCATCAATCCTGCACATCAACGCCATTTGCAGGAAACCTACGGCCATGAAGAATTGCAGCGGATCTACAGGCAGCAGATAGGCCTGGCCATCGAGTGCCTGCGCCGCATGTCACACAATGCCGCCCTGCTGCAACAGGTGGGCTATACACAGCTGCGCAGCGGCAACCAATTGATTACAGCCGTGGCGCAAGAGATGGTCGATGCCGGCGTCCATGTGCGTCTCTATACGTTCATCGGCTTGATTGTGCTGCACACGAGAAACATCCTGCAATGGATGCCGCCGTTCTCTGCCGCCACCTGCAGTGACGTGCATAGCCTGGTAGGAACTAGCCTTTTGCCGGCTTATGCCCAGTTGAAAGATAAAGCTGACAACCTGACCTGCCTGAAATTCACCAGCCTCCAGGAATCGCTGGCGCAGAACCTGTAAGCCTTTTTTAAACAAAATCAGCCAATCGTGCGCCCAGGATTTTAGCGCCGATGAACGAAGTCCTTGAGCGAGCCTTCCCACTTCCTGGCTTCCGCCAATGCTTCCGATGAAATCGGCGGAGCAGGAGCAGGTATTTCCGTGGCAGTCCAGAAGCAATAGAGCCAGACGATACATGCGATGTCATAGGCGACAACGGGGAGTCGATTCAGGATCTCACTTCTATTTGCTGTGTGTACCCAGTTTGCAACCGACCCGAACGATTGTGACGCGAGTGCGATTGAAGCCAGCGATAATGAGACATCAAGACCGAATCCAAACGCAATCCCGAATTCCTTTTTCTCCCATCGCCTTCCCAGCATGGTCATCAATGCTGCGAAGAAGAAAAGGATCGCAGCACGAAGAAACTCGTAGATCCTTGCGGTAAGAAGCAGGACCCGATTGTGATTGCCGTACAGGGCGACGCAAACCACAACGAGCGTGATGACAGACGCGACTGCCGGAAAAAGGTAACGAAAAAAACGAACGTTGTAAAAACCGGGGAAGAGACGTTTGATGAACAATTCATACGTTGCCAGGAAGGCGAAAGCGACAGACACAAGGTCAGAAATCCAATACGTATAACGGTACACAACAATCGGGGCCTGGGAAGCCGCGAGCCGTATCACTCCCACAAGGATAGTTGCGACCACGTAACTGAAAAAGAGCGGAAATTCTTTATGCTGTTTGCGATAAAGCAAAACACCGGCAAGCAAGGCCAAGCTTGGCAATGCGAGCCAATCGATCAGGAGCTTTATCCAATCAAGCATATAGCGGCCAGCCTAAACCAGCGGCTAAAAAAGCACAAAGCAAATTACAGGGGGAGGGCCGAAACTCCAACGAGAGACTCAGGCGCTAGAAGTTCACCGCCACTGGCGGGTCTGGCCTCGGGCCAGGGCCGGTTAAAGTGGTCTGTGCGTTTGCATATGCTCCAGCAACCAATACAGAGACAAACACCAACATGCGCATTACGGTCTTCATAAATTTGTTTCCTCCAGTTTGCCTTCAGAAATTGCTTAAGAATTGCCAATAGAGTACAGGAGAAATTAGAACGCGCCACAAGAATTACAGAGAGATGCCATTTCCCGTATTCACACACTTTTAACAACGGCCCAAGCTGGAATTATGTACTTGTCACATTCCCGCGGGCCATTCACTGGTAAAGAACATGAATTCAGGAACTTAGCAGGACTTACCTCAGATTTTGTGCATTCAGGCCCGATGTTTTGCTCGATTCACCCACGAAATAACCTATCCCATTTCAGCACAAAAATATAAGTGCAAATTTTTGCACTGAGGTATCGGGGATGACCTGTCCGGACATCCCCGGCAATATTCCCCAATGATTGCGCAGATAAGCCGATAGTCCGGATGTCAGGGCCCGGGCTGCACGCGGGCAAATTATATCGTATAGCGAACATTTCTCGCCTATGACAGGGATAGTCATAAAGCAGAATGTGGGGCCAAATGCATCCACCGGTCTTCCCGGCTATTTTTTAGGCTCCGCGTCCAGCTGCGGGTGCTTGCGATGAAAGTCCGTCGCATCCTGATAGGCCTTGGCCAGTGCCAGCATTTTCGCTTCACCATAAAGCTGGCCCAGGAATGTCAGGCTCAGTGGTGTTCCAGGACCGCCGTTTTCCACTTCGCCGTTATCGCGCACGCGCGCTTTGGGAGCATCGTCACCGCGAAGCCCGTTGGGCAGGATAATCGCCGGATGCCCGGTGAGATTTGTGATAAGCAATTGCGTGCTGAACGTGGGTGCGACAATCACATCCACCTGCTCGAAGACTTTGGCCACTATCTCCATTGCGCTCATGCGTGCGCGATTGGCCTGTATGTATTCCACCGCCGGGATGAAGCGGGCGCTGCGGAATGTGTTGGGCCAGTCGTCTCTGGTTTGCTGGGTCAGCAGTTTGTCACGGCCGCTGCGGGTCAGGTCGTCAAAAGCAGCTGCAGCCTCGGCCACCAGGATGCTGCGCATGGCCTGGTAGGGATATTTGGGAAACTCCACGGGAATTAGATTCACACCCATGGCACGCAGCTTGGCCAGAGCGGCTTCTTCGAATTTGTGGTCATATTCGCGGCGTGCAAGGCCCATGGCGCGATTGGCGGCCTCTTCTTCCCGCTTTTTTTTCTCTTCCGCGCTAAGCTCCTTCTCTTCTTTTGGTGCCTCTGGCTGCGGCGGTGGTGTCAGTTCAAAATCGGATTTTAAATAGCCCACGCGCAGCTTGCGCCAGTCAAGATTGGCGTCCCAGTTGAATGCCGCGTTATGTACGGTCCGATCATGACCGTCAGGCCCGTGGATCACGCTCAGGACGATCGCCGTATCTTCCACCGCGCGGCAGATGGGCCCAAGTTTATCCATGGTCCAGGAAAGTGCCATCGCGCCTGTGCGGGGCACAAATCCAAATGTCGGGCGCAGTCCGGTGGTGCCGCATCGTGTGGATGGCGAGGAAATGGAGCCCAGCGTCTCCGATCCAATGGCAAACGCCACACAGCCGGCAGCCGTTGCTGAAGCCGAACCCGCGGACGAGCCGCTGGATCCCTGCCTGGTGTTCCACGGATTGCGCGTCATGCCGCCAAACCACTTGTCGCCCTGGGCCAGTGCGCCCAGCGTAAGTTTGGCCACCAGCACGGCTCCGGCCGCATCCAGACGCTTGACTACGGTGGCGTCCTCGTCGAACTTCTGGTCCTCGAATCCGCCTGCGCCCCAGGTAGTGCGATATCCCTTCACCGCCAGCAGGTCCTTGGCGCCCCAGGGCAGGCCGTGCAACGGGCCACGATACTTCCCTGCTGCAATCTCGCGGTCGGCTTCCTTCGCCTGCGCCGTGGCGCGCTCTTCCGTCAGCGTGATCACGCAGTGCAGCACCGGGTCATAACGCTTGAGCCGCGCAATATACATCTCAGTTAACGCGCTGGACGAAATTTTCTTCGTCCGGACCAGTTCGGCCAGCTGGCGCACGGAATAGAACGCCACATCTTCCAGGTTCTTAGGCGCTGCACCACTTGCATTGGACGCAGCGGAAATCTTTATGGGGCGCCGCTCAGTCTCAAACTTCATGCCCGGAAGCACCGGATCAAAAATGACCGCCGGGGCAACTTCATTTTTGATATGCAGCGCATAGATGGCGTCAAAGCCCTCGGTGTAGCTATTGAGCCCTTCCAGCATCATGTCCTTGTATTCTTCACCAATGTGGACAGCGGCAATGGCGGCGGCGCTGTCAATCATCTCGCGCGTGACTTTTCCCTTTTCGTCGGCCATGGCCCAGAGCACGCCGGGCAACAGGGTGGTGGTCAATCCAAGATGGGAACAAACAACAAGAAAAGCCCTGCGGTCGAGCATTGATGTCTCCAGTGACTCAGGAATGGGACGGCCATTATAGCCGAGAGGGCCGGGAATTCTCGTCTTGCACAATTGCCTTCTAAAAAGCCAGATTAATACCAGAGTTTCAGCTTCGGCCAGATGTCACGCAATGTTCCGGATTTTGTCCCGCGAACAATCCATATCGGGCGATGATTTTCAAATGGCATGGCATACTGCTGATAGAGTTCCCCGGCCTGTGTGACGCTGGTAAACAGCGGGTCCAGCAGTTCATGCGAACCGCCGATAACAATCAGGCACTCACCCGTGTACGGCCCCGGCCCCCACAGCCAGTAATTCTGGTGGCCGCTGATGGCCTTAGGCAGGCCGAGTTGCGGACCGAAATAATCAATTGCACCAGCTTCTCCGTAGTTGCGGGCAAAAATGCCACACTTACTCCTGTCTTCGGCCGGGAGGCGGTTATAAACCTGCGCTACGGCAGCAGCTGCTTCCTGCCAGCCAAACATGTCAGCATACTGCTGCGGCAACTGGCTGACTTCTGTGGTTTCCGTTCTCTTAGGCGCCACGTGCAGCGCTTCTTCATACGCAATGAACTTTTCCACCGGCATCATGGGCATGGCCATGGGCCAGCCAATGGTATCCAGCAGGACCAGCAAAACCACGGCCACGCGTAAGACCATGGCGCGGGCCTTGCTGCGTTCCGCCAGCCATGATTCAATCGCCACCGCACCACCTGCGTATAGCATGGGATAAACCGGGGTCAGGTAATAATCTTGCCTTTGAGCGCAAGGAAAATAATCAGGGCGGCAATCCATGTCCAGCCCAGGGTGCGGAAACGGCGGCCATCTTTTGCCAGCAGGAACCAGAGCAGTCCGGTTCCCCAGACCGGCAGGGAAAATCTCCCGATAGAATCGATGTTGGAACGGAGATAAGCCAGCGGGGACAACACCAGATTCTTGTTGCTTTTGGCGATGTTGCTTAGTAACTCATACGTGGCCCAGTGGTGGTTGTATTCCCAGATCACATTAGGCAGCGCGACCAGAAACGTGACGCCAATGCCGGCCCACAGCCATTTTCCCAGCAGCATCTTCCGTTGCGGTGAGATGAGCAGTCCAACGACGAACGCCACGCAGAAAAACGCCATGGCGTGTTTACCCTGCATCGCCAGGCCGGCGAACAAGCCAAAGAGCATCCATAGCCGTTCGTCTTCGCCGGAAAAAACCCTTGCAGCCACCCATGCGCACGCTGCCCAGCCAAGTCCCATAAACATGTCAGTATTCAGGAATGTGCCAAAAAACTGCGGCGCCGCCAGGACGCATAAGCAGGTTAGAGATTGAGCATAGTAGCGGCCGCCCATGACCCGGACGGTGAGTCCGGTGAGCAAGAGTTGCGTGGCGGCAAAAAGCGCCGGGACGAAGCGCAGAGCAAACAGAGAATCGCCCAAAAGGTGCCTTGAAATCCAGGCCACCACCGCCACGCCTGGCGGCATGTCCACATAGCCCCAGTCCAGCCGGTAGCTACAGGCAATAAAATAAAGCTCATCACGAAAAATCCCGTAGCCTTTGTAGAGAAACAGATGAATCATGAACGTGATCAACGTCATGCCGCCGAGAAGCAGAAAATCCGTGCGGCGACTTTTGCCGGCGATGCTAACAGTCTGCAATCACACCTCACTCATCTTCCATACGATCACCACAGCAAAAATGTTCAGCTTTGAACTTATCAGAGTTGATAACCATGGATTGATCAGCGCGTTTCATCCATCGGCGGGGACCGTGTCCAAAAATCTGACTCGTTTAGAATCGAAGTATGAACGCGCTTTTCCAGCTTCTCTCGGAACAGGAGATCCCCACCCTGCTGAAAATGATGCGCGATTTTTACGCGCAGCAGGAGATGAAATTTGAAGAATCGTCCGCTACGCGCGCGATCCATAGACTGCTCAAGGCCCCCGAGCACGGACAAATCTATCTCATCTTTCGTGGCAGTGAACTGGCCGGCTATTTTGCGTTGACTTTCTGTTTCAGCCTGGAATTTCACGGCAGGTTTGCCCTGCTGGATGAGCTTTACCTCAGCGAGCCATTCCGCAGGCAGAAACTGGGTAAAGCAGTAGCCGCTTTTGCTGAGGATTTATGCAAAAAGGCCGGTGTCAAAGCGTTGCGCCTTGAAGTTGGGCGGGAGAATGTGCCTGCTCAGTCGCTCTACCGTACAGCTGGCTTCGAAGAAGTCGCCAGGAATCTGATGACGAAATGGATTTAGCCCATCGCAAAGTAAAAAACCCCATGGGCGCACACTGCGCGCCCATGGGGCCGTTGGGATGAAGATTAGTTGTGTGCTTCCGGTTGGGAATCAAAGAACAGGAAGAAGTTGGTTGGCTGGTCCGGGGCTGCTTTGCCGGCCGCCTGCGCGGCGCGCAATGCATCCAGGGAGTTGATGCCGGTGGTGCCATCGGCGCTGGGCCAGGCACTGGGATCAGTGACCAGCACGGAGATCACCTCCCACCACACCGGGCCAAAGTTTTTTCCGTCAATGATGTGGCTGTGATTGAGCGTTGGCACAAGCACGCTGGTGTTCGGAGGAACTTTCCCCAGCTTGGCCAGCACCGGGCCCAGGTCAGTCTGCGTGGTATGCATGGTGCAGGTGCTGGGCATGCCTGTGTGCTTGGTGACCGGCAGCCCTGGCTCGGGGCACTGCACTGGCACCGTAGGATGGGTCTTAAACGCTTCCGGGATGAACCCAAACAAACCCAGCAGCGCCTGACCTAAGGCCGGAGTAAAGGCATCATTGGGGTTCGTGTCATTGCCGAAGAACGGCGCAATTACATACATTTTCAGGGTGTTTTGAGTGGGTCTTCCCGTCGGGTCGATGGTTGAGTTGCGTCCCACGGCGCAGATAGGGCGTTGCATCTCATTCGCATCCTCAGCCGCCACGACGCCATTATGGTCAAGATCGTCAAATGGCTCGTGGATACAGCTGAAATTCTGGAAATAGGTGAATACCAAAAGCTGGCCCTGGGCAAAGCCTTCAGTCTGGTTGACGGCCAAAGGTCTGGCGTTGTTCTCATTGTTGGATTGAGCAAAACCGCCGAGTGTAAGCAACAGTACTACTGCCGCACTCGCAATCATTCGGAAAGCGCGATGTTCTTTCATTGCGTATCTTTTCTCCCGGAAGTGGATAGCTACAAATGTGGATGGGGCCTGGTAACACCGGTATGGAGCAGCGGGCCGGCGGTACGTTACACGCGAAGAAAATAAAATATCGTGTAACGAATTATCGGAGATGGACTCACCTTTTGGCCCATCAGTTCTGCGATCACAGCATTAAATGTCCTTTTCTTGACTGCCATCCATGATTTAAGCTTTCCCGTCTTTCAGGAGAACCCTATGAAGCTCGGTCGCACCGTTGTGGCATTGGTCATTACGTTCACGGCGATGGCGGTTCACGCCGCCGACTATCCCGCACCGCAATCCGGCACCTTTGTAGTTAAAGATTTCCAGTTCAAGTCCGGCGAAAAGCTGCCTGAAGTCAAGCTGCACTACTACACGCTGGGCACACCGCAGAAAGACTCCGGTGGTAAAGTCCGCAATGCGGTTCTGATCCTGCACGGTACGGGCGGCACGGGACGGCAGTTTCTTACACCCAATTTCGGCGGCGTGCTCTTTGGCCCAGGCCAGCTGCTGGACGCGACCAAATACTTCATCATTCTTCCGGACAACGTGGGCCACGGCGAATCCAGCAAGCCCAGTGACGGCCTGCATATGCGCTTTCCTCATTATGAATATGACGACATGATTGAGCTGCAATACCGTCTGCTCACTCAGGGGCTCGGCGTGGACCATCTGCGTCTGGTGATGGGTACATCCATGGGCGGTATGCATAGCTGGCTATGGGCGGAGCAGCACCCGGATTTCATGGATGCAGCCATGCCGCTGGCCAGCCAGCCGGTGGAGATTGCCGGGCGGAATCGCATAATGCGGCGCATGGTCATCGACGCCATCCGTACTGATCCCGGGTGGAACAACGGTGAATACAAACAGCAGCCACACGGCCTGGCTGCGGCCCTGGACGTCCTGCTCCTGATGGGCAGCGCACCGCTGCGCATGCAGAAAGAAGAACCCACGCGCGAGCAAGCCGATAAATTTCTGGAAGACTTTATTGTCAGCCGCATGAAAACCACTGACGCCAACGATATGCTCTACTACTTCGACGCATCACGGAACTACAACCCTGAGCCGCAGCTGGAAAAAATCACCGCTCCGCTTACCGCCGTCAACTCCGCCGACGACATGATCAATCCCCCCGAACTCAAGATCATTGATCGCGACATTCAGCGCGTGAAGAACGGCAAGTACGTGCTGCTGCCGATTACAGACCAGACCCGCGGCCATGGAACACACTCCTGGCCGGCCATATGGGGCAGTCATTTAGCTGATTTGCTGCAAAGGTCGCAGCACTAGAAGATGCGAAAGAAGCGGCGTTAGGACTTAAGAGAGTCTTGTGCGCACGTTCCTGGGCTTGGATGAGTCAGCGTGGAGCTAGGCGAACCGCGTGACCGGCGTCGTAAACGTCAGGTTCGGTTCGCGCGAGAGCCGTTCTACAGTCTCTTCCAGCATTACGTTGAAGCCATGGCCACATCTGGGGCAGACAATCTGCTGAATACCTGATGAAAGGCTTGCGGTCCTGCGTACCGGGAACGAATCCCCGTTCGGACATTTGACGAAGGTGATGTCTCCTACAGCCATAAAACGCGCTCCCTCGTCCGGTTGCAGCGTTCTGTGTGCAATGATGCTGCAAACCTGACGTAATCACAATATGGTCAGGGAAAGCGGCGAACAAGTTACGGTAGTGACGTTACTGTTGCGTACGCGGAAACGCCTTTAATTCAAGCCGCCGCTTGAAGATGAAACAGCGGGCGCGGTATTCGTCTTTTCCCGTACCAAAATGGGAAGTCTGGGAAACGTAAAATTGCCGCCCGCATCGTCGATCACATTGACCTGGCAGGTATACAAGCCCGGCTTGAGCTGGGCCAGTGGCACATCAAACTGAAAGACCGCGGCCTTGCGCTCCTGGGCATTGAGCTGTCGCGCTTCTATCAGGGGCGTTTCAAACGCCTTCACTTTGCCATTGAAGAAGACAATGCTGGTAAGCAGGTGGATGGGGTTCTTCACCGGCGGAGCTTTCTCTTTTGCGTCTTTTACCTCCGGCGCCGGCTCGGGTGATTTGTCTTTCGCCGGATCATACACTTCATAAAAAAAATAGAGGTGCTGGTCCTGCGTGAAGACGTGCGCGATGTTCGGAACCAGCTCATTGCCGTCGCGCACCAGGGGATTTTGCGTTTTTCTGGTAGCGGGCTGACGCTGGCTGGCCAGGACGACGGAGCTCATCTTGAGCGGGGCCTTTTTGATATCGGGAACCGTGAAGTCAGTTTCAAACGAACCCAGGCGGCCGCTCTGGTTTTCCCTCACCACGAACTTGAAGTGATACTTGCCCGCCATAAGCAGAAAGCCGGTGGAGTACTGAACATTTTTTCGGCGGACTTCCTGTGAAGCATCCAGCGAGAGCTTAACCGTCTCCCGCACGCTGCCCACCGGCCGTTTCAGTTCGTCCAGCACCTCGCCAACAATATCGAGCGAAGCCTTGTCTTTGTCGCCGCCCTTGGTAAACGGGATCTGTGATCCGGGAACCACCAGCGCCACCGGCACGTAGAAGCGGCGGTCGTCCATGCGGAAATACGATGCAGCCATATACACGGCGACATCTGTGTTAGGCAGCTCGGAAGCCAGTTCGTCTTCCATCTGCCGCTCTTTGTCTTCCGCATTGAAATGCTGGAAATCCTTGGGCGCGTAATACCCTTTGCGAAATTCCAGGTTCAGCCCTGTCCGGTTGACCTTGACCTGAATATGCCGGTATTTACCGTCACGCAGCGCGCTGCTGCTCTTGTAGCCAAGAACATAATAGACAGACGTATCTCGCTGTACCCGGTCAAAAACCTGGCCTAGATCGTTTGTGTCCAGAAAGGCCTTGCCGCCGGTATCGCCGGAGAGCGTGGTGAGCGTTTCCTGGCTGGCGAAGTTGGCATCCAGCCGGCTCTGCACCGCGGCGCCGCTGTACATGGCGGTGCCGCGCAAGCTGGCCGTTGCAGCCGAGCCACCCGGCGGTTCAGCTTCAAGTCCGCGCGAATCCATCGTATAAATGGCCACGTTCGTCTTGATGGCCGTATTCACGGCCGAGCGCAGCGCTGCCTGGTTCTCAATGCCGGTCTGCGTCATCCCGCTGCTGAAGTAGATGATGGATTTCTTCTGATTGAATTTTCCCAGCACCTGGCAAAGTGACTGCAACGCCTGCAGCTTGCGGTCAGTATTGAACTGGTTGTACTCGGTTTCGTCGGGCGTGTACGCGTTGCCGGTTTCTTCGATTCCGTCCGCGTCTCCCGCGCTCCCGTTGTCCATGCCCTGGCCTTCCGAGTGGGAAAAGCGGTTCAGTACGCGAAGCAGGCGCGCCTGGTCGCCGGTAAAGTCCTGATCAAGCCGCAGTGAAGAAGCCAGCGTGACAATGGCAATCAGGTCGGCCGAGGTCATCCTGGTCTGGACGTATTTTTTAGCGGCCTGCACCGAGCGCTCCATCTCATCCGGCCCCATGGAGCTGAGATCAAAGAAAAGCACGATCACGCGCTTGTTGCTTAAAGCCTGGTCCGCGTCTTTGGCGGTTAGGATCGGCTTTGCCGGTGCTGCCGGACCGTTCGTGGTTTGTTGTGACGGGCCATTGGCTGCGGCCAGGGGCGTTGTATCAAGATTCTCAAAATCAAAGCTCGATATCCGTTGCGCTTTGCCGTCCTCCAGCAAGGTGAAGTCTTCCTGTTTTAGATCTGCTACCGGTTTTCCCTGCTTGTCGCGCGCCACCACGTTCACCAGCACCAGTTCGGTTTCAACGCGCATCCGGTAGAGTCCCTGATCACCCTTGGAGCTCTGCGGCTGCTGCGCCGCTGGCGTCTGCGCTATCGCGCTGGAAAACAAAAGAACCCAGGCAAGTGCTAGTGAGATCAACTGCTGCAACGGCCTGGGGCCACGATTGAAAGCCTCATCATTGAAAGCCTCGCTACGGAAAGCCCTGTGCTTGAATCTGCTGGCCATTAGAACCTGTACCTCGCGCTGAGTTGCGCCTTGCGCATGGCGCCCGCGCCGATTACCTGGCCAAATGTCGGCGAGCCGAAGGTGGAGTCTATCGAAGTGAAATGCACGGTGTTGAAAACGTTGGTGGCTGAAAGCCGCAGCTCCATGCCCTGCATCTCTTTCAACTGAATACTCTTTGCCACCGCCATATCAAAAGAGATGGCTCCCGGGCCGATGATAGTGTTGCGCCCAGCGGTGCCAAAAACGCCCGCAGGCGAAGCGAACGCCGCAGTGTTGAACCATTGTTGGATGGTGGGATTGCCAAGTTCAATGGACTGTCCAGGCACAATGTCTGGCCGCGCGGCGCCGGTAATGCCTCGACTCAAGTCCGTTGACCGGCTGAAGAAACGCGATGAGAACGGAAATCCGGACGTCAGAGACAGGTTGCCGCTGAAGGAGAAGCCACTAAAGATTTTCTGCCCGATGCCGCTGGAAGTCAGCCATTTCTTGTCTTTGCCGAAAGGAAGTTCATACAGGTAATCGGCCACCAGGCGGTGCCGTTGGTCAAAGCTGGAAAGTCCCCGCTCCGCAGCGATATCAAGATCGTTCTGCGCAACCACCGTCGCGCCGCCACCAATCGACGAAGCGTTATCAATCGACTTTGAGTATGTGTACGTTCCGCCGACCGAGAGCCCGTGACGCAGGCGCTTGCGCAGGCGCAACGTTCCCTGGTGCAGGATAGATGAACCTTCTGACGATTCGAACAGGAACGGTTGTACGCAGTTGGTGGCTGCCGGCGTAGTTGGAGTGCACGCAACAAAACGCGGTCCGCCCGTTGCCAACTGGTCCGGCGCGCGCACAATGTCAAGGTGCGTTCCCTTAGAGCCTGTATAGCCAATATTCAGCACCAGACTGGTTTTGATTTCCTGCTGTATGTTCAGGTTCCAGGACTGCACATAGGCCAGCTTGTAATTTGGGTCTACAGCGTAAGTATTGGTGATGTGGTTGGCGCTGGCGGTAATCCCCGCAGGAAAACCATTTTGCAGCGTGAGCGACGTAGTGGTTAACGCAGGATTAATTTGCGCCACGGCAAATGGCGGCTGGAACCCCAACTGACCAGCCATCAGCCCATATTGTCCGATGTTGTAGTTGACTCCGTAGCCTGCGCGGACCACGGTTTTCGTCCATGGCTTCCATGCCAGCCCCACGCGCGGAGCAAAATTGTTTTTATCCGGATGTACCAGCCCATCAGGAAATTTCCTGCCCGTGATGGGACCGGTTTGCCCCGGCAACACCGGCGCAACGGCGCTGAAGTCAGCTGCGACATCCAGATTGACCAGCTGATTGTTCGACTCGGTAAACGGTGTCACATACTCATAACGCAGGCCCAGGTTAAACGTCAGATTCTTGCCGGCGCGCCAGTTGTCCTGAACAAAAAGGTCAAAAGTGTTGGAGCGAAAGTTGTACTCGGCCGCGCCGGACTGAAGAGAGGTTTCCTGGGCAAAGCCAAACAGAAAATCGGCAAACGGCAAGCCACTGGCAGCCCCGGTAAACAAGAACGTTCCGCGCGCGTTGCTGGCGTTGCTGGCCTCTACCAGCTGGCGGCGGAAGTCACCGCCCCAGCTCCAGCCATGTTTACCGCGGGTCAGGCTCATGGAATCGCTGATGGAAAAGTTCTGCGTGGTGCGAAGCACGGGCGTAGTGTCCTGCAGGTTACTGAACTGCGGGGACAGGTTCACGTTGGGCAAGCCGAAGTCTGCCGGACGTTGCGATACGCCGCTGATCCCAAGCTGCCCCTCAATGTTGTTGCGGTTCGTAAAATTGTTGGCCACGTTGACGCCGCTGCGGTTGTAGGTAAAGTGCAGCGAGTTCAGGAACAGGCCTTTCACCGCATTGTGGCCAAAGTTCACGTTGTAATTTTGAATTGACTGCTTGCCGCCCAGTCCTGGAAACGGGTTCAGCACCGTGTTGCGAATGTTGTTGTAGATGAACATCCCGTTGATGCTTTGCGACCAGTGCGAGCTTTCTTTCTTTTGGTTCTGTTGTTGCTGCTGCCGTCGCTGGCGCCCGCCGCCCCCGCCGCCGCGATTGCCCCCCGGTCCGGCCAGGCCCAACATACCCAGCATGCCCGCCTGCTGTGGACCAAAGTTGTGGTTGAAGCGAATAAATCCAGTGTCACTGTTACTGGGGCTGGCGGAAACAAAATGAAAATTTCTGCGGGTTCCGGGCAGGTTCGGCGTTGGGATAAATGAGAGAAGCTGTGCTGCCGCGGGATTGATCGCGGTGATTTGATTGTTGACGATCGTCGCACCAGTTACAGGATCGACCAACTGCACCGGCAGAGCGGAAAAATCACCGCCTCGCTCCGCCATTGTGGGTACGGTAGAAAAAACATCGAAGGGATTCGTGCTTCGTGATCCGTTATAGCTGCCAAAGAGAAATGTCTTTGTTCCGCCTTGATAAATGTGGGGAATGTTGAGTGGGCCGCCGATCGTTATGCCAAAGCGGTTCTGGTTGTAGCTTGCCTTGTTCTCCGGCTGGCCGTTCAGGGAATACGATTTTGCATCCAGCGCCGAGCCGCCGTAATTTAAAAAAACGGAGCCATGCGGTTTGTTGATGTTGAACCCCCGCATGCCGCGTCCCCCGCCGCCTCCGCCCATCATAACGATCATGGGCCCCCCGCCACCTCCGCCAAAGCCGCCACCACCACCGAAACCACCACCACCTCCAATCATCTGGACGTTGGCTGTGGCTCCGCCGAGTGAGATAGTACCGCTGCCTCCACCCTGGCGGCCCAACTGGTCGCGCAGATCAGCAATGCGATCCTGCATCTCGCCCGGATCAAACATATTCTGTTCAGCGCGGCCTTGTGCTCCAGAGATGGCTACAGACTCATTGCCGCCTTCCGCCGCCAGACCAGCGTTGGGAAGCCCTGCACCGGCCAATGAAGCAGCATCACCGCCCCCAGCAGCCGGCCCGCCGCTATCGCCACCGCCAGAAAGCGCAAGCTGCTGCATGCCGGCCCGTCCGGCAAGCTGCTGGGCCATCTGCTGCCGTTGTTCCTGCTGTGCGTCCTTCTGAGCGCGCGAAAGCAGGACCATGGCCAGATCGGCCTTGCCGTTGCGGTTCTGGTCATTGAGTAAGACCTCTTGCGTCATGGGCGTGAAAGCAGAGAACTCCGCACGCACGACGTAACGTCCTTTGCCGGTCACCGAAATCTTGAACGTGCCATCCACGTCAGTCGACGTGGAATATTTTTTTCCCGTAAGCGTATTTGCCGCACTCACGGCAACTCCCGGAAGCGGCACGTTTCCTGATTTCACCACGCCGCTGATCTCACCATAAGGAGCACCAGCCGGCGAAGCAATGACCTGCCCAGGGGCGGCCGGCGCTGAAGAATCAGGTTTTGTCTGCACGGAAGACTGCGCAGCGGGAGCCGCCTGATTTCCCGTGCTTGCGGGCAATGCATCTTGCGGGCAAGCTCCACCCGAGAGCCCCACAATCAAGATCATTAACATCTGTAACGAGTAGCGGCGCATAGTTTCTGGTTTTCGCTTATTTGGTTTCGCTTATTTTGGCTACGTTATTTTGGTGGCGCGGTTGGCGCTGTAGCTGCTGGCGGCGCGCCGTCAGGTTTCTTCTGCTCTTGCGCCTGACCACCCGGGCCGCCCATCATGATTCTCATTTGCGGCCCTCCTACAATCAGCTCTTTCGGGACAAACATGCTTTCCTTCAGCTCTCCCCGGCCCCGAACGAAATCCCCGACCTTGATATCCGGCAGAGTAATGCTCTCGCCCGCTTTCTTGAAGGAGGTGTTCTCATCCACTTCAATATCCTGCGTCTGTCCATCCGGCCGGGCAATGGTGAGCTTGGTTTCATTGATGGCTTTAACTTGCCCGATAATGAATTTTTTGCCGATGTCTTCGGCGTTCATTCCCGCCATAGCTCCACTGCGAGCTCCACCAGGCCCACCACCCTGCTGGATGCGCTGAATCATTTCCGGATTCACCACGCCAACCAACGCCGCTTGCATCACATTGTTCTTGAGCTCGCCACGGGCAAAGACCGTTTCATCCACTTTAATGTCCTCAAGTTTGAACGGCTGCCTGTCTTTGGTTACGCGCGTGTTCTCACTCACCTTCACCGTCACAGGTTCGCCGCCCATCAGTGGAGAGACCGTGAGCGAATCTTTGCTGACCGCCGTCACCTTGCCCACAACGTTCTCGCCAGGGGATGCGTTCATCCCGCCATGCTCTTGTGCCTGCATTATTGCCGTTGCGAAGCCCAGAACCAGAACAGCCGTCATGCCAAGGATTTTTCTCATGTCTATATCCATTCCCCTGCGGTGGATTTTTCTTCCCGAATCTCTGAAGGCTTTCACTAAGACGAATGCACAATAGAAAGGTGAGGTCAGCTACAGAAGATTTGGTGACTTAGTATAGGAGCAACTCACCCGGGCAAGCTGTAAAAAGATTGTAAGAAAAATAATGGAAGAAAAACCCGAGAACTGCGCAACTGCTGAAAGCAAGAAGAAATGGCAGAGTGCTTTCAGTCTATCTTGGGCCATCTCTCCACTGTAAGATATTCCAGGCTGGAACCTAGCATATCGCAAAAGGACGAGATCTTTGTGCTTCGACGATTGCTTAGCATTTTCCGCGGCAAACCCTCACCCTCAAGTTCTTTGCCGATTCCTGATCCCTTCAGTGAACTCCCCCATCCCGGTAACCAGGAGCTCTTTACCGCCTTTAAACCATTTTATTCGCCGGAACTACAGCTCGGATCTTACAACGCGCATCCTGAGGTTGCAGTGCGGCTGTATGAACTAGCTCCAGCAGACAAGATCATAAGGGCCAACGCATACGGATTTCCGGTCGTCGCTAACCCTCAAGGTCTGGTGTTTGCATGGGCAAAAGGCAGATGGACGATTCTGATTAAACTGGGAAAGGACCACCACGAGGCCGCACGTATCGCCGAAGGCAGGCTAAACGCAGAATACGGAGAATGGATTGAGTTCCCTGCCTGGTGGTCGCCTTCAAGACCGGAGCCGACACCAGAGCCCTCGGTGCTGGAAATGAAGAAATCAGAGTGGAGTGATCGACTGCGGCACTGGATGCAAGTTGGCTACAACGATAGCTTAAAATCTGGGCAGGGTACGCCTGCGGAATAACGCAGCCTTCTCTCAAAGCGCACGCCAGTTGTGGTTTCTTGTGTCTATCGCCTTCCCATCGGCGTTCCCAGAGCAGCTATTGACACCTTTGCATTGGTCGTACCGATCAGGCCCGTGCGGTCATCACGCACGCCCAGCCGCAGAAAATAGCTTCCCGGTTGCAGGTCGACCGCCTGCTGGCAAGGGAATGTGTCCTGCATCACCTTGTCAAACGTCTCTTGTTTGAGCGCGGCATTCACGGTGGTGAGTTTGCCTCCCATCGGTTTTCCTTTCACGGAAAACACCTGGACGGTACATTCCACCTTGGCATGCTCCAGGCCATCCGCCTGCTTTTCAAAACTGATAGCGTGCGGGTCCACGCCAAAGTTCACCCGCACCGTATTGGGTGATTTCTCCGCTGGCGGGATCACCAGCGCATTGAAAGGAAGGGCGGTGGAGATAGGTGAATCCGGACTTAAGGCCAGCTCAAACGCTGCCATCTGCTGCTTTTGGTTCTGGTCAACAAACATCCTGGGATCCACCGCATAATAACCCAAACGGTACCGCAGCTTGATGCCGTGCTGATTCACCTTCACCTGGATTTTGCGAAACTTCCCGTTCCAGTTCTTGTTCTCAGGATAGTAAGCCAGCGTGTAATAGGTGGATCCGTCCTCAATACTCTTGCGAATGGCTCCATCAATCCCATTCGTGTTATAGAAGGCCCGGCCGCCGGTGCGGTCAGCCATCTCCTGCATCGCTCCGTGCACATTCTGCAGTTGAGCGGACTCGCTGCTGATGGCAGAACCGAATCTGCCCCCACGTCCCAGCGAGCGGCCGAATTTATCCCGCCCTGAATTAGCGGCGCTGAAAACTGAAGGCGCCGCCAGCCCGCGCGCATCGATTGGATAGATGGCGATCTGCGCGTCGATCAGCGCATCCGCGGTCTTGGCGATCTGTGCTCCATAGTTGCGCGTGCCGGCAAAGATGTCTCCAGTCAATTCCATGTTCGGATCAACGCTCAATGGAAAAGCCTCAGAGACCCAGATCAGGTTTTTGCGTCCCGGATACCCGGAGAGCGACCGGGCAATCGAGGTCAGAGCATTGACAGTGTATGTAATCCTGAGATCGGTCTGAAAAGACACACGCTCCTGCTCAAAACGCTGCATTGCGTCAAGCATTCCGGCCGGCATCATGCCTGAATCAGCCAGGCCTGCGGGAAGAAGCTCCGGCTCTGGTCCGCCCGCGGGATTGTCCTGCAGCGGAGAAACTTTCCCCTTGAGCTCTTTCACCACCGCCTTCAACACGGCGGGATCATTGGTAAAATCCTGCAGCAATGTCAGTTTGGTACCCAGGGTATATACGGCCACCGGCTGCCCTTCCGGCATTTTCTCCAGATAACGGATCATCTGGTCGCGCACATATGCCTGGTTGGGAAGGTTCGTATTCAGGGCATCCAGCAAGACGACATTGAGAGCGCTGCTGGTGTTGTAGCGAGCAACGTTGCTATAAACGTTTTCCGGGAGCCTGGGTGGAACAATTGGAGCGCCGCCGGATGTATTCACCCGCGGCTGCTGAAAACTGAACACCCGTACCTTCTGCTCTTTGCCGTCTTCAAGCACGGTAAAGTCATCGCGTTGCAGATCTGTTACCGCGCCGTCTTTGCCCGTGGCCACCACATCCACCACAACCAGCCGCGTGATGCTCTTAAGCACCGTGGCTGATTCGTACACCAAGGCAGGTTTTTGTTGCTTATTTTGGTCCTGAACATTTTGGCTTTGGGTCAAAGCAGAGGACTGGGGCGAGGCGGGTGCTTCGTCTTTCAATGTCCCGGGAGCGTGCGCCTGCGGATTCATTCCCGAAACCAAAACGAGCATCAGGAAACAACCCAATAAGCTCTTATTATAAATGCCTGCCATAAGACTCCTGATGGCGGAAGACTAGCAGATATAGTGTGCTTCCGCACTTTCAGATTGTAAAGAAACGTTTGTCTGCGCCGAACCCTATCTGCACACACGTCAGGCACTAACCTCATTTCCAGGATCCTCGCGTTTATGCCATATTTATGCCATAGAACTTTAAGAGGATCACGGCGTCGAACCGCAAAGGCCGCAAGAGTCACAATGCGACGTCAAAACGAAGTTCTGCCGCTTGAGATTTGAAAGCGTCCAAAAAACTTCCAACTAGGTTCAGCAGCAGCAATCAAAAAGCAAGGACAAGAGATGAGATTTGTCTGTGACCGTTCCCACAATTCTCTCGTCGCCAATCAGCTGATCGTCCCATTTTGGGAACGCATTTTCCCACAGACTTTTAACAAATCGCTGTATCTCTTTCCTCTACTCACAACTACTATTATTCAGAATCGTAGATGCAGCAGAGTGGCAAAACCAGGAGGCTGGATGATGCAACATCTTCGCCGTAGATATCTGTTTTTAGCTGTAGTTCTGCTCGTTGTTCCGTCGGCGCTTTTCGCCCAATGCGGCGTAGAGCGCTGGTCAGTAAAAACCGGCACTGACGCCGATGCAAGCAAGGTCAACCTGAACTCACCCAGCAATACAACCATTGCAGCATTGCGGACCCCGGCAGCGCCAAGCCCAATTCCAGCCAACAATCGAGTGTCACCATGGGAGACGACGGAGTGGGTGATCAATGCCACGCTGACGCAATTCAAGCTGGAAAGCGACTCCGATTATCACCTGGTGCTTAAGGATGCATCCGGGTTGACGATGATTGCTGAAATTCCGTCGCCATCGTGCGTTGGCGCAGGCAGCCCGTTTTTGGCGGGTATTGTCAATGCACGAAATGAGTTCGATGCAAGATTCACTGCAACCACGAGCTTTCAGACAGCGAACATTCCCGTCCAGATCAAGGGCGTGGGTATGTTCGATTTCCTGCATGGGCAGACGGGCGTAGCGCCAAACGGAATAGAACTGCACCCCGTGCTGGACGTAATTTTCAATCCCGGCAATACAACGCCGAATTTCGCGGTGACCGCCTCCCCAACCAGCGTTTCCGTGGCGCAGGGTGGAAGCAAGACCACAACTATTTCCACAACAGTTTCAGGCGGCTTCAACTCCGCCGTTTCACTTTCAGCCACGGGGCTGCCAACGGGCGTGACTGCATCATTTAGCCCGGCATCCATTGCTGCACCCGGCTCAGGAAGTTCAACGCTGACGTTCACCGCCAGCAGCACCGCGACGGCCGGCACTTCCACGGTAACGATTAACGCCAGCGGCGGCGGCATTTCCCACAGCACAACCATCTCGCTGACGGTTACTTCGGGCGGCACAACAACGCAGATCCTTGGCAATCCGGGATTTGAAAATGGATCAGCCAGCCCGGCGCCATGGACCGTAACTGCGGGAGTGATCAATAATTCAACCAGCGAACCGCCCCACGCCGGGGCATGGGATGCGTGGATGGATGGCTACGGCGCCACGCATACTGACACCGTGCTGCAAACGGTGACGATTCCAGCCGGCGCCACCGCTGCAACGTTGTCATTCTTCCTGCATATTGACAGCGCGGAAACCAGCACGACCACGGCCTTTGATACGCTGACGGTCCAGATACGAAATTCTTCCGGCACCGTACTTTCCACTCTGGCAACCTTCTCAAACCTGAACCAGACAGCGGGGTATCAACAGAAGACATTCAATCTGCTCAGCTTTAAAGGGCAGACCATACAGATCCTCTTCACAGGCGTGGAAGACTTTACGCTGCAAACATCATTCGTCCTGGACGACGTTAACCTGAACGTAACGCAATAAGGAGAGAGTTATGAAGAAATTCGCATTTTGGATTTTATTGCTTTGCGGTTCAGTAAGCTGCGTCCTGGCCGCACAACAACAGGCAGCGGTGGACCGTCCGGCGGAGCCTAACTTTGCCTTTGACGATGACGGCGGCAAGGTCCAGATAGTTCCGGCGGACTTCTCCGTGGCTGGAACAAAGACGTTCCATGGCGGTTCTGTGCTGCCATCGGCCCAGCAGATCAGCATTTTTCTTGGGGCCGGATGGGGCGACCAGCAGTTTCGCCCGCGTGAAAGCTCCCTGCTGGACATAACCGCTACTGCCGGAAGCTCACACATCGCGGAAATGCAACAGCACAACATCAAAACTTTGCGCGCGGCCCCGCAGCTGGAAGATTTCAGTGATCTGACCCAGACCAGGGTGAATGACCTGACGATCCAGCAGAAACTCTCTGACCTGCTGAAGAGCAAGGCCATTCCAGCGCCGAAAGCCGGGACCGTCTTTGTCGTCTTTCTGGCTCCGGGAGTCCAATCCACCCTGGGCGGATTACAGGGCGGCATCGACTACGTGGCTTATCACAACTTCGTCAACCTGGAAGCCGGCGAGATCCACTACGTGGTGGTGCCGTTCCATCAAAACGCTGACAACCATAGCAAGGCGGCCACAAGAGCATTCTCTGAGGCCGCTCTGAATCCGAACGGCCAAGGCTGGTTCTGATTGAGCTTACGCTGACCTTTGAGGAGGAGCTTTATCGCTCCTCCTTTTCTTTTTCGTCTTCATTCTTGTCAACGCCGGGGTGATCCTTGATCCATTGCTCCGCGGCGATTTGAGCGCCCTTTTTCTGCCCGAGGGTCAGCCTACGCGCAAGTTCCGTGGCTTCTGCCTTGCTCTCCTCCGATCCAAACCGGCCGCCGATGCTGAACCACGTGAAAGCATGAATGCGGTGCGCGCCGCACTTGCTGGTTAGATAAAATTTGCCGAGTTCATACATTGCCGCAGTTTGCCCATGCGCGGCTGCTTCTTTGTACCAGTGAATTGCCCCTGCGCAATCCGGCTTCTGGGCCAGCTTGCGCGCTAACTCCAACTGCGCCTTGGGCTGCTCCTGTCTTGCTGCCTTCGCGTACAACTGTTGCGCTTCATCCGGGTTCTTTCGGACCCCGGCGCCTTCATCGAGCGCCCGCGCAAGCTGCGCCTGCGCTTCTGGATGCCCTTGCGCTGCGGCCTTGCGGTTCCACTTTGCAGCTTGTACGGGATCGGCGGGGACTCCAAAACCCCGCTCGTACATGAATGCAAGATCGCGCTGCGCCCTCGGATCACCCTTCTCAGCTGCTTTCTGTTCCCACAAAAGCGCCTTGGCATAGTCGATCGGCACGCCGCGCCCATAAAGGTAGATGCGGCCCACTTCATATTGCGCTGGAGCGTAGCCCTGGCCCGCCGCTTCTGTGAGCAAGCGTATGGATTCTTTGCCATCGGGCTGCACATGCATCCCCCGGTCATAGCAGGAAGCCAGAGCGGTCTGCGCGACTGGATCTTTTGCGTCAGCTTTCAGCTGAACGGCGGCGAACTCGTTTGCATCGCCCGGACAAACATCCGCCTTGCCGGCCTGCGCTGCTATCGAAACGGCGTTCGCGATCGTCAGCATGAAGAGCCAAAGTTTGTAATGTGGAGTCATGGTGATTTTCTGAAAACGAGTAAGTATAGTTTGCTCACGGCAGAGGTCTCTCGTTTTTATTTTGTTTTTCTGTGAAACCCTTGTCGACAAGACATTTCCCTTTTGCGGAGTTACAATTTCCAGTTTCCTGTATCGCGTTATCCTTCGATTGCGAAGTCATGGAGGCATCCCGTGGACGATCTGCCTGACAAGCCGGCAAAGACCGATAAACCCAGCAAATCCCAAAAGCCCTCTTCATCCAGCTCTGGAGTTTCCAGACGTGATTTTCTGAAAATCTCCGGAGTATCTGCTGCCGTGCCGCTGGTGACCCAGGTGAGCGCGTTTGCGCTAGCTGAGGGCGAGGTAGCGGCGCAGGGGCCGGGCAAGGTCCCAGTGTCACTCAATGTGAATGGCAAGAAGCTCAATGCTTCACTGGAGCCCCGGGTCACATTGCTTGACGCTTTGCGCGACCAGTTTGAACTGACCGGCGCCAAACGCGTGTGCGATCGCGGTACCTGTGGTGCCTGCACTGTACTTCTGGATGGAAAGGCCGTCTACTCCTGCTCCGTGCTGGCCATTGACGCCCAGAGCCACCAGATCACAACGGTGGAAGGACTGGGCGAACCAGGCAATCTCCATCCCATACAAAAAGCGTTTGTCGATAATGACGCGCAGCAGTGCGGCTTCTGCACGCCGGGCTTTGTGATGGCCACCAAGGCATTCCTGGACCAGCATCCCAACCCCACGCCGGAGCAGATTAAGCACGGGCTGGGTGGAAACTTCTGCCGTTGCGGCACCTACGCCGGAATGCGCCTCGCCGTAATGCAGGCGGCAAAGACGAAAGGAGCTTGATCCATGGCCGATGACAATGCCAAATACGGATGGCCCGCTGCGGAACAGCGGTCGCTGATTGGAAAGCGCATCTCGCGCGTGGATGGCCCGGACAAGGTTTCAGGCCGCGCCAAGTACACCTATGATCTTCATCGTCCGGGAATGCTCTACGGCAAGGTGGTGCGCAGCCCGCACGCGCACGCCAAGGTTGTAAGCATTGATACCTCCGCTGCTGAAAACCTGCCGGGAGTGAAGGGCGTTTATATCATCCAGGATAAAGGCAGTGAAATTCACTGGGCCGGCGATGACATTGTGGTGATTGCCGCCGTAGACGAACCCACGGCCGCCGATGCCGCCCACCTGGTCAAAGTCGAATACGAGGTGCTTCCGCATTTTGTTGACGATTTCACGCAGCCCAAAAACATTGCGGAGAACAACGCTCCCCTGAGCCCGCGTGACCTGTTCCAGATGTTCAACAATGACGCGCCGGATGATCAGGTGATCGCTGCCGCGCAAAAACGCGGACTCGCCTTCCAACTGACGCCGGAGATGACCCAGCGGATGAAGGACAACGAAGTCAGCGAAACCGTCATCAAGGCGTTGCAGGCCGCGCCAGTTAAACAGCCACAGCCGACGAACTCGCCGTTCCGCAAGGAATCGGAACAGGTAAAGGGCGATCCGGACGCGGCATTTAAAGAAGCCGAAGTGGTTTCTGAAGGAATGTATGGCTGTCCGGTAATCACGCATTGCTGCCTGGAAAGCCACGGCTCTATTGCGGAATGGACTGACAGCGATCATCTCTTCTCCCATATTTCCACGCAAAACGTCTCGGGATTGGCCAGCCAATACGCGCAGTCTTTGAAAATTCCGGAAGCAAACGTCCATGTGCACCAGGACCATGTAGGCGGCGGCTTTGGCAGTAAGTTCGGCATTGACCGCTGGGGCGCTTACACCGCGCAGCTCTCAAAAAAAGTCGGCGGCAAGCCGGTTCGAGTGATGCTGGAGCGCGATGCTGAGCTCACTCTGGCTGGCTGCCGTCCTTCAGCGTTTGCGAAAGTAAAGGTCGGCGCGAAAAAAGATGGCACGCTTACGGCGTGGCAATCTGACTCGTGGGGCACAGGAGGGCCGGGCGGAGGAGGGGCTCCACCCATGCCCTATGTGGTGAACATTCCCAATCAGCGTAAGCAACATACCGCGGTGGCCACCAATATCGGTCCGGCACGCGCATGGCGCGCGCCCAACCACCCGCAGGGCTGCCTCATTACCATGGGGGCCATTGAAGACCTTGCTGCCAAGCTCGGCATGGACCCGCTCGAGCTGATGCTTAAAAACATCAAACTTACGGCCCCTGCGGAAGACACGTTCCATCGCGCTGACACCTATCGCGATGAGTTGATGATTGCCGCAGACCTGATCGGCTGGAAGAAGAATTGGCATCCGCGTGGACAGGGCTCAGGACGTGGATTGGGGCTGGCGATTCATACCTGGGGTGGGCGAGGCCATGAGAGCAATTGCGCGCTTACCATTCATCCTACCGGTTCAGTGGAGATGAAGATGGGAACGCAGGACCTGGGCGTGGGAACGCGGACAGCCATCCTGATTGTTGCCGGTGAAACTCTGGGTTTGCCTATCAATCAAATCGATCTGAAGATCGGCGACAATCAATATCCATCGTCTGGCGGCTCGGGCGGCAGCACCACCATCGGCGGCGTAAGCTCTTCCACGCGCCGCGCCGCGGTCGATGCCCGTGATCTGCTCTTCGCCAAAGTAGCTTCCGCTCTGAAAGCAAAACCTGAAGAGCTGGAAGCTGTGCGCGGAACCATCCGCGTAAAATCGGCGCCATCTCGCAGCATGACATGGAAGGAAGCCTGCGCCAGGTTGGGTACGCAGCCTATCCAGACGCTGGGCAAAAATCCCGGCCCAGGCGATCTGATTTCCAGCGGCGTAGGCGGTGCGGTGATGGCCGACGTCTCCGTGGACATGGAAACCGGCATCGTGAAGATGAACAAGATGGTTTGCGTGCAGGATTGCGGGCTGGTCATCAGCATGAAAACAGCAGAGAGCCAGGTTTACGGCGCCATGATTATGAGTATCGCGACCACGCTCTACGAAGAAAAAATCATGGACCCGAATACCGGGCACATGCTCAATCCCAACATGGATTTCTACCGGCTGGCCGGCATCGGCGACGTGGGCGAATTGGTTGTGCACATGATGACCGGCAAAGGATATGACGAGCGCGGGCCTATCGGCCTGGGCGAACCACCAACCGTTGGCCCAATGGCCGCGATCAGCAACGCCGTAGCCAACGCCATTGGCGTGCGAGTTCCCTTCTTGCCGATTACGCCGGACCGCGTGGTGGCCGCTCTAAAAGGAGGCAGCAATGCGACCGTTTGATTACGCCAGTCCAACCAAGACAGACCAGGTGCCTGCCCTGCTCGGCAAGAGCTGGGGCGAGGTGGAAATTCTGGCCGGCGGCAGTGATCTGCTTTCCCTGATGAAAGATGAGATCACCACGCCGAAGCGGCTGGTAAACATCAAGCAGGTGGATGGCCTGCATGCCATCAGCAATGAGGGCGGGGCCCTGCAACTGGGTACGCTGGTCACGCTGGATAGGATCGGCTCTGCCGCCCAGATTCAGCATCAATACCCCATGCTGGCTGCCGCAGCCGGTGACGCGGCCAGCCCGCAGATCCGCAATGTGGCCACCATCGGCGGGAACCTTTGCCAGCGCCCGCGCTGCTGGTATTTCCGTAGCGGCCACGGCCTGCTGGCGCAAAAAGACGGCAAGTCAATGGTCCTTCAAGGCGACAATCGCTACCATGCTATTCTGGGCAATGATGGGCCAGCTTATTTTGTGAGCCCGTCGACGGTGGCCCCGGTGCTGATTGCCTACAACGCGAAAGTTCGGATCGCCGGCCCGCGCGGCACACGAGAAGTTCCAGTCGAGAAATTTTTTATCATCCCCAAGACGGACCAGGAACGCGAGCATGATCTGCGGCCTGACGAATTCATCACACACGTGATTGTGCCCCCGGCTCCGGGAGTCCGCGCGGCACACTATGAAGTCCGCCAGAAGGAAGCTTTTGACTGGCCATACGCCACCGCCGCCGTCGCGCTGACCATGAACGCCAGCACCGTACAAAGCGCCCGCGTGGTGATGGGCCATGTCGCACCTGTTCCGTGGGTCTCCCCTGAGGCCGCACAGGCCTTGCAAGGCAAGGCGGTGACTCCGGCCACAGCAGATCAGGCAGCGGAAGCTGCTGTAGCCAAAGCCAAAAGCCTGGGACACAATGAACACAAGATCCATCTGGCCCGCGTGGCGGTAAAACGGGCTATTCTGGCGGCAGCGGGTTCCCCGGCGCGTGCCGCTCTTGCACGTGATGCATCAGAAGGAGGCGCAGCATGAGCAACGTACCTGAGAGATTCAATACTGATCGGGCGGGGCTGTGCTCCGCGCTGCATTGGAAGAGCCAGTACATCTGGTCAGACCCTGATCCAACCGTCCCGCGTTCTGGCGACGGCCTCTTCTGGTGCGCGATGACCCAGACCTGTATCGGGCCGGATGGACAGTTGGCCGAACCGGGAAACTGCTGTTCCGGCGACCGCGGATGCCATTGCGGAGCCAGCAAGTAGGGATAACAATAACATTGCCGCAGTTTGCGCAGATGAACGCAAATCAGGAAGATCCTGGCCGCGAATCTACGCGAAGGAACGCGAATCAGGGCAAAGAAAAATTTATCTTGCGCTACGCTTGAGCGACAGGGTGAGTTGTCTGCAAAAGACCGAAGGCCAATCAGCGCTCAAAAAAACTTCAAACAATTCTTTGATCGGACTAGAATATTGGCTGGAGCTTTTCTCATGCGCAAGATGGTCTTAATCGCACTCTCTCTCTTTGCCACTTCCCTGTTTGCTCAGAAGACGCCACGGATCAGCGGCCAGTATCTTGAAACCCGCAGCGCTGATGTCTACGTGGGCCAGTGTTTTGCCAACGGCGAGATGAACACGTCAGGCCAGGAGGCGATTGTGGCCTGGCATATCGGCGAAGGCAAATGGGACGGGGTTTCACTCGACGGGCTGACGATCGTCGGGGCGATCAAAGCGCAAGCCACGCTGGGCGATCCCTACGGCAAGCCCTATCCCGCCAAGTCAGTGCTCATTGTCGACCGCCAGGCCACGCCGGAACAACGCCAGGCGCTGATTAACTTTGCCCAGGAGATGGGCGGCGAACTGCTGCACCATGTTGTCCGCGTGGTGGATTCACGGATCGATATGGAAGTAGCGCAGGGTGAGCACAGCACGCGCGCACGTCTCCAGGCCGGCGACGTCGTCACGGTGGAAACCCGCGCCATCGGCGACAAAGACCACCTGTGCGGCAATGAAGACACTTTCTACAAGCCGCTGACACAGACCGCTCACGCGATGCCAGCCGTGGCGATGACGGACGAGTATCGCGGCCAGGACCTGAACATCTCGTGGACGCTTCACAACAAGCGGAGCGCGTTTGTGGGTACGTTTGCTCGATAGAAGTTTTTTGCGTTACAAAGGCCGCCATGCAGGCGGCCTTTCATTTTGCGCGCAAACATCTCCAGTAAAAATTCGTTTTCACGTTGCAGTCGTGCTCACGGGCTCCTCGTGTTAAGCTTTTCTGCCTTCATTTCCATCTATGAATAATCCAAACCTCACCCACTTCGATCTACAAG
Source organism: Terriglobia bacterium (assembly GCA_020072585.1). Classification (GTDB taxonomy): domain Bacteria; phylum Acidobacteriota; class Terriglobia; order Terriglobales; family Acidobacteriaceae; genus Angelobacter. The sequence continues at coordinate 222,613 of JAIQGL010000002.1, read as the reverse complement.
CTGCGGCAAAACAAATCATGCTGGAAAACGGTTTTGAGCCGGACTTCCCACCGGAGGTCAGCCAGCAGCTTGCCCAGATAAAAAGCAAACCGCAGCAACCTTCCGCCAGTGCGGACATTCGCGACCTGCGCCATCTGCTCTGGTCCTCAATTGACAATGACACGTCGCGCGATCTTGACCAGATTGAGTATGCGGAGAAGCAGCCCGATGGCACGACCAAGATAATGGTTGGGATTGCCGATGTGGATTCCTTCGTGCCTAAGAGTTCGCCCATTGACATGCATGCGGCCAAGGAAACCTGTACGGTCTACACCGGCGTGCGCAACTTTCCCATGTTGCCGGAAGACCTTTCCACCGGCACAACATCATTGCTTGAAGTGGACGGGAAACTCAGCATGGTCACTGAGTTTGTGGTGGATGGCAACGGCGATGTCAGCAAGCACCAGATTTATCGAGCCATTGTAGTTAACAAGGCCCAGCTGGCTTACAACGGGGTGGGGGCGTGGCTGGAAGGGCGCGGGCCTGCGCCGGCCAAAGTGGCTGCATCAGCCGAATTACAGGCCCAGCTCAAGTTACAGGACCAGGTAGCGCAGGCGCTGAAAAATGAACGCTACCGTCACGGCGCGCTCAATGTTGAAACTGCGGAAATTCATCCGATCATTCTTAATGACCAGATCATTGATCTGCAAAAGCAAGAGAAGAACCGTGCCACCGAGCTGATTGAAGACTTCATGATCGCCTCCAACGGCGTGGTGGCTCGAACTCTGGAAGAAGCCGGGCTTTCTTCCATCCGGCGTGTGGTGAAGACACCGGAGCGTTGGGACCGGATCGTGGCCCTGGCGGCGCAGCAAGGCGGCAAGCTGCCTGCCGTGGCGGATTCCAAGGCGCTCAACGATTTTTTGCAAATGCGCAAGACCGCCGATCCTGACCATTTTGCTGACCTCTCGCTGGCCGTGATCAAACTCATGGGCCCAGGAGAGTATGTTCTGGAGCGTCCGGGGCAGCCTTCACCAGGACACTTTGGTCTGGCCGTGCAGGATTACACGCACTCCACCGCCCCGAACCGGCGCTTTGCTGACGTGGTCACACAACGGCTGATCAAGGCCGTACTCAGCCGCCAGAAAAGCCCGTACGCTAACGATGAGCTGGCAGCCATTGCAACTAATTGCACGGTGAAAGAGGACGCGGCACGAAAAGTTGAGCGGTCCATGTCCAAACGGATTGCCGCTGTCAGCATGAGCAGCAGGATCGGGCAGATGTTTGATGCCATAGTTACTGGCGCGGGACCAAAAGGGACCTTCGTTCGCGTGCTCAAGCCTCACGTTGAGGGCATGCTGATGCATGGCCAGGGCGTGGACGTAGGAGACAAGTTGCGCGTCAAGCTGACCTGCGCCGATCCTCACCGCGGTTTTATTGATTTTGTTCGGGAATAAGAGCGGGCACCAGCTACAGTTGCAATTCCGCGAAGCGTTCATGACGACTCGCCTGCTGCACGGCCCGCGGAATAGCGTCCATCCCACAAAGATCTCAGAGTCCAGCCCATGCTCTGAGATCTTTCCGCTCACGGGCAGGAATTGCCAAAGCCCGATGCCCGTGCGCCCTGAAACTGGATCCGCATCACGCTGCCGATCACGTGAATCAAGCTCACCTATTTTCCGGCAATTGGACCCTCCTAAATCCCAAAACGGAAATTTTCAATATCACTGGCCCAATGCTTGCATACTCTATATTTTCAGAGCGGTTTTGCACCCTTATATAGCAGTAAGAGGGGAAAACAACCCAGGGTGCCGAAGCAGCTGTAAATCATTGCAAGATCATGGCTTTGAGCTCGCAGGGACGATCCCGACCCGGAAAATTCGCCAACAAAGTCGGGTAATTATTGCACTGGAAATCGAGTAAGTAATTCACAAGAGCTCGGGAGACGGCACAATGGATGATGATCAGAAATGGCTTGCTGCAGCTGCCGAAATAGAACAAGACATTCGCTATTTGAAAACGGCCATGTGCGCCGGCAAACCGAACGGTACATATACCACCCTGGCGCAGGACATCCAGTATTTGAAAACGGTGCTGGCAGTCTACCGGAAGAATGCCGCCAAGGGCGTCTCCTGGCCCAATCCAGACGATCTGTATTGCATTAACACTCTCCCCTTTGCTCAGCAAGTTTCAACCGCCACCCGCCGGGATTTCAAGACGGCAATCTGACGCGGCAATACTGGAGATGTTGCAATGAGAAAGCTTAGGGTCCTTATTGGAAGCGCTGGGGCGGATTTCTGCGACGTGAGAAAAACCGCTCTTGAACATTGGGGCTGGGAAGTTATCGAGGCGTGCGATGGAAAGCAGGCTTGCGCCATGCTGATGGCCGGTCACGTGGACCTCTGCATCCTGGATTGGGAGCTACCCAAAATGAGCGGGCTCGCAGCCTGCCAGTGGATACGTTCCGTAGAGCTTAAAACCCGCCCTTACATCGTCCTCATGACCGAAAAAAATCGTCCGGAACAGATCCAGGCCGCATATCTTGCGGGCGCCAATGACTTCCTTGCCCAGCCATTCAATCTGGAAGACCTGCATTTTCTGGTGTCAACATTCGCCCAGAAAGTTTCACAGAAAGACGTTCAATCGCGCGAGTTGACCCACATTGATCCGCTGGAGCTGTATCGGCGCGACCTGACTGCCGTAAAAGCCTGTTCACGTTTGTGAGAGCGCAACAACAACATTGCAGTTGCGCCCTCTCCACATATTCTCTTATCCGTTAAAACCGAATTCCACCAGGGCCTTGCGCAGCTTCTCAAGGCAGCGGCCGCGGATGAATCCAATGGATCCCGTTGCCAGCCCCAGACGCGTGGCCACTTCAGAATAAGGCAGTGGCGGTTGTTCAAAGAAAAGCATCTGTACCAGTTCTCTGTGCCGGGGAGGCAGTTTGGCAACCACGTCCCGGACAATCTGCTCCTGCTCCAGCTGCGCCAGAGTTTCCACCGGGGGCGTGAAGGCAATTCCTTCCACAACCTCGGGGTCCATGGCGTCCAGTTCAACGTGGTTCGTCTGCTTCTTCTTCCACCGGTATGACTGGCGAATCGTGACTGTGATCAACCATGATCGCAGCGATTGCACATTCTTTAACTGGGGAAGACTGTTCAACACTTCAATACAGACGGCCTGAAAGACGTCCGCGGCGTCAGCAGAGGAAGCCCCATACTTGATTGGAATCGAGAAAATCAAGCGCTTGTATTTGTCGATAAGTTCTTCCCATGCGCGCTGGTCGCCCTGAATACAACTCTGCACGAGCCATTCGTCTTCATTGACCTCGGCGCCATCGCCACACAAACATTGTTCAATTTCCGTTTCATTCAATAATGCCGTCTGGCTACCGGCAATCACCGCAGCCGGCGTGAGTGTGTACATCTCTGAGGATTTCATTGGTCCATTCCTGTCTTTTGTCTAGAGTTGAATTGCCGCAGGCTGGAACATGAGTGAAACTCGCAGCCTGAATCTGCGTCCGTGAAAGAAAAGAGATTTATATGTCTTGCTGAATGCTGATCTCTTGCGGACACACTTCTGCAATGGAATGGATCAGATGCGCAGAGGAACGGCGAAACAGAAGAGGTCTGTTTCACGAGGAACGATGTCACGAACCAGTCCGGCAAATGTCATCACAGGTGGCCGGCGGCTGGAACAGAGGAGGGCGGGAAAAAGCTTAAGTAGCCCGACAATGACAAAAAACATTCCTGTCTCAAACAGTACAGAAATGATCTGCAATTCAATATCGCCCGTGGCGACTGGGAACCTGTCCCAGCTATCCAATTGCATGAATGGCGAAAAGACCGCCATCAACACCATCAGGATGAGCACGATTTGGGGCAACTTGTGCGGCATTGTCCTTAACCAGTTGGGCACGAACAGCGCTTGCGGCGCCTCCCGCCCGGAATTTCCCCGGCGAGTTGAAAAAAATATAGCATGATGGACACCCTATACAAGATTTTGCTCCGCTGGAGCTTCGCCTCGCACGGCTTGGAGGCCATCTTTAAGTTATTGATTTTATTTTGGTTAACATACATCGCGCCAAGCTGGTATAGTGTGATCCTGGGAGCCTGAAAGCTTTAGAGTTTCTAACAAAATTGCACTTAAACCAGAGAATTCCCGCAGCAAGTTATATTTTTTATGAGTTCGGGCGCCACTATATGAGATAGCGGCCGCGTTTTTCAGGGTTTCTGGATAGCACCATCGTCCGCCCAATGGCGGAAGCGATTGGTGTTCCAAACTCATCCGCTTTCTGTTAGACCAGCTAAGGAGTTGGATCCAGCAGGGAAAAAGAGCGGGGGGGCGAGTGGGGATTTAGCACGTTCTCCCGCGTCTTTTCTTAATGCATTGGAAAGGGTGAGCTTTCTACATCCAGACCCAGTTGCAACCTGGCTGCTTCACTCATCTTGCCCGGATGCCAGGGCGGTTCAAATACCACTTCCACGTTGGTTTCCTTCACACTGGGCAATCTTGAGAGCTTACGCTGGATGTCTGCCTTGAGCACGTCAGCCATGCCGCAACCCGGCGCAGTCATCGTCATTTTGAGATCAATCTTGTTCCCTTCGGCCAGCGGGGCGATCTGGCAGTCGTAAATCAGCCCAAGATCAACCACATTGACCGGGATCTCCGGGTCATAGACAGTTCGCAGTTGGTCCCAAACCAGCTTTTCACTGAACTCCTGCGGCGCCTCTGCCACGGCGGCAGATGGCGTGAGTCCCAATGCATCCGCATCGTGAGCGTCAACCCGGACCATATACCCCATGTCTGTCATTACCGTGTAACTGCCGCCAAGGGCCTGCATCAGGCGGACTGTGGATCCGGCGGTAAGACGGTGAGGTATGCCACTCGGGATCTGGGTGGCGTCAGCGTCACGCGTGAGGACGATTTGTTCATTCATTGCCATTGGCTGAATTTATTCGGTAGAAATTGCCTGCTCTTCACCATACAAAGCCGCACGCAGAGCATGCCAAGCCAGGGTCGCGCATTTTACCCGGAGTGGGAACTCGGAAACGCCGGCGAACACCGCCAGCTTCCCCAGGTCTTCTCCACTGCCGGCAGCCTGTCCCGTTACCAGGTCATGAAATTTCGAAAAAATTCCTTCCGCTTCGCCGGTGGTCTTGCCTTTGAGCGTCTGCGTCATCATGGAAGCTGAAGCTTTGGAAATAGCACAGCCGCTCCCCTGAAATCCTATATCGCTGATCGCCCCGTCCTTTACATCCAGATAAACGGTGAAATGATCGCCACACAGCGGGTTGAATCCCTCCGCCTTGTGGTTTGCGGTCTCAAGCACGCGGTAGTTCCGGGGCTTCTTGCTATGCTCCAGAATCACTTCCTGATATAGCTCACGCAGCTCAGACATTAACCCATTACCTCTTGCACCTTGTAGATCCCGGCCACCAGCGCGTCAATCTCCTGGCGCGTGTTGTAAAGACCAAGGGAAGCGCGCGCGGTAGCGGGGATGTTGAAACGCTGCATTACCGGCTGGGCACAATGGTGCCCCGTGCGCACGGCGATGCCTTCACTATCAAGAATGGTGCCGATGTCATGGGGATGGATGTCATCCATCACAAAGGAAAGCACACCGGCTTTTTCTTTGGCAGTGCCCACCAGACGCACACCGGGGATAGCGCCTACCGCCTGCGTGGCATAGTTGAGCAGCCCGGCTTCGTGTTGCTCAATCTGTTCCAGTCCCAGAGTGCTCAGGTATTCGATAGCGGCTCCCAGACCGATCGTGTCCGCAATATTGGGCGTGCCGGCTTCAAACTTGTACGGCAGCCGGTTGTAGACGGTCTTCTCAAACGTGACGGAGGCAATCATGTCACCACCGCCCTGCCAGGGTGGCATGGTTTCAAGCAATTCCATCTTCCCGTAAAGAATGCCGATACCGGTGGGACCGTATAGTTTGTGTCCGGAAAGCGCGTAGAAGTCGCAGTCCAATTCCTGTACGTCCACCTGCATGCGCGGGGCGGCTTGTGCTCCATCGACTAGGACAGGAATATTGCGGGCGTGGGCCATGCGGACAATCTCACGCACAGGGTTGATCGTTCCCAGAGCGTTTGAAAGATGCCCGATGGCAACGATTTTCGTTTTCGGGCCTAGCAGCTTTTCAAATTCTTCCAGCAGCAGCTCACCGCGATCATTGATGGGCGCAACGCGCAGCCGGGCGCCCTTCTCTTCACAAAGCAGCTGCCACGGCACAATGTTGGAATGGTGCTCCATGGCGGTAATCACAACTTCATCGCCACTGCTTACATTCTTGCGGCCATAAGTCTGGGCTACCAGGTTAATGGCTTCTGTGGTGCCGCGAACAAAGATGATCTCTTTCGAGCTGGCGGCGTTCAGGAACTTCTGTGCTGCCGCCCGAACTTTTTCATACGCTTCCGTGGCCCGCTCTGAAAGCGTGTGCACGCCACGATGAATATTGGAGTTGTCATGGCGGTAGTAGTTGCTGATGGCTTCAATCACAGCCAGAGGCTTTTGCGTGGTGGCTGCATTATCCAGATAAACGAGTGGCTTGCCATGCACCTGCTGATGCAGGATGGGAAAGTCCCTGCGGATCTTGTGCACGTCAAACATTGGTTCAGCCCGGATCTCATGGGGCGTTTTTGCGACGGTGCTCATCCCACTTCCTCCAAATTCCGCTCCGCTCCTTCAGGTGACCGTTCACCTTCGAACCTGGCGGCTTCTGGCATACCTGCAACTACCAGCTTCTCCAGATGATCGCGGACCTGCTGAGAGCTCATGCGGTCGAGGCACTCGTTGGCGAATGCCAGCAGCAGCACATGGCGGGCCGCGGCTTCAGCAAGACCGCGGGAGCGAAGATAAAACAGCGCGTTGTCATCAAAGCGACCAATGGTGGCGCCGTGGGTGCACTTCACATCATCCGCGTAAATTTCAAGCTGAGGTTTGGTGTCAATCTGCGCCTCGTCAGAAAGCAGCAGGTTGCGATTGGTCTGCTTGGCGTCAGTCTTTTGCGCGTCCTTGTGCACAATGATGCGCCCATGAAACACGCCATGCGACTGCCCGTTCAAAATGCCGTTATAAAACTGTCGGCTGTCACAATGCGGGCTGGCATGTTCCACCAGCATGTAGTTGTCCATGTGCTGGCGGCCATTGGCCATGAAAAGACCGTTAATCAGGCACTCACTTCCCTCGCCTGCCAGAACGGGATGCACATTGTTGCGGACCAGTGCTCCGCTCAACAGCAGCGAATGCGTGGCCACGTTGGCGCTGCGGCCCTGCTGGATGCGTAAGGTGGAGAAGTTGTACGCCGCATCGCCTTCGCGGACGATCATATAGTGCGACACATTGGCATTGTCTGCGGCGATAAGTTCAGTGGCAGCGTTTGAGAACGTGGCGCCTTCGCCCAGAGAAACGTAGTCCTCCACCACCGTGACCTGGCTGCTCTTTCCAGCAATGATGAGGTTGCGCGGATGGTTCATGGTTGGCGTGCTGCCGGGAACGGTCACGAACAATACATAGATTGGCGCTTTAACCACCACGCTTTCCGGGACCGCAATACAAATACCGTCTTCAACAAATGCGGTATTGAGCGCGGCGAAAGGATCGCGTTGGAAATTCAAATAACGGCCGAGGTGAGGCTCTACGCTTGCAGGATCATTTTTTAGCTGTGCGGCCAGGCTCCCAACCTGTACGCCTGCGGGCATCGCGGCAAGAGTGGATAGGTCCGCCGAGAAGAGTCCGTTGACGAATACCAGACGAGAAGCGAATTGCGATACGCCAAACGGCTCCAACTGTTCCTGCTTAACGTGCTCAAGCCCGGCCAGTTCAAAAGCCGTCTTGCTGACTGCCGCCACGTTAGTGAAGCGCCAGTCTTCGTCATGCGTGGTGGGGAAGCCGGTTTCAGCGAAACGGGCAAAGGCCTCTTGCCGCAAAGATTGCAGCCAGCGCGGCTGGGCCGCAACGCGACTGCCGAACTGATCGAAGATTTCCTGGTATTTTTCCGGAGCCTGGGTTGCTGTAATCACGATAAGTAAATCCTCTAAAATTCGTTTCAGGAAGGCGGGGTGGAGCAGGCTTTTTAAGCCTGCGGCCAAGCTGCCTCTCATATCGGCTTCAGCCGCTGGGGGCTTACCGCAGCGGCTCAAGCCAAAAAAATAATTGCTCGCAACGCAGGGATTAAAGCCCTGCTCCACCCACATAGACCAGCTTGTTTGGCCGGTATTGAACTAGCGCTTCCCTACCAACTCCGGCTCGGTCCAGCTATAGCCCTTTTGCTCCAACTCAAGCGCCAGTTCGGGTCCGCCGGATTTGACGATCCTGCCATTGACCAGCACGTGGACAAAATCAGGCACAATGTAGTCGAGCAGCCGCTGATAGTGCGTCACCAGAACCATGCTGCGCTTTTTATCGCGCATGGCGTTTACGCCCTTGGCCACAATCTTCAGCGCGTCAATGTCGAGACCGGAATCGGTTTCATCGAGTACGGCGAGCTTGGGTTCGAGCACGGCCATCTGGACAATCTCATTGCGCTTCTTCTCGCCGCCGGAAAAACCTTCATTCACTGGACGGTTCAGGAAGCGCTCGTCCATTTCCAGCATGCGCATTTTTTCCTTGAGCAGCGGGAGAAAGTCCATGGCATCCATTTCGTCCTGTCCGCGGTATTTGCGGATAGCGTTCAGCGCCGCGCGCAAAAAGTAGGCGTTGCTGATGCCGGGAATCTCCACCGGATACTGAAACGCCATAAACAGCCCTTCACAGGCTGCGTCTTCCGGCTTCATCTCCAGCAGGTCTTTGCCGTCAAAGGTGATGGAGCCACCGGTGACTTCATAGCTCTCACGGCGCGCCAGCACCTGGGCAAGAGTGCTCTTACCGGAACCGTTGGGCCCCATGATGGAATGCACCTCACCGGGGTTTACCGTGAGATCGATTCCCTTCAGAATCTCGTTGCCATTCACGCTTGCGTGCAGGTTTTTAATTTCGAGCAGACTCATCGTTTATCCAACACTCCCCTCAAGACTGATGCTGAGTAATTTCTGCGCTTCCACGGCAAACTCCATAGGCAGTTCTTTGAATACCGCTTTGCAAAAGCCATTGATGATCATGCTGACAGCCTCTTCCTTGGAGATACCACGCTGCTGCAAGTAGAAAATCTGGTCTTCGCCGATTTTCGAGGTTGACGCTTCATGCTCCATGCGCGCGCTTGCGTTCTTGACTTCGATATACGGGAAGGTATGCGCGCCGCATTTGTCGCCGATCAGGAGCGAGTCACACTGCGTGTAATTACGCGCGCCCGTCGCACCCTTCAGTATCTTCACCATGCCGCGATAGGTGTTTTGGCCGTGGCCGGCAGAAATGCCTTTAGACACCACCGTGCTCTTGGTGTTCTTGCCGATGTGGATCATCTTGGTGCCGGTATCGGCCTGCTGATAGTTATTGGTCAGCGCCACGGAGTAGAACTCGCCTACAGAGTTGTCACCCTGAAGGATGCAGCTCGGGTACTTCCAGGTGATGGCTGAGCCGGTTTCAACCTGCGTCCAGGAAATTTTGGAGTTCTTGCCCAGCGCCTTACCGCGCTTGGTAACGAAGTTGTAAATTCCGCCCTTGCCTTCCTTGTCGCCGGGATACCAGTTCTGGACGGTCGAGTATTTGATGGTCGCGTTGTCATGCGCAATCAGCTCAACCACGGCCGCGTGGAGCTGGTTCTCATCGCGAATCGGCGCTGTGCAGCCTTCCAGGTAGCTGACGTGAGCACCTTCGTCGGCGATGATCAGGGTGCGCTCAAACTGTCCGGTATTCTGCGCATTGATGCGGAAGTAGGTCGACAGCTCCATGGGGCAGCGAACGCCCTTGGGGACATAGACGAATGAACCGTCACTAAAGACCGCAGAGTTCAGCGTGGCAAAAAAATTGTCGGTATACGGAACCACCGAACCGAGATACTTCTTCACCAGCTCAGGATGGTTCTTGACCGCTTCAGAGAACGAGCAGAAAATCACGCCAACTTCGGCCAGCTTGGCTTTGAACGTTGTAGCCACGGAGACGCTGTCAAAGACGGCATCCACGGCCACTCCGGCAAGCAGCTTTTGCTCATGCAGCGGAATGCCCAGCTTGGAATAGGTGTCGAGGATTTCCGGGTCAACTTCGTCCAGGCTCTTGAGCTCTTTTTTCTGCTTGGGCGCCGAGTAATAGGAAAGCGCCTGATAATCGATGGGTGGATATTTCACATTGGCCCACGTGGGCTCGGCGTGCTTCTGCTCGAGCGAAGCCCAGTGGCGATAGGCCTTCAGACGCCACTCCACCATGAACTCCGGCTCACCCTTCTTGGCAGCGATCGCGCGGACGATCTCCTCATTAAGCCCCGGGGGAAGGCGGTCTTCGTCGATTGAGGTGACAAATCCCCACTTGTATTCCTGCTGTGTGAGGTCATTGATCTGATTGACTGTGCTGCTCATCTCACTCCTTCTGCCACGGTGCTTGCCGGTTGAATCGAGGAAACCAGGTGTTCCTGTTCGTGCTTGCGCTCATGATGCGCCATCTTATGGTTCAGGTCAGACAGCGAGACATGGTCCAGCGCATCGCGCAGAGCGTCGCCGATGATCTGCGAATTGCTCTTGATGGCGCACGAGCGTTCCATATTGCATAGCCCTTTAAATACGCTGCATTCGGTAAAACCGATTGGGCCTTCCAGAGCCAGAATAATTTCGGCCACCGTGATGGAACGGGCTTCGCGGGCCAGGTTGTAACCGCCCTTGGTACCGCGGTGCGAGCTCAGAAGACCGCGCTCAGAAAGCTGGCGCAAAATCTTGCCCACCGTGGGCAGCGGCAACCTGGTCTCTTTGGCCAGGCTGCGCGCCGTGTGCGGCGTCTCTTCAGGACTGCGCGCCACATGCGCCATGAGCACAATACCGTAGTCCGTCAATTTGTTTAATCTGAACATTCGAAGCATGCGCTCCGGCACAGACAGGCCCAGAGCTGAATACAATACCAATCCAGTATTAGTTTACCGGGTAGGCTGGAGGAATACAAGACCGGAATGGTATTGATTCAGAATGGCCTTAGCTGATAGGCCCGTGCGGGTACAATTTAAGCGCTAAAACCCGCGCGTAATGTTTGAAGTCGATATCTGTTGTGAATATCGGTAAATCTTTACGCAGAGCGATGGCACAGATTAATGCATCCACGGCGGATAATGCCACGCCTTTAGTGCGACAGGTATTATTCGCCTGTGCCGCCATTTCATAATCTTCAATGTCCAAGGGTTCATCAGGAAATGGCCGAAGAAACGCTCGTATTTTTTCAAACTGCTCCGGATGCCTTATACCTGAAAGTACTTCCTGGCGTACCACGCCAGGAAGTTGCACTCGGTCTTCTTGAATCAAACTACGCAACTGGTGTACCAAAGCCTGCTGGCCGGAGCTCAAGTCTGAGGATTTACGACGAAGAGCAAGTGACCAAATGGATGTATCGACTAGGACCCTCATCGCTGCTTGGGTTTCCGTTCGCGCTCGCGCTTGTAATCATATTTTTCGTCAAAATCAACTTTTCCGAACATCTGAATGATATCCAGCTGTTTTCGTTTTCGGATGTATTCATCGAGCGCGGCAGTGACAGCTTCTTTCTTGGTCCGATGATGCCCAACCTTTTGGGCTTCCGCAATCAGACGATCATCGATGGCTAAATTTGTTGGCATAAAATTCCTTTTTAGCTAAAGCTATTCTACACTTTCGGATGTGTGACTTGAAGTGTAAAATTTCAAATGGGAGGCGCACATGACCAGCAAATTCAGTGGAAAAGTCGCTTTGGTTACCGGTGGCACCGGCGGTCTGGGCCGGGCTGTAACGCTCGCCCTGCTGCATGAAGGCGCATCCGTGATCGCCACCTATATCAAGAAGGACGAATCGGACGCGTTGAAAGACGTTGTTGGTCCCACGCCGCACCTGGAACTTCTGCCGCTGGATGCCACCGACGAAACCGCCTGCCGCGCGCTCGTGGACGGTATTACCGCCCGCCATGGCCATCTGGATATTCTGGTAAATGCCATTGGCGGCTTTGCCGGGGGGAAGGCGCTCTGGGAAACCGCGCCGAAGACCTACCAGTTGATGCTGACCCTAAATCTGCATGCGGGCTATAACCTGGCGCGCACCGTGGTTCCGGCAATGTTGCGGCAAAAAAGTGGCGCCATCATAAACATCGCGTCAAAAGCCGCGCTGGACCATGCTGCCGGCGCCTCAGCCTACGCAGCTTCCAAAGCGGCCACGCTGGCACTTTTCGATTCGCTTGCCCAGGACGTAAAAGGGTCCGGCGTGCGCGTGAACTCAGTGCTGCCCAGCATTATCGATACGGAACCCAACCGCAAAGCCATGCCCAATGCTGACTTCTCCAAGTGGCCCAAACCGGAGCAGATCGCGCAGGTCATTCTGTTCCTATGCAGCGATGAGGCCAAAGTAGTGCATGGCGCAGCCATTCCGGTGTATGGAGAAAGCTGAAGGCCCGCTTGAAACCGGCAATCCGTCACTGCTCCGTAAATGCTCCGTAAAGAAGTCTTAACACAATCTTCGCGAATCTTCAGGAAGGTAAATTAGCGCTGAACTATAATCGATGCTGAATCTTAGGGCCGTTTTCGGCGTCAATTATGGTTATTGAGAAACGTTTGCCGTGCCGCCAGAATCGCGCTGAATCCGGCTCATTCCAAAGGACTAGCAGATGTGGATAGTTCGCCTTGCCTTACAGAGGCCCTACACCTTCGTCGTGATGGCACTGCTGATCCTGATACTTAGCCCCGTTGTCATCATCCGCACTCCGGTCGATATCTTTCCTGAAATCAATATTCCAGTCATCAGCATCATCTGGCAGTTCCAGGGCTTGTCAGCCCAGGAGATGGCGGACCGCATCGTTGGCAATACGGAGCGCGGCCTGACCACAACCGTGAATGACATTGAGCATACGGAGACGCAGGCCATGGATGGCCGCGCCATCACCAAGGTGTTCTTTCATCCCACGGCCAACCTGCAAACCGCCCTGTCCCAGGTCACGGCGATTTCCCAGACGGCGGTGCGGAACCTGCCGCAGGGGACTAATCCCCCACTCATTATTGTTTACTCGGCCTCCAGCGTTCCCATTGTGCAGGTCGGCATTAGCAGCAAGACGCTTCCGGAGCAGGCATTGAATGACCTCTCTGTGAATTTCATTCGCCCGCAGATGACGACTATCAGCGGCGCAGCAATTCCCTTCCCGTATGGCGGCAAGCAGCGCGTGGTAGCGGTGGACCTCGATACCGCCGCCTTGCAGGGCAAAAGACTCACCCCGGTCGACGTGGTGAACGCGATCAGCGCGCAGAACCTGATCCTTCCCTCGGGCACAGCCAAGATCGGCGCTTTGCAATACCAGGTCTCGATGAACGGCAGTCCTGACACGATTGCGGAAATCAATGCCCTGCCGGTGAAGACGCAGAACGGCGCCACCACCTATATCCGCGATGTGGCGCACGTACGCGACGGCTTCTCGCCCCAGACCAACGTGGTGCGCGCCGACGGACTTCGCGGCACGCTGCTGACCGTGATGAAAAACGGCGGGGCTTCCACGCTGGACATTGTCAATAACGTCAAAGAAACGCTGAAGCGCGTCGTTCCCACTTTGCCGCAGGACGTCGACATGAAGCTGCTTTTTGATCAGTCGCTCTTTGTGCGCGCCTCCATCAACGGCGTGCTGCGAGAAGCCCTGATCGCAGCCTGCCTCACCGGGCTCATGATCCTCCTGTTCCTGGGAAACTGGCGCAACACCTTGATTATCGCGGTCTCCATTCCGCTTTCGATTCTCTGCTCGATCATTGCCCTGAGTGCCCTGGGGGAGAGCCTCAATATCATGACCCTTGGAGGGCTGGCGCTGGCCGTCGGCATCCTGGTGGATGACGCCACCGTCACAATTGAAAATATCGATCGCCATCTGGCCATGGGCAAGCAGCTCACGCCGGCCATTCTGGATGGCGCTTCGCAGATCGCCGTACCCGCCTTCGTTTCTACGCTATGCATCTGCATTGTGTTTGTGCCCATGTTCTTCCTGACCGGTACGGCAAAATTCCTGTTCGTTCCGCTGGCGGAAGCCGTGGTCTTTGCCATGATGGCGTCTTACCTGCTTTCACGCACATTGGTTCCCACACTGGTGATGTACCTGCTGAAGAACCATGAGCATGAAGACAAGTTCAGGGTCGGCACCGGCTTCTTTGCTCCATTCAAACGCCTTCAGATCTGGTTTGAAGGGCGTTTCGAACAGCTTCGTGACGCATACCATCGCACCCTGCGCTCAGCCATGGACCATCGCGGACTGTTCGTCACGTCATTCCTGGCGTTCTGCATCCTGTCCCTGGGACTGATCTTCTTCCTCGGCGAGGATTTCTTCCCCAGCGTGGATGCTGGCATCTTCCGCATGCATGTGCGCGGCCGCGCGGGGCTAAGGATTGAAGAAACGGCGCGCCTCTGTGACGAAATCGAAAATTATGTCCGGACCAGGATTCCTAAAGATGAGCTGGTCACCGTTTTAGATAACATCGGGCTGGCCTACAGTTCCATCAATAATTCTTACAGCACTTCCGGCAGCATCGGCACATCTGATGCCGAGATCCTGTTTTCTCTGAACCAGGAAAAACATCGCCCGACGGAAGACTACGTGAAACAGCTCCGCGAAGACCTGCCGCGGCAGTTTCCCGGGGTTGAGTTCTTCTTCCAGCCGGCGGACATTGTCACGCAGATCCTGAACTTCGGCCTTCCCTCACCTATTGACATTCAGTTTGTAGGCAAGAACCAGGCCCAGAACTACCAGTTGGCCCAGGAGATGGCCAACCAGTTGCGTCATGTCCCCGGCGCCACCGACGTGCACGTCCAGCAGCTCATCAATTCACCGGCGCTCAGGTTGAATGTTGACCGCACCCGCGCGCAGCAGGTGGGGTTACAGCAGCGCGACGTCGCGCAGAACCTGCTGGTCTCATTGAGCGGCAGCTTCCAGACGGCGCCCACATTCTGGCTGAACCGCGAAAACGGTGTGACCTATAACGTCGCCGTGCAGACGCCGGAGTACCGTGTGGATTCTCTCCAGGCCCTGATGAATACGTCGATCACCGCGATTGGAGCGCCTGCGCCCCAGGTGCTTGGGAACCTGGCCACGGTCACGCCGGCTGTGACGCCGGCCGTGGTTTCGCATTACAACATCCAGCCCGTAATAGACGTTTACGCCAGCGTGCAAGGGCGCGACCTGGGCGGGGTGGCGCGGGATACGCGAAAGATCGTTGCCGACTTTCAGAAGAAGCTGCCAAGAGGGTCGCGCATCGAGGTGCGCGGACAAGTCGAGACCATGACCAGTTCTTTCGTCGGCCTCGGCATTGGCCTGGTGATGTCGATTGTGCTGGTTTACCTTCTGATTGTGGTCAACTTTCAATCCTGGCTCGATCCCTTCATCATTATTACGGCGCTTCCAGGCGCATTGGCTGGGATCGTCTGGATGCTATTGTTAACTCATACCACGCTCAACGTGCCGTCGCTGACCGGCTCGGTAATGTGCATGGGCGTGGCCACAGCCAACAGCATTCTGGTAATTTCATTCGCGCGCGAGCGCATGCAGCAAGGGCTTACGGCCTGGGACGCAGCAATGGAAGCGGGTTATACGCGTATGCGGCCCGTGATCATGACCGCGCTGGCCATGATTATTGGCATGGTGCCGATGGCGCTGGGAATGGGAGAAGGCGGCGAGCAGAATGCCCCGCTGGGACGCGCCGTGATCGGCGGATTGATTTTTGCCACAGTTGCCACATTGCTGTTTGTGCCTGTAATTTTCAGCATGCTCCACGGGCATAGAGAAGCGAAAGCGGCGGCCCGGGCTGAATCACGGCAAGAGGTTTATTCCGGTACTTAAACTATATATGACACAGCTTACGGAACAACAAAGTCCAGCACAGGCGAGGAGCAGCGATCCGAATCCGGAGCGCCAGGTCCCGCCTGCCAGGAAGAGCGGCTTGCTCGCCTTGGTTGTGCTGGCGATTCTGATGGTGGCAGGTGCTTTCACATTGGTACGACGCATCACCGAGCGTGGTGCGCTGGCCAAAGAGACGGAAAGGCTCGCCGTGCTGACGGTCAGCGTCTCCAGGCCAAGCGCTGAACCTGCCGCGGACCAACTCGTTCTGCCGGCGCAGTTACAGGCTTACGTTGAATCCGCAATCTACGCCAGAACCAATGGCTACCTGCTGCGCTGGACCCGTGACATTGGCAGCCACGTGAAAAAAGGCGAACTTCTGGCAGAGATCGATACGCCTGAAATCGATCAGGAACTCTTGCAGGCGCAGGCCGCTCGCCAGCAGACTGAAGCGCAGTTACAACTCGCCAAATCAACGGCTGATCGCTGGGCCAACTTGCGCAAGACCGATTCTGTTTCCCAGCAGGAAGCCGATCAGCAGGCCAGTGCCTATACGCAGGCGATGGCCAACACAGCAGCGGCGGAAGCCAATGTACGCCGCTTGCAGCAACTGGAATCATTCAAGCGCGTATATGCGCCAATTTCCGGCGTGATCACGCGCCGCAACACTGACGTGGGTGCGCTGATTACCGCTGGCAGCGCAGGCGCAGGCAAAGAGCTTTTTGACGTCGCTCAGGTTGATCCTCTGCGCGTTTTTGTGAGCGTGCCCCAGACCAATGCTCCCTCCATCCGCGTGGGGCTGCCGGCTTACATCGAACTGCGGGAGTATCCAGGACAAAAATTTGCCGGCAAAGTAGTCCGCACCGCTGATTCTATTGATCCGGCAACGCGCACGCTGCTTACGGAGATTGATGTCCCGAACCACGACGGCCACCTGCTGCCTGGCTCGTATGCGGAAGTCCATTTCGCCGTGCCCATCCCGATTACGCGCATGTCAATTCCCGTAAATGCGCTGCTCTTTCGGCCGGAAGGCCCCCGCGTGGCCGTGGTTGGCGCGGACCATAAAGTGCATTTAAAGGCGATCACCATTGGCCGCGACTTCGGCATAAAAGTGGAAATTCTGGGCGGCCTTGATCCGAATGATCAGATCGTGGTCAACCCTGCGGACTCGCTGGAAGAAGGGCAGGAAGTCAATATCAAGGGCGGAGGCGGAGCGCAATCGTGAGGATGAGTTTCTTGCGCCTGTGTTCCGCGGCGATGCTTGCGTTATTTCTGGGCGGATGTGCAGTGGGGCCAAACTATCACCGCCCTGACGTGGCCACAGCGCCTGCATGGAAGGAACAACCACCCTGGCGCCCTGCCGATCCCAAAGATTCCATTGCGAAGGGTGCCTGGTGGACGGCCTTCGCCGACGATGAGTTGAGCCAGTATGAAGCCCAGGCACTCAGGGCGAACCAAACAATCGAGATTGCGCGCAACCAGTTGGAGCAGGCACGGTCCTCCGCGCGCATCAGCCAGTCAGGGTTGTTTCCGCATCTGGGCGCTGGTATTGCCGCGCAACGCGCACGGACCTCCGCTGGGAAGCCAACAACCTCAGGCATACCGCTGGCTGCACCGTCTACGGCCAATGATTTTCTGGTCCCCTTCAATCTCACCTGGGAAGCTGATGTTTTTGGCGGCGTCAGACGCGGTGTGGAGTCCGCAAATGCCGCATATCAGGCTTCCGCTGCTGGGCTGGAAAACGTCCGCCTTGTGGTCACTTCTGAGCTGGCGGTGGATTATTTCACGCTGCGCGAGCTGGATGCTGAGATCGCCGTCGTCGATTCTTCCGTGGAGTATCAATCAAAGTCATTACAGCTGGTGCAAAACCGCCACACGGGCGGCATTGCCTCCGGGCTGGACGTGGCGCAGCAGGAAACTCTGCTCAACTCCACCAAGACACAGGCCACGCTCCTGCGCCGGCAACGAGCCCAGTTTGAGCATGCTATTGCCGCGCTGGTGGGAGTTCCCGCCTCGGCTTTCAGCATCCCCGTGAAACCGCTGGCGCTGGCGCCACCGAAGGTTCCAATCGGCGTGCCATCTGACGTCCTCGAGCGCCGCCCGGATGTAGCCCAGGCAGAACGGCAGATGGCGGCACAAAACGCTCAGATCGGCGTGGCTAAAAGCGCATTTTATCCGGGGATCAGCATTTCCGGCGGCGGAGGATTTGAAAGCAGCGACATTAGCAAGATCATCAGCGCCTCCACAGGGTTCTGGGCGCTGGGCGCGAACGTTGCAGAAGCTGTTCTCAGCGGCGGCCGCCGGCGCGCCCAGGTGGACTTTGCCAAGTCAGCGTATGGGGCTTCAGTCGCCAACTACCGTCAGACAGTCCTTTCCTCTTTTCAGGAAGTTGAAGACTCGCTTTCAGGGCTTCGCGTGCTGGCGCAGGCCGCGGAAAGCCAGCAACTGGCCGTGGACGCGTCACAGCGTGCGCTGAAGATCGCCAATGACAGGTACACAGGGGGCCTCGTCACCTACCTTGATGTGATCAATGCAGAGCAAAACTTATTGGACACGCAGCGCCTTGCTACGCAAATTCTTGGCCAGCGGCTGGTGACATCCGTGAGCCTGGTCAAAGCGCTTGGCGGCGGTTGGGACTCCTCTAGCTTGCAGGCTATCCGCGTGAAGGCCACGCTTCAACAAGCGGTTCAACCCTGAACATCGCTGTCTTTCAGGGTTCATGATCTACAACTGCAATTCGCCCGGCACTAAAAGAATAGATACTAGCCGCGCACATAACGGCAGCGTGTCTTACAATGTCGGGGATGGCCACTTCGCCCCCAGTGGTTCAAACTCCCTCCTGCGGTCACTGGCGGGACTGCACAATTGCCCGGCCTCACCGGAGTGCCCACCGCGCCATCTCTGCCCTCATACTCTTCGCTGCTCTTTTTTCCTCTGCCGCCTTGGCGCAAACCCAAAAAGGTACCGCTACTGCCGACCATCTCGAGCTGATATCGCGCGCAACAGAGCATGAGTTGCATGCGCTTGAAAGCCCAGCGCCTTTTCAGTTTCAGGAGCGGCTGGAGTGGGGTTGGGGCACAGAAACACGGTCAGTCATTGAGACTGCGGAAGGCCGGGCGGACAGGATCGTATTCTTTCATGACGAGCCGCTCACGCCTGACCAGCAGGGCAAACAGGAGCATCGGCTGGAAAAGCTCTTGTCTGATCGCGATGCCGTAAAAAACGAACTACGCGACCAGAAAGCGGAAACCGAGCGGCGCATCAGGATGGTCCAGGCTTTTCCCAGGGCATTTTTCTTTGACTTTGTTGGATGGGAAAAGGACCTGCTTCGTTTTAATTTTTATCCCAACCCAGAATTCTCTCCCAAAGACCGGGAAACCCAGATGTACCGTGGCATGGAAGGGACCGTGTTGATAGAGCCGGTCCAGGAGCGTATCGTGCAGGTCAAGGGCAAGCTGGTGAAGGACGTCTCTTTCGGATGGGGCATCTTCGGACGTTTATCCAAAGGCGGCATTTACGAAATTGTTCAGACCCAGTTATCTCCGGGGACGTGGCGCATCACCACCTTGAATGTTGACGTTAAAGGCCGGATCTTTTTCCTGAATTCGTTCCGGTTCATGCGCAAGGAGAGCGATTCACGCTACCGCCCGGTCCAGCCGGCAATGACATATACGTCCGCCGTAAAGGCCCTAATTGCCTCTCCGCTACAGCTGGAAAATTGCGGCCCGGCTGGTCCGCCTGCACCTGCGCGATCGCGTGTGAACCAGCACCGCGGACATTAATTGCGGTGCAAGACACCCCCTCAGGTCACATTAGATACGTTTCGACCCTCGCTCCTCCCCAGCCGATAACTATTTTAGAGAGCGGGTGGATCCAAATGCCCTCCGTTCGCATCCAACTTAAGCGAAATGGTAAAGCGTCTGTCTCTTATCGCTGCGGGTTGGACCCTGCTCTTGCTGGGTATCCTCGGGCTGTTGTTGCCGATGCTGCCAGGTGTTCCTTTCCTGCTGATCGGCTTGTCCGTTCTCTCCGTGGAGTATAAGTGGGCTCGCCGCTGGGTTGATGGGCTTCGTCGCCGCTTCCCCACCGCTGACCGTAAGCTTCAGGCCATTCTTACCCGGCTCTGACAATTTTCTCCCACAAGACAAACCACTACGTCTTACTCGTCTCGCAAGGCAACTTCAGGCCATTTCCAGTTCGTGTACGTGATCCAGCACGCCATCCAGAATCTGGCATACTTCCCAATCGGCCACAGGCTCAAAGTTTTCATACCAATGGTTGATGGAGAAGAACAATTTCGGCTCGACCAGACAAACCACCTGATCTGCGATGGCGCGAAGCCTGACAAGGCTCTGTTTAGCGGCTACGGGAACTGCCGCCACAATGTGCCGCGCTCCCTGTTTCCGGATGGCCTGGATTGCCGCCAACATGCGGGAACCCGAGGAAATACCATCGTCTACCAGGATGACCGTCTTCCCGGCCAATGCCGGCGCCTTGCGTTCGTGAACAAAAATCCGCTCCCGGCGCATCAATTCCTGGGTCTCGCAAAAAATCCTCCAATCGACCACCCTGGCGGGGATATGCAATGCGTCAATGGTTTCCTGATTCAGGATTCTTACGTCATCGGTTGCAATGGTGCCCATTGTGAGGTTTTCCTGTCCGGGAACGCCAAGGTTGCGAACAACTTGCACGGTCAAAGGCAAGTTCAACGCAGTGGCCACCTGGGCAGCCACCGGCACACCATCATTGGCAATGGCGACCACGATGACATCGCTCTGCCCGGCAAAAGTCTTCAGGCGGCCAGCGAGCATCATCCCGGCCTCAGCCCGCCCTCGAAAAGGCAGCGGCAAGGTATCAGCGAGTAAGGTAGCGTATGAAGTTCTCATAAGCGTAAGTTTCATTCGAGTGTCACTGTATTGCTGTGACTTGCGTCACATCCGCGTGTGCTTATGGACGGGTTCAGAGGACCCCATCTCATACTTCGTGCCTGGGACAGCGTTTTCAATTGAAAAAGCATCGAAGCGCTACGTATAAGACGGATTGACAGCCTTTGCCTTCCCGCTTACGCTTGCATTCACCCACCATGCGAAACCTGCTTTCACGACCCAACGGCTCGACCTCATTTTCGGCAAGGAAACACATACAAATGCCTGCCATCCTGGGGCTGCTCGCTCTTGTACTTTGCTCTGCGGGGATCGCCCAAAAACAGGCTGTCGACCAACGTTACCTGGATGACGTGAAACATCTGACCGCGCCGCAGATGGAAGGGCGGGGCGATGGCACCAAAGGACTGACTCTCGCAGCCCGTTTGATCGAACAGCGTTACAAGAGCCTTGGCCTGGAACCTGCCGGCAGCGGATCTTACTTTCAGTCATTCAGCGTTATCACCGGCTCCCGGATGAAAGCGGACAATTTTTTTCATGTGCAGAACGGACCGGCCAAGACTGCCCTCAAGCTCAATCAGGATTTTGGGCCTCTCAGCTTTTCCTCCTCTGGCACGGCACACGGTCCTGTTGTCTTTGCCGGCTATGGCGCTTCCGCCAGCGAGTTTGGCTATGACGACTACCAGGACCTGGACGTTAAGGACAAGATTGTCGTCGTGCTGCGCTATGAGCCCTCCGGCTTTGCCGCCAAACACGGCAATATCGGCCTGACACAGCATTCTGAGTTAATCACTAAAGCGATCAACGCCAGAAATCACGGCGCAAAAGCAATGGTGATCGTCAATGGAAGCCTGGGCCATGGTGAAGAAGACTTGTTAATGCAGTTTGGCAGCATCCACGGTCCCGTCAACAGCGGAATTCTGCTGGTGCAGGCAAAAAATGAGGTTGTGGACTCATGGCTTCGTGCGGCTGGCAAATCGCTGGCTGAGGTGCAAAACCAGATCAATACCTCAACCAAGCCGGCTTCTTTTTCGCTTCCTGACAATCTTCGGCTCACTCTGAAAGTGGACATTGAGACCATCCGCGCTACCGTCAACAACGTGCTTGCCTATCTTCCCGGCGAGACTGACGAATACGTAATTCTGGGCGCGCATTACGATCACCTGGGCCGCGGCAACTTTGATTCGCTCGCTCCGTCGCAGATTGGCCAGATTCATCCCGGCGCCGATGACAATGCTTCCGGCACTGCCGGCGTACTTGAACTGGCGCGCCGCCTTGCCCCAATGAAAGGCAAACTCCACCGTGGCATCCTGTTTGCCTCTTTTGCCGGCGAAGAGCTGGGCTTGCTCGGTTCAGCAGAATGGGTGAAAGAGCCAACACGGCCCCTTGAGAAAGCTGTAGCCATGCTGAATATGGACATGATAGGCCGCATCAAGGATGACAAGATTTACATTGGCGACGTAGGCACGGGCTCCACGTTTCAGGGTCTGCTCGAGCAAGCACAAAACAAGTCCACGTTCAAGATTGACTACTCGCCGGGCGGACCAGCGTCGAGTGATCACACTTCTTTTGTCACAAAACATATTCCCGTGCTTTTCTTTTTCTCGGGCTTGCACTCCGACTATCACAAGCCGTCTGACACCTGGGACAAAATCAATGCTGAAGCTGCGATGCGGCTGCTCGACCTTGTGCAGAACATATCGGAGAAACTTGCTTCCGCGCCCGAACGCCCAACCTTTCTTGCAGTGGTGGAAGATAAGCCGTCATCCTCCGGCAGCAGCGGCAGTGGCTACGGTCCTTATTTCGGTTCCATCCCTGATTTTGGGCAGGTGGAAAATGGGGTGAAGTTTTCTGACGTAAAGCCAGGCTCACCGGCGGCCAAGGCAGGATTAAAAGGCGGAGACGTGCTTGTTCAATTCGGCGACCGTCCTATCAAAAACCTTTATGACTTCACTGACGCACTGCGCCGCAGCAAGGTGGGCGACGTGGTGGAAGTAAAAGTCATGCGCGAGGGGCAACCGCTCAGCGTCAGCGTGACATTGGAACAGCGAAAGTAGCTCCATTAAAAAAATATTTCCCTGGAAGAAACATAGTAATGCGGAGGAATTCTATGCTCAGATTTGGTCAATGGCGAAGGGTGGTTTCAATAGGAATGGCACTGGCGCTCTCTACAGCGCTGTTGGTGATCGCGCGCGCTCAACAGGCCGGGACTCCCGCAAAACCTGGGTCGCTTGTTCTTCCTGAAGAAAAACACCTGCGCAATGTGCGCCAGCTTACATTCGGCGGACAAAATGCCGAAGCATACTTCTCCGCTGACGATCGCCAGTTGATTTTCCAGCATCAGGGCGGTGACGTGCCGTGCGACCAGATCTACACTATTCCTGTCACAACGTCGGACGGAAAGCCCGCACAGCCAAAACTGGTGAGCACTGGCAAGGGACGAACAACTTGCAGTTACTTCTTCCCTGCCGGGGACAGGATTCTCTTTTCATCCACGCACTCGGCTGCTGCTGAATGCCCGCCCAAACCTGATTATTCCAAAGGTTACGTCTGGCCCATCTATTCCACGTACGACATCTACACAGCCAAACCCGACGGCAGCAATCTGCACCAGCTGACCCAAACGCCCGGATACGACGCTGAAGCCACCATCAGCCGCGACGGAAAAACAATCGTATTCACGTCCATGCGTAATGGCGATTTGGATATTTATGCCATGGACGCCGATGGAAGCCATGTCCGCCAGTTGACTCATGAACTCGGCTATGACGGAGGCCCATTCCTGTCCTATAACGGCAAGAAGGTCGTATACCGCGCGGAGCATCCCAAAACACCGCAGGAGATTGCGGACTACAAGTCTCTTCTCGCCCAGGGCCTCATCCGGCCCGGTAATCTGGAAATCTGGGTGATGGATGTGGATGGAAAGAACAAACAGCAGGTCACGCACAATGGAGCAGCGAATTTTGCTCCATTTTTTCTGCCTGACGGCAAACGCATCATCTTCGCTTCCAACGTGGCCGATCCTAAAAACGCACGCGACTTTGACCTCTATCTGATTAATGTGGATGGAACGGGCCAGGAACGAATCACGTTTCACCCAGACTTCGATTCATTCCCCATGTTCACCTCAGACGGCAAAAAGCTTGTCTGGGCCTCCAACCGCAATGGCACCGCGCCTCATGAAACAAATATATTCATCGCGGACTGGACGGACTGAAATCTCAAGCTAAAGTTTGTATTCAAGCTGGCGGAGGCTTTCGCCAAACAGATGGCGCGAAACCAACGTGGGATGTTGATCGCCCTGAGCAAACTCAAATATCATGCTTTCCGCGCAGTTTTGGCAAAGCCAGAAGCACTCAATCGTTGCATGGCTCGCCGGGCCATTCCTCCGCGGCACTGCAAAAAGCTTGCCGCCTCGCAGGTAGAGAAAGGGCTCCTGGCATCTGGGATTTGCGCATTGCGAAACCACGGTCCTTTTTCTCCTGAGCATCAACTTACACCGCAATGCCATGGTCACCCTGTGATCTCCATCACTCAAAGCTGTGACCTAACAGCGCAATCAGTTTCTGGCCTCGGCCTCCTTCAATCGCATGACCGGCCGCACGGGGTTCCCTCCCGGCATATGTGACATTCATCACGGTGACCCAATCGCCCGCTCGTTAGGATTGAAAGTGCATGCCGGTGCGCGAATGGCATGAGCATTCAGCACGCGATGAAAGGAGCCCGGACCGTGAAAACGAGCAAAGTTGGTTTCTATCTGATAGGCCTGCAGGGAGCTGTCCTTATCGGGGGACTTTTTGCGGCGGCAGCAACCACGGCGCTTGACGACAAGCACAAACGGGCTCCAGATCAAACTCCCACCCGCTTGGTGCACTCGCTCAAAGGCGTGGATATCTACCGCGCTCACTGTGCTTCCTGCCACGGACTAGACGGCACAGGAAACGGCCCCGTAGCTCCCGCGCTCTCCACAAAAATGCCGGATCTCACTACCATGACGCAAAGAAGCAGAGGTGTCTTTCCGCTGAAACGTATAACCAAGATCGTTATGGGAGATCAAGCGGATATCCTGGCACACGGTTCCCGGGAAATGCCAATTTGGGGGCCAATCTTCCATCAAGTGGACGAGGACCGCGACTACGGCGAAGTGCGTTTGCACAATGTGGTTGAGTATCTGAAGTCACTTCAGAAATAATCTACAGCCCGTGTCAAAATAGCTGGATGAAGCAGGATTCTCAACCGTCATACAATAATGTGCCGGTATCAATCGCCACGCTGGCACAGCAGGTCACAGAAGCTGCCGGAAGGATCCGGTCGGCAGTCATTGAAACCCCGGTCGAGCGAGTTGCTGGTTTGCTGCCCGATGGCATTGAAGTTTTCTTCAAACTAGAGAACCTGCAGACCACTGGCTCATTCAAGCTTCGTGGCGCCAGCAACAAGGTCCTTTCTCTTTCGCCTGCTGAGGCGGCTGCAGGCGCAATTGCCGCCTCTAACGGCAACCATGGATTGGCCGTGGCGGCTGCAGCTCGGCGTGCGGCTATCGCCGCCGAAGTCTACGTCTCATCGCACGTATCGCCCTCCAAAGCGCGGCGCATTGAGGAATACGGCGCCCGAATTCAACGTGCAGGAAATGACCCGCTTGAGGCAGAACTTGCCGCGCGTGCCGCCGCCGCTCAGCAGGGAAAAGTCTTTATCTCGCCATATAACGATATTCAAGTCATGGCCGGGCAAGGCACCATCGCCGTCGAGTTAATGCGGCAGCTTCCGCCGATGGACGCTTTATTTGTCTCGGTTGGCGGAGGCGGACTGATTGGGGGGATTGGCGCTCATGTAAAATTCGCTTCGCCTCAGACAGAAATGGTTGGATGCTGGCCGCAAAACTCACGCGTGCTTCATGAGTCGATCAAGGCAGGCCAAATTCTGGATTTTCCTGAACAGCCTACGCTTTCAGAAAGCACAGCAGGCGGACTGGAGCCTGGATCCGTGACGCTTGATATTTGCTCAAAGGTAATTGATCGTTCCGTGCTCGTCTCTGAGGAGGAGATACTTAGCGCCATGCAGCGGGTCCGTGCGCTCAAGGGTTGGGTGATTGAAGGTGCGGCCGCGGTTGCAGTTGCGGCACTCATTAAAGAAACGGAGAACTATCGTGGAAAAAGAGTTGTCGTTGTGATCTGCGGCGCCAACGTTTCAGAGAAGGTTCTGTCCCGGCTCGGGTGAACGTCTGGCTGGTCGCCGGCTGCAAGTGCGCCACGCCCCCATGTTTCTCATTCCAAATCCATTAGTGTTAAACTACTGCTCACGTGAGCACTTTCTCCTGTGGTGATCTCACTCGGCAATATTTGGATTAGGGGAGCCTCAGTTAATCACACGGTTTAATATTAATTGGGTGGCCTGTCTTGCCAGAAGATTTTGACGGGGACGCATACGTAAAAGATGCATACGGAAAATACGTTACGCCGCCAGCCGAAAGTAAGCATCATTATCCTCACCTGGAACAGCTACGATGTTACTCGCGACTGCCTGATCTCTCTCCAAAAAATTGACTATCCCGCTTTTGAGATTATCCTGGTGGATAACGGATCCATCGATGCCTCCGCCGCTCAGAAGCTGGCACAGGAGTTTCCGGAAATCAGGCTTATCCGAAACGAGAAGAACCTGGGCTTTACCGGCGGAAATAACGTTGGCATGCGGGATGCTCTCGCCCGCGGTACAGATTATCTGCTGTTGCTCAACAATGACACGATTGTAGCGCCAACTTTTCTTTCCGAACTGGTTCGAGTGGCTGAAAGCGATAGCCGCATCGGCATGGTAAACCCCAAGATTTACTATTACGAGCCCGCGGACAAACTCTGGTATGCGGGTGGTAAATATATCCGCTGGAAGACCTTTCCCATTCATTTTGGCTTACGCAAGCGCGATGACGGAAGTTACGACCAGACACAGGAGGTTTCGTTTGTCACCGGATGCGCCCTGCTGGTCAAGTCAGAGGTAGCGCGCAAGGTTGGCTTGCTCGATGACATCTTCTTTCTGAGCTATGAAGACGTAGACTGGTCGGTGCGTGCCATTGAAGCAGGATACAAGGCCATGTATGTTCCCGCATCGGTCATCTGGCATAGGGATTCCTTCGATACCAAGAAGGGTTGGGGCCTCGCCAACCGCGAGTTCTACAACATGAGGAATGCGGTGCTGTGCGCGCGCAAGCATCTGCCTTTCCACCTGGCGCCGCTGTTTGCATTCTCCATGACCACGTATGTGGGCTATGTCACGCTTAGGTCGCTGAAACAGGCCGATTTCCGGCGGGCGGCAGCCCTCTACCGGGGCGTCTGGAACGGCTGCTGGACCCCTCTTCCGGAGAACCTCGCCCAGTGACAATGCCCGGGCGCGAGCTGGCGCGATTTCAAGCCCCCTGCCGGAACTCTTGCCGATGAGCGAGTTTCTTTACAAATCAGTGGAAGCCCTTGCGGGCCGGATCAAAGGACGTCCGTTCCCGCTGGACCGAAGCATTCCCTTGTCTCTTCTGCTGGGATTGCTGATGCGGCGGGGCACGTGGCTCATTCGCGGTGTCCTCAAGGTTTTGTTCCTGCAACGCCGTTTCGCTGCCGTATTTATGGCGAAAGGCGTCAACTTAAGAGGCGCGTCGCTGATTAGGTTCGGAAAAGGTGTCACGCTTGAGCGCGGTGTCATTATTGATGGGCTGATGCGAAAGGGGCTGGTCCTTGGCGACAATGTAAAGATTGGCGCTTACTCTTTTCTCGCCGGGGCGCCCGTGTCTGACATGGGTGAAGGCATCAGCATAGGCGCTAATTCAGCTGTGGATGCTTATTCGTTCATTGGCAGCTCTGGTTTTATATCCATTGGCGAAAACGTGATCATGGGCCAGCATGTGGGTTTTCACCCGGAAAACCACAACTTTGATCGCACGGATGTGCCCATCCGCATGCAGGGCACTACCCGGCAGGGCATCACGATTGAAGACGATGTGTGGGTGGGCTCCAACGCAATTTTTCTCGATGGATCACGGGTAGGACGGGGCTCAGTGATCGGCGCCGGCAGTGTGGTGCGGGGTAACATTCCACCTTATTCGATCGCGGTAGGCGTGCCTGCGAAAGTAATTCGTTCCAGGATTACGCAGGAAACGTCTCTACATTCCGACGCGAGCGGAACAGATTAGCTGACAAATTTTAGAGGCTATTCAGCTCAGGACCAGAGCGGCTGTCACGCGATTGGAGTGCAATAGTAAATGCCGCTGGAAAACGGCTCATTGATTTTTTTTTCCACTGCCACCCGAACAACTTTACCATTCGCTGCGCGCACGGCATCTTCCACGGTTGGTTGAGGGAGTGCCAGCATGCGGATCGGGCTCAGCTTCAGGCGCTCATAAGCGTAGGTATGTGACAGCCCAATAGCGCGAACAAGCCTATAGGCCCGCCGGCGCAGTTGAATCCGGTTGCGCAATGCCAAATGCAGGGGCAATTGAAATACCAGCAATCCGCCGGGTGCAAGCACGCGAACCATGTCCTGAATCAGCGCATACACATGGGTTTTGTCGGGCTGATGCTGCAAAACCAGTGAGGAATAAATCAGATCAGCAAACCCGGCAGGAAAAGAACGCAGATTATCACCCTCGCGAAACTCACACTCCGGTACAATTTGCCGGGCTTTCTGCAACATGCTGCTTGAAATATCCACGCCAAAACATTCGGAAAAATAATCGTGGAGAGCGCGGGTCAGCCGTCCCACGCCACATCCAAAATCGATGGCGCGGCGGCGCTGCCGCGGCAATGCCAGATCGCCGGCCGATTGCATAAGGCCGGAAATCTCTTCCTGCCCCGTGCGCAAAAATTCATTGATGTCCCAGTTTCCAAAGCGTTTTTCCGGCTCTGACATGATGGCCCAGAGCGGATCGATCGCGGCCATTTCTTCCCAGTCACGCGCATGTAGTGGATCAGTCGGCATGTTACCATGAGTATAAATCAAAGCTCTTAGCGACAACACCGTTCTCAAAGCTTGTTGAGCAGACTGCATGACATGCCAAGGAAATTTCTGTGAACCATACCTACAGCATGGAGAGATTACACGCCAGTTCTGATTGGTCCTGATGAAAATTGCGATCGATGTTCACAGTTTGGGGACTCAGTCTGGCGGCAATGAAACCTATTTTCGGCAGCTCGTTCGCGGCTTGCTCCAGGACAAGAGCGCTAATTCTTATAACCTCTTTTACTCATATCCATCGGTATTGAATGAATTTTCATGGGACGCTCGTTTCAACCTCAACAAAATTCCCACAAACCCCCTTCAGCGCATCTGCGTTTCGCTTCCCAGACTGCTCCAGAAAACCAAACCGGATGTCTTCCACTGCCAATACGTAAAGCCACCGTTTGTTAAAGCTCGCACGGTTGTCACGATTCACGATTTGGCGCACGAGCATTACCCCGAATTCTTTCACCCGCTGGAAGCAATGCGAATGAAAAGGCTGGTGCGCTGGACGGCCGGCCGTGCTGATCACATTCTGACCGTCTCTGAGTTCTCAGCGGCGGACATTTCCCGGCGCTTTGGCGTTCCTCGCGAAAAAATCACCGTAGCCTATCAGGCCGCCGCGCCCGACTTCCGGCCAAGGGACAAGACCCAATGCCAGGAACATATTGCCAGGAATTATGGGATTGATTCACCGTTCGTCCTGTATGTGGGCAGGATCCAGGCAAGAAAAAATCTTCCTCGCCTAGTGGAGGCCTATGCGCGCCTGCGGAAGCAGGGCACGGATACCAAGCTCGTAATCGTGGGAAAAAAGGATTGGCAATCCGAGCTGCTGATGAGCAAGATCAAAGAACTTGGAATGGAGAGCAGCGTCATCTTCCCCGGATTTGTGCCGTTCAATGATCTGCCCCTTTTTTACAATGCAGCGGATGTGTTTATTTTTCCGTCGTTCTTTGAGGGCTTTGGTTTGCCCGTGCTGGAAAGCATGGCCAGCGGCGTGGCTACAATCACGTCATTGGGCTCGTCTCTGGAAGAGGTCGCCGGTGACGGCGCCCTCCTGGTGGATCCTGGCAATACCGGATTGATCGCAGATGCTCTCGGCAAACTTCTTGGAGATCCAGCATTGCGGAATGATCTGGCGGCCCGCGGATTAAGGAGAAGCGCCGAATTCAAATCAGCAGACCTGGCACAAAAGACGCTGGACGTATATCGGTCCTTGGTTTAGAAAATCAGGAAGGAATTGAAAAACGCGGCCCCCGTTGAATTATAGAGTTCGGCAGGCCGGCATCATCTTATGACAGCTACGCTCAAATCAGCTCGTTATGAAAATTCGGATCTGGTAGGACGCAACCTCGTTTTTGTGGACCTGGCCGCGCAAGGCCGGCGCATCCTTGAGTTTGGTTGCTCAACCGGCTTCCTCAGCCGCCATCTTGTCGACAGAGGCTGCAATGTTACCGGTATTGAAATTGATGCGGAGGCCGCGGAAAAAGCACGCCGGTGGTGCGAAAAAGTACACGTCATAGACTTAAATCAGCCGGGGTGGGCCAACGTGTTTTCTCGCGACTACGACACCATCTTGTTCGGGGACGTACTGGAACACCTGATGGATCCTGAGAGTGTCTTGCGGCGTGCTTCTGATCTTCTTCTGCCCAACGGCCGTGTGATTATCTGCCTGCCCAACATTGCGCACTGGACCATTCGTGCCAGCCTTCTGCGGGGCAAATTCGAGTACACCTCGACAGGAATTTTGGATGTAACCCACTTGCGCTTTTATACGCCTGAAACGGCGCGGAAACTTATCGAAGAAGCAGGCTATCGGATCCTATCGACTCACCCCATCCTGGGCGGAGGCAAAATCGGTGGCCGGATCCGGCGACTTTTCCCTGGACTTTTCACAATGCAGATTATTTTCGTAGCGCAGGCTTCTAAACAATCCTAAAGCTCTTACCCTTGAGGTTGAGCCCGCGCCAGGGTTAAGGCCCAGGATCAGGCAGAGATCAACGTTGCAGTTTGCGCTCTGCGCGCAAGATAATTTTCCAGGCCCGCTTTCCAGTGGGTGAACACATTGAGCGACTTGCTCTTCAGTGCCTGATTCTCAAGCACAGAATATTTCGGGCGCGGCACCTTTGCCGGAAATTCTCCTGGGCGAGCCGGTTCCAATCGAATCCTGGTATTTGTCAGTTCGAAGATCGCGGCGGCGAATTCAAACCATGAGCAGCTTCCCTCGGTGGTTGCATGATAAAGGCCATAGTCAGACGACTGGCCCAGCGCGACCAGTTGCTTAGCAATCTGGGCAGTAGGCGTGGGAGAGACAAATTCGTCATCCACCACTCTCAGCTCAGTTTTCTCCTTTGAGAGCTTCAGCATCAACTCCACAAAGTTCAAGCCGCCCTTGGCGCGGCATGGGCTTTCGCCATAAATAGCGGAAGTGCGCACGACAAAATGCCGCGGGTTCGTGGACCGGACAAAGAATTCGCCGGAAAGCTTGGTGTTGCCATATACGTTGAGCGGCGCCGGCAGATCTTCCTCAACGTAAGGTGTGCCCTTCTGGCCATCGAACACATAATCCGTGCTGATGTGGAGGAGCGTTGCGCCTGTCTCTGCCGTGACCAGGGCGATGTTGCGGGCGCCCATTCCGTTGATCGCGAATGCCAGACCTGGCTCAGCCTCGCACTTCTCCACGTGGTGAAAGGCCGCTGTGTTCACGACCGCTTCAGGTCGCACAGCGGCAAACAAGGTTCTGACAGACTCCAATGAGGAAATTTCCAGGTCTTGATGCGTGAGTGCTGTGACTTCGTGGCCCTCGGCTGCAAAAGCTGAATTGACATCCCGGCCCAGCTGGCCATTGCCGCCTATTACCGCCACTTTCATTGCCTGGCACCAGCTGAGCTCGTCATCAATTTCGAGCGTTCGCCCTCATCCAGGCCTTTAAATACCTGGATGTTGTAGTAATTAGGATTGTCCCAATCCTTGCATTTGGACATATTTTCAATCAGGTTGCGGACGATCGTCTTGACGCTGTGATGCGGATGAAAACTCAGGATATTTTTTGCCCGTTCAATAGACACTTTGTAATTGCGAATGTCCTGAATATGTGCGATGTCCAGCGCTGGGCTGCTTCCCGTCTCTTCGTGGATTGTCCCCTTTACCAGATCAGCAACCTCTCCCACGGTGTGATTTCCTGAGGCGATATTAAAAATCCCGGAAAGAGACTGGTTGGCTTCTACCGCGCGGATGTAGGCCATGGCAGCGTCATCAATGCTCAGGATCGGGCGCCAAGTTGCGGGGTTGTTGACGCGAATCACCCCGTCTTTCATGGCACATTTGAACATCGTGTTGATAATGAGATCAAACCTCATGCGGGGGCTGTATCCGGAAACGGTCCCCTTACGCAGCGCAATTACGGAAAAATCCGTATCAATCAGCTGCATCACCGCCTGCTCCCCCTGGAGCTTGGAAATCCCATAAGGATAGGACGAGGCAACCGGGCGATCTTCATCAAACAGTTCGTTTTCCGTATAGCCATAGACCGAGCACGAACTGGCGTAAATGTAGCGCCGCACCTTGGCCTGCTTGGCGATGTAGCACAGATACGCTGGGGCCGCCGCGTTGAAGATAAAATTCTTGCTGGGAGAAAATTCCGCCATTGGGTCATTCGACAGGCCAGCGAGAAAAATCACCTGGTCGTATTCCTTCAAATCGCTTGCCTGCAGATCGAACAGGTCCCGGTTAATGATGCGGACTTCAGCCGGAAGCGCATTTCCAAACCAGAAGAGGTCAACCACATCTACGTCATATCCCCGCTCCAGCAGCTTGGGTATCAGGGTCGAGCCGACATATCCGGCGCCTCCCGCCACAAGAATCCGCATAAGCCTCCTTCATTTTTGAGAACTACATGTAGGTTATTTCATCCGCGTGTGGTGGCGCAAGATCCCAGGCCTTGCTTTGCACCTTAGACGTCATCCCCGTTCCATATTCTCACGGCACGAACGGACGAGGCCTCCAGTAACGTGTGCATGTCGGGCCATCACACCTTGCCCGCCCGTATTGATGCTGATAGATTACGGTCATGGAAAGGCATTGCAACCCGCTGGCCTTGCAAGTTTGTGCCGCACACCCATGAGCGAACAAGCCCGCAAATATGATGTCGCAGTGGTGTATCGTATCTATCCCAAGATGTCGAAACCCGCTCTGGGTTTGCCTTTCAGTGACGACAAAGAGCGCATGGCGGAAGTCTGCCTTCAGTCGTTTCGCCGGTCGTTGGGCGATTTGCGCGCCAAGGTATGGGTCCTTCTGGATGGCTGTCCGCCCAGTTATGCCGAAATGTTCCGCCGGGTTTTTGCGCCGGAAGACCTTGTTCTGGAACCGCTGCCGGGAATCGGCAACCATGGCACGTTCAACCGGCAGATTGAAATTCTGTTGCAACAAGAAGATGCTGAACTGGTTTACTTTGCCGAGGACGATTATTTCTATCTGCCTGACCAGTTCAAGTTCATGACTGAATTCATTCACGGTAATCCGGATGCGGATTTTGTTAGCCCATACGATCACATGGACAGCTATACCATGGAGCTGCATCTCAAACGAACGTGGCTTCGCGTATTCCAGGGCCGGCATTGGCGGACCGCGGCCTCCACTTGCCTTACTTTTCTCACTACGCGATCCACGCTGCAAAAAACACAACGGATCTTTCGCAGCTACACCAGGCGCAACTTTGATTGCAGCCTGTGGCTGAGCTTGACCAAAGAAAATGTGCTGCGTCCTGTGGACTTGTTGCGCTGGACGGTGCGCCAGCCATTTCTGGTGAAAGTGGTGGCTAAAGCCTGGCTTTACGGTGCGTCACAAATCCTTTTTGGCAAGCGGCGCAAACTCTGGAGCCCTGTTCCCGGCATCGCCACGCATATGGACTTTCACGCCCTGTCGCCAACTATCGATTGGCCGGCGCTCATGCGGGAAGAGGCAAATTCAAGTACTGACGAAACGGTCCGACCTCGCGCATAGTAATTCTCTATTTTGATTGCTAAGCAATGGGAGATTTCTAGAGGAGCAGCGGCGCTGGTAAATCGTGCTGATATGCTATTGTTTTGAAACGTTCCCATTTTTATGTTCTTCCTGAAGATAGCCAAGGATACCGTTTGCATTGCGCGCTCCGCTTCTCCGCTCTCGCGCAGATTGCAGCTGCTGAAGGGCCTTCTGTCCTCTGCACTTGGCCGTGGCAGATTATTCGGTTGGAAGATAAACCACCTGAGCAAACCGGCCCTGATTCTGCTTTACAGTGAGATTTTTGCGCGCGAATGCTATCGGTTCACCAGCAAGAAAAACGATCCGGTAATTCTTGACTGCGGCGCCAATATTGGCATGGCAACGCTATACTTCAAATGGCTGTATCCTGCGGCCCAGATCACTGCCTTCGAGCCCGACCCGGCCACGTTCAAGGCGTTGCAGAACAACATATCTTCCAATCGATTGCCGGGCGTCGTGGCGCACAATATTGCACTGGGCGGACAGGATACGGAAATCAGCTTCCATGTTCCTGAAGCCGGTAGCCTGATGATGAGTGCTGTGCCCAGCCGGGTTCAAGGAGAAACGCTACAAGTTCCTTGCAGGCGTCTTTCAACTTTTATCACCGGTGAAGTCGACCTGCTCAAACTTGATATTGAAGGTATGGAAGGCCCGGTGGTCGATGAACTCGCGGACAGCGGTAAATTATCGCTTGTCCGCGAGTTTGTCATCGAAATCCACCACAACTTACCCAACAGCCCAACCAGCCTTACCGGTGTCTTGCGAAAATTGGAGCAAGCTGGTTTCCACTACCAGATCATTAATGTACATGCAGCATCGTCAGATATAAACAGTTTCCAGGACGTGCTGGTGCATGCGATTAAAATCAGCTAAGTCACCGTAAAAGTAACGAGCGCACTGGGAAGCAGAGCGCTCGTTTGATTGAGCTTATGGAGCAAGGGTAGTCAAGTCCGCAGTGTGCCACAGACCGTTGTACCAGAGCTGATGCACGTGCTCGTCTGCCCCCACATACTCCACTTCAACCGTGTTCGTAATCGTATCCACGACCGCAGTAAGTGGACTACCAGAAACGGCGTTTGGTGCCCCCGTTATAGCTGTGAGATCTGCGACATGCCATGTGCCGTTGTACCACAATGTATGGATATGCTGGTCTGTGCCAATGTAGTGGACTTCTACTGAGTTTCCAATAGTGTTTACTTCAGAGGCCAATCCGCTATTGGCTGCGGCATTAAGCGCTCCTGTCATAGCGGTCAGATCTTCAGTGTGCCACAATCCATCGTAAAATAGCAGATGAACATGCTGGTCTGTGCCGATATATTCCAACTCCATAGTATTGGCCAAAGGATCGTGTAGGACAGTGAGTGGACTGCCAGCAATCGCATTCAGAGCTCCCGTGGTTGCCGTCAAATCGGCTGTGTGCCATGCCCCGTCGAACCATAAAGCATGCACGTGTTGATCTGTGCCAATGTAGTAGACTTCCATGCTGCCAGCATTTGAATTGACCGCAGTTTTGATGCCGCTGGTCAACGATGCGTCTGGGGCACCGGTGAGTGAAGACAGGTCGCTTTTGTTCCAAGTGCTGTCATACCAGAGCTGATGAACATGTGCATCGCCGCCTATATAGTTGACATCCATGGTGTTGCGCACAGGATTTACTGCTGTGGTGAGACCACTTAGCAAAATAGACGAAGGAGCAAGAATTGTAAAAAAAATACCAGACGCACCTTGACCACCAATCACAGTTATTGTGCCATTGATATCTGTTGTGCCTACATTGCTACCCGCTCGAAATGTGAACCCGAAAGGATCAGCAGCTATAATTGAACCGGGCCGGTGGCTGTGAGAGTAAAGCCCGAACAGCCAAAATCAGGGCCAATAGATACGCCGACGCTTGCAGTTCCGCCAGAACTGGGGAAAACAAAATGCCCCGGCGACACGAATACGGCAGAGCAGTTTAGGGCCTGGGCAGCACAGCCGCCGTATACCACGATTGAGAGCAAAACCAATAAATGACAGATTTTATATAGTTTCATGTAATAGCCTCTTTCTAGTTACATTGCTTAATTTAATTTTACTAGAGGCAAGGCTAGCATAGAGATCTATAGTTTAATATAAAATATGTACAAGAGGGAGAGCATGGTTTCCGAAACGGAAAGACCGCTTAAAATCTACAGTATTACTTATGCATCTTTGCTTTTGGGATATTATCCCGCTTGGACAATCTATCTGGCAATCAGCTGCGCTTCCGCTTCATGCACACTGGAATGTATCCGCGTAGGATCTTCGCCTGCGGCAAGCTGATAGAACAGCTCTTCGTATTGATCTACGATTCGGTCCCAGTTGTAGAATGTGCGAATACGTTCCGGGGCTCGCCTGCGAAGTCCTTCAGCAACCTCTGGCTGCTCTTCAATGAGCCGAATTTTGTCGGACAGGTCATCTGCATCCTTAAACAACAACCCATGACCTCCGAGCACCTCGGCATTGAAGGGGTTGTCATGCGCCAGAATACAGTTGCCGAACCCCAGGGCCTTAAGCAGCGCCGGGTTTGTGCCGCCCATCATGTGGCCATGAATATAGGCGTAAGAATTGCAATGCAGCTCTTTGATGTGCTCAATGCTGTCCACATGCCCCAGAAACCGTACCCGGTCGCCGGCGTTGTTCTTGAGATCTTCAATAAATCCGCTGCGATAATTTGCGTCTCCCGCAATGGCCAGCAGGCGTTTTGTAGGGGCCTTCTTGAATCCATCGACGATGAGAGCAGCATTGTTTTCCGGCACCAGCCGGCTGGCGATCAGATAATAGTTGCCAGGTTCAAGCCCATATTGACGAACTATCTCAGGATTCGATGAGCTCTCGATATTGCCGCCATAGGCAATGCAGGCGGATGGCGTCTTGAACTCATCCAGATAAAGCTTGCGCATGGCATAGGCGTCCGTAATGATCCCTCTGGGAAGAATTTTTCCAGAAAGCCTGGCGTTCCAATAAAAATAACTCTTGCCCAGGCGGCCCCACTTACCTCGCTTCCACTCAATACCATCCACATTCAGGGCACAGTTCTGGTGGAACAACCTTGGGATAACACAATGAAAAGCATTCGCCACATTGGTCACCAGCATTGCATCCACGTTGCGCCGCAGCACGTCAACCATGCAGGCCAGCGTGTGAGTAAAGGTACCAAGGTTCTTGGTTTCAATACTCGGGGTGTAGATCAGCCTTACACCGTTGTAAACAGGCGGCCGCTCTTTGAAGAGAGCCTTGCGGCAGTAAACAATCACATCATGGCCACGTTCTACAAGACGTGGCGCGAGCTCAATGAAAAACGTCTCTGTTCCGCTATAGGTGGAGGGTATCCCCCGGCCGCCAAAGATCGCCAGCCGCAATTTGCGACCGTAAACCGGGTTCTTTTTTGCCTGCTCAGTCATAAGAAAAATAGCGTACCCAGCGCCAGCGTACAAAAAGCCGCAGAAACCCTCGATCTAACCATGACGCACTGTCTCATGCAGACGTTATCATTTAGCGCTGAAATCCGGCATTGCTCCTGGGAGAGAATTTTGTCTGGCGCTGTTGCCGGCCTGGAAAACCGCCAAGCCAGCGGCAATCAGCCCTAGATGTGCCCACGGAAATGCCAGCAAGGTGCCTTCAGTAAACTGAAATGCAACTAAGTAGACCGCAAAGGCCATTGCCAGCGCTTCCAGTTCCGGATGTGGCGCTATCTTCAGAAGCCTTTTGACGCCAACGCCTAGACTGATAAAAAATGCTAAAAACAATCCGAAGCCCACTATTCCGGTGTCATACAGGATGCGCGCCTCGGTGTTTGCAATCCATCCGGGTGTGTCATCGTCTGCACCGAAATCTGCGCTACTGAATTGAAGCTGAAAGCTGGAAGTCCCATTCCCCAGCAAGGGATGCTCCATAATGCCCTCATAAGCAAGCCCCAATGTAATCACTCTGTCACGGGTGGTCTCATCGGTTGCGATGTCAGAAATCTCTACGGTGCTGAACCTCTCGCTCCACAGACCCACTACGGCAGGGGCCACGGTGATCATGATGCCCAGCATCGCTAGCGCCAGCTTCCCCACTCTGTGACGATCAAGGTTCTTCCTGCATCGCACAACAACCACCAGAAGCGCCAGCAATCCGCCAGCAAGAGCTCCCCGTGAGAGACTGATCGCCATGGCAGCAAAAGTCACGGCAAAGCCCAGCAGGAACCTGCGCTCTTTTTTCTGCAGATACATGGCCAGCATAATGGCGCAACAGGCCCCGCAATATGACCCCAGGATATTCGCTTCAAACTGCGTGCCGTATGTGCCCGGAATGCTCCCATATTGACCAATCTCCATGCCAAACTCGGTGCCGAACAGCAGGTTCGAGTAGAAACACAGAATGGCATAGGCCGCTTCCACGGTACCGATGACCAGCGCGATATTAAATGCACGGCGGAAGGAAGCCCGATCGACTATCAATACGCGCAAAAGAAAGTACGCGGTAACAACAATGATCTGCTGGGAAGCCCACTTGATTGTTTGCAATGGAGCAATGGACATGACCATCGAACTGAACAGATGCATGCCCAAATACGCAGCCAAAATGTAGTCAGGGGCAAACCATTTCACTGGTTCGGGCCGTTGCTTCAACCAGAATGGTAATGCCAGCAACAGCAGGCCGCAGGCCACATGCTCTGGCCTGGCCTTCAACGCGGAGACTTGCAAGAACAGGCGCGGCATGGCCACAGCCGCCATCAATACAATCACCGCGAATGACGGCCGCGTCGCGAGCACAGAAACGCTGGCCGGCACCAGAATAAAGGCCGCCAGCAAAAACACCAGCATGAGCCACGGCGATCCTGGGTCCTCAAGCCATACAAGACACCACGCTACCGTTCCCGCCATTAGAAAAAGCAAGGGCGTAGGGTTAGGAATGGAGGCATGGCTGGAGATACTTTTCATTTGTCAGCAATCATCGAGACCGGCATGCAGCCGCTTGCGATCACATACAAAATACTTTACCTCGAACAAACCAACGTGGCTACCTACCGAAGTTCCCTGTTTGGGGGCTTACCTCAAAGTCCACTACCTTGGGGTTCTTCACGGTGTAACCCAGGGCGCTGCGAAAACCGCCAGAGGCTGGCTGCAAACCAATCCCGCAGCCGGCGCCAATCAATCCAGGAGCGCTGCTTTGCAGATTGGAACGCCACCAGGTCTCCGCAAAGAAAAAAGCAGGAATCTCCATATGATGTGCTTCATGGGTAAACAGATAGCATCCATCCTGAAGCAGAGGCCACAGGTATTGGAGACACGTCTCCAGAGAGTCAACAAGATCCACGTCCAAAAAAGCCATGATACATTTCTTCTGAAAACCGGGCAGCGTCTGATCGAAATAACCTACGTTGAAATTGCACACGCTGATATTGCCGAACGCGGCAATATTCCTCTTCACCTCAGGCAGGGTCCCGCAAAAGGCGCCCTTGGCATACGTTTGAACTTCATGCTCGCCCACAAGCACGTGCTGCTGGTCAACATCGGATGGCTCAGGCAAACCGGCAAAAGAATCGAATATCTCCAACTGACGATTGCACAGCTTGCAGACCAGGGACAGATTCGCCGCACTGCCACCCTTAAACGAACCGCACTCCACAACACAACCCTCAACCTGGGGCGGAACCTTCAGGATTTCCGTGGCCATCAGCAGGTGTTCAAGAAAGTGTGAAGCGGTGGTAACTCTCTTGCGGTTCCTTCTCATCTGGTAGGCCAGCCTGACCTTCGCCCAAAACCCCACTCCATAATCCTTGCCTGTCTCTGGGCGGAAATACTCAGAGAGAATGATGGGAATACTTAACCCGGACACCAATTTGGTCCACAATTTCGAAATGATGCGCGACATTATTTGCGCTCGCCTGCCTTTTTAATCTCTTTGAGAATGTATCTGTTTCACCGCTACGATCGGGGCTGACCAATATGCCGGAATTCCCGGCGATTGAGACGTACTTACCTGGTGAGCCCTGATCGCACTGCCATTTTTTCACGCGGCGTAAGCATCCAATGCCACATTCCGACCATTACCAGCACACAGGCCGCAATGGAAAAAATGATTTTGATTGGTAGTCCGTGTATAAACGCCGCAATGGTAAACACTGCCACCGCTCCTGCCGCCAGCACCGGCAGCGTGGTTATAACAAACAGGTTTTGCCGCAATAATCGCCAGGAAAACAGAGATAGCAGGCCGGAATCAATGGTGACGCGCAACAACCAGGCTAGAGCAACGCCGCGAATGCCCATAGTCCTCGCCATCAAGATAAGGGCCACTATATAAATTGGCAGTTCAACAAGGTGGAGCTTCGCGGTGATATCCGGGCGTCCGGCGCCCTGTACGTGGGCAAAAGGAAGCTGCCCCAGACTGTTGATAAAGATGGCAATCGCCAGAATCCGCGCCACAGGCGCGCTTTGGCGGGCGAACTCACTTCCCAGCCAAAACTGCAGCGCTTCAGGAGCGAACGTAATCAAAATCAGCGTAATGGGAAATAAGGCAAGAAAAATGTATTTTGTGCCGCTTTCGAACAGAAAAATCAGCCGCGCCCTGTCTGATACCACCGTGGTAGAAAAAGCTGGGAACAAAACTCCTACCAGAGCGCCGGGGACCAGTGCAAGCCTGGTGACCACTTCATAGGGCACAGAGTAAAAGGCCACCGCCGAAACTGAGATCATCGATCCAATCAGGAAACGGTCAAAGGAGACCATCAATGGCCCGACGATGTTGCTGACGGTCATCCAGGTGCCAAACCGGAATAACGGCCCGACTGAAGAAGCGTGAAACGCGCAACTCTTCCGTAATGACGGTAAGGCGCGAAAGCATGCCCACAGATGGGCGGCTCCGGCAACGGTGCGGCCAAATACAAGAGCGGCCATGATGGGCACAAGGCTGTGCGAAAACGGCAGCATCAGAACCGGACCGAGATAGGTAAAGATCCCCATTGGAATTCGAATGGCTGTCGCCAGACGAAAGCGTTGTAAAGCCTCAAGCACTCCTCGCAAACCTGCGGTAACAACGATGATCGGAATGGAAAGGCTGATCCAATAAAACGCCAGCGTGGTCTCACTGCGAAGTTCCACGGGAATCTTCAAGGGACGCTGCACCAGCCAGGGCACAAGAAGAAACGCGATGATCGCGCTGACAACTCCAATACCGCCCATCAGAAAAAGCGAGGTCCAGACCATCGCAGGAATTTCTTCCAGGCGTTGCGCACCCAGCTTCTCTGCAACCAGCTTGGTCAGAGCACGAGAGAGCCCGAGATCGAAAAAGCCGAAATAGCCAATAATCGCCCATGCCAGGCTGATAATTCCCAGCCGGTCAGTCCCTAGTGTTGTTTTGAGCACTGGCAAACAGACGATGGCCACCAGGATGGGAGAACACGATCCAATAAGGTTCCACACGGCATTTCTGGCGAGCAGACGTCCGCTGGTAAGCGTCGTGGCAGGTAGCGGTGTTTCGGTTTGAGCGGCCAGCGGTTCTGTCATTGACAGGATTGCATTCGATTTCTTCATTCCTTTACGGATCTATGGCCTGAGGGAACGGACGAGACCAGTCATCATTTTACTTGGTCGCACGCGAGACCAGCACGGTGGTGCTTCGCTTACGCCATTTTATCCATACAATATTTCTTTTGCAGGCGGTGTACCGTTGGTCTGAAAACTGAATCCCAGGGCTTGGCATGCAACAAGAAACAAATATGCCGGGCTCAGCATTAGATATCTGCGCCATAGGCGGCGTGGTTCAGTGCACAACCGGAATAACCACTCCAATCCCCGGTCTTGCATCCATTGTGGGGCTTGACGAAGGGTGCCTGCCAGGAACGGAAATGCCGCCCCCACAGCCAGGATAGGTAGTTTAAGGCGGTCGCGGAACTCATAAGCCCACACTTCCTGCCTGGGACAGCCCAGTCCAACGAATACAATTTGAGCGCCTGATTGCCTTATCTGATCGCCAATTCGGTTCGCAAGCTCCGGGCTAATCCGACCAAAGGTTGAGGGCGTGGCGCCGACAATTTTCAGGTTCGGAAACCTCTTCCGAAGATTGGCGCACAGCAGGGCCAGCACATCTTCTGTGCTTCCGTAAAAATAGACTGGCATATTTTCCTGCTCGGCGCGCGCCACTACTGCCAGGGTGAGGCTCGGCCCATAGACGCGCTGGCGCAATCCAGCAGCGTGAAGATGATTCAGGGCCCAACGCACTGGCTGGCCATCCGCCACTGTGAGTTCCAGGTGATTGAGGCGATACCGGTGCGCGGCGTCAAGGACTCCTTCCATCACGCCGTGCACAGCCAAAGCTGACACGGCAAAGGCGCCGCCACGGCGCGCGGCTTCAATCACCATTCCGGTGGCAGTTTCCAGGCTGGCGTCATCAATCAGGATTCCAAGAATGTTTTTCTTTTCGGCCGCATTCATGCGTGAACAACTCGGGAGAATTCCCTCCAGCGGTCGCGGTTGCGGTCATGAATTTCGCGCAGGATGGCGCGGCAATCAAACTGCAATTCAAATCCGGGATAGTGGGATTGAAATTTGCCGATATCGCTAATCCACCAGATGTGGTCGCCGGTACGATTTTCAGGAACATATTTCGAACTCATCTTGCGTTCAGAGATTTCCTCGCACATCGTAATGGCTTCCAGCATGGAACAATTTGAAAACCGGCTGCCACCAATGTTATAAACGGCGCCCTGCCGGGGGGCCTGGAAGAACCGGTCAAACGCTCTGATTAAATCAGAGCTGTGCATGTTGTCGCGGACCTGCTTGCCTTTATAGCCAAAGACCGTATAAGGAGTCCTCGTTACACAACATCGCATCAGATAAGCCAGGAATCCGTGCATCTGCGCGCCTGAATGGCCCGGTCCGGTGAGACAGCCTGCCCTGAAACAAGCCGTCTTGAGGTTGAAATAGCGGCCATATTCCTGGACCATAAGATCCGCAGCGACTTTTGATGCTCCAAACACGCTGTGCAATGACTGGTCTATCGGCTGTTCCTCGGTGATTCCCCTGTTGGCAAATTTGTGGGATTGATCCAGTTCCCAACGCGATTCCTGTTCAACCAATGGAAGCTCATTGCATGAATCCCCGTAAACTTTATTGGTTGAAGTAAAGATAAAAGGAGCTTCCGGGCAGAATTGCCTTGTTGCCTCAAGCAAGTTCAGGGTCCCCGTTGCATTCACTGAAAAGTCTGTGAGCGGTTCGCGGGCTGCCCAATCATGAGACGGCTGGGCAGCGGTGTGAATCACCAGCGATATATCCTTGCCGCAATGACGGAACACGTCAAAGATTGCCGCCTGGTCGCGAATATCAATGCTGTAGTGTTGGTAGTTTGTGATTGTTGCCTCAAGCTGCTTGCGCATCCATTCGGTGGACGCTTCCGGGCCAAAAAAATACTTCCGCATGTCATTATCGATGCCGATGACATGCAGTCCTTTGGCGGCAAAGTAGCGGACAGCCTCTGATCCAATGAGCCCGGCAGACCCTGTGATCAGTGCGATACTCATGCTTGCCTCTTGCGTATCGAATGTGACATTTGTTGTGATGTGGCCAAGCACAAGCACTTTGCAAAGCGCAGCCAAGCCCCATTCTTCGACTTGTCAAGCTGGTGGAAACCCGATTGTCCCATTGCTCTGTAACTCGACCCGATCCTATTGGCTGGAATGATTCCTTTGGACAATACCGATGCTGCGTCAGAGAATACCATGGACCAACCGGTTTTCTGCAAGCTCGATTTGGCCTTTATCCGTCTTTTATTTCCTCTGCAGACACTCCAAAGAGCAGCAAGGCTTGCGCTGTTACAATCTCCAGCAATGCATGTTCTGGTAACAGGTGGCGCGGGCTTTATTGGCTCACATGTGGCGGAGTCCCTGCTGCAACTGGGCCACAAGATTGCCATTCTGGATAATTTTGACGACTTCTACCCCCAGAGCTGGAAACGGCGCAATCTGGAAGAAATCAGTCACTCGGGAAACATCACACTATTCGAATCAGACATTTGTGACACAAACGCTCTTTCCCGTGTGTTTAGCAGCTTTGAACCGGAACTCGTGGTCCACTTGGCGGCCCGGGCAGGCGTTCGCCCTTCCATTGAGCAGCCTGTGCTGTACGAGCGGGTCAACGTTGGCGGCACACTCAACCTGCTTGAAGCTGCGCGACAGTATGGATTGAAATCATTCGTCTTTGGCTCCTCCAGTTCGGTCTACGGAGAAGGCTCTCCAGCGCCTTTTCGAGAGGACAGCTACTGTCTGCGGCCCATCTCTCCCTACGCTGCAACCAAGCTGGCTGCCGAGAGTCTTTGTTACACCTATTCCCATCTTTACGACATCAATATTGCCTGCCTTCGCTTTTTTACAGTTTATGGCCCAAGGCAGCGTCCTGATCTGGCTATTCACAAATTTACAGCCCTCATTGAAAATGGGGCCGAAATCCCAATCTTTGGTGATGGGAGCAGCGGCCGGGATTACACCTACGTAGATGACATCGTTGCCGGCGTTTGTTCCGCCGCAGAATGGTGCCTGGAACAACAGCGCACAGGCGGAC
Organism: Terriglobia bacterium; assembly: GCA_020072585.1. Lineage (GTDB taxonomy): Bacteria > Acidobacteriota > Terriglobia > Terriglobales > Acidobacteriaceae > Angelobacter. Next base: position 178,299 of record JAIQGL010000002.1, on the reverse strand, counting down.
GCCATGAGATTTTCAACATAGGAAACTCAAGCCCCGTCCGATTGAGAGAATTAGTTGCTGCAATAGAGAAGGCCACGGGGAAAAGTGCCCGGGGCAAGAATCTGCCTGTGCAACCAGGTGATGTAACTCTGACCTGGGCTGATATCGGCAAGGCTGGTCGTGTTCTTGGCTATCAGCCGAATATCAAGCTCGATGAAGGGCTTTCACGCTTTGTGGAGTGGTACCGCCGGCAGCCCGTTACCCTGCGGGCATAAGAAAATCGGACCAATCCATAGATTCCTTTCCATAGATTCCTTCGCAAGACCGTTTCACCTTGCTCTGTAAGGTAGTCCAGCCTGTTTCGCCATGTTGTATATCGCAAGTAACGTCTCTATATTTGCAGTGCCTGTGTATTTCGCCTCAAAAGCCTTTCTGGCCTTGCCTCTTAGTGCGCGCAACTGCTCAAGGTTGCGGGAACACCATTCCAGCCGCTCCTTCAATTCGGCAACACAGCCTGGCTTGAAGTGAAACCCGGTTTCTCCGGGGACCACCATAGAGGCGGGCGGGCCAATTCTAGAAGCGACTACCGGTGTTCCTACACTGAATGCTTCCATGATGGTTCGGCCCATCGTCTCGTACCATTCAGAGGGAAAGGCCAGAAACTCCGCGCTCCGCATCAAATCCAGAACCTCAAAAAACGGCTTGCTGCCCAGATACTCGACTTTTGGGCATGTTCGGCCCGCGGCAATCACCATTTCCGCGAGCGGCCCTTCGCCCACAACCTTCAGCGGAACCGTACTTGTTGCGCTCTTCCATGCCTCAAGCATGGTTTTGATTCCCTTCTCCGGGCTGAGCCGTCCAACATAGAGAGCATAACCACCGCCGCCACTGCCAGCAGCAGGGGGCGGATGAATAAAGTTGGGCTTGACTACAATCTTTGCTCCCGGAAGCCCGCCGGTAATGTATTTCTCCCGCGCGAAGTCTGATACCGCAATGTAAATCGCGACGCGCTTTTGCCATGTCCCAGCCAGTTTGTGGGCGCCGATCATGCCGGCAACCACGGCGCTTGCGGCCCGGCTGTCACGGTAGCAGGCATGCACAACTCCACGCCATGGAAGCATTCGTCCCAGGCACTCCTCGCACACATGTTGATCGCGAAAGAGAAGCGAATTAACGCACATCAGCCGGTAGTTGTGCAGTGTCTGAACTACCGGGACCTGATGCCGGGAAGCAGCATAGTAGACCGATGGCGACCACAGCGGGAAAAAATTCTGCACGTGCAGAATGTCAAAGCTCTTGCCCCGCAGCTTCTCATCGATCCGGCGATACGATTCTTGCGACCATAGCGTGCGCAGCGCCGTTCGGGTTTTGCCCAGTTGCTCCACGCGGCGGTTGGCTTCCTCCACCAGATCCACTTCATGACCGTAATCGCGAAGGAGCGCGGTTTCAGCAGTGCTCACTTGATCTTCGCCGCCCGGGAGAAGATACCGGTTATGGAGCATGAGGATTTTCATTGTCAGCGAGTGGCCCGCTGGGGAAGGAGCGTGATGCCATTTTCAGGGTGCTGCCTCGAAACCGACGTCTCCTGGGCAATCCATGCCTGGAACATCAGTACCGGCCACAGCAGGTATTGCCAGTTGCAGGCGCCCAAAACATGTTCTTCCCATTTTTGGCGAATGAGTTTTACAGCGAAAAAACCGTGACGGCCTAGATTCTCAGGCGAAAGCAAATCTTCAGCCCACGCACGCAGTGGTCCACGCAGCCAAAGATCGATCGGCACGCCAAAGCCCATCTTTGGCCTTTCCACCAGCTCCGCCGGAACGGAGCGGTACAACAGTTGTCGAAGCACCCATTTTGTCGTGCCTTTGCGAATCTTGAATTGCAACGGCAAGCGCCAGGCAAACTCAACCACGCGATGGTCCAGCAACGGCACACGGGCCTCCAGGCCAACGGCCATGCTGGCACGGTCGACCTTAACAAGAATATCGTCAGGCAAATAGTTCGAGAGATCGGTGAGCATCCCCATTTCCGCCGCTGTCGGCATGGCCCTGAAATTCTCGATCGCCTGCTGCACGACCTTGTGTTCATTCGATCCCGGCACAAGTACTGAAGGGTCCGGCCAGCTCGATATGGCACGAAGATAGATTTCAGCGGGATCATGAGCAATAAGATGGCCCGCCAGACGGTGCAGTTTCTGTCCGGGCGAATTCCTGAATCTTTCCGAGACTGGAAGCTTGCTCATCGCGCCATCGATGATCGCCGAAGACGCCATGCGCATCAGCTTTGCGGCCGACTTTGCGGCTGGCGCCGGAATCCTCTTCAATGCGTTCCAAAGCGAGTTAACGAAGGTATACCGCGAATACCCGCCAAACAGTTCATCACCGCCATCTCCGGAAAGGGCAACGGTCACGTGCCGTCGAGCCAGCTTTGCCACCAGGTGGGTGGGTATCTGCGATGAGTCCGCAAACGGCTCGTCATACATGGAAGGCAGCAGAGGAACAATATCCAGCGCGTCTTGGGCAGTTACAAACAGCTCCGTGTGGTCTGTTCCCAGGTGATCGGCAATTTTGCGGGCATGAGTGGCCTCGTTGTACACGTCTTCATGAAAGCCGATGGTAAAAGTCTTGACCGGACGGCTACTCTGCGCCTGCATCAGGGCAACCACTGCGGAAGAGTCGATGCCGCCGGAGAGAAATGCGCCAAGTGGAACGTCGGCAATCATGCGCAAGCGGACTGCATCGGCCAGCTTCTCATGCAGTTGGTCAATGATCTCCTCATCGCTGCCCTGCAGTCGAGACTCTACTCCGTGGCGCGCAATGTCGGCGGCCACCCAATATGCGCGGAGTACCGGAGATGCTTCAGCGGAATTCAGCGTAAGAATGTGCCCCGCAGGAAGCTGGTAAATTCCCTTATAGATGGAGTATGGCGCTGGAACATAAGCACAGCGCATATAAGCAGCCAGGGTGTCACGATCGATCACGGATTGAAATCCGGGAAAAACCTTGAGAGCCTTGAGTTCAGACGCGAAGGTAAAGCTTCCGCCAATCATCCCGTAATAAAGAGGTTTGATTCCAATCCGGTCGCGCACCAGATGAAGCCGCTGGTCCAGGCTGTCCCACAACGCGAAGGCAAACATTCCCACAAAACGCCGGACTGCACCATCCAGGCCCCATCGTTCTATGGCCGCAAGCATGACCTCCGTATCTGAATGGCCCCGCCACGCAGCTGTTCCGAGCTCCGCGCGAATCTCCTCGTAGTTGTATACCTCACCATTAAAGATGATGATGTAACGCCCCGAGGCTGATGCCATGGGCTGATGTCCTTCAGCAGAGAGATCAATGATGGAAAGTCTTCGGAAGGAAAAACCCAGTCCTGCGTTGCTATCGTAGAAAACGCCGGAGTCATCCGGTCCACGATGGGCCAATGTGCTCCCCATCCGATTGAGGAGTTCAACCGGGTGCCCAGCAAGCGGTTTTCTGGACCAAAAGCCTGCAATGCCACACATGCGTTTTTCTTAGCCTGGAACCCACCAGCGGTGAGTGCCTTGATCAAATCTAACACCTGCGCTGGCCAACCGCGGGATTTTCGGCACCGGAGAGATGGCACTCACAATAGCCTGGCGTATTCATCCACGATTTGCTGCGTGTCAAAGCGGCGCAAACACTCTTCAGCTTCTGTCTGCTTTCCACACGTCTCCTTCGGCCGGCTGAGTATTGAAACAATAGCTTCAGTCAGAGCACCTGGGTTGTCCGGCGGCACTAGAGCGATTTGCGGGGCTGATTTCTGGATCTCACGGATTCCACCGGGGCAATCTGTGGCGACTACGGGGGTTCCCAAAGCCAGCACTTCAAGCACCGCGTTGGGCAATCCTTCATAACGCGAGGCCAGCACAAATAGGTCTGCATGTTTCACGTAGGGCCATGGATTCGCCTGAAAACCCAGGAAGCTGACCGCGTTGTCCAGACCCAGACTCACGGCTTGCTCTTTTAGTTGCTGTTCCAGCGGGCCCTCTCCCAGGATTGTGAGTCGCGCGCCGGGCACCGACTTACGCACACCGGCGAAGGCATGTAAAAGCACGTCATAGGCTTTCTGATGCTGAAGCCGTCCCATGGCGACCAGGTTCGGCCCTGGCCCGGTATATGGGGACTCCGTTCCTTCGGCCTGGCGCCGAACCATCTCGATATCCACCGGGTTGTAGATTCGGACCAATTTGCCTCTGGGGATTCCCAGGTGTTCCACCATGTCATTTACCATTCCATCAAAAAGGCAGATGATTTGATCGGCCCTGGGGTAGAGGTGGCTATAAAGCCATTTCCAGAGGCGCGTGGGCCGCAAGACCTGGGCAATATACGCGCTGGGCAAGACCGCTTCACGAAGCAGTATCCTGGGCCGCCCAGAAAAAAATGGTTTGGCCATGATCAGCACTACATTTAAATACACGACGGTCGATAAAATCGTCTGTGGCTTGAGCCGCCTGGCCAATTTAACAATGCCCGGCATGGCATAACGCATTCTGGCAGCGCCAAGATGATGCACCATGACAGAACCAGGAACGCCTTCCAGGAAAGAGTTGCCGGTTCCCACCACGCCAAGATGGCACTCAAAGCGTGAGGGATCCAGGTGGCGAAGCAGTGTGGTAATCACTCGCTCCGCTCCGCCAACGCCCCCCGCAAAAGCGGGCACCAAGAACAAAATTCTCTTGCGCTCGGGGATAGAAGGGGTGCTTATAGACATTCGCTTTCGCGCGATTAGTTTTATGGTGTAAAAACCAGCAAGTCATCCTGCCAGCATTTCAAATCCCTACTGTCATGGCACGATCGCCCGAAGTTAACAAACGGGCAGAGCAATTGCAATCCTTTGCTGCCCGGCAAATCCAGACTGTGCCGGGACCATGGTATATATGAGTTGGCCTGCAGCCTGGGGTAAAAATACCGTTGGTTTCTGTTTGAATGCAATCTTCCGATAAAAAAAATCCGGCTTCTAACAGTTTCCGGCTCAAGCGAGCTGCGATCTCGCTGCTGTTGCGTCCGGGACGCATTACGAAATATACGGGAAGATGGAAAGGCCACAATACACTTCTCCGGTTATATAGGAAATATCTTCCCCCAGACCTGAGACTGCGCGTGAGTGACTTTGACGGCGATCTGAAGTTTGACGTAAATATGCGGGGGAATGTTGACATTTGCCTGTGGCACTTTCCCAAGTTGTATGAGAAGGAGCAACGGAAGCTATTCTGCTCGTTGATTAAGCCCGGATGCACTGTGCTGGATGTTGGCGCACACATTGGCTTTTACACATTACTGGCCGCAAAACGGGGCGCTCGGGTATTTTCCGTGGAAGCCGACCCCAGCAACGCAGCGCAACTGCGCCACCATGTGGAGATCAATGGCTTTACTGACCAGGTCACTGTCTTTGAGATGGCAGCGACTGAGTGCTCGAAAGCCGTACCGCTCTACCGGCATGCTTTCAATCAGGGTGAATCCAATATCATTCAGAAAGGCCAGCCTGCGTGCGTGGTACAAGGCAATATGCTCGATGCGCTGGACCTGCCACCTATTGATATTTGCAAAATGGATATTGAAGGCGCTGAACTCATGGCCCTGCGTGGAATGGAACGGACCCTGAGCAGATCTCCGCACATGAAGCTGATGGTGGAATATGCGCAGCACCTTGGAGCAGGCGAAGAACTTCTCGGCTACTTAAGGGCAAACTTTGCGTCCGTTCAGGTGATCGAGCAAAATGAGACGGCTGCGCCGGAAAAAATCCCCGAGTTCTGCAACCTGCTGGCACAACGATAAACGCGGCAATCAGTCCAACGGGTTTTCAGCTTGTTCCTTTGCCGGTGCGCGTACGAGACGGCAAAACGTCATCGAACACTTTTTCCCACATTGCCAGGACGCTCTCCAGACTGAAGCGGGTCAGGACCTCCGGAGCGCGGCGGGCGAGCCGTTCTCTTTCAGCTGCGTCCCCCATCAGGCGGTCCATTGTGCTGGCAAGACCCGCGACATCTTCGGGCGGAACCAGCACGCCATCCACGCCATGGCGAATAATGTCCGAGGGGCCCGCCGGACAGTCAAAGCTGATTACCGGCAGCCCACAGGCCATGGCTTCCGTCAGGGCGTTTCCGAAACCCTCAAACCGGGACGAAAATACGAACAGGTCTGCGGCACGCAAGATTGGGAAAGGATCAGACACCGCTCCCGCAAAACTCACACGATTTTTTAGTCCTAAAGACTCCGCTTGTGCTTCAAGCTGGCCTTTGAGTGGGCCTTTTCCCAGCACCTTAACAGACCATGCTGGATGATGCCCCGCGACGCGCGCAAAAGCCTCCAGCAAGAGATCGAAACCTTTTTGCGGCACCAGTCTGCCCATCGCTATTACCGTGCGAGAATTTGTGCTTCCATCCTTTGATCCGACCGACGTCAATGGAACAGGCATCTCTACAGGGTTTGGTATTGCGTATCCCGTAACTTTCATTTTTTGCCGTAATTGAGCGACCATAGCACTGGTCTGGCAAATCAGAGCTGCGGCATGTGGGTACAGCAACAGACGCAGACGTTTCCAGATTGGTTTGAGTTCTTCATATTGCGGGTTGGCCCGCTCAGAAACGACTACCGGTATGCCAAGTCCTCGCGTGGCCAGGAGCGTGATGATGTTGGGGAAATCCAAAAAGCTGATGACAACATCCGGCTTGGACTGGCGAATCCTCCGGCGCAGCAGCTGGACTCGGCGCACATTACGATACAGCGCGGAAAAGAAATTTTTTGCCAGCTCGTTTGGAACACGAAGGCTCCTCAGTACGATGTCGCGATGAAGAGGGTATGCCGGCGCCTCAGCGTCATCAAAGGTGATCAGCGTGACCTGCCTTCCCCGTTCCGCCCAGGCCCCTGCCAGAACGGAGATGATGCGCTCCGCTCCACCGCGCTCCAGGGATGAGATCACCAAGGTCAGTTTCATTTGTCTCTATAATTGAAGCACACAGCGGCTTGACTTTCTCTGAATGTGGACTGCACAATCTCAAAAGCTTCCCGCTTACTCATGCTTCGTGGACTATTTACAATCATAGTAAATCCCCGTGCCCGCCGTGATTGGCGATTCACCGTGTTGCGCAAGGTGGGCGAATGGCTGTTACCACAATACCGCTTTCTTTGGCCGCAGATGGTTTGGTGGCAGGACGAGTCATTCAATCAGTACCTGAAAAAATTCAACGAGTTCGACGGATGCAACTCAGACCGACGTTGGACGGTGTTTCAACTGACAAAGCTGGCCGAGTCTGTTCCCGGCGATACGGCTGAATGCGGCGTCCTGATCGGATCAAGCTCCTATCTGATTTGCCAGGCCTTTCCTGACCGCACGCATTTCATGTTCGATTCTTTTGAAGGTCTCTCTGAACCAGCTTCTTGCGATGGAGGCTATTTCGAAAAGAACGACCTGGACAGCAGCCTGGACACGCTTAAGGAAAACTTGAAGGAATTTACCAACACCAGCTACCACAAAGGCTGGATTCCGGAGCGGTTTAAGGACGTAGAGACAAAACGGTTTGCCTTTGTCCACATTGATGTGCAACTTTATCAGCCGACCCGAGATAGCTTTGAATTCTTCTACCCACGCATGAACAAAGGCGGCATCATCTTGTGCGATGACTACGGATTCAGCACATGCCCTGGCGCCAAACAGGCCATTGATGAGTTTTTTGCCGGGAAGCCGGAAAAAATTATCTGGCTGTCCGGGGGCAGCGCGTTCATTGTAAAAGCTTAGGCCAGCCAGTTGCAGAGCATGGGACACGTCTGCGGACCAATGTGCAGCAACCTATTCAGGACCGGCCAGGAGCGTGCACGGCGGTAAGCATTCCAGGCTCGCGCTTTGACATCAGCTTGAAGGAACAAGCCCACAGGAAGACAACAGAAACCAAGGCAACAATTGACGTTGAGAGTGCAATCCCGGCAATTCCCAGCCAACGCATGAGTATAAGGTTCATCACAACATCAATCACAAGATTGATTGCCGCGGCATACAACAACATGTCATTTCGCCGGACAGACGAAATAAAGCGTACAAACAACATGGAAACAACATAAAACGGGATCTGGAGACAATACAGTCTCTGTACCTGGCTAACCACTTCCGTATCCATGCTGGTAAAGGCACCTCGTTGAAAAAGGAACCGAACAAGATGCTTTGAGAAAAAGAACAGAAGCACCGTCAAAGGCACGGTTGCTGAGAGCGCTAGTACGACGTAACGCTTTAACGTATGCCGGCACCCCCTCCAGTCGCCTTCAGCGGCCATTTTAGAGAAGTAAGGAAGAACCGCAGTGCTCAAGGCAGTGGCGCCAATAGCCAGAAGACCTGTAATTACCTTGCTGCCATAGCTCAGTGCGGCAACACTGCCCGAACCCAGCATTGCCGCCATGGTCTGGTCAACCACCGGCGTTGCACCCATTAGCAAGCATCCGGCCATCATGGGGACCGTCTGGGACAAAACCGACCGCACACGAGGGTCTATCCCATGCCATCGTAAAACGCCAATGATCTGGTGCTTTTTTACAAGATAATAGAAAAGCGCAGCCTCCAGAAAACTGCCGATGACAGTCCCTAAAGCCAACGCGTACCCTGAGTTAGGACGCGTCCAAGCGGCAATGCACAGGAGAACGGCAAAAGGAGTGAGAATTGGAATGAGCGCCGGAACAGCAAACTTCTCAATCGCGTTCAACACGCAAGCCATGAAAGTTGCCAGCCCGCTCAATACCAGCCAGGGCGCGAGAAAATAGATAAATTCGCGAGTCAGGAATTGCTTTTCAGGGGGGAAACTGTGGCCGAGATATGGAAGGTAAAGATGGGCCAGGATTGCGAGCCCTATTGCCACCACTACCAAAGCCGTACAGGTAAGAAGCATGACGCTGGAAAGCAACCGCTGAGCAGCATTTGCACCGTCATTCTGCCGCGTCTCAACCAATACAGGAACCAGCGCCGCCGACGCTGCACCCACAACCAGGTTCAGAGCGAAAGAAGGCAGCATAAAAGCAAACAAGAAAGCATCAAGACTGTCATTACGGCCAAACGAATGGGCAACGGCCAGATCTTTTACCGTGGTAATGGCCTTCACCACCACGGTAGCCATCCCAACGGCGAGCGCCGCCCTCAATATTTTTTTGTTGACGGAATCTTTTGAAGTAAAGAACTCAAATCTCATTGCATGCGGCCGCCCGGGTGGCGATCATTATAGCCGAGAGCCTGAGCCCCAGCCGGCGATCCCCGCGCATTGGGACTAGGGGAGTAACAGAGGTTCTAGCACTTCCAGGTTAACCACCCATTCACAATCCATTTGTTCCTTCTTGGGAATCAGTCCAAAGAATGCGATGCTAAAAACACTTTGCCATGGTGGAGAACGGTGGTAAAGTGCCGTTGCAAGCAAGCACTTCCGAGAGAAGCCAGCGCAGCTTTCCGCGCAGATCAAACAAACAAAAGCGCCATCCGCAAGAAACGCCAATAGCCATTACGGCTTTTGGATTGCTTCCGCAGGCAGCAAATTTTCGTAGAGAAAGCTTGATACGGTTCCCCTACATTAGACACTACTCTCTAACAGAAAAAGCCACCTGTCGGGCCGATCCGGATATCCCGTTTTACTGCCCGGGAAATCATGGGAATTTCCTGGATACCTGGTGTTGATTTCATTACTAGAAAGGAAATAAAAACATGAAGACAAGCAATATGGTTAAATTCTTTGCGTTCGTGTTAATGGGAACTGGCTTGATGTACGGCCAGGCCAGCCGCACCTGGGTGTCAGGTGTGGGCGATGATGCGAACCCTTGCAGTCGAACCGCGCCTTGCAAGACCTTTGCCGGCGCAATCTCAAAAACCGCAGCTGGAGGCGAGATCGACGCCCTTGATCCAGCTGGATATGGCGCGGTCACGATTACCAAAGCCATCACCATTGACGGCGGCGGAGGTCAGGTGGCCTCGGTGCTGGTCAGCGGAACCAATGGCATCGTTGTCCAGGCGGGGGCGAACGACGTTGTGATCCTGCGCAACCTCAGGTTCAATGGGATTGGCAGCGGGCTTAACGGCATCCGCTTTCTTTCTGGGAAAGACCTGAATGTCGAAAATTGCTTCATTTTCGGCTTCACGCAGAATGGCATTGATATAGCCCTGAATCAAGGCACGCCTGCCTCAGTGCACGTTATTGATACCCTGTTAAAGAACAATGGCGGAGTGGGAATCAGGGCTGCAAATGCAATCGCGCCTAACGTACAGGTTGAGGTTGAACACACGCGCGTCATCCTCGATAACATCGGCATTGAGGCAAACACCAACAGTCGCGTAGTTGTAACCAACTCAGTTGCAGAAAATGCAACCTCTGACGGGATGAAGGCCGATGCATCCACTGGACAGATGACCATCTCCAACTCTGACGCCAGCTTTAATGGCAATGGCATTACCGCCTCTACGGGCGGCAGTGTAAACGTTGTATTCTCCAATGTTGCTTACAACACTACATGCGCGTTTAACAATTCCGCCAGTAGCTTTGCCACATTCGGGAACAACCGTATCGTAGGCACGGCAAACTGCGGCACAATTACTCCTGCAAGCCAGCAGTAGAACGAACAGCAGAGACAAATCATTGCGGGGCCGGAATCACTCCGGCCCCGTTCTTTTATTTCTTTTTTCTAGCAATCGCTAACAGCGGGATTTCCCCCGAGCCTTCTGGCCCGCGGATATGACAGGTATGTGGTCGAAAACGAACAGCGCTGAGGCATCACATTGTCAAGATGGCCAAGTTCGCGATTGATTCGATGGTAAAGATGCGTTAACGTTCAGGCAGCCCAGACGGGTGGAAGAGAGTTGGTCTTTGAAAACTGAGCCATTAGCACCTAACTTTCCCTTTACCGCCTGGCTTTTGGTTAAACGTTTCGGACAAAAATCGTTCACAAGGGACACTCAGAACCACAAGAGAAGAGCAGTGCAAACTGGACAAGCCGGGGTGGGCATGGGGTGACATGGGGTGTGAGTCGGGTGGAATGGCGTGGAATGGGGGAGGGGGTAGGGTACCTCGGCTGAGAGGACAGGCAGAGGGCTGTGAGAATCGGGTGACCTGATGATCGCGCGACATCGGTACAACACTCGGAAAAACAGGAAAACCTCAGCACTGATAAACACGTATGGCGAATTGAAAAGATGCGGGCAGGAGTTTTCGCTGAAACCCACGCCAATCCGGGATGACTTGGGATGGGGGCATTCAAAACCACGCCAACCTGGGATCGCTATGGGAGGGGGCGGGGCGGATTTTTGGATTCAGCCGTTAGTTACCCACAGAGCGGGCCTTCATGCTTGAGGTTTCCAGCTTCGCAATCTCCAATTCTTCCCGCACCATCTCACCCACTAACTCCGCAAAAGATGTGCGCGGCCTCCAACCCAGCTTTTCTCTAGCTTTCATCGCATCGCCCAAAAGGTTGTCGACCTCAGCTGGGCGGAAGTAACGCGGGTCAATAGCCACAATCCGCGCTCCGGTCCTGGCGTCCAGACCTTCTTCGTTCGCACCTGTCCCTTGCCAGCGGATGGAGATGCCCAGTTGACCGGCTGCGGCGCAAACAAAATCACGCACCGAATGCTGCACTCCGGTCGAAATGACAAAGTCCTCAGGATGGTCCTGTTGCAATATCAGCCACATGGCTTCCACATAATCGCGTGCATGCCCCCAGTCGCGCCGGGCATCCAGATTACCCAGGTACAGGCAGTCCTGCGCGCCCAGTTGGATACGGGTAAGGGCACGGACTATCTTGCGTGTAACAAATGTCTCGCCCCGCACTGGCGATTCATGGTTGAACAGAATGCCACTGCAAGCATAAATGCCATGGGCCTCACGATAAATTGTGGTGATCCAGTGGGCATACAATTTTGCAATGCCATAGGGTGAGCGGGGATAAAAGTCGGAAGACTCTGATTGCGGGGCTTGCTGCGCCTTGCCAAACATTTCAGATGTGGATGCCTGGTAGAAGCGTGTCTTTTTCTGGAGGTCAAGTATGCAGACAGCTTCCAACAGGCGCAACGGCCCCAGAGCATCTGAGTCCACTGTGTATTCGGGCTGCTCAAACGAAACCGCTACATGGCTCTGAGCCGCAAGATTATAAATCTCATCGGGTTGAACGATTTGGATGGTGCGGACCAAACTGCTGTAGTCGGTCACATCTCCGTAGTGGAGGAAAAATCGGCACCCTTCGGTATGCGGATCTTGGATCAGATGGTCGATTCTGCTGGTGTTGAAGGAAGACGAGCGGCGTCTGATCCCATGCACTTCGTATCCCTTCTCCAACAGAAGCGCGGCAAGATAGGAGCCATCCTGGCCTGTCACCCCGGTAATCAATGCCCGCTTGAGCCCCATGCATTCCTCCATCCTGGAAATCCGCAAAACGCACAATTTTTCGGCCGCAGATTAGATTTCTTCCTGTGGCGGATCATTGATGCATTCTATTGTAAGCGCAAGCATGCCCCGCGCGGATCAACAGAGTCTCTCTGTTGTGCTTTGCTCGGCAAGTGTGGAGCAGATTTGGAGATCAGTGGCCAGAACCACGAAATACAACAGGGATTGTCTTAAGCAGGATTCTCAAATCAAGAAGCACATTCCAATTTTCAATGTACTCAAGATCGAGCGAGACATTCTTTTCAAACGAGGGATCATGGCGGGCTGTCACCTGCCATAGGCCGGTAAGCCCGGGTGTGACGTCAAGACGGCGAAAGTGCTCAAGATCGTATCGTTTGAAATCGTCTTCAGGATGAGGCCGGGGCCCGACAATGCTCATGTCACCCTTGAAAACATTGAAGAGCTGCGGCAACTCGTCAATGCTGTACTTGCGGAGAAAACGCCCCAGGCGGGTGATGCGGGGATCGTCCACAATCTTGAAGGTGGCGCCGTTGCGCTCATTCATATGCATCAAGCCGTTCTTGCGGGCATCAGCATCAGCTACCATCGTGCGGAATTTATAGCAGCGAAATTTTCGGCCCTTGCGGCCCACGCGCCATGCTTTATAGAGAATAGGCCCCGGAGAATCAACCTTCACGGCGATCGCGGTCAAAAGCAGCAGAGGAGCGGTAAGCACCAGCGTGACAGAACTGATGAAAAGATCCATGAGACGCTTCACAAAAAGACCAAGGGCGGGAATCGGCTGGCGGTTTAACTCAAGAACCGGTACTGAACCGATGTAGTTCATTCCAGCCCCAATCGCAAGCCCACCGTAAAGATCGGGTACCACTTTCACGCCGATGCGCTGGCGCCGGGCCTCCAGCACAATTCTTACCACCAGGTCACGGCTGATGGAGGGAGTGAAATAGATTTCGTCAATAAAATTTTCAGTGAGTATCCGTGGCAGGTCTTCAGGCGTTCCAAGACAATACGGCATGGCGCCCGGTTCCCAATCCACAAACCCGCAAAAGGTTTTTCCTAAATGCGTATGGCTCTGCAGGTAGCATCGAAATGCCTGGCCCACTTCCCCGCTACCCACAATTAGAACGTGCTGGTTCCCGATCCCGCGCTCAATTCTCTTGAGGTTATAGCGCTCCATGACGTACCGCAGACATAGAACGCCGGCCAGACTGAACAACGGCGTGCTGGCCACGATCAGGCGTGGCACGGCTTTCTCGCCCGCAATAAAAACAATCATGATGGAGATCATGGATGAGACCATGAAGCCCTTCAAAATCCTTAAACGGGCTACTCTCGCGGAGCGGATGGCATCTTCTGAATAAAGGTTCTGGGCAGCGTTGCAAATGACCGTCAGGCAGGCGTAGGTAAGCAAGAAAACAAATAAACGGACAGAAGGAGCCGTATTGACCTCAACTGAGGAAACTCCGAGCAGTTCCCCCAGAAAGCCTCGTCCGGAATAAGCCAGATAGCCGGAAACAATCACTATCAGGGCCTCAAGCATGGCAACGGCGGCACCCAGACCGGTTCCTTTTTCGTGTGCCAAAGAGCGATGAATCTGGGTTCCCGTAAAGTGAGACACTTCGAGGAGATTGCCCTGCTCTTTCAATACCTCTTGTGTAGACACCATTGCCTCCTGACTGTGTCTGTGTTCATGCCTGCGATATTTCGTCTGGCTTTCCTGCCCGGCGCTGCAAGATGCCCTTCAAGGAACTCACGTTTCTTCCACTGCCACGCAGGACCTGGGTAATTAACATCCGCCTAGGGTCATCCTGGTCCCATCGTTCCCACCAGTTCTTCAAAAAGTAGCCCAGGCAAGCCAGTGCCGTACCCGCTAATGTTCCGCCAAGAAGGATAAAAAACCAGGAAGGTGTCTTTTTTTCCGGCGTTGAAGCGGGATCCAAGACTTTGACCGAGGGTATTTCCTTGGCTTCCTGAATTCTTGCCATCTCATATTGTTGCGTAAGCAATTCAACGACCGTCTCGCGGATCTTGGAGTTGCGGAACAGATCCGCCCACTTTACTCCGAGCAAGGGCAGGTTTTTTACCGAAGGATAAGGACTGGTGGGGTCCTGCACGCTGGAAACTCTTCCAGAGTTTAGCTTGGCCAATTCGCGCTCCAATTCGTTCACATGGGCCTGGACACTCTTCACGCGAATGTTCTCTTCCGTATAAGTCTGCTTCAGCCCCTCCAACTGCGCGCGTGTCGCAATCAATTCACCCTGCAGCCTGGCTGAGGCTTCTACCATCACCCTGGTTTGTTCGGGCACATTTAACGCCATGTTTGAACTGGCAAACTGGCTGAATTGCTGTTCGGCATCCTGCAAGCTCTTGTTTTCTTCGGCCAGACGCTGCTCGATGAAAAGGCGCTCTCTCCGCGCAGCCGATGTAGAAACCTTGGTCATGACCAAGCCGAGTTCTTCCACGTAGGCATTGGCTAGTTCCCTTGCCAGCTCACCATCGCGGTCACGTACTGAGATGGAAATAATGCCGCTCTTTTTATCTTCTGCTACCACGGTGCGGGAAGCCAGCTTCTTTCGCGTATCTTCCCAATAATCCGTGCCGTATTTTTTCCGCAGATCAAAACGCTCAATGAGATGGTCTTCAACCGTGCGGCTTTCCAGCACTTTCGCAAAGACCGCACTGTTGCTCTTCATGCCCATCAGATCGCCCGCCATTCCAATCAGTCCGGGCGACTTGGAAAGAGCGGGAACAATGGAAGCCAGCCCGGAATTGCCGCTATCCGGCGGCATGATTTGTGCCGTGCTCTCATATTTTGGTAAACGCCAGGCCGCAGCCAGCGATAGAACAAAGCCCAATGCGGCCCAGCGCAAAATTTGGCGTCGCTGCAACCATACCTGGTAAATTGCGTCGGTCCAACCCAACCATTGCGGACTCGGCCTGGGCAGGCCGCTCCCATTGGCTTCATTATTCAAAACTTCTCTTTCGGCCTCGCTCAACGCCATCCGCTGGCCTCCCCTGCATTACTCAAAGCGAGCCTCGCGATTCTGTTCCCACAGTTTTCAGCGGACCAAGTTTTTGCACTTCCAATTGAAGTCCCAATCCCCTTCTCAATATCTTAAACATGTTCCATTCAATAAAGTTGCAGAACAAGGCCAAACTGTTGCCGCCCTAGGTTCAAAATCATTTCGCCCGTGAGACAACCTTGCCCAAAAACAGTGCAGTTGTAGGGGTCATCATTTGTCTGCACCCGCCTAACCATTTAGCTTACTCCAAAATGTTGACACTGACTCTGACCTGAGGCAAACAGGTAACGAATCCAGATTATAACCCCCTTGCAAGGCCATCTCCATGTCTACAGAAATACTTGCTGACACTGGTTCCATCACTTTGGTGTATCCATCAGAAGCAGTCCTCCACAGTATTGAGTTGAAAGACCACACTCATCATCACAGCTGATGTGATCCAATCTTCCGATTTTCTGAGTCTTGTCCTGGGTCCGCATCAACCCTTCCAAATCAAAGATCCCTTATCTTTGGTTGCAACACGAGTGATAGGGAGCATTTTGAATTCTCATTTGACGACTACACCTGTTTGAATAGATACTGACACCAGAATAATCCCAAGTAACTGGTATGCGGGATTTGTTTGCTTGGAGAAAAGCAAGAAACATGCAAATCTCTGTAATCGGTTCGGGCTATGTTGGTCTGGTTGCAGCAACATGTTTAGCGGAGTTGGGTCATGACGTGGTTTGCGTTGACAGTGACTCAGCCAAAATTGCCGCATTGAATGCGGGTCAAACCCTAATCCACGAAGATTGCCTGCAGGAACTATTGAGCCGGCACCGTGGCACCAGGCTTTCCTTCTCTACTTCCATCCAGGAAGCGACCCGCGACGCGGTTGTGATTTTTATTGCCGTGGGAACGCCCTCTGCCGATGACGGATCGGTCGATCTTTCCTGCGTAGAATCGGTCGCGCAGTCTCTGAACGGGTCGATGAATGGGTATAAGGTCATCGTGGAGAAGAGTACAGTCCCGGTGTACACGAGTGAGTGGATTCAAAACGCCTTAGCTCCCGAAGGCCGCGCGCACAATGAATTTGACGTGGTCTCGAATCCGGAATTCCTCCGTGAAGGCACCGCCGTTACCGACTTTCTATATCCTGACAGGATTGTTGTTGGCGCAAGCACCGAACGCGCCGCAAATATCATGCGGGAGATCTATGCGCCCTTGATCGATGGCTCCTATGGGCAGCTCCCCAGCGCCGTCCCCAAGCCGGAAAAGGCGCGCCTGCTGCCTATGTACATTGAGACCTCGCCGCGAAGCGCCGAACTCATCAAGCATGCATCGAACGCTTTTCTCGCGCTAAAAATATCTTTTATCAACGCAGTCGCAAGTTTCTGTGAGGCAGTAGGCGCAAATATAGAAGAGGTTTGCAAAGGCATTGGCAGTGACAGCCGGATCGGTCCGGAATTTCTGCGTGCCGGCATTGGCTACGGCGGTTCCTGTTTCCCCAAAGACGTGGCCGCGTTTCGCGCTGTAACGCGCGAATTCGGGTTTGAATTCCCCCTGCTCGACGAAATTAAGAGAATAAACGAAGAACAGCGCATTAGATTTATCCGCAAAGTCCGGGGAGCGCTACGGACGATCAAGGGTAAGCGTCTTGCTGTGCTCGGACTGGCCTTCAAAGACGGAACGGATGATGTACGGGAATCGCCCGCCATCAAAGTGATTGAACAACTCTTGCAGGAAAAGTGCCAGATTATCGCTTTTGATCCTGCGGCCATGGACCGCGCCCGGCAAATGCTGGGCAATAGGATTCGTTATGCGCCAGACGCTTATTCCGCGGCGGATGGTGCGGATGCCTTGCTTATACTCACGGAGTGGAAGGAATTTGCGAGCTTAGATCTGGCCCGCATTAAACGCCTTTTGCGGTCTCCCATCGTGCTGGATGGCCGCAACGTCTTTTCGCAAACAGAAATGGCGGAGGCCGGCCTTAATTATCACAGCATCGGCCGTCCAACTCTTGAAGTGTCTCAGAGTCTGCTCAAAAAGGGACACATCGTCAGATAACAAAAAAGGTGGCGTCTCGGTTGGCGGACGAGACGCCACCTTTCTGCTTGCTTGCAATCACAAACTGACTCGCTTTCCTAAACCAACAACCACCTGCTTCCAGCAAATGTTGGCTTGCGGATCACCGACGGACACCCGTAAGATTACCCGCGGATCGAATGAGCACCTTTTACGACCGCTTTCGCAAGAACGCTGAGCACTGGCCCGGCAATGTGGCGGTGGAAATCCTGCGACGGGACTGTGTCGAAAGCTACACTTACGCAGACCTTCGGCGCATGGCGGAATCGATTGCTCACTGGCTCACCCAGCAGGCATTTAAGCCTGGCGTGCGTATAGCAATTTTCGCTGACAACCATCCCAGATGGTTTGCAACCTACCTCGGCATTATCGCGGCTGGCGGAGTTGTGGTTCCTTTAGATACTGCGTTTCATTCCGACCAGGTCGCTAAACTTTTAAATGACAGCGGAAGCTCATGGCTGTTCTGTGATTCGAAGCACCTTGCCGTTGCACAGCAAGCTGTGAATGGTTCCACAATCGATATCGTGGTGTTCGATGGACCAGCGGCAAGCCCAGACACCGAATTCCCAACAGAGGGAAAAAACACTGCCCCAAAGACTTCACTGAATCGCATTTTCGCGGCAGGATCAGGGGACTTTGTGCCCGCACCCTGCGCAGGTGACACGCTTGCCGCCATACTCTATACCTCAGGGACCACCGCTGATCCCAAAGGTGTAATGCTCAGCCACGCCAATCTGATAGGCGAGGTGCAGGCCGCTTTGGGGTGGGCGCCTCTGGGCCCAAGCGACTCTGTGCTCGGCGTCCTTCCCTTGTTCCATGTTCTTGCGCAGATCACCAATTTTGTAGTGCCGTTGGCAGTGGGTGCTCGCGTGGTCTTCCTGGAAACGCTGAACAGTACTGAGTTGCTACGCGCGCTGTCGGAGCGGAAGATCAGCGCGTTTTCCGTAGTTCCGCAGTTCTTCTACCTGATTCACGACCGTATCGTTAAAGAAATTGCCGGACGCGGCAGACTGGCCCGTGGCGTTGTGGTCACGCTCATGGGAGTCACACGCGTGGCACGCAGTCTGGGTCTCAATCCCGGGAAGGTCCTCTTTAGTAAAGTACATAACCTGTTTGGCCCAAACATGCGCTATCTGCTGAGTGCCGGTTCGCGGTTCGATCCCCAGATTGCTCGCGATTTCCAGTCGCTGGGAATCGATGTATTGCAGGCCTACGGCTTGACGGAATCTACAGCAGCCTGCTTCGCCACACCGCCGGGCAAACTTGTCATCGGCTCTGTGGGCCAGCCGCTGACAGGCGTGGAAGCCAGGATCGTCGATGCACAATCTCAAGACGGCATTCCTCAACCCGTCGGCGAAATTGCAGTCCGTGGAGCAACCATGATGCAGGGTTACTGGAACCGGCCGGAAGCTACTGCCGCCGTTCTGCGCGACGGATGGCTTCATACCGGCGACCTTGGCTACTTTGATTCTGGTGGGAACCTCTTCATTACTGGACGCAAGAAAGAAGTCATCATCCTCAGTAACGGCAAGAACATTTATCCCGAAGAAGTTGAGACGTACTATCTGAAATCGCCCTTCATCAAGGAAATTTGCGTGATCGGACTGGAAGGCCGTCCTGGCGATCCCGCTTCCGAGCGACTGCACGGCGTTGTAGTGCCGGATTTTGAAGAGCTGAAGAAGCGCAAGATCGTTAACGCAAAAGAGGTCCTTCGTTTTGACATTGAGGGGCTCTCGATTCAACTACCCTCCACAAAACGAATCGGCAGTTATGAAATCTGGCAGGAAGAGCTGCCGCGGACTACAACACGCAAGATCAAGCGATTTGAGGTCGAAAAGCGTGTCCGGGCAAACCACGCCCGGGAACAAGCTGGTGTGGAACCCCCTGTGGAAAGGCCACTGAGCAATAGCGATGCCGCATGGCTACAGCAGCCTCAGGTCCAGCGCGCTCTTGCGGTAGTGCGCGATACAAACAAGTCCAGGCCTCCAACCATTCGGCCTGACGCCAATCTTGAGCTCGATCTCGGGCTTGATTCCATGCAACGTGTCGAATTAGTCGCAGCGCTGGAGCAGGAGTTCTGCGGCCATGCCGATGAATCGCAAGTGGCAGAGGTTTACACGGTACGGCAGCTGGTGGATTTGGTATTGGCCAGTGCGGACAGCAGCGCGGCCAGGTCAGATCAAGCCCAATCCATGGCCTGGCACAAGATACTCAGTGAAGACCCTAGGGACCCAGAAGTCCTCGCACTGGCACGGCCTCGGCGCATCGCGGAGGGATTATGGTATCTGCTCAATCGCGTCGTAAAACTGATTGCCTATGGCCCGTTTCGCCTGCGTGTGCATGGAGTGGAAAAAGTACCAAGGAGCGGGCCGCTACTGATCTGCCCGAATCACCAGAGCCTGATGGATGGTGTGATCATGACCAGCCTGCTGCCATGGCCGGTCTTTCGAGAAATATTTTTCGTGGGAACCAGTGAGATTTTTGGCAGCGGGTTCATGCGTACTCTTGCGCGATGGCGTCGCATCCTGGTAGTTGATCCTGATGCCAACCTCATCCCGGCAATGCGCGCCGGAGCTTTCGGACTCAGAAACCACCGAGTGCTGGTACTGTATCCCGAAGGGGAGCGATCCATTGACGGCAAACCAAAAAGCTTCAAAAAGGGCGCTGCGATTTTATCAATTCATATGCAGGCGCCAATTGTCCCGGTCGCCATTGAAGGCTTTCACGACGCCTGGCCTCGTGGTCAGCGGCTTCCCAGAGTCGCGCCTTTACAGATAACTTTCGGTGACCCGATTTATCCTCCCGCGGAATCAGCGGCCTCAGACCCCGCTTATGAAAAGCTCACGGCAGAGCTGAGGTCCAAGGTGTTTGCGATGTGGGATGAGCTACAGTCCACCCGCCGCGCCTAGGCAAGTTCAGAGAATCTATTAGCAAATTCTAGTGCGCAGAGCGGATGATTTGCGGCCCGTCAGGCCCGAACAATCTTTCCGCAAAACGCACAAGCCATTCCGCACGCTCTCCGCTGCCCACCACCAGCTTTCCCTGGCGAGCGCCATCGCATAGAGCACGCACCTCATCACCCGGTTCGGCAAGCATGGCCAGCGTGGTAAAGAAGACTGCGTCCTCCGGCGTGGAGCCGGTACGCACAATCCATTCATGCACCGCTGCACTGAATGCGAGATTGGGCTCAGACGGCGTTTCTGCCATAACATCAGGCCCCAGACCATTGATGGCCGCGATGACAACTTCTTTCCGGTCTTTATATGGCAATGCTGCGAGTTCTTCAGGAAAGATGGGCTTTCCAAGCCAATAATCCTGCCGCCCGAAACCAGCGGGAAACTCAAGCCGCTTCTCCACTTCTGCTACGGGCAGGCCTCCAACAAACCTTACCGGAATAATGGGCGCACCTACAGCCAGGGCCAAATCAATAAACGCCGAACTCATCTTCACCACGGGCCGCCGGCAAGCGAGTGACCGGGTCCCTTCAACGTGAACCATCGCGCTCTTGCCGCGTGACCGCATCTCCATGCCAAGCTTGCTCACAATCTTCATCAATGATTCGCGGTCTTCGCGTTCAAAAAAGGTGATCAGGTTCGGGTCGCTCACGCCGGGAAAGGAGAAGCTATGGGCGATCAGCCATCCCAGCCAACTTGTCTTGTGCTCTGCCTTGGCGAGCGTGACGGCGGGCGTGGCCGATAGCGCCGAGATAAGCACGCTGAACAGCAGCGACTCGATACCCACCTGATGGTTTCCCAGATACAAGCAGCTACGCCCGCGGACGCGCGCAAATGCTTCAGGATCTACAAG
This sequence comes from Terriglobia bacterium, assembly GCA_020072585.1. Classification (GTDB taxonomy): domain Bacteria; phylum Acidobacteriota; class Terriglobia; order Terriglobales; family Acidobacteriaceae; genus Angelobacter. The sequence continues at coordinate 157,050 of JAIQGL010000002.1, read as the reverse complement.
CACAACATCGCCCACAAACCGCTCAATCAGTCCGTAATACAAGTCTTCCACCGGCCAGGGACCAATGCCGATGCGTTCGCGCCAATAATGGCGAACAGATGTCAGATCTTGTGCAGGAGGTCCAGCGTCTGTGACGGCAACTTCATCTCGGTCAATGGAGAGGTGCACCGCATGGCGACGCAATGGACGCATCGCGGCGCGCGCAGCGGTGAAATCAGGTTCTACCGTCACGCTCGAAGGGTGAACAAATGCGCGACGGGCCACGTGCTCACGCACCGCCACCTCCGCAACCAGATTTTCCCGTCCCGCGGATGGCACAGCATAAATCCGCGCTACGTTGCCCGGTAACCAATCGCTCTGGCGAACTTCAACACCGGTCAGCCGGGTCGTTGTGCCATCAAAGCGTGAGAGAGCTACACCCGGAACATAGAGCCGGTCGCGCAGAAATGCCCGGCGAGCCTCAGGTGACGCAGTGCCAATGGGCCCCTTCGGTAGCAGTATTTCGACCAGCCGAAAAGAAACCAGCACCCGTCCCGCAGAGATCAGTTGAATATCCATGGCAGGAAAACGCGGCCCGCCATCAAAGCCGGCAAAGCGTGCTTCAAGCTGGATCTCTCCGGCGTCTGGCAGAGGCCCGTGAAGGTGCAGTTCCGGAATGCGATAAGGATACGGCGCCTGATCATGCGGAATCTCCGTGGACCATTGCCATAGCGCATCGTGCGGAATTGCATGCGTGGCGGCATCGAGCAGTCCCTGGTGAAGATAGCCACGCGGAACGCTACCGCGCTCAGCACGGAGGATGGCAGACGCGCCGTTTGCTCCGACGCGAAGCTCAGTAAGGTATTGGAATGCGGGTCCGTGGAAGAGTCCGCCGCTGGCGTAGGGATCGGGTACGGGTAAAGCGTCCGTGAGCGGCGCAAACGGTGGCGGCGCTTCAGTACGCGATCCAAATTGCGCCAGTCCTGTTGCCACGGGTTCAAACCGTGAAAGCGTGGCGTCGGTTGCGTCTCTCCACGCCAACAGTGTGACGTTGCGAGTCTCGCCCACTCCCGTGACGTCTGCGCGCAATCGCACTGGGCCACCGGGAAAAGCCAGCCAGCGCTGAAGCTGAACGCTCTCCAGACCTGTGACTTCACGCCCTGCATGGGCTGCCGCTGCCTCCGCCATGCGATCCACCATCGACATCATTGGCAGCACAGGGAAGGTCCAGGTAGGACAATGGTCCGCCAGCCATAGGTCAGTTGCCGGATCAAGCATTTGCTCGGAAGCGCCTGCGGCGTTTCGCTTCTTGAAAGCGGAGGCTCCGGCCACGATTCGCATGCCCAGGTCCTTGGCATGGTAGATGCGTTTGCCGTCAGCCCAGAGCCACGCCTCGGCAATGGCAAAGGCCCCGCGGGAATCGTCACCTGCTTCCGTGATCTCCAGTTCAACCGTGATCCTGTGGCTTGCCGGTGTCACCTGGCCACGGAACTTCCATGTCAACGCACGCCCGACCATGATGGGCTCAAATCGCGGATGCGGTACGTGCACCCCCATTTCGCATTCAAGCATGTAGAACTGCAATAACTGGCACATCGCCTCAATACCGAGAGAGCCGGGCTGTACAGGGTCCTGGAAGAAATGCGCTTTAAAGAACCATTCTGCTGGGTCCACATCCTTTTCTGCGCGAAGATAGCCGAGACCCGCGCGCCCTCCGCCGGGCCAGTAACCCGTGACGCGGTCGAGCATCAGCAGCATAGGCCCCGGCAGGCGAAGTTCACCGGCACAATACCGCGGCGGACGGCACGAGAGTTCAACCATGAACTCAGATGGCGCAGCCAGACGCGTCCGTTCATCCGTTGAAGCTGGCAGACCGACTTGGCTGGCAAAAGCTTCCGGTGGAAATATGCCGCATACGGTATTCATCTCATAGACGCGGCGATCGCCGAGAAAACACTCGACGGCGAAGGACTCAATGGTCATCTCGGTTGTCTGAGAAACAGAGGTCAATTTGACTCGCGTGCGGAGGGTGCCAGCAGCGGGAAACAATTCTTCCGAGAGCTTGCTGGTGCCATCAAGATTGCGGAACAACAGATCGCCTCTGCCGTTGAGGGCGCTGCCCACGAATAATGCAATCCAGCCGCAGGGCTGCAACGCGGCCTCCATCAACACGCAGGAGGGCACGGTTGGGTTTCCGTTTTGTTCAAAATACCACTGCTCGGCCGGCAGATCGTACTCCACCTCAACCACGCTTCCCTGCTTCATCCCACTCATGGGAGCGTCAATCCACGAGACTCGCGACATGAAGTGATAGGGCGGACCGGGCAGACGCGGCACGCGTCGCGGCCCGTTAAATGAAGCATAAGAAGGCCCGAAAGCAGTGGTTGGTTTGCCCCAGGCACAAGCCAGCAGTGAGACATACCCGAACTCAAATCCATTCACGGACGCCGGCGGCTTTGGTTCTTTGAATCCGCGCAGACCGCCAAGCCTGTGCAGTGGAACAGGATCACCACTGAGCTGCGTTTTTGCCGGCGATAGCTTTCTCCAATGCTCAAGCGGCCAATCCGGCGCGAGCCGCACACCAACCTGCCGCGCGTGAAAAACTTTGAGCCCGTCGACGGTGCACAGCAGGTCGGCGAACACAGTCGGCAGGGGACCGGCAATGACCTCAGAGACGAAAACTTCGTAGACGATTTGTTTGTTCGTGGGCGTGACTTGCCCGCGGCAGCGCATCGAATACTTCTGATCGGGCACTGGTTCGAAGATCCATCCATCACGTTCGACTGTGAATCCCATCGCTGCGAGATAGAACGACAGCGCTTGCAAAGAGCCTTCAAACATCAATGTGCCCGGCATGCAAGGGTCATTCTTAAAATGCCCGGCAAAGAACCAATCATTCGGAGTTACGGGCGTCTCGGCACGCAAGTAGCCTCGGCCCCAGGGGCCACCACGCGGATTAAAGTCTGTGACCCGGTCCAGGAACAACATTTTTCCAGCGGAGATGCGGGGCGTGCGAACATGTGCCTGTGCTGGCTCCCAACCTAGGCCAAAGCAATCAAAGGCCTGGCCGTCAGCAAAAGAGCGCAACGCAGCTCGATCAAAGGCGCGACGCTGGCAAACCACCACTGGCGGATCGAGCGCGCCCTCGCCCCGATACGGATCTTCTGCTAGGTCCCACAAAACGCCGCCTGAGTTTAAAAGCTCTTGGTCAGTAAAGAAACCGGCCTGCGCATTGCGGACCGCAAACCGCAACTCTCCGTTGACATGGCAATCATAATGAAAGAAGAAGAGCCGAACATCGCCCTGCTTGGCGTGACTATCAATATGGATTTCAAAGGCCAGCGTGTCACCGGGGAGGCACAGGCTTCCGTGAAACGTGAGTTCACAGCCCAGTAGGCGATAAACGCGCTCACCGCGGTTGAGCAAATCCACACCCAGCCAACTGATGAGCAACAGGTCGGCTTGCCCCGCTTCAATCATGATGCCGGCGGGCATCCGGCCCATGGCGTCAAGGTACCAGCTGTCAGCGCGAACGTCTGTCTCAGTCCATAGCGCGCCTGTACCCATGGAGCCTGCAATAGCATCAATGCCGGTAACGCGGTCTGCCAGAAGCAGCGGAGGCTCAGGCATACGCACTTGCCGGTGGTATTCATCCTGCGCTTCGAACAGTTTTCCAAAGACCAATGAGATTCGTCCGCATGCCAGCACCTCCAGTTGGCCGCGGTTGTACTTTGGTCCGGGCAGGATCTGTGCTCCGTTTGGCGACGCGGTGGGTTGTGAAGGTGGCAACTTCGTTGCCGGCAGGATTGACGCAAGAGGCATCGGCGCGCGTACATCGGCTGCAGCCGCGACACTGGTTGCGGTCCCATTGACCGCTGTACCATACGCTGCCAGCAAAGCGGCTTCCTGCTTCTGGCGAAGCACGAGAAAACTCTGATGCACCTCAGATTGCTGGGCAAGAAATGCGCGGTGTAATACGCCAAGCTGTTTCTGGTGCGCTGCCAAACGTGCCATCACATCGGTTGACAGGTCCGGCGCAGACTCGCGTAGGCTCGTTTGCACGGCAGTGGCGCCAGCCGTTGACGTCCGCGCAGCTACGTTCCTCGCCTGAGCACTCATCAGCGCAGGCTGACTTTCCGTTTGCGGCGTCCGATTTCCTAATGTCGTTAATTTGGTTGCAGTCTTCAACGTCTCTCGTGCCGGAGAGTCAGGACCGGAGGCGGAACCTGAATCCCATGCCGGCGGCAGCGCTGGCGCTCGCTCCATCACCTGCCCGCTCACATCCAGACGAGGAAGCCGAGGCACTCCGCGATGGGCCGAGAGCGTCAGCCGTGCTCCACTGGCTCTTCCAGTTGTAAGCGTGGAAGAAGGTCGCTCTTTTACAGCTCGGGCATTTCCATTCACACTGTCATTGGACAGCACCGCGGTAGCAGAGTCAGCAAGTAGCCCTATCGAAACCGGCGGCGCCTCCAGCACTGAGACATTTACCCTCACTGCTGCTGGTTCGCCAGCCCACAGGTTCCCGACCGAATCCGCGCCAGGCTTTGTACGATGCCGCAGAGCAAGTGCGCCCGCAGCAACATGAAGCAATCCATTGGCTGCGTGAGCATGTCCGAACATCTCACCCAGATCCACACTACCGGGCTCCACATCACCGAGAACAAGCGCCCCAGGGCCAGCCTCGCCCACTACTGCATATACTTCGTCACCATCGCGCCGCGCGTCCGCCAGGCGCTTCAGGACAAGAACAACCGCCGCGTCTCCCGGCGACTTCTCCTTCCCAAGCTCTTTGAGGGCCGCGCAATGGACGATTTCATGCGAAGGATCCACCGCTCCTATGACAGCAGCATCGATCTCGCCGGCACGAAGCGCGCGCGCAGCCAGTTCCATGGCGACGATTCCAGAAGCCTCTTCCGCAGCCACGGTGCAGCTTGGTCCAGCTACGTCGAGCTGGCCGTTGATTCGGTTGGCCACGATGTTTGGCATCGCGCCCAGCACCCCAGCCGCTTCAAGCTTGCTCTGGAAAGCTGCGCGGGCTTCATCCAGCCACACTGGATCAACCAACCCGCCTTCATTGCCCAACCATTTTTCGGCCCATCCGCGCAGCTGCCAGCGCGCACCATAGCGGGCCAGTTCGGGGTCACACCCCATGCCGATCATCACTGCGGTGCGCTCACGCGGGAGCATTACGCCATCAGCGGCCTCGCGAGCCGCTTCCAGGACCAACGTCTGTTGTGGGAGAGCCTGCGCCAGATCATGAGGAGGAAACTTCAAGCCTTCGAGCGCAACAGAAACAGAGGCTCGCGCATCGCGGCAAGGCTTCCCTTCGAATAACGCCCGCGCAAAGTCGTCCGCGCTTTCCCCGTCGGCAACACGTGCCCCGATTCCAACGATCGCGACCTGCGCAGGAGCACCGGCAGGCATAGCGACCTGAACCATTGCGGAGCGCTTCTCCCACGCTTCCACAATCAAATGCGCGTTATTCCCGCCAAATCCAAATGCACTAATCGCAGCCCGTCGCGGCCCTGTCCAGACTTCCACTTCGTGCAGCAGGCGAAACGGCGATGAGCGTAACGCATCCATCGGCGCATCTGCGTGGAGCGTGGGAGGGAGCTGTCCGTGCTCGAGAGCGGCAAGCACTTTCATCAGGCCTGCGACGCCTGCGGCAGCAACCAGATGCCCCAGGTTTGACTTGAGTGAACCGATCGGCACTGTGTCACAACCTTCAAACACGCGCCCCATACTGCGCACTTCCGTGGCGTCACCCACCTGCGTCCCGGTGGCGTGGCACTCAACCAATGCAATTTCTTTAGGCGTAACGCCGGCTGCAGCATAGGCCTGCCGCATGGCGCGTTCCTGTCCTTCTTCTGATGGCGCCAGCAGGCCACGCCCACGACCGTCATTCGAAAGCCCCACAGCCCGGATAACACCAAGGATGTGCCGGCCTGCGGCGACTGCGTCACGCAAACGCTGGAGCACAATAAAGCCCGCGCCTTCAGCGGGCACCAGGCCGTCGGCGTCCCGGTGAAATGGACGGCTGCGTCCCGAATGGCTCATGGCACCTAGCGCGCAGAATCCAATGTGAGTAAACAGATCGTCAGTCCGGCTGACGGCCCCCGCCACCATCACGTCGGCGGTGCCATCATGCAGGCGATCACACGCGTGTTTAATGGCATAAAGAGAGGATGCGCAGGCGGCGTCAAGAGCAAAGCTGCCCGCGCCAAGTCCCAGGGCCCTTGCTGCCAGATGGGCGGGCAGTCCCGATGAGAACCGGTTGCGTGCGTGTGGCCGCACAACAACCGGATGTTGAGCTGCGCGGCCTCCGGCAAAGTCGGCTCCCTGCGCTTCCAGCCAGACACTTTCCGCATAGCGTGCCATCGCCGACGTGGGGAATGAAAGGCCCCCGAGCACCAATCCTGCGCGCGGTAATGCCGACTCGTGTCCAATACCGCGCAGAGCTTCACGCGTTCCGTGCAAAACCCACTGAAACAGCGGATCGAGCGCCAGAATCTCCTCCGCTGGCAGAAGAAATCCCGCAGGATCGAACACCGATTCGAAGCCATTCACATACCCGCCCACGTCTGTCCATGTTCTGTCGGCCGCCTCATCCGAAGTTCCCATGGCCGCAGAACGCGGCACTCCCCACCTGCCAGCGGGTACGCGCGATAAGCAATTGCGTCCACTGATCACGTTGGTCCAGAGCTGCCCAGGCGTAAGAGCCTGCGGCAGGACGCAGGACTGTCCAACAATGGCAATTGGTTCTGTGGGCATAATAGAAAGACCGGCCTTCAGGCGCGGGACGCTCCAGCGGCGCTCGCGCTCAGCACCTCTTCAGGGCGCAATACCGTTTCTACACCGCGCATCTCCACAATCAGAGAACCGGTGGGATCGACAAAACTAACGTCACACACCGCGCGCGCGCCAAAGACCTGGCGCGCATGCACCACGCACCGCACAGGTCCGGTGACAAGTCCAGGCCGATAGAGACGTAAATCTGCGAGCGCCATGGGGAGACAAATTCCGCCGAGCACTTGTCGCGTCCATAGCCCGGCCAATTGAAGTCCTCCATCAAGGAGTGCAGGGTCAGTGCACCATGCCTCGCTCGGCCAGCCAACGTCATTTGTGCCGGCCAGCATTCCAATAATTCCCGCGTTGGAGATCCCGTCCATCGATCGGATCACCTGAAAGCGTTCACGATGGAAGAGGACATGGCCGTCATAAATCTCTGATTGAGTCCAGGGACCCAGATCAGGGAGTTCAGGCGCTTGGGGAGGGACAGGCGTGCGCACAGCCATCTCAACCACAGCGCTATAGTGCAATGTTCCGCTATGTCCGCGGAGTTCCACGGTGATCTCCGCATGCTCGTCACCGCCGGATTGCCGGCAATTCACCGCAAATACCTCGCCTGCACGCTCAAAACGGTCCAGCTTGATGCCATTGAGTACGCGCAAATTTCTTACCGCCGCAGGTATCAGGCCGGGACGACAGGCGTTGGCAGCGCGAACCATCCACTCGAGCGCAAGCACGACAGGAACCACTGGAATACCAGCGACCCTATGGTCATCAAGGTAAGGATGGGACTGCGCATCTACGCGCACCTCAACGCTGGCGGTGGGCGATGAATTCGCCCTAAGCGGGCCTTGGCCGTTCGCGCCCACTACCAGGGTAACGTCATCGCTGACGCTATTCATCTCGTCGACAAACATCTTGGTGCCCAAATCGAGCGGGATCACGTTCACACCCATCTGTTTGAAGTGCGTCTTCAGCCCTGGAGTAACCATGCCGCCGTCCCATGGCCCCCAGCCAATCGACCGTACGGTACACGTTTCTCCGCGGCGCGCACGCTCTGCGCACGCAACCAGGTTGAGAACTTCATTGGCCATGGCATAGTCGCATTGACCAGGGTTTCCCGTCCGTGCAGCCACGGAAGAAAACAGACAGATGGCATTGAGTGGATCGTTCGCCGTGGCGTCGAGCAAGGCCCATAATCCGTTTACCTTGGTATCAAACACGCGATCGAACTGTTCATCTGTTTTATCGGCAATGCGCTTGTCCGCCAGCACGCCCGCGCCATGAACGATCGCTGTGACGGGCCCCCACTCACGGCGCACAGAATCAAGTGCCGCAGACACGGCAACACCGTCCTGAACATCAACCTCTATATAGCGGACAAGAGAACCGGCGGCGGTAAGCGCATCAAGCGTTGCATGAATCTCGCGTGCCTTCTGCGCATTGGCCTCCGCTTGCATCGCGATGCGGGCTTCAGCCAGACTAGCCGGAGAGCCATTGCGGTCCTTGCTATCGTTGCTACTCCCCGCTGCTGGTACAACAGCCAAAGGGGTGCGACCAAGAAGAACAATGCGCGGATGATGCGCCTTGGCCAACTCAATAAGGGCGGCAGCTGTTACACCGCGTGCTCCTCCGGAAGCAACAATAACGGAGTCAGTCCCAAGCTTCAATGAGGCTGCTGGGTTTGTTGTTTCGGGCACGCATGCCAGCGTGATGCGGGTGCCATCGGCGCGAAGTCCTGCTTCCAGTGTTGCTCCACCTTCAAACAGCTCTGTGCAGATGGCTTGGACTGCTGCCTTGAGGTTGCGGCCACCACGCTCGCAGTCAATCGCTTTGACCGAAACATGCGGCCACTCCAGAGCTGCTGTTCGAGCGAGAGCGGAAACTCCGCCGAGCCACGCGCGCGTGCAGTCATGCCCTCCCAGCCCGAAATCGCCGCCTGTGTCCTGCACTGTGACGAACACACCACTCTTGGACGACGAAAACCGCGCAGCCACAGTGCGCGCGGTTTGAAAAGCTTCACGATTCACGGCGATCGCAGCATCTATGCTTGCCACGGGACGCAAGCCACCTAAGAAGACAACGGCGTTCGCATCCGCAGGCACCTCTCCGACAACTCTCGCCTGTACTCCACGTTTAGAGAATTCCTCGGCCAACAGACCGGCCAGTCCGGCCCCGTCATCAGTAATCCACACGCAGTCCGCAGTGAGTATTCCTCGCAAGGCCATTCCAACAGCAGGCGTCGCGACCTGGCGCACAACAAAGCGCCGAACGCCAGGGGCAGGAATGCCAGTAGTGGAAACTTCTTTCCGCGCCGTGCCATTCGCAGACGACGCGCCGTTGGCGTGAACCGAAATGGCAGGAGCCGCACTGTTCGAGGGAGTGAAGCCATTAGCGCTGGCCTTCGATTCTGGCACTCCGTTCCTAAGTGCGTGCATGTGCTCCGCTATCTGGCCAAGCGTGCGTAAGGTCGCAAATTCAGTCATCTTGACTTCGCGCAACCCCGGCGTTCGCTCGCTCATGGCCGAAAGGATCTCAACGCGCTTGATTGAATCAATCCCAAGGTCGCTTTCCAGGTCCATGTGCGCGCCCAGCATTTCCGCCGGATAACCTGTCTTCTGGGAAACCACTTCCAGCAAAAGCGCTTCCAGGTCCATCATGGGCGGCGCGGCCTCTTTCGGAGCAGCGTTATTTCCGTTGGTATCCTGGTTTGCCGTTCCACCAATCTGCGACCGCATGTGCTCCACAATCTGGCCGAGAGTGCGCAGGGTTGCAAACTCTGTCATCTTCACATCGCGAAGACCGGGAGCGCATTCACTCATCGCGGAGAGGATTTCCACCCGCTTGATCGAATCGATCCCGAGATCGGCTTCCATATCCATGTGCGCGCCCAGCATTTCCACCGGGTAGCCTGTCTTTTGCGAAACAACCTCCAGCAGAAGTGTTTCCAGGTTTGCTCCGGGCGCCGGAGCTGCTGCCGTCGGCGAAACAGCTGGAGAAGAGGTTGGCGCTGGTGCAGTAAGTGGAGTGACATTCGTCTGCCGAGCAGGTTCTACGGACGCTTGCGTGAATGCACCCGGGGGAGTTACCGCAACTTGTATTGGAGCGGACGTAGCAACAGGTTGCGCCGGCAGTGAACCAGCATTGGTACGGTTTTCGCCGACAAGCAGCGCACTCAGACCTGCAAAAGATGCCTCTGCTGTCTTAAGGAAAGCCATGTGACTCTCAGCCATGGCGCGCTGATACGCCGCATGGGCGTCCGCAGTTTGACGCTGCGCTTCCTGATAGGCATGCACCCACGCATGCTGGACATCTGGTGGCGTCGTGGCAACCTCAGCAACCGGGCGTTGTGTGGCTACCGGCTGATCTGCCTGTACCGGCGCCATTGAAGCTTCGCGCGGCGGATTCGGTGGTGGAAGATCTTTAGCTCCTCCGGCTGGTGGATAGGGCTTGCCGAAGTTCACTCCTGAGACCGGGATCGCCATCGCCGCTTTCTTCGCTGGCTTGTCTGAAAACGGCGCATAGGATGCCCACAAAACGCTGAGATCCATGGGAATGCCACCAACCGCCAGACGTCCGAGCGCGACTTGCAAGCTGGTGAGGCCATGGCTACCTTTGCGGTCAAGACTAACAGCATGGTGTTCACGATCACCCAGGATGCGTCCCACCAGTTCTGTCAACACGCTGCCGGCACCAACCTCTATAAAAGTACGAACGCCTCGCGCATACATCGCTTCAATCTGCTCGAGGAAGCGCACCGGCTCCGCGATCTGCGCAGCCAGACTCTCCCGGACAGCCCGCGCATCCCGCGGGTACACTGCCGCACTGGCGCCTCCATAGACATCCATCATGGGCGCAGCGATATCTGATTGAGAAAGATACTCATGGAACGGAGCGCTTGAAGACGCGACCAGCGGACTATGAAACGCCGTTGCCACCGCAAGCCGTCTCGCGGTAATCCCCTTGCCCGCCAGGGCCTCTTCAACCTGGGCAATCGCTTTTATGTCGCCAGAGAGGACGCACTGCGCCGGCGCATTGTGGTTCGCCACAACCACGGTATCGCCAAAGCCGTTGAGCAGAGCGTGCACTTCGCTGATGGAACACGTAACAGCCGTCATCGCGCCAGAAGTAGAGGATGCGTCACGCATCAGCTCACCGCGCCGGCGCGCGATCTTGACAAGCGTGGTTTCAGAGAATGCACCGGCTGCATGGAGCGCGGTGATTTCGCCAAAGCTGTGTCCAGCAACGCACTCAGGACGAATGCCAACCGCGCGCAAAACGTTCATCAATGCCACGCTGTGGACGCCGAGCGCGACCTGCGCCCATTCGGTAGCTGTAAGCTTGCTCGTTTGTGCCATGCGGGCTTCCGCAGTAAGAGCGGGCGGCGGAAACACCACTCGGTGTATGCTTTCGCCCTCAAAACGGAAGCCAGCGGCTGCATCCCATGCCGTACGCGCTTCGTCGAATGCCATGGCCACGTCCGCACCCATGCCTACATACTGGCTGCCCTGTCCGGGAAATAAAAATGCAATGCCTCCGTGGTCTGCCTTTCCTGTTGCGTAGCTCGTACCCGTGGGCGAAACAAATGCTCTATTCGGCGATTTAGTAATGAGGTCCGCCGCCTGCTTCAGCCTATCGGAGAGTTCCGCAGCATTGGCAGCCACAATGGCGAGCCGGCATTCATCCGTGACGCAGAAGTGTTCCTGGCTCTTACGCGCGGTTCGCGCCAGATCTCCCGGCTTCTCCGCGATCTCACGACATTTGCGAATGAGGTCAGCCGCATCCGGCGCGCTGAGCAATACAAGCTCCGTGGGAACGGTACGCAGCCGCCATGCAGGCTGCCCCTTCTTACCGGCCGGCATGTACTCCTCAAGCGCAACGTGAAAGTTGCTTCCGCCAAATCCGAAACTTGAGACGGAAGCACGGCGAGGATGTGCCTGATCACGAATCCACGGACGCGCCTGAGTATTGAGATAAAACGCACTCTTCTCGAACTCCAGCGCAGGATTTGGCCGCTCCACCTTAATCGTTGGAGGCAGCACCTTATGGTGCAGGGCCATGATCGCTTTGAATAGTCCAGCGGCCCCTGCAGCAGCTTTGGTATGCCCGATCTGCGACTTCACTGAACCGAGCGCGCACCATTGCGTGTCTGTCCGGCCTGATTCGGCGAATGTGGCGCGCAGACCTTCAAATTCGGCTGCATCACCGGCTTTTGTGCCGGTGCCATGTGCTTCCAGAAGCTCCACGGTTTCAGGGCCATAGCCGGCAGACTCATAGGTGCGCCGCAGCGCGCGGGATTGTCCTTCAGGTAAAGGGGCGTATACGCTTTTGCTGCGACCGTCAGAAGCGGAACCAATGCCGCGAATCACCGCATAAATGCGGTCACCATCACGCTCAGCATCAGCAAGGCGTTTGAGCGCAATCATGCTGAGACCTTCCCCCAGGAGCGTTCCATCAGCAGCGTCAGAGAACGGACGGCAATCCCCCGTGGGCGAGAGCGCCGGGGTCTTGCTGAAGCACATATACATAAAGATATCGTTCATCGTGTCCACGCCGCCGGAGATCACCAGGTCGGCCTGGCCGAGCTGCAACTCATTGATTCCCATGGACACAGCCGCCATGGAGCTGGCACAAGCCGCATCTGTCACGGCATTGGTCCCGCGCAGATCAAACCGGTTAGCGATGCGGCCAGCTACAACATTGCCCAGCAGCCCCGGAAAAGTTGATTCATGCCAGGGCACGTAATTTTTCGTGATGCGATCACAGATCGCCTGTGCTTCGGCTTCCGGGATACCGCTTTCCCGTAGCGCTTTGATCCAGATAGGCCGCTGGAGCCGGCTGACCATGGAGTTGAGCAATTGCTGGCCTGAAGTAACGCCCAGCACCACGCTGATACGCTCGCGGTCCATTGAGGCAAACTGCCCCTGGCTTGCATCCTCAAGGACTTTTTGCGCCACGATCAGCGCAAGGATCTGTGAGGTATCAGTGCTGGGCATGTTGCTTGGCGGGATGCCAAACTCCATCGGATCAAAATCCACGGGAGAGAGGAACGCGCCGCGCTTGCAATATGTCTTGTCCAGAGCTGAAGGTTCGGGATCGTAATAGTCTTCCACCAGCCAGTGCGTGGAAGGCACATCGGTCACCAGATCGCGGCCGGCCAGGATGTCTGCCCAGAAGCCTCGTGCGTCAGCTGATCCAGGAAACAGCGCGCTGACTCCAACGACGGCAATGGGAACCATCTCCCGGTCATGCTTCGACATATTTACAAACCCTCCCAAAAACGAGTTAAGCCCGGATCAAGACAACGGACGCGGACGGTATTGGAATACAGTTTCAGGCACGGCAACGCCGTAAGTGCGCACCTGGTGAGCGCGCGTCAGCACGGCTGCGCCCTCCAGCAAATTGCGTGCAATTTGCACGACACCGCGGTTTGCGGGCTCAGCCAGAAATGAGCCCTTCGCCCAACGATTGAATGATCCCATGGCAGGACCGCACCAGATCTGGTAGTCAGCCCGCCGTGACGCTTCACCATCAATCCCCCAACGGCTCGCTTTTCCCAGATACCAGCGGAAGACCAGGGCCATTCTGTGCTTGGGATCAGTCTCAGCGCGGGCCGCTTCAGCCGGATCACGACGCTGCCAGAAACGCTGTGTATCAGCCCATATTTCTTCAAACGTAGCGTGTAACACCTCGCGTTCCAGGCGGGCGCGCAAATCTGCCGGGATCGCCTCCAGCGACGCGTACGTGCGATAAACCTCATACAGCTTTGCCGCGCGCACGCCAAACATCGTCCCGCGCTTCAGTACCTGGACGCGAACACCCAGTTCAAACATGTCCGCTGCTGGCGCCATAATCACATCCGCCAGATCGGCTTCAGCCAGCATCGACTTGCCCGCCTCAGACAGTCCAGACTCCACCGCCGCCTGATTGACGGAACCAGTGAGCACGTACGCAGCACCAAGCGCAAACGCGGCGGCAATCGCCGCAGGAGAACCCAACCCACCCGCTGCGCCAACACGGATAGGCCGAGAGTATCCGTACTGTTCGGTCAGTTCATCGCGAAGGGCAAGCATGATGGGAAAGAGAGCGACAAGCGCCTGATTGTCTGTATGGCCGCCACTGTCCGCTTCGACAGTGATGTCTTCAGCAACCGGCAGCTGCGCCGCCAGTTCAGCCTCAGCGCTGGTGAGCAGTCCCTGAGCAACCAGCGCGCGTAACATCTTTTCAGGCGGTGGGGACATGAACCGCCTTGCCACCTCAGGCCGGGAGAGTTTGGCAAAAATAGAGTGGCGCCGCTCTATGCGTCCGGACGCCGGATCGACCCGTAGCCCCGCTGCGGCGCAGCGCACCACTGCTGGAGTAAGGTCCATGAACGCGGAGGCTGAAATGCACTGCACACCGCGCCGGATGAGCAGGTCTGCAACACGGTCCTCAAGGGCCGGTTCATTGGGAGAGTGAATCAGGTTCACGCCCCACGGGGCACTGTGACCGAGTGTGCGCTCAAGTTCGTCGATTGCCTGCTCCACGCGTTCGTACGCCAGCCCGGCGGCGCCGAAAAATGAGAGCATCTCAGCCTGGCCCATCGCGATCACCATACGTGTGGTAGCGATCCCATTGGCCATTTCCCCGGCTATATAGGGGAAACGAACGCCATGAACTTCACAGAAGGACCGGTCGCCCATCCACTCTGGATAAAGAGCCGGCAAGGTTGCCATCAACGGATAATCGCCCTGGCGTGCTGCGTCTGAGGGCACAATCTCGCCCTCAAGGGCGATACCAATCCGACCACGTGCACCGTCACGCACTATGTGGAGGGGTTCGCGCACCATGGGGAGCAGCGCCGAGAGATCGTCCGCGCCGAATGCAGGGCGTGCCCGCCCTGATCGCCACAGCCCAACCGACGACAGTTCACGTGGGTTGATCAGGACCATCTTACCGTCCGAGGTGCAAGAAGTGCCGATTAGCGGGACACCCGTGCCCGCTTGTCCGGCTACAAACGATAGCATAGCCGCGACCGATTGTGGGAAATGCAGGAAAAAAGCCAATGACGCAAGTTCATGTTTCAGAGACTTCCAAGGAGCTCAGTACGCACCGCACGAACACTGCTTGACAGGCCCTTCGCCGCAGAGTACGCTTCGGCCCAGATCACGCGAAAATGCCGTCAGGACGCCTCGTCCTTTCCCGGCCCTCGCGCCAGAAAGCTGCAGGAACCGCAAGCGGAAGACTCCTTGGATCGATCGCCAATGCATACGAGACAAACCATGTGTTGGGCGCCGTTCATTAGCAAAATGCGGCTGTCCTGTGCTTTTTACCGCGAGAGACGCGGATTGGCCCCAATAGACCAGGTAGAGACAAAGATGTAGATAGTGGAGGGTACTGCAATGACGCCGGATGGAACTGGAGTGAAAACTGTTCAGGCAGACAGCTCGGCTGGGACATACGCTGGAAGTTGCTTCCGTGACGTGCGCGCACAGCTCCTCTCTGACCCGTACACGGTGCTGCCGCATCACCAGGTGTCGATTGGTTCGATGTTCAAGGCAGCCAAGAACATACTCTTGAGCGACTCCTATTCCCTGGTCGATCGTGATGCCGACCTGGTGCCCTATATGCAAAAACTGCTGCACGCAGTCGGCATGTGCATGTTTGGCAGGTGGACCATCACAGAAGATACTGGCTACACAGGCTGCTTCCGTAGCGGGACTGATCATCTGATCGCCGTCCGCTGTTCCACTCTGCTCTCGGCCACCGACCGCGGCATGCGGCGCGGATTCGGCCTGGCAGGCAAGATATTTCCCACACTCGATCCCAATGAAGTGGTGAAGACCGCCAACTTCATCACCATTGACGTGCTCGGTGGAACGTTCGCCAAGCGGTTCTCTGACGTAAAGCTGACTAACTCTCCTGCCTTTGGTCTGAATTTCGGACTTCTCAAGCTGGCCTTCGTCATGCTCAACATCATCTATGTTTTCAATCGCGCCGATAACGCACCCGACTATCGGCCTCTTTATGCCCTTTCTGAAACCGGCCTGCGGCCGGGTGAGACGCCCAAAGGGCCTAAATGGCTACAACTCGCAGTTGAAGAAGGAATCGGAAAATCCGATGCAATTGATTTCCGCGATGAGTTGCGCGTGGCCAACTACAAAGACGGCAAACTGCGCTTCGCCATCTCTGTGGCGGACGAGAAGTCCCCGCAGGGTCAGCAGTTATGGCGTCGCATCGGCACAATTGAACTGACGGAAGACGTATGCTCGGAAAGCGGCGATCATCGCATCCGCTTCCGCCACCAGCCCAATCGCGGACACGCGGCTCCGCCTAAATAGTTCGTTGGTTTTTCTCCGTTGCGCCTTCGGCGACGGCAAATATTCCAGCTAACGATCATTTAGCAACGATCGTTCAGTTGACAATCTAGCCGGCAACGGACCGGGTTACTTGTCCGGCTGCCTCGTGCGGCGTCCGCTCACGCCAGACGCGGTCCTCGCCAAAAACCATGTGTGGCGGGTCGACCATCGGCAAGCTATGCGTCTCTTCGCCCCATCCGACCATCATGCACAATGAAGGTTGTTCACGCAGGTCTTCCGTAAGTTCAAAGACACCGGGAACCAGTCCTGTCGGCGGTGGCGTGTAACCATCGTCAGAAGAATAGAGCACACGCAATCGGCTGGCCTGACGGGCCACCATGTCATAGTTGACGACCCCCTCAAGGAACATGCCGCGGGCAATAGTCAGGGAACGTGCGGCATCCAGCACGTGCTGAAGCTCCAGGCCAAGCTCGCGTGCGGCCGCAGCCATTGTGGAACGGGCGCGCCTTGACAACTTTGCTTCGGTTCGGATGGGTGCGCCTGTACCGGCAACAGCGGCATCGCTTCCGGCCACACGCTGCCACGCTTCGCGCCCTCCCTCAAGGATGATCCACTGCACCGCCAACCCCACATGAAAGCGCGACCGCAATGCACCGTGCGGCCATGCCGCCAGCGCCTGCCAGACCTGTTCAACATCAGCGCCGGCAGGGGCAGCAAAAGGATCGATCTCCGGGCGCTTTCGCCGGGGAAAACCCGCTATATCGCGCATAAAATGTTGGGCCGGCCGGCTGAATACAGCTTCAAGGCGCGCCATCAACACCATCGCCAAGCGTCCCAGCGTGAGTTGGAACTGGCGCACTTCGTCGCGCGTGTATCGCTTGCGAAGCGCCTGCTGCAATGGCTGCAAGACCTGCCATGAATAAGGATCGGCTGGCGAGATTGCCAGGGCTGTTGCCTTGACAAACGGAAGAAAGTCGTCCCAGAAAGCAGAAAGTTGCGCCTGGTTAATGCCGCGGCAGAATCGAGCCCGGCGCCGCCATCCAGGAGCTTCCGAGTGGAACAGTTCCGGAGGGGGCATCCAGCGCTTCCACACATCATCATTCAGTGGCGTGGGCGCCAGATGGAGCCCCACCGGCATCACGTTCCAATAGCGACCGGTCTGCTTGTGCTCCTCCAGCGTGGTAGAGGTAAAGCGGTAAAGCGCAACACGGGCCAATGGCGGCGGACCTTCCGGGAAAGGCGACTCGGCAAACAGCCTTGTGCCGGGTGCGCCCGGCTCCAGCAATCTTTGCATCGTACGGTCAAGCACCGAAGACGGAGTAAACAAATACGGATTGGCCAGGCTTACCGAGTGAAGATAGCCTGTGCCATCCACTCCCACTGCATCGTAAAAAGTCTGGTGGTCCAGCCGGGGGTGGTGCGGTGCGACAAAGCGGGGAGTGCTGCGCTCGTCCGTCTGCGTAAAGCGGTATCGATATTTCTGCCAGTTCTGGCCGTCACAACTGCCTTCCACCACAGTGACCCATCGCACCGGAGGCGCGGGACTGGCACGAAACACGCCGTAGCTGTTAACTATCCGCAAGGGTTCCATAAAGCGGAGCAGCGCCAGCAGTCCGCGCAACGGTCCGCGAGGCAGGCGCTCAAATGCCGCCCAATGAAGAAAGCCATAGGTAAACCAGCTATTGAAAATTAAATAGACGGGCGCCGCCAAGGTAATGAAGACCGCAACCAGAGTAAAGGGCAACCTCTCCGGGGTTACCAGGGCGGCAGGATCGGCCAGCCCCGTGAGCAGAGTGGAAGTAATATCAAGCGTGCACACGCAGAGCATCGTGCTGAGCAGGTTGAAATAGCCGAAATTACCGGTGAGCTGGATACCGATCATCTGTCCCACAATGGCAGCTCCGCCAACCAGGCGGGCAGGGCCCGGAAAAAGTATGAGAATTGGGCTTACCAGTTCTACAAATCCGATGCCGGCCAAGGTCAATTTGTGCACCGCGTCAGGAAGCTTGCTGAAACGCCAGCCGATGCGGGAGCACAGCGGCATGTTCATCAGGAAATAGCGCGTGTAATTCCAGTCATCACGGCTGATGCCAAAAAATTTTGTTTTTCCGAAACCAAACAGCACTCGAAACACCAGCAACTGGAAGATAAACGGCAGGAGCGGGTGCGGCAGTGCGTTAGCGGCAAGCCCAGGCAGCAGTTGCGTTCCGGGCAGAAACAGGCACAGGAATCCCGCTTCAAGCAGCACAGTGTCCCAGGGATAGTTGAGGCGCAGCGAAAAGTGGAAAGACAGCCACACGGCCCAGCAGTACAACGCGCAGGGCCAGGCCGCCGGACCGCCCAGAATCATTCCACACGCTGCCAGAATCCCCGCGCCCACATAAATACGAAGCGCCGTATCACCATGAGCGAGCCACAAGAGGCTAGGATGCAGCCGCAACCGGGCGATCAGGGGAAAGTCTTCCCGTATACGCACCAGCTGTAAGCCGACGGGATCAATACCATGAGTGCCGAGCAACGGCAG
Organism: Terriglobia bacterium; assembly: GCA_020072585.1. Lineage (GTDB taxonomy): Bacteria > Acidobacteriota > Terriglobia > Terriglobales > Acidobacteriaceae > Angelobacter. Next base: position 138,459 of record JAIQGL010000002.1, on the reverse strand, counting down.
TATCTGGCGCCACAATGAGGTGTATGCGACGAGGAACGTCAACCCGATACCACGGGGCATCAGGCCCCAGACGAGCCGTCTCGCTGGTTCGCTCGCCAGTTGCTCCAGCAGATGATGCATCCGCGCACCCGGCTTTCAAAAACAGTTCTCTTTCTCTGAGGCGAACGGCAGTTTACACGGCTCTGACGGATGGTGTAAAGTCACGTCTCAGCGTCAACCAACTATTCGTTCGTCAATCATCCATTGCGGCAGGTTGACGATAGTTTTTTTTGCGTATTTCTCCGGGCGGCATTCCATCGTTGTTGGAAAGAGCAATGTTTGGAAAGAGCACCCCATCCGGCGGAGTCTAATGATAGAGCTCGTGGCGGGTAGTTTGAACTTTCGCTTACGGACCTGGGGTCCGGACAAAGCGTCTCCCCTACTCCTGCTTGGCCACGTTCCTGATGTTTCCTTCAGCCTTGACGGACTTGCATCAGCATTGGCGGCATCCAAGCCCGCCCGCCGGGTGCTGGCGCCGGAACGGATTGACCTTGGACCTGATCATCACTTTCGCGCCATTGCGGATGACATTGTCAAACTGATTGAAGCACTGGGCTGTGGCCGGCTTGATGTGGTGGGTATCGGCTTCGGCGGCACCGTGGCGGTATTCCTTGGTATGGCTGCTCCGCATCTGGTGCGATCCATCGCCCTGATCGACAGCCCTCTCCCCAACCTGCACAGCCTCAATCCTGACTTAGTTCGGCGGCTCAGCGAAACGTATGCCTATGTGGCTGATTTCCTTGACCCTGGATTCGAAGCGTCAGTTGCAGCAGGTGATGACAGTCTGCTGCGCCAATTTTGGCAGGCCGCGCCATGGTGGCCGGAGCAGGAAGCGCGATACCGCGCCGAGTATACGCAACCGGAATTTGTAGCCCGTGTAGCCGCGGCTTATCGTGCCAATTTCACGCTCATGGAAGCCGGCAGCGTCTTCACCGCGGCCGACGAGCAACGCGTCTCAGCCTTTGGCCGCCGCACTGCGTCTGTTCGGGCGGGTGAGCCACGGCGTCTGGTTGCTTCAGCATTTGCATCGCACCTTGTCCGGCTTGAGGTGCCATCGCTCTATTACGCGAGCTGTCCGCAATTGCTGCCACCGGAACTCTCCAGCCGCGAGTTCCTAGGGCGTTTTCTGGCCTCACCGCGCATCGCGCTGGGCCATACACCCGCACTAGGTGCGCACGTTGGCAATCCCACGAGCATGGCGGCAGTGGTTGCTCAATTCTCTCGTGACGTCGCTGAAGCATCTCCCATTGCCGAAGAAGCCGCTCCTGACCGGCAGCGTGAAGCCAAAGACAGCCGCTACATCGTTGAGCAGTACGACACAAAAATCCGTGCATTCCGCTCGCCGTCCATCAACGCGGGACGTTCCGCATTGCGCGGGAGCCATCCCAAGACCCACGGCGTGGTACGCGGGCAATTTGTGGTGGCAACGGACTTGCCGCCAGAGCTAAAGGTAGGGCTCTTCAGCGAAGCCGAGCGCAGCTATGAGTGCGTGATGAGGTTCTCCAGCCTGGGCAAGCCTGAACTTGAGGTCTTTCCTGACGGGGACCGCGATGTACGCGGCTTCGGCCTGAAGCTGCTGGGAAAAGATACAGACGGCAATCCCATAACGATTTCCGATTTCCTGCTCAACAGCGTTCCCGTGCTTTCAACACCACGCGGCCGCGACGTAGTGCCGCAGCGCCTTGACTTGATGGACCTGAACCGGCAGCTGCTTTATGCCGATGACCTGATTGTCTCCAATGTGTTCGGGGTGCGTTACTTCAGCATCACGCCATATCGCTATGGCCCAGGCCGCGCCGTGAAGTACGTTCTGGTACCTGGCAAAATGCCCAGCCTGGAAGACGGCGCCTCGGCCGACCAGGCAATAGATCCCGGTTCGACGGATTTCCTGCGCCGCCGCCTGGAATACGTGCTCGCGCATGCCACCTCTGACGTGGTATTGGATTTTTGCGTGCAGTTTCAGACTGACCCGGTGCTGGACCCGATTGAAGACCCACGTGTGGAATGGCGTGGCCCTTTGGTGAAAGTTGCGGAGCTTCGTCTCTCGCGGCAGGTGATCAATACACCGGAGCGGGCCGCGCACGATGAAGCGCTGGCCTTCAATCTTTATCACTGCCTGCCGGAGCACGCACCGCTGGGTGAAATGAATCGCTCGCGCCGCGCCGTGTACTCAAGCTCTCCAGCTCTCCGGCGCAAGCTAAACGAACACCCGCGAGAGCAGTATCCCCATCGCCCAACTCCGCTTGAGGTTTGCATTGTGGGCTCAGGGGTAGCAGGCCTGGGCGCTGCCATGGCCCTTACGCGCTTTGGCCATCGCGTGACCGTGGTGGAGCGGCGAGCCAATCTGGGCGGCCATGGCTGCTCCGTCGAGCTGCCCGGAGGCCACTCCGTAGATCCCGCTTTCGGTTCTTTTACCGCAGCAGCGTACCCGAATGTCGCTCGACTGTTCAACGATCTGGGTGTGGAGATCGAGGAGCTTGGTTCATTCAAGGAAGCGCTGACCTACTTCTCTCTCGACCGGCGCCGTCAATGGGAAAAACTGGAAGATATTCCCTTCTCGCGCCATGTTCTGGAGGAACTGGAGCGCTTTGATGCCTGGGGCATCCTGGCGGACGAAAACCTGGACTTTGTTACAGCACGCGAGTATTTCGCCCAGCACGGATTCTCCGAGGAGTTCATCCACTACGCCTTCCTTGGGTCCATCGTTTTCGTTTTTGTTGGCCAGCCCGCCAACTACTACCTCGACTATCCCATCCGCCAGTTGGTGAAGTACTCATACCTGCCGGTCGTGCTGGCTGGCCGCGAGCCGGTGTGCCGCGTGAAGCACGGTTCTGCTTCCTACATGAATCGTTTTACTGAGACGCTGGCCGCGCAGGGCGTACGCATGATGGCGGCTACGGAAACACAAATCCTGCGGCGCGACCCTGCTTCAGTGACGCTCGAATTTTCCCAGGCTGGAAAGCATTGGGAAGAGCGCTTTGATCATGTGGTCCTGGCAGCTTCTCCGCATGACTCGCTGAAGGTGCTGGGCGAGCGAGCCAGAGATGTTGAGCGTGAAATTCTGGAAGCCATGCCCGTAACCAGTGATACTGTGGTGATCCATCGCGACCCGCGTTTCATGCCCGCGGATCGCAAACAGTGGCGACATGCCAACATGATCGTCCCTGACGAAGGCGAAACATTCGACCGTGACCGCCCCTTCATGCTCACCAAGTGGACCAAGAGCAATCTTGACCGCACGACCGATGTTTTTGCCACATACGCCTATAACCGCAAGCTGGATGTGGATGGCGGAGTGCGCGTGACATTTGACCACGTGAAGGTTACGCCTGAAGTTGTGCGGCTGCGCCGGCGTCTGCGTGCGGTGCAGGGACAAGGCAGAGTGTGGTTCGCCGGCAGCTGGATGCGGGCCTTTACACTCCACGAAGATGGCTTGGTGTCAGGCCTGGAAGCGGCAAACGGCATCCTTGCCGGGTTGCAGGAGTATCCGGTCATCAAGCCGCATGAGATCGGCTCGGCCAAGAAGAAAACGCCGTGGGGACCACAGCACACCTTCCTGGATGTAATTGAATACCAAGCACGTCTTCATTCCTCCAAGCGGGCGCTGATCTTTGTTGATGATGCCTGCAATGAATCCGAAGTGCTGACCTATGGCGAACTGATACGGCGCGCGCGGCGCGTGGCTGCGGCCCTGCTTGGTGAGTGGAAAGCCCAACCCGGAGACCGCGTTCTGCTGGTTTACCTGCCGGGGCTCGACTTTATTGTGGCGCTCATTGGGGCAATGATGGCCGGGATGCTTCCAGTGCCGGCTTATCCACCAAATCCCAAAGATCTCAAGAACGACCTGCGGAGAATCTCCTCGATCGTTACCAGCAGCGGCGCGCGCGTGGCGCTTACCTCACGCAGCTATCGACGTCTGGCCCGCATTGGCTCCGCTCTTTCACCCGCTGCGGTATGGCAGTGGCCGCGCAACCTTGCCTGGCACACCACGGACGATATCGCAGCTCGCGACGGAGAACCACCCGTGCCCGCAGCGCGTCCATCGGCAGAGACGACGGCCTTTCTCCAGTTCACCTCCGGCTCCACCGCGGAGCCGCGCGGCGTCATCATCAGCCACAGCAACCTGATGCACCAATTGGCATTGATCACCGAATCACTCGGATTCAATGACACATCCATTGGCTGCTGTTGGGTGCCGCAATACCACGATCTTGGCCTGGCAGGCTGCATCCTGAATGCGCTCTATAACGGCGCAACGCTCGTCTTCTGCTCGCCCATCAGCTTTCTACGCGACCCAGCGATCTGGCCCGAGATGATGCATCGTTATAAGGCCACCGCAACGGCTGCTCCGGACTTTGGTTATCGCCTGCTGCTCAATCGCACCAACCCCGAGCAACGCGCGCGCTGGGACTTGAGCAACTTGAACATGGCAATGAGCGCCGGAGAACCAGTGCACTATGAAACCTTGCGCGACTTCACCGCAGGCTTCGCCGCATCAGGGGTAGATGCGCGCGCTTTCTGCCCAGCCTATGGTCTGGCCGAGCATGTGGTGGCTGTCACCATCGGCGGCGCGCGGCTCTTCCATCTGGATAAAAGCGAGCTTACGCTGCGCCACCGCCTGCGGCTGGGCGATCACCGGGTCGTCGGCTGCGGACGTCCGGCGGAGAACGTGAAAGTGGCGATTGTCGATCCACAAACGCGCCGCCGTTGCAGCGCGGATGGAGTTGGTGAAATATGGGTATCAAGCCCGTGCAAGGCGGGCGGCTACTATGGCCAGCCCGAGCTTTCACGGGAGATGTTTGAGGCACGCATTGAAGGCGAGAACGGCCACCATGATGACCGCACATGGCTGCGCACCGGCGATCTGGGTTTTATTCACCACGATGAACTGTTCATCACGGGACGCGCAAAAGATCTCATTATTCTGCGCGGCCGCAATGTCTACCCGGTGGATGTTGAACGCGCCGCTGAAGCTGCTTCTCCGGCCTTGCGTCCGGGTTGCTCCGCGGTTTTTATAGCGGACGAAGAAAACGACGAACAGCTGGTCCTTTGTGCGGAGCTGCGCAACGGCCACCAGGGCAAAGAGGAACTTAACAAAATCGCCGCTGCCATTCGCCGCGAGGTCATGAAGAGCGAGGGCGTTCACGTAGGAACGGTGGCGTTATTGAGTGCGCGCACGGTGCCCAAGACCACCAGCGGAAAAGTCCGCCGCAGCACCTGCCGTAAACTCTGGCTTGAAGGAAAGCTGAAGACACGTCTCCGTGATGAAATTCCTACGGCAACAGCCCACCAACTGGTGTGCGATCCGGGGCCGGCCCGCGCCGCTGCTTCCTCCACTGAAGACGTGATTCACGCCGCGGTCTGCGAAGTGACGCGCTGCGACGTGGACCGCAATACCCCGCTGGCCGACCAGGTCAACTTGGACTCGGTGGAGTTCGTCAGCCTGGTTACTTTGATCGAGCAGCGCCTGCAGGTCAGGTTGCCGGTAACAATCCTGAATCGCTACCCCACCATCTCCGCGCTGGCGGAACATCTGCGCAGCCGCCCTGATGTGGTGCTCACGGACCCCGCCATTGTTACGCTAAACGGCGAAAACGAGCATGGCGGCGGGAATACGCTGTTCCTGATTCATCCAGCGCGCGGAGGCGTGGAATGTTTCCTTGAGCTGGCGCGACGGATTGATCATCCGATTACGGCAATCCGCCAGACGGAAGACGGCGAGTCAGTGGAAGCGCTGGCAACGCGCTACATCGCGGCCATGAAGACGGTGCATCCGCGCGGCCCTTATTTGCTGGGCGGCTACAGCTTTGGCGCAACGGTATGCCGTGCGATGGCGCTTGCGCTGGAACGCCAGGGCGAGGTCGTCTCCGGGCTGTTATTGCTCGACGAAATTCACCGCCCGCCTACTCTGGTTTCCGCGGCCCAATGGGGTGAACGCGGAGCAATGCTTTTTGAGATTGCTCGTGAATATCTGCCACCTGCCGACTTAAAAGCGCTTGAGACAGCGCTTGCCGCGCACGGTGATGCAAGCCTTGGTCCTGTGCTCGACGCCGTGGGTGACCCGGTGCTGCGCAAGTCCATAGCGGAGCAGGTGCGCCGCTATGAGCACAACGTCCGCCTTGCCGATGTGTTTCATGCGCCGCCACCCAGGGCAAAGATGGCATTGCTGCGCACATCCAACTCGTACCATCGCGCCCCGGAGACAATGGCGCAGATCTATGTTGTACCGGGTGACCACTTTACGATGATGCGGCCACCACACGTGGATGCCGTTGCCGACGTAATGCACGAAATGCTCGCAGCATTTAAGTCTTCCTCAGAGCCCCCGCCATTACTTAGTCCGGCTCCGGTTCCACTGTCGCGCGTGGAATCCGCCGCAACCGGCCACGCGGAAGACTAATATTCCAACCTAAATGCGGGTTGGAATTGCTATAATCCCGAGCGGATAGCAAGCATGTCCGTGCGCCCAAACTTTCGAGGAGAAAACATGCGTAAGCAATGGGTAGCGTTACTTTCGATGTTAGGGCTGGCAGGTGCAGGTATGCCGGTCCGATCGCAGGTGTTGAAGGGCTCCGCCAGCCAGGGCAAAGCCGTACACAATCCGCAAGGGAAAGCCGTCAATGGAAATGCTGCTGCACAGAAGACAGGTGGTTCCAGCAAGCTGAATCTAAACCAGCAAACCCTGCGGCAGCAAAACCAGGGCTTGAAGGGCGGGAAGCAAGCCGATCCACTCACCCCCTCAGCCTATTGCAATGCTGCCAACAAGGGCCGCGCCAATAACCAGCTCACTCCGCCACCGCCGGGTCAGGCTGGCGCCAAGGGCAGCGCGAACAGAGCGATAACCAAAGGTGGCAGCAACCAAGCAATCACCAAGGGTGGCAGCAACCAGGCGATAACCAAAGGTGGCAGCAACCGGCAACTCACCAAGGGCAGTGCGGTTCAGACCACAGCCGCGGCGGGCCCCAAATAGTCTGGTTTGCGGATCAAGCATTTTACGGCACGGTTCCTGCATCGGGGGTCGTGCCGTAACTTTATTCACATCCATTGAAGAATCCGCCTGCACAAAATGAATACACCAGCTCAGGCTTTTTTGTCCTGCGCACACCGCTGCTTCCCATTGAAGAATTTCTGAAACTGTCGTTACCGGCCGCGGATGCTCTCCAGAGCCAGGCCGCCGGCAGCAATCGGGCCTCAGTGCGCGCCCATCTCCGCCAATGGGCCGAGCGCCCGGAAGTGCGGGAAGCCTTGTGGATTGCCTCTCCAGAGTTTGTGCAATCGCTCGGCGCGTGGTGGAATGATCCGGAAAGCGCAAAAGGGCGGAAGCTGGAACACGCTCTGTATCGCTACCTGGCCCGCATGACTGCGCGGGCAACGCCATTCGGCGCTTTTGCCGGTTGCACCACAGGCGCGATCGCGGACTCCACGCGCCTGGAACTCTGTCCCCGCAGCCAGTACCGGCGGAGCACACGTCTGGACATGGAATACCTTTGTAGCCTGGCGGAGCACTTGTCCACAGATCCCGCACAGCGCGGCAATCTCCGCTTCCACTGCAACACCAGCCTTCACCTGGCTGCGGGCAAGTATCACCATGTGCGGGGTGACTGGCAGGAGGGGAACCACGTCTTCCAACTCGTGGCAACCGGCCACATGCCGGCTCTGGAGGCCACATTGTCGCGGGCCGCTTCCGGCGCCACGGCGGGTGCATTGGTTTCAGCTCTGGTGGAAAGCAATCCTGAGATCATGCCGGAAGACGCAGATGCATTTGTTGGGCGGCTCATCGAATCACAGCTCCTGGTTGCCGATCTGGTGCCTCCGGTCACTGGCGTGGAGGCAATCCGTTACATGATCGATCAGCTCGAGCAGGCCAGGGCGTCTGGTCTCGCCATAGAATTGCGCGGGATCGCCGAAGTGCTGCGTGAGTTGGACCAGGGCGGTCTTGGTGCTGATCCTGTCGCCTATGACAGAATCGTAAGCACGGTTTCACGGTTAGGCGGTGAATTCAAGCCAGGGCGGCTCGTCCAGGTGGATGTGATCAAGCCGGCTGCAACGGCCTCTCTGGACCGTCGGCTGGTGAATGACATCCTGGACGCGATGCAAACGCTCCATTCCATCTGCCACGACTCCAGCCAGTCACCTCTCATGGAGTTCAAAGAGGAATTTCAGGACCGTTATCAGGAGCTGGAGGTGCCGCTTCTGGAAGCGCTCGATGACGAAACCGGCATCGGCTTTGAAAGCCACGAAAACCCCGGGCTCGAACCGCTGCTTGAGGGCATTGATTTTCGCGAGACGGAAGAAACGCCTCCGGCCAAAGACGAAGAAGATAAAAGGGTGCATCCTGTCTCCATTCTGGCCCGCCGGCTGGAGCAGTTGCTGGCGAAAAAGGAAACCATTCTGGAGTTGGATTCCGAACTCGTGAATGAACTTAAGGCGGCCAACCCGATTCCTTTACCGGACGCCTTCCTGGTGATGGGCTCATTGTTTGGAAGACCGGGATCTCAACAGGGGTTTTATCTTCAGAGCATCTTCGGGCCTTCAGGGGCCAATCTTCTAGCGCGCTTATGCCATGCGGACGGACGGCTCGCGGAATGGGTACAGGCGCATGTCAGCGCTGAAGAAGCTCTCCATTCCGGCGATGCCGTGTTTGCCGAGATTGCGCACCTTCCCGAAGGCCGCGTGGGCAACGTTGTTTGCCGTCCGGTCTTGCGGCGTTATGAGATTCCTATTCTGGCAACGCCAGGCGTACCCGTTGACCGGCAGATAGCGCTGTCTGATTTGACCGTCTCACTACGCAATGATCGCATCGTTCTTCGCTCACGGCGACTGGGCGTTGAGGTGCTGCCGCGTCTGACCTCGGCGCACAACTTTGTCAGCTCCCGCAGCCTGAAGCTCTACAAGTTTCTCTGCCTGCTTCAGCATCAAGACACATGCGCGGAATTGTTCTGGGATTGGGGAGAGGCAGTGCAGGCCCCATTCCTGCCGCGGGTAACGCGAGGCAACATTGTTCTTTCGCTCGCCCGCTGGAGGCTCAGCAAAGAATTGGCACTTGAGCTTTCGCAGGGCCGGACTCCTATTGAACAATGGCGGCAGGACAGCCACGTCCCGCGCTTTGTCTTCATTGCTGAATTTGACCACCAGCTTCTGATCGATTTTGAAAACCCGCTGGCTGTGGAGACGTTTCTTGAGCACATCAGAAAGCAGGAGGAAACGCTCCTGGTGGAAATGTTTCCCGCTCCCGGCGCGCTGCCCGTCCATGGACCAGAAGGCAGTTTTGTCCATGAGATTATTTTGCCGATGGTACGCAAATGCACGGTGCACAAGAATAAGACGTCCGTGCACGAGATGCCTGCGGATGCGTCGCAAACGCGGGAGAGCGTGACAGCAGAGAGGGGCGTTTCAGCAAGTGGACCAGGACACAACCTGCCAATGGAGTCTGCTTCAGACTGGCTGTTTGCCAAGCTTTACTGCAGTCCGTCTCACGCCGACCGGCTCTTGCTCGAACTGGTGGCCCCCCTGGTGGAAGAATTACGGGCAGAGGGCCGCATGGATGGCTGGTTCTTCGTGCGTTATGCAGATCCTCACTGGCACCTGCGCCTGCGCCTGCACGGAGATCCAGGCGTGCTGAAAAACCATGTTTTACCCCTGCTGCGTAAGCGTGCTGAACCGCATTTTTCTCTGGGGACTTTGTGGCGTTTAGGATTTGACTCGTACGAGCCCGAGACGGAGCGCTACGGCGGGGCGGCGGCCATTACCATTGCCGAGCGGGTTTTTCAGCTCGATAGCATACTGTGCCTGAGTCTGATGGACGTGGTTTCGAAAGATGATGACACTGATCTTCGCTGGCATCTGGCAGTTTATGGAGTCGATCGTCTGCTCACAGGGCTGGGATTCACTCTGGACGAGAAACGGGCGATGGCAAAAGCCATGGCAGAGTCGTGCGAGAAATCTTACGTAGTGGACGAAAGCTACAGGAAGCAGCTTGCATCCAAATTTCGCGATGAACGGAAGGTCCTGGCGGCGTTGTGCGAAGATCCTGTTGCGGCCGGCGTTTTGCCGGTACTGGCGCTATCCGCCTTTCGGCAATATGCAATCGGACTGGAAGAAGTCAGGCGAGAGCTGAACCAACTGGACCGCGCAGGGGACATGACAACCACGTTGCGCGATCTGGCCGCGAGTCTCGTCCACATGCACCTGAACCGCCTGCTCCGCACTGCTCATCGCGCCCAGGAAACCGTTCTCTACAACTTTCTTTCCAGAGCCTATGCGGCCAAGCTAGCTTCACCCTGATCTCGTGTAGTGGCTCTCGTCCGAAGTGGCGGGAGCGACATGGCTAGTGAATGACGACGCGCCAATGCAGTCCGCTCAGATCTTAGATTCTTTTCCATCTGCCATCGACCCAGAGTGCTGCAATCAAGTTGTGATTAGCAAAGCAAAACGCCGCCTTGCCAGGGCGGCGTTGTCACTGCTTCAAACGTGAGGTACGTCGAACGCGATTACTGGGAAAGAATGTTCACGCTGTACGGGCCCAGGCCGACATTTCCATTTGCCGGCATGCCCTGGTTTCCGCCGGACGCGGCTGTTGTGTCATAGCCGACGTTGGAAAACTCCGGTGCGTAGCCTTGAAAGTCGCTGTTGAACCGCAGGTACCACGTGCCGTCGCGGGGAAAGCCGATGTTGTAGCTGTCCCAGCGGCGATTGGTGAGGTTGGCGACAACCACCACATCATCACCGCGACCGCCCTGGTCCCAGCGATGAAACGCAATCACTCCTTCAGGATTTATGTGAAAGGCGTTGACATTCGAGCCGCGCAGGCCTCTCGTGTTATTGTCCCAGTTGCGGCGCAGATGAATCAACCGCCGATGCAGCTCCACCATGCCGTGAAGACGTCCAATCCGGCCCCAGTCCAGCGCAAAGTCCGCGCTGTCGTTCCATGGCTTCGATTCCAGGAATTCCTGCCCCATGAAGAGCATGGGAATTCCCGGTGTGGTGAACATAAGAGCGGCGCCAAGCGCTGTGCGCCGGAGCGCGAAAACACTTTCCGAATTATTGCCGTCAATCAGGCTGGGAATGCGGGCGGTCCTGTCGTCATCGTGAGATCCCAGATAATTCACGCGCTGAAACACTCCCGAGGAGTTGTAAGACTTGCTGATCGCCTCGGCCACCTGCTGTGGATTTCGCTGGTTGTCGTCCAGCGCGAACATCGCGTTGCGCACCCGGCCGGAAAACCAGTTGTCCCACTGCGCATCCAGTCCAATGCCGCCGAAAAGAGCATCGCGGGTGAGGGTGTCATCATTCTGCAGGTCTTCGGCGATCAGGATCTTCCAAGGCAAACTCTTCCTCTTTTCCTCACCGAGGTAGCGTAGCAGGGTGAAGCCTTCCGGATTCGGGCCAGCGTCATCGAATCTGCGCACGATTCGGCGGATGGAAACGGTGGAATCAAGCCGCAGGCCGTCGGCGCGCAGTTCGCCCAGACCTGTCATCGCATGGTCGCGGATATATGAGCGGACCTCGCCCCGCCCGAAATCAGGCCGATTATCGCCCCACGGAGTGTACAGGCGGCCATCTTCATAAAAGTAAATTCCCTCCGTGCCCGGAGGATAGGAGCCGTCAAACCGGCCCAGGCAATCATCGAGTCCTTCCGGCCCAAAATGGTTATAGACAACGTCAAGAATCACGGCGATGCCCCGCTGGTGTGCGGCCTTGATAAAACTCTTCATCGCCTGCAACTCACCGTATGCGTTGTCCACCGCGAACGGAAGCCCTGGGTTATATCCCATGGAAGTCTCGGTGTCGAAATCAAACGCGGGCAGGACCTCAATGGCGTTGACGCCGAGCCTTTGCAGGTAATCGAGCCGGTCGATCGCGGAATTGAAGTCGGACTTCTGCGTGGGCAGATCGCGTCCGAAGGTGCCGATATGCAGCTCATAGATCACCAGCTCATTCCATGGCGGCATCTGGAAGTTGTCGCCTGACCAGTCGAAGTTCCGGTCCACCACGATGGAATTACCGCCGAACGAGATAGCATCTCGGGCGTACGGGTCATGTTTCCAGTGCGACGAGACAGGCCGGTCCGACGGGGCAGGCCAGTCCGGCGGCGCGGAATCATTGCGGATGTGGAATTTGTAATGCGAATCGTGCACTGCGTTTGGCACAAAGGCCGACCAGTAAGACGCGCCTTCGCCTGTCGCGGCATCGCGTTGCAAAGGAATTTCCTGCCAGTCAATCGGTGACGTATTGCCGGAGTGAAAAAAATCTCCGCCCAGCGTTACAGCTGTGGCGTTCGGCGCCCAGACGCGATACAGGCAGCCGCCATCCATAAGAATGGCGCCCATTCCCGGCTTGTCACTAGGCGCGGTAAACGCGGGTAACGACGGTACAGGCTGCGGAGTGGTTTCCGGTGGAGCTTCAGTCAGCAAAGTAGGCATTGATGACCTCCAGTGTATTTCGCCATGGCTGTCGTTGCGGCTCGGGAGTTGGTGAGCAGGAGAGGAAAGCAAGTCGGGCCAAAAAGGTGAGACCCGAAAACGCCGTCTACTTCTTAACTCCAGTCAAGGCGCTACACTAATTAGAACACAGGGCAGCTTGCGCCGATGTAATAACAGAAAAATAGTTCACAATCACTGGCAGGAAAATTTATCGTCAATTCACTTGTAAGAGCTGACAGTAAGCCATCTAAAAACCATTTAACCGTGAAACAGGCGCCTTCATCATCGCGCAGTAACATCGCGCGCCGGGTTTTTGCCGGGGATTTGGGGCTTGTCCTTTCGAGATTTTGCTTTACTAGCGCAATGGCTTGTACTACAAGGGTTGATAAGCACGATGATTTTCGCGCCTTGGGGCCGCGGACTGAGAGACTCAATTGGGCTTCCGGAACCACATTCAATTCGCATTTTTTTACCTGTGTATTTCCACCAGCGTGTTTGCAGCACAGATCACCGGGACCGCCACGAACGGCACAACCAACAAGCCGGCGGCGGGGGATGAAGTTGTGCTTCTGTCACTGGCCGCAGGCATGGACGAAACCGCGCATACCAAAACTGATGCACAGGGCCGGTTTACCCTCAACGTCCCTGATGAAGGCGTCCAGCATCTTGTTCGCGTGATGCACCAGGGCGTAAATTACTATCGCGCCGCACCGCCCGGAACGGCCTTAGTTGAAATCAGCGTTTACGACGCGGCCAGAGAAGTGCCGAATATTTTGCAGGAATCACGGGTGCTCCGTCTCCAAACCAAGGACGGGCAGCTTGAGGTTTCTGAGGCTTACACCCTGCGCAATGAATCCCAACCACCGCGCACCCGGAACGGCGATCACACTTTCGAAGTGACGGTTCCGGATGGCGCCCAGGTGCAAGATGGCATGGTGGCTGGCCCGGGAGGAATGCCTACCACAAGCCCGCCTGTCAGCACCGGGAACAAGAACCACTATTCTTTCAGTTACGCCATTAAGCCGGGCCGGTCGCAATTTCAGATTGTTTACAAACTGCCATACAGCGGTTCGCACGAATTCGCGATCACCCCGGAAACACCATTGGCTGAGCTCGGCGTGCTGTTACCCAAGAGCATGAAGTTCAGCTCGACCGCCGGAAAATTTGTTGCCGACGCCGACGAAGCGGGCATGGCAGTATTTTTTGCGAAGAGCCTCGCCACCGGACAGCCTGTGAAATTCTCCGTCTCGGGAGAAGGGTCCGCTCCTCGTGAAGCACAAGGCGGAAGCGCACCGGGCAGCCAACCCGGGACGCCGGGCGGTGGCCTGGGAGCACCCATCGATGCTCCTGATCCATTGGCGTCATCGCGTGGATTTATTATCGGCGTTTTTATCGTCATCATGGCCGGCGGGGCGTTCTGGCTGGTCCGCCAGGCCCGCACTGCCAAGCTCCAATATGATGGCGCCAATCCTGCACCATTGGTGAATGCCTCCAGCGCCGTGGACCAACAGCCATCCGCTCCACAACCTTCGCGACCGGCTCAGGCGTCCAGCGGCATTCTGGATGCGCTCAAGGAGGAACTCTTCCAGTTAGAGAGCGACCGGCTGCACGAGTCAATTTCACAGCAGGAATATGAAAAGCAAAAAGCCGGCCTGGATGCGCTGCTTCGCCGCCAGATGAAAATCCCGGGCCGATCGCAAGGGAAATAATCGTCCGACAAACGGAGCAGCTATTGGCACTCAAGTGGAGAAAAAGTATTCGTCTGACACTCCTCATGGTGGTCGGTCTGCTGGCCGTCTGCAGTGGCAACATGGTCGCGCAGATTTCTCCCGGGCCACTGGCCAAGGCTCATCAGTCAATCTCCGGTGTGACGCAATGCGCCAGTTGCCACAAATTTGGCGGAGGCGGAGGGCTGAAATGCCTGGAATGTCACGCTGAAATCAACCAGAGCCTCACCGCAAATCATGGCTTCCATGCGGCGGTGGTGAAACGGGACAACGCCAACAAAGATTGCGCGCGCTGCCACTCAGAACACAACGGCGAAGATTTCCGCCTCATACGCTGGGACCCGTCGCAGGAGAAATTCGATCACGGCAAGACCGGATATGTGCTCGAAGGCAAGCATGCAGCCATTCAATGCCAGCAGTGCCATGCCTCGAAGTTCATCCAGCCGCAGATGCGCGAACTGATCAAGCAGAAAGACCTCAACAAAAGTTTTCTTGGACTCTCACGCGCCTGCACGTCTTGCCATGAAGATTTTCATAAAGGCCAACTCGGCAAAGACTGCCAGAGCTGCCATAACAGCACAAACTGGAAAGATGTAAGCCATTTCGACCACTCCAAGACACGTTATCCGCTCACGGGATTGCACGCTAAAGTAGGCTGCGCAAAGTGCCACATTGTCCCTGCGCCCGGCCAGTCACCGAAGTTCACCGGGCTCAACTTCTCTACGTGCGCTGCCTGCCACTCTGATCCGCACCACGGCGCTTTCAAGAAGGATTGCGCTTCCTGCCATTCCACCTCAGGATGGAAACAGCTGTCCGCAGCCGGCGTAAGTTCGCAATTCGATCATTCGAAAACCGCGTTTCCCCTGCTAGGCAAGCACCGCACGGTTGACTGCGGGGCCTGCCATCGCAGCGGAAACTTTAAGGAGCCGGTGGCGCATGCGCTATGCTCTGACTGCCATAAGCCAGATCCCCATAGCGGACAGTTCGCAAAACGCAAAGACGGAGGAAAATGCGAATCATGCCATACAGTGGAAGGCTGGAAGCCGGCAAGGTTCACCGTGCAGGACCACGCTTCAAACGGATATCCGCTGGAAGGAGCACATGCAAAAGTGGAGTGTGCCAAATGCCATGTTCCGGCAGGCGCCGCTACAAAATTCAAGATTAAGTTTGCCCAGTGCACCAATTGTCATCAGGACCAGCATGCAGGACAGTTTGCGGCCGCGCCGATTTCAAACCGCTGCGAGAGCTGCCATACCGTTAAAGGATTCAAGCCATCCACATTTACGCTGGCACGGCATAAGCAAACCAGGTTCATTTTGGCGGGAGCCCATCTGGCGGTGCCTTGCGCAGACTGCCACAAGCAGGCGGAAACAGGAGTGAAAACTTCCGTCCCATATCACTTTGCCGATCTTTCATGCACAACCTGCCATGAAGACATTCATCGCGGAGAATTCAAGCAGCAAATGTTGAGACGGCGTGCCGATGGACGGACAGCCGGATGCGAAGGGTGCCATGGCGTTACTGAGTGGAAAGATCTGAGCAAGTTCGATCACGATCAAACCGGCTTTCCGCTGGCGGGATCGCACAAAGCGGTGTCCTGCATACAGTGCCACAAGCCGCAAGGCCAAGAAACCACCATGCGCCACGTCTCTTTCCGCGACGCGCCCAAGACCTGCGAAAGCTGCCATGAAGATCCGCATGCGCACCAGTTCGCGCGCGGTGGCGCAAATCCAGGCTGCGAGAAGTGCCACCAGCCGGTCAAGTGGCGGCCTTCACAGTTTGACCACGAAAAAACTGCGTTCTCTTTGCGCGGAGCGCACCAGCAGGTGCGCTGCGCATCCTGCCACAAGAATATGCGCTCAGTCCAGGGGAAGCAGGTCCTATTCTATTTACCTACTCCTAAAGAATGTGCCTCGTGCCACGGCGCTCTGCCGACCAAGTGACCAATATGTCACATTTTTTCGCTCAACGGCGAAACTGGAATCCGCTGCTGTCCCTCGGTAATGCAAGGTTGGCATTCGCGAAAAGCAATTGGTTTGCTATGATGCCAATCAAACAGCTCCCCTATAGAAGCCACTTCCGGGTTCCAAACAAGCTCGATTGCTCTACTGGTTCTGAATTCACCGCCTTTCGTCGATGGAGTGCTGTATATGCAGGTGAAACAGATAGGGATACTGGCTATTTTCTTGTCGGGCTTGTTGGGTTCATTGGCGTCGGCCGGGCAGCAGCAGTCGCAAACCTATGCCTCCACCCGAAGCCCCCATGGCACGCTCAATCTCACCTGCCAGACCTGCCATACCAGCATTAGTTGGAAGCCGATCAGGGCTGTGCCTGATTTCGACCACAGCAAAACACCCTACCCGTTGCGCGGGATGCATGCCAAAGTCGCATGCACGCAGTGTCACGTAAAACTTGTATTCACTGATGTTGGACAAAAATGCGCTGACTGCCACGCCGATATCCATCGCGGACAGATGGGGGCCAAGTGCGAGACATGCCACTCGGTAAAGGGATGGCAGGTTTCCATCAAGGACATACAACAACACCAGAACCGCTTTCCGTTGATTGGTGCGCACTCCACGCTCACCTGCGAAACGTGCCACAAGGGCGCAGCCAGCGGACAGTTCGTGGGCCTCTCCACCGCGTGCTATTCCTGCCATTCGGGAGACTATGCCAAGACCAGCAATCCGAGTCACGCATCAGTGGGTTATCCCACAGATTGCCAGCAATGTCACTCGCTGGATAGCTGGATGGGAGCAAAATTCGACCACGCGAAGTTTACCGGCTTCGCCCTTACGGGTGCGCATGCCAAACTGGAATGCGCGGCGTGCCACGCCAACAATAATTTTTCCACTGCCCGCTCCAACTGCGTCAGCTGCCATTTGCAGGATTTTAACGGCACAAAGAACCCCAACCACCAGACGGCCGGTTTCTCGCAGGAATGCTCCACCTGCCACAGCACCACGAACTGGCTTGATGCCAAGTTCGATCACAACACCATGACCAAGTTCCCCCTGACCGGCGCGCACGTGAGCACCCAATGCACGCAGTGCCATACCGGCGGGCAGTTTGCGGGGCTGTCCACGCAGTGCGTTTCCTGCCATCTCACCAATTTTCAGCAGACCACAAACCCGAACCATGCCACCGCCGGCATTCCGCAAACGTGTGTGCAATGCCATAACACCACAAACTGGGGCGACGGAAAATTCGACCACTCAAAGACTGCGTTCCCGCTTACCGGCGCACACAGCACCGTGCAGTGCACCCAATGTCATGTGGGGGGGAAATACGCTGGCACACCCACGCAATGCTCGGCCTGCCACCTTTCTAATTTCCAGAAGACCACGAACCCGAACCACGTAACGGCTGGCTTCCCGCAGACCTGCGAACAGTGCCACAACACCACGTCATGGCTGACTTCAACGTTTAACCACAGTTCAACGCGATTCCCGCTGACTGGCGCGCACACCACCGTGCAGTGCACGCAATGTCACGTCGGCGGCAAGTTTGCCGGGACGCCCATGCAATGTTCCGCCTGCCACCTTGCGACGTTCCAGCAGACCACGAATCCGAATCACGTGAGTGCCGGGTTCCCGACCGACTGCTCCGTATGCCACAGCACCGCGAACTGGCTGGGGGCCACGTTTGACCATTCCAAGACAGCGTTTCCGCTCACGGGCGCGCACGTTCCCTTGACCTGCAGCGCGTGCCATGCAAGCGGCGTTTTTGCCGGACTCAGCACCACCTGCGTGGCCTGCCACCAGACGAACTTCCAGAAGACAACAAACCCGAACCACGTGACCAGCGGCTTCCCCACTGACTGCCAGGTCTGCCACAACACGGCAGCGTGGGTCCCGTCAGTTTTCAATCACAGCAAAACAGTATTTCCATTGACAGGCGCGCATACGACAGTGGCATGCTCGAATTGCCACGTTGGCGGGCGCTATGCTGGAACGCCCACGGACTGCTTGTCATGCCACAAATCGCAATACACGGGAACAACCAGTCCTAACCATGTGGCTGCGGCGTTTCCAACAACCTGCCAGACTTGCCACAACACCACGGCATGGACTGGCGCAACCTTCAACCATACCTGGTTCCCGATTTACTCCGGGCATCATGCGGGCAAGTGGACCACGTGCGCCGACTGCCATACCAACTCAAGCGACTACTCGTCATTTAGTTGCATTACCTGTCACCAGCACAACAAGTCGGATACCGACTCACACCATGGCGGCGTGCGCGGCTACGTTTACAACGGCACGGCTTGTTACTCATGTCACCGGAGTTAAGGATGTATCGTTTTCTAGCCCTTGTTCTAACTGCGCTCAGCCTGGCGTCGCCGCTCGCGGCACAAGGACCCGGCTCCCCCATCCGCACCGGTTTCAAGGTGAAGTATGTCGCCGACGATACGGTGTATGTCGACGCCGGCAAGAACTCCGGGCTTACTGTAGGGACGACCTTGACAATCCGCCGCGCCGAGGTGCTTTCTGCGCAGTCCGGTGACGGCCAGTTCAAGGCGAAGATCGTTATCGCAAAGATCGTCGTGACTTCGATTTCGAATACTTCGGCAATGTGCATGGTTCGAGCAAAGAATTCTGAAATTCGTCTGGGCGATATCGCCATGCCGGTCCAGGACCAGGAGAAACCTGTAACAATCAACGCGCAATCATTTGCGCCTCCGCCGGGCCCTCTTACCCAGAGGGTTCCCGTGAACGTTCCCGGCCCTGATCTGAGCCCATGGGTGGCAAGCCCACAAAAGTCACGGGTAGTTGCGGTCGCGGTCGAAAGCGCACCAAAATCGTTGCCGGAACAAATGGCGGAAAACGCGAAGAACCAACAACCGCATGAGGTTCCAATCGACAACACGCCGAAGTCTTTGCCGGAAAGGATTGCGGAGAACGCACGGAAACGACAGGCGAAGGAAGAAATAACGGTGACCTCAACCGCTGCCCCAGCACCGGCAACAGTTGACGCCGTAAAATTCCAGCCGCAACAGAGTGCGACCATGCAGACTCCTGCGGTGCAGGCACAAGGGCAAGCCGCCAGCAGTTCCGCTACGCTGCCTCAGGCGCGCCCAAATGCATCGACCACAAACACCGTTCCTACACCCCCTGCGACAGCAACCAACACAACTGCTCAGATCACCTCCCCGAAGCCGCCACCAAGTACTGCCCCTAGCGGAGGGGCCCAGAGTACTTCTGCTGTGAGCAATGCAGCCATCAACTCCTCAGCCACAACTCCCGTGGTCCAGCCAAGACAGGAGGTTCCTGCGGCACCGGCGAGGGCTGCTGTGATGGACAAGACGGTCACGC
This sequence comes from Terriglobia bacterium, assembly GCA_020072585.1. Lineage (GTDB taxonomy): Bacteria > Acidobacteriota > Terriglobia > Terriglobales > Acidobacteriaceae > Angelobacter. The sequence continues at coordinate 118,956 of JAIQGL010000002.1, read as the reverse complement.
CCGCGACAACGCCATCCGAAAAGGCTGTGGTGCAGGGACCGGAGAAAGTTCTCGCGCCGGTAGTTCGTAACGCAGGCGCCGAAAGCGCACTGCCCCATCCGCAGGCGACATCAGCCAGTGCCACGACAGTGGTCTCAGTGAACAAGACCAGGTTCAACGTGAAATACGTTGCTGAAGATGCCGTGTACATCGATGGCGGCAAAGATGCCGGCCTGGCACAAGGCATGGAGCTAACGGTCAAGAAGGCCGATGTCATTATTGCGGAACTCGCGGTCGCATCGGTCTCCAACACTTCCGCCGTATGCGAGATCCGCAGCAAGAGCGCTGACATGCAGCGTGGCGACGTGGCCGTGCTGTCCCAGACCGATCAGGACAAACTGGTGCAGGCGCAGACTCTGGGACCCAACCGCAAATATCCACTGGTGGTTGCTTTCTCTGAAGGCGACCCGCTCGATGAGGAGGTCCGTGAGAGCGTGCCCAAGCCTCCGCTGCCTGAGATCAATCGAGCGCGGGGAAGGATTGGATTGGACTCCACGTTGATCAGAAGCGCCGGCTCTTCGGCTGCGAACAGTTACCAGGTTGGCGGTGTGGTGCGCGTCGATATGTCACGCATTGCCGGCAGCTACTGGAACCTCAACGGTTACTGGCGCGGACGCATCAACGCTCTCTCGTCTTCGAACCAACCACAGAGCGTTTTCGATCTGGTGAACCGCACGTATACGATCGGTTTCACCTACGCCAATCCAACTTCCCGGTGGGTCGCGGGCTTTGGCCGCCAATACCTGCCCTGGGCGCCGAGTCTTGATACCACCGATGGCGGCTACCTCGGACGCAGAATAGGCTCGCACGCCACTCTGGGTGTTTTTGCCGGGACGGCCCCTGATCCTGCTTCGTTCAACTACAACCCCAATCTCCGTACCGCGGGATCGTTTATCGCGCTGGAAGCCGGGAGCTTCGATGGCCTTCGCTTCACCAGTACAGAAGGCATTGCGGTGAGCGCAATCGAATGGCGCGAGAACCGGCAGTTTTTATTTTCCGAGAACGGCCTGTTTTTCAAGCGGTTTTTTTCCATCTATCATTCCGCCCAGGCGGACAAGCTCAGGCTGCCCACCGGAGGCACCACGGAGGGACTGGCGCGCAGCTTTGCCACACTACGCGTCCAGCCATTCTCGCGATTTTCCATCGACGTGAACCACAACTATTTCCGTGATGTGCCCACGTTCGACGCGTCATTGGTCGGCACCGGGCTGCTCGACAAGTTCCTTTTTCAGGGCGTGAGCGTGGGCGGACGACTTGAACTGCCGGGCCACATCAGCCTCTACAACAATTTCGGGCAGAGCAGCAAGAGCGGCGACGCGCACAACTCATTCAATCAACTCTATGGCGTAACCATCGCGCGGCTTTGGAAGACGGGGCTGCGCGGCGACGTGCGTTATTCCAAGTTCAACAGTACATTCGGCCAGGGCAATTACCGGGCCGCTTCACTTTCGCGCAGCTTCTCTGACCGTATGCGTGTGGAAGTCACCGCCGGCCAGCAAAACTTTCTTTCCTCAGTGGCCGCGACCACCAACTACCGGCTGCTGGGCTCCACCGTTGACCTGAATTTTGGCGGACACTATTTCATGGAGTCCGGTTTCAACCTGCAGCGCAGCCCGCAACAAAACTTTGACCAGTGGCTCATCACCATGGGCTATCGCTTTGACACAAGGAAACCAAAATGAGCCCCAAGAGAAAAACCATCCTTCGCAATCTTGCGATGCTGGCGGCATGTTTCCTGGCAAGCCGATCCGCGGCCGCGCAAAATGAATCCCTGGATGCGTTGCTGGACCGCGCGGGAAATAACGTCTCCCGCTTTCTGGATAAGTTAGGCGATGTGCACTGCAATGAGGAAGTGCTTCAGGAAAAACTCAATCCAAGGGGCAAGACCGAAGAACGCGTGCAGTCCACGTTTGACTATCTGGTAGTCACGCAATTTCACGGCAGCGAGCCGCTGCTGTATGAAGCGCGCGAAGCGCAACGCGCGGGACACGCCAAGAAGAACGTCTCAATGCTGGTTACCAACGGCTTTGCCACGCAATTGCTCATCTTTCATCCTTACTATCAGCCGAGCTTCACCTTTGAACGATTGCCGGACGCCCACATCGACGGCAAAACACTCATTCAGGTCCATTTCCAACACGTGAAAGGGCGTTTGAGCCCTGCTGTCCTCCTGCTTCGTGGACGGGAGTATCCGCTGTCACTGGCCGGCACCGCCCGTCTTGATCCCGAAACCGGTGCGGTAAAGCAGATCATCACCGAACTTGGCGCCAGCATGGAAGACCTGGGCCTTAAGAGTTTTCGCACTGAGGTGGATTACGCCGCGGTGGCTTTTCCGCATAATCCAAAGAACTATTGGCTGCCCGCGCAGGCAACCGTGGAACTCAATACCGTGCGGCAACACTGGAAAAACGTGCACCATTTTTCGGAATATCGCCTCTTCTCAGTCAACGTTGAAGAGAAGGTAGATACGGACAAACTGAAGGCACAGGACCAATGAGTTCATCAGTCTTAGCAAATGTTTCGTCGCAGACCACGCTCCGCCCTGAGCGCGGTCACAGGATCCACTTGATGCTGGGCGCGATGGCCGCCATCATCGGCACAGCCGCGCTGCTGGTTTACGGGCTGGATTATTACCTGGCGGGCCCGCAGGAAAGGCCCTATCACCCGCGCCATTGGATACTTCGGTCGAGCGGTGAAATCGGCCTGTCACTGGGGATCTTTGGGTTAGTGCTTTTCTGCCTCATTTTTCTTTATCCCTTGCGACGACACTGGAAGTGGCTTGGCAATCTGGGGAAATCACGGCATTGGTTCGATTTTCACATCCTCATGGGACTGTCAGCGCCGGTGGTAATCGCCTTCCACGCTTCGTTCAAGTTTCACGGGCTGGCGGGAATGGCGTACTGGATTATGTTCGCCGTAGCGGCCAGCGGAATCGCAGGACGGTACGTCTTTGCGCAGATCCCGCGCAGCCGAAATACCGCTGAACTTTCACTGCAGGAATCCAAACAATTGCAGGAAAGCCTGACGGCAAAACTGGCGGCCCAGAAGCTGGTTCGTACGGCAGATCTCGCTGTGCTCTTCCGCCTGCCCTCCACGCAATCCGTGGAGCGAAGAGCTTTATTGCCCGCCATTTTTTCGCTTCTCTGGATCGATCTGTTGCGGCCATTTCGCGTGGCCAGGCTGCGGCGTCACGCGCTCGGCTTTTCCCAGAGAGTCTCCACGATGGGCGGAATGTTCCGGTCAAGGAACTATCAGCTGGAGCAGATCATAGACGTAGCTCGTGAACAGGCGTCACTCTCCAAGAAGCTGCTGTTTTTGGCGAAGTCGCACCAGGTGTTCCACCTCTGGCATGTGGTCCACCGGCCATTCAGCTATTCTTTCGCGGTGCTGGCGCTTGCACATGTGGTCATAGCGACATTATTCCGGTTCAGATAAGGGGCCCATGGAAAGTTTGGTTGCATTTCTGTTTGCTGCCGCGGTCACGCTGTTCTTCGTCCGCAATTATGTTAAAGGAATGAAGAAGAGAGAGTCTGCGGCGCGGGATGCCGCAGAGAAGGGCAAGCTTTTTTCTGACGGACCGCGCGGCCTGCATCCGCATATTGATATCTCTCATTGCATCGGGTGTGCCGCCTGTACCACCGTCTGCCCTGAGGGGGACGTGCTCGCGATGATCGGCGGACAGGCATCCATCGTCAACGGTCACAAGTGCATTGGTCACAGCCTTTGCGCTGAAGCGTGCCCCGTGGGCGCCATCACCATGGTGATGGCCAGCCCGAGCATGAGCGCCGATATGCCTTACCTGACTCCGGCATTCGAGACGAGCATCAAGAACCTGTTTATTGCCGGTGAACTTGGCGGTTTGGCGCTCATCAAGAATGCTGTCAACCAGGGCCGGGACATCATTGATGCCATCGCCAAACAAGTTGATCCGAAGCGGACTGTAAATGGCGACGTCTATGATGTATTGATCGTTGGAGCCGGGCCTGCGGGAATTAGCGCCTCACTGCGCGCGATCGAACGAAAGCTGAGTTACATCACCCTGGAGCGCGACGAAGTGGGAGGCACAGTCTCAAAGTTTCCCCGTCAGAAACTGGTAATGACCAGTCCGGTGGAATTTCCTACTTACGGAAAGTTCAAGAAGCTGGAATTGTCCAAGGAGCACCTGCTTGCTTTTTGGGACATGATACTTAACCGTGCGGACTTCAACGTAAGAGCCGGCGAAAAAGTGGAGGACATCAGAAAAGACGCCGACGGACTCTTCACGGTTGTGAGCTCGAACAGCCAGTATCGCGCCCGGACAGTTATCCTGGCGCTGGGCCGCGCCGGCGAACCCAGGAAGCTCGGCGTTAAGGGAGAGGAACTGCCGAAGGTCATGTATCGGCTCATTGAAGCCGACCACTACATCCATAAGAAGATCCTGGTGGTAGGCGGAGGCGACAGCGCGGTTGAAGCCGCCATGGGTCTGGCGCACCAGACCGGCAACACCGTCACACTCTCATATCGCCAAGAGCGCTTTGGTCGCATCAAAGACAGAAATGCAAAGCGTATTGAAGAGTGCATGCGTGCGGGCAAGCTCAAGGTGATTTTCAACTCACAGCCGATGGAGTTTACCCCTGATACGGTAGTCCTGAACGTCAATGGGCAACACCAGGAGATTCCCAATGATTTTGTCTGGATCTTTGCCGGTGGCATGCCCCCGAAAGACTTCCTGCAGAAAATTGGAATCCAGTTTGGCACGCGAGATATGACACAAGAAGCCGGCCAGGAGGCACGGAGAGCATCTGTCCCGGTAAGCGCATCCGGGCAGCGCACCCTGAGCAAAACCCTGGGGTAAGCGTAACCCTTTCTTATTACGCGCGCGCAGGTCTGTCCATTTTGAGCAAGCACTCGCCGAGGAAACTTTTTGAGCCAACCTGGCCCGTAAGCTAGATGTGTCAAGGTTCATCCTTCTTTTTCGGCGGGATTAAGTTTGGGCCAAGGGAGAAACGAGGATTGTAGTCCCAGCCGCCGGGTTTTCCAGCGGCGACCCAGGCATTGTAGTCTCGTGTTTGCTGCTCCTTAACCACCTCCTGGAGTAGCGTGGCATAGATCGCGCTGTTCGGATCAGGCCCGCCGCTGCTAATGGCCGGTGTGTTCAGGTACTGCTCAAGGGCAGAGCGTAACGCTTTCAAATGTGCATCGTCCAAGCTCCCCAAGGAACCCATGCGCATGTTGGTAACTACACGTTCGGGCGAATTTGCGGGAATCAGTTCTATGTTTCGGTTGTTTGGATTCGAGACTACAGCGACTTCTCGTATGTTTAGATTTGCGGTCAGCTTACCATTAGAATGGGTAAAATCCACGCTACGCGTTTTGACCGCCTCAGATCCGATTCCAGGTTTCAGCTGCTTCTTGAGAACATGAAGGCGTCATGAAGGGGTAGTCTGTCACATCATGAAGGGGCCCGCCATTACTAATTCCGCAATCCCGAGCGAAACGAGGGAACCTTCTTGCCTTGGCAATTGACGCCATACGCCTGCTTTTGAGTCTGGTGTTCGCCCGAAAATACGGTCTGGCTCATCTAGCCGCGGTCTATGCGCTTTTTCTGGCTCTGGCTGCCAATGGCTAGAGCAGGAAGGGCACGTTTCCTGTGACTTGCATCACTGATCACGCATGGTCCAAGGAGCACCATTCTGAGCATGAGACACTTTGCCATTTACCTCATCATCTTTGTGGCGACGCTCGTTGCCTGCGTTTTGGTATTCGTGGGAACGGCGTTGACGTTAAGACTTAGCCGGAGAGCGCTGGTCTCAGGCACTATCCTCGTCGTGCTCATTTTTGCCGCGATTTGCGTAACCCGGCCGGAAAGCTGGATTGTGAGCACCGGAGTTGTGCTGGTCACGGCCATATTTGCTGGCACCGCCATAGGGAAAACCATCAAATCGGAATCCGCCCTGATTGCCATGTGTATGGCAGCAGCGGTGGCGGACATTGTTTCATTCTCGGTCGGCCTCACCCACAAAATGTTGGCGAGCTACATGAGCGGCGGAAGTCAGTTGCTGGTTTATTTCTGCTTTTCCGTACCGATTGGCTCAGTCATCGCGCCGCTGGTGGGAATAGGCGATCTCCTTATCCTGGGTGCCCTGTTCTGTGGGCTGAGGAATCTCAGGTACTCGGCGACCGAAACATTCTTGGTGCCGGTAACAGGTCTTTTCGCCGCCGTCGTCATCGGACTGCTGGTCAACAGCATTTTCGCTCTTCCGTTCGTGGCCGGGTCCGTGATCATTTACATCCTGGTCAAGCGAAAGACGTATTCTACGTCGCGTAGTCCGCATTGATATGCACGTACCGCTTCAGATTGCAGGAACCCCCGCAGGGACCACGCCAGTTTTTGTGGAACCCAGAATCCCTTTTTCCCATAAAGCAACCCGACTCTGAGTTTTCAGGTCGCATCCTGCCAGAACCACTATGCTTTCCCCAGCGCCGACCTTCACCAAGTAGGTGGCTCGTATAAACTGGCCACTCACAAGCTGAATGTTTACTGGTTCGGTCTAGCGTTTGAGTGGGTTGTCAGTCGCTCTGTAGGTCTGGAGTTTGTTCTGACGGGATGTAATTCCCGAGCCGCATTCCAAGCTTCTTTACCCCTCTCACCGGTCGAATGCTGGCTGTGGAGGGCGCTACTTTTTCGGATAGCCAACGGACTGCGCCAGCAGAATCTTCTGGTTTGGCCTCAACTTCATGATCTTGGCGAGCGCAGCGCGATCCACAGATCCTCGGACGACAGTTGCCAATCCCTCTGAGGTACAGAATAGGTAAACATTCTCACTGATGAAACCTACATCGGCGGCAGTGAAGAACTCTGCCTCACTCCCCGACCGTCCTCTCTTGCTGAGGTCTGCGACATAGACGAGGTTTAAAGGTGCAGTGGCGACGAAAGCTTGCGTTCCAGTGGCGGCGCGCACATCCTGCGCCAGGACAGGCTCAAGACGGTTTGCTTTGGCATTGTATAGAAATAGACCATCGCCCATGGCGACGTAGACGTCAATTTCTTGCCAGTTCATCGCCGAAGGCGCGGTACGTCCGCCATCCGGACGGTTAATGCCGAACGCAGCCCAAAGGAGGTTGGCCAACAATTGGATGGGCAGCTTCTCGGGGCCAAACTCCCGTCGAGTTTTTCGTTCCTTAAGCACCTGCATGAGCGGACGGCCACCCTCGGTCTGCGCCGTTGGCAGTTGGATCGGTTTCAGATCCTGGGCTTGGATGGCGATGCTAACTGCGAGAGTGAGTAGTAGAGCCGATTTGCGCATAAAGATCGATCCTTGGTGAGAAAGCTGGAGAGGAACCGTTTGCAGCGCAATCTTAGGCTGGGCCACAGGTTCAGTCAATCGACAACCCCGATCTCGCCGCGCAACGGGTCTTATGCAAGCCGCGACTGTGGGCGGTTTGCCGACGAACTGGAAGTTACCCATCGTTCAATCCAATTTCCAGATTTCCAATTACTCGTCTACGAGTCTCGCACCCGGGTTCATTCGCAAGCTTTCAAGTTCTCCGTCTGTTCGAATTAGCGCCGAGCGTAGAGGCGAGCAAGATTCGCGCAAATCGGCTCCGAGGACGGGGCAATTTTCGGGGGTAGAAAGTCGGGTCGGTGGTACATAAGAGGTACACGGCCGAGGGCTTGTGAGTAACTTATTGATTTTAGGGCCGTTAAAATGGTGGCCAGGGACGGAATCGAACCGCCGACGCCAGCCTTTTCAGGGCTGCGCTCTACCGACTGAGCTACCTGGCCATTACGGATGGGTTACATACGTGCAGCTTCGGTGGGACAGCTGAAGACTTTGTGCGTACGGAACGTGATTGATTATAGCAACGACGTTGAATTCACTCAAACCGCCATGAGCCTCGGTCACTGAGATTGTCTGGGGCCTGGCACTGCGCATTAATAAACAGCCCGTTTCTGGGCAGTTTGTTTTGCTGAGAGAGAAAAGCGCGGTTCGGCCGGTGCGTCGTTAAGAATGCGGTTGCTCAGGTATTCACCAAGAGCGGGACCATGTTTAAAGCCATGGCCGGAGCCGCCGCCCGCGATCCAGACATTTTCAAATTCCGGATGCTGGTCGACAAGAAAATCACCGTTCCAAGTATTTTCGTATTGGCACACGCGTGTCTCAATGACAGGAGCAGTCTCCAGCGCCGGAATGTGCTGCCGCAAATAGGCGCGCAAACTGTGGATCGACGGTTCTGCAATCATTCGCGTGTCCGCATCCGGATCAAAACGCTCGCCGTGGCGGTCAAATGCGATCTTGAATCCGCGACCCTCAATATCAGGCAGTGCGTAGGGCAGGTCAGTATGCGTACGATGCAGCCAGACCGGCATTCTGGGCGGGCAAAAATCTGCATTGCCGGCCGGAGTGCCGACGAAAAAAACTTCCTGTCGTGTGACGAAAATACGTTCACGCAACAATTCAGGAAAAACCTTCGGTAACCACGGCCCGCAACAGAAGATAAATGTGCCCGCTGAAATTGAATCGCCCGATCCCGTTTCGATTTCGGTAAGCTTGCCGCCGCCGCGCGGTGCCCTAACAACAGCTGGCATGTAAGCAACCCCGCTTTCCACCAGTTCCCGGACCAATGACTGTACTGAATCACGCGCCAGCAAAAGACCGCTCGCCGGCTCCAGTACGCCCCACGTAACGTCACGGAAGGAGAGCTGTGGCCAGCGCTGGCGAATTTCTTCCGCGTTGAACTCCTCCCTTGCGACTCCAGTCTGGGCCAGCACGCTGCACACACTTTTCAAATATGGGTCATCACCGTTGCTCAGCCATAGCACGCCGGTCTGCTGAAAAATTTCTCTGCCCGTACGCGAGGCAAACTCACGCCAGAGCGGCAAAGAGCGCATGGCCCAGCGGGTATAGAGTTCGTCCGGGCCATATCCCATGCGTATCACGCGGGTCTCGCCACCAGAACTGGCGCGGCTGTTGGCGGCCCCGTAAGCATCCAGCAGAGCGACAGAGGCGCCGCTCCGGCGCAGAAAATGCGCCGTCCAGGCGCCGAAAACTCCGGCGCCAATAACTGCAATGTCATAAGTTTTGTTCATGATTGGCGCTTAGCGGCCATCCATTGGAACTTAGTATTCGCTCTGAAACAGTTTTCCAGTCTTCGTAACTTTTCGTCAATAACGTGTTGCTTTGGTTTATGTTTTGGGTCTTTAGTTTTTGCTATTTGCTAGCTGGCTATTATCTATCAACTGAGCTGCCACCAGGTCTTCCAACGCACATCCGACGCTCTTGAATAACGTGATCTCATCGGCGTTTCTCCGGCCTGGTTTCTTTCCGGCCGCAATCTCGTGCAGATCGGCGATGATATGCCCGCGGTCAATCACATGGTTCCTAATCGGGATCAGCAGATCTCCTGCTTCTTGCAGTGAACCCTCATACGTGTCCACCACAACGCGGGCGCGTTTCACGACGGTATCATCAACTTCACGAGTCTCCGGTTGAAATGCGCCGACCAGGTTCAGGTGGGTTCCAGGACGCAACCAATTTCCATCAAACAAAGGCACGGGCGATGTAGTGCAGGTGCAGATCACGTCAGACTCCTGGGTTACCATCTCGGCAGAAGCCGGCTCGATATCGATCGCAAACTCGATCTTCATCTTCGCACAAAATGCATTCAGGTCAGAGCGGCCCGATCCACAAACCAGAAATTGCCTGAATGTGCGAACACGAGGGAGCACGGCAAGATGCGCAACCGCTTGACGTCCGCTGCCGAAAATCCCGAGAGTTTTCACATTTTTGCGAGCAAGCAGATCAGTGGCTACCGCCGAGGTAGCAGCTGTCCTCAGGTCGGTAAGGTAGTTGGCCTCCATTCGCGCCACAGAAATGCCAGTCGAAGGATCAAGCAGCTCGTATACTGCATTCACGCCGGCTTTCTCACTGACGCTGACCAGCTTGATGCCAGCGGCCTGCAAACCACTGTCATAGCAGGGCATGATTAACAGGATCGCCCCATCCAATTCCAGCGCGGTCCGCACCGGCATATGAACCGTCGCGAAGCCGCGAGTGAAGGCGGCGCGGATCGCACGGATCACCTCATCAGCCTTCATCGCGCTGCGGACCTGGTCTTCAGAAAAAAAGCGCATAAGCTTGCGTCGACATCAGGCGCGCTGGCGGTTGCCGCCCGCTTCAGCATGGAATTCATGCCGGTACCACTCTACCGTCCGGCGCAGCCCTTCTTTAAAATCAACCAGCGTCTTATATCCCAGGACCTGGGTAACCGATAATTTCCTGCAACTGCGCATAGAGGTCAATCAAGCTGAAGCTTTTGCCGGCTGCGATGTTAAACACCCGTCCGGAAGCTTTTTCCGCGGGCGCATGGCAAGCCAGAAGGTTGGCCGAGACAACGTTGTCAATGTATGTAAAGTCACGGCTCTGTTTGCCGTCGCCAAAGATGACCGGCCGCTCTCCCTGCAGCATGGCACGAACAAATTTAGGAATCACCGCAGCGTACTGCGAAGTAGGATGCTGCCGGGGGCCGAAAACATTGAAGTAACGCAGGCTCACGGTCTCCAGGCCAAGCACTTTGGAGAAGCTCTGCGCGTAGAGTTCACCGGCATATTTTGAAACCGCATAAGGCGATATCGGAGCACAAGCCATGTCTTCCCGTTTGGGAAGAACAGGAGTGTCACCATACACCGAGGATGAACTGGCAAATACAACGCGCTTGACTCCCGCCGCGCGGGCCGCCTGCAACACCTTGATGGTCCCAACAACATTCGCGTGGTTACTGCCGACCGGATCAGCCATCGAGCGTGGCACAGAGCCGCGCGCCGCCTGATGCAGAACGTAGTCCATGCCCAGGCATGCGGACTGGATGGCTGCGTCATCGGTGACGTCGGCGTGACGGAAATCGAATTTGGCAGCGATGCCGGCCAGGTTTTCCTGCCGGCCATGAGAAAGGTCGTCGATGCCGCGCACTTCTTCACCCTGCGCAATCAAAGCGTGCGCAATGTTGGAGCCAATAAATCCGGCAACGCCGGTGATCAGGTATTTCGCCATCTCAGGAGCATAGCATTCACGGGGACAGGGGTGAAGACAGCTACTTTGGTAGTAGGTCAGTTTCGTCTAATATGTCATACGCTGATACGTGAGTTCATCGCTGGCGCGATGAACGTCTATCACTTTTTTCGCTTCCCTGCCCGGGCCAGTATCCGGCGGACTTTCTTGGGCGAAACCGAAAGCCGCCTGGCCACACGCGCAACCTTCCTGTCTTCTTTCTCCCAGACTTTCGGGATCACAATCTCGGCAAACTGCTCGGTCAGTTCCTGGAAGGTTTCTTCCCCCGTAATCCCTTGCGACCATGCTCGCAGCAGCGGATCGATTCTGCCTTTGGGCATGACTTTCTGCTTCAGCATCTGCAGCTCTTCCCACAGATCATCATAATCAACTGCCTTCAGGAATGAGCTGGCGAGCTCAGCGCAGCGTTTGGCATCCTCAGTATCATGAATGGCGGGATGACATGCTGTGAGGCCGCGCCAGATGTAAGCGCGCGCCAGCAAGCGGTGGTTTTGAGTGTGCTTGGCCCATTCCACGGCTTCACGGGCATAATCGCGCGCTGCCTGCGCATGCTCCCAGGAGTGCGTGCTGCCTTCAATCTCCTCTTCCAGCTTGCCGTTTTCCACCTCGCATTGCAGCAGGCGTGCCCGGGCCATCAGGATTGAATCATTCACATCCTTGCCCAATTCAAAAGCGTGGGCCGCCTGCGCGCCGGCATTATCGAGATCGCCCACGTCAAGGTAGAGAAGACCGCGATTTTCCAGCACACTACCGATCCCATGGTGGTGCTCATGGTGCTGGTATATTTTTTCAGCCAGTGCGAGATTGGCGAAAGCGCTATTGCGAAGCTCCTCATGCTGCCGCAACTGGCTGTGTTTCTGTCCGCGTGAAACTGTGGCCTTTGCGCCCTGCCGCCGTTCTCGTTGAGCATCCATCTGCTTGGCCATCTGGACAGAGACCAGTCTCTGCACGTACGCAATGTTCGTGAGGGTGCGCGCCAGGTTTCTGTGCTGCGGATTTCGCTTCTGAAAATGCTCAATGGCTCGCGAAAAAAACTTCAACGCTTCCTGGTAGTGTCCCTGGCGGCGGACCATGCGGCCGTGCGCGGAATATATATTGCCCAGGGTTATGTGATCGTCAGTATTGCGCAGGGCCGATTCCGCTTGGTCCAGTATGCGCGACGCTTCGCGGTATTGCCCCTTCTGAAAAAGCAGCCAGCTCTCCAGGACGCGCATGACCGCGGCCATCCGGGGAAATCCCAGCGCCTGGGCCAGTTCGCGCCCGACTCCAGCACGCTTGAGCGCCTCATCATATTCGCCCTTTTTGCGATGGCAGCGGGCGTTCCAGAAATGCGCAATTGCCACCACTTCTTTGTCTTCAATTTCCTCCTGCATGGAGAGGACAAGATCGAATTGAAGCAGCGCTTCATCAGGGTGATCACGCAGGAGCGCAAGCAGCCCTTCCGCCATTCTGAGCTGGAGATAGTCGCTCACCGGGAGACGTCCGCGTTTTTCTTTGGGAATACGTGCAAGCATTTGCTCAATCAGTCCCGGTTCGCCGTACCCGATATCCACCCACTGCGCCACACAGCCAACAAAAGCCGCGGCGTTACGCTGCTCCGGACGAATGGAAGCAAAGAGGTGCCTGTGTGTTTCCAGCAGTTCCACGCCGCTCGATACCTGGCGCATCACCAGGTTCTGTTTCAGTTCCTGAAGAAGCCGCCTGGGAACTTCATGGGGCTTCTTGGTCTTGTGAGCATCAGGCACGATGGAATGATAGCACTTCCGGCCAACTCGTCCGAATCGGACGAGTCAGGTTGCAACGATTACAACCAGCGCATCTAATGGGGGACGGCGAAAGGAAGCTGCTCTTTTGCCCGGCATTCTTATCGACCTAATGGAGACATTCAATCATGCGACAGACTTACGAACATCGTTTAGATGAAACCTGGGTGCAAGACCCGCGCTGGACCGGCATTACCCGGCCTTACTCGGCAAAAGACGTGGTCCGTCTGCGCGGCACCGTCCAGGTTGAGCATACGCTGGCCTGCCTGGGCTCACAACGCTTCTGGGACCTGCTCCACACTGAGCCATGCGTAAAAGCGCTTGGCGCCATGACCGGCAACCAGGCTGTGCAACAGGTGCTGGCCGGCTTGAAAGCCATTTATCTGAGCGGCTGGCAGGTGGCGGGCGACGCTAATCTGGCCGGGCAGATGTATCCGGACCAGAGCCTGTATCCCTGCAACAGCGTTCCCAATGTTGTGAAAGAGATTAACAACGCCTTTCTGCGGGCGGACCAGATGCATCACGCCGAGGGCAAGAACAGCATGTACTGGTTTGCGCCGATCATAGCCGATGCAGAGGCAGGTTTCGGTGGCAGCCTGAACGCATTCGAGTTGATGAAATCGATGATCGAGGCTGGCGCGGCCGCAGTGCATTTTGAAGACCAGCTTGCTTCAGCAAAAAAATGCGGCCACATGGGCGGCAAGGTCCTTGTTCCCGCTCAGGAATTTGTGCAAAAGCTGGTGGCAGCGCGGCTGGCCGCGGACATTCTCGGCGTGCCTACAGTCCTGATCGCCCGCACGGATGCGAACGGCGCCAAGCTCCTGACTTCAGACAGCGACCTGCGCGATGTGGAGTTCCTGACCGGCGAACGCACTCCTGACGGGTTCCTCGGCTTTAAGGGTGGACTTGACGCGGCGATTGCTCGCGGCCTGATCTATGCGCCTTATGCTGACGTGATCTGGTGCGAAACATCGGAACCGAACATCGAGGAGGCACGGCGCTTTGCTGAGGCCATCCATGAGAAGTTCCCCGGCAAACTGCTGGCCTACAATTGCTCACCTTCCTTCCACTGGAAGAAAAAACTGGACGATGCAACGATCGCAAAATTCCAGGAAGAACTTGCCGCCATGGGATACAAGTTCCAGTTCGTCACGCTGGCCGGCTTCCATGCGCTGAACTACAGCATGTTTGAGCTGGCGCACGGTTACGCGCGTGAAGGCATGACGGCCTACTCAAGACTGCAGGAAAAGGAATTCAGAAGCGCAAAGAAGGGATACACGGCCGTCCGGCACCAGAGGTTTGTCGGCACCGGATACTTTGACGAGATTGCGCAGACCATCGCCAGCGGTCTGTCAAGCACCACAGCGCTTGAAGGATCGACGGAAAACGAACAGTTTGATGAGCCGGTAAACGTGACAGCACTTGACCCTGCTGCTTAGTTGTCTCCATTAAGGTGATTTACCCCTTCTGCCCCGGCCCGGCGGAAGGGGCTTTTTATCATTCAATTTTTGCCGGTAACAGCTCACTGCTATGAAGATAAATCCCACGATCGAAGGAGGTGCCAAAGAGAGTTGCATCAGCATCGCCATTCAAGCCAATGCATAAGGCTTGCTTGTGTCTGGATGAGCTAAAGCTGTGCACACTTTCAAACGCTGACAAGACCCAGGGCCTCACTAAGTACGGTTCAGTGAAAAGAAAGATTGCTTAAGGGGTGATTGATGTTAGTGCTTGACATTCCTCGGCGGTGCCCTTCTGGTTACACATATATAGACATACCTCTTTACCATCGGGTTCATCTTAACCTGGCAGCAGACCGAACTCTGCATGGATGCTTAGTGGCATGTGCCAACAAGCCACATCTGCCGGAACTGGTCATTTCTCCTTTCGAGTTTGATCGCTGGGACAAGATTTGGCGCGTCAATATGACGGTCGCGGACCGGCCTGGCGTATTTAATGAAGCGTGCGATGTACTGACCCGCAATGGCGCTCATTTACTCGCAGCAGAGTCGAGCACGACCCAGCAGCAAAGCCTTTATCAATTGGAATTAGTCATCGACCTTGAAGATGACACGCAGGTGGAATGGATCCGTCTTTCTCTCCTTGCCAGGTTTTTACTGGACATTAATTTCTCCCCGGATGGAAGTCCGAGGCTCAGGATCCAGAGGCTGCATGGACTATGGCATGCCAAACGCGATTTCGAGGCGCAACGCGCAAAACCAAAAGGCTTTCCCCCGCAAAGAATCAGCGTGAAAGTCAAGTGGGCCAGAAAAGCGCCTCATCAGGTGCTGCGGTTAGTGGTGCCGAATAAAGCACGGGATATTCTGAAAAACACAGTGCGCGCGGCCCTGGAAAGACGGCACGATGATGGATTTTATTTGCGGCTATCCGACACCAAAAACCGGTTTTTGAGGGTCCTCTACTTCAGATCAGATGAACCAGTCATCCACGCCAGGATTGAATATGCCAACCGGCCTGGGGCAACAACGACAATCACTGACGCCTTGAAAGAGAACGACTTTAACATTCTGACCGCATATTATGCTCCCAGCGGGAGCGGTGGAGAGAGGTCGCGTCTGGAGGTGGTGATGAGATGCAGCCGCTTACGCTGCACGGGCACAGTCCAGAGAAAGGCGGCATTAGAGACAGCTTTAAGCAATTCAGCTGGAGCGGCACACCTGCACATTGCAATTGGGTATCCGCGAAATTACGCCAAGTCATGGGACCGGAAAGGCGTAAAAGCCTCTCCCATAAGCCACCTCAGGAATCCACCTGCGGAAGCGGCATGTCTTGAGGACCTACGGCATGATCTGGTGACTCATTCCATGAACCTTCAATCTAAAGCGGACCCCAGCGATGGGCCCAGAAGGAAGCTTGCGCGGTGGTTAATCGAGAAGTATGACGAAATTATCGAAGCACCTAAAGACCAGGAAAAAGTGCTATTTGTCTCCTGCCACTATGCCGGAGAGCAGATGGAGATGATCAAGACCAAAGCGGAGTCAAAGGGCTTCCTGGTTGTCACTGGCAAGGATTTACTGACATTTGACAACTTAAGGTTTGGCCTGCTGAAGACAATCCAATCGTGCACACATTTTCTTGGTGTCTGGTCCAGAGAAGGAGCACTGGAATTTGAAGACCGCTACTGGCCCTCTCCCTGGCTGCTCTGGGAATTTGGTGTGGCAGATGCCTTCCGGCTCACCTGGAGGCTGCTGATTTCCAACGAAGTAGAAGAAGCGGCCTGGAAGAGAGTCGCCCCTGAGCGCCAACATGAATTCTTTGGGATGGACTTTGAAACAAAGCTGGACAAAATCCTTGATGTGCTGGCAACACTTCCAGCGACTCGATCTCTGGAAGTTGCGGACCTTGAACCAGTGACTTAAATGAAAACTGGGTCATGAATGATTGCGGGCCTACCGGCCCGCTTTCCCACCCAGAGTCTCCACCAGTAGCTTTGTATCGTCAGAAATGATTCCATCTACGCCCATTGTGGCCGCGCGGAGCATATGTCGCGGGTCATTGACGGTCCAGGTAACCACAGTCTTGCCCGCGGCATGAATTTTTTCGATCAGCCGCGGAGAAAGCAGCCGGTAATGCGGCACAACATAGGCGGCTGGAAGCTTGTTCCAGCGGCGGAGCTGCCAGCGCGTCTGCGCCAGAGCGCCTAGCACCAACGAACTATCAATCCGATGCAATTTGCGCACAACACTGGGCAGAAATGAAGAGATGAAATATCCATGCTGAGGACGCACGCGCTTTACGGCGCGTGCCACGAGATGCTCCATGCCGCGCACTTTGACTTCAATATTCAGGAACGCGCTGCGAGCGTAACGGTCCAGAACATCTTCCAGACTCGGGGGACATTCTTCAGCGGAAGCGCAACTTGCCTGAAGTTGTTTGAGCGTGTGCTTGCGTATTACCAGTCGGTTCAGCCTGGGATCATGGCAGATGATGGAGTGTTTGTTGCCGGTGTTGCGAACGTCAAATTCAAAACCGTCCGAGCCATGTTCCAGGGCCAGATCAAATGCAGCGAAGGTATTTTCCGGCGCGTACCGGCGGGCGCCTCGATGTCCGAGCAATAGAAGTTTGGCGGGCAAGGCGATCAGCTAGTCCAGGTCAAAGTCGCGCAGGGGACGTCCTTCGTCGGGGGTCTCTTTGGCCTTCTTCACTGCCTCCTGGAATTTTTTCTCCAGCAGGCTGGCATTGTTCTTCTGTGCGTCCACGGCCTGGCGGAAGATGGATTCCTTACGGCCTTCCTGCTCACGCATGGCTTTGGCGGCAGCCTCAAAATCATTGAAGGTCTTGGGCTTGACCGCCGCGACGTGGGAGATCACGGCCTTGGTTTCAGGATCGACTTTCAGCACCGCATTGCAGCACGGGCAGCCAACTTCAAAGGGCTCAGAGGAAGACTTTGCCATAATGAGATTGTAAGCCTACAAGCACGCCGGAACCAGAGCTGCAGGGTGTAAAATCCAAATTCACGGGAATTCATCGAGTTGAAGGACATGTTTCCAGAATCCGCATTTACTGACGTTCCTACGGCAATTGAAGAGATCCGCGCCGGCCGCATGATCGTGGTCGTGGACGACGAGGACCGCGAAAACGAAGGCGACCTGACGATGGCCGCCGAGTCGATCACGCCGGAAGCCATTAACTTCATGGCCAAGTTCGGACGCGGCCTGATCTGCCTGGCGATGACCCCGGAGCGGCTGGACTATTTGCGTATTGGCCCCATGACGCGCGAGAACACTTCCCCTTACGGGACTGCGTTCTATGAGAGCGTGGAAGCGCGCGAAGGCGTGACCACAGGAATTTCCGCGCATGACCGTGCTCGGACGATTCAGGTGGCTATCGATCCCGAGAGCCGGGCGGCTGATCTGGTGCGACCCGGGCATGTTTTCCCTCTTTGCGCGCGCAAAGGCGGCGTATTGGTTCGCGCCGGGCAGACAGAAGCATCGGTTGACCTGGCACGGATGGCAGGCATGATTCCTGCGGGCGTGATCTGCGAGATCATGAATGAAGACGGCACCATGGCCCGCGTGCCCGACCTCACCGAGTTTTGCCGCACCCACAATCTCAAGATGCTCACCGTCGCGGAGGTGATCCGCTACCGCATGGAAACCGAGAGCCACGTGGTCAGGATAGGCGAAGCAATGTTGCCCACGCGCCATGGCGAGTTCCGTATGATCGCCTTTGAAAACCAGCTCGACGGCGAATCGCATGTTGCGCTGGTCAAAGGCAACGTGGAACACGCGGGTGGCCCGGTGCTGGTGCGCATGCATGCCCATTGCCTGGCGGGTGATGTGTTTGGCGGGTCGCTATGCGATTGCCAGCAGGTCATGGACCGCTCGCTGGAGATCATCGCACGCGAGGGCACGGGCGCTTTGATCTACCTGCATCAGAGTTCGAAGGGTTTTACCGTGGATGACGAAAAGCGCCTGGCGTTTCATCGCGAGGCGCGCGCTTCAGCGCCGGCCCACCAGAGAAAGACACAACGGGAAATCGGCGTGGGCGCACAGATTCTTTCCAGCCTGAACATACGCTCCATCCGCCTGCTGACAAACCATCCAAAGCGTGTGGCAGCACTGGAAGGGTTTGGCATCAGCATCGTTGAGCAAGTGCCGGTGCCGACGATGAAATCAGTAGCGAAGTAGCCACAGCCAAGGGCAGCTGTGCTACACGATTCTGTTAGCGCAACTTCAAGTGCGCTGCCTTTACATCGTTCGATGTAAACACTGAAATGAACGGAGCCGGAGCCGCAGCTTTCTCCACAGCTGGGCGTCCGCCGGCTTCCAGCCGCTCAACCAGGCAGGCAACACCGGCAATGTTAAAGCCGAATTCGCGCGCGGCTTCAATGGCCTGAATCGTCGAGCCTCCGGTCGTGCACACGTCGTCCACAATGACTACTCGCGCGCCTTTTTTCTGAAAGCCTTCCACACGCCGTCCCATACCGTGCGCTTTCTCTGCTTTGCGCACGAGAAAACCATGGATGGGGGAGCCGGCTTGCGAGCTGATGACGGACGTGGCAACAACGATAGGGTCGGCGCCCATGGTTAGCCCACCCACGGCCTGCGGTTGCCAGCCCTGCTGCTGAATCAGATCCAAAAAGACGCGTCCGGTAAGTTCCGCTCCCTGGGCATGGAGCGTAGTTGTGCGGCAATCAATGTAGTAATCGCTCTTGGCTCCCGAAGAGAGTGTGAACTCTCCCAGACGAAAAGAGTTGGTTGCCAGCAATTCAAGAAGTTGGTCACGCGCGGAAGCCATAGGTTCAGAATTAAACTTTATCAGCTCTTTCCCAGATTGCGTTTCAATCTCCCTGCAACTGGCGGAATCCGTGCGTAAAAATGAAGGTCTGGGCCATCAGGGCAAAGTTGTAAGCCATGTGAATGATCACGCAGGTGGCCACGGATTTCGTAACCGCACGGGTCACCGTGAGTACCAGGCCCACCACAAAAATCAACAGCAAGGGGGCCCATGAATACCCTAGCTGCGATCCATGGAGCAGGGTGAATGCGGAGGCAGTGATCAGAATTGACGGAACTACACCCATCCAGCGTGCCAGCCCCGGAAAAAGAAAGCCGCGAAACACTATTTCTTCCATGAGCGGGGCCACCAGGATCGCAAAGGCAGCCAGCAGCAGCGCGGACGGACGGTCACGGAAATATTCGGTGATGGGAAGTGATTTGGGAATCCAGGGATGCAATACGATCTCGCCGATATCTGAGACCATGGCCAAAGCCGCGCCCACAATCACCGCGTTCAGTGCGCGCCTGCGGTCCGGGGCGTTCCAGCGAACCGCCTGAAGGAGTGACGTCCTGTGGCGGCCCCAAACCAGCAGGGCCATGCAGCCTATAATCGCCACATAGACAACCAACTGAATCGGCACAATAAAAAAAGCGTTATGGGTAAACGCATCTTCCAATGCCTTTGACGTCAGGCCCTGTGAGCGATGTCTAAGCATGAAAATGGCTGCCGCCGCTCCGCCAATGAAAAAGAAGGCCGCTGCCGATATGAGCAGGACCATAGCCACATCAAACAGGTCCACCACGGTGTTGGATGGGTCTTGGACCGGGGTTGGCGGCGAAACGTCTATCAGCGGAGCAGCCGCCTCAGGCAGAGGAGCAACCACTTGGGGTTCCGAAATGGGATCACCGGGATGCACAGAACGAGGCTATAGGCCTCAAAAACCAATTTACACCATATGGAGTTTTCTTGAGAAAAGACTAAAGGGGTAGCGTTGAAGCATTGGAAGCCAAAGTCGCTACCCCTCAATTGTGCCCAGGTATAAGGAGAAGGTTGAGAGCAATGTACTTTACAATATGAATAGTCAAACAAAAATTATAGTTTGTTACGAATCTGGAACAAGATCAAACAAGCCAATCAAAATCAATCACTTACGAGTTCTGTTCAGATATTCCGTCAGGGCCTGACCCGTATAAGATTTCTTAATTTTCGAAACTTGATCCGGTGTTCCCTGTGCCACAAGCCTCCCGCCGTCTTCGCCGCCTTCAGGCCCCAGATCAATAATCCAATCGGCATTCCGTATTACATCGAGGTTATGTTCAATGATGACAACAGAATTTCCCAAATCGGTAAGGCGGTGAATTACCTCCAGCAGCTTGCTTACATCCTCAAAGTGGAGACCGGTGGTGGGTTCGTCCAGGAGGTAGAGTGTACGTCCTGTCTGGCGCTTGGAAAGCTCTTTGGCCAGCTTCATACGCTGGGCTTCTCCGCCGGAAAGCGTAACCGCGGATTGCCCCAGTTTGATGTAACCCAGGCCTACGTCTTCAAGCGTCTGCAACTTCTGCCGGATCTGGGGAATGTCTTCCAGGATCGGAAGCGCGTCTGAGACTGAGGTCTCCAGCAGATCAGCAATCGATTTGTCTTTGAACCGCACCGCAAGGGTTTCATGGTTATAGCGTTTGCCGCCGCAGACCTCACACAGGACATACACATCCGGCATAAAGTTCATCTCAATGCGGCGTTCACCTTCACCCTGGCAATGTTCGCAGCGGCCGCCTGAGACGTTGAACGAAAAACGGCCTGCCTTATAACCGCGCTGGCGTGACTCCGGCAGCATGGCGTAAAGATCGCGGATATGCGTGAAGACGCCGGTGTATGTTGCCGGATTGGAACGCGGCGTCCGTCCGATGGGAGACTGATCAATGCGGATGACTTTATCGATGTGCTCTGCCCCGGAGATGGCTTTGTGGGCTCCGGGTTCCTCGCGCGACCGGTACAGCTGCCTGGCCAGCGCCTTGTAAAGAATGTCATTCACCAGCGTAGATTTTCCCGAACCGGAGACGCCGGTGACCACCGTGATGACGCCCAACGGAAATGTAACGTCAACGCTCCGAAGGTTATTGGCCTTGGCGCCCAGCACAGTAACGGCTTTGCCGTTGGTCGCGCGCGGTTCAAACCGCGCGGCAATGCTCTTTGCGCCGGAGATGTACTGTCCAGTCAGCGATGCTGGCTGTCCTACGATCTGCTGCGGCGTACCGGAGGCAACCACATCGCCTCCATGCAGGCCAGCGCCGGGGCCCAGATCAATAACGTAGTCGGCACGGCGGATCGTTTCTTCGTCATGCTCCACAACAAGAACGGTATTGCCAAGATCGCGCAAGTGCTCCAGGGCCTGAAGCAGACGATTATTGTCACGATGGTGCAATCCGATGGAGGGCTCATCCAGGACATAGAGCACGCCGCGCAGCTTTGATCCGATCTGCGTAGCCAGGCGGATGCGCTGACCTTCACCGCCGGAAAGCGTTGCCGCCGACCGGTCCAGCGAGATATAGCCAAGGCCCACGGCGTGCAGAAACTGAAGGCGCTCCGCAATCTCATGGAGTACGCGGCCGGCAATCAACCGCTCCCGATCCGTGAGAGTGATCTTGCCTGCTACATCCACGGCGCGAGAAACCGGCAGCGCGGTAAAGTCAGCGATGGAGAGCCCATTCACCTTAACGCCAATGCTCTCTGGACGTAGCCTTTTGCCGCGGCACACGGGGCACGCTGTGGCGGACATGTAACCCAGCATCCATTCGCGATAGCTCTCTGAAGTCGACTCTTCCATGTTCTGCTTCAGGAAGCCAAGCACTCCGCGAAAGCCGAGACGCGGTGCTTCTTTCTCCTCCGGCCCGTAGAGCAGAAGGTTCTGTATCTTTGCCGGAAATTTCTCAAATGGCGTGGAGAGATCGAGCTTATAAGCTGCGGCAACAATCTCCACCATCCGCTGAAGATATGTTGAACCAGAGCCGGGTCCAAGCGCACCCTCCAGCAGCGGCTTTGACCAGTCCACAATGAGCTTGGCCGGATCAAAATCATACTTGCTGCCCAACCCGTTGCATTCTGGGCAGGCGCCGTAAACACTATTGAATGAAAACGAGCGCGGCTCGAGTGAAGGAATATTAATACCGCAGTCAGGGCAGGCCATCCGCGCTGAGTAGAGATGCTCTTCGCCGTTCACGATTGCCACCTGCACCAGCCCCTTGCCTAACTTCATGGCCGTGGCCACGGACTGCTCCAGCCGCTTCTCAATACTGGGCTTCACCAGCAGGCGGTCAATTACAACTTCAATCGTGTGGTTCTTGCGCTTGTCCAGCTGAATTTCGTCGAGCTCTTCGTCCAGGTGGCGCAGTTCACCGTCAATGCGCGCACGCACAAAGCCATGCTGCGCCAGCTTGGCCAGTTCTTCCTTGAACTCGCCTTTTCGTCCGCGGACCAGCGGCGCCATGATCATGACGCGGTCTTCCGCCTTGAGTTGCATCACGCGCTGCACAATCTGGTCAGACGACTGCCGGCTGATGGGCTTGCCGCATTGCGGACAGTGCGGCACCCCGACGGAGGCATAAAGCAGGCGTAAATAGTCGTAAATCTCAGTGATTGTTCCCACTGTCGACCGCGGACTGCGTGAGGTAGTCTTCTGCTCAATGGAAATGGCTGGGCTCAGACCGTCGATGGAGTCAACGTCCGGGCGCTCCATCTGATCGAGAAACTGGCGAGCATATGCGGAAAGCGTCTCCACATAGCGGCGCTGGCCTTCGGCATAAATCGTGTCAAATGCGAGTGACGATTTGCCCGAGCCGCTTAGCCCCGTGATCACCGTAAGCGTGTTGCGCGGGATCTCTACCGAGATGTTTTTCAAATTGTGCTGGCGAGCGCCGCGCACGGTGATGTTGCTGATTGCCATGGGACCTTTATCAACATTGGTTCGGGAAAGCTGTAGGCGCCTCCACAAAGCCAAAGGGACTGTTACAGTCAGGTCCCGGAAGGTAAGCACACAGCTCTACTCCGTATCTTATTCGTGGGTCCATGGTGCGGTCAATTTCTGTTGCCAGGATCAGGGGGTTAGTCTTATGGATTCAATCATTTGCGGACTTTATGACCGAAGGCGATTACCACGCACCAAAGGGTGCAGCACGGGGGTAATGGAGACATTTGGGTCCATATTGCAGAAAATGCATCTAGCGGGCGAAACCAACCAGCCCAAGAAAAGGACCATCAAAGAGATTGGACAATGAACCCAATACTAGCTTCCTCCACCGTGCTCTTTACCATTCTGTTTTCACTCGCCTTTGGTATTGCCTGCGGTTACGCTGTTATCAGCGCGATCCTGCACGCTTTTGCCCATAGGCCTACGTTGGAAAAAGCTCCGGCTACCACGGTGATCGCAACTACGGCTTCAAGCCACTAAGTATCTTCGCGCAAACCGACCTTAGCAGTTAAACCCTGCTGAATCATCTATTCCCCCCTCAACAAGCAAAAATACCGGGCTCCTTGTGCCTGGAAATTATGTGCCTGGAAACTCCGCGGATTTTCTGCATGCACTCTTCTGCCAGCCCACCAGTCTAGCGCGGTGGTATTTTGCGTGGAACCTGGTTGGGATTCTCAGGTCCGCCCTTTTGCCGCTGCATTTCCAGCATCTCCTGCACAAGCTGCTCTGCTGTCTTGGGCTGAGTCTGTGCCTGTGGCGGCGGTTGCTGTTGCACTGGAGGAGGCTGCATCGCCGTATCCTGTGGATCGCCACCGCCATTATTAAGGTTTACCTGTTCATCAGAAGCATCTTCCTCATCGCCTTCACCGTTAACGGGGGGCTGTTGCGGCTGAGCCCCTTCCGGGACGCCGCCAACCTTATTTTTCACCGTCAGGATGACCTTTTGCACAATGGCCGGGCTATCCGGCCTTCCCATGGCGACGAAATCATACTTTGAGCCGGCAAAAATAGCTGCCAGGACTTCACCTTCCGGAGCCGGCCCCAGAGAAAGCGCCACACGTTCAGAGAGGTTCTCCGCGCCTTCAAATTCAATACCCGCCTTATTCCGGATCGCTGCCACCACGCTGCTCAGGTTGGAGTTCAGCGCCTGAACCGTCAGCAGGCCGTCACGATATGTAACTACCGGAGGAACAGCCGGACCTGCTGCCCCTTCGGGGCGCGGTGCTGGTGTTGGCTGGCCCTGGGGCAACTGCGTCCCAGGCTGACCTACAGCTGGCGGAGCCTGTTGCGAAGGGTTGCCAGGCGGCATGGGACGCGGTCCGGGAAACAACGGACGAACGGTTTGTGCCTGAACAAGCCAAGGTGCGCCCAGGAAAACAAATATCCCGCCACTGATGAAAAGAAAACGTCCCATAAAGGTGATTTCAGGGCCAAGCCCTAACGCAGTTTACGTCTTTCCTAGAATTCTACTCCTTACCAACAAAGAACGGTCGATACAGCGGAACTTGCCGCATATTAATTTCTCAAATCTTGGCTTGCTGTAAATCGGGCCCTCAATTCGGCGAAATGGATGGCCGCTATTGTATTGTCCCTTCCCTCACAGGGCCGCCGAACGATATATTTACCTATCAGTTACGAGCGATACAAGCGCCGGCGCCTCATACATCTGAAAGGTCCTGTAAAGCATCTTAAAATAATCCGGAGTAGCGCACTCTTATGAAGCAACTTACTTTCAAATTTCTTGCGGCATCGCTGGTTCTCACCGGTTGCCTCTCTGCTGTGGCACAAACCTGCCTGAGCAAAGACGAAATAACGGAGCCTGCGCGCAAGGCAATTGAGGCCGCGGCACAGCGGGTCTTTGATCAAACAGCCAGCGGCGACGTGAACAGCCTCAAAACCAACTCCATCCCTTCGTTGCAAACAAATTTCAGCGGCATCGCTGGAGCGGTCAGTGACAACAAGGACGCAATCCAGGGCGCGAAGCCGCAACTCCGTAGCATCTATTTGCTCGATACCGGCGCAAACCCCGGTCCAGACGGGGTCTTTTATTGCGGCGTTTTCGGCGCTAACGGCATGAGCAACAGCACCGCGGAATTTGATCTCCCCGGCCTCCCGGTTGGCAAATATGCCATCGCAATCCAGGACTTCATCGGAAACAAGGGCCCTTACGCTCTCACCACCATTTTTCAGGATATGTCCGGCTGGAAAATAGCCGGATACTATATCCGTCCGGGTTCCACTTCAGGCCATGACGGCCTCTGGTATCTGCAACAGGCCCGCGACTACAAGAGCAAAGGCCAGGCCCATAATGCATGGTTCTATTATCTGACCTCCTGGGACCTGCTCTCTCCAGTCACGTTCATGAATACGAACATGCTCAGCAAGATTACCCAGGAATCCAATGGCATCCAGCCCAAGGACGTGCCTGTGGGCGGGAATCCGGTGACCTTTAGCGCCGCCGGCAAAAGCTACAAAATTACTGACATGTCGATTTTCCGCACGGATAAAAACTTTGATCTCGCCGTGAAATACTCCGTGCCCAGCACGTCTGACTTCAACGCAACTCAGGCCGATGCGCGCGCACTGGCCAATGCCATGGTGGCGCAATATCCTGAATTGAAAGACGGCTTCAACAACATCTGGGTGCATGCGGTGGATGCCAATGGTGGAGACGTGGTCGGCCTGGTTAAGCTTAAGTAAGCCAGGCTGAATAGTTTCATCCGCTAACTAGAAAGATTTTGTCTGCATAGCCAGCCATGTAAGGGGCGACGCCTTCCCTTGTCTATTTCCACAGCACATACTTCCCTCCATTGGTAACGATGATGGCCAGATTCATGACCACAAGCATCAGGTCATAGTGCCAGCCATCGGTACCGTGCTTGCCCCAGAAGCCTGTCTTCCACACAAATATCTTCTTCTGGATAGCGCCAAGCATGAGCAGGATCATCCCCGCCGCCGCAAGTTGTGTAAGAACGCCAAAAGCAACTCCCAGAGCGCCAGACAGCTCCGCGGCGCCCAGAAACGCGGTGAACCCTTTGCTCATGCCAATGCTCTTGCTGCGTCCTTCAGGGTCTTTCAGATGGCTCCATCCGCTGGTGGCAAAGATGATGGCAACCATCAAACGCAGCAACAGAAAGCCCGCATCGGCCAAGTTAGTTAGTTGGGGGAACATCATCTCCTCCTGTCACGGCGATAGATATTAGTTTTGCGGCCTAACGGCTTGATTGATAGATTCAATTCATTAGCAGCCGTTAGATCGGCAATATATTCCGACATAGTTCAGCAAACATTGATAGCACTCGCTGGCCTTCTGTGGTAGAGTGCCGCCCATGAAGAAGATACCAGCGCCAGTTTCAATGCCTGCCCGCCTGCGCCCTCTGTTGATCTGTCTTTTGATACCGGCGCTCCTCTGTGTGGTTGCCGGCCATGCTTCCGGCAAATCCAAGGCCAAAGAGCCTGCGCCGCGCTTCAACGCCACCACCACCAGCGGCGAGAAGTTTAACAATGAATCCACGAAAGGCAAGGTCGTCCTGCTGGAGTTCTGGACCACCTGGTGCGGCTACTGTCTACAGGAAGCGGGTTTCGTCGATCGGATCAATGACGACTATCTTAAAAAAGGGCTGGTTGTTCTGGCCATCAATGTAGGCGAGTCCAAAAAGACGGTGAAGAAGTATCTGCAAGAGCATCCGCGCTCCACCCGAATCGTCCTCACGGATGACACCAATCTGGCCGCCATGTTTGAAGCCAAGGTATATCCGATCTATGTAGTGATTGATCGCGATGGCAACATCGCAGGTGAACAGCGCGGCGCAGCAGGTGAACAAGCCCTGCGCGACCTGCTGGACCGCGGCGGCCTGGACGACGACGAGGACGACGACAAATAGCCCCTTCCCCATTCAACGCATTGCAAGTTAAGCGCGCGGGTTTCAGTTCTAGACTCGATTTACAATAAGCGCCCTTCATTGGAGATCCAGTACCCCATCAAAGTCCGATTTGACTTAATGGACCGGAATTCCGTAGCGCTTCTCTTTGACCCTCGACCGGGCACTTCAGCCGTGTACCCACCCACCAGCGCCGCAGCTCAAAAGTCTTCCAATCGGTCCCATTGCTCTCTAATTAACTTATTTTTACAGAACAATTTGCTTAACTTTATGCGTACTCTCGCCATGTCGCAGGTTTCAAGCAAGCACCTGGCAGCATCCAATCATCGAAGTGGTTTTGTCTGGGTTTGCCCGGCTTGTGGGTCCGGCAGGATTCTGGAATCTGCTGGTAGAAACTGAGGAACTTGCTCATGCGTGGTACGGCTTTTTTCTTGCTCGTGATTTTGCTTGTGGTCAACGGATGCGTTATTTCTCCGCGTAGAGTTGTCAACCCAGGAACAGGCGGTGGGGGCGGCAGCAACTCGGAATTTTCACTCACGGTCAGCCCCACCTCGCAGGCAGTCACGGCTGGAGCGCAGGCCACTTACAGCGTGAACATCCAGGGCCAAAATGGTTTTACCGGCACAGTCTCTTTCAGTGCCTCCACCGGAGATGGAACCATCATCGTCAGCGTGGCTCCTACTTCGATCAGCGGCGGATCGGGCACCGCGACCCTTACCGCGGTCACCTCTTCATCCACTCCGGCAGCCAATGTCACCATCACAGTAAACGCCTCTGATCCTTCCAGCAGCGCATCCTCAAGTGTGGGAGTTGTTCTCTCAGTACAAAGCGCCCCAAGGACCGCTGACGCCACGGTTCCGGAGGCGTGCTTGAATGCCAACACAGGCTCCGGCCCGCAACACGCCAACCTGCAGGTTCCCACGGGCGCCCATGGTTTCACGGCTGCGTTTGATGCGACGCCTTCACTCGCCGGCATGGACGCCTCCATTGGCTTCTTTGCGCCTGATGCCAGCGATCAGCAGGGTTTCAGCGGGCTCGTTCAGTTCAGCGCGGCCGGAGTCATCCAGGCGCGAGACGGCGAGACTTTCACCGCATCCGCAAATGTCCCTTACACGGCTGGTGAAACCTATCACTTCCGTTTAGTGGAAAACCTTCCGGCAGCCACCTATTCCCTTTTTGTTGCTCCACCGGGAGGAACGGAGGTCCTGCTGGGCGCGAATCTTCAGGTACCGGCAAACCAACGCAGAGCAGCTACCGTCACCGGATTAGGTGCTGTGGCAAACGGCCCGGATGGAGCGGCGCTGGAAGTGTGCACTATCACTCTCCAGTAAGCCGTCTGCTGGCCCAAACGGCATTTGCGGCCAAACCGCAAATGCTTGCTTTTCTTCATCGCGCCTCACACCGGTGCCGGACAACTTGCAGGATCCGCTTCTGCAGATCTGACATGATTGCGTCAGTCCACAGATGTGCGTACCAGTTAAAGTCCGTGGAAATGCGATGTCTGCTGGAGAGATGCAGCCGCGTGATTCCGTTCGGCATTGCTTCAAGGCGGTATTCTCCGCGCAGCACATCAAAGTAAGGCCCTCCAACCCGGACGTGCTCGTCCAGTGTGGTGGGTGGTATTGAGTCCGTCTGTGCCGCAATGGTAAAGCCAAGCCGCCGCTCCGGCTCCCAGACATCCACAGTCTCAATAAAATACAAACCACCAGCAAAGCTCGCATTACGGACCCCGCCAATGCCTTCATGCGAGAGCGTGGCTTCTATTGGATCAGGGAATCCAATTCTTCGAGTCCATGAGGTGGGCAGCTCATCTGTACGAATCGCGCGAACGCGCTCGATGTTGCGCCAGACGGTTTCAGGCGAGGCCTGTACGTCGACCACGTTCTCCACTTCCCGCAGCTCCAATGCATGGAAAACCCGGCCCTCCCAGGGGGCCGTGACCAAGGGCAATATCATCACGCAAGCCATGGTGACGTTTTTGATGCGTTGAGAACGGATCAGGCGTGCCGCGACGCCACCGAGTAAACCGCCGCAAGTCGCCAGAACCATCCCCAGAGGCAGAAACATGACCACGCAGATAAATCCTTCCAGAAACGTCAGCATCGTTGCCGCCAGGGCCGCCACAAGCGGTATCCACGGCAGCCAGATCCACGTTCTGATCCGCTGGGCTTGCCGGATCTCAGCAAAATAGACGCTGACGCAGCCCATGCCGAAAGGCATGAAAAAGGTAAATCCAAGCGTCATGACCTCAAAACCAGCCGGGTGAAAGTTTGACAGCAGGCGGAGCCCAAAGCCGTACAAAAAGCCTATTGCCGCACCCGCAATCAGCCAGCTGCTCTTCTTTAACTCTTTCCCACTGGGATCGCTTTCAAGCATGCTTCTCTCTCCTGTTGAACGTGTTCAATATTTACCTAACCAGGAGCCCCCGTCAAGCAAATAATTGAACATGTTCATTTTTAAGGAGATACCCTCACTGAGAAAGTCCTTGCGCAAGGCAAGGAACCTAGGGTTTCATGGGCGTACACACCTTTTACTGCGCGGCCAAAAACTTGCCAATCTTGTCATTCACAAATTTCAGGTCGGCCGGGTTCGGTCCTGCTCCCGCCGTGTGCCCCCACAATGAAGGAATCGGGACCAGAGTCACCGTGGACATAAAGCTTGCTTCATAACGCGCGTCGCCGACCGGGAAATACAAGTCTGTTTCCGAAGGCATATAAAGAAACGGCGCTTTGATCGAACGCAACGCCTTTTCCACGTCTCCATTAAAGCCCGGTGTTGCGCCCACGTCCTGTTTTTCCCAGGTGCGGCATTGTAGAATCAGATTATTGGCGTCGGCCCCGGGAATAAAGTTGGTGCGGAAATTATGCAGCACCTGCTCAAACGTGGTTCCCGGCGGTGAATCCTGGCGCCACAATTCCTTGCGCCACCACTCCTGGGAAAAAAGCCACGCGGTCCACACGGTGGCAAATGCTTCCAGACCTTTGGTCGGAGGCGTGGTGTAGTCGCCATTCTGAAAAGCGGCATCGGCGGTAATCGCCGCAATCTGCCCTTCAAGACGGACAATTCCATGCGGGTAGGTTTTCGCGGTGCCCGCCGTAGCCACAATTCTGTCCGCAAATGCCGGATAGCTGACCGCCCACTGGAACGCCTGCTGTGCGCCCATGGAAAAACCCACAATCGCGCGCAGGTGTGTGATTTTGAGGTCTTCCGTGAGCAGCCGGTGCACTGCTTCCACATTGTCGCGGATAGTCATCACCGGAAAACGCGGGCCGTGAAACGGCTCAGGCGTATTGCTGGGCGAAGACGAATGTCCGTTGCCGAAGAGCTCCGTCGCCACCAGAAAGAGTTTCCCCGGATCCAGCGCCCGGTCCGGCCCGATCAGGAAAGCATAGCCGTTGTGGTCCGCCATGTAGTGCGAGGGCAAGAGCACCACGTTGTCCCTGGCTGCATTCAGGTGGCCAAAAGTCCCGTAGACGACCCGCGCTTGCGGCAACGTTACACCGCTTTCGGTCTTGAAGTTTGCAATCACGAACTCATGGACGTCTGCTTTGTCCTTGGTAGTGGCTGCATCCTGGCGTTGGGCATCTTTTTTGCTTCCCTCTTTGCTCTGCCCCTGCGCCAGCAGAATTTGCGACATACCGGTCAGCAATGCAAAAAGCGCGATAAGGAGCTTCTTCTTCATCATTCCTCTTCTCTCCAGAACCATCAGGACTCAGCCTTCGTTACAGCCGGCATAATGACAACGGCATAATGCTATCATCTGAAGCGGTAATGCTCTTCCTCCCTTTCCTCTGCTCCTCAAGTGTTTCAGGTTTGGTTTTTCTCCGTGTCTCAGTGTAACTGGCAGCAGGTTTCTTGATCACCAGATAACCCGATCTCGCGCGATCACCCGATCCCGTTTAGAATTCTTCTTTCGCCTTATGAATCGTCCTCTTGTTCTTATCATTCTTGATGGCTGGGGATATGCGCCTCCGTCGAACGCCAACGCTATCTCCCTCGCGCGTAAACCAAATTACGACCGTCTGCTGCGCGAATATCCCAACACACTCATCCAGACCAGCGGGCTTTCAGTAGGACTGCCTGAAGGACAGATGGGCAACAGCGAGGTAGGGCACCTGAATATTGGCGCCGGCCGCGTTGTTTATATGGACATCACCAAAATCGATCTGATGATCAAGAACGGCGATCTTTACAGCAACCCGGTATTGCTGGCGGCGATGAAAAACGCGCGTAGCGGCGGGCGGCAATTGCATCTCTACGGCCTGCTCTCTGATGGTGGTGTGCACTCGCACCAGAACCATCTTTACGCGCTGCTCCGCATGGCCAGACAAAACGGCGTGGACCGTACCTTTGTTCATTGCTTTATGGATGGACGAGACACACTGCCCACCAACGGCGCTGGCTACCTCCAGCAGTTGCAGCAGAAGATGCGTGAATTCGGCGGCAAAATCGCCAGTATAAGCGGCCGCTATTACGCCATGGACCGCGACAAGAAATGGGACCGCGAACTGAAAGCGTTTGACGCCATGGTCGCCGGTAAGGCTGAAGGCGGCGAATTCGTTGATCCGGTGCAGGGCGTGAAGGACTCCTACAATCGTAATGTAACTGACGAGTTCATTGTTCCCTTCACCTGCGTGGACAACCGCGGTGCGCCGGTAGCAACGATTCGTGACGACGACTCGGTCATCAACTTCAATTTCCGGGCTGATCGTGCACGCCAGATCACGCGTTGCCTGTCCCGTGAGAGTGGACTTACCGCCCAGGGCGGCCGCGACCTGCCGGATGCTGAAGCCCTGGACGCGGTGATTCCACGCAGCCGCGTGCCCAAGAATCTTACATATGTCTGCATGACGCAGTATGACAAGCAGTTCACTCTGCCTTACGTTGTGCAGCCGGACTCGCTCAAAAATATTCTGGCCAACGTAATGGCCGGGCACAACCTGCGTAATCTGCGCGTAGCCGAGACGGAAAAGTACGCCCATGTGACTTACTTCTTTAACGGTGGCATAGAGAAGCCATTCCCGGGCGAAGATCGGGTTCTGGTACCGTCACAGAAAGTGGCCACCTATGACCTTAGGCCTGAAATGTCCGCTGCCGGCATCGCGGAAAATGTGGTCAAAGCCGCGAACGATTCTGCTTTCGACGTGGTCATTGTGAACTTTGCGAATGCTGACATGGTTGGCCACTCGGGAAAAATTCCGCCGACAGTGCAGGCCGTGGAAACCGTGGACTTCTGCCTGGGCGAAATTTACAAAGCTGTGAAAGCGCGCGGCGGAGCCGTGTTAATTACCGCGGACCACGGCAACGCTGAAATGATGATCGACCCGGCCACCGGTGGCCCGCATACCGCGCACACCACAAACCCTGTGCCGTTCATCGTGGTAAGCGAAAATGCTCCGGCGCTTACTCTGCGGCCGGGAGGATCACTACAGGACATCTCACCGACCGTGCTTGGCATGTTGGGCTTTGACCAACCGAAAGAAATGACCGGGAAAGATCTGCGGGTACTTCAAGATTCTTGAAAAGCGCTGCGTTATGCGGCGAGCCGACTCGGCGCGCCGAGCCGCATACGCCGGGTGCGGAAGGCTGCGCGCGAGTGCCACAGTATGAAGCGGTTTGGAACATAGCGACAAAACGAAGATGAAAATCCTGATCGTCCACTATCACAGCTTTGAGCTCTGGCACGCACCCTCATGGATACGCGAACGCCTGCAGCAGGAATTTCCGCAACACCAGTTTGTGCAACTCCAGAATGATGACCGCGTTCCGGAAGAGATTACCGACACTGACGTCTTCATCGGCTCCTCATTGCGGCCGCAGCACTTCATTACCGCCAAAAAGTTGCGCTGGATACATTCGCCTGCGGCGGCTGTGCATCAGCTCATGTATCCCGAGCTGCTCCAGAGCGGCGTGGTGCTGACGAACTCAACAGGCATTCACGGGCCAGTTGTCGCCGAGCATGCAATCGCCGTGCTGCTGGCGATGGCAAAGCGGCTGCCTCAGGCCATGCAGTACCAGGCGAAGCATGAATGGTCACAAGACCAGCTCTGGCACGGCCGGCCCAGGCCACGCGAAGTGGCCGACGCAACCGTCGCTGTAATCGGCATGGGAGGAATCGGGCGTGAATTTACCACGCGCGCAAAGGCTTTTGGGATGAAGATTCTGGCGGTCCGCGAGACCCCCGGCAAAGGCTTGGGCGGCGCGGATGCCGTCTACGGTTCCGCGCAGATTGAAGAAGTCTTGCCACAATCCGACTACGTTCTGCTCTGCACGCCTGTAACCCCGGCCACCACTGGAATCATCAATGCAGCGCGGCTGAGAAAGATGAAGCCTGACGCTTACCTGATCAACGTGGCTCGCGGACCACTGATCGATGAAGCCGCATTGATAGCCGCTCTGCGGGAACGCCGTATTGCCGGCGCGGCCCTGGACGTTTTTATGGAAGAGCCCTTACCACCCGATTCTCCCTTTTGGTCACTGGACAATGTGCTCGTCACGCCGCATACGGCTGCGGTCACAGACCGGCTGTGGGAGCGGCACTATCTGCACATCGCCGAAAATTTGCAGCGTTTTCTACACGGCCAGCCGCTCTTGAACCAGGTAGACAAAAATCGAGGATATTGAGCTGCCAGGGCCTGCTTACGATTTATGGCGCTCAATGTCTAAGGCCACGGAGGTATTCCTTGAAGCTGCGTGCCCTTATTTTTTGTCTCGCCATGGTTGCTGTTGCTCATGCGCAATCAACTCAGCCGTCGTCCGCTTCTGACCTGCTGCACAACGCCCTTGCCGCTATGGGCGGGGAACAAAAAATCCGCGATCTAAAAACCCTTCATCTCACCATGCTGGGTCATCGCAACTTTCTCGAACAATCGGAACGGCCTGAAGGTCCATACATCGTGGAGTATGAAGAAATTGACGAGTGGCGCGACCTGGAGCATGGCAGATGGCAGCAGGAAGCGCATAGCCGCGATGTCCTGGAGGAATCTTCCCTGAAAATGATTGTCGCCGAGGAGGCCGCCGCGCAGAAAGCCGGAGACAAAGAGTTTGCCGGCTCGGACGAACTGTTACAAACGGCAAGTGACGCGCTGGCCTTTGGCCCGGAACGGGTCTTGTTGAATGGCATAACGGCTACCGATCTCAAAAGGCTGCCCGACCTGAAACTACAGGATGTGCCGCATCAAGTGGCTCAATTCACCAGCGCAGGTATTCCGGTCCGCGTGTTCCTGAATGCAGAAACTCATCTGCCCACCGCAGTGGAGTGGGTGAGCGTGTATCCATATGGAATTTTTTGGAGCATCTGGGGCGACGTGACCACCCGCGTCTATTATTCGCTCTGGTGGCTGCAGAATGGAATTCACTACCCGCTTCAGCTCGATGTATTCCGCAACAACCTGCCGGACCGTTCCGCAACCATCAGAAAGATTGAATTCAACGCCCAGGTCCCCGCAGAGACATTTGCCATTACGCCAGCCGTGCGCAGTGCTTTTGCCGCTCGCGCCCGAATCACCGCGGACGAACGCCCGCTCCAGATTGCCTCGCGACCGGTCCAGGAACCGGCCCCGGGCATCGTCATCATTCCCGGCGCTTGGAACACAACCATCGTGCGCCAGCAGGATGGACTCGTGGTGCTGGAAGCTCCCATCTCTTCAGGTTACTCGGCCAAGGTCATTGCAGAAGCGGAGCGGAGGTTCCCCGGAGTTCCCATCAGAGCTGTCATCACGACCTCTGACGCGTGGCCTCACATTGGAGGAGTGCGGGAGTACGTGGCGCGAAAAATTCCTGTTTATGTGGTCGCGCGTACCGTACCTTTGCTGCAGCGTTTTCTGGACGCGCCGCGCACCATCCTTCCTGACGCTCTGGCCAAGTCGCCCAGAAAACCGTTGCTCCATCAGGTAAGCGATAGAGTAGCGATTGGCTCTGGCCCAAATCGAATCGAGATCTACCCGCTCCGTGGTGAAACCAGTGAACGCCAAATGATGGTTTATTTTCCGGAGCACAAACTGCTCTACGGTAGTGACGTCTTTCAGAAGACCCCAGATGGCAAATACTTCTATCCGCAGACGGTCTCTGAGGTCGCAGCCGCCGTGGAGCGTGAGCACCTTTCTGTGGAGCGTTTCTTTATGATGCATATGGGAGTCACACCCTGGCAGGATGCGCTGGGTGTGCTGCGCGACGCCTCATAAGGAATTACCTTCCCCCGATCTCAACCAACCGCCTGCAAGGTAACGTACAATCTTGCCATGCAACTTCAGATCAATGGCGAGGATCGCGAATTTTCCAACGGCCTGACGGTTGCGGCGCTGGTCGCGCAACTTGGCATGAAGCAGGACCGCGTCGCCGTGGAGTTGAACCTGGAGATCGTTCCGCGCGCCCACTGGAAAACAACAGTCCTTAAGGAAGGCGATAAGCTGGAGGTAGTCCATTTTGTGGGTGGCGGGAAATGAGCCACGGCGAAATCGCACATCAAGACTCTGTTCTCTTCGCGCAACCATCGACCAGGCCCGGAGTGGCCTTGCCTATCTCTTTCTGGCCTTGCGCACTTTTTATCGCGATAACAGGATCTTTACGGCGGGAAAAGCTTTGGTCCTGATTTTCGCCGTGGATTTCGGCGAGATACTGTATCGCTTCATTCTTTTCCTTACTGCGTTTTATTCCTCCTGAGCGCATGCTCTCTCCTGCCTTACAATTTCCGCTCCTTCCGGGTTTTCTTGTTGACTTTCTAGATACTGCTCCTAAAATGAGTCAAACATTTGTGCCCGGAAATGTTTTAAACATTTCCTTAGGGCCCCGTTCGTGCGCGTTCTTTGCGCATGAATGGGCAGCTATACAGGATGGACCAGCGTTTTACATCGGCGCAGGTAGTGAAGCTTACAGGCATTACGCCCCGGCAGCTTCAGTGGTGGGACGAGCGCGGCATTGTGCAGCCACAGCGTGAAGGCCGGTGCAGGATGTATTCCTTTGACGACGTCACGGAGATCGCGGTGATTTGCGCCCTTCGCCGCAAAGGTTTTCCATTGCAGCGGGTCCGCCGCATTATGAAGTTTCTGCAAAAGGAATTTGGCAGGCGGCTGGCTGAAGCGGTAAGCAACGGTTCTGAGTATCACCTGTTGACGGACGGGAAGCGCATTTACCTGGAAAACTCGCAGCGCCAGATCATTGACATCCTCAAGAACTCGCGCCAGCCTCTGCTGGGCGTTTGCCTGAGTGATGCTGTGAAAGAGGTCCGCGCAGAGATATTCAACCGCCGTCCGGCACAGAAACAGACGGCGCGTGGCTCCGGTAAAAGACAGAGCTCGTAAGGCCGCTGGTGCATCAGATAGTGAAAGGCAGAAGGAGAAACAGTAGTGGCGGAGGTGACAATGGTGGCAGAGTTGAACATCATCACTGAATGGCTTCCTGAGCAAATGGAGCCAGGCAGCATCTTTGTTCTGGAGAACGCGGGCGAGGTCGGCGATCATGACGATCCTTACTGGGCCGTGCTCTCCTGCCCGGAATGCGGGACCCTGGGCTTGATTACGCGTCGGCAGATGCGTGGCGTGGTTCCTGTGATCTGCGGATCCAGCACCTGCCCGGCGCAGTTTGTGATTATTGATGAACAGGTAGTGCCGCGACGGCCAAACTAGGGCTTTACCACTCCTACCGGTCAATCCGTGGGCTGCGGACTTTTTGCGTCCGACCAACTTGGGATTCCCCGCGCCCGCACCATCTCTGGAAAATAGCACCGTCTCCGCTCTACCAATTACAATTTAACCTGGATGATCAAAACACTTGAATGGACGAGCCAGGGTGTCCGCTTTATTGACCAGACGCGGCTCCCCGCGGAAGAGGTTTTTGTAACCTGCGCCACCTATCGGGAGGTGGCAACCGCAATCCGGGACATGATAGTCCGCGGCGCGCCTGCCATTGGCGTGGCTGCCGCCATGGGGATCGCTCTGGGCGTCAAGCAATCCACCGCGCAGGACGTCGCCGCCCTGCGTACTGAATTCGGGCTGATTTGCCGCACCATGGGTGAAACGCGGCCTACCGCCGTAAATTTGTTCTGGGCCATTCGGCGCATGCAGCAGAAGTTTGATGCTGTGGCGGCCCAGGGCGTTCACCACGTTAAAGTCACGCTGGTTGAAGAAGCCCAAAAGATGCTGTTGGAAGACATTGCCGCCAATGAAACCATGGGACGCCACGGAGCCGCGCTCCTGCCCAGTTCCGGCGGCGTGCTCACGCACTGCAATGCAGGTGCGCTGGCGACCTGCGGCTATGGCACCGCGCTCGGCGTCATTCGTGCCGCCATCGCGTCCGGTAAGCGCCTCCACGTTTTCGCTGACGAGACTCGCCCCTTCCTGCAAGGCTCACGCCTCACCGCGTGGGAGCTGATGAAAGATGGCATCCAGACAACGCTCATCGCGGACAACATGGCTGGAGCGATGATGCGCCAGGGCAAGATCCAGGCGGTCATTGTGGGAGCGGACCGCATCGCCGCCAATGGCGACGTAGCCAACAAGATCGGAACTTACTCTGTGGCCGTGCTGGCAAAAGAGCATGCGATCCCCTTTTATGTAGCGGCCCCGTGGTCCACGGTGGATATGAACATGTCCAGCGGTGAAGGAATCCCCATCGAACAGCGGTCCCCCCGTGAGGTCACGCACCATGCCGGCAAGCAGGTTGCGCCAGACGGGGTGCTGGTGGAAAATCCGGCCTTTGACGTCACGCCGAACAAATACATCACCGCCATCATCACGGAGCGTGGAATCGCCAAGGCGCCTTATGCGGAGTCATTGAAAGAACTGTCCCAGAATGCGGTTGCCTTGGTTGGTGCCAGGCGCTGATGTCGTATGCCATCTGCACCCACGCGCATTGAGGCGTTCACGAACGTCGCTTTCGCTCCATGCTCTGCGTTACTGGCAAACTTGCTCCGCAAACGTTCTGCTTCGCCCT
This sequence comes from Terriglobia bacterium, assembly GCA_020072585.1. Taxonomy (GTDB): domain Bacteria; phylum Acidobacteriota; class Terriglobia; order Terriglobales; family Acidobacteriaceae; genus Angelobacter. The sequence goes on along the minus strand of JAIQGL010000002.1, from coordinate 81,092 downwards.
ATCCTGCGCAATAACAGAGCAAGATCATCTGGCCTTTCAGCTTTTGTGCTCCTTGACCAGCAGGTTCCATATCTTATTTGCGTAGTAGATGGGCGCATGGTCCACCAGAGACTCCACCGGGACCGTCCATGTGCTCATGTCATTAAGATGTGAGTCTCTGACTGTAGCTTCCTTTGCCAGCCGCCAGAACTCGAAACCGTCTTTGAGCTTGGCTGACTCGGTGTGCTTCTCTTCTGTTTCCAGCAGGCGACCGTCCTCAGTGAGATATTTCAGAAGACCCACATGGTCATAAAGAACCTCCGGCGGCACCTTGGGCACCAGATCGCGATTATCGACAAAACGATAGGTATTTCCAACCGGGAAGGTCTTGCAAAACGCCGGGGTCCCCACTCGAGGCGAGCCAAAAGTGTACAGCCCCTGCACCCGGTATCTGGCTGACAGTCTGTCCGCCGCCAGCGTTGCCAGCGCTGCTCCCAGGCTATGGCCGGTGCACCAGATCTGCTTGTTGGGTGACTGCTGTTGAGTCTGGTCAACAATTTTGTTTACCTTGGGGTAAACCAGATCCAATGCATAGTTAAAACCGCGATGCACCTTGCGGCCATCGCCAGGATCGTGAGGCAGAAAATTGAAGTTAGCCAGCATGTCCTGCAGGTTGGTATTGACGAACCGGAAGCGCGTGATCGGGTCCACAAAACCCTCGATCCGCGTTCCGCGAAAAGCCAGAATGATCGCTTCCGGACCGTCCAACACCAGGCATTGGGCATTCCCTTCGTCAGGAAAAGAAACCTGCCAATTCAGGGCCAATAACCGGTCCATGTTGGCACGCCGTTTATCGTCAGTGTAGGAAGCGAATGATGCCTCCATCAGCCACACGGCATTGGCCAGGCTGAAGTCAGTGCTCCGTGGTTCAAAAGGGACATCAGCGCCAAAATCAAAGTAGGCCCGTGACGGATCTGGAGGAATAAGTTTGGCGATCTCTGGAGACGGTATCGGTCTAAGTTCCAGTTTCATGGGGGCCTTCATTCTTCGCGGACGCCGTACATGGCCTTCTTTTAGAAACTGGCGAACACGCAAAGCAGAAATATCCTATCGCTTTAATAAACGTGTTCCAGGGTCATTCCATTCACTGCCAGCGTAAGATCGGAGCTATTCAGGCCACTTTCGCTTGCTGGATCGTAATGGCCACGCCATCAAGCTCATAGCCTTCGTCTTTCAGCGTGGTCTGCGCCGCTGAACGAAGATCGCTTTCATTTGCATTCTGGGGCAGATCGCAATAACGCCGGATCACCTCTTCGCCCACAGTAATGCGGACCAGCCACTTTGATTTCTCGGTATCCCACGAAACTTCAGCACAATCTGCATGCATTTTCTTCCTCCATTGCAAACCCTATTTCTTTTCCGATTGCCTGAAATAGGATTTTGGTTGTTCTACGTTTCCATGGTCTTCAAATTCGGGTTGACGATCAGCCGCGCCTCGGTCGCTTTCTGCACGTCTTCCGCGGTCAGCCCGGGCGCCACTTCCTCCAGCACCAACCCCTTCGGCGTTACGCTGATGTAAGCCATTTCCGTCACAATTGTGTTCACCACTTTCATTCCGGTCAACGGCAAAGTGCACTTCTTCAGGATTTTCGGCGCGCCGTCTTTGGTGGCATGCTCCATGGCGATAATCACCCTTCGCGCGCCCGCTACCAGGTCCATGGCGCCGCCCATGCCCTTTACCATCTTGCCCGGGATCATCCAGTTCGCCAGGTTTCCCTCTTCATCCACTTCCATCGCGCCCAGCACGCTCAGGTCGATGTGCCCGCCACGGATCATGGCAAATGAGTCGGCGCTGGAAAAATAGGCCGTGCCCGGGACCTCCGTCACCGTTTCCTTGCTGGCATTGATCAAATCAGGATCTTCCTCGCCTTCAAAAGGAAACGGCCCTACGCCGAGCATCCCGTTCTCGCTTTGCAGGATCACCTCTACGCCTGGTGCAATGTAGTTCGCAACCAGTGTTGGCATGCCGATGCCCAGGTTGACGTAGAAGCCGTCCTGCATTTCGCGTGCGATGCGCTTTACAATGCGCTCACGCTTCTCCGCGTCTTTTTGCTTGTCTGGTTTTACAGGTGTGGTTGCCATAATTAGTTCGCTTCCGTAATTCTGTCGCCGGGTCTGATCGTACCGCCACTCAAAATTTCTGCTCGCAGGCCGCCACGATGCAGTAACGCCTTGATCATCTGTTTGCCAGTGAGCTGCTGCAAATGCGTACAGGGTTCGCACAACTTCAACCCGCGCAGCCGTACATCGCCAATCTGGAATTCACGCCCCACCAGATGGTTCAGGGCCATTCCACAGGTCAACACATTGCGGCGCGCTTCGGCGGCTGAAATCTCAATCCCGTAATCTCGCCCTGCGGCCTCAAGGGCCTCTGCTTCAATCAGCGTAATCTGGTTGCTAGGCAATTTCTTTGAGAATGTGCCACGCTCCCGGCAATAGCGGTCATTTTCCAGCCCCGCGCCGGCGATGGCCCGCACTTCCGGAACAGACATCATAGGTTCCTTGCGCTCCGGCCCAATGTAGAGCTCCACGACAACGCCCCACCGGCCACCTGCATTCTTCAGCAGATCACCTTTGTTCCTGCCTTCGGTTTCGACTTCCGCGCAGTTCGTCTGCATACTACGCTCTCTTCCTTACAGTCCGTTTTTCAATCCGTTTTGGCTGTCCTGTGCATAGCACAATCCGCTTTACGTAAACGCTGGGCACATGGACGCCATCAGGATCAAGCTGCCCCGGCTCCACAATCTCTTCCACTTCGGCAATCGTCACGCGCGCCGCCGTGGCCATAACGGGATTAAAGTTCCGCGTTGTCTTGCGGAAAATCAGGTTACCCCAGCGATCCGCCTTCCAGGCCTTGACCAGGGCGAAGTCGGCTTTTAGCGCGCGCTCCATCACATAAGGGCGGCCATCGAATTCGCGTATCTCTTTACCTTCAGAAACCACGGTGCCTGCTCCCGTAGGCGTGAAGAATGCCGGAATGCCGGCGCCGCCGGCCCGTATGCGCTCTGCCAGCGTGCCTTGCGGATTCAACTCCAGTTGAACCTTGCCGCTGAGAACAAGCTGCTCAAACAGCTTGTTCTCGCCGACGTAGGAGCCGATATGCTTTTTTATCTGACCAGTGTAGAGAAGTTTGCCCAGTCCAAATTCATCCACGCCGGCATTGTTGGAAACAGTGGTCAGGTTTTGTACGCCCTTGCGGACCAGGGCATCAATAAGATCAGACGGGATTCCACACAACCCAAAACCGCCGACCATGATCATGCAGCCGTCTGTTACATCGCGAACGGCCTCATCAGCGCTGGCAATGACTTTATTCATAAACAGAAGATTCTAAATAGCCGGAGTAAAGGTCGCAAATGAAGCGCTGCTTCTCACTCTCCCTCAATCAAATGCCGGAGCAGCCGTTTCCCTTCCGGCCAGTCGCCCAAACCGGACTCACCGTTGATATGGCCGACTGCGCCGATATCCACGAAACGGCTTCCCCACGAACGCGCAAAGTCACGTGCGCGGGCCAGCGTCACATACGGATCATTACTGCTGGCCACCACAATGGAAGGAAATGGCAGGAGCTCATGCGGCGTGGGAGAAAAATCCTTGAGCGGCTTAGGCGCGTCTTTGCTGTCTACGTCAGCGGGCGCCACCAGCAGCGCGCCTTTGATCTTGGACAATTCACCCGGCATTGCCTTGCACCAGTGCGCCAGAGCAATGCAACCCAAGCTGTGGGCGGCAAACACAATCGGCGCCGGCGACTGCTTGACTTCCGCTGTAATCCGCTCCAGCCACCACTCGCGGTGAGGATACTCCCAATCCCGCTGCTGCACGCGCAGAAAAATGGGGTTCTGTTGCTCCCATAGCGTTTGCCAGTGGCGCGGACCCGAGTTCTGCCATCCGGGCAGCACCAGTACCGTAGCGGCCACATCTCTTGTACCCAGTTCGAAACGGCTGGCGCGCTCGAACTCTTCCCGCAGTGCCGGCGTGCGCAGATTCTCACGAATGTGCTGCAGCCGCTGCTCCAGTCTGGTGAGCGCGTACTCGATATTGGCTGTGTTGGTGTGAGCAATGTCCCGCCACATGGAATACGGGCTGGAGGCAATACGCGTCATCTCCCGCAGCGCCCGTCCGCCGATAGCGTGCACATCAGAGTTATCGCCCAGTTCTTCCACCAGAGTCGCGGCCAGCGCAGTGGAAACCATCTGCGGCAAGTGGCTGGTCCAGGCACAAATCTGGTCATGCCGCTCGGGTTCCATCTTTAAAAGACGGACTCCCATCTTCTCCAGCAGCTCGCAGTAGTCCTTGATCTTGCCCCGGTCCGTCGACTGGTTCGCCTGCGGCACCAGCAACCACACGGCATTCAGGAACAGTTTGGACTCCGCATTTTCCAGCCCGCTATGCTCCTTCCCCGCCATGGGATGTCCGGCAAGGAACCGCTGCGGCGCTTTGTCTCCAAAGACGGAGCGTGCACGGTCCAGGATTTCCTTCTTGGTGCTGCCTACATCGGTAATCAAAGCCTCAGGAGGAGCGATGGGGCCGATTCTCTCAATCAGGTCAATGATCCCGCCCACAGGTGTGGCCAGCACAATCAGGTCACTGCCAGTAACGGCTTCCACTGGATCTTCTGTGCCTGAATCAATGGCGCGCATGGCGCGTGCCCGGTCCAGCACACTACGGCGATCGCAGCCGATGATCCTGCCTTCAAAACCGGCTGCCTTCAGGGCCAGGGCCAGTGACCCTCCAATCAGGCCGGTACCGATAATGGTGATTTGTTTGAACACTTATCGTCCTAGAGACACACAGATTCAGCGGGCAGCAAGCTCAATCAATCAGGGCTCTGGCCGCGGATATATGGCTTAGTTTGATTCTAAACAAGCCTGCGTCCGACCGCAGGCGCAATCACGCGAAGCTCACCAACCAGTTTGGCAAACTGCTCAGGATACAGGGACTGGGCTCCATCGGAAAGGGCTTTGTCAGGATTGTTATGGACTTCAATGAGCAGACCATCCGCTCCAGCGGCAATGGCGGCGCGCCCCATGGGAGAGACTTTATCGCGACGACCCGTGCCGTGCGAGGGATCGGCAAGAATCGGCAGATGTGAAAGCTTCTTGACAATGGGAATAGCGGAGATATCCAGGGTGTTGCGCGTGTAGGTTTCAAAAGTGCGAATGCCGCGCTCACACACGATGACCTCATAGTTACCGCCCGCCATCAGGTACTCGGCTGAGAGCAGGAGCTCTTCAATCGTGGCAGCAATGCCGCGCTTCAACAACACCGGCTTGCGCACTTTGCCGAGTTCGCGCAGCAGGTTGAAATTCTGCATATTGCGCGCGCCTACCTGCAGCAAGTCCACATAAGGCAGCATCAGCGGGATCTGGGAGATTTCCATCACCTCGCTTACGACCAGCATGCCAAACTGGTCGGCGGCTTCGCGCATAAGCTTAAGCGCGTCTTCGCCCAGGCCCTGAAACGAATACGGTGAGCTGCGAGGCTTGAACGCGCCCCCGCGAAGGAATTTTGCTCCGGAGCGGGCCACGGATTCCGCAACGGCAAAAATCTGATCGCGCGACTCCACGGAGCACGGGCCTGCCATCAGCACAACCTCGTCACCGCCAATGCTCACGCCCCGCTGGAACTTCACCACCGTTCCGTCCGGGCGAAAGCTGCGTGCCACCAGCTTGTATGGCGAACTGATCCTGTGCACCTCGCGCACGCCGGGCAGCACCTCAATATCACGGATATCAAACTCGTGCCGGGCCCCCACCGCGCCCAGCACTGTCTGGCGTGCACCCGTGGAGCGATGGACCTCAAACCCCATGCCAACCAGGCGCTCAATCACCTGTTGGATCTGTTCTTCCGCGGCTTGTTCCTGCATGGCGACAATCATGGTTTTGTGTGGCAGCTAACGCTGCTATCTGGATTCTTCTCTCCCGGCTTCGCCGCTCGTTCAGAGTGACGATTTGTTGCGTGGCGTTTTTGCGCCGCGCGGCTTTATTAATCGTTCACTTCCCTGTCAAACTCGGTTCTGCCGTCTGTGGCTTGCAAGCTTGGCGCGATCTCGTTTTTCTGAATGTTGCGCATCACGTCAATGATTCTTTCGTACACCTGCCGCAACTCGCCTTCCGGCAATGGCCCGCGATTGGCGCGCTGCACGTTCTCAAAAATTTTCTTCTCGCGCTGAGGTTCATAGATTGGCATGCTGGTATTCCGTTTGAGCTTGCCGATCTCATGGGCCGCCTGTGCGCGCTCATTCAATAATTCCACCAGGCGGCGATCAAGTTCATCAATCTTGTGCCGCCAGTCTGTAATATCCATGGCTTCCGGCATCCTGATATACAGGCAACAATTGCCCGAATAAACTTAACTAAGTTAAAACTCTTCTAGAATAACTTAACGATGTTAACTTTGTGAAGTAGCCGCACTGCTGACACCGGACTTTAAGCTGCGCACAAAGCTTGCCACCGCCTGCGCCTCTCGTCCCGGATTTTGCTCGATCAGTTGCACAATGGCGCTACCGACTGCCGCAGCATCTGCAAATTTCCCCACCTGCGCAAACTGCTCGGGGTTGCCAATTCCAAAACCGACAGCGACCGGCAGCCTGGTAAATTTGCGGATTCGCTTCACCAGGTCCTGCGCATCGGCTGCAAGCTGCTTTTGCGCGCCTGTGATGCCCGTGCGTGAGACCGCATACACAAACCCCTTGCACGCCTGGCTGATCGCCTTCAGACGTTGATCAGGACTGGTTGGCGCGGCGAGAAAGACGGTGTCCAGATCATGGGCCGCCATCAAGCGCCTGTATTCGCCGGCTTCTTCCACCGTCAGATCAGTTATCAGCGCTCCGTCCACGCCGGCTTTAGCAGCTTCACCGCAAAAACGCTCCAGCCCAAAACGCAGCACAGGATTCAGATAACTGAACACGATCAAGCCCGCATCGGTTTCTTTGCGCACCTCACTCGCCAGCCGCAGCACGTCTTCCAATGACGTCCCGTTTTTCAGCGCGCGTTCACTGGCGCGCTGGATCACCGGCCCGTCCGCCACAGGATCACTGAATGGCACGCCTAATTCGATCACGTCCGCGCCCGCGCGGCACGCGGCAAGAATGATCTCGCGCGTGGTGGCGATGTTGGGGTCGCCGCAGGTGACGTAAACGACAAGACCGGAGTTTTTCGTAAAGCGGATACGGCTTTTCGATTCTTTAGTCGCGCTCATAATTATTTGGCTTTTCTCCGCGTCTCCGCGCCTCCGCGGTGCGCTGGTTTTGGCTTCACTCGATGCCCCGATTTCCCGATTCTTCAGCCGATCTTCAAGTTCTCCCGCAATATCCCGATGTCTTTATCTCCGCGGCCGGAGATGTTCACAATCACTACGTCAGACTTCTTCATCTTTGGCGCGCGTTTGATGCACTCCGCTACCGCGTGGGATGACTCGAGCGCTGGAATAATTCCTTCCGTTCGCGCCAGCCGCGTACATGCTTCCAGCGCTTCGGCATCGGATGCAGCAACGTACTCCGCGCGTTTTGAATCTGCGAGCGCCGCGTGCTCCGGCCCGATTGAGGGGTAATCAAGACCAGCAGAGATGGAATGTGTCAGCGCAATCTGGCCGTGCGCATCCTGCAAAACGTAAGAGAACGTTCCCTGGAGCACGCCCGGCAAGCCGCCTTGGAAACGAGCGGCGTGCTCGCCCAGTCCGCTGCCCCGGCCGCCTGCTTCCACCCCAATCAACTTCACGCGCTTGTCGTTCAGAAACTCGTGGAAGATGCCGATTGCGTTGGAGCCTCCACCTACGCAGGCAATAATCGCCGCAGGCAATTTACCTTCGGCTTTCAGGATTTGTGCCCGCGCTTCGCGTCCGATCACGGAATGAAAGTCGCGGACCATGGTGGGATACGGGTGGGCGCCAAGAACGCTGCCCAGCAGGTAATGCGTGTCGCGGACGTTGGTGACCCAGTCGCGCATGGCCTCATTGATGGCATCTTTCAATGTGCGCGAGCCGGACTCCACGCCGCGAACTTCGGCGCCCAGCAAGCGCATGCGGAAGACGTTCAACTCCTGGCGGCGCATATCTTCCGTTCCCATGTAGACCACGCATTGCAGGCCGAAGAGAGCGCACACGGTGGCTGTAGCCACGCCGTGCTGCCCGGCTCCGGTCTCGGCGATGATGCGCTTCTTTTTCATGCGCATCGCCAGCAACGCCTGGCCCAGGCAGTTATTGATTTTGTGTGCGCCGGTGTGCAGCAGGTCCTCGCGCTTGAGATAAATCTTTGCTCCGCCCAGCTCTTTGGTCAGACGGCGGGCATGAAACAGCGCCGTTGGACGGCCGGCATATTCCTTGAGCAGCCGCTCAAACTCCTGGCGAAACTTTTTGTCCTTGCGCGCCTTGGTATACTCGCGCTCCAGTTCCTCCAGGGCCGCCATCAGTGTCTCCGGCACATAGCGGCCACCATAGAGGCCGAACCGTCCAGCAACAGCTTTCTCTTTTTTCAATGCGCTCGATCTCATATCTCTTCCGCCCTCCGAACTGCCGCAACAAATGCCTTCAGCTTTTCCGGGTCTTTCCGTCCCGGCTCGCGCTCAAGACCAGATACCGCGTCAACACCCCACGGTTTGAATGTGCGTATCGCGTCACCCACATTCTCCGGCGTAAGCCCACCGGCGATGATGAAACGACCTTGCCGGTCGCCTAATTTTGCCCGCGCTGCCTGCCAGTCAAAAGTCTTGCCGCTGCCAGCGCCGGAATCAAAGAGCCATTCGTCTACCACGCCAGGCACGGCAGCATAGCTATCAAATCTAAGCTCAAACCCTTCCCAGACAATAATCGTTTTGATTTTTCGCAACCCATCTCGCCGGTCTTCCGGCAGGTAGCTATAGACCTCAGGAGGAAATTCTCCCTCGCCGTGCATCTGTATTCCAGTCAGCTCAACTTCGCGAACTACATGGCGAATGCCCATTGCACCGGCATCCATAAACACGCCGATCTTCTCGATTTTTTGCGGCAACTCCCGGATGATTTTTTGCGCATTTTCCGGCAGTATCCTGCGTTTGCTGGGCGCAAAGATAAATCCCAGCGCATCAGCGCCCGCCTCAATCGAATTGAGAGCGTCTTCAAGACAGGTAGTCCCGCAGATTTTGATCCAGGTATGCATACAAGTTTTCTTTGGAAATTCCTTTTGGCTTCTTACTGGACTGTGCCACGCCAATGTGGAGAAGCCGAGGTGGATGGCGAATACCATCCTGCTTCCTGCAAGAGTTGCTGCAATTTCTGTCCCGGGTCTTCGGCGCGCATCAGCGCCTCGCCAATCAGGAATGCCTGGTAGCCGGCGCCGTGCAGCTCCCGGATTTCCGCTCCGCTGTCAATTCCGCTCTCCGCCACACGCAAAACATGGTTGGGAATGCTGCTCGCCATATCGACCACGATATCCAGACTGACCTGAAAAGTTTTAAGGTTGCGGCTGTTCACCCCGATAATGTCCGCTCCGCCCTCAAGAGCGCGCTTCAACTCTTCTTCATCGTGGACTTCACAGACGGCATCCAGCTCCAGGGCGCGGGAGTAATCCAGCAGGCGACGGAAGGTCGCATCATCGAGTGCTGCAAGAATCAACAGGATGGCATCAGCGTGGTGGGCGCGGGCTTCGGTGATCTGAAATTCATCAATGATGAAGTCTTTGCGCAGGCACGGCAGCTCGGTAGCGGCGGATGCTTCCAGCAAATTGGCCAGCGACCCCTGAAAAAATTCTTCATCGGTCAGCACAGAGAGAGCAGAGGCGCCGCCGCGGGCAAGTTGGTTGGCAAGCACTCCCACTGGAAACGTACCCCGAATGGTGCCCTTGGAGGGAGATGCCTTTTTCAATTCGCCAATTACAGCAGGGCCGAGCTGTGACATGGCAACCAGCCGCTTGCGAAATCCACGCGGGATGTGTGCCGCAGCCGCCTTCTCCAAAGGACGCACCTGGGCCCGCTGCTTGGCGCGGGCTACGCGTTCACGCGTGGCAGCGAGAATCTGGTCCAGTGTGGTCATGGCGGCCATAACCAAGTATATGGGTTGGGCGGGAAAAACCGAAGGAGAAAAGCCGCAAAAGCGCGGAAAAGCGCGAGCACCTGTCAAATACCCAATGGGTCTCGCGCTCTCAGCGTTTCTTTGCGGCCTGCTTTAGAAAAAATTCATTTTGGAATGTCTACAATTCTCCCCGCGAGTGGCCACGTTCTTCAATCACGATTCCACCATTCTCCGTGGTGGCCCTGACTTGCGGATTGGTCCCGCCCATGCGGAACAACTTGTGCCCATTGTCCCATGTGCGCTCACCGGCGCCGCAGATATCGTCTTTGCAGATGATGGACGTATGCTCTGAAGCCGCTACCTCAAGACCGCCGTTAAAGCTCTTGGGCACGGAGACCACCAGGCCGCCATTCTGCGCGTGGGCTTCCAGGCCCTTGCCTTCCCAACGCTCCGGCAACGTGATGGAGAGTCCGCCGTTCTCTACCCTGGCATTCACTTCTCCGCCACAATCTTTAATGGAGATGCCTCCGTTTTCAGCTTGCGCGGTCAACTTTCCGGTGCTTCGCCTGAATGAGATCCCGCCATTTTGTGCGTGTGCTTCCGCCGTTCCGGTAAATCCGCTCAGGGAAACTCCGCCATTGTGAACGCTCAGATTCAAATTCGCATCTTTTGGCGCCTTTACCAACAGAACCGTGCCCAGAGAGTGGTGGTTCCCTGCCGGCGTATGCACGGAAATTTTGGAGCCATTCATCTCCAGATGTGTCTCAGCCAGCAATTTGCGCCCTTCACTTTCATCATCGATAGCGACTTGTTTGCAGAGTTTGAGGCTGACTTCAGGCTTGTCCCAGGTGGTTACCTGGATCCCGCCATTTCGCTCAGCGGTGATGGTCAATGACTGGTTGGGGATGGTTTTTACCTCTTCATCGCGCACATTGGAGCGGTAGTCGCCGTCACCAACGCGCAGATGCTCACGGCAATCGTCACTGGATGAATCATCATTCATGGTCATGGTCGAGCTGTGTGAGGTGCGATGCTCCCCGGCACGGGCCAACCCAATGGACAACGGCAACACCAGGCCAAAAATAATCAGTTTTCTCATGGTCCACCTCTTGAAATCGAGTGGTTAGACTGAAGGACAGGACTCCGGTTAGCCCAAAAATACTGCGCTTTCAGCTTGGGGCGAAGTGGCATGAAATACAAGGGAAAGTGGCGAGGCCGTCTTGCGCGCCGAGCCGCACGTCAGCAGAAGCAGATATCTTCTATATGGGAGCGTTTCCTTGAGCGGATTAGAGCGACAAGCGACAGAAATAAAGCTTTAGGCTGGAATGAGACCCCGGGGCTTGACGTTCTTGCGGATAAACTCTGCAATATCATCCATCGGCGTGCCAGGGTTGAAGATCGCACTGACGCCGGACTTCTTCATGAAATCGAAATCCTGCTCCGGAATAATGCCGCCAATCAGGAAGAGTACGTCCTCCATTTTGTTTTGCCGGAGCAACTCGGAAACACGGGGAACAATGGCGTTGTGCGCGCCAGAAAGGATGGAGAGGCCAATCACGTCCACATCTTCCTGCAAGGCCGAACTGACAATCATTTCAGGCGTTTGCCGCAACCCGGTATAGATGACTTCCATTCCGGCATCGCGCAGGGCGCGAGCAATCACCTTGGCGCCACGATCATGGCCGTCAAGACCTGGTTTGGCGACAAGGACGCGGATTTTGCGGTCAGCGGCCATAGAGCACGATTTTACCAGAACAGCATAAGTCCACCACGGAGACACGGAGGCGCGGAGAAAAGCGCAAGGAAGCGGCCGGTCATGTATTTAGCATTCTCGGTTAGCCGGAAGTTGCAAGCATTGATAAAAATTGTCTGCCTACGAAGCTCTTGCTGCCCGCACTTTTGGTTTTGGCTTTCCTCCGTGTCTCCGTGCCTGCGTGGTGGATTTATCTTTCGTGAATTCCAAACTCCGCCACAGATACCAGGCCGCATAGCTGCAGTAGGGATGCCAGCCTTTGGCAATCTGCTCAATTTGTTTTGGCGTGGGCAGTTTGCGCTTCTTATAGGCCCGTTGGACGGCCATGCGCACGCCCAGATCGCCGACCGGGAGCACATTAGGCCGTCGCAATGAAAATATCAGGAACATATGCGCTGTCCACACGCCGACGCCCTTGATGTCAGTGAGTGCTTCAATGACCTGTTCATCGCTCATGGCGGGCAAGCGGGCAAAGTCAACTTTGCCGCTCAGAGCGTGCTCCGCCAGATCGCGTATGTAGCCCAGCTTTTGCCGCGAGAGCCCGGCCCGCCGCATCTCGCCAACGCTCAGGTTCTGGACGGCTTCCGGCGTCAGCCGCCCGCCGGCGGCCTCTTCCAGGCGGCCGTAAATCGTGGTAGCGGCCTTGGTGCTCAGCTGCTGGAAGACGATGGCCCGCGCCAGCATTTCAAACGAGGGATCGCGATAAGTCAGCTTGCAAGGGCCGACCCGGGCAATAATAGAAGCAAGAATGACGTCCGACTTCGTAAGATGATCAACGGCTTTTTTCATGGATGATGATTCTATATGGATGTACCTTCTAACGGGGTGGATTCTATTCCAGGCGCTCCAGTAGACGCATCGCTGCCGCCGGCAAAATCCAGCTTCACCAGGATGCTGGGCCGGCGCATGCGTGATGGCGTTCGCCACCATGGGTTCGCACGGACGTTATGGGAGATGACCACCGCCCTGTACCGCATTGTGATCGAGCTGACTCCGGCGCGCAAGAAAGCCAGATACGGCGATCTGGATTATGACTTGGAGCATTCCGTGGACACCACACGGGCCAAGGTCAACGTGCGCACGCAGATCATGGCCACCCTGGCGGGACACCCGTATTTTGCAACCGAGCCTTGGTTGTTTGAGCAGATCATGCAGGCGCTACCGGCAGATTTGCGCGAATTTACTTTTGTCGATCTTGGCTCGGGCAAAGGCCGAACGCTGCTGATGGCCTCTGACCATCCTTTCCGGCGCATTCTCGGAGTGGAATTTCTGCCCGCTCTGCATCACGCCGCAAGAAAGAATATTGAAAAATATTCGAGTGAGCAGCAGCGTTGCAAACAAATCGAATCCATCTGCATGGATGCCCGCGACTTTGCGTTTCCCTCCGGGCCTTTGGTCATTTACATGTTCAATGCTTTCCCTGAGCCGGTATTTACGGAGGTCCTGGAGAGCCTGCACCGCTCGGTCGAGCAAAATCCTCGGCAGGTATATGTGGCTTATCGCTATCTGGAGTTTGAGACGTTATTGCAGACATGCGGGTGGATGGAGAAGATTGCGGGAACGGAACACTGGGCAGTGTATCGGAATCGCGCGTGATCGCCGATATCGCGCGTCATCGGTGGGAAAGATCTACAGCTTGGGGTACGGCATCGCCTGCGTACAACACGGGACAAGTCTGATCCATCGTTACATTTCCGATTACCCGATGTCGAGCGATTACCAGATCACCCGATTCTTACGTAATGCTCACCTCTTCGTAGATTCCATAGACTTCTTTCAGAGCCTGGCAGATTTCGCCCACGGTCGCATAGGCCCGCACGCAGTCGATGATGAACGGCATGGTGTTGGCGTCACTGATGCGGCCATCAGCGCGGACTACCGGCTCCTGCGCAGCGGCTTTCTTCAGGGCGTCCAGGGTACGGATGACTTCATCATTGTTGCGGCGGGCGCGCAGAGCGTTCAGCTTGGCCGTCTGGTGACGGGCCACGGATTCGTCAATATAGAGCGTCTCCGGCTGCTTCTCTTCAATGGAGAAATCATTCACGCCGACCACAATTTTTTCCTTGGCTTCAACCGCGCGCTGATACTGATAAGAGGCTTCTGCAATTTCCTTCTGCGGGAAACCGTTCTCAATGGCCTTGACCATGCCGCCCATGGCATCGAGCCGGTCAAAGTAATCAAACGCACCTTTTTCCATGTCGAGCGTGAGTTTTTCCAGGAAGTAGGACCCGGCCAGCGGATCAACAGTGTGTGCCACACCGGATTCATAAGCGATGATCTGCTGCGTCCGCAGCGCGATACGCGCGGCCTCCTGCGTGGGGAGTGCCAGGGCTTCGTCGTATGAATCAGTATGCAGAGATTGCGTTCCGCCCAGCACGGCGGCCAGCCCCTGCAGAGCGACGCGGGCAATATTGTTCAGCGGTTGCTGCGCCGTGAGCGAGACACCAGCGGTCTGTGTGTGGAAGCGCATGAGCCAGCTGCGCTGCTCTTTGGCGCCAAAGCGGTCTTTCATCAGCCGGTACCAGATCTTGCGCGCGGCACGGAACTTGGCGATTTCCTCAAAGAAGTCGCTATGCGAGTTGAAGAAGTAACTCAGGCGCGGGCCGAACTCATCGACGTCAAGCCCACGGCGGCGCGCCCACTCCACATACTCAACACCGTCATAAATCGTAAAGGCGAGCTCTTGCAGCGCGGTGGAACCAGCTTCACGGATGTGATATCCGCTGATGGAGATGGAGTTGAATTTGGGCGTGAATTTGGCGCCAAACTCAAAGGTATCAATCACCAGGCGCATCGAAGGTCCGGGCGGATAGATGTATTCCTTTTGCGCAATGTATTCCTTGAGAATGTCATTCTGCAGCGTGCCGGAAACTTTGTTCCAGTCGGCTCCCTGTTTTTCCGCAACCACCAGATACATGGCCCACAGAACGGAGGCCGGGGAGTTGATGGTCATGGAAACCGTGGTTTTTTCCAGATCGATGCCGTTGAAGAGGATCTCCATGTCTTCCAGCGAATCGATGGCGACCCCGCATTTGCCGACCTCACCCTCGCTTGCCGCGTGATCAGAGTCATAGCCCATGAGCGTTGGCAGATCAAAGGCCACAGAGAGCCCGCCTCCGCCGCTGGCCAGCAGATACTTGTAGCGCTCGTTGGTCTCCTCGGGTGAGGCAAAGCCCGAGAACTGGCGCATGGTCCAGAGACGGCCGCGGTAACCACTGGCATGGATGCCACGCGTGTACGGCGCCTGCCCCGGATAGCCCAGATATTTCTCGTAATTCCAGTCTTCCGGCAGATCGGCCTGCGTATAGAGACGCCGAATGGGAACGCCGCTGATGGTGGTGAACTGGGCATGGCCGCTGTCATCCAGATTAACGCCGGTAGCCGCGCCGATGGGCTTTTCCGGGGCCTTTTCCAGCGTTTTAGCCAGCGTGTCTTCCGCCCATTGCTTTTCTGACGCTGCCGGGTGACGTCCTTCAAAGACCTCGGCAATCGGACTTTCCGCAATGCCGCTCTGGTCTTTCTTCTTATTCTGGTGATCTGCCATAGAGGAATCCTTCTCTCATCATAGAAGATGCGGAAAATGCCGGGCAAGGGCTATTGTGGCGATTGGGTACTAGTGGGCGCTTTGTGCCTCGGCAGTGGGGCCCTGGCGGAGGACGGTTTGCCGATCGTCGCCGGCCTGCACCTTGGCGAAAAAGCCCCGCAATTCATCATACCGGTCCGGCTGGAAAAAGACCCCCGCGAACCTTAGAGCGCGCTCCAGATTCACGTGATTTCCCACGGTGGAGGCGCCGCTTGAGTATCTTGCAAATTTTGTTGCGGTCGTCTGGGGAGTAGCCAGGGTTTCCGGCGAGTAGCCTTCCGGGAGTTCCAGGGAAATATGGTCTATTTCCGTGAATGCGTGGTGGTAGTAAACGGGATATTTTCTGGGACCGTTCTTGAGAACGCGCTTCTCTTTCGGCTGGAACAGCGCCGTCGGGACCAGAATTCGTTTGCCGGCGGCCGAGGCAAACTCCGGGACCTCAACATTCAACAGTGCCGTAAGCGGCTCGTTTTGCTTGTCCCACGCCGACGAATCGGTCATCTCCACTTTTGCGTTTGCCGGCAGCCACTGTTTTACTTCGTCTTCAAAGTCTTTCTTGCGTCCGGCTTCATCGGTATCAAGGGCAGCCAGCCGGCGTTCCAGAGCTTCAACGCCGGAAAATTCAATCCGGACTTCGCCTTTGACGCCACCATCCGGGCTGAGCTTCATCTCCGCCGAACGGGAGATCAGCGCAGTGTCGTCCGCAGCGCCGGGAGTATTGATGAGATTGCCAGGATCGCTCATGTCCATGGCTGCCGTGCCCGTGCGGTTCCAGCGCAACAACCCATAGGGACAGAAACGCGTGCCCGGATCCAGAAACAGCATTTTGCCGTTGAACTTCACCAGCGCCAGTTCAGAATCAAGCTGGCTGAAAGAGAGGACTTCCCTGTCAAATAGTCTTGATTCACGGCTGGAAGCAAAAACCACTGAGGACGTGAATCCGGCGCCGCGGGCCAAGGCCACGAAAAATATGGTCACCTCATTGCGGTTACCGTATCCATGCCGCAAGATGTCCACTATGCTCTTGTTTTCTTTTATTTCTTCCCTCTTTTGCTCTTTCTCTGTTCGATGCCTTTCGTAGCTAAGGTTCCTTATCTCCTGGGCACGGGCATACAGCTTGCGCAGTTTCTTCTCAGGATCGGTTTCACCGCCGATGGCCTCCGTGGCCGCCTGGACGATTTCTTTGTGGTTCCCGATAAAGTAATCGATGCCGCGCGAAAAATATCGACCCATCTCAAACCAGTAGGCCGAAGGCGAACTCATGAAGGGGCTGGTATAAAAAAACTTGACCTGCAACTTGTAACTCTCTTCGGGAGGCATCTGGTCTTCCGCCTCGAAGGGAGGTATGTTTTCGGGATCCATCTGCAATACGCCGGTCTTCTGATCGTGGCTGGGGCTTAAATCCAAGCCAGGAGTGGGAAGCCAGCGGACAGAGGAGGATTTCCTGTCGTATTTGAAGCGCAGGTGCTCCTTCACCGTAAACAAGTCATGCTGCACGGTCCAGTGGTGATGCCGCAGTCCCTTGTCTTCATAATGCAGTTCGTATCTGTACTCAATGATGTCGCCGACGGCAACCTGGGGGAGCGTAAATGCCTGTACCCTGACGCGCAGTCCCTTTCCCTTAAAAATAACTTTTTCGAAAGGGCGGTCGACTACCTCGCTTATTTTCCCGTCGGTATGGATGGTGCGCGCGAACAGGTCCACGATGGATGTCTTTTCCGCCAAGGGAATTTCGACATTGGCGTAATGTTTGCCACCGTCAGTGAGAATTTTGATGCGGAAATAGAAAAAGTTGGTGTGGCCCACATCATCGATTTCATTGGCGTAGTAGAGCTGGACCGCCTCAGCGCCGGGCACCGGCTTGAATTCCTTCATCGCCAGATCTTTGGGATCGACTTGCAGCCATTCATGGGTCTCAGCTGCCGCCGCAACGGCGGACAAAAGCAGAAGAGCTCCCACCAATATTCTTCGAACAATCACCGCATGCATTAGCGCCAATCCCCAGACAACCGTCAATTCCCTTTTTTCAGGACCGCCATATTCCGTTCATCCTGATTGATCTGATGGAAAAACTTGCCTAAGTCACCGATTTTTTCAACCGGCACCCGGACTGCATTAATCTTGTATTCGCGGCTGTATTTGAGCTGGGTCCCGGAATTTTCAATCTTGCTGTTGTATTCCCCGAATGCAAAGTTCGCCTTCGCAGCTTCAGGTAGTTCATCGATTTTGTAGCCCTCGGGCAGGTGAAATTCAAAAATGTCAGTTTGCAGCGTGGGCGCATCGAATTCGTAGGGATAGTGCCGTGGCTTGGTCATATCCAGCGCACCCAGCTTTTCACCCACAACGCGCGGGCGGACCAGGAGCAGGGCCCCGGCATTTTTCGCGTAGTGCTCGGCAGTAAACTTGTAGCGAATCACAAGGTCCTTGTCGATCTCATCCAGATTGTCAGCTTCTACGCTGTCCAGTTGCACATTGCCCAGCATCCGGCCAAGAAAACGCTCCAATATCTTCCGGCGATCGGCGGTTGTCTGGTGCTCAAACATATAGCGTCCGATGGCGGCTTCCGAACCGGTGCGAACCTCCTGTACTTCCCCTTTCAGTGAGCCGTCAGGCAGCAGAGAAAGTCCAGCTGTCCGCGTGATGCGGTTCGACTCTGGTGTACTGAGAGGAAGGTGGACCAACTCACCTCCAAGGTCCGTTACCAGAAGGCCGTAGTTGTCCTGTTCGTAAGCCGGTATCTGGCCGAACGGCACAACGCGTGAGGTGGGATCGAAAATCAGCAGATGACCTAATTGCGGATGCTCATACAGAGCCGGCATGGTTCCGGTAAAGCTGCCCTGAGGAAGCTGGATGGCCAGAATGACATGGTTAAAGCCATTTGTCGGGGGCGTCTTTTCAGTATAAATTCCGCGGTCCGTGTGCACGGGAACGTAGAAAGATTTCACGCCGATCTGCGCCAACATGGCGCTCAATACAGTGGCTTTGTCCTTGCAATCCCCATAGCGATTACTGAAGGTCAGGCTGGCGGGATGTGGCTGGTAGCCGCCAATACCAATTTCAATGGCGGCGTAGCGGACGTCACGCTGGGCGAAGCGGGCCAGCGCTTTAATGCGGTCCAGGAGCGGCAGTGTGGAAGGCGCCAATTCCAATACCTTCTGCTGCAGCGCGGGGGAGGGATCACGCATGCCCGTGGTCAACTGTGTATACCACGCGGCAAAATCTCCCCATGTTGAATACGTACGGCCCTTGGTTTTTTCTGAAAAGTAAGTCACCACAAGTTGCCCTGCCAGCGCACGCAAGTGCGGCATTTCAGCTTCATGCTCGATTCTGGGAATGTTGGTGAGGTCCCACACATAGGTGCCGCCCTGGACCTGGGGAGACTGTTCCGCGTAGTGGATCCACGCGGCACGAAATTCCCAACTGGGCGGAAGGTGCAGAATAAACCGCGCATGCTCCACCGGCTGCGATCGCTGGAAGAACCATTGGTCCTCAAAAGTATAAGGGTGTCGTTTCTGCTCCCATTCCACGCCCACCACGGTCCCCACATCCACACCGGGGATCCGCATTACCTTGGCTTTGGCATCCGAGTAGATTTCGTAGCCCTCGCCTGAGGCAATCTCGGCGACATCGTCCTTCTTTGCTTCGTACTCCAGCCCTTTGGGGCTGATGCTCCAGCCCTTGAAATAGTTCAGGCGGGTCTCCTCATCAAATGGGACTCCCTGAAAGGCGGTATCGCGCCCGTCCGGACGAAGCACCCTGATAACGCGGCGTTCTCGGGTGATTGTCTCGCCGCTGTCTTTTACGGTGGTTTCCGTTTCATGCAGCAGAACAACGGCGTTCACATCATCGGGATACGTCTTGGAGGGCTGCTGCGCAACGCTACGCAGCCAGTCCGGCACGCCCGCGTTTGCGGCGGCTGGAAGCAACACGGCCAGCAGAAGAAATAGAATTGCGTTAGTTGGTTTTTTGCGCATTGGTGCTGCCCCCTGTGAGAACCGCTTGCTGTTCGTCTCCAGCGCGGACTTTGCCGAAGAAATCCCTTACGGCCGGATACTGGTCCAGCCGGAAGAAAATACCGTTTACCTGCAAGAGACGCTGCGTAACCAGTTGCCGGCCGTTCATCTGCACCTGGTTCTGATACACGGCGTACCCGATATTCGTAGTCTGGTCCTGCGGAACGGTCTCTAAAGAATATCCTTCCGGAATTTTGATGTTGACCCGGTCTGATTCGGTGAATGCGTATGGGAAATAGACGGGAAACTTGCGTTCTGAATGCTTAAAAGCATCCATTTGTTTTGCCTGGAAAAGATAGGGCGGCACCAGCAGGCGCTTGCCCGCGGCTGAAGCATAAGACGGTACTTCAACGTTAAAAAATGCCGTCAGCAGCCCGGGAGAATCCCAACCATCAGCGTTATCCAGCTTGACGCTTGCTCCATTGGGAAGCCAGGTCTTCACTTCGTCTTCCAGATCCTTTTTCTTTCCCGCTTCGTCCGCGTCCATCTCGTCCAGCCTGTGCTCCATGCCTTCACCGCCTTCATATCTCACGGCAATTGTGCCTTTCAAATTGCCGTCTGCATCCAGGGCAAGGTCCGCGGTCCTTTTGATGGTTGCTTTGTCATAGGTTGCCGAGGGCGCGGTCACAAAAGTGCCGCCTTTTTTATCCAGCTTCAGGCCCGCGGCAGAGGTCCGTATCCAGCGAAGATAACCGAACTGGCAGAATCGAGTTCCGGGATCAAGATAAATATCCTTGCCGCCCTGGCTGACAACGGCAATTTCGGCATCGAGCTGCCGTTTGGAGAGCAATCCCTTATCGAAGAATTTATCTTTACGGTTGCTCACGCGGACAATCGAGGCGTCAAAGCCGGCGGCGCGGGCAAGAGCAACAAAAAGACGCGTGATGTCGTCACGGTATCCAATGCCGCGCGCCAGAACATCAGCAACATTCTGGTTTGCCTTCAGATTTTCTCTCTTTTGCTCTTCCTCTGACCGTTCGCGCTCATAGGTCAGGTTTCTAATTACCTGCGCCCGGGCGTAGAGCTTGCGCAGCTTCTGCTCAGGGTCAGTTTCAGTCCCAATGGCCTCGGCTGCCGCTTGGGCGATCTCCTTGCGCGTACCGATGAAATGGTCTACCTCATCATTCCATTTACGTCCGGCCTCCTGCCAGAACTTGTCAGCGGTTGAAGTATTCAGGCCGATATAAAAAAAGCGCATCTGCGGCTTGAAGTCTTCTTCCGGAGGCATATAGCCTTCGGCCTCAAAGGCCGCCATGTTCTCAACCTCCAACTCATACCCTCCTCCTTTTTGAGTTGGCTTAATGTTGTTGGGCATGTGGGAGGACAACGCAGCCACCTGAAAGCCGCCCTGAAAGCCTTCCAGACCGCCCGAATAAGGCTTCATGCGGAAGCTTTCTTTTACCGTGTAGAGCTCATGCTGGATTGTCCAGGAATTGTCGAGAAAGATTCCCGGCGAGTCTACCTTGTACTTGTACTCAATAATGCTGCCTACAGTAACGTCAGGCATGGTGAAGGCCTTGGCCAGAATCTTGATGCCACGGCCCTTGATAATCGTTTTCTGAAATGGTTTGCCGGCAAACTCGATAATTTTCCCATCCGGGTGGATGGTGCGCGCTTTCAAGCCTGAGAGCGAGAATTCAGGAGGTATCACAATCTCAACGTCAGCATGGCGATTTCCCTTTTCATTCAATATCTTAATGCGACGGTAGAAAAATTCGGTTTGCTCCTGGTCATTAATAAAGTCCGCGTAATAAAGCTGCACTGCGTCAGCGCCGGGACTATTGGGAACCTGCTTCATTCCCAGGTCTTGCTGGGTGATGGGGAGCCAGTCTTCTTTTTGCGCCATAGCTGGCGCCACAGAGGCTGCAAACAGAGCTAGTGACAGGAACAGCCGGATACATTTCACGTCAAGGAACTCCTCGGCACTATTTTGGTAAGGGGGTTAGTTTCGCAAACTATATACCAATATGGTTAATCTTTCCAGAGTCTCTGCAGAGACTTAGTCTGCCCTAATACTTGTGGTAACGGCAGGTCATGGTTAATTCGGATTCTGGGCCTTTTCTTCACCTTCCGGGCGCAGGACGGCATGGCCTTCATCTCCTTTTTGCACTATGCTAAAAAAATTCTTAAGTTCTTCATATTTGTCGGGAGGGAGTTCAAGTCCTTCAAAGCGCAACTTTCGCTTGGTCACCAGCCTGCGCTCGTCAACCGTGGAAGTGATCTCATAGCCAGCATAGGCAAGCCCGGCTTTGCGATGGTAGGGCGGCTCTTCCACACGGTAGCCTTCCGGCAACGTCATGCTAAGTTCATCCTCTTCTGTAAAGGGATAAGGAAAGGAGATGGGATATCTGCGGAACTGGCTGGTGAACATATTTTTCTGCAGCGTAGGAAAGAAAAAAGCCGGCGACAGAAGGCGTTTTCCGGCAGCGGATGCAAAACCGGGGACCTCTATCTTGAAGTGGGCCACCAGTGGCTCGTCAGCCGCCTCCCAGCCTTGAGCGTCCTTCAGCTTGACCACTGCATCTTTGGGAAGCCAGGCCTGTACCTCGTCTTCCAGGCTCTTGCGCCGGCCAGCTTCATCTTCGTCAAGCGCATCCAGCCGGTGTTCCAATGCGTCCTGGCCTTTAAAGTCCACCGCGATTTCACCGGTCAACGCGCCGTCCGTTCCCAATGAGACCTGGGCAGAGCGGTGCAGCAAAGAACTTTCCGGCTGGGGAGTAGTAATGAAGCCTCCGCCCTTGCTGAATTTCAACGCGCTGGTTGCGGTGTTTTTCCACCGCAGAACCCCAAAGGGACAAAAGCGCGTGCCCGGATCAAGCACCATCTCCCTGCCTCCGGCATTGACCAGAACGGCGCTTGCATCCAATTGTCCCAGCCACAGTACGATCTTGTTAAAGGACCGCTCCTTGCGGTCAGCCACACCAAGCATGGTGGCATCAAAGCCGGCTGCACGAACCAGCGCCGTAAACAAAACGTTAATTTCCCAGGAGGTGCCGTAACCGCGATGGAACGTTTCCTGCGGGCTGACGTTGCGCTTAAGATGCTCTTCCTTGTTCTCCACTGCCGTACGTTCGCGTTCAAAGGAAAGGTTTCTGATTTGCTGAGCCCGCGTGTATAGCTTGCGCAGTTTCTTTTCCGGATCAGTTTCTGTGCCGACAACCTGGGAGGCCACATCACGAACCTCACGCGAATTGCCGATGACCCTCTCCACATACTCGGTGATCAGCTTCTGCCATTCCTCCCAGAAATTATCCGGCGAGGCCATCTCCCGGCCACCGTAGTAAAAAAGAATGACCGGGCGGAAATCGTCTTCCGGCGGCATGTAGTCCTCGGCATCAAATTTCGGCACGTTCTGGAGCTCAAGCTCCATCAGATTGCCTTGTTTCTTTTCCGGCACGTTGGCGTCAATCTGGTTCAGGTATGAATAGGACACCTGCGACCTGCGCGACACGTTCGTCCATTCGGTAGGCGTGATTACCAATCCCTGAAACGCGCGGAAGCGAAGATTTTCCTTCAGGGTAAAGATGTCTTCCTGAACGGGCCATGCAGAAATAGGACTTACCACGCCGCGCGGAAGATCGATCACATATCGATATTCAATAATGCTGCCAACCGTTACATCGGGGAGAGTAAAGGCCTTGACCGTGTATTTCACACCCCGTCTCTTGATCAATACCTTCTCAAATGGCTTGCCTGTGAAATCAATGATCTTCTGATCGGGATGTATGGTCCTGGCAAACAGCTCTTTCAGCGATTGCTGGGGATTAATGGGAATCTCAACATTCGCACGATCATTTGCCGGGTCTTTCGGTTCGCGCAAGATTTTAATGCGCTTGTAGACAGAGATGAACCTCGCATCATCGTCTTTGTAATAGCTCATATAGAGCTGGATGGCATCGGCCCCGGGATCATGCGGCACTTCCTTGATAGCCAGGTCCTGCTGCGTGATTGGAAGCCAGCCCTGGGGCGGCTTTTCCTTGTCATTGTCTTTATCTTTAATCCTTGGCAGCCAGGCAAACGCTTGCCGCCAAAAGAAGCAGCAGGACAAGGGACCGTGCATGAGACATGAGCTATCTCCATCAGGGGAAATATTGGCGAATATGGGTGGGGGCGTGGTTGACTATACCAGAACCTGCGAGAAAATTTTAGAGTTTCTGCATGGCGAACGCAGAAGAAATTTGCCGAAGTCTTTGGAGACAAAAAATCGGCTGGCGATAAAGCCAGCCGATGGAGATTCCGGACCGAGTAAAAACTATTTCGGCGGCTGCTGCGCCGGAGTTTCGGTTTCCTGAAGAGCAGTCTTGTTCGGGATAATTCCGGGAACGTTGGGCTGGGTCTTCACAGTTCCGGTGACCGCCTCGTCTATTTTGATGTTGTACCGATCCAGCGTTTGTGCGGTATCTCTATCGAGCTGGACACGGGCCTTTGCGTAATTTGTCATGGCGCTCACCAAGGTAGATTCAGCCTGAGCGAGATCGCGCTCACCCTGAAGTACAGCCAGATAAGTAGAAGCACCGAGATTGTATTTCTTCTGTTCAGCATCCAGGGTGTTAGCGGCAAGGTCGCGCGCCTTTTGTGCCGCGGAGACGCCCGCACGGTTGTTTTCCAGGGTGAAAACATCGTTGCGAATACCGATGGTAATCACGTTTTCAACCGTTTTCAGCGATAACTGTGACTGCCGGTACTCCAGCATGGAGCGTACCTGGGTTGCCTGGGCTACGCGATTGCCGAGAGGAATCTGGATGTTGATCTGCACGCCTTTATCGGGTCCCGATGAGTTAAACAGATGCGAGAAACTGTCACCGAAACCGCTGTTGGCGATCGTTCCTGGAGGGGTACATTGAGTGGTTATGCCCGGAGGGCATGTGCCTAAAGGATTCTGCAATCCTGCCAGCCCTGAAGCGCCATAAAATGCAATCAGATCCACTGTTGGAAGTAATCCATTTTTGGCGCCCTTAATGTTGATCTCATTATTCTTTAACGTGATTCTTTGCTGCCTGTAATCAGGCCGGTTTTCCAGCGCCATTTGTACCAATTGTTGTACTGGCGGCAGATTCTCCTGCTCCGGAATTTGAACTGTGTCCGTAGGGATCACGTCTGCCTGCACTACAGGCGAGTCATTGGGCAAGCTTCGGGTCAACGCGTTTTTGATCGTCAACTGCTGAAGCTGAAGGTTGGTCCTTGAGGCAATAAGGGCCTGCTCGGCACTCGCCACGGAACTTTGGGCGCGTACTACATCCAAAGGCGCCAATGTACCAATTTCAACCTGCTTCTGGTTATCAGAAAGGGTCTTTTGCGCCAAAGCAAGAGATCGTTCATTCACTTTGAACGCTCCGTATGCGTTCACCAGGTCCCAGTAAATGTTCTCAATCTGGCTCACGGTGGAGATCACCTGCTGACGAAAACCCTCTTCAGTAATCTTCTTATTGTTTTGCGCCGTACGGAGGAAGCGCAAATTGAGGCTGCGGCCAAATCCCTGAAGCAAATGCTGACGAACCGTAGCGCGGAAGCTGGATGTCAGGGCCGGATTAAATGTTTGCGCAGAACCGTTGTTCGTCTGCCTTTGATTGTTGAATGAAACCGAGAAAGCGGTACCGGGTGAAAATCCCTGCGAATACGTAAGATCGCCGGTGGTTGTATGCGCCCTCGCCAAAGGTGTTGTAGCGCCGGTACCACTCAAACCAGACAGCAAACCGAAGTTGGATGGAGAGGTCGATTGCTCTATTGCAAATGTACCGGAGATGACCGGATCAAAATTATCCGGCTGAGGTCCGGCGCCGCTTGTCGAACCGACGAAACCGCCGGCGCCCACGCCAGCTCCTCCGGCTCCGGCCGTTGTGCCTCCGGCTCCGGCTCCTGAAACCCCGGCTCCAATGCCGCCTTGACCTCCGCCTGGCGTATTTGAAACCACGCCTGAATTCACGCCAAGGAAGGAACTTCCGGCTTTCGTGCGCAAAATATCGGTATCAGCGATTGGCAAATTGTAGCGAGCAACAGCGATATCCAGGTTGTCAGCCAATGCAATAGCGATGGCGTCATTCAATGACAACATCAGCTTGCCGTTCTGGATCAGCTGTTCGATCTTCGGCGCGTTCGTGAACGATGGCGGTGGCACGTCGCGCGGAATGTAGCGCGCGAACGGATTGGGCAGCAACGGCGCCGGCTTGGAGTAATCCACGTGCGTTGGCTGGGGCAAAGCTTTAGGCTCAGGAGCGTTCGACATCGGCGCGCCCGCCTGGCTTCCACTCTGTACCACCTGCATCGCCATGTCGGTATTTGCCTGCTGCGCCGCCATGGGCAATGTGAAAAGACAAACAGCGCAAGCGGTCTTCCTGATGAAATCCCTGCGGATAAAAGCTGCGGACATTCTTCTTCTCCCAATACGTAACTTGATGATTAATTTAACTAATTAGAGACTGCCATTTCCCGGTTCCGTCACCTTCACGGCAATCAAGATACGCGGGAATGCCCTCTGTGGTTCCAGAATCGAATGCTTTGTGTGGCGAAAACCCGATAGTATATCGGCTCAGCGCCGCTTTATGGCGTTAAAAAGTGTCAGGTACAGACTTTTGGCCCGCAATCTTAAACTCACACTGGCCTATGACGGCCACGATTTCGCCGGATGGCAAGTGCAGCCCGATCGTGTGTCCGTTCAGGGGACACTGGTGTCCGCTTTCGAACACTTGACCGGCGAAAAAACACTCCCCCAAGGCTCCGGGCGGACTGACGCCGGCGTCCACGCTCTGGCGCAAACCGCCAGCGTAACGATTCACTCCCCTATTCCTGCGCCCAATCTGATACGCGCATTAAATGATGTGCTTCCACGCTCCATCCGCGTTCTGGCCGTCGACGAAATGCCGCCCGATTTTCACGCCCGACGCTCAGCCACCGCCAAAACCTATCGCTACCGCATCTATCGTGGAGCAATTTGTCCTCCATTCCTGGCCCGCTACGTCTATCACCACCCTTACCCCCTGGACGAATCGCGGATGATCGCCGCCGCAAGCCTGGTGGAAGGCGAACATGACTTCACCAGCTTTGCCGCCGTCGATCCTGAAAAACGCAACGCCCCTGAAAAGCGTAGTACCCCGGAAAAGCGCAAGAACGAAGCTCCGGAAAGCCGCAACGACGGACACGAGATCAACAATGTGCGCACGATTTTCAGCTCCAGTTGGCAGCGGCAGGGCGAAGAATTGGTCTACACCGTCCGGGGCAACGGATTTCTTCACCACATGGTCCGCAACCTGGTAGGAACATTTCTCATGGTCGGCAAAGGCAGCCTCAGCGCAGCCGACGTGCGCCGCATTCTCGATCTGCGTGACCGCTCCGCCGCCGCCGCAACCGCTCCGGCCAGCGGACTCTTTCTGGTCAGCGTGGAATATTGAAAAACCAAAAACTTACCACTGATCGACACAGATAAACACTGATCAGAAGAAGGTCAATTGATTAGCGGGTTTCCCCGCCTCCTCCGTTCCTCCGTGCTTCAAAGGTTTTGTTTTTTTCTGATCAGTGTTATCTGTGTTAATCAGTGGTGAGGTTCTTGGTTTTGCTTTTCAATTTCGGCGATCTTTGGCAATCCGGGGCCCCCGGCAAGCCCGGTTTTGGCTTGTTGGGGTGAGTCATGGCAATTTTGGCAATAGACTTCTCAGCTCCAGCACCTCCAGCGGACACTCCGGCCAGTTATGCCGCCAGCAGACAATCAGATCGCATCCCTTCACGTCGTGCATGTGCTTCAGGAAGTTGCGGCTTTCATGCTCGAATTCGATTCTTACGAGCTGGCATTTGTCTTCCCCCACCAGGCGCATCGCCTCGCAGTCGGGAAACTCCGGTTGCAGCCTATGGACGACAAAGCCCAGCTGCGGCGCCATCCATCCAAACAGAAACACCACACCCAGCTCATTCACCGGCGCATAAGCCAGCGGCCCCGGCCACATCGGAGGCCCATAGGTCGGCCCCGCGGTTGGCCCTGCCGTCAGCGCCCTCTCCCGCCAGGCCGCCAGCATTTTGGACCTCGTCGTCGGCGCCTCCCGCGGTAACATCCATTGCGCATCCTGGTCGCCGCTCTTCACGCGCGCCAACTCCAGCTCCGCCTTCCACTCCTCCGCCAGGCCGCGACCTTCTGCAAACTGCGTCAAGCCATACGCCACCTGCCGCCAACTGCCAAAACACCGGACCAGAGGTTTGCAACTGTATTTGCTCAGCGCTTCGTATTCGCTCATGCTCGGCGCTTTTCCCACCTTCCGCACCACGCCCGCCCAATCTGCGAACAGCGTTTCCAGCGGCACTTTCTGTCCGCTGCTGATCTCGCGTTCCAGGTTGCACTCGCGTAGCGCCTGCGTGAACGAGCCAAACTCCGCTCTGATCTGCCGGCGCGTCACCTGCGCCATCTTCATCACCTCAAAAATGCTCGGCGTGCGGCCCAGCTTTTCCGCGCAGCCCATGATCGATTCGCTAATCTCCTGCTTCGTCATGCTCTTCCTCCAAATTAAAAAAGCCACCCAATGGGTGGCTCCTGTTTTTGAATTTTTGTGGCACAGGCACTCTTGCCTGTGAAGTCTTAAGTTTTACGTGGAGCGCAGGCGCCCTCGCCTGCGAAGTGCATCGCGGTGTTTCAAATTGTCAATTTTGGCAGTTTTGGCAATCCCGAAGACACTTCCAGCCCCAAGCCGCAGGCAGAACCAGAGACTTAACTCCGTATCAGCGGGGCCACAGCAACTGTGAGCGATACGAGGGCCCACAGGCGGTAGGGTTGCAGGCCTTTTGGGCTTTTGGGCTTTTTCAGCCCCCGACGCCGCTCTCGGTCGAACATTTTGCATTCTTGCACAGATAAGCTATAATGTCAATAGACATTCGTCTAAAATTATTAGCCAGGCATCTGGCTGGTTTTAAATCCCAATAAAAGTCTGTCATCCCGAGCGGAGCGCCTGAGAATATCTGTACAAAGTTGCTGTATGGCGCGCAGTCGAGGGACCCCGAAGTTACATCCGCAGCTATGCCATTTCAGGGAGTTTTCCCCATGCTCTGTCCGCGAAACAGCATTTTCTGTCCCCAATGTTCGGCCAAGTCTGCCCAGCGCGGATTCATCTTCTCAATCAAGGCAATCTTCTTCGAGCGCCGCCAGCGCTTGATCTGCTTTTCCCGCGCAATGGCCATCCTTACGTCCTCAAAACTCTCGTAATAAACCAGGCGGTTGCATTTGTATTGACGGGTGAAGCCCTCGATCTCACCTGCTTTGTGCTGCATCACGCGGGTGAAGAGAACTCCTGTAATGCCCGTGTACAGCGTGCCGGAGAGGCTCGCCATGATGTAGACCCAATATTCGTGCTCTCTTGCGGTCATTCAGGGGCAGAATCATAGCACGGAGAAATCGGAAGAGAACTCCCTGAGACAATATGGCCGTCGACACATTCCCGGGGTCCCTCGACTACGCGCCGGTGAGCGGCTTGTAGCAAAGATTCTTCAGGCGCTCCGCTCGGGATGACAGCTTGGCGTTTTTTTCGCGTGGCGGGTGGAGATCCGCGCGCAGCTGCTCCCAGCAGGCGGTTTTTGCCTGATGGGACGCAATGCAGCGAAGCGCGCACTTTAAAAAATAAAGCACTCGCTTTACTTTATTCGTTTCTCACAATCGTTCATCAATTTCATTGACACCATCCATATATTTCCGACAATATGGGTAAATGATCAAGCATTCCACTCGCGAAGCGGCAAAGAGGCTGGGCATTAACTATGACACCCTTGCCAACTACATCGCGATAGGAAAAGTCCCCGCGCCTGAAATCGTCACCGTGGGCCGCCGCGTCGTCCACATGTGGACGGACGCGGAAATCGAAAACGTCCGCCAGCTCCTGCCCAAGATCGCCAACGGCAGGAAAACCCGTTACTCCAAACTCCGTGAACAAGAAAAGGCACAGACGAAATCGCCCGTGCCTCGCAAACCAAAGAAGAAGTAACTAACCACAACCATTTGGCCAGTTGCTATTTGCCAATTGCTAATTGCTCAACTAACGGACGCGCCCGATGCTAGAACACCGAACGCGCCCTAACCGTAGTCGCCTTGAAGGAGGCAACCATGGCTGTAAACAAAGCTAAACGCTCCATCCACCTTGCGCAACATCAACCTCAGTCTCAACCCACACAACCCCTGCCGGTAAGGGCCCACGCCTACCGCTGCCTCGCGGAAATGAACAATGGCTTTGAACAGGCCCTGCACGGCCTTGAAGAGCTAAAGAAGGTCAACTGCTTCTCCTCCTCGGAAAGCCTCCATGGCATCTACAACCTGCTTTCCCGGCTTCGGGCGCAGGCCAACCGTGAAGCCATGGCCGTTCTGGCGGAGCGCGAAACCGCCAACGCCCGCCACTTCCAGCAACATTGCCTTGAAACGGAACGTGCAAGCTAACGCATCATCACCAGGGCGCTTGCCCTGACACGCGAAAATCGCGCGTGTCGCCATCCCAGCTTGCCAGGACCAGGCAAGCTGGGAATCTTGTGTCAGGGCCCCGGGTTGAGTAGTGAACCATAAATAATGCAATTCCAAGCCTGGCTCTATTGGTCCTGGCCGGCGTCAAACGGCCGCAGGAACGGTCCCGGACTGAAGCTGAAAAACGATGGTGGCGCGGTGTTGAGCGGGCCGAGTTGCGCGGCAATTCCGTTCAGATCGTCAGGGCTCAATCCGCTCCATCTGCCGGTATCAAGGCGGTTCAGCAGCACGCCCAGAGCGGTCACGGTTTCCGCCGGGGTAAACGTGCAGTGTCCGGCGCGATGGACATACGTCTGGCGCAGGAAGTCATCGTCATTCCCCTGGTCGACTACGAGCCGGTACGCGCTCTCATTCTGCGGCACCACCAGGCCGTCACCGCTGGTGTGCATGGCCAGCACCGGAACGTGGATTACTCCGTTGAAGATGATGTTCTGGACGAGGTAATCGGTTGCGCCGGGGTCGGCGGTGATGCGGGTCGCGTTATTCAGCGTGTCGAGATCGGCATCCAGGCTGAGCCCTGCGGCCGCGTACAGGGCTTCCACTTCTTCACGGTCGGCGGAGCGCGCCAGTTGCTTGCGGTAATTCACGCCGGTGTTAAACG
Source organism: Terriglobia bacterium (assembly GCA_020072585.1). GTDB lineage: Bacteria > Acidobacteriota > Terriglobia > Terriglobales > Acidobacteriaceae > Angelobacter. Next base: position 50,642 of record JAIQGL010000002.1, on the reverse strand, counting down.
ACGGGTTGCCCCCGGCGCGGAACTCCAGTTCGGTGCGGAAAGCGAGAAGGAATGGGAAATCCACGTTCGCGAACCACAGGAACTGGTTGACTTCCTGCGCGTCGAAATCCGTGGCCGCCGGTTCCGGCGACGCCGGGTCAAACCATCCTGGGAAATCGCTCAACGCCGCAGCCAGGGCGATGCGCGCCCGGCCCTGGGGCGTGGATTGCGCCGCTGCCAGCAGTTGCTCGCCGATGCCCAGATTGGTCAGCGGGTCGGTGATGTGGACCACTTGCAGACCGGTGCCGAATCCCAGCAGGGTCTTGAAGGCGAAGACCGTATCCAGCGCCTCGTTCCAGATGCCTACGCCGCCGGAAAGCACGCCGCACATGGGCAGGGCCGCGTCAAAACGATTGGGAAACCTCTGGATCAGGCCAGCGGTGATGCCGCCGCCCATCGAATGGCCCCATGCGATAGTGCGCTGCGGGTGTCCAATGCTGCTGTCGAACAGGTCGAGCACCGCCATCTGATCGATCAGCGCTTCATGGACGGCCCATCCGGTACTTGGATAGGAGGAGCCGGCCAGAGCAAAACCGTTATCCAGCAGAAAGAGGCGTGTGCCAGGATCGCCAACATCCTGGGCCGGATTTGCCGCGCCTGGCGGCACGTAGCCGTGGCTGTAAAGCAGCAGCGTGCCGTTCCACTGGACGGGAACTTCAATCAGATAGGTCGCGCCGTCTGGGAGCGAGCCGGTTAGCGTGGACTGCCCGAGGGCAGTGCATGAAATCAATAGAACCGTGAGAACGGATAGGAAAAAAGTGTGCTTGAAAAGACGCTTCATTGGATATCTCCTGTAACTGAAAGTAGGAGGGGGCAATCGCGTCTGGGGGCCGGACTTTGAAAGTTAAACTTTGTTCAGAGGTGGGCCCGGCACAGGGCGTTCATGGGGCCTCCATTAACAACAGGAAGGTTGGCTCCGGTTGTGGAATTCCTCGTCACGGAATGCCGGAATCGAAGTTTAATCCCGATCCAAAAACCTGTATGTGATCTGCGTCACGGTCCCTCGGGTGGCGGATTAAAAACTACTCACCGTATCCCATACCGCAGGCCCGGGGCCCCGACACGCGCGGTTTTCGCGTGGCGGGGTGGAGATCCGCGCGCAGCTGCTCCCAGTGAGCCCGCTTCTGGCTTGCTGGGACGCAATGCAGCGGAGCGCTTAAAAAATGAAATGCTCGCTTTACATTCTTCGTTTCTCTCCGCGTCCGCCGGTTGCCCCAACGGGTTTACAATCTTGACCCATGCAGATCTTTCAACGCTTCCCCATCGTTGTGCTTCTCATCGGAGCAACAGCCGCCGGCTCTCTGATCAACTCGCTCCACGCCGCCACACCGCCCTCGGCAGGGGCCCTCTCAAAGGAAGACCAGGCGGTCCTGGCTCCGATCACCGCGATGTTTGATGGCATGGCAAAACGCGACGCGGCCGCAATCAAGAAACCGTTGCTGCCCGGCAGCGGCATGGTGCTGATGCGGGACGGCAAGCCGACCCAGATGACCTTTGACGCCTTTGCCGAAGCAGTGGGCAAACCCGGCAAGGCACAGATCGAAGAGCGCATTCACGATCCACTCGTGCGCATCGATAACGATCTGGCCGTGGTGTGGGCCCCATTCGAGTTCTTGGTGGACGGCAAGGTGGACCACTGCGGAACCGATTTATTCAACCTGGTTCGCGCGGATGGGAAATGGCTCATTGCCAGCGTCGCAGATACCGGGCGGAAGGATTGTTTGATCAAATAACGGCCGGTCAAATAGCCCAGGCCCCATCCTTTCGCGCCGTTGCGAAAAGGATGGGACAAGGAATCTCCGCCGATCACTTGGGGCAGAAGCAGGGGAGAGGGCCCCCATCCCTGCAACCCGGAGGACAATCAAAATATGGGCTCGTGCCGGCCGATACCGGCGCCGGAGGCGTCAGGATGAGAAGCGTGAATCCCAGGCAAAAACTAACGATCAGGCGCTGTTCTTTTCTTTAACATGAATTTGTCCCTTTCTGTTCGGTTTCCCGGCAAACTACCAGCAGATGCAAAACTGTTGGCCTGTAGGTTTGCAGTTGGGCGGGCAAACGATTGCCGTGCCTTCTCTGGCGGATAATGCTGCCGGCTGTACCCAGATCACAATGATCATGGCCATACAGAAACTGAGTTTCGTGATCAGAATTGCCGTTCTCTTCTTTGACATGGCAAGTGTCCTTTCTGTTCTTTGCTTCCACGCGACTTGAAACATCCGAAATAAAAATTTGTGCAAAAGCTGAGCAAATGCCCAGCGCGCTTGCGAAGCACAAGAAATATCCTCATGCGGAAAAAGGACCTCTATCAAGAAAAAGCAGCTCTGTTCTACTTTCCGTTTCCTGAAAAGGGATTCCCAAAAGGGCCCCTTCAAATTGTCTCCCGTTAAGATGGCTTACCGCTTTTCAAAATGCCGGGTGCCGAAGAGGTTTTTGGGTTTGCTCGTGATCACCTCATCCGCGTTGTTCCGTGGTAAAGTTTTGTTCTTCTCGGTGCCTCCGTGTAGCCGTGGCAGGGTTTCAGCTTGCACCGCGGCGTAGAATATCTGAAGACCCGCCATGAATGCCATTCCCAAACCCGAACCCGCAACTCAACCAGGCGCACAATTTGCCATTCATAATCCCGCCACGCATGAAACCATCGGCACGCTGCCCAACCTGACGGCGAAACAGATTGCCGCTGCCGTGGACCGCGCCGCTGCCGCACAGCCTCGCTGGGCCGCCACGCCGGTGCGCGACCGTCTGCGCATTCTCTCGCGCTTTGGCGAATTGCTCTGCGACCAGAAAGAAGCCGTCACGGCGGTGATCAGCCGCGAGGCCGGCAAGCCCCAGGCAGAAGCGCTCTCCACGGAGATCCTGGTCGTGCTGGATACGGTGAAGTACCTCAAGGACAATCTGCCCGCTTTCCTGCGGCCGGAGCCGGTACCGCACGGCAATCCTGCGATGAAGCTCAAGCGCGGCCAGCTTCTGCGTGAAGCCTACGGCGTGGTGGGGATCATCAGTCCGTGGAATTACCCTTTCAGCGTTCCCTCTGTGCAGACGCTCACGGCGCTGGCCACGGGCAACGCAGTCGCGCTGAAGCCATCTGAATTTACTCCGTTCTCATCGCTCGAACTTGAACGGCTGTTGCGCGAAGCAGGTCTGGACCCGGCGCTGCTTCAAGTCATTACCGGTGACGGCTCGGCGGGCGCGGCGCTGCTCTCAACCAACGTCCAGAAAATGGTTTTTACCGGAAGCGTGGCTACGGGCAAACGCGTGGCCCAGGCGGCAGCCGCACGGTTACTCCCCGTGGTTCTGGAACTGGGCGGAAAAGATCCCATGATCGTGCTGGAAGATGCCGATGTTGACGTGGCTTCAAGCGCGGCGGTGTGGGGCGCGTTCATGAACGCGGGGCAAACGTGTCTCTCCGTCGAGCGCTGTTACGTGCATGAGAGCATCTATGAAAAATTTCTGAAAGCGTGCATTGCCAAGACGGACAAATTGCGCCTGGGCCATTCCCGCCTTTTGCGCCCCGATCAGTCGGGTAACAACAAATCTACGCCGGCGCAAAAGATGGGGCGCCCAGACGGCGCCGACTCTGAGATCGACGTGGGGCCAATGATTCACGAGCGCCAGCTCAGCATTGTGCAATCGCATGTGGAAGATGCCGTGAAGCGCGGCGCGCGGCTGCTGGCCGGAGGCAGTCCTCTGCCCCAGCTGGGCCCGAATTTTTTTGCTCCGACGATTCTTGCCGACGTCGACCACTCCATGACGGTCATGCGCGAAGAAACTTTTGGACCGGTGCTGCCGGTGCGCACCTTCAAGACGGAAGACGAAGCCATCGCGCTGGCCAACGATTCAGAATACGGACTGGCCGCTAGCATCTTCACCAAAAACCGCGCGCGCGGTGAAGCGCTGGCGCGCCGCATCAACGCCGGCACGGTCATGGTGAATGATGTGCTTGCCTGCTTTGGCATCAGTGAAGCGCCCCATGGAGGCGTGAAGGCCAGCGGAATCGGCCGCACGCACGGACGCTTTGGCCTGGAGGAGATGGTGTGGCCCAAGTATGTTGATTCAGACCGGATGCCGCGCATGAAAAAATTGTGGTGGTATGGCTATGGTCCGGCGTTCGCGAACCAGATGAGTGGATTTGTAGATCTTCTGTTCGCAAAAAAACTAATAAAACGCATGCAAGGCGGGGTGAAAAGCACAAAATCTTATCTCCGGCGCAAGTTACTTTGAGAGTAAAATAAGCTATAACCCCTTGGAGCTTAACAAAGTGATGCTGAAGCACTCTCATTTGGTCTACGACTGGAACACTGTTCCGGGGGCCGAATTCAAGCCTCCCAGGCAGGTCATGCTGGACGATGAATCGTTGCGTGACGGCCTGCAATCTCCTTCCGTAAAAGATCCTTCTATTGAAGAGAAGCTCAAGATCCTGCACCTGATGGAAGACCTGGGGATCAACTTTGTGGATATCGGCCTGCCCGGGGCCGGGCCGCGTGCGTTGGCGGACGTGGAAATGCTGGCGCGTGAGATTGCCACCTGCCGGTTGAAGATCAAGCCCAACTGCGCTGCCCGTACCCTTGAAACCGACATCCGTCCTGTGGCGGAGATTTCACAGCGCGCCGGGATTGCCCTTGAAGTGGCGTGCTTCCTTGGCTCCAGTCCCATCCGCCGCTACACGGAAAACTGGACCGACGACTTTCTTTTCCGCACGACAGAAAGCGCCGTCAGCTACGCGAAATCTCTGGGGCTGGAGGTGATGTACGTAACGGAAGACACCTCACGCTGCGACCCTGAGACAGTCAAACGGCTTTACTCTACCGCTATTCAGTGTGGTGCTACGGCCATTGTTATTTGTGACACCGTGGGGCACGCAACACCCAGCGGCGTGCAGGCGCTGATCCGTTTTATTCTGGATGAAGTGGTCAAGCCCTCAGGGCAGCAGATTCGCGTGGATTGGCATGGCCATTCCGATCGCGGACTGGCCGTCGCTAATTCGCTGGCTGCTCTGGCTGCGGGCGCGGATTGCGTACACGGCACCGCGCTGGGCATCGGCGAACGCGTTGGGAATACGCAGATGGACCAGATGCTGGTCAACCTGAAACTGATGGGCATTTCTCCTTGGGCGGAGCAGGACCTGACCAAGCTGAAGGAATACTGTATGACGGTGTCGCAGGCCACCGGCGTGCCTATCCCCCGCAATTACCCGGTGATGGGGGAAGATGCCTTTCGTACAGCGACGGGAGTACATGCCGCAGCTGTTATTAAGGCATTTCGCAAAGGCGATATTGAACTGGCTAATTCCGTCTACTCCGGTGTACCCTCTCATTACTTCGGCCTGGAACAGATCATTGAGATAGGCCCCATGTCCGGCAAGTCCAATGTGATTTTCTGGCTGGAGCGCAAGGGTATGACCGCTTCTGAAGAGCTGGTGGACCGCATTTTTCAGCGGGCCAAAGCCTCAGACCGCTGCCTGACCGAGGAGGAAATTCTCGCCTGCTGCCAGAAAGTCCCGGCAGGTACTTAGGGCGGGGCCGGAAACAGACGCAACTATTTTCGCGGTAGCGGGTTTGACTTAGTAACACTCTGAACTTCCCTTTAAAGGAGATCGAATGAAGAAGCTATTCACAATCGCTTGCACACTGGTCCTTGGTTCCGCCATGAGCTTTGCTCAGGCAGGCGGCACCACGCCACCGGCAAGCGGCACTGATACCGCGAAGACTGACACCACAAAAACCAAGAAACATCACCATGCGAAAAAAGGCGCCAAGAAATCCAAGAAGGCCGCCGATACCGCAGCCCAGCCACCGAAATAACCTTCTGGAAAATTGTTCTACCAGGCGGCCTCTAAGCAGGCCGCTTTTTTCTTTTTGCGCTGCTCTCGCGTTACAATGTCGCTCAACAATATCCCCCAGAGTTTTGATTGCTTTAAAAACTGACTTCCACTGAAGGAGAACTGCATGAAGAAGCTACTTACAATCACGTTTGCCATGTTGCTGGGCGCCACGCTTTCAATGGCCCAGGCTACGGGCGGCACACCGGCATCCACTGACAAACCCGCAACCCAAAAGGCCACAAAGACCAAAGGCGAGAAGAAGGGCCACAAGGGCGGCAAGAAAAGCAAGAAGAGCTCTGGCCCCACCAGCACCAGCACCACCCCGAAATAGCTCTCTGGAAACCTATATTAGGGCGGCCCGGCATGGGCCGCCTTTCTTTTCGCGATTTGGCGCGCCTGCGGGCGGGCTATATAGTATTCATTCAAGAGAATGGCCAGCCGCCCACCGATTCCTGACTCCTCGCGGACCTCCTCTCAGCGCGAGATTGCCCGCATCGCGGAGATGCGGAGCGTGCACGCTGCTTTTACGTATCTGCACAATCAGGAGATGGAGTTTCGCCGCTGGCAGCGCGAGCTTACTGAGATCCCTTCGCCTCCCTTTGGCGAGGCCGCGCGCAGCGAATGGCTGCGACTGAAATTTGCAGCGCTTGGACTGGAAGATGTCCAGGTGGACGAACTAGGCAACGTATTGGGATTGCTTTCGCGCGAACCTGCCGCGTCGCTGATAGGCGTGAGCGCGCACCTGGATACGGTATTTCCTCACGGTACCGCGCTCAAAACCCGTGAAGAAGGCAGCCGTCTTTACGGCCCTGGAATCAGTGACAACGCCGCTGGCGTAACCGCTCTATTGGCAATGGCTACGGTCCTGAAGCGGGCTGGATTCAAGTTCGCAACCAATATTGTTTTTATCGGCAATGTTGGCGAGGAGGGCGAAGGCAATCTGCGCGGCATGCGGCACCTGTTTTCCACGCCGAAATGGCGCGATACCATCCAGTCTCTGTTAGTGATCGATGGCGCGGGCACGGACACTTACGTGAACCAGGCGCTGGGGAGCCGGAGGTTTGAGATTACCTTCCGCGGTCCCGGCGGACACTCATGGAGTGACTTTGGCGTCCCGAACCCGATCGTTCTCCTTTCCCGCGCACTGGCCCACTTCAGTGAGGTGCTCGTACCGGAGTCGCCGCGCACCACCTTCAATGTTGGCGTGATCTCCGGGGGAACATCCGTCAACTCGATTCCAGAATCGGCAACGGCGCGCGTGGACCTGAGGTCGGCTTCCATGGAAGAGCTGCAAAAACTGGAAGACCGCCTGCGCGAGTGCGTGGCCGAGGCCTGGAGCGAGGTCCCACTCTCGCATCGCGCCGGCGAGCCCAAGATCACACTGGCGCTGGAAAGCATTGGCGATCGCCCTGCGGCGGAGTTACCCGCGGACGCGCGCATACTGAAAATCGTGCGCGCCGTGGACAAGCATTTGCGGATAGAATCCTTTCCGCGGCTCGCCTCCACCGATGCCAATGTTCCGCTCTCGCTCGGAATTGAAGCCACGACCATCGGTGCTGGGGGCGACGGCGGCGGCGCGCATACACTGCGCGAATGGTTTGACTGCACCCAACGCGACCTGGGACTGAAAAGAATTCTGCTGGTGTTGTTGGCCCTGACCGGAGTGCATGAATGAAAATTCTCTTGGCTGTGCTGGTGGTGCTCACAATGGCAAGTCTGTCTTCCGCGCAACAAGCGCAAACCCCTGCGGACGTCATATTTATAAATGGCAATATCTATGGTGGTGCGGTCAGCAGCTGGGACTATACTGCGGACGCGCCTTCAAAAATCACGACCACCACGATTGTGTTTAAGCCGGGTCAAGCGATGGCGGTCTCAGACGGCAGGATTCTCGCCGTTGGCTCCAATCACTACGTTGAGCATTTCAAAGACCCCAAGACCCAGGTCATCGATCTCGGTGGCCATTTCGTGATGCCCGGCTTCAATGATGCCCATGTGCATCTGGGCTCCGGTGGCTTTGAAAAGCTGAACGTAGACTTGGTAGGAAGCAAATCCCTCGAAGACATGAAGCAGCGCATCGCCGCGCGCGTAAAAACCGCCGCGCCCGGCGAATGGATCCAGGGCCGCGGCTGGGACCACACCCTCTGGGCGGAACAGAAGACCCCGACTCGGCAAGATATTGACGCCGTCACCGGCGATCACCCCGCAATCTTCAACCGCGTCGACGGCCACATTGCCATCGCCAATAGCGCCGCTTTGAAAGCCGCGGGCGTCACCGCACAAAGTCCTGATCCGCACGGCGGCAAGATCGACCGTGATGACAAGGGCGAGCCGACGGGCGTTCTGCGTGAGACTGCAATGGAGGCGGTGTTCAGCAAGATTCCTCCGCCATCACAGGCCCAGCGCCGCCGCGCAGCAGAACTGGCTCTGGAAGACGCTGCCAGCCATGGCATCACCTCCGCCCAGGACAACTCTGACTGGGAAGACTTCCTCACCTATGAGCAGATGGAAAAAGAAGGCAAGCTCACGCTGCGGATTGCTGAGTGGCTGCCCTTTGACGCGCCCGTCGAGCAGCTGGAAAAGATGCGGCAGCATCACTCTGCAAAAGATCCCTTGCTGCACACCACCATGCTCAAGGGTTTCATGGATGGATCGCTGGGCTCGCGCACCGCCGCCATGCTCGCGCCTTACGACGATGATCCAAAGAATGCCGGCATCCCCCGCTATGAGCAGGACAAACTGAGCGCCATGGCGGCGGAACGTGCCGGCGCCGGCTTTCAAATCGGCTTCCATGCCATAGGCGATAGTGGCGCCCGCATGGCGCTGGATGCATTTGCCTATGCCATCCAGAAGAGCAATAAGAAGAACATGCGCTTCCGCATCGAACACGATCAGGTCATCGCGCCGGAGGACTTTGAGAAATTCAGGAAACTGGGCGTGATCGCCTCCGTCCAGCCCAACCATCTGCTTACCGACATGAATTGGGCTGAGTCGCACATCGGTCCCGCACGGGCCAAACATTCTTATCCCTGGAAGGAATTTGAAGACAACGGCATTCTGCTGGCCTTCGGAACGGACTACCCGGTGGAACCGATCACTCCGTTCCGCGGCCTCTATGCGGCCGTCACGCGCAAGAATGAGTCTGGCACACGGGAATACTTCCCCAAACAAAAGCTTCTCATTGATGACGCTATCGCCGCCTATACCAGCGGCTCGGCCTTTGCCGAGTTTGCCGAGCATGAAAAAGGCGAGCTCCGTCCGGGCATGCTGGCGGACTTCGTCGTGCTCGACCGCGACATTACCAAGGTCGCGCCGGCTGAGATCCTGAAGACCCGAGTATTGCGTACCGTTGTGGGCGGCAAGACCGTGTATGAAGCAAAGTAGCCTGTTTCGGATTAAATGTAGACCCTCAAGGGGTTGGAGCAGGCCTTTCAGGGACTTGTCATGCTGAGCGCGAGTCCGCTTTGCGGAATGAGCGCAAGTCGAAGCATCCCGAGAATGAATGCATAACGACGGCTGCCTCAGGGAGTTCTCTTTGAGACTTCTCTCACCCCACGTTTTTTCGCAGGCCATTGCTAGCTTACCGCATCCCTCACGGGATTGGAGCAGCCATAAATGCGGGCTTGAAAGCCTTGCGCGGCCAGAAGCCAAGAGCCAACAGCCAACAGCCCCTTACTAGTGTGACTTTTGCCCATCTCCGGGACACTTTTTACAAAAAATATTTTCGTCCGGCAGTCTAAACTTCTGCCGCAGGTTCAACCGGCTCGCTGAGGGCCGCTTCGGCTTGCTTTCTGCTCTTGTGTGAATCCCACAAGAGCCACGCCAGATAACATAAGATCAGCGTATTGATCACCAGCCCGCCCCAGGTGAAGAGGTTGTTGTGGCGCCTTACTTCCAGCACCAGATAAGGCGTATATGAGCTGCAACTGATTACGGCAAACCACTCAGCCCACTGTTTTTCCAGCCACAATCCCACGCCTTCAGTGAAGCGGATCGCAGTGTAGGCAAAGGCAAACAGCGCCCAGAGATGGATATTCTCATGGTTCACTCGGGCCGCGCCCCGCATGATCGTGTGGGCGATATGGCTGTCAGGACTGAGGTGAAGGACTCGGTGCAGGAAATAAAGCAGGTGAGCAGCGACGGTCTCCAGGTCCTTGTGCCGCAGCGTCACCAGCCATACTCCCAGGGCCAGTCCGAACAGGCCCTTGCCGGCCTCAAGCACGGCGACGCCGCGCAGGCCAAAATGTTTCGCGATCAGGTTTTTGTTGGTATGCATGGGGCCTGAAAGGGCAAACGTCTTATTTTATACTTCCCTCTCCATACTTAAGACTACTGTACAGCCGGGGAATTTCATCCTATTGAACAGGCGTCGGGCGATCAAAACGCACTAACCATTCCACAGCGGCTTGGTCTAAGGATGGTCAGCCTTGAACAATCGGAGCACGCGATGGAAAACTTGCTTCAGGATATTCGTTTCGCGTTTCGTATGCTGCGTCGCAACCCCGGCTTCACCGTGGTCGCCGTTCTGGTCCTGGCGGTGGGAATCGGCGCGAATACCGCGATCTTCACCGTGGTTGACGCCGTATTGCTGCGGCCCCTTCCGTATCCCGACGCGGATCGGCTGGTGATGCTTCAGGGCGTATCGGAGCAATTAGGCCCTATCCCCATGTCTTACCCCGCTTTTCTGGGCTGGCGCGAGCAGAAAGACATCTTTGAAGAGGTGGCGACCTATACGAATGCCACCGTCACGTTGACCGGAGTGGGTGAGCCGGAGCAGTTGCGTGCCCTGCGCGCCTCCTCCAACCTGCTGCCATTGCTAGGCGTGGAACCGGCGCTGGGACGAGGGTTCACCGCGGAAGAGGAACCACGCCAGGCCAATCCCGTGGTCATGCTGGCACACTCCTTCTGGCAGGAGCGTTTCCATTCCGACCGCGCAGTGCTCGGGCAGAAGCTTACCCTGAGCGATCGCGTGTACACGGTGGTCGGCGTGCTCCCGGCGAACTTCAAATTTGGCAACAATCCCAAGCTGCTTCTGCCGCTGCGCCTGGACACGCAGATCGCACCCGATGGGCTAAATTTCCTTCCCGTCGTGGGCAAGCTGCGGCGAGGCACCACCTTCGCCCAGGCCCAGGTGGCGGCTAAAACCGCGCTGCCGCGCGTGCAGAAAACGGCAACCAACGAAACCGGGATTGCGATCAGCCGCTTGCAGGAATTCCTTGCCGGAAATTCGCGGCCACTGCTGCTGACCATGCTAGTGGCGGTGGCCGTGGTCCTGCTGATTGCCTGCGCCAACACGGCCAACATGTTGCTGGCGCGCGCCGCGGCGCGGCAAAAAGAGATTGCCATCCGCATTTCGCTGGGCGCGGCGCCCTTCCGGCTGCTGCGCCAGCTTTTGACAGAGAGCACGCTGCTGGCATTTCTGGGTGGAGCACTCGGCGTGGCCTTTGCCTGGGCCGGCCTGGACGCATTGACTTCACTGCTCGCTCGCTGGCTGCCGCGCAATGCTGAAGTGCACATCAATCTAACAGTCCTCGGCTTCGCCCTGCTGCTGGCGATCGTGACCGGCATCGTCTTTGGTCTGGCGCCGGCCCTTCAGGCCGCGCGGGGCAACTTGCATGACCGGCTCAAGCAGGGAGGCTGGCAGACAGGCGCCGCCTCCGGGTCGCAGGGTTTGCGCCGCGTGCTGGTGGTCCTGGAGCTGACATTCTCGCTGGTGCTGCTGGCAGCGTCCGGCTTGCTGCTTCGCAGCTTCGTCCGCTTGCTGAATGTCGACAAAGGATTCGATTCTGACCACGTGCTCACCATGGTCATTAATCCTTCTCCGGGAAGATATGCCGACCCCAAAACCGAGAGCGTTTACCTCCAGCAGATCGTGCAACGGGTGCGAACGCTGCCCGGCGTGCGCGCGGCGGGAATGGTAACCACGTTGCCCCTTCAGGGAGGCTCCACCAATGGCGACGTGACAATTGAAGGACGGCCAGTAGACCCCAAGGCCCCGCTGATCGCCAACAAGCAATTTGTTGCCGGCGATTACATTTCCGCCATGCACATGCGCCTGCTGAAGGGCCGCAATTTTAATGACGGCGATACCGCCGAATCACCCAAAGTCGTGGTTGTGGACCAGGCTTTTGCGCGGCAGCTCTTCCCCGGACAAGACCCGATTGGAAAGCGCTTTGACGTGGGCTGGGGCGATCCTGGCTGGAGTGAAATCGTGGGCGTGGTCGCGGACACAAAGTTGCAGGGATTGGATGACCAGCCGATGCCGACGTTTTACGCCCTGGCCCAGCAGAAGCCGGAGCTGATGAAGTTTCTCGGGTTCTCCCTGGTCGTGCGGACCAGCATCGATCCCGGATCGCTCAGCCAGGCCATCAACCATGAGGTGCATCAGCTGGACGCCAACCAGGCGGTCTCTGAAGTGCAAACCATGGAGACCGTGTTGAGCGACTCGCTGGCGCCGCGGCGAGCGCCCATGTGGCTGTTTGCCGTATTCGCCGGCGTGGCGTTGTTCCTGGCCACCATCGGCATTTACGGCCTGCTGTCTTATTACGTGTCGCAGCGTCGCCAGGAAATCGGCGTGCGCATGGCCCTGGGCGCGCAACGCGCCGATGTTTTGCGCCTGGTACTCAAAGAAGGCGTAAGACTGATCGCCATGGGCATTGCCGCAGGCCTGGTTTTTGCCTTGATTGCTTCACGCGCAATCGCCAGTCTTCTCTACGGCACCAAGCCGACGGACATGGCCACTTTGCTGGGCGTCTCCTTGTTGCTGGCCATTCTGGCCTTGGTGGCGTGCTGCGTGCCCGCGCTGCGGGCCACTCGTGTGGATCCGCTGGTGGTGCTGCGGAACGAATAAGCCATGATGCGGCATCGCCGCAGGTACCCGTAACGAACAAGCTCAAGGCGCCGGCGCGACGCTGAAAGAGTATGAGTATTTTTGGCTGTTGGCCAGCGTGATGGACACAATGATGATCGAACCGCTGGGCGCGTTCTTTGCCACCTGGACAACGTACGCGCCGCTCGCCTTTGCAACCGTGGCTGGCCCGGCAGCCAGGGCAACGCTTGAATTCTGTGTGGTAAAGCGCGGATCGAGGAAATGAATCGGGACTGTTCCGCCGGGAATACCTTGCGGACGCGCCGCGATAAAAAAGTTCTTGAAATCGCAACCAAGGCGGGAGTGCGCGGAAAGGGCCGGGGCTTTGACCACACCCTTGGCAAGAATCTGCTCCAGGACCGCCACGTCTTTTGACGAGATGGCTCCGTTGTCATCGAGGTCAGCGGCCGCTAGGCAGGAGATGCCGGAGCCGCCTGCGTGCGCGACATAAGCGCGCAAGAGCTTGAGGTCCTGCTGGTCAACGGCGCCGTCCTCATTCAGGTCCCCCAGAACGAAAAGCGGCACAACGCCCGATTCAAAGCCCCTGATGGCTTCGCGTTTCTTCTCATAGCCGGGCGGGAGCTTCTTCTGCTGCGCTTCCGCTACAGCAAGAAAAACGGCCCAGGCGCACACCAAAGTGACAACGGCTTTGTAGCTGGCTGGCATGAGGCTTTGTCTCTTCATGGCGTTGGCGCTCATTTGCTGGACTCTTCACCGTAGCCTCCGCGGGCATGCGCCGGAGGTTTGTCTTTAGCATAGCCGCGGTCGGCGTAGCGGCTGGTAGACGACTCCCCGGCTTTTGAGCGCAGAGCGTCGATCAGGCCCGAGTAATTGGACGCCGATCCTGCGGGCAGTTCCTTGCGTCTGTCGGTTTCGGCATCGAGCGGATCGCCGATGTAGCTCTTCTGCCAGCCGATGCTGCCGTTGCTGCACGTCTCCGTATTGGTGGCCGTGGAGGTGGAAGAGTCCGCCTCCCACCCGGCATGATTAGGGCAGGCAATGGCCGAGGCCTGAGAGCAGGTGGCGGTCGTCAGGTTGTTCAGCTCATCCACTACTTTGGGGGTAAGCCCGCCGTAGCAACTGAAGTCTGAGGTAAACCAGCCGCAAACGTTTTTGTTGGCGGCGCGGTAGTTACCGGAGTGAAATTCAGCGCGATACAGGTAGTCGCCGGTGTACTCCTGCCATTCCCAATTGCCGCAGGCCAGCGTTTCCGTCTTGCGGGCCTCCGCGCCGTGACCGTTCACGATCTCAATGGCAAGTTCAACGCCCCTGGCAACTTTCTCCCGGTGCGCGGCAATCGCGTCCCTGATCTTCTTCCACTCCGGCGTGTTGTGTGCGCGGGCCGCCTCCTGGTCTTTTGGATCGGGCGCGGTGGTGTAGGAAGCCACGCCTTCATACCCGTAAGTGTGTGGCAGCGGGATCTCCCACAGATCGGGCGCAACATAGTCCGTGTCACAACCGGCCGCGGTGAGCTTCTTGCTCAGGCTCTCCATATCAAACTCCCAGGTCACGTTGTGGCTGAAGTCGATCACCAGGGCAACACAGCCTTTGCCGCGTTGCGGGCAATCTTCCTCTTTCTTCTTTTTCTCCGTGGTGGAAACCGGCGTGGGAGTTGGCGACGGAGTATTGACCGGCGGGTTGTGCCCATTGTCGACTGTCATGGAAGTGTCGCCGGGAATTTCTGGTTGATCGTGCAAAAACGGAATCAATGTGCCATCCACATTAAAACTTCCGGCCCGTTTCGCGGTGATGGTGCCGTGATGTTCATACTTGCCCTGGCCGTAGCCAAAGGTAAACACAAGCCGGTCGCCGCCGCTCATGTTCACGGTTCCGGTGGACATATTCTCCAGCGTAAGCACCAGAACACCAGGCTGTGATGGAGAAGGCGGATTGAAGTCCGGCAGAAACTTGCGAATCACGGCAGGGTCCACAAACTCCGGCACCTCTCCGCTGCCAAACCATGCTTCGCGGGGAATGGTTTCTACGCCTCTGACGTATACATGAAAAGCGGTGGACTCGCCTTTCATCAGCTTCAATTTATCGGCTGACATCTGCAATCCCAAGACCCAGCTCCGCAGGTGCGCGTTATGCGCCTGGTCATTCACGGTCCAATCCGCTGGTCCGGGAGGCAGGTCAGCGGGGAGCAGGCAATACACCCCTCGTGGCGATTCAGCCAGGAGCCTTACCGGAACGCCGTTCACGCGAATGCTAGTTTTATCGCTGTCACCCGAAAATGGACCGTGAATGCGTTGGAGGGCCCCGGCCAGATTCAGCGGAGGCATGCTGAAGTTTTTTGGAAGTGGAAAAAGGGTCGAGCCAGCCGTGAAGAGAGGGATTTGCGTGCTCCAGCCTTCATCCTCACGTCCGCCGGTGCGGAACACGCGGATGGAGAGCTCCTTTGCGACGATGAATCTGAAGGGACGGTCCGCCGGCAAAGCAGCGCCTTCCGTACCAACGCGCAAGGAATAATTACTGAGCAGGTTCGCGGAAGACGGCCCTTGCATGCCCGGAATTTGTCCTTTGACCACGCGCATGCCGGGAATGCTGATGTAATCGTTGGGATTGGTAACAATGCTGCCTGAAGCCGTCTCTCCGGTCATTACATCCTTGGGCACAATCACGCCGACATCGACCAATGGGGCTTTCTGGGCGCTTGCGCGGGTGGGAAAAAAGAGGATGCAGAAGACAAAAGAGCACGCGGATAGGCTCTTCGCAAAACTTCGGCCGGTGAGTGCAGTCAATCGTGACCCTCGCAGGACAGCGGTCTAAAATCTGCAATGAGCGGCCATGCTATCACTTTCGGCTTAAAACTAACGCGAAAATCTTCACTATGAAACCATAATGTGAAAATCAGATACCTGCCGCGGGCAAATGTGCCAGGCTATAATGCGCGCATGCGAAGTAGAACTGCTGTTGCGGTCCTGTTGCTGGCGTGCATGTGCGTGTTCGCGCAGGTGAAAGAAAAAGAAGCCGTGTGGGCCCTCAAGTTCGCGGATTTCGCGGTGCCTGAGAGTTTCCATGGCAAGATCGCCAGGCCCATCCTGACCACAAAAGCCCAGAGAACGTTCCGCAGCGCGATCACCAGCGCAGCCGCGAAAGGCGCGAACTTCGCCGGCCATTACACCATCGCCGAATGGGGATGCGGTTCCGGGTGCATGTCGATCGCCGTGGTGGACGCGGTTTCCGGCAAAGTCTATTCCGCTCCGTTCAAAATTCTCGGCATGTCCATGGCGGTGGTCGAGGGAGGTCATGAATACCAGGGCGCGGTCTACCAGTTAAAGAGCCGGTTGCTCATCGCCGATGGCTGCCCCGAAGAAGCCAAATGCGGGACCTACTACTACGAGTGGAGCGATAACAAGTTCAAGCAGCTCCGTTTTGATCCCGCTAAGAACAGGTAACCACAAAGGACACGAAGGAACACGAAGTGGAGAGCGCAATGTTTTTAATGATTACCTTCGTGAACCTTCGTGTCCTTTGTGGTTAAGAGCTACCTGGCCGATTTAAACAACGAAAACACCGCGCCCTGTGGATCGGCAACGATGGACCATGTGCCCACGTTTTCCATCTTGCGCACCGGCATTAAAACTTTTCCTCCAAGCTGGCCGGCTTTGGCGGTTGCGGACTCCGCATCTGCAACCTGGAAATAGATCAGCCAGTGCGGAGGCGCGTTTGGATTGCGGTGCGTGGATGGAGGAATTCCACCAATAAAGTTTTCTCCGTTCTTAATATGGACGTAGCCGGAAGGGTCTTTTTCGTCTTTCATGAGCTGCCAGCCAAACACATCAGCGTAAAAGGTGCTTGCCCGGTCAGGATTGGGCGTACTGAGATCTGCCCAGCAAAATGTGTTGTCACCGCTTACGCCGATGCCCTGGCTCTTCCTGGGTTGCCACACGGAAAAAACCGCTCCGGTAGGGTCCTGGATCACGCCCATGCGGCCTGCATCCATCACGTCAAATGCAGGAGACAGCACCGTGCCGCCGGCCTGGGCTGCCTTGCTCACTGACTGGTCAGCGTTTTCAACCGCGACGTAGATCATCCAATTCGGCGGTACGCCTTGTGCACGCTGCTCCTTGCGCATGGTGTAGGCGGCGCCGGCATCGCGGCCGGAAAGTTTGAACATGGAATAAAAATCACCGGGGCCCATCGGGCTGTCATCCACCGCCCAGCCGAAAAGAGAGGTGTAAAAAGTTTTGGCGGCGTTCTGGTCAGTGGTTGCCAGTTCGATCCAGCAAAAAGATCCAGCAGAATGCTTATCAAGATTTGCCATAGCCAAAAGAGTATACGCCGGTGGTGTGAAACGTGCGTTCACTCAAGACCGGAGTCAGGAATGGTCCACCCTGGCAAAGAGAACGTCCCACTCCTGATGTCTTTGCGACGGGACAGACCGGCTGCCGGGAAAGGACTTCTCCAGCAACTCAAGTCTCGAAATGCGCGGCACCGCAAACTTACGCCAGTCAGGCAGACGACTGCTGCTACTTTCACCTGCAATTTGATAGGCAAAGAGGTTCACGGTCCCTTTTTGAATGCCATAATCATGCGGCTCTACGATTCGAACTTTATCGAGATAAGTAAACCGCAGCAGGCGTCTCTCATGAATGGCCGTCAGGATACACTCATGGACTGCGGAGTCGATGTTTGATGGAGCCGGATGCCGGATGATGCGAAACTGGCCACGCATGCAATCATTCTAAGCGAGTTCAGAAGAATGAAATTATCCAATCGTGTATTCGTGGGAGTCACCGGGCTGCTCGGTGCGCTGTTCGTCGTAGCGCTGCCTATGTTCTTCTGGCAGGCGCTGGACCAGAGATTTCACCTTTTTTCCGACCACATGCGCGACGTCGCGGGCGCTTACGAATTTCGCCTCTTGGGCGGCTTTCTTCTGGTCTTCGCGCCGTTTTGCCTGCTGCTCGAAGGGATTTGGTGGTTCGGCCGCAAACTCAGAGTGCCTTCCTTCGTTCTTGTGCTGATCTGCCTGAGCCTGATCGTAATCGCATATTTCTGGGTGGGGGGCCAATTACGGGGGGTCCTTCGTGGGTAAAAGCGAAGAAAGCGACGGCAAAAAAGAAAGCTGCGAAACAGCCATCTCTGACCTCCTTCAAGGCCCATTGCCCCAGCTGCAATGCTCTGTGTACACTCACGCGATGACCAAGAGACTTCTTCTGCCATTGCTGATTGCGCTTGCCTCCGTGCCCGCCATGGCGCAATGCTGCCCGGAAAAACCCGCAACAGAAAAGCAGCAGGTGTTGTGGCAGAAGCTTCAGGAAGAACTTGGCCGCGTGGACCGGGAACTCGACGGTGTAATGGGGCTCGCCGTGAAAGACCTCACGTCGGGCGAGACGTTCTTCATTCACGGCGACGAGATCATGCCGCAGGCAAGCTCCATCAAGATCGCGGTGCTGGCCAATCTCTACCTCCAGGCGCAGCAGGGCAAGCTCAAACTCACGGAAGAATATGTGGTCCGCAAAGAAGATCTGGTTGCTGGCAGTGACATTTTACTCGGGCTCACACCCGGCGTTACGCGCCTGACCTTGCGCGACCTGGCCACCATGATGGTAGCGGTGAGTGACAATAGCGCCACCAATGTGCTGATCCGCCGCGTGGGAATGGACAACGTAAACGCCATGCTGGACAGCCTTGGTCTGCATGCAACGCGGCTGCGGCGCCAGATGATGGACCTGAAAGCGGCGGGCGAGGGGCGCGAGAATGTTTCCACGCCGCGCGAGATGATGACCCTGCTGGAGACGATTTATCGCGGCAAGCTGCTCAACCAAGAAATGACCGCTGACTTTATTAAGATGCTGAGCACGCATAAGGAGAGTTCCCTGTTGCAAGGCCTGCCGGACGACGCAGTGGCCGCCAACAAGCCAGGGGAGCTTGAGGCCGTCCGCAATGACTCTGGAATTGTGCTGCTGAAGGACCGCCCTTACATTTTGTGCGTGATGACAACTTATCTTAAAGACGAGAAAGACGGCTCAGCAGCGATTCGCAGAATATCCGCGCTTGCTTACAGCTACTTTGACCGCATTGCGCGGGCGTCAGAGTACGGTCGGGTGGTTTCGCCTAAGTGATGCGCTAAAAAATTTACCGCCGAGGACGCGGAGGCAGAATCTTCCCTTTTCGTGCAAGCGTTCCTATGATGCTTGCAGCATTCGCTCCACTTCATGCACAAAATGCTGCGGGCCATCCTGTTTTGCCACTACTTTGTCAGGACAGCTCTCACGCTCCAGGAAAAGATGGGCATCCACCTGCATCAGGACTTTTTGTCCGGGGCGTTTCTTCTTGATCTCCTCACAGAAATCCAATCCGGGCGCGGCAAAGTAGCCAACGTCAACGATGACCAGGTCATACCTGCATACGGCAATGGCCGCGTGGGCGGCGTGCAGATCGGCGGCTGTATCCACACGATGGCCTTCCATGCGGAGCATGAGCGCACGCAGATGTTGCACGGTGGGATCGCCATTGACAAGCAGTATCCGGGAAGCGCGTTTGGCAGGGGGCATCAGAAAACAACCTTGAGGTGATTTTTTGGGTCATTCCCAGCCTACACGCTTGCGAGCACCTGATCGTCACCCGTTTACCTTAACCCGCTCACGATTTTTTGTGACTGTACGAAGGCCTTTTTTAGCTGCAAATAAGCCCCTGCCGGACATTTACTTTAAATGCTGGTTGAACCAAGCGGCAACGCGCTCAATCACATCACGCTGGTGCGTTGGATCGGCGAACATGTGGCCTTCATGCTCGTAAACAACCAGTTCTGTTTTTACGCCCAGCGTCTTGAGCGCATGCCAGAATTCATACGACTGCGGAGTCGGACATTCACCATCGCTGTCACCTACAAGAACGAGCGTGGGCGTTTTCGCGTTCTTGATAAACGTGATGGGTGAGCTCTTGGCATAGACCTGGGGATCGTCATAGACAGTAGCGCCGAAGAACGGGACCATCCACTGGTCAATCTGATTTTCGCCGTAATAGCTCTGGAAGTTCGCCAGCCCCGCGCCCGCAACAGCCGCGGCAAAACGGTTGGTCTGCGTGACCGCCCACATGGTCATATAGCCGCCATAGCTCCAGCCGGTAATACCGAGACGATGCTCGTCAATGGGAGCTTCTTTCAACGCCTGGTCAACTCCGGTCATGATGTCGCGGAAATCGCCGTATCCGAAGTCTTTCACGTTGGCGCGCGTGAAGGCCTCACCCTGGCCAAAGCTGCCGCGTGGATTCGGCATGAAGACAAAATATCCGGCGGAAGAAAGCGCGACGCCAAAGCTATGCGAAGTAGGCCAGGACGAGCGTGCCATGGCGCTGGGGCCTCCATGCACCTGCACCACCATGGGATACTTCTTTGCCGCATCAAAGTTGAGCGGATAGAGCAGCCAGCCTTGCAGGTTGAATCCGTCATTCTGCCAGTGAATGCTTTTGGCTTCTCCCCATGCAGGCTTGAGACTGGCGTTGCGTGAGGTGATCTGCTTCCATTGTCCAATTGCGCCTGCCCACACCTCAGGGGGATGCGCCAGTGACTGGCGAACGACGGCGGCGGTCTTGCCGTCAGACGCGAGAGAGACTGCGGTGCCCCATCCGCTGGCGGTAAGCTGGCCCGGCACATGAGTGAGTGTTTCAATGTTGCCGCTGGCCACATCCACGGTGGCCACGCCGCTTTCGCCGTCTACCTCTTCACCAAAAAGAATTTTGCCGCCTGCCGGCCAGGTAAGCCAGCTGGCTGAAGCTTTCATGCCGGGAGTAACATTCCTGGCCTCGCCGCCTTCCGCGGGAACAATAAAGATGTCACCACCCACGGCAGGCTCGTCGCTCATGATGCCGGAAATGAAAGCAACAGATTTTCCATCGGGCGACCACGCAGGGATAGCAATCTGCGAGTCGATGGGCGGCTTGTAAACCGACTTCATGTCGCCGCCCGCGGCTGGAATGGTATAGACCTGAGCGATGTACCAGTTGTTGTCGCCATTGCCGTGAGCGGCGGTGGTAACGAAACTCTTGCCGTCAGGCGACCATGCATATTCGTAGACGTACATATCAGCAGGCGAGATTTGGCGCAGCTTGCCGCCGGCAGCATCCACCAGCGCCAGACGCTGCTCGGTGACAGCTTCCTGGATCACTCCGGTCTGCGCTTTTTCCGCAACCAGGGGGCCAGCGGAGCGCTCGGCATTCTCAGTGAAAAGGACCGCGATCGTCTTGCCGTCAGGCGACCAACCGGGAGAAGCGAGAAATCCTTTTACGCTGGTGAGCTTCCGGCTGGGACCGCCCGAGACAACGCTGACATAAAGCTGGGGCTGGCCGGGCTTTCCGGCATCAGAGAGAAATGCAATCTGCCTGCTATCAGGCGACCATGCAATGCCGCTCTCCGCCGGGCCGGAAGCGGTGATGCGGCGTGGCGCGCCGCCACCCGTTGCCGCAACATAAATGGCCGAGCTTCCTTTAACCGTTTCCACCCACGCCACCTGCTTGCCGTCCGGTGAGATAGCGGTTTGATCAAATGTGATGGCGTTGAAAAGAGCGCTCATCACATTGGCCATGGGCGACTTGATCGCTTCTGCGCGGGGACGGGCCGCAGTTTGAGCAAGAGCGAGAGGAACCAATACCAGACAAGCGAAGATAGCCACAAAGATGTTTCTTCCCGCTTTGTTCATTTCTGCAAATCTCCAGTTTTAATTCGGTTCCTCAATATACAGGCGGGCCACGTGTGTATCAAACCCATGCGTGTAGCAAACCCGCGCCTGAATGCACGCGACGGTAAGGGCCTACCATCTCGGCGGCGGCACGCGTGTGGTATTCTCCAGATCATTATGCGACATACTCTTATTTATGTAACGCTTTTCAGCGTGTGTTTACTGGCTGCCGGGCAGTCTTCAACTCCGCAAGCCAAATCAAAACCGGCAACGCCCGCGCCTGCTCCGGCCCAGCCGCAGGCCCCCACAGATGAACTGTTGATGGAAAAAACAGCCCAGGCCACGATTGACTGGGACAAATCAACCACAGAGGGCGCCAAGGTGGATGTGCAGCTGACCAAAAAAGACCAGGTGGATGGCAAACCGGTCATGCAATATCACGTGAAGGTAACCGGAGCTCCCAAGAACAAGTTTTACACGCTGATGGCCTGGCCTATTACCCTGGCCATACCGGCCACAATGATGGAGGGGCTGGTCATCGCGGCCGACGGAACCGTCGGTTGCCCGCCGGATTCCACCAAGAGCTGCGGCCAACGCATGAAGGGCGCGGAATTAAAGCTGACCTACACGCCGGGCATCGGAGAGATTTATCGCCATGCCCTGGTTTCTGAAGACCACAGTACCAGAATTTTCTTTTCCATTGTCCCCGCGCCGATGATTGAGCATGACAAGACCTGTAGCCTGGAAATCGTGCGCCTGAGCCCGAAGTTCGAACTTGCCGTAATCCGGGGCAAAGGATTTGCCCCCGGCGACCAACTCAGCTTCCACACGGTGTCTTACCAGGAAGTGCATGATTCACAGCCGAAGGTAAATGCCCAGGGAGAATTCTGGGCCGTGCTCTCACCTTATGTAAAAGGCAGGACCATGGGCACCACCCAGGTCACGGTCAAGGGCAAGAGTTGCGCTCCCGCGCTCTCTTTTGAATGGGGATCAGAGTAGCGGTCACGGGCGGCGTACCACATGGTTGAGGCTGCTACCTCAAGCGGAAGGCTGTCCGGTGTAGAAACACCTGTGCACGATACGGCTGCGGCGGCGATTGGCGTCTCGTCTGCTGAGTAAGAGTTACTCTGTTGCGCCGCGCGCAACGTCTCACATTTCGACCGGCGGCACGTCTAAGCACTGCAAGCAAGTGGATTAACACGCTGGCCGCAAGACATGTTTTCGCGGAGGTTTATGAATCGATTCAAGCACACGCCTCTCTCGCTCTTCGTTCTCTCACTCCTGTTGATCGCTTTCGGCTCTGTGCTTTCCGCATCAGAGCTGCCCAGGCCATTGCTGCTGGTGTTGAACAAACCCGGGGCCAAGCTATTGATCGTTGATCCGGCGGCAAAGAAAGTCATCGGCGAAGTTGCAACCGGAACGGGACCGCACGAGGTCACGGTCTCAGCCGACGGCAAGCTCGCTTTCGTTGCTAACTATGGCGACCAGACGCCGGGCGAGAGCATCTCCGTGATCGACCTGGAAGCCAGGAAGGAGCTGCGCCGAGTGAACCTGGGCGCATTGCGGCGTCCGCACGGGATTGTTGAGAGCAAGGGCAAGATTTATTTCACGGCGGAAGCGAACAAGGTGATTGTGCGCTATGACCCGGCGGCTGACCGCCTTGACTGGCTGATGGGCACAGGCCAGGACCTGACCCACATGCTGGTGATCAACAAAGAGCAGACCAGGATTTATACATCGAACATTTTCTCTGACTCGGTGGGCGTAATGGAACCCATGGGCCAGGGCGGCAACTGGCATTACACGGTGATCCCCGTGGGTAAACGCCCGGAAGCAATTGATCTCTCACCCGACGGCAAAGAGGTCTGGACCGCGCACTCACAAGATGGCGGCGTGAGCGTGATCGATACAGAAACAAAAAAAGTAGTAGCCACGATTCCCGCGCTCACAAAACATTCGAACCGGTTGAAGTTCACTCCCGACGGAAAGCTGGTGCTAATCTCCGATGCAGAGTCAAGCACGGTGCTTGTGCTGGACGCGAAGGAACGCAAAGTAGTACAGAAGATCACTGTTGGCGCAGTACCGCTCGGGATTCAGATTGCTCCGGACGGTCAGCGCGCCTACGTGGCCTGCGCAGAAGCCGGGCAAATTGCGATTCTGGATCTGGCGAAACTCACCCAGGTCGGCGCGATTGATGTTGGCGCAGGGCCGGACGGGATGGCGTGGGTTCCGTAAGGCCATTGCATCATTCAAAATCCCCACGAGCCAACCTATCGCGCGAGCCCGGATAACCAAAAATATTTTGATTCAGCGGGAGCCGCCGGAACGCCATGGCAAACCGGCGGCGCCTGCCGGATCAAAAAGCATGACACAAGGCCGATGCTGCGACACCATTGCGATAAAAAGGTTCGCAGTTCGGGCATAGCGTGCTGGTGCAATCGCTGTTTCTGCGGCACACCGAATTGCAGCCACCTATGCTCTGTTTGGAAAATGGAGATTTTGCCGCGAAAGCGATTGCGGTCGTAGTCATCATCGCGGCCAGCAAGAACATGCACAACGAACGTTTCATGTTTACTCCTGTTTCTTCTTTTTAGTAGTACTCCGGTATTTTGACCTGGTCACTGCATATAGGTGGCCGGAAGGCGGCAAGCACGGCAGGACGCCGTCAACGCTGCCAGCACCTCCCGCTCATGCTCCTGGTTCATCTCGCCCACCCAGTATCTTTCCAGTTTCCCGTTTTCATCCAGCAGCAATAACGTCGGGACCATCTTCACTCCGAGTTCAAGGGGAGCCATCGACAACACGTTGTCTGTGTCCACGCCTGAGCTGCCCAAAAAGGCGGACGCGACAGCCGTCTTCTCCGGCAGAACCGCAATCAGATGCATCATTCCTCCGGAAGATGAGCGCGCCGCGGAGAGCCGCCGATAGAGCGGCAGGTCATGGAGGCAATACGCACACTGGCTGGACAGGACGATTACGAATGTAAGTTTGGCGGAGCCGGGCGTGAATCCAGGCAGTCGGACCGCTTCTCCGATCTTTACCAGCGGAACGGTCGCCGGATCAGGTCTGCGGCTTAGCACAAAACTGCGTGTAGTGACCCC
Organism: Terriglobia bacterium; assembly: GCA_020072585.1. Classification (GTDB taxonomy): domain Bacteria; phylum Acidobacteriota; class Terriglobia; order Terriglobales; family Acidobacteriaceae; genus Angelobacter. The sequence continues at coordinate 26,195 of JAIQGL010000002.1, read as the reverse complement.
CACTAACAGGAGGAAGGAAACAACCATTGCAGCGGCAGCCGTTTTTTCGAGCCGGCTCATGACGTTGTTGCCTCCTGATGAACTCTTTGCTCCGATCAATGAGGATAGGCGCCTGAGACGGAAAGTGTATCCGCTCTTCTAGGTCATCGCAAACTCAAACTGCTCTCTGAACCACCTTGAATGCCAAATCGGGACGGCCATCCCTCCGTCCGGCTATTGATGCCCCTTGCCACTGCTACTCATCCGGCTTCGCGGGTCCGTCGCTTGCAGCATCGCTCCCGTCAGCAGAAGCCAGAGTTGCGGCTCTTGCCTAACGCACGGCCTTCTCCAGGTCCGCCGCGGCGGAGTCAATCGCAGCGGCGTAATTCTGAAGGGCCTGGGCGGCGCGGATAATCTCCTTCTCCGCTTCCTGATAGCGCTTCTCCTCAATTCCTTCACGCACGCCGGGGAGCGTCTTGGCGCCGTAGCCGGTGTAAAAGCCGGGCGCATAGATCATGTGCTTGAACCATGGACGGCGGGGCAGACCGTCAGGGTTGGTCAGCTTGCGTTCAGCCAGAAGCAGCTTTGTGTTGATCGACTGCAACGATTGTTGCGAGAGAGTTGCACCACTGAATGCCTTCACAGCTTTTGAATATCGTTGTGCACTGTGATCCAGGGCATTTTGCGCGTTCTCCAGCGGGGCAAAGTTGAGGAACGGCGGGACCTCTTCCTTTGGTGGAGCAACGGTGGGCCGGCGCGGGTCAGAAGCGGCGTTGTAAGCGCCATCGTCGATGTCCTGGTTGCGGTCGCGGACCTGCTCCTGTTTGTTCTTGAGCAGGGTCTTCAGTTCGTCAGAGTATTTGTGAATGGTATCGGCAAAATCAGAAAAATCGTAAGGCAGCACATCAGCATCCGCGAAGCGCAACACCATGGTGCCGACAGTCTGGGAAAGGGCCTGCCCATACACAAAGTCCTTGTCAGAAAAATTCATATACCAGAAGAAGTCGTCGTAAATCGAGTGGTAGATGCCGCTATCGTCTTCTCCACCGTAGGAGACGTTGAGAGACGCGATGCCGAGATAATCGAGGAACGCGGTGTAGTCGCTGCCGGAGCCCAGAGCGCCGATGCGAAGGTCAGAGCGCGTACGCGCGTCCTTGCGGTCGTCCGGACGGCCCTGGGTCAGGCGGTAAGATTGGCTGCGCTTCCACACAGAGACCTTCTTCTCGGGATCGGTGATGTCACGGGCCACGGAGTTGACGAACTTCTCCAGCGAGTGTGAGCCTTCAACGCCAAGAAAGCCGCGGCCATTGCCGTCAGTATTGATGTAGATAGCGGCGTGCTGTTTGAGTTCGTCGGCATGGAACTCAGCCCATTCGGTGGAACCAAGCAGCATGGGCTCTTCACCGTCCCATGCGCAGTAGATGATGGTGCGTTTGGGCTTCCAGCCCTGCTTGAGCAGTTCGCCCAGGGCGCGTGCTTCTTCAAGCAGCGCGATCTGGCCAGAGATAGGATCTTCGGCTCCGTTCACCCAGCCATCATGATGATTACCGCGGACAATCCACTGATCAGGAGATTCAGAGCCGGGGATTTTGAAGACGATGTCATAGACCGGCTTGATGTCCCAGTTGAAGGCAACTTTCAAGTGAACCTTGGCCGGGCCGGGACCAACGTGGTAGGTGAGAGGAAGCGCGCCGCGAAAACTCTCCGGCGCCACGGGACCTTTGAGCGCAGCAAGAAGAGGTTTTGCGTCACCATAAGAAATGGGCAGCGTGGGAATTTTGGTGAGCGTGGTGATGTCTTTAAGGGCCAGGCGTTTTACATCGCCTTTGGCGCCAACTCCGGGCGTGGTGGGATCGCCGGGATATGTGGGCATGTCCATCACGCTGCCGCGCTGCACGCCATTCTCATTGCGCATGGGACCTGCGGGAAAAACGTCATCCTGAAAGTAGCCGTCATCGCGGGGATCGGAATAAATGATGCAGCCGATAGCGCCGTGCTCGGCAGCCACTTTGGGCTTGATGCCGCGCCAGGAGTTTCCGTAGCGCGCAATCACAATCGCACCCTTCACAGAAATGCCAAGGCGGTCAAGCTCTTCATAGTCGCGCGGCAGTCCGTAGTTCACATAGACAAGGCGGCCCGTCACGTCACCGTCAATCGAGTAGGCATTGTAGGTGGGCAGCTGTTCGCTCTGCTGGTTGGAAGTCGGGTCGCTCGCAACCGGCGGTTCCTGAAGTTTGGCGGTGAAATGCGTTGGCTCAGTCAGTTCCAGAACGCGCTCTTTGGGCGTGGGAAAGAGAACGTCAAACTGTTCAATCTGCGCGTCAAGGCCCCAGGACTTGAATTGTGAGAGTATCCACTCGGCATTCTGCTTGTCATAGGGCGAGCCCACATGGTGCGGACGGGCGCTGAGCCGCTGCATGGAGTCGCGAAGGTTCTTCGCGTCCGGGATGGCGCGGAATTTGTTTTCCCAGTCACGCTCGGTGCGCGACGTGGCCGCGGTAAAGCCGTAAAGCGCGTCTTCATCAGGGCTGGCGGCGGAAAGGGGCAGCAGGGCGATCAGGCAGATCAGTGCGGTAAACAGAACTCGGCGCATGTGGGACTCCTAAGGTGAGCGACGGGAAATTGTATATGACGTGCCGGTAAAAGTGGGTACCTGCCTGTTCTACCGCAAAAACATTTTGCCGCAGATTTGCGCTGATCAAAAGAGATTGCCAAAATCGCCGGAATTGCCAAAATCGGGCAATTGAGTAAAAACCAACGCAAGCGATATAAAGCGTGGAACTGTCGAACTTCACAAATCAGGACACATTCTTTGCCTGATATGCCCTTCCCAAGTTCAAAACTTACACGCGCGAGTAATCCGGCCGCCAGTCGGTGATGGCTTTCTTGATGTCAGAGCGGCTGAGGTTTTCGTCGAGCGCACGCTGGGCAAGTGCGGGCAGCTCCGCGTCAGAGGCAAAGCGCAGGCCGACCAGCTGAGAGGTGGTGAGTTCGCCGATGCGGGAGCGCAGGGGCTCCTGTAAGACCGCCGCCAGACGAAGGCGTTCTTCCAGACGAATAATACGGTCCTGAAGATGGGTGGCATAGTTGCGCGTGCGTTCGACGTGCACCAGGAACGCGAGCGAAAGAACCAGCAGCCACGTGCCTCCTATTCCGGGATGGCGAAACAGAAGATAACCGACCACCAATACATTGATCGCCAGAACAGGCAATAAAAAATAGTGGAACAGCGGATCATATTTGGCGTGGCTGGAAAATGACTGCGGTGCGTTGTCCATGGTCCTCCCTTTGGAAAATGAAAGTGTACCGGAAGTAGATGATACGCGTAAGCTTGAGGACGGAAGTACTTCATCCGGCAATTGCCAGGATTGCAAAAGTAAGATTGCCAAAAGTGCCACAATTGACAATTCGAAGTGAGGGGGAGCGTTCAGCGATTATGCAGAACGAATCATGACCAAATACATTGGCGCGATTGACCAGGGAACCACCAGCACGCGTTTCCTTGTGTTTGACAGCGCGGGCAGGATAGCGGCCTGCGCGCAGAAAGAGCATCGCCAGATCTATCCGCAGCCGGGATGGGTGGAGCACGATGCGGAAGAAATCTGGCAGCGAACGCAGGATGTCATTGGTGAAGCGCTGGCCCAAGCGCGCCTGAAGGCGGGCGATCTGGCGGCGGTGGGCATCACCAACCAGCGTGAAACCACCGTACTGTGGAACAGGAAGACCGGCAAACCTCTGGCACCGGCGATTGTGTGGCAGGACATGCGCGTGGCCGGCGAGGTGGCCAGGCTGGCCCGGGAAACAGGCGACGAATTTTTTCGGAGCCGCACCGGACTACCACTCTCAACCTACTTCAGCGCTCTCAAAGTCAACTGGCTGCTTGAAAGTATAGCCGGCGTGCGGCAGCAGGCAGAGGCCGGCGACGTGATCTTTGGCAACATGGACACGTTCCTGCTGTGGAACCTGACCGGCGGCGAGAATGGCGGCGTTCACGCAACTGACGTGACCAACGCAAGCCGCACCCAGTTGATGAACCTGCATACACTCCAGTGGGACGCGGAGTTGTTGCGCGCGCTTTCCCTTCCCCGGCAAATTCTCCCCGAAATCCGCTCCAGCAGTGAGATTTACGGCCGCATTGCGGAGGGCCCGTTGCAGGGCGTGCCAATCGCCGGAATCCTTGGCGATCAGCAGGCGGCCCTGGTGGGTCAGACCTGCTTCAAGAAAGGAGAAGCAAAAAACACATACGGCACCGGCTGTTTCCTGCTGATGAATACCGGCGAGCGTCCGGTGGTATCCAGGCACGGGCTGCTTACGACCGTGGCTTACAAGCTGGGAAAGCAACCGGCGCGGTATGCGCTGGAAGGCAGCGTCGCCATCGGCGGAGCGCTGGTGCAGTGGCTGCGCGACAATCTTGGCCTGATCAAGACCAGCGCGGAGATCGAAGAGCTGGCGCTTACGGTGCAAGACAACGGCGGCGTCTACATGGTCCCGGCATTTTCCGGGCTGTACGCTCCTTATTGGAAAGAGAGCGCGCGCGGCGTGATTGTGGGGCTTACGCGCTATGCCAACAAAGGCCATCTCGCGCGCGCGGTCCTGGAATCCGTGGCGTCCCAGACGCGCGAGGTTGTGGAGGCGATGGAGCAGGATTCCGGCATACGGCTGGAAGTGCTGCGCGTGGATGGTGGGATGGTGAACAACCATCTGCTCATGCAGTTTCAGGCAGACATTCTGGACCGTCCGGTGGTGATACCCGCGATCAAAGAGACCACAGGACTGGGCGCCGCTTACGCAGCAGGGCTGGCTGTGGGATTCTTCAACGGCGTGGAAGCGCTTTGCGGCCACTGGCGGGCGGAAAAAACGTGGAAGCCCGAACTCGATGAAGCACGCCGCGAGCAGATGTACAGGCAGTGGAAGAAGGCAGTAACCAGGACGTTTGATTGGACCGAGTGAAGGAAATTTGCAATTTAAAATTTGAAATTTTGGGGCTGTCGGTTAGCTCCGATAGGTGAAAAGGAACCCATAGACGACAATCAGCAGGTGGCAAACAAAAACACCTAATGAGAGGCGACAATGGCTGCTGTCAATTTCACCAGCGGTGAGAGGCTAAATATTTACCGCCGCATGTTCCTGCTGAATCGCTCGTTTCATTTCATTGTTCAAAGGCTGGAGGAACTGGGCCAAACCGACATCATTAACACTCGTGATCTCAGGGACATGCTTGGACTTACCCAAGAAGTACAGCTTGAAATCAATACCCTGCTGTTAAACCAGCTAGACTCGGCTGAAAACGACGATTGGGCACAATTCGGTAAAGTCCGCATTGCACTTGAAAAGAGACTCAAAACGCCATTGCCAACGCAACGACGGAAATAGAAAACAAACAAACTGGCCACGCAGGCTGGTTTTGATTAGGCTGGCGCACGCGATCGAGGCTACAGGATCTACTTAAAGTTGCTTCCAGTAGGATTAGGGGGAGATGAAATGGGGGAAAGGACAATACCTTTGGATTCGAGTTGACGAAAAAGAGTACCCCAAAACTTTGCAATGTCCCAGCAACTTGGGACAACAGCGGCGGTTGCGTCCACTGCTCCTGGGGTCCCGATAAGTCTTGCTAAATAAGCACTTTCAAGCTGGCTCAAAGACCTACCAGTTGCAATCTGAACGGCTCGAACCCAATCTTCCATTGGCACCGTTGACCATTGCGATGACGACAAATGCGTAAGCCCCTCCCTTAGTTCGGATTGATGCAGTAACGAGCGTTCTATGCCTGTCATATCGTACAGAGGTGCTTCTAGTGTGCGTTTCTGCTCTATCTCCTTGAATTCTTCTGCCGCTTTTTTTACTGTTCCCGTCCCCACTTTTGTATCTAGATTCTTCTCCGCCTCCTTCAAGAAACGTTCGACGTTATACATATAAAATCGTTCTTCGGAGAGTGCCATTAATTCTTGAACGAGTTCCGGTCGAGGTCCAACAGTAAACTGGCCTTGTTTCCACCACCAATCTTCCTTTGTATCGCTTGTAATAAAAATGATTGCCCGCTTCTTACTCCGTGCGTGGTCTAAAATCTCGTTCCAAATTACAAGATCACCAAACTGCCTCGTGCCTCCCTTTTCCACATCTTTGTAACCGGGTGGTATTTTCTGCTCGTAGCGCCTGGGGCCGTCCTTATAAATGTCGGCCAAACGTTTTTCATCCAGTTTGTGGCCAACGCGACCATCAAATAACTCTGTTATCTTTTCCCGGATATGATCAGATGCAATCAGATCAGGATGGTCACTGGCACCTTGGTCGATAATAGCCACTATCTTCTTGGTCGCCGCTTCAAGCTCCTCTTTGATTTTTTCTGCGCTTTCAACTGCATGATTGTGCATCTTCTGCTGAACGGATTTAGCCAGTCCATCCAGTGCTTTTCTGAGCTCTGAGTAAAGCTCACGTTCCTCAGCAATAACGTCTAGGCGATTTTCTTGGTATTCCCACGCGGCCTGATAAGGAAGCCAGATACGGTCCTTAATCTTCTCAAGAATGCTCAGCAAGACATCGCGAGTCTTTGCCGTGGATCGATAGAGGTCTAGTAGTACGCTGGTATCAAAGACGAAAATACAGTTCTTCCAGAGTTCGTCGAACTCTTCCTTGGTGGGGCGGTAGTATCCAGCGAAGAGAGATTTCATGCACGTACGAAGGCTGTAATCCTACTACAAATATGGCTGGCACATTTCCTCTTTGTGCGCTGCGCGCGGCGGAGCCACGACAGGTCCAAAATCAACATGAAAATGTATGGGGAAAACTCCCTGATGCGGCATGGCAAAGGAAACAGTGCCGGGGTCCTTCCACTCCGCCTTACTCCCCGTTCCCCTTCGCAAGCTCAGGGTCAGGGTCCATCGGCGTCGGTCAGGATGACAGGGTGAGGAGTTGTTGCCGAGACAAGATTTACGCGTGGGATGCTGAATGGCGGCATTTTGGAAATTATGCGGACACGTGACATGATAACTTTCGCTCTTGATTCGCTCTTCATTATGCGCTATATTTCGGCAGCGCCTCAGGGTGCAACAGGTACGTTCTTTGAAAATTGGCGGTCAGCACTTCTGTAGTCAGCAATCAGCCAAAATTTGAGGCTCTGGTTTTAGATCGTTCGTCTCCCGGCTGCGCCGTTCGCTCACAATGACAGTTCGAAGTGCGGCGGTCTTTGCGCCGCGCAGCTTTGGAACGGTGCGACCCACTGCCGACCGATGCGTCAGCAGAGGGTTACAACGGCTAAAAGACCTGTTCAATGACACCGATTTGACCGGGGAAAACGGCCAAAAAGAAGCTTCGACAGTTCGGTCGACAGTACTGTCGAATTTGGGTTTGCCCTTTGCTTTCAACATAGCGTCTATGGGGGGTGGGTCTCTGGCTGAAGGTACACAGGCAGAGGGGCATAAGGTTGGCTTTGCCGGTTTAGATCGTTCGACTCCCGGCTTCGCCGCTCGCTCACGATGACAGCTTGAGGCGCGGCGATTATTACGCCGCGCGACTTCATACAGATTGCCAAAATCGCCGGAATTGCCAAGATTGGCAATTGAGAAGCGCAACCTCATGGCCACTTATATGCATTTCGTCCCATGCTTAAACTCTATGATCGCTTGCGATATGGATAGAAGAGGAACACTTCGGCGATGGGCCCTGGTGTCCGATTTATCCCGTTCGCGCCAGCGCACTTTGGTCTAGAATTTGCTTAAGTCCATGGCTCTGGAAACATGACTCTGGAAACATGGCTCTGGGGTTTGCTGCTGGGGGCCTTTATGAAAAGTTACGGCCTGATTTTTTTAGCGCTCTTGTTGCCGATGCAGCGGTGGTATGCGACGGTTACCGGCACCATTCTGGACCGTGAAGGCAAGCCCATGGCCGGCGCCGAGATCATCTACAAGCATGTTGGCCAGGTCATTGATGGGATGACGGACCAGCCAAAGATCATCGATGGGACCGGCCGCCTCTACAAAATCAAGACGGACAAAAAAGGCACATTCCTTCTGTTGGGGGTGGATTTTGGGATCTATGAAATTGAGGTCAAGGCCCCGGACGGCAGCAGGATTTATACAGGCAAGAAGCGAATCGGGGACAACGCTGACCCGAACGTCTCCAATGTTTTAAACGTTGATCTCTCTGTTGTTCCCGCGGGCGCCGTGGCGCCGGGAGCGGAGACGAACCTGGCGGCGGGCAAGAAATCAAAAGAGCAGATGGAGCTGATCAAGACGGAAAACTCCAACGCTGGGAAGATCAACCGCTTGATCGTGCAGTTTCACAGCGCACTGGAAACGCAGGACTGGCCGACTGCCACTGACCTGCTGCAACAGCTCATCGCCATAGACGCCAACCGCTGGGAGTTTTACCAGAACCTGGGCACCATTCAGGCCAACCAGAGGCACTACGAGGAGGCCGCGAAGAATTTTGCCAAGGGCGTGGAGGTGGCGGAAAAACTATTGCCCGCAGCGACTGATCCGGCCGAGGCCCGTGCCAGCATAGGCGATATGCTGATTGCGGAAGGCGATTGTTATAACCGGCTGGGCAAGATGGAGGAATCCGTGGCGCTGTACGACAAGGCAGCGGCGGTGACTCCGCATCCGGGAATGGCGCACTACCGGGCCTGCAATGCGCTCAGCAACAACGGCAAGACCGAAGCAGCAATTGAGAAATGCAATCAGGCAATCGCGGATGATCCAACGCAGTGGGAGTTCTATCAGGTGCTGGGCGGGGCCCTGAACACCGCAAACAAACCACAGGACGCACTGCAAGCCTACGAAAAGGGCGTGGCAGCCGCCCAAAAAATCCTGGAGGCCCAACCCGATTCAGGGCGCGCCAAGACCGGGCTGGGCCAGATGCTGAACTCAGAAGGCAACCTGCTGGTGAGCCAGAAGAAGTTTGATGAAGCAATTGCCGTATTCACGCAAGCCGCGGAAGTGGCGGCTTATCCGGCCATGCCGTATTTCAACCTGTGCGCCACATACTACAACATGAAGCGCGGGCAAGACGCGCTGCCCGCCTGTGAACGGGCCATCTCTTCTGATCCCAGCATGTCAGACGCTTATTACATCAAGGCTTCCATCCTGTTCGGGCAAGGCACGCTGGAGCATGGAAAGTACGTGGTCCCGCCGGGTACGAGCGAATCGCTGAATAAGTATCTGGAGTACGCTCCGTTTGGCCAGCACGCCAGTGCCGTGCGTTCGATGATCGACAAGCTGAATGAGGAAATAGAGCTGAAAGCCCAGACTCCAACGCCGACTCCGTACAAACCGGCAAGGAAATAAGCCCGAATCGAGGTCTCAGGTTGATCCGATGGTTGCCTTGCTCAGGCAAATGGAGCAGCGGCGAAACTTTTTGGCGGGCGCCGGTGTCGATTGAAAGTATCGACTGCGAGAGATTGAGTTAAGATTTGCCGGAGAACACAAATTGAAGAGCTGCTGCCTAATCCTGATCGCGCTGTTGCTGCCGCCACAACATCTGATCGCAATGGTATTGCCGCCACAGCACTGGGGGGTGGCAACCGTCTCTGGACGCATCCTGGACCGCGAGGGCAACCCACTGGTGGGCGCTGAGATTGTCTACAAAAATGTCGGCATCGTGGATAGACATATGCGCAAGGACCCCGCCGCCAGGGTAGAAACGCCCACGGTGATGGAGGGGACCGGCCGCGTTTACAAAGTAAAGACCGACAAAAAAGGCGCTTTCGTCATGATAGGCGTGGACTACGGCGTTTACGAGATTGAGATCACCGCCTCCGATGGCAGCCACGTTTATTCCGGCAAAAAAAATATCGGCGAAGACAGCGACATAAACGTCCACAATATTCTGAATGTGGATTTGTCGACTGCGACACGGGAGCCGGTGGTCCCAGGCGGAGAAACGAACCTGGCTGCCGGCAAAAAAACCAAAGAGCAGCTTGAGTTGATCCGCCAGGAGAATTCCAATGCGGCCAAGATCAACCGCCTGATCTCCCGGTTTCATACCGCAATGGAACTCGAGGCCTGGGGGTCCGCGATTGACCTGCTACAGCAGCTCATTGTTCTGGACCGCAATCGCTGGGAGTTCTACCAGAACCTGGGCACGCTCCAGATGCGTCAAATGCGCTACCAGGAGGCGGCGGAGAGCTTTGCCCGGGGCGTTGAGGTGGCGGAAAAGATACTGGCCAATCCATCCGACACTGACCGGGCGCTCAAAAACGTCATCGACCTTTTGCTTGCTGAAGCCGATTGTGACAACCGGATCGATAAAGTCGATGAGGCGGTGGCGCTGTATGACAAGGCCGCTGCCTTGTCCACGCAACCGGCAACGTCGCATTACCTGGCATGCAATGCCCTGATGAATCATGGCAAAACCGAGGCGGCGATTGAGAAGTGCAGTCAGGCAATCGCGGATGATCCAACACAGTGGGAGTACTATCAAGCCCTGGGCGGCGCGCTCAACAACGTAAACAAACAGAGCGATGCACTTCAGGCTTATGAAAAAGGCGTGGCAGCCGCCAGAAAAATACTGGAAGAAAAACCCGATTCAGGACGCACCAAAACCGGGTTGGGCCAGATGCTGAACGCTGAAGGCAACCTGCTGGTACAGCTGAAAAAATATGATGAAGCCATTGGGCCATTTACCCAGGCCTCGGAAATGGCCGCCTATCCAGCCTTGCCCTACTTCAACCTGTGCGCCACGTATTACAACCTGAAACGCGAACAAGAAGCGCTGCCTGCCTGCGAACGCGCCATCTCTTCTGATCCCAGCATGGCAGACGCTTACTACATCAAGGCTTCCATCCTGTTCGGGCAAGGCACGCTGGAGCATGGAAAATACGTGGTCCCGCCGGGCACCAGCGAATCCCTGAATAAGTATCTGGAATATGCCCCGTTCGGCGAGCGCGCCGCGGCAGTGCGTTCGATGATCGACAAACTCAACGAGGAGATAGACTTCAAAGCTCAAACACCAACGCCCACTCCCTACAATCCGGCCAGGAAATAAGGCCCCGACATTTCGCTGAACAGCTTGTAATAAATCCCAAGCCGGGATGCTGGCCACCCAGTTCCGCAAACTCGAATCCTAGTGGAGGGGGCGAATCATTGTGTGCGAGAGGTAGGATTCAAAATGAAAGCTGCATTCCTGATCGGTCGTCTGATCTTTGGTGGTTTCTTTCTCTACAATGGCATCAACCATCTCAAAGAGCGCAAATCACTGACGCAATACGCGCAGTCGAAGAACGTTCCGCTGGCTGAAGCGGCGGTCACCGCCACCGGTGTGGCACTCATCGCGGGAGGCACAAGCATTCTGCTGGGCGTAAAACCAAAGCTGGGCACGGCGGCGATTGCCGGGTTCCTGGCCGGAGTTTCGCCGGTGATGCATAATTTCTGGAACATACAGGACCCGAATCAGCGCATGAATGAAATGATCAACTTCACCAAGAATTTGGCGCTGCTGGGCGGCGCAATAGCGCTGATGGGCGTAGCTGAGCCATGGCCGGTCAGCGTTCCTATCAGCTGGGAAGAGATCGAGGCGCGCGGTTATGAAGATCTGCTTGTGGCATAGCTCGTGAACCATAGCCTTGAGTTATTCGCCAAACTGGCTGCGCCGCCGGGATACGGGATAAAAGACGGCCCATAGTTTTACGAACGGCACGGTTTTACGGCCCTGTGCCTAACGGCACAAACTCTGTTCTTACATCGCCTTCACGGCTGATGGTGTGCATGGCGAACCCAAGTTGCCCGCTCCACGGAAGCAGCCTGCTGGTACTGGGCGCAACATGCCAGATAACGCCGCCAGCCTGGAAAATCTTTCCCACGTGCCAGTGCCCCACCAGCATGTGTCTTACCCCCAGCTTGTGGAGCAGATCCATCTCGCGCGAGCGATACGGCTCACTGATGACCCAGTACGGTTTTTGATCGGGCGGCACGTCAGAGCGGTAGGCCGGAATGTGCTGGATGCCGATGACAATTCCCCCTCCGCGATCATCGCTATCGCCGGCGCTATCTCGGCGGTCATCGTCTGGACCGCTGCGGCGGTCATTCGCATCGCCGGCATCGCCACGCGGCGGGGCCTGCCGCTGGTCATCGCGACTTCTGCCAAAATTCCACCAGCGGCGGCGGTTGCGATTGTCAGCTTCAGAGCCAGGAGCTTGATGCGCGAGCCAGGAGAGCATCTTTTGTGATTCGCGTTCCGCCTGCGGCGGCAGCGGCGGCGGTGACTGGGCGTCAAACTGGTCAAAGTTTCCCAGAAGCTGGGAGTCGATGACGAGGAAGGTCACGCCTTTTACCTGGAAGCGATAGTAGTCCGGACCAAAAACGCCGCGATAGCGCTCAACGTCATTGCTGTGAACATCGTGGTTTCCGGGAGCATAGTACGTGGGTGCATGCAGCCACTTTAAAATGCCGCGGGCGCGGAGCCACTCGTCATAGTTTTCGCCGATATCGCCGCTGACGATTACTGCATCAGGATGGCGAGCGTTCACCATATCCACCGCGCGGCGCAAGTTATCGAATGCATGCGGTGAATGGGATTCCCCGAGATGCGTGTCACTAATCTGGGCGATGGTCACCTGGGCATGCCCGAAAGCGGTAAACGACGTCACCAGGACGCACAAGATCAAGGCAAAGAACGGATTATGGAGAAGCGCGGCCTGCCGGCGCGCCAATAGCTTTTTTATATTTTCAGCTCTCATGGATTTCTATAAGAGTCATTCTGGCGGCGTGGAGTTGTCAGGCGCCCTCAATCATGAGTAATCTGTCAGGCATCTGTTCAGCACGCAGGGAATGGAACTTTCAGAGCGCAAAGGCATCCAATCTTTATGGAAAATTTACAGACTATAGTTTTGGGCGGCGGCTGTTTCTGGTGTCTTGAAGCGGTGTTTGACCGCATGGAGGGCGTCACCTCGGTCGAGTCAGGCTACATGGGAGGCCACGTTGACAATCCGACCTACCGCCAGGTGTGCAATGGCGATACCGGGCACGTTGAGGTGGTGCGCGTTACCTTTGATCCCGGCAAGGTAAGCTTCAAGGAAATTCTGGATGTGTTTTTTGCCATCCACGATCCCACAACGCTCAACCGCCAGGGCGACGATATGGGCGCACAATACCGCTCGGTGATCTTCTACGCTTCAGAAGAACAACAGCGTGAAGCAAAAAAGAAGATCGACGAGCTGACAGCGGCGCGCACCTGGCCAAACCCAATCGTTACGTCACTGGAACCGGCGAGCAAATTTTTTATCGCTGAAGATTATCACCAGGAATACTTCGCCAATAACGGGAGCCAGCCTTACTGCCAGTTTGTGGTAGCGCCCAAGGTCAAGAAGTTTGAACAGAAATTCGGCGAAAAACTGAAGGCCTGACCGCAACATTTTCTCAAACCAGGTGTTGCCTAAGTGATTTGTTTGTATAACGATGGCAGCCCTCCTTTCGGCACTGCCCAGCATCTTAGCCGGAGTAGAGAACGAACCGACGGAAGGAGCACACTCTGATGAAACGCATAGCCACATTTTTGTTTGCATTCCTGATTGCAGCTTCATTGACCATGGCGGCGCAGGAACCCGCAACAAAGGAACAGACAGCCGGAGATAAGAAGGTCCAAAAGGCGGAAAAGAAAGAAGCCAAGGCCGCGGAAAAGGGCAAGACCATGAGCCTGACCGGATGGGTCAAAGATCAAGCCGGCAAGACGGTCTTTATCAATGACAAAGACAAACAGGCCTGGAACATCGAAAACATGGATGCAGTGAAGGGCCACGAAGGCCATCATGTGCGGATCAAGGCCAAACTAAACGAGACCGACCACTCCGTGAATGTTGAGAAAATCTCAATGCTGCGCAAGGCCAAGCAGACGGGCAAGGAACAGAAGGCAGAAGAAAAGAAATAACCAGCAACCATTGCCAGCCAGAGCAGATGGGCGGAGCAAACCAGCTTCGCCCGTTTTTTATGCGGAATGTCTTATTGGGGTATGCTTTGAGTGTGCGTACTTCCCTGCCCGCGGCCGACCAGAAATTGATCCAGATTGTGGATGCCGCCCTGGCTGCAACCGCACGCAAAAGCGGAGATTGGCTGGCATGCCGCAAGGGCTGCACGCAATGCTGCTACGGACCATTCGCCATCAGCCAGCTTGATGCCATGCGTTTGCGCAAAGGCCTGGCTGATCTCAAAACCAGCGATCCACAACGCGCGGCGCAGGTCCGCAAACGCGCGCAGCAGGCGGTGACGCGACTCTCGCCCACTTTTCCTGGCAATCCAAAGACCGGCATTCTGGGAGAAGATGAAGATGCTGAAGCCCGCTTTGCTGATTTTGCCAATGATGAGCCTTGCCCCGCGCTTGATCCCGCCACAGGAGCATGTGATTTGTATTCCGCGCGCCCGATGACGTGCCGCACGTTTGGTCCGCCGGTGCGCTCCGGAGAAGAAGGCGGCCTGGCTGTCTGCGAATTGTGCTATCACGGCGCAACAGAAAAACAGATCGTTGCCTGCGAGATGGTCGCCGATCCAGATGACCTTGAACAGAAGCTGATTGCGAAGACGGAAAAGAAAACCGGCCAGCGCGGGAACACCATCGTGGCGTTTTGCCTGGCGAAGTGATCGGTGCTGCCAATGAAATGCGGCGGCTGTAATCTTCAGGCGCCGGCGGAAACCGGCATGTCAGAGATGACGCCCTCGGGAATGTGGTATCGCGGGGTCCGCGGCAGCTTACCCAACAGGCCCAGAGTGAAGAAAGCCCCGGCAACAATCAGGAAAGTTGCCAGACGAAGGTGTCCCAGGCTGGCGGTGGAGAGGTCAAAGTATTTTCCCAGCCGCCACATGGCCCAGCCGGCAAGCTGTGTTGGAACCACTGTCCAAACGGCGACGTAAAACCAGCCTTTTTCCGCGCCTTCATTGCGCGTGGAACGGCCCGCGCGGGGGGTGAAATTGAGGACGGTCGCCACCACCACGGCCGCGGCCAGCGGGTAATAAAGCTTGAGGAAAAGATCGTTGATGATCCAGCGTCCGGTGAAAAAATTAATGGCAAGACCAATCAGGTTAATGGTGAAAGGCACCAGCAGATCAATCCACGCGGCGGTGTAGCAGACCACGCGATACCAAAGGTTGGGCTTGGGCTCGCCATAATGCGTAATGTAAGGCCGGGGCTCGCCGCCGGGCAGATACCCGGCAAATCCGCGCCAGATGCATACGGTGGTTACGATCGCCAGCCAGATCCAATGGCGGCGATCAGGGCCATGCGCGTAGAGGGCCGCAGTGAGATGCCCAGGGAGAATCCAGAAGACCCATATCCATATAGGGACGTGGAGCACCCGGTAGTAGTTTTTGTTTTTCTCACGTTCAACGACTTTTTTCATGAATGGTGGAAGCCCGGTTCGAATTTTAATACGCAAAACCTTTAACCACAAAGGACACAAGGAACACGGAGGAAATCTTGCAGAAATAATTTTTAGTGTAAAAACCTTACCCCGGATAAACACAGATGACACGGATTTTTAGAAAGCTCTCTACCACTAGAAGACACAGAGGGACACAAAAGGAGAGCAACAGTGAGCTATTGAATGCTCTCGATATTTTCTGCCTTCAATTTTTCTGCCATTTCACAGAAAGCTTCAACGATCAATTCCGGCTGGTCCAGGTGAATCCAGTGCGCGCTGTTTGCGGCGATGATGTGTTTCCCCTGCAAAGAGCGGGCCGCGATGGCTTTGTGCTCCGCTATGCGCACGCGCGACTGGTGCGCGCCGGAGATCACGGTGACCGGGATATGCGCGGGAATGTCACAGCCCGCGACCTCCGCGGCGCAAGCGGGCAGGTTTTGAATATAACGGGCCATGGTCCAGAAAAATTTAGCGTGGCTCCAGCGCTCGCGGATCAGACGAACCGTGTCCGGCGGCAGCTTGGTAAGCTCACCCAGGATGCGGTGCCCGGTTTCACTGGCTTTTACGCCAAATGTTCTCAGGACACGCCGCGGCACGGCGGTACTGCCGTGCTCTAAAAGCCAGAGGCAAAAGCGCACCACACCCAGCGATCCCAGCAACGCTCCAGCCCGCGAGAACCAGACGCCGCGGCGCAGCTGCCAGCGCTGAAAGCGCCTTGGTTTGATCCATTCTTCGGGCGTGAGCGGGTCCACCAGGATGATCCCGGCGAGTTCACCGGGAAAGCGATTTGCGTAAACACGGAGGATGTAAGCGGCGTAAGAATGTCCGGCAAGAACATACGGCCTGGGCACGTTGAGAGCAACAACCAGTTCGTGGAGATCGCCGACCATGCGCTGGAGCGTGCATTCTCTGCGGAGCAAAGGACTCCATCCGTAGCCGGGACGATCATAGCTGTACGTGTTGGTTAACGCTGCCAACCGCGGCTGTAGGAGGGTCCAGTTAAGAGTGGAAGCGGCAATGCCCGCTTCCAGCACGATGGCCGGACCACCGCTGCCCATTTGCCGCACGTGCATGGGCCCGCGCGGAGTCTTGATGATCGCGCCGGGAGGCGGGAATTTGCGGGCATCCAGACGCACGCAAATCAGTTGCAGCAATACCTGCAACAACAGCACGCCAGAAAAGATGATGAGAAATGTAATGAGCACAGAGCCAATTCCGCCCTGGCACTATGCTACCCGAAAAGAAAAGGCCACAACGCTTGAGTTTGCGGCCCTCCCTTTTGCGCGAACTCCGCGCTACTGCGGCGGAGCTTCTTTAGTCATATCGTCCAGGCCGTTGGTTGGCTGGGCGGGAAGCGGTGGCGGCGTGAGGAATGCCGGCGGATTGATGAAGTCAAAGAACTCCGTCATATCGTCGGCCGCGGCATCACGCGCGGTCAAAGGAGCAAGGTTGAACCGGGTTTCAATCAACTTCAGGATCGAAGTCAACTCGCGGCTGGTGTGGGAGACAAAATGCGGCTTCACGAAAGGTGAAATCACGATCATGGGAACGCGGAACCCGCTCAGGGTGAAGTCGCCGGGCAGATCGCCGGGGCCAAGCGCCGGCGGAGTATTGTCCGGAGCAACTACTTTGAAGGGCGGCACGTGATCATAAAGCCCGCCGCCTTCGTCATAAACGAGAATGAAGATGGAATCGTGCCAGGCCGGGCTGTTCATCAGGGCATCGATGATGGTCTTAACGTAGGCTGCTCCCTTTTGGATGTTGGTATCCGGATGCTCATCCAGGCCGGTGCCGCCCGAACCGGAATCGATCCACACGAAAGAAGCAAGGTCCTGATCGGCGGTGGGCCGGGCCAGGATGTCAAAGTAGGCTTGCATGGGGAAGGTCTTGTGTTGGATGGCCGGATTGTTCCAATCGGTGAACGAAGCAAGGAAAATGCCGTCTTTATTGTAGTAAGCCCATTTCACCGCGGCATTTTGCAGGCTGGAAAAGATGGTTGGGCACGTCCACTGCGGAGACCCGGCGGGTGAGGGAAAGATTCTACCTTGCGAGGTAGCACAGAACATATATTGGCGGTTGGGCACGGTGTTGGCCAGCAGCGAAGAATGGAACGAATCGCTGGTGGCGAACTGAGTGGCCAGTTCGTAGTAATAGGGCAGGTCCGTCTGATCATATTGTCCGAGCGCCCTAAGGCCGTTCTGATCAAAGTTGTGGTCCACGGAATGAGTCGTCAGGGCAAAGCGGTCCATCTTGAACGTGCCGTCCGGCAGTTGATGCACGTCGAAATGGCTTTCATTCCAGGCGGGCGAGAGATTTTCCGTTCGCACGGTGGGTTCGTGGAAAAGATGGCCCGTCCCGCCGTTGATAAGGGGCAGCAAAATATTCGCGTCATAGCCGGCATTGATCTGGTAATTGGCGATACCGCGCGAAGCAGCATAGTCACCGAGCTTGGCGAAATAGCTGTCAAACGAGCGGTTCTCCTGCATCATCACGATGATGTGTTGAATGCCCTGCAAGCCGGTATTGATGCCAACGCTTACCGTCGCCGCGCTGGTGGTAATGGTGCCCTGCGCATCCATGGCAGTGATGGTGTAGGTAGTAGTTTGTGCCGGCGAGACAGAGACGCTGCCATTCGCGCCGGTAACCGCTCCGACGCCCTGATCGATGCTCAGAGAAGCTGCGCCCTGGGCCACCCAGGTCAAAGTTGAATGTCCGCCCGGAGCAATATTTTCAGGATTCGCTTTCAAAGTAACTGCCAGCGGCGCATTCACGGTAGCCGTGGCCGTTGCCGTGGCCGTGCCGTTGGTGGCGGTAATCGTATAGATAGTTGTGGCCGCGGGCGAAACACTTAGACTGCCGCTCGGTCCGTTCACCACCCCAACTCCCTGATCAATGCTCAGAGCTGTGGCGTTGGTGCTTGTCCAACTCAAGCTGGCGCTCTGGCCGGGGCCCACCTTGCTGGGCGTAGCCGTGAGAGTCACGCCAAGAATATTGACCGTGGTCGATGCTTGCACCAGCACTCCGGAGGCCCCGGTGGCCGTGGCGGTATACGTAGTGGTCGCGGTGGGAACAAGATTAATCGACCCGGACAGGGCAACCGAGGTGACGTCATCAGCCAGGATGGAGGGCGAGATAGTGACTGCGGTGGCGTTGGTGCTGGCCCAGGACAAAGTAGTGTTTTGTCCGGCAGCCACGACTCCGGGCGAGACGCTCATCGTGATTGTGGGAGCAGAACCGGCAGCAATTACCGTGACCGTGAGAGGAAATGTTACGGTCCGGCCCTGGGCATCGGCCGCAGTGGCGATATATGTGGTTGTCTGCGACGGAGAAACCGTGGCCTGGCCCGTCATGGGCAGCGGAGTGGTCCCTACCGAAGGCGAAATGGAAA
Source organism: Terriglobia bacterium (assembly GCA_020072585.1). Classification (GTDB taxonomy): domain Bacteria; phylum Acidobacteriota; class Terriglobia; order Terriglobales; family Acidobacteriaceae; genus Angelobacter. The sequence goes on along the minus strand of JAIQGL010000002.1, from coordinate 7,488 downwards.
ACGTGCTGGCATTCGTTACCTGCCAGGAAAGCGTGGTGCTCTGCCCTTGAATAATGATGTCTGGCTTGACGGCGAATGCGATCACAGCTTGTGAAGGCCCTTTGTTACCACCGCCGGTGCCATCGCCGACCCCGCCGCAACCACAAAGAGCAATAAGAATAGGAATGAAGAAAAACTGCAATAGACGGAAAAACGTGCTTGACCGAGACATGGCGCTCCCGCTCCCAACTATCAGGGGTACAAGCTGTGATGTGAATCCAGCAGCTTGGGTTGCTGGCTGGTAGCGAATGACAGCTTGCGCAGAGAGGAGCAGTACAAAAGTTTTATGGCCATGGTTATGCCGCACAAAAGAAATGGGCGAGCGGAAATCCTGAGAAGCTGGATTTCAAAATTCTGTAGTTATTTCGGGACTTATTGTGAGCGTGCGCTATCGCCGTTTACGGCGTGGCCGGAAGAGTATCCACCGTCGATGACTTTCTGTAATTTTTCCGGCTCTGCCCAGATGCTGGCGCGGGTCCAGCCTGCTGTGGGATTGCCGATAATCACCGCCGACTGATGTCTGCCCGCCAGTTCAACATACAAGCCGAGTGACTTAAGCAGCGACTCAATATCGCTCTTGTTGCCGCTCGCCAGTGTCCATCCCGGGCCGGTATGGAATTTTTCGCTCCATTCCTTCATGCGTGCGGGCGTGTCATTGACCGGATCAATACTTACAGAGATAAAAACCACGTCGCTGCCCATGCGTTTGCCCAGGACCTTGGCCAGCCTGCCCAGGTTTTGCTGCGTGAGCGGACAGAAAGAGGTGCAGGTGGTGAAAAAGCTGCTGATCACCGCCGTCCGGTTCTTGATTACGCCGGAATCAAAGCGCAGGTGCTGCCCTTCCTGATTGACGATCTCAACATCAGGGACCTTCAGATCCACAGGAACGGGCCGACTGGACTCCCGCTGGCTGTACAAAGTCTGCGCCAAAGAGGCCAGTACTACGAAGATAAGAACGCGGCGCACCATAAATAAGGGTCCTTCCTGCGGGGAAAATTCATGGTGCCACAGCTCACGCCCCGATGAAAGCCCAAAAACCGGGGGCGAGAAATTGAAAATGAAGTGCCGAAAAAACTTTCACTTGAACTCGGGCAGGGGCGTTAGCTCTTTCGCTTGTAAAAAAAAGAGCTCGCCACCCTGCGGGCAGCGAGCTTGGCAGATCAAAATTTCTAATACTTATTTGATGGTGCTCGCGCCTGCCTGGGCGCACTGGCCATCGTGTTCGCTGGTGTCGCCGGAGAGGCCAATCGCGCCAACGATTTTGCCATCGGCCAGCAGAGGCAGTCCGCCTTCCACCGGCACCGCGCCTTCCAGCGCCATCACGCGCAAACCGGCCCCGCCACCGGCCAGCGCATCCTGAAATGCCTTGGTCGGACGTTTGAACAGCGCCGCCGACCGGGCTTTTGCGACGGCGACGTTGGCGCTCCCCAGCTGCGTGTTGTCCATTTTCTCGTAGTAGATCAGCGTGCCGTTAGGATCAACCACGGCAACCGCCATGGTCCAGTGGTTCCTGGCGGCTTCAGCCAGCGCCGCGGCTGCGGCTTTTCTGGCGCTCTCCAGACTGATGGCTTGTCCGTATGCATTGGGCAACATTTTTTGGGCCTCCGATCCGTGCGCACGAGCGCGGAATGGCGAGTCTAAGGGCCAGCGAGCGGATCCGTCAAATCGTCAATCTCCAGAGCTGCACGTTAGAATGCTAGTGGCGACGCGCTTTAAAAACATGGAACCCATGACAATGGAACCGATCTCACACTTTTTTTACTCTGATCGCTTGAAGCTGCAATTCTGGGACTACGGGCAAGACGGCAAACCCGCGCTGGTGCTCGTCCACGGCGGGCTTGACCACGCCCGCAGCTGGGACTGGGTAGCGCGCTCCCTGCGCGAGCATTACCACGTCTACGCACTTGACCTGCGCGGACACGGCAACAGCGCCTGGGCGCCCGGCGCAATGTACAACGTCGCTGAACATGTGCTCGATCTCTCCGCGCTGCTCGATATCATTGACGAATTCCCGATCCGCCTCGTCGGCCATTCCCTGGGCGGCATCGTTGTGCTGCACTACGCGGGCGTCTATCCCGGCCGCGTTTCCAAGGCCGTCTCCATTGAAGGCATTGGATTCCCGCCAGCCCATCGCGTGCATGGGCCAGCTTCCGGCAGGCTGCGCTACTGGCTGGAAGCGCGGCGTGACATTGAAAAGCGCAAGTTGAAATCGTATCCCAGCCTTGACGCCGCCATGGCCCGGATGAAGGAAGCCAATCCGCACCTGAGCAATGAGGTCGCGCGCCATCTCACACTGCACGGCACCAACTGGGACTCCGAGGGCTGCCTCACCTGGAAGTTTGATAACTATGCCCGCGCCATCTCTCCTTTCGGCCATACTCTTTCTGATACCGCTGAAATCTACGGACAGATCGCCTCTCCCACCCTGCTCTTCTGGGGACTGGAAAGTTTTGCTCCGGTGCCAGAAGAAGATCCCCGCGTAAAGGCCATGCGCAACTGCCGCATGATCAAGGTGCCGAAGGCCGGACACTGGGTGCACCATGACCAGCTGGATTTGTTTTTAAAGGAGACAGCGGAGTTTCTGGCGGGGTAAGATCATAGTTTGTGTCTCGCGAGTCTTTGAATCCCATCCTTCGCAAAGCGCGAAGGATGGGCACACACAGAGGGTCAGGGCAATTATTCGCTTTTGATCTCCGGCCAGCGCTTGAGCACCTGCGGATCACCCAAGCCCTCTACCTTGTAATACTGAGCCTTGATGGTAAAGCCCGGTGAGATGGCCAGAGCCAGACGCGTCTTGTCAGTGAATCGGATGTTCAGAGAGTGGCTGTCCTGCTTGGAGGTATACAGCTCCACGTAAGCCACGGTCTTGCCTCGGACCTCGCCCAGCCGGATGATACGCCGGTCAGCAAGCTGGCGGATGGTGGTTTTCCCGTCGCGGTTGGTGACGGACAAAGGCAGCTTGCCAAATGGGGCAGGCTTTCTGCGTCTGGATTTTCCGGTGCGGCGCGCGGAGGTCATAGGCGCACCTGCTTTAAGGATTGAGTGAAGTGGGCTGCGGCGCGAGTGCTTGCTGCGGGTTGCACCCAAAAGGCGGGACGTGTAGCTTCAGTGGTAGCCATAATTGCCTCTCCGTAGGCGGTTTTGGTTAGGGCGCGTTCGGTGTTGGTAGCACCGGGCGCTGCCCGTTAAGGTTCAGCCGTTAGCCATTAGCTCTTAGCGTTAGCTTTGGGCGATGGTTGCTTCTTCTTAGGGTTACGAGATTTGTTTGGCACCGGCGTCTTCGCCGGTGTCTTTGTTTTTGCTGATTGCTCAGTACTGACTGCTGATTGCTGATTGCTTTTTTTGTAACGGGTTTTCCTGCCGTTGGCGATCTTAGGCAGGAGCTTGCGGACGTGTTCAATTTCGGCCTCAGTCCAGGCGTGGATATTCTTACCGCCGATATTGAATATCTGCGGCGGAGGCACTTTTCCTACCTTGATGTAATGCGCCAGGGCGACCCAAGAAAGCCCAAGCATCTTGGAGGCTTGGCGCGTCGAATACGTTTTCATTCGATAACAGTGTTATTGATAGATAGACGAATGTCAAGCGAAAAATCGATAAGCTCTAAGGCTTTATGTATCGCAGCCCGCAGGGCGGAATTATTGAGCCCTAGGACGTGAGTCCTGGGAAGTTGGGTTTTAAGATTGCGAGCGCCGCAGGGGCGGCACATCTTTTGTGTGCACTCCGCTTCGCTGCGCGCAAGCCTACGGCGTAAGGAAAAATCTTTGTCTGCGTCTTTCGGCACGACTACGCAGCCCTTGCTCGCGATGCTCGCGCCGGGCTAAACGCTAAAGTCGTGCCCAGACATTTATCGTGAGAGGGATGCGCTGTCACGGTGCGAGCGAATATGAGCAGGATTTTATGGAGATTTGTCTATTTAGACTGGGCACACGTTATAATTTGCAACTCGGATGTGAACATTGGAACAAAATGACTGGCTAAGTAAAATAGTTAAGTCTAAGCACTTTTTATGCACGCCTTTCTTTTCTTTTTATCGGTTTGCTCCATCACCCGCGTTGACTCGTGGACGATTATAGGGACATTTGCGAGCGTGGCCGGTCTCGCCCTCAGCTTGTTCGTACTTCACGTTGCGAAAGGGGCAAAAAAGGCAGCTGAAGATGCGAAGGTTTTAGCTGAAAAAAGAAATCTAGCAGAGGAACTACAACAAGCGCGCCGAAATATTGAACAAATTGGAGACTATCTAAACAAACGGGAATGGATGGCCGTGAGAATACGGGCGCAGGAAATCATGACTAGCTGTAGGGAAAGCTTAACTAGATGGCCCAAGGGATTATCGGCGGATCGAAGGAATGACATCTTGAATGCGAGTAGCCTTGTAAACTCAATCGCAAATGAGGCTGCGGCACCAGATGTGAATGATTTCAGGCCAGCCAAACTTAAACGCCTGTCTAGCACACAATTGCAGGTGGCAGAGTTACTGAGTAGTGCCCTTGGTGAAGCCCGAAATCGAGCTGAGGATGGTAAGTGAATGATTACAGATAAAGACAGCACGTTTTTGGACTACCTTGTTACGGCGACGAATGAAGGAAAAATTCGTTGGCAGCCAACGGCTACTGATGACCAATTTACTGCGAGCTTAAAAGGCAAGTACAACGTCGTAATAGGTACAGGTCGCGCTGGCCGTTGGCTCAGGATGTCAAACGTGAGAGATCAGGTAATGCTCTTTATTAACAGCGATGACGATCCTACGGATAGAGTAGAGGCTATCTTTGATGCAGCACGCCGAGATGCTCTTGACGTCGATACCGCAATCGATGAGATTATTCAGGATGAGTAAAGCAGGAGGCATGTGACATGACCCGTGACCCATTTGGGCACCAGATCAAGCAGCGTGTGCTACCAGCCAAGGTCGTTCTTGTGAAGTTGCTGGGTGAACAAGACGCCAGGCGAATTCCAGCCACCCATGCGGTGGAACAGCATGGTGGTATTGGCTTAGTTGTTTATGACGGCTCTGCAATCGTTGCAAGATTTAAAGACGGGATCGAAAGCTGGTGGACAGAAGAAGAATGAATTTACTCCTTCTGTGCTCCCTGAAGCCCGTACCCTGATACGAACCATGGCTCGGCCAAAATCACACATTGTCAAGAGAACTACCTGATGCGGCACTCGTAATGTAATCATCCTCGGGGTCCTTCCACTTCCACGCACTTCCCCATTCCCTTCGCAAGCTCAGGGTTCAGGGTCGTGCGCGGTCGGTCAGGATGACAGGGATTTGCGGTGTCAATGTGGCTGGCAGAATTGAAGAGCGCGTCCTTTCTTCAAACGAACCAAACCGGCCTTTTGTGCCGCCCCGCGGGGCTCAATCTTTGTTCATGCTTACCCAGGCCTTACGGCCTGGGCTCAAGAATGCCGCGCCTTGCAGGCGCTCTCTACCCTTCACTACTCTTTCCGCTGTGCTCCGTGCCAGATGGTGCTGATGATGACTCGCTTGCCGCGCACGCGGTAGAGCACAACATATGGAGTGCCGCCGATGACCAGTTCGCGGATTCCCGGCTCGGTTCCGGCCCGGCCCAGGCGTGGATGGTTCCGGAGAGCTTCAACCACGGCGACGATGCGCGTGGCCAACCGCGCCGCTGCCTCAGGTTTGTCCTGCGCCACGTAGGCGCGGATTTCCTGAAGCCGGGCCAGCGCCTGAGGAGACCAGACGATCTCTACCGGCACGCCGGTTCATCATGCGCCGCGCCGCAAACGCATTTGGGAAGCGGCAACTCGTGGTCCGTGCCCCAGGAGAGGAGCCATGCCTTCATGTCCTCATGCCGGATGTAGTGCCCGGATTTCACCTTGCGGTCCGCGTGGCGGACCTCCGCCAGCATCTTTTCCTGGTCGGCAACGTAAGACTCCACCGCGTCAGCGATGAGGAAGTTCGAGCTTCGTCCGGAGGTCTTGGCCAGCCTGGCCAGCCGCTTCTTGGTGGCCGGTTTCAGGCGGATACTGAGGGTGGAGCTACGTGTGTTCGCCATGAACACATTCTACCACGCCGATGGCCATCTGCTTTAACCTGACCAAGCGTGCTCTGACAGGCAGAGGGTCACAGATTTTTTTGTTGCAGCGGAGAAAAATGGTGCTAGAGTAGTTTCGTATTTTATTCGGAATGACGTCCGAAGAGAAAAGCCGCAGGCGAGGGCGCCTGCGCTCCAAGATTCTATTAGTTTATGACACCCGGCTTTTGCAGCCGGGTTTTTCCATTTTAGAAGCACGACCCTCTGCTGATTCTTTCAGCTTTGGGTTCTCTTGGGTTCCCTTGGGTTGTATTGGGTTGACATAGGGGGGGGAGGGGGTAGGTAGACGAAAAAATCGCCAGAATTGCCATGATTGCCCAACATCGCCGAAATTGAAGAACAAAACCTTACCGCTGATAAACGCCGATCACACGGACCAGAAAAGAACGGAATTTTCACCACGGAGGCACGGAGAAAACCTAAAACAAAGCATTGCCGCAGATAAGCACTGATGAAACGCAGATCAAGGAATAACTACAGGATTGGAATTTAATACAGGAGGATGCGAAATGAACGGAAATAAGATGCGGAACACAGGGAGCCATCCAGCAGAAATTGAGGAGAAAGAGATCAGGCCGAGAGACCGCAGAGAAGACCCGAAAGCCACACACGAGTACGAGGGGCAGTGGTATTCAGAAGAGGAAGCGGCGGAGTTGCAGCGGCGCTTTGAGGCAGGGCAGGCCGCCTACATACAGGAAGGACGCAAGAAGTGGGAGCAAACCACCCAAGGCAAGCTATGCCTGGCGTTTTACCAGGCATTTCTGGAATACAAGAAATTCCTGGAAGAGCACGAATACGCAAAAAGGAGTCCGCACGGGTCCCTGGTGGATTATGACGAGCACAAGCTGTTTGAAGCAGGGTTGCGCATGGTGGAAAACCACCAGTGGCAACGCCAGGAAACGTTGCGCCGGAACCTGGAAAAAGCACAACGCGCCGCCCGATGCCAACATATATACCTGGACGGCAGTGGATGCGGATCACCACGGGTGAGAGGCAGGAAGCTTTGCCACATACACGAACGCCTGGAAGAGGCCAAAACGGCAACCCTTGACCTGGGAACAATGGAAGACCCGGACAGCATACAGGTGGGGATCAAGAGGCTACAGGGAGCGATCATCGAGGGCAAACTGGACCACCGGCAGATAACCCAACTGGCCTATACGCTCCAGCTGGCGGCGTGGAATGTGACGCGAACAAGCATGGCAGCGCGAGAGGAATGATGGAGATCGCCGGAATTGCCAGGTGCGGGAATTTTCACCACGGAGATGGCATGAATAAGGAGCAAGTTCTGAGGCGATATGCTCCGGAACAGGAATCTGGAGCAGACAGGTTGCAGGCTGGGCTCGTGCAGTGAGGCAGTAGGACCTCGACACGGAGATTAGTCAGACCT